>NZ_AFEJ02000001.1:0-1200000 GCF_000238775.2 Acaryochloris sp. CCMEE 5410 | reverse complement strand
TAGACGTTAGCAAAGCTCCTCTGGAGGCAGGCCAGTCGGAGACCATCGCAAACGCACCGAATTCAGGCCCATATCAAACGGTTGATCAGCCCACAGGCGATCGCATGTCATAGGAGGGTGACTGAAGTGGTCGCTAAAATAGCAATGGTCAAAACGGAACCTAACTGAGGCGGGAACAGGAATGGTTTTACTGGTTTAATCAGGATGGCGATCGCTTACTCACACCAGAAGAGAGAGTGGAGCAAGCTGAGTCTCAGGTGGAGCAGGGAAAGGCTCGGGCTGAGCAGGGAAAGGCTCGGGCTGAGCAATTAGCCGCAAAGTTGAAGGCGCTTGGGATGGATCCTAATTCTATTTAAGTCAGCAGCCAAGCTCCATCAAAGGTACTCCACCCTCAGCAGTAAGATAGTAGAAATTAACCAGGGCATCCACAGCACCTAGAGTTCTGAATATTTTTGTCCGATGGCTACTCCTGTCATGATTTAGCATGGATAGTTGATCCCAAAGAAGCGTACTAGCGTTGGCTGGAAAAAAAACGCCGGGATTGTCCTGTGATGAATGAGGGGTATAGTATCAAGCCGTATGGATATTGAAGACGCGATCTCAATGATCGATACTATCCTGGGTGCAGAGAGACTCAACGATCTTGAAGTCAATATCTTTCAGCAAGTTTGGGCAGGCAAAAAATATGCTGATATTGCGGCGTCTCTGGGCTACGATGCCAACTATATCAAGGATTTAGGCGGCAAAATCTGGAAACAACTGTCCCGAGGCTTAGGCGAAAAAGTCACCAAATCCAATGTGAAATCAGTTCTGCATCGCCGTCAGAGCAACACCATATTTGAAAGACCTCCAAAAACGGTCAGGCAAAAAAGCCCGGTTTGGCAATCATTTTGGGACTGGGGTGAACAGATTGATACCTCAGCTTTGATCGGGCGCCAATCGTCGTTGGCCCTTCTTTCTGGCTGGCTCCAGGATCCGAGCTGCCGCTTGGTGTCGCTAGTGGGGATGGCTGGGATGGGGAAAACCACCTTGGCAGCTCGACTCGTGGCAAAGAATGCGGACATTTTTGCAGGGGGCGTGTGGCGATCGCTGAAGAACCCACTGCCCTTGCCTCAGCTCCTGCAGGACTTGCTGAAATCGTTCCGCATCATCCTGCCTGAAGAGACATCCCTTGAGATCCAAATCCAGACATTGCTGCAAACGTTGAGAGAACACCGTTGCCTGTTGGTGCTGGACCATGCAGAAACCCTGATCCAATCCGGTAGTGCAACGGGTGACTGCCGCACGGGATACGAGGATTACCGCACCCTATTCCAAAAACTCAGTTCCACAAACCATAAAAGTTGTGTTCTAGTCATCTGCTGTGAACAGTTCCCGGCTCAGGTGTTTTCAGAAGGCAAGGCGGTGCGATCTCATGTATTACCCTCGTTATCCGTCGCAGAAACTCAGGCACTTTTCAAAACGAAGGGAACCTTTGTCGGGCAACCCCAGCATTGGGAGCTGCTCACTCAACAGTACAACGGTAACCCCCTCGCCTTAAAAATTGTCAGCACGACCATTCTCGATTTGTTCCAAGGCAATCTCTCAGAGTTCCTGGCTGAGGGACAGGTTATGTATGAGGGACTGGCGGCGTTCCTCAAGCAACAATGGCAACAACTCAGCACCCATGAACAGCGGGTGCTGTACTATCTCGCCATGCATCGAGGCTCGGCGTCATTTAAAGAAATTAAAGCCGATCTCCTCGATACTTCTTTACAGCGGCGATTATCCGATACCCTCTCAGCACTCCAGCGCCGCAACTTACTAGAACGTAAGGCCGACCACGACCGCGTGGTTTTTGGCCTTCAGTCATCCGTGATGGAATACACCACCGTGCAATTGGTTGAGGAGTTGGCGGCTGAACTGGCCCAATCCCAGCTTCATCTGCTGCACCAGTTGCCGCTGCTGAAAATTGGGCATCTAAACTATCTGCAACAGGTGCAGCGTCAGCAAGTGTTACAGCCCATTCTGGGGCGGTTTAGAGAACAGTGTTCGGTCGATTTAGACCATCATTTTGCTCAGCTTCTCACGTCGCTTCCCAACCACTCACCCAGCTATGCTGCCGGGAATCTTGTGAATCTCTGGATCCAGTCAGGATATTCCCTCGTCGGACAAGATTTGTCCAGATTACCGCTATGGGAAGTGGATTTCACAACAACGCCCCTCCATCGTGTCAACCTATCCCAAGCTGATTTATCGCGAACAGTCTTCTCCCATGCCTTCGGCGGTGTCACCAGCGCTTGCCTAAGTCGAGCGGGTGATTGCTTTATGACGGGCCATGAGAATGGTCGTATTTTTATGTGGGAGACCAAAACGGGACGACAGATCCAAGGGTTGAATGGCCATCAAAACTGGATCTGGAGTCTTGCCCCATCGCCTGATGGAAAGTATCTCCTCAGCGCTTGCGAAGATCGAACGGTGCGGGTTTGGGAGGTCCAAACGGGGAATTGCCTACACGTTTTAGAAGGGCATTGCGATCGCATCTGGCAGGTCGCCTGCTTCAACCCTGAAATTGCCATCACCATCAGTAGCGATCAAACCCTCAAGATCTGGAACTTTATCGAGGCTCAGTGCCTGATCACCCTGGAGACGGATGCCCTCGCCCTAGCGGTCAGTGAGGCTGAGTCTTTAATTTTTAGCGGTGGTACTGACGGTCAACTGTACTGTTGGGATAGCGATACAGGGGAGCTGCTGGATCGTTGGTCTTCCTCTCAAGGGGGCATCTGGGCACTCACCTATTGTCAATTAACACAAACCCTCTACTCTGCAGGAGATGGCGGCGTTATCGAAGCCTGGCAGCGGGGCTGTGCAGAGCCAGTCGCAACGTTAGGACAGCCGGGTCGTCGTCTTTGGGCTTTAGCCTTGAGTGTGGATGATCGTTATCTAATCGCGGGGGGTGACAGCGCTCAGTTGACGTGCTGGAATCTGGATTCTGGTGAGATAGATCAAACCTTTGGGGGCTATGACGGTCGAATTTCAGCCATCGACTGCGGGGTTAGGGACATGGTGATTACTGCTAGCGAAGACCAGACTGTGCGTCTTTGGGATCTCCAGAAAAAACAGTCGCTGCTGAGTATTAGCAGCTGCTCTAACTGGGCCTGTGAAGTCGGTTTTGTCTCTCTCAATCCGGGAGCGATTTCTTCAGCCATTAGCGCCAGCAAAGATGGTAATTTGTACCTCTGGAATATAGAAACTGGCGCATGCGATCGCATACTTCAGGGCCATCAGTGTTCTGTTTGGACTTTAGCTGCCAACCCTGCGGGAACTCATGTGATCAGCGGCGATGATGAGGGTGTCTTACGATGTTGGAATCTTGACTCCGGTCAATGTCAGCTGCGCATAAAGGGGCATCAGAGTCGGGTTTGGAGCGTTGCCTGGAGCCCGGATGGCATGGTGATAGCTAGCGGAGGGGGCGATCGCAGGCTGAAGCTATGGGATGCAAACTCAGGGACTTGCCAACATACATTGGATGGGCATCATGGCCGGATCTGGTCCGTTGCCTTTAGCCCTGATGGTCAGCAAGTTGCTAGTGGTAGTAGCGATCGCACGGTGAAACTTTGGAACTCTAAAACGGGTGTCTGTGATGCCACTTTGGCAGGGCACCAAAGTCTTATCCCATCAGTAGTCTTCCATCCCTATCTCCCCCTCTTAGCGTCTGTGAGTGGTGATGGAACCTGTAACCTTTGGGATTTGAAAACCCTCCTCTGTCAGACAACAATTGCTGTCCCCAGTCAAATGAATTGGAGCCTGGCTTGGAACCCCAACGGTACTCTATTGGCGATGGGGAGTAACAACGGACAAATCCATCTCTGGAATCAGGCCCAGCAGCATTGGGAGAGGCCTTTACTTGGACATACAGGATGTATTTGGTCACTTGCCTTTAGTCCAGACAGCAAGACACTCTGCAGTGGTTCACAAGATGGCACAACCCGCATCTGGAATTGTGAAACGGGACAATGCAGTCAGATTTTGCAGCCTCCAAGACTCTATGAAGACTTAAATATTATGGATGCGAAGGGTCTAAACATCACTCAGATAGAAACACTCAAAGCTTTGGGGGCCAAAATTTAAGACTCTGAGCGTATCGGCAAAGCTTTAGAGACAATTCAGAGAATCAGAAGCCCTCGCAAACTTTCCAATCGTAACGGCTGCTGTTGTCAAATGACTATAAACCTTGTCAGGTAGGGGTTGGAGATGCAAAGCATGAGACTCGAATTTTAGAAATAAGCTCATCATTTCACACGGAATACTCCCGGGTTCACCATACTTAGCGTAGGTTAACTGCCGCTGATCCGGCTGGGGGAGAAAACTAGTAATTTCCAGGGTCGTTTCTCCCCAATAAGCGTTCTGGATGGAGGTCCATCAATCTTCTGCTGAAGGTTGGTAACACGCTTGGATCTGCTGTTTAACTTGATGGGCACACTTTTGAAAAGCCCGTACTTCTTCGGCATTCAGTTGGGTTTTTATCCGGCGATGCACCCCGTCTCGACCCACGATACAAGGAACACTAAGGCAGCAATCGGAAACATCACAATACCCATCAATCAAAACACTAACAGGTAGGGTATGTCGCAAATCCTCGACGATGCTGGACACAATCATTTCTACAGCCAACGCGACGGTGTAGTTGGTATAGCCTTTGGCTTGGAAGATGGTCCAGGCAGATCGTTTGGCGTCTTCGACCATCTGTTGGCGTAATGGGTTGGCATCAATTAATTCCCCCCCAATCATGGCGGAACTGAGGGCGGCAAACTGGCTGTCTCCATGCTCCCCCAGGATATAGGCGTTGATATCAGAAGAATGGATGCCCAACTGAGCGGATAACAGGTCCCGAAACCGGGCAGAGTCTATCAAAGTGCCAGTGCCGATGACGCGTTGCCAAGGGTTGTGATGGGTATGCTGCCGGATAATTTGCAAAATCTCATAGGTTAGGGCGTCAACGGGATTGCTGATATTGATAAAGATGGCATTCGGACTGTGATTGAGAAGCGGTGGGATTAGAGTGTGCATAATCTGAATGTTCTTTGCCAGCAAGGCACTGCGGGCCTGCATCTGCTTGGGCATAGGAGCACTCGCAGCAATGACGATAATGTCCGACCCAGCGGTGTCCTCAAGATCGCCATCCCGAACCATTAGCCGATAGGGGGTCAGCGCGACGGCTTGCTGAATATCAATGGCCTCGGCATGGGCGATAGTCCTAGTGCGGTTATAGAGAACTAATTCGGAGGCTAACCCTTCTTTCGCCAGGACAAAGCTGATGGTTGAACCTACTTTGCCGATGCCGATTACAGAAATTTTCATATTACGACGCTGGGATGGAAATGGATTCTATATCTGCTTGATTCGTTAATTGCATAATTCTTCAATGGGAAGATGATGAATTGATAGAGGGGATCGAAGCGGGCATGATTGCCTCTATAACGATGACGACAATTGCACTTATTGCGGGGGCTCCAAATCTGCACTAGGTCAGTCGTTCAGACAGGGTGAATCCTCAATTTAATTATGGCAATTGCTGTCGCTGGCGTGTCTGAGAAATGATCAAACCATGACCTCGGCATTGAAGAAGCCTAGCCTACTTTTGATTTGAGAAACCAGCAAAGATGAACAGCTAGATCGTATTTCGGAGAGAAAGTCTCTGGCATCAGAGTCATCCAGACCACAAAATTAAATATTTTTCTGGAGTTTTCCTTCTCTCTTAAAAGATTGCTTGGCTTCTCAGTGGTTCGTTTACCGTCTGAAGTTTTTAGGTAAGCAATGATGACGATTACTTTTAAGCAATATCCAAAGTGTATTTCTGATCTATTCAACTATGGATTAATGTACGCGGTGGCAGAATATAAAATTCATTCTCCACACCCTTTAACCCAGTCTGAAAGTTGGGGCTATTGGACTCAACCTAGATCACCATGGATGGAAGGGTTGGCAAGATTTTATCCGCTTAAGGCACAACGCATCTCTTTTCTAAATCGGATGCTTACTCAAGATCATGCCAGCGGCATTGAAACTCATTACGATGTTTCCAATGAGTTCTATGCTTTGTTCCTAGATGAAAGATATCGGTTTTATACCTGTGCTGAATTTCAGTCAGAACAAGATTCTTTAGAAGAGGCGCAAACCCATAAAGCTAAATATCTTTTATCGTTGATGCAATTGCAGGGGAACGAGAAAGTTCTAGATCTCGGGTGTGGTTGGGGAGCCATGTTGAAGTTTCTCCAAGATTCAGGCCATCAGGGGCAATTAGCAGGATACACCTTATCAAAGGAGCAGTTAACCTATGCCCAACAACGGTTAGGGCTAAACGTCTCTCTCACTAATTTTATTACGGATCAGTTTGTAGAAGCCCCCTATGATTGCATCTTTTCGATTGGTGCTTTAGAGCATGTTCGCCCCCATGAACTTACCGATCTGTACCAAAAAATTTACGATGCACTCGTTCCTGGTGGCAAAGCGGTGCATCAGTTCTTCTCACTGGAACGCGAGCCCTATCCAACATCAATGGTTTTGATGCAACTTTTTTTCCCAGGGTCTCTATTGTCTATGCATGAGACTCATCTCCAAATCGCTCAGGAGATCGGGTTCCGTATTACCCATGACTCAATTCATGACTACAAACCCACTTTGAAAGCATGGTATGAACGACTGGCTAAAAACCAAAATCAAGCGATTGAGCTAGTGGGGCTGGAAATATTCAATCGCTATATGACCTTTTTCCCAATCGCATGGCTGTTCTTTCAGCAGCATGAAGCTGAACTCCATAGAATCGTAATGGAAAAACCAGAGACTTAAAAACTCAAATGAGAGGATCGTGAACGGATCTTCGCCTTTTTGAGATCGAGAGGGATACCTCATTAGAGGATCTGCTCTAAAATCGTTGGGTCTTTAATCTCATGATCTTTAGCCAGCATAATGGCCTTGGAGATCACTTCTGCCGTTTTTGGATCATTATCGGCAAAGGGCAAAAAGAGTCGCCCCCGATGCTGGCTGTGAACAGGCACCACACAAATTGCTCCGCCGGGTTGACGATGAACCATCGCACTGCCCAGATGGACGCTATAGCTACCCATCTTCCCTTCGATTAAGGCGTGAGACTTTTGCAGTTGAATATTTTTAAGCTGGAGCAGGCGGCTGGTTTCTTGGAGTAGGGAGGCTCTCATTTCTACCGTTGAGGCACTGGCTTCTGGATCGACACCGCCCTGGTGGGCCACGCTGACGACTAGATCCAGATCCCGCATCACTTCACTAAAAAGACGGGAGGGCACGGCGGATAATTCCAGGGGCTTATAGGTGGTGCGATCGCAAAAGCAAATCTGATCTAGGGTAAACCCTTCCACTTCTGTAGGCGTATACCAGCCCTCTTCAAATTCAAGCCAAACCACAATTTGCTCATCATGAAAGGTGCGCCGTATCCCTTGGCCCTCCTGGGCAACCCAGCCTCGCTTGCCCAGGAGGGCCAAGGACTGTCGAGGGTTGACTTGATGCCCTGCATACCGACAAGAACCAGACCCCCGGCCTTGTTGTTCTGCCGTAGTCAAAACATAGAGTTCCCGGAAAATCTGCTTAAAGGGTTGGACCAGCTCCGTCTGAAAACAGTATTGCTGCCAGAGATGCCAATCATCCCGTTCGGCTAAATCAACGGGGTGAGCAATGCGTAGCTGCATGGATGCTTTGATGGCGACGGTTTGACCGTCAGGGTTGAGTAATCCATCTGCCTGGGGTAATCCAGCTACCCCCGTGTCACTCTCAATAAACACCAGGCGCTGCAAGACGGGTTTTAACAGAGGATGGGTTAGAAGTTGCTTTAACTCAGTGCCAGTGAACTGATCGCCCCGGCACATGGATTGTTCTAAAGATTGAGTGATGCGACTGGCCTGCTGGGTAATCTCTTTTTTGCGCTGTTGCAGGGCTTTGATCTCTGGATTCTTACGAAGTTTGGCCGGGACCGATTTTAAGGATTTCCCATTTTTAAGCACCGAAATCTGGGGCTTGCCATCGGGGGTGATACTTAAGCTGACGGTGACTGGATCAATCTCTACGGATACAGCACCAGCGGCCAAATCCTGAATCGCCATCCCTTCCATGGCCCATTCCAGTCGCTGCGGATCGGGATGCCCAGCGGTGCGTGCCAAGTTATCCATACTAATGCGAGCGGCTAGCTTTTCACTGGCTTGGCGCTGGGAGCCAAACTTACGGCTCTCCCGCAGAAATTCTTGGATGATTTGATAGCGTTCCAGGAGGTCTGCGTCTCGCTTTTTCCCCCTGGCTAAAGGCAGTAGGCCCAAGGCCCGCACACTATCTTGATGGCGCTTGGTTTGCAGCCGTTTAATCAGGCCAGCTCGATCGGTTGCTCCGGTCATGGCCTCGGCAAAGAGTTGTGCCCGCTTATGGCCTCCACCACCAGAGGTGTACTTGGCGGCTTCATTTAGGGTCGTCCACCGATCCGACTTCATGCCTTTGCGAATCCGCTGAAACCAGGCCACATCCACAGCGCCATCCAGCAAATCCTGGCTAGAGAGTGGCGTCCGTTCGGCAATCTGAGCGGCCCACAGGTTGCGAATATCAGCATCCACCTGCCAAGCCTCGTCTTTGGTGTGGGCATGAAACCACCAAACGGCTTCAGCAAACCCTTTCCACCGCAGGGCCTGTTCAATGTAATTCACCCATTGGGGTGCATACATGGCCAGCTCCACGAGCTGTTGAGTGGGGATAGAGGCAGCTTTAACGGCCTTGGCAAAGTCCTGGGGCGTTTCGTCTTCTCCTGGAAAAGAGATCCGGCACAGATGGCTCAATACCGCAGTCCGACTTTTACTATCCGACACCCAACCCCGAATAAATTTTTCATTCTCCAGCTTTTGCAGAAGGTTCACTACCGTTGCAATCCCCTCAATGGAACTCAGATTTTTAGCAACTTCAGTGGCTGCTGTAGGCAGTTCGCCTCGGGTGAGTTCAACTTCCAGGATGCGATCGCAACATTGATTCACGATCTGACCGATCTTTGGATTAGCCTGAATGTAGGGATGCGGCTTCCGTTGGGTCAACTCTCGCAGTTCGTTAAACCGCGAAGACATGGGGCGTGCCCCGATTAAGTAATCGCAGAAATCTGCATCGGTGGCAGCTTCAGCACCATAGGCTAGGGTAATTTCCCACAACTCAGGTCGATGGCGTTGAATAAATCCTTCTTCTTGAGTGGTTTCAAATCGGTCGTAGCTATAGCGAGTTTCTCCTGATTTAACCTGCCAATGGGGAACACTCTCATCGCTAGGTTCATCAATCCAGCGCAGGAGCTGCCATAGGTGTCGAATCTGTTCCTCGGTCCATTGATCACGATAATCTTGGAAATGAGATCTGGCTAAATTAAGCCATACTAACAGTCTATAATTGCGCCATTCCTTCCGCTTACCTGCAGTCTGTTGATGGATGATGGCTAGGGTATATTGAGCTGCATTTAACAAGGCATTAATTAAATTTTGGGGTGGCTCCAAATAAATCAACCAAGATAGAAGGCCGGGTATCAAAGGGGAGGTTAGTTCAACTGGGGTAAACCACTGTTCAAACAGTTGAAGTTGCCACTTGGGAGGTTGGTTGCGTCCACGATCCATTCCAAACTCATAGTGAAATGGCTGGCTATTTGCACCATGACAAGCCGCAATGGCACGAATGATCTCCAACCCATCTGGATCTCGTAAAGACTTTGGGCGATTCGTTAACCAAGCCTGCCAAACTTCTGCCAAAGGAAGTCTTTTCAGATTTTCTTCTTGGGATAGCTTGAAATCCGGTGTTGGCAACCAGTAAAGATTCCCCAATAACTGTTCCTGGGGATAGTCGCTATCAAGTACAACCTCCTCAGTTCGGTGCTCGTCAATTAGTGCATGTAAGGAGGCCAGTATTTCTTGGGCTGCCTCAGAAATTAAGGGAATGGGATGTTTGGGTTTTGTGGGGCATTGGGGATGCGATCGCAACTCCCAAGGCGCTAAACCCAAGGCATCCTCCAAGGTCGGAATCTCCTGTTGCTCCGCCAAAAGCTGATCAAGCAGTTCTTGCTCACTCGCCGTTCGCTTGGGGCGCTGGCTAGCATAAGCTTCAGCAATGGGTTTGACCTGGCCCCGCTCTGTTTGCTGAAGCTGGACAAGCAGTTCTAAGCCTGCTGCTCGCTGAGGCGCTTTAGACTGATTGAGAAGACGTTGGGCACTCTCAATGGCGGCTTTATCGTCTTGTTTCAATAATAGGGACAGAACACCTCTCCTCAAGTCTGCCGCTTTGCGATATAACATCGACTCCAGGGCTTGGGCTTCAGGGGCAGTCGGACAGTAGTGATGAGCGTTAAGAGCACTCATCATTTGCTCTCGAACAAAGCTACTACGATCTCGAATTAGCTCAAAAATAACGTCTCGGGCCTGATCGTCCCAAGTCTGTTTGGCAATCAACTTTTTGCCAATTTGAAGACGCCCCCAATTCCCCATTATTGTCCGATAAGGAATTAGACGCTCGACAGGATGATCGCCTAAACTACGAACTAGGTCAGCAGTCACACCCTGGAGGGTAATGGTGTTACTCATCCATGGCCACACCAACGGTTCAATATGTGTTTCCTGGGCGGAAAAGCGGTTAAGAAACGCTTCCAACGCGTCAAAGTCAGCTTTGCATCCCAACGAGCGATAGGCTTGAACCGCCACTCGAATATCCGAATCGGCAAGACTGGGCATGATAGCATCTTGAGCTTGACTGATATGCAATTGATTAAGTAAGTAAACCGATACAAATCGCTGTTCGACAGTCCCATTCTTTAAAAGTTCAACGGCAGGTGGAATCGCCAGATCAACATTTTCAAAGGCTAGAGACCAGAGGGCGATGTAAACCTGGTTAGGGTCATCACTTTGGAGCAACTCAGTCCGTTGATTGGGATGCTCCAACAGTTGGAGAAGGCGTTCTAAACTCTCTTGGACCCGACGCTGGTGCTCCACCTCCCAACCTAGGCCAAACCACACATCCACAGCCCGAATGGTGGCACTAAAGCGCACAAGATTATGGTCTAAAATGACGCGGACGATACGCTTAAAGGCTTGAGGATGGGCTTCATCAATGGTTTCTAAAATTGTTTGCCGCAGCCCTTCTTGGCGTTGGGCGGCCACTAGCAGATTTTCAATCAGCTCCCATCCCTCAGGTCGGTTGGCCACTAATAGGGCGCAAGTTACATGCCGACCCATGGCACCAATTTCATGGTCACCCCGAGCAGAGTCAAAGAGAATCTCGAAAATCTGATCGCCTAATGTATCGCCTTGGTTGATAGCTGCTGCAAACAGGTATCCGAGGCAATCAGTACCATAGCCTAGATAAGGTGCCCAAGCTGCATACCAGTCCAGGGGTTGCTCATACCCTCGGACAATTCCCAGTAACGACTGAATAAAATTCCGATGGGCAAATGAATAGTGTTCAGGATGGTCCGACCGAAAGCCGCTGTAAGTGTAACCCACCTGATAGAGAATCAGGTCGCAAGCCAGCAGTACATAGTCACTAATTTGAGGAAATAACACCTCAAAAAGTTGCTTGCGTTCGGCCTCTGTTAGCTCAATCGCGTCCTGAAACGGTTGCCAATACGGTTCTCGATGATAGGAACGGCTCGATTTGTTGGGGGAGATTTCCAGGCGCAACATCCTCCGGCCAATATGATTCAATTTCTCCGGCAATGCGGCCAGTTCAGTTGCTCGGCGATCCGTCCATTCTTCAACCCGAAATTTCTTCAGGGATTCCTGCGCAAGTTCACGATTCAGCATGTTATCCCCCGACCAGTGCAACGAGTCGAATAAAGGTTAAGCGGCTATCGAGTTTGAGGTGCACGGTGGCATCTAACTCTTCCTGCTGTACATCATCGAGGAACACGTAGTACAGCCCGTCTATAAAGCCCATAATGGCGACTTCGATAGCGCCCTCCTCATCCACGACTTGCTCAAAGTCGCGATCGCCCATCGTTACTTTGCCCTCAGCCAAACCCTGATGGATCGCGTCTTTACTTAGGAACTGCTGTAGCTTCTGCTCCGTTTGCCGCGTTTGAAAAGCCTGGACTTCAGCCCTCACTACACAGGTAATCAGGTCACGGAGCGTGAGGGGCGAATTTTGTAGAGAAGGGGGGATGGGAATGGACCAGTCTGAAAAGATGGGTCGCCGTTTCCCAATAACTTTTCCCTCAACGGTGATACAGGAGGTCATGGTGATTAGGAGGAGCAAAACAAATGTACTATAGCCAATAAAAATTAAATTGTCATCAGTGAAAAATAGACTGTTGTGGGTGGGGCTCAATCTACTTCTAGGGAATGTTCAACCAAGAAGCGCCCTACTGATAATGCCCCTAAATTACTCTCATAGAACTCACCATCGGTATGGACCTGCTGTTCAGGGGTGATCACCCAACATTGATATCCCCATTCCAAGGCATAGGAGACACCTACCAGCCATCCACCGGGAAATCCAACTAAATCTGTTAGAGAATCTATTGCCATTTAACCCTCCCTACGAGGAGGAAAAAAGAAACTTTTTTTGCCCTGTTGACACAAGGATAGTACAAGTATACTATACTAGTCGAACAACCTCAAATTATCCTTTTGGAGATCCCGATCATGGCCACCCATACTGACGCTTCCGAAAAGCAAAAAGCCCTGGACTTGGTGATGAAAAATGTGGAACGCACCTTTGGCAAAGGGTCGATTATGCGTCTTGGGGATGCCACTCGGATGCAGATTGAAACGATTTCGACGGGGGCTTTGACCCTGGATCTAGCCTTGGGGGGCGGATTACCTAGAGGGCGAGTGATTGAGATCTATGGTCCTGAAAGTTCTGGAAAAACCACTGTAGCGTTGCATGCGATCGCAGAGATTCAAAAAACAGGGGGAGTCGCCGCCTTTGTCGATGCTGAACATGCCCTCGATCCCGTCTATGCCGCTGCTTTAGGTGTAGATGTATCCGAACTCCTGGTTTGCCAACCAGATTCTGGGGAGATGGCCCTGGAAGTCGTCGATCAACTGGTGCGTTCCAGTGCCGTTGATCTCGTGGTGGTGGATTCCGTGGCTGCCCTCACCCCCCGTGCTGAAATCGAAGGGGATATGGGCGATTCCCACATGGGCCTCCAAGCCCGGTTAATGAGCCAAGCCCTGAGAAAAATCACCAGCAATATTTCTAAGTCTGGTAGTACCGTAATCTTCCTCAACCAGCTTCGCCAGAAGATTGGCGTGACCTACGGTAGCCCTGAAGTCACCACAGGCGGAAACGCCCTCAAATTCTATGCTTCCGTTCGCCTCGATATCCGTCGCATTCAAACTCTGAAAAAAGGCACGGATATGTTTGGGATTCGGGCCAAAGTCAAAGTCGCCAAGAACAAAGTGGCTCCTCCGTTTCGGATTGCCGAGTTTGACATTCTGTTCGGCCAAGGCATTTCTACAGTTGGGTGCCTGGTCGATATGGCCGAGGAAACAGATGTGATCGTCCGCAAAGGGGCTTGGTATAGCTACGACGGCAACAATATTGGCCAGGGCCGAGAAAACACGATTCAGTACTTTATCGATAATCCTGAATTCGCTGAAAGTATCGAGCAACAAGTCCGCCAGAAATTGGAGCTAGGGGCTGAAGTCTCTGCCAATTCAATCACGGCGGTGGAAGTCGAGGAAGAAGAGGCCGCATAATACCGGCTTAATCTCCATCCACTATCATTTCGACTGCTTAATTTATCCGACCTGGTTCTTAACATTGAGGAATATTCAATGATTGGATATGTGACTTTAGGTACAAACGATATTGCTAAAGCAGCCCAGTTTTATGATTCTCTTTTCGAGGTGCTTGGCGGCAGCAGGTTTATGGAGTTCGAAAGTTTTATTGCCTGGAGTACGGGACCCGATCAGCCCAGCGTCTGTGTAACCAAACCCTTCAATGGCGAGCCTGCCACCGTTGGCAATGGCGTCATGATTGCCCTCATGGTAGATAGCAATGACAAAGTAGATGAGGTCTACAAAAAGGCCATTGAGCTGGGTGCCCAAGATGAAGGTCCAGCCGGGCCAAGAGACGACATAGAAGGATTCTATGCGGGCTACTTCCGGGATCTAGATGGCAACAAACTCAATGTTTTTCATATGCCTTCTCCATAAAAGGTTGAAGGCATTATCAATTAACTGCGGCTGGTCGCAGAGGCAGCATCATTTCGGCTTAATCTGCGGCAGCTATTATCCGCAATCGCACAACTAAACCACAGTAATTCCGCATACGACTGACTACTGCTTAAAAGCAAAAGGAGACAGCCATGGGTTTACAGGATCAAATCGGCAGTTTTTGCTGGTGGAGTTTAATGACAAAGGATGTGCCAAAAGCAAATGAGTTTTATCATCAGCTCTTTGATTGGCAGTTGAGTGAAATGGAAATTCCCGGCCATGACAATGCCACGATTTACGCTGCGGGGAAAGGTGGATTTGCTAATCCGGTCCCCATCGAGAACGACTTTCCGTTTCCTAGCCACTGGATTGCCTACATCACCGTTGCCAATGTCGAGCAAGCCTGTCAGCAGGCGGAAAAGTTGGGGGGTAAGGTCAGTGTTCCTACCTTTGAGATTCCATCCGTGGGCCACACTGCGGTGATCAATGATCCGGTTGGCTCCGCTTTTCATGTCTTCACCCCAGAGCAGGACAGTGACGATCTGAATATGATCGGCAATGGTCCTGGAGAGGTTTGCTGGATGGAACTTCTAGTCGATGATCCGACTCCCGCTTTGCCCTTCTACTCCGAACTCTTTGGTTGGCAGTTTTCCGCTCCTATGCCTATGAACGGTGGAGACTATTACATCGCCAAGGTGAATGGTGAGGATGTGGGTGGGATTATGAAACGACCACCAGATGTGCCCCAGATGCCCCCCGTTTGGATGAACTACTTTTCCGTCAACTCAGTGGATCAGTGGTCAAATAAGGTCCAATCCTTAGGTGGAAAGATTGTGGTGCCCAAAACGGAAATACCGGGTACGGGATTTTTCGCCTGTATGGAAGATCCAACCGGTGCCCATTCCTACTTATTTGAGCTGGCCCGTTAAACTCTTAGCACGTCAGCATGTTTGAATTATGTCCTACGAGGCCGCCCATCCTACTCATCCCCCGACCGAACAGTTACAAGGGGTCGTAGAGCGGCTAACCTATCATTCCGACGAATCGGGATATACCGTGGCCCGCTTCAAAGCTCCTAGAACCCGTGAGTTAATCACGATTGTGGGTAGCTTTGCCAATATCCAAGCGGGCCAAACCCTGCAAGTCCAAGGGATTTGGCGGGACCATCCTAAATACGGCGCTCAATTTCAAGTCAAACAATATCAAGAAACGAAACCCGCTACCCTGACGGGGATTGAAAAATACCTCGGGAGTGGCTTAATCAAGGGCGTTGGTCCGGTCACCGCCAAGCGCATCGTCGCTCATTTTGGCCTAGAGACCCTGGATATTATTGAGAACCAGATTGAGCGCCTAGCTGAAGTTCCTGGCATCGCTAAAAAGCGAGTCAAATTAATTCAGACCGCTTGGGATAGCCAGAAAACCATCAAAGAGGTGATGGTCTTTCTCCAGGGCCATGGCGTCTCCACTACTTATGCCGTCAAAATTTTTAAGCAGTATGGTGACGAAGCCATCGACATCGTCACCCAGAACCCCTATCGACTGGCAACGGATGTCTATGGCATTGGCTTTATCACTGCCGATCAAATTGCCCGTAGTTTGGGCATCCCTCCCCACTCGGAGTATCGCTATCGCAGTGGCCTCTTACATGTCCTCAGCGAGTCCGCCGATGAAGGGCATTGCTATCTACCTCAACCGGAGCTGATCGAACGGGCCGTCAAGCGATTGGCCCTCCCGGAGTATCAACCCAAGCCCGATCAAGTGGAATATCTGATTCATGCCATGGTTGCGGACGCTCAGCTGATTGTTGAACAGGTTGAACGGGAGGATGCAACGGAACTGCTGTGTTATGCCCCTCCCTTCTTTCGAGCAGAGTTTCATCTCTCCCGCCGATTACTCCAATTACTCGCTAATCCCCTGGAAGTCGATCAGGGGCGAGTCCGCCGTTGGCTCGATCGGTTTATGGCCCAAACGGGGGTTAATCTCTCGGAACAACAGCAGCAGGCCGTAGAGTTGGCCGCTAGCCAGCGAGTCGTGATCCTCACGGGTGGACCTGGAACAGGCAAAACCTTCACCACCCGAACCATTGTCGCCCTCTGGAAAGCAATGGGGAAAGAAATCGTACTGGCCTCTCCCACCGGACGAGCCGCGCAGCGACTGAGCGAAGTCACGGGCCACGAAGCCAAAACCATCCATCGCCTCTTAGAGTTTGATCCTAAAACCATGAAGTTTCAGCGGGATGTAGACTACCCCATTCCTGCTGATGCAGTGGTGATTGATGAGGCATCCATGTTGGATCTGTTCCTCGCTAATTCTTTGATTAAAGCCATTGATACCAACGCCCAACTGTTGCTTGTGGGGGATACGGATCAGCTACCCAGTGTCGGTCCTGGGAATGTGCTGCTGGATCTGATTACCGCCCAGCGGATTCCCGTCATGGAACTAACGGAGGTTTTTCGCCAAGCTCAAGCCAGTCAAATTATTCAAAATGCCCATCAGATTAACCAAGGTAAGTTCCCTCATCTAGAATCTGTCAGCCCTGCGCCCAAGACGGATTGTCTCTGGCTGGGGGCACCTGAGCCGGAGCAGGGGCAGCAGGCCATCCAAGAACTCATCAACGATCTGATTCCGCAATTGGGATATGTGGCGGCACGAGATGTGCAGGTCCTTTGTCCTATGACGAGAGGGGAGGTGGGAACTCGCAAGCTGAACCAAATCCTGCAAGCGTTGATTAATCCCCCTAGTCCGAATAAGGCTGAGTTAACCCGAGGGGGACTCATTCTTAGGGTGGGTGACCGCGTACTTCAGCAGGTCAATGATTACAACCGCGAGGTTTTCAATGGCGATATGGGGGTGATTGAGGCGATCAATCTGGAAGAGGTCGCCGTGACGGTTCGGTATGCAGAGCGGTCTGTTTCCTATGATTTGACTGACTTAAATGAAATCGGGTTAGCCTGGGCCGTCACGATTCATAAGAGCCAAGGGTCGGAATATCCCGTTGTAATCTTGCCTATGTATATGCAGCATTACATTATGCTGAGCCGCAATCTACTTTATACGGGTTTGACAAGGGCTAAGAAACTGGCGATTCTAGTGGGTCCCAAAAATGCAATAAGCATGGCGATTCGGCAGGTGAAGGATAAGCAGCGATATACCTTGCTCGATCAACGGTTGAGCCTTGTTGCTCAGTGATGAATACAGCTATAGGCCACTTCTTACCTGACTCTGACGGGAGTCCAGAGTAAAACTCGATTCACTTTTATTGGATTTGAATAGGAGATAGGGACTGAGCAAATACACCCTTAGAATTAAATTTTTATTGGTTATCCCACTCAGCATAGAAACTCCGCAGATAGTGAGCTAGAGAACGGCTATCCTTGGCTTGCCCCTCTAATTCAGCGATATTCTGCTGCCCAAGCTGTTCCTGCAAGCGAGCAATGATTTCTCCTTCGTTTATTTGACTGGATTGCCCATCCCAAATCACCCAGTCTCCATTCACCATGACATGCTTAACATGTTGACGGGTTGCTCTACGAAGCAGTCCATCAGGGGCTGGCAAGAGCCACATGCCTTGAATGGCTCCCCAATCAACGAGCACGAGATCTGCCATTTCGTTCTTGGCCAAGCAGCCAAGGGGAATATCCTCCCCTAACGTAATCCGTCTGCCGCCTACGGTGCCCATCTGCCAAATGGTCTGTGCTTCTAGGCTGGGCGAGGACGCTCTGGGTTGATTGCCCAGGGTCCAAGCCAATCTCATTTCCCGCAGATAATCTTGATCATCATCTAAGCCATGGCCATCTAAACCAATCCCTAGGGTAATCCCGGCCTGGCTCATCGCTGCGATGGGGGCGATGCCGCTCCTGAGTCGCAAATTACTGCTGGGGTTATGGGCGATGCCAACTCCTCGTTCTGCTAAGAGGGCTAAATCCGCTTCGTCTACCCAAACCATATGGGCACAAGTCAACCAGGGACCGAGCACACCTATTTCATCTAGATGTTGGACAAAACTTTTCCCCCAACGACGGTAGGCATATTGTCGTTGATAGCAAGTCTCCAAGAGATGCATTGGGCGTAAGCACAGAATCGGGGATGTATGGCTCAAAGAAAAACGGGTCAAGGACAATAGATCCTGTACCCGAATCAAAAACTTGTCATGAGCCTAACATCGCAATTGCCAACCGTACTAGAGCATCACGAATTTCTAGAACAGGTCGAAGCACTCAAAGAATCACCCAGCCTGAGTCAGATGGTTTATATCGTTCTGCAAATGGGTTTGTATTTGGCTCGATGGCTTCTGGAGGATGAACTCTCACGGCGAGCAAAAACAGTATTTGAATGGCCTAGGTGTAGCACCTGCGGAACCCGCTTGCACTCGAAGGGATGGGAATCTCGTCAGATGCAGACACTGGTGGGAAATATTTACTGAAAGCGACGGGTGGGTCGTTGTCCAAAAGGGTGTCCAGGTAGTCTATCAGCTCCTCTGGACCAATCCATTGGGATTACCTCTTACCAGCACAGCAGTAAAGAACTGGTGCGTCTAGGCTGCTTGTTAAGTCTATTTATGCCCTATGAACTGGCCAGTTGGATGCTGAGTCAGTGGAGTGGTTTATCCGTCAGCTCATCAAGCTTGTGGAGTTGGGTGCAAGTCATGGGCAACAAAGCTTATCAGGAGCTAGAGACTCAACTCAAAGCTCAAGCCTCAGGTGACCAGACTCCTTGTGAAGCGATTTCAGAGGTGTTGTCTGCTCTACCTTTGGCCATTGCTGCTGACGGTGTGATGGTGCCCTTTCGCCCCACCCCGAAAACCCCCAAGGGAAAAATCCAGTGGCGAGAAGTCAAAGTTGCTATCTTAGCCCGCCTAGGAACACGGGGCACCCGAGCACAAAAGCGTGTCCCCCAACTACTACGTCGAAGACTGGTGGCAGTATTGGGCGATATCGACCAGTTCATCCCCTTACTGCACCTCGAAGCCCGCAAACAAGACTTTGAATCGGCCCCAAGCGTCATCTGGTTGAGTGATGGGGGGCGAGGCTTCTGGCGAGTCTACCGCACCTTGTTCTCTCACTGTGCTGTGGCAGTTCTCGATTTCTTTCATGCAGCAGGCCATCTTGCACGAGCAACAAAGCGATGTTTGGGGATGCTCGCTCTGCTCAAGCCCAAGCCTGGTTTCGGCGCTGGCGACACCAATTGCGACATGGGCAACACCTATTAGTATTGCGGTCCTTGACGATGTTGATTCACTCACAATTGTTTACGGGCAAATCTTTTACGACGTTGCTCCAGGTACAGGCTTATTTCCAGCGCCATCTGCGACACATCCAATATCGCCACTTTGAACAACTACAGATACCGCTGGGGTCAGGAATGGTCGAAAGTGCTTGTAAGTGGCTGATTCAACAGCGCTTTAAGGGGGTTGGTATGCGCTGGAGTGAGGATGGTTTCAATCATCTACTCATGCTGCGGCTTGCCTGGGTCAATCAACGGTTTGACTCCCTATTCCCAGGGGTAACCATTCCGAAGTCTAAGGCATCCCCGATCCATTAGCTACGCCCGATGCATTTGCACCCGAGTTTGGTGCTGTTGGGCAAATTCAACTGCTTCCAGAAGTAATGGATCGCTACACCATTGCCCACCTGCAGGGCTGACATGGATTTGAACAGTATGCTGCTGATCATCGTGAAAACGATTGTAGAGGTTGTGGCATAAACAAAAATAATCTTGAGTAGATAAAACCGAGGAAGCATCGGTTGGCTCGATCAAAGATCGTAGGTTTGCCGGTAAATGTCGGTGAAAAGCTTCTGAGTCATAGGCAATAGGGTTTTGATCGACAATAGGGGGATGGAAGGCAACTCGAATGCCCACATCTCGATAGCCTTGAATCGTCTGATTTGCCTCAGTTTCTAGGGTTTGCCAGTTACGGGGATTGTGGCTGTGGGAGACAGTCCCTACTCCAGATTTCAATAGCTGTAGCCCATCAAAGGCTGCTGCAAGATAGGGATCAAGGGCGGGCTGAGCCCCTAACTGGAGCAACCAAATTTCGAGTAAGTCATCGGCGATTCCAAAGGATCCTGTGCCAATGGCACGACCATGGTCATGACTATTCACCAGTGCTGGCATCAGCAGGAGGTGATCACCACCCGTTTGTGGAGTATCAGGATAACGGTCCGTTAGTTCCTGATGTAACCCAGCAGCGACAATTCGATTCCCCTCAACACAAACACCAAAATTGGATTGAGCCGGAACATGCGGGTTGGGTAGTGCTGTTCCAGCCCAAATAATCTGCTGAGGATGGGAATTCTCTAACGCCAAGGGATCTCAGCTTTCAAGCTGACTGAATGGGGTCTTTAGCATCAGCTTATCCCACCTACTGCGACGGTAAAAGCCCATAAACTAAGCGCTACCTAGACGCTAAACAATAACAAAGCAAAAGCTCATTAGCCCAAAAGATTAGTCCGTAGCTCAATATCATTGATCCTCCCGGATTTTAGCCGTGGCGTTAAGTCTATCGTCGATACTTGTGGCTGAACTCTTTTATTTCCAGTTATTTTGGTGATGTACTGCATTGATCAACCCGTCCACTGACTCAAACACTATCGGTAGAGAGTTAGAGGGGTATTCTTAACTGTCGATAACGATCTTGCAAGAATCGAGCATCCAAAACCATCTTCTCCTCAACCAGAGCTGAATACAAATGCTCCTGTTATCTCTACAATCTATACAAGACTGTGTGGTCGGGACTAGATATAGTCTGAATCTCAACCTGCTCTAGAGGTATATTGGCAATGGCATCAGACACTCCCACCAAAGGGCAGCTAGAACGTTCTCTTTCTCAGAAAGTACTGGCGTTATATCGCAATCAATTAGGTCAACAACCGAGCAAAGTGAGCTGCCAGCTCTGTGACGAGAAATGGATCATCATCTTGGAAGATTCCTTAACCCCGCCCGAACAAATTTTGGCTCAGGGGGGGCAAGAGGACTTAGCTGAAGAAGTTCGGACGAATCTAGATGATTTTATGAAACCGAAGCTAAAAAGCCTCGTGGAAGAAGTCTCAGGCGTTAATGTGACTGATTTGCTCAGCGATGTCACTTTGGAGTCTGGACTCACTGGCATTATTGCCATGCTAGAGAAGACGCCAATGGTGCGGAGCACGTCATAAATGCGCCAACTCTGAAAATTATGCTCCAATCGGAAAATTCAAGGGTTTAGTCAATGGGGGGTGAAGGGAGGCATGCTGGCAAATGAGATTTTCTAACGATTCAATCAGATAGGGCTTACACAGATAGCCACAACAGCCTGCCTGTAACAACTGTTGTTTCTCTTCCGAAGTTGCCAAGCCCGTAACTGCAACAACAGGTACAGATTCAGCTTGGGGCAGTTTCCTCAGGTGCTGGAGAACGTCAAACCCACTCAAATGAGGCATGACGATATCGAGCAAGATTAGATCTGGCAAGGATTCTTTGACCATGGTTAGACCCACTTTCCCCCCCTTTGCTAGCAAGACATCACATCCCAGGCTTGTGACTAAGTGATATAGCAACAGAAGATTATCTGGATCATCTTCAATCACTAAGACTAAAGGGCGTCGCTTCTGGGGAGTTAAGCCGCTATTCGATAGGACAATATTTTGGTTATGGGGTAACGAAGAGGATTCCATCGGCTCCACCAGGACAAGTACCGAAAATGACGATCTCCTGAGATAGGAGAACGAAGCATTCCATCAGTGGCAAAGGGGCACTTGAGGTGGATTGGTTCGCCTGACGTTTTGCTGGGTGAGGACTCTTTGCTCAGACTTTGTCTAAGTTGAATAAGGAAAGAGTAGTTCAAGCAAGCAAATCGACCGCTTTCTTAAAGAATAGTATGGATTCATCATAAATTATTAAGCGTATGTATAGGCAATAGGAGGCTCAATTTCTCAGAAGCAATCAGCAAAGGTGAGGAGGCTGGTTTGAATTAGGAAGAAGAGACAAGCCGTTTGAATAGGATGTTGATCAGTGCCGTGGAAAATTTTAGGTCTGGTAAGCCCACACCATGAATCGCACAACCCGACAATGGCTTGAAAGCTGGATTCGCTTCAACAACAACCCTACGGACCAGGCTTGTTGGCACTGGTGGCCGTAGGGTTGATGGCTTACGGAGTCCACATGGGACTTCAGGCTCGATATCGTCGGATTAAGCTGCCAGACTTAAGGGGTGGGTGCCGAGGACTCAGTAGGTTCTTCACTGGTTGAGGCGGCAGGGGTTGAAGAATCAGTGGCTTCAGGGGCAGAGACCTCAGGATTTGTGGGAGGTACCGCCTCTTGACTAGAAGGATTCGTGGGTTGAGGAGAAGCGGGTTGGGTTTGGATAATGGTAGGTGGAGCGGCGGGTGTTTCGGTGCGTTCGGCTGCAGGTGGATTGGGCAAGGTGATGTTGATATCAGGCGGTGTTGAGGGTTCAGAGGGCTGAGCAGGGACCACTGTAGGCGTCACTTCTGTATTCTGACGGTTCGTCAAGATGTACCAGGCTAAAATTCCCAGTCCGAAGAAAGTGGTCGCGATCACCCCAACCAAGAGGCCCCGCGCGGCATTATCGTTATCTCGAATTTTGAGTTGGCGATCCATTTCGAGCCGGGCTCGTTCCAATCGTGCTTCCATCGCTGGATCATCACTGCTTACGGTTTCGCGGTGTTTACGTACAGACCCATCAGAGTAGCGCACTTCTTGATCGATGATGATTTTTTCATCGGATGACGGTTGGGGATGTGGACGGTTTGTAGAATGTGTCATAAGGTTTTCTCCCGATAACTAAAGGACAGTGCATCTCTCAATGGGGGACATAGGATAGAGTGCCTAACTGTCAGAGCTGGATTCAGTGTTCTCATTACTGGGGTTTGGGATATCAATGTCAGGTTTAGGTAGATTAATCTCCGGTTTGGGGACATTGATATTGATGTCTGGCTGGGGCGCTTCCGGCTTGGGAACATTAATCACATCTGTGTCTCCCGCTGATGGCTGATTGGTTTGGGCAAATACAAGCCATCCGCCAATTCCCAATACCGCGACGGCAAAAATGCCCACAAATAGTCCGGTTGCTGGATTGCTTTGATTTGCCCGACTTCCGGCTGCATAGCCCTGCTCGTAGCGAGCTTGTTCTTTTTCTAATTGACTCATAGGGTTTCCTTAACGTTCGGTTTCAGTGTAGGGGGACCGATAAGGGGGCATCATCTTCCCAAAGTCGGACCTGGAGATATGATTGTTCTCCCTCTATAGGTAGAGATAAGTCCGCTCTGGCTGGGCCTGGATAGGGACTAAACCCGTTTGGTCAGACCAAACAAGAACGAAAGAATAAAACAGACGATAAAAATGTAGAACAGGATTTTTGCGATCGCAGCGGCACTGGCAGCAATACCACTAAACCCAAGAAAGGCGGCGATTAAGGCAACTACCAGAAATGTCAGAGTTAAATTGAGCATAAAAACGTCTCCCTTGTATTGATGTAAATGGTTGAAAGAGGTTGGTGAGAAAAGCGAGATCCGAGCTGCGATTGCATCTCCCTACAAATTGAAGCGAGTGCTTTGTCTGTCTGGGCTTTTCGTTGATCAACAAAATGCCTCATCAATCTTGGGAGGGTTCAAAGCTTCCTCGACTCAGGGCAAAGGATCGATCACTTGAACCTGAACGAAATAGCTGAAATTGAGCTTAGTTGCTGTTCATCATAGAGAGATTGGGGGATTAAAACCCTTGCTGCGCAATCCTGGGAGCATGTCACCTTTGCAGATGCACAAAATTTAGAATTAAAAATTTGGTGTCTGAAAGCAAGGCTAGCAAGGATTTCTGAGATGAGTATAAATACTAGCTTGCAAAAGTGACATGCTCCCCGCAATCCTCGACTGTTCGCTTGCTAAATTCAAGGATTAAAAAAGGTCCAGAGACCTATGAAGGCAAACTGGACCTGACCACCAGAAACTCAGTGCCTAAGCAACGATTAGTCGATCGCTTCTTTGACTTTGTCTTTTGCATCTTCAGTTGCATGACGAACTCCTGCTTCTGCCTGCTTGGCTTTGCCAGCGGCTTGATCTTCCGGATCGCCTGTCACATTTCCTAAGGCTTCTTGAGCCTTACCTTCGATATTTTTGGCTGTGGCTTTTGCTCTATCTTCAGTACTCATAAAAGTTTCTTTCCTAAAAACTACGTCGCGTTTCGTCTGTACAGTTTTATCCTAGGGAAGGCCATCCTAAAACTCGTCTGCCCAAGGGACGGTTCTTGGGTTATGGTCGGTCTATCTGCAGGCGGATGGGGCGCATTGAATTGAAGTGCTAAAGCTACTCGCAAAAGGCAACACGAATAAAGAAATTGCCAAAGCGTTTAGTTTGAGTGAGGGAACCGTCAACAACCACGTTTCCCATATTTTAATGAGGCTTGAACTGAGAGACTGAACCCAAGCAGCCGTCTATGCAGTTGAGCATGGCTTAAGTTGAGAATCGGTTGCATTATCGTCCCCATCATCTATTGAGTGCCGCTAAATCTCAATCTAATGGTACTTTTTACCCAGATGGCAATAGGTCAAAAGAGCTAGATGAGTTGTGTCGATAGGCCCTAGCCATGCTTGATGGAAATCTCATACAGTCTAGGTAGACGCTTTGAAATGCTGATTGTTTATTAGACCTTATCGGAAATAAAATGGGTGAGAATAACTTCAAACGTCTATGTCGTAAGTCTTTTAGGTCGATTTTCCTCCAAAAATAAAACGCTTTCCCAGTAAGGTTTTCAGCTATTTCCGATAAGGTCTATTGTTTTGAGACAATCTATCAATCATCCATGCTCAGAAAACTTACTTTATTGTGGTGTTGCAATTACACCACTTCTTCTTTGGGGCTATACGTTTGCTATCCATCAGCGGGTGGGCTGATAAACACTCTGGGACCTGTTGCCACTCAAGCCATGCAGCAAATCCGAGGCGTGTCAGTGCGAGGTGAAGTATGTATTTGAATCTGCGATCGCACGGGGTAGTGTTGGCAATCATGGTATTGCTATCGGCCTGTACCGTTCAAGCGGCGGATGACGCCAAGACGTCCAAGGCTCGCCCCAAAACCGCTGCAGTGGATGTTGCGATCGCAAAACTGATACCAAATCCGATTTATATAACTCCGATATAATGCATAATTAGAGAATGCCAAGAAAACTATATCTCGAACCCCATTTTTCGCCTGACGAGCTGAAGTCTCATTATCGAGCCAGCCAAGACCCAGTAGAATCGCGCCGCTGGCATCTGCTGTGGCTCGTCAGTGAGCAAACAACGCTAACTCAAGCAGCCCAAGTGGTCGGTCTCAACTACGATTACGCTCGAGAAATCGTCAGGGAGTATAACCACAATGGCGCCCATGGGTTACGCAACCGACGCAAAGATAAGCGACCTCATCAATCTCGCAGTCTTCTGACTCAAGACCAATGTGCACAATTGTTGACTCGTCTACAAACCCCACCCGCCGACGGTGGTCTATGGAACGGCCCCAAAGTAGCCCAGGTCATCGCTCAGATGACAGGAGTCGATAAGGTTTGGCCCCAACGCGGTTGGGACTATCTCAAGCGATTGGAGCAGTCCCTGCAATGCCCACGTCCTCACCACCGTAAAGGTGAACCAGAGGCCCAAGCCGCTTTTAAAAAACTGCCTAAGTACAAAGCAGAATTGGAGCGACGCTACCCTAATGCTCAGGTCGAAGTTTGGTCCTTGGATGAACATCGTTTAGGCCTTAAACCCATTATTCGAAAGATTTGGGCGCCTGTGGGTCAGCGTCCAATTGCTGAGGTGGACCATCGCTATGAATGGACCTATCTGTATGGATTCGTTCATCCCGCAACTGGCAATACCGAATGGTTCATTCTGCCTCGGGTCAATGGAGAATGGTTTAATCAAGCCCTACAAAGCTTTGCTCAGCAAGTTGGAGCGGGAAAGCACAAACAGATTCTTCTCGTTCTCGATGGAGCCGGATGGCATACCTGTAAAAATCTGGTGGTACCTAAAGGCATTCATCTGAAGGTTTTACCCCCCTATTCTCCAGAGCTACAGCCCGCTGAACGGTTGTGGCGGCTAGCGGATGAACCACTGGCCAATCGATGCTTTGAGACCCTGGATGAGTTGGAAGATGTGCTCGAGCAGCGCTGTCGAACTTTAATGACAATGCAATCAGACATTCAAGCTCTCACTCACTACCATTGGTGGCCAGCTTGACAGATAAGATATTTCGGGGGTTAATGAGTCGGATTTGGTATGAATCCGGATCAAATCCTAGAATTCTTTACGGGGACGACGGCACCGATCCAAGAAGTGATGGTGCGATCGCAAGTGGATGGACAGTTGCAAAAACTAGCGGTAGAGGTCGGTGATCGGATCGAGAAAGGACAGATCCTGGGGCAACAAGATGATGGGGTCCTCACGGGCACGGTCAACACTGCTCGCGCTGAACGAGAAGCCCAAGTGGTCGATGTCGCCAAAGCCCGAAGCCAAGTGGGTGCAGCCAAGGCCAACGTTGAACAAGCCCGTCTTGCACTCGTTCAAGCGCAAGGGAATGTTCTGCAGTTGCAAAATGCCGCCCAGGCCAATATTGAATCGGCTCGGCTGGAAGCCCAACAAAACCGCCAGGATGCAGACCGATTAACGCAACTGGCCAAAGCAGGTGCGACATCCCAGCAAGAGGTAGAACAGGCCCGCACCTTAGCCCAGCGAACCCAGCAAACCTTGGTGAATACTCAAGCCAACAGTGTTCAGGAGATCACCCAGGCCCAAACCGCCGTCAAAACTGCCGAACAAGCCTTACAGGCTGCCATCGCCCAAGTGGATATTGAGCAAGGCACCGTGAATGCTACCCAACGACGGGTCTATGCCCAGCAATCTGTGCTCAACCAAGCCCTAGAGCAGCGATCCTTTACCGTGCTCACAGCCCCCTTAACGGGCGTCGTTATGGAGCGCTTCAGCGAAGCAGGCAATCTCTTACAGACCGGGGATTCGATCCTGCGTCTTGGGGATTTCAAACAGATTAAAATTACGGTTCAAGTTCCTGCTAGGCTGCTGTCTCAACTTCGCCAGGGACAGCAGGCAAAGATCGCCCTAGATGCCTTTCCCCAACAAAAGTGGTCTGGGAAAATCACTCGCATTTCCCCCCTCGCCAACACCACATCGCGGTTGTTACCCATCGAAATTGTGATGGATAACCCCGGCAAAGTGAGCAGTGGGCTCCTGGCTCGTGTCAGCTTTGTTCAACCGCGACAAAATCGGGTTTGGGTACCTGAGGCGGCCCTAAAAACCAGTCAATCTCGGCGGGGACCATCCTCCAAACCCAAACGGCCTTCTGCTAATCGCGCCTCAGCCCATCAACGCCCGCAGCCATCCGACCGCAACCAAGCACCCACTCCCAACTCAGCCACCCTGTTTGTGCTCGATAAAGCCCATCCCCAGCCCCGTGTCACCGCCCGTCCAGTCCGGTTGGGGGCGCAACGCAATGGTCAAGTGGAAATTCTTCAGGGGTTAACCCCCGGCGAATCCTTCGTCAGCCGTAGTAGTCAGCCCCTCAAAGACGGCGCCACTGTCCGTCTAAGCGCCATCTCAGAATCTTCATCCTCGGTGAACCCCTAATGGAACGGTCGACCTTGAGCCTGAGTACCCTCTCCATTCGACGACATATTGGCGTATTCATGTTGACCCTGACCATCGTGGTGTTGGGCCTGTTTTTTCTCTCGACCCTGCAAGTCGATTTACTGCCCTCCATTACCTATCCCCGGATTGGAGTGCGGTTAGAAGCACCCGGTATTTCCCCCGATGTCGCGGTGGATGAAATCACCGACCCCCTAGAAGAAGCATTGCTAGCGACAGAAGGGGTGGTGCAAATTTTCTCCCGGACCCAAGAAGGGTCAGTCAACGTTGATCTTTATTTTGAACCCGGTGGCAATATTGACCAAGCCCTCAACGACGCCACGGCGGCCCTTAACCGCGCTCTGAATGATCTTCCCGACACGATTGAGCAGCCGCGTCTGTTTAAATTTGACCCTTCGCAATTACCTGTCTATGAAATGGCCCTGACATCGCCCGGTCTAGACGATTCAGAGCTCCGAGTGTTTGCAGAGGAAACCCTGAGCCGCGAATTGGGACTTGTACCCGGTGTTTCATCTGCTGAAGTCTCTGGGGCCGCAGAGGAAGAAATTCAGATCAATCTGGACCTTAACCGGATGCAGGCCGTTGGCGTGAGCATAACGGAGGTGCTCGACGCCCTGAGCGCCCGCAATCAGGATATTTCAGGTGGGCGGATCCTGGGACGGCTGACCGAACCACTGACGCGCACGATGGGACAATTTCAGTCCGTCGATGAGATTGAATCCCTGATTCTGAATGTAGCTGCGCCTGCCTCTGCCAATGAAACAGCTGGCGCTCCCCTCTCCATCACTCAGCAGGTGCTGCAGGGAGACCAACAAGTTTACCTCCGAGATATTGCCAAGGTCGTGGATGGAGCGGCTGAACAGCGGGTGTTCGTCAATCTCAATCAGACCCCTGCGGTTAAAATTAGCCTGCAAAAACAGCCCGATGCCAATACAGTCGTGGTCGTGGATGGGGTCAAGGCCAAGCTGGCAGAGCTGACTCAACGAGGGATTATTCCCGCCGAGATGGTGATGATTTCCACCCTGGACGAGTCCATCTTTATTCGCAATGCGATTCGGAATGTTGCCATCTCCGGTCTGAGTGGAATGGTGCTAGCCGCCTTGGCGGTCCTGCTATTTTTGGGGTCTCTACGACAGACCCTGATTATTGTACTGGCCATTCCCCTAGCGACCCTCACCGCCATTATTTTGATGCGGCTGTTTGGTCTCTCCATGAATGTATTTAGCTTAGGCGGCCTAGCCTTGGGCGTTGGCATTGTCGTGGACAACGCCATCGTTATGCTGGAGACCATTGTCCAGGGCACCCAGACCCAAGCCTCGCAGAATGGATATTCCCGCCAGGGCCAGATCCTCAGACAGGCGGAACAGAGCAGCCGTCAAGTGGAATCAGCGCTGGTGGCATCTACAAGTACCAACTTGGTGGCGGTCTTACCGTTTTTAATGATTGGCGGATTTATTGCCCTCCTCTTTAATGAACTCCTGCTCACCATCAGTTTTGCCATTAGCGCCTCAATTCTCATTGCCCTGACAGTCGTACCGGTGCTGGCCTCGCGGCTATTGATGATTCGCAGATCAAGCCGAATTGGTCAAACCTGGCTGCTCGTGCAGTTCCGAGACCGGTTTGAGCGCGCGACCCTGAGCTATCGTCGGGGGTTGGGATGGATTTTGAAATGGCGATGGCCAGTGGTGGTAGGCGCGATTTTGATCCTAGGCAGCAGTAGTCTCATGATGCTAGGGCAAATTCCGCAAGAGATTTTACCGCCGATCAATACCGGGCAGGCCTCATTGGTGGCTCAGTTCCCCGTGGGGACAACCCTAGAGCAGAACCGTCTCGTGATGGCGAAGGTGGAAGATATCTTGGCGGAGCAGCCGGAGACTGCCTATGCGTTTATAACGGCTGGAGGGTCTATCCGAGGGACGAATCTGAGAGAAAATCCGTTGCGGGGGTCGGGGTCGATTACCCTCAAGCCCAATGCGGATGTGGAGGCCTATACCCAGCAGGTCAGCCAAGCGATTGACCAGCTAAATTTGGTCGATACCCGCATCCGCGTTTCTCCAGGGCAAGTGCGCGGATTGATTACCAGTAACTCGCCCATTCGAGGGGCTGATGTTGATGTGCTGCTGCAGGGAGAAGATCCACAGCAGCTCAGCCAGGCAGGACGACAGGTGTTAGGCGCTCTGAGTGAGCGAGTGACTGGGGCGCGGTTCCGTCCGGACAATGATCCGGACCAACCCGAGCTGCAGATCTCCCCCGACTGGGAAAGAGTGGCAGCCCTGGGTCTATCGGCCCAACAGATGGGCGAAACGATTCAGACGGCTGTAGAGGGTTCCGTCCCTACCCAACTCCAGCAAGGGAATCGCCTGATCGATATTCGCGTTCAGCTGGATCCAAAATCCCTGCAAACGGAAGAGCAGTTGGCTCAACTCCCCCTGTTTACCGAGGGCAAACAGTTTGTGCAGCTCGCAGATGTAGCCAAGATTGATCTGGGAGCAGCCCCGATTGAAATCCAGCGGATTAATCAGCAACCCGTCTACTTAGTGGGGGGAAACTTAGCGGAAGGGGCGCGGTTAAGTGACGCTCTAGCGGAGGTGGAGTCGGCGTTAGCAACCCTCACCCTTCCAGAGGGTGTGTCTCTACTACCTAGCACGGCGGCGCAGAGTAATCGAGCGTTACAGCAGGCCCTGCAAACCTTGGGGGGACTAGCGGCATTTCTGGTCTTCGTGGTAATGGCCGTGCAATATAACTCTCTGATCGATCCCCTGGTTATTTTGTTTACGGTTCCCCTGGCCTTGTCAGGCGGTATTTTGGGTCTCTACATGACCCAGACGGCTATCGGTGCCACGGTGATTGTGGGCGTAGTTCTATTGGTGGGGATTGTCGTCAATAACGCCATCATCATGGTGGAGTTAGCCAACCAAATTTATGTTCAGTCCGGGCAAGATCGTCAAGCTGCCATTTTGCAGGCAGCGCCTCAACGCCTAAAGCCCATTTTGATGACGACCATGACCACTGTGCTGGGGATGCTTCCCCTCGCTCTCGGTATTGGTCAAGGGTCAGAGTTTTTGCAACCCTTGGGCATTGTGGTGTTTGCTGGACTTTCCTTAGCCACCTTGCTGACCCTGTTTATCATCCCTTGCTTCTATGTGATTCTCCATAATGCCGGGCACTCCCAAAAAGGCCCTTCAAGCAAGATCAAGACATTACCGTTCCATCGTCTTTTGCAACGGCTGCAATCTTGATTGATAGTCTCTCTATGCCTGCAGTTCTGAAGTTTAGTGAGGATCTGTCCATGATCGACTCCTAAAAAAAGATGAATCAGCGTTGGAGATTGGGCTAGCGATTGATTGCTCCCCACTTCTGATGATGTCCCCCTGTACTGCTTTAACTGAGACCTATGACTCACTCTCCTAGAACGTTCAAGTTGAACCGAACCGATGTTGCGATCGCATACGTACTCCTGCGCCTTCTGATCGGCGTCAACTTCCTCAACCACGGCCTCACACGGATCGGCAATATCCCTGGTTTTGTCGAAAGTATGGTGAAAGCGATGGAGGCTTCGTACTTTCCGGAACCCTTGGTGCGCATCAACGCCTTTTTAGTTCCCATTGTTGAACTGATTGTCGGTGGACTGCTCATCCTTGGCTGGCAAACGCGTATTGCTCTGATAGTCACCTCAAGCCTGATGGTGATCCTAATGCTCGGGGTGACTGCAGTCCAGAATTGGCAGGCAGCAGGGGACCAGCTGGTCTATGGTCTAATCTTATTTATCCTCTTAGCGTGTCGCAGTTTCAATACGGTTTCCGTGGACTACTGGCTCGCCAAAAAAACGTCCGCCTCAGAGCGATCTCAGTAAGGGTACCCCCCGTTCTAGTTAAATCAAAAAAATGGAGAAAAGCCCACAGCGTTCTTTTCTCCATCAAGGTGTGAGGTAAATGGTTTAGGGCGTCTCCTCGGAACAAGTAGACTCAATAAAGTTGCTACACCCTAGGCTCCGATATCATCTAAAGACGTAATATCCGGGCACCCAAACCCGTCTTCCCCGTCGAGTGGTCCATCGCCCCTCGACCCATTGTCGGCGCTGGCGGCGAATGCGACGAGCTTGGCGAGAGTTTGTCCGACGATAGATACGACGGGAGTTTCTTCGCTCCTGTACCGTTGAACGGCTCTGTCCACTAAAGATGGGCACCTTAATGGTCACATCTGCCGAAGCAGGTTGTGCCACCATCGGAGTTGTCACCAGTGGCAGTATGGTGAGCGCTGTAAGCATCAATTTTTTCATTGAAATGTCCTCCAAATGTTTTAGATACTCATCAACCAAGGATTATTTTCTTCTGAAGGTGGCTATAGCTAAATAGCAAGTATTATTGACCCAAAAATAATTTTGATAGGGTGAATCTATACTTTCTAAAAATGAGACTTTTCCTTCAATGCCTTTTCGTTAATGTCTCATCACACCTGAATCATAGATGTCATGCAGATGGGGGTACAAGGATCTAAGGTACTAATCTGTTATGTCCTATAGTCCTATTATTTATGGATTATTTTTCTGCTAATCAACGCCTTGTACGTCACCCAGTCAACGATTTATGGAATTGAAGTCCGTTCAATTTAAATGTAGATAATGCCATTAGCTTCAACTTCTCAGATATAGATATAAATGGTCGCCCAAATGATCACAAACCCTGTGCAAATCCTGGCCTCTATTGATCGTGGCGGAGAGTAGCTTCTAGCTGCCGAAAGCACTAGGTAATCCATAGAAAAGTAAAAGCAGACCGCAGGTAAAGGCAACGACAATGTCTCTGGCGGTTTGCGTAAAGAGTGTTCTGATCATGAGGGCAATAACCTGTCTGTACTTGAATTAGACCAATCGAAATGGGCCAATCAGACGTCAGCCCCAACGCGATGGTTAGTCAAACAATTCCTTCTCTGCATCTTGGGCATCTTCCGCCGCAGATTCAATATTTTGTTTCAGATTGCCAATGGCGTTTTGAGTTCGTCCCATATCCTGTTTGGCTTTCCCTGGGACTTGCTTGAGCGCGCTTTGAGTGGCCTGAATATCTTGTTGTGCTTTGCCTTGAGCTTCTTTAACGGCACCTTCTGCTTTGGTGCTGGTGCCGCTGCCGAAGGTCTTATCGATATCTGTTTTGGCCATATTATCTAATTGTTCGGCCCGACTGGAGCCAAACAAAGCCATCAGTTGAGGCTGATGCGATGCTGCGATCGCATCCATAGGAAGTGCCCCTAGACTGCTGATCAAGATCGAAAAAGACAATGCCAATGTATAGGTAATACGGCGGCAAATACGAATAAAATTAGGACGCATATTTTCCTCCTTAATCGTTTAGGTCATGCAAAATCTTGAGTAGATTTATACTCATATTTACCTTGAGAAATTGAGCAACTGAATCTCCCCTAGGATCTAAGTCAAGTAAAAATTTATCTCTCGGAAGATAGAGCTGGCAGCTATCTTTGCCTATCTACTGTGGGTAAAGGACAGCACTAGATATCATGAGAACTGATGGAACTTTATATTTCTAAAGTAGAGATAATTTGAGCACTCAGACAAAAGGGTATTCTTGAAGCTTTTGGCTATTGATCAGTGCAAATGGTAATCCTCTAGATATAAGGGTTCACATCCGTTTTATGTCTTAAGGTTGATGTTCGATAAGGTTGATTTACTAGATACTGAGGACATCAAACGCAAGAAAAATTACGGAGTTTAATTTATGAGTACCGAGAACTTATCTTCTGTACTAAACGATGAACTGACATCTGAAGACAGAGAACAAGGTTATGTCAAAGATGATGCCGGTTTAACTAACAATTTTGCCGTTGAGCCTGAACCTTATGCAGCGGAATCAAAACTAGGATTTACCCCCTTTGCCGAAAAGTTCAGTGGGCGAATCGCGATGATTGGTTTTGACTTATTAGTTCTCACGGAGCTTTTAACGGGCAAAGGAATTGCCCATATCCTGTTAGGATAATTTGAGTCGATACATTAAAAGACTTAGACCCATTAACCGTCATTTATGAGTGCATCCTGAAAAGGGACAAAGTGACGAAAATACAGATCAGCTCTGCGTAATTCTGTCACCTTTGGACAAGCTAGTGCTTCACCACAGTGATTATGACAGGGTAGTTTGGGGATAGAGTCGGCTGAGTTTAGTTCGTGCATCATCCACTGTAAATAACCAATTAACCGTCGTTTTATCTCGGTTACGCCTTTGTTCCCATGCAGTGACCTCATGCCGGAGTTTTTCAATATCAGGAATTCGTCGATTTAAGCACTGCCTAGAAAGAGCCGAAAACTCAAACTCAACCATATTGAGCCAACTGCCATGTTTTGGAGTGTAGTGAAACTGGATGCGACTGAGAATCCTCAAGCTTCATCAGGTTTGAAGGTTTTGTAGAGTGCAGCGGGAGTATGGGTGTTGAGATTGTCTAAGACAACGTGCACTTGTTGAGCATCAGGAAACAGACCATCTACTAGATACTGCATGCACACCCCAAAGTCCTCACTTTTTCGATGCTCAGTCACCTTCAAATGTCGCCAACTTTTAAGCGGTTGAAAAAGCCAAATATATTACAAGTGCCCTTGCGCTCATATTCATGGTCGTAGCGTTGGGGACGACCGGGCTTTGGTGGACGGGGCACCCGGGTTTCGCCAATCAGTTGGCAAGGCCGTTCATCAAAACAAACAACAGGCTCCTCAGGATGGTAGGGTTGGGCATACAAATCTAGAACGTTCTCCATCCGCCAAACAAAGTCTGCGCCTACAGTAGAAAAACACCACTGCTCTTTTAGCCACGGCTTAAGCTGTTTTTTCGAGCGTGCGTCGCACCGTTTCATCCGATAGGCTTTCGACGACGTTGAGTTCAACTAGCCGTTCTGCCAATAGCTGCATGGTCCACCGGCAACAACCGGTAGGTGGGTCGCTACAAGCTGTCGCAATGAGCAAGGCCTCTGCTTTGCTATCGAGCTTCTTTTGCCCCCCTGGCCTGGGACGCTCATTGAGGGCGAACTCCACACCACCTTCCACAAATTTCTGGCGAGTACGATGCACGGTAGAGATGCCTGCATTGAGCATTTGAGTAATGGTGTCGTCTTTGTGTCCCTTATCTGCCAACATCAAAATCTGGGCTCGTTTCATTTTTCGCGCTGACAAGGTTCCACGTCGGGTGAGTTGCATCAGCTCACTGCGTTCTTCAGGCGTTAGCGTCACAATATATTTATCAGGCATGATTGGTTGGCTAAAAACAGCTAGATTGTTTCTAGCTTACCTATCTAATTCAGTGTGGTCGAGCACTAGTTAAGAACTTCTTTATATGGAAGAGTTGAAGTTCTGTGTAATTGAAATTTGGTTTTTACTCATTTCGCCTACTGGTTTGATCCACTCAAACATTGTCTTGAGAAGCTGAGCACCTTAAGACTGCTCGTCTAAGAAGCCTTTATGAATTTTTTAAGGTTTCGACGATTACATCGTACACATTCATAGGAGCATCGTTATTATGGAACGCCAACAAGCAAAATTTGGTTTTACTCAGTTTGCTGAAACTTGGAGTGGCCGTCTCGCTATGATGGGATTTACTCTCTCCATTATTGCTGAGTTAATCACTGGACATGGCCTGTATAACCATCTACTAGCTTTATAGAAACAATCTATAAGATGCTATTTCAGCCTGAATGCTCTTGTTTCATAGATTTTTAGGATTATTAGATATCCCAATCTAACAGCTAATAAATAGAGCAATTTTTACAGACAGCTCAATTATTAGAATTCCCGCTAATAATTGAGCTGTCTGTGTATTTTCTGGCAAGTTTACTCTGCGGTCAACCTTTGGATTACCAAAGAGAGACTCTATTCCTTTTGGTAGATCAACAGATATGAAATCTCACCCTCTTGGGAGAAGATTTTTGAGAGCATAACTGATTAACTAACGTGTAGATGCAATAAAGGAAGAAATATTTATGCAACCTTACAATATTGGTTTAACAACTGAACAACGCCAAGGGGTTATTCAACTTTTAAATCAAGATTTGGCTGATTTATATTTACTCGTTATTAAAACCAAAAAATATCACTGGGATGTCGTGGGTCCCCAATTTATGACCCTCCATCAACTTTGGGAAGAACAATATGAAACCCTGACCTCCAACGTTGATGCTTGTGCAGAGCGCATCCGATCCTTAGGTGGATATCCGCTGGGCACAGCAAAGGGCTTTCTGGATCACTCAACAATTAGCGAACATCCAGGTGACTTGCCCACCGCAACGGATATGGTGGCTCGTTTGGTAAACGATCACGAACAGGTGATTCGTAACTTGAGAGAGCATATCGATCACTGTTCTGAGCAATTCCATGATGAAGGAACGGCAGATTTCTTGACAGGTTTAATGGAAGAGCATGAAGAGATGGCTTGGATGCTGCGATCCTTTATTGAAGGGGAACGTGTTGATGCCAGTGGATCGCGGTCAGGATTGGATCTGCATGCAAGCGTTCAACACTAACCTATGCAGTTTGTTTCTGATCCATCCATCTCCCTCAAAATCAATGAAATGAATAAAAGGGTGTGCTGGCAACACCCTTTTATTGCGAGCCAAAATATCAGCCAAACGAAATTGGTCTTAGAAAATGGGGAATCAGAGAGTCAAGATTTCTCCTTCCTAGTAATCGGAGACAGTGGCACTGGACAATACCGAGGGGATAGCCCCCAGCGACGAGTGATGGAGCTGCTATTAAAGCATGGAGAAGGAAGTAGCTTTGCCCTACATACGGGAGATGTGGTTTATCTCGTCGGTTCCAATGAGCAGTATTCCGAGAATTTTATCGATCCCTATCGCGAATGGCTTGTGGGAGGACATCAGCCCAGGGATATTGCCTACGACCAGATGGTGTTTCAATTTCCGTTCTTTCCAGTCCCTGGGAATCATGATTATTACGACTTGCCCTGGATATGGGGACTGTTGTCGCAAGTGACGTTGCCTTTGCGTCAGTTATTCCAACGCCAATTTGATATTAGATGTAGGCTGGCACGGTTCCCATAAAGGAGAGGTCTATGCCAAAGCTTTTTTGGATTACTTACAGGGCTTAAGTGACTCAGAACTTAGGCAACACCTAGACACCCACTACACTTCTTGCTCAACGTTAGAGCGATGTCTACGATACCAACCGGGCCAATTTACTCGGCTTCCAAACCGCTACTATCAGTTTCGCCACGGCGGGATTGATTTTTTTGCTCTGGATTCCAATACGTTTAATGCTCCCCAAGCTCTGCCCGATACAGAAACTGGACAGCGCCTCAGGCAACACCTGCTTAAAACTCGCCAATCCCTGATGGAGCAGAAGACAGAAGCCTTAAGAGCAGCAGTGGAAACCGCCGATTTAGAGATTGAGGATGCTTATCGCCAGGTCGAACAAATTGAAGAGCAAATTCTGGATATTGATAAACAGTTAGCCCACGAGACAGAGGCAGTTGTTGATATAGAACAACTCACCTGGCTGAAGCAACAGCTCATCCAATCCTGGCGAGATCCTGATGCTCGGGGGCGAATCTTATTTCTCCACTATCCGCCCTATGTGACAGAAGCAACCAAGTGGTATCAGGGCCAAACTTTAGTCGTTCGGCAAAATCTACGTTGGGTTCTCAATGGCGTTCAAGGTGAGGTGGGTGACATAAGCCAAGGTCGATCCATCGTAGATTTAGTTATCAATGGACATGCTCACTGTTTGGAGTATTTGAAGACAGGAGATACAGGGCATGCCGATGCCAATCTTAATTGGGTGATTTGCGGTGGTAGTGGTTTCAGTCTCCGGCGTCAGCGGCTTGAAGGACCGGAGTTAACGGAAAAGCAAGAAGGGGAAACTGAGCGTATCGTGGCCCGATCACATCTTTATATCGGTCGCTCCGGGCAAGGCTCCCAGAAGCATCGGTCCTATTCTGGCTTACGTATCGATATCAAAGCTGGAACACCGCCAAAAATTATTCTCCAGCCCTTAGTGGCTGAGCGATTTCAGCATCAATGGCAAACCCATGTCCTAGATGCGATAGATATTTGATTGGAGCATAGAATCCTTGAGTTTTGATCATTATGGGAGGAATATCGAGATTTTCTTAGCTTCCAATCACATTCTGAAAGGATTAGCTGATAGCACTAATATTGAGGTTTATCAGAGGTATTGAGTTCTCTATAATAATGCCTAGTTAGAATATATTAAGCTTTCCAGAATGGAAGTGACCTCTAACCAATATCTGGCAGTCAGTCTGCTATGCTTATTATGTAAATTTTTATATGAGCGAAAACTATTTATAGTTTTTACTTTTGATAATTTATGAAAAATAATAGCCATGGTTTTGGTACTATTCTTAAAAAGTTTATAGATCCCCTTTTTTTACAGCACTTAAGAGAAAACAACTATAGTACAACCTTGCTTATGACTGGGGTAATGCGCTCTATCTTCTTGGGAATAGGCTGCACTAGCTAGTGTTTATTTCTATCCTTATAGATGGCGATATTTCTCAATTATCGATTCTGCTGAATTTAGCTTTAATGGCTATTTTGGCATGATTCCTGAGACTTAACCCTTTTAGTCTTGGTCAATCATCACTACTAATAGGATTTCTGCCTGCCATTGCTAAATAAGATTACCTTATATAGCAATCAGTTAGTGCTGGACATATTTTACTTTCCTTAAGTAAGCGCTCGGGGATACTGCATATAAATGCAGCATCCCCTCTTCGTAACTTGACGATTTTTTCGATTCTTTAATATCGAAAGAAATCCGTCTGGAATCACTAGAAGTAAGTCAAACTCTTGCTTCAAAAAAGCGCTGCCAACCTTCTACTGAACTTATTTAGTAACAAGATAGTTTAAATGTTCTTGTTTCCGAATATCTAGATTTTGAGTTGTTCAGTTTTGCTCGCTCGTTTACATCTGTTTATTAGGAAGGAATTCATTCTTATGCGACTATTCATGCGCCGTTTTGCTGTATTGACTTTAGTTTTAGCCAGCTGCTTGGGTTTGACGGGGTGGTTGCAACCTGCCAATGCACTGGATATTAATTTAGCTACGACGTACCGAAATCCTGTAGATGCCAAGCTAGAAACAGATTTTGGTCAAAAAATTGACTTAAATAACACCAATGTTATTGCATTTAGCCAATATAAGGGGCTATACCCTACCATCGCCGGTAAAGTGGTTCAGAACGCTCCCTACAGTAATGTCGAAGAAGTCCTAAATATTGATGGCTTAACGGATGTTCAAAAGAAAATGCTGCAACAGCATCTGGGTGACTTTACGATTACAGACCCAGATCCAGCCTTAGTTGGGGGGCAAGATCGCTATAACCCAGGGGCTTATTATCCTGTTCGTCGCTCATAATCACCAAGGCACGGGTGGGATATGGGGGAATTCCATCCGTGCATTCCATCATGAAAGTCACTCTTATGACGGTTGATCACGGGTAAACCATTATTGCCCGCTTGTTTCCAATATTGGAGGCAATCCACCATGCAAGTATGTTCTAGGCAAGGCTGGCGAGTTATTTACCAGCGATTGATAAGACTTTTAATCGGCATTATTTTTATCTGGAACGTTATTTCTGTAGGCTGGCTGAACCCTACGTCCAAAGTATGTTGGGCTGCTTTACCGGTTGGGGATGCCGTTAATCCCATGAGTATTTTGAGGCTGGCATTGCCCGTGGATAACGAAGCCATTCAAACTCTTCATCAATACTTGGAAGAGATGCCTCCTCAACTTGAGGATCCAGCTGCGCGATTACAACCCAAACAATGGTTTGAAATTGGGAATAAGGTCACACAGATCATTCAAACCTTTAATAAAGACGCATCCGATCTTCTTGCTGCCATTCCACCTTCCTTTCGGCCCCAGGCTTTGGTCCGCATGAATCAAATTAATGCAGCTCTCGCGGATCTCAAGATCCTGTCTGACCAGCAAAACAAAGAAAAATTTGTGGCAAGACGCACCCAAGCCTGGAATTCAGTGGATTTGCTGGCAGCGTCTATGGAGCCACAAATTCCTGTCAACATACCGAATGACTACCAAACGCTGCCTCAGCTGAAGGGACGAGCAGTTGTGGTCCTTGACACCAGTAAGGGGCCAATCACCATGATGGTGGATGGCTATAACGCGCCTATTACTGCTGGTAACTTTCTGGATCTCGTTCAGCGAGAGTTCTATGACGATCTAACATTTACCCGAGAAGATGGGGCCTATGTGGTGCAAACAGGGAATCCAGGGGGAGCCCAAGCAGGATTTGTGGATCCAGAGACCAGCCAATATCGTTCTATTCCTTTGGAGGTTAGGGTCAAGGGAGATTCTGAACCGGTGTACGGAGCCACTTTAGAAGAGTTAGGCTTGTCTGATCCTGTTCTTCCCTTTTCTGCCTATGGGACCGTCGCCATGGGCCATCCTGCTGGCGACCCTAATGGGGGTTCCTCTGAATTTTTCTTTCACTTATTTGAGCCTGAATTGACCTCTGCAGGACTAAATTTGCTGGATGGCCAATATGCCGTTTTTGGCTATGTGGTTGCGGGACAAGATGTATTAGCTCAATTGCGTCATGGCGATCATCTGCATTCCGCCCGGGTGGTTGATATTTCTCCACCCAATGGCTTCACCTTACGCTATCTGGATTGGATTCTAGTGCAAAAGAGTCCGATGCCTTTGGCTTAAAACGTTTTTCCATTACCAAGATCTGAATTGATTACATCAAAATTTATTTTCTATCCATAACTCATAACTTTAATCATGAATAATCAACAATCGAACTTTTCTATCATTTATAGCGGTGATAATAGTTACTCTTCTGTTTTTACAGTGGTGAGTATCGTCGTTTTTTGGCTTCTTTTAGTCTCTATCCTCATTACCATCCTCGCTTATTCAGCGTCCTCTTGTTCTTGTGAAACGACGGGAACCTATTTTGATATTTGGCGTATCGCCTGTCGCCCTTGTGCATAGGGAATGTGGAAGATTCCCGATCAAAGTTAGAAACTGCTTGATTAGACTGTCAAGCTCCAATGACTCGCTCAAACAAATCCCCAGGTAGATCTTTTGTAATGACCTGCCTGGGGTTTTTTAGCTGGGCTATATGAATAACGAAGGCTTACACCTTGGGGGTTCGCACCGGATAAATAGTGATGGAGACAAATTCCCCTTACGCGGTTGCTACCCTTTGCTGAAGAAGACGGCGGATGGCTGCTTTTTCGAGTAAACCGACGAGGGCACCACTTTCTTTAACGACTGCTAGGGTCTGAAGCTTTTCTCTGTCAAGCAATGCCACAATATCGAGGAGTGATTGGGTGGACTGCACCACCGGAGGCAATACGGTTTTCTGCAAGAGTTCTTTGACGGACACTTGGGGCCATTGCATCGTAGCCACAGAATTTAGATCCTCTAAGTTGACGGACCCGACGAGCTGCCCTTGCTCATCCACAACCAGAAATCTAGACACTTTACCCTGATAAGGAATCGCCTGATTGGCAAGCTGGCGGAGGGAATCATGAAGGCCAATCACAAATTCACCTTCGGTCACTACATCTGCTGCAGTGTATCGGCTCAGCTCTTCCTGAAGTTGGGAAGATTGGATGGCTCGGCCTGCATTTTGGTATAAGAACCAGCCAATCAATGCATTCCAGACACTAAGGGACAGGATACCGGATGCGATCGCAACCCCACCCACAACCTGGCCAGCACGGGCTGCGATTCTGATACCTCGATAGCGATTGCCCGTAATTTTCCAGACGGCTGCTTTGAGGACATTACCACCATCTAACGGTAGCCCTGGAATCATATTGAACAAGGCTAAAAATAGGTTAATTGTGGCGAGGAACCCAACGATGGCAGCAATTGGACCGCTCGATAGACTCATGCTTCCGTAGGAGAGGAGCGCCCACAGGAGAACGCTAACAGCAGGACCTGCGATCGCAATGGCAAACGCTCCAAAGGGCGTTTTTGATTCCTCTTCCAGACTGGCAAGGCCACCAAATAGAAACAGCGTGATGGACTTCACCTCAATCCCTTGCTGCATCGCCACTAAGCTATGACCGAGTTCATGGGCAAGTACTGAACTAAACAGCAAAATCGCCGTGCCAAGGCCCAGGAGCCAAGGTGCAATTCCCATTAGATTTGGAAACTGTGCGGCGAGGCCATTGCCATAGGTCCAAGAAAAAAATAGCAACACCAGAAACCATGATGCATTGAGATAAAAAGGGATGCCAAAGAGGCTGCCTAACCTAAAGTTACCGTTCATGAAAAGACTCCTAATCGATGGATGAGCAACCCTCCTCGAAAGGTTAACGGTAGGAATTGCTCCTTATTAGAATTGTAACGAAGTGTAAATTTATGCTTTTCCGTAGTAACCGCCCTGAATCGTTCGGTTCTCCTGTGGGGTAGTCGCCCAGCCCTTATCCAATCCAAAGCCCTCACTAGGATTGCCAGACCTGATGTGGTCAATCACTCGCTATACATTGATCTCGATGGAAGACTTTCCCTTACGCATGACTCAGGTTCTAGGGGGCAAGCTTGCAGTTTGGCTGCATTCAGTTGGGAAAACTGCGCTTCAACCTTAGACTGCTGAATTTTATCGATTGCCTCCAAAAAACTTCGTAGACTGTTGGTATTGCTATAAGGGAGGAATCCTGATGGGATACAGTCGCATTCTGGCAGCAGTAGATGCTTCATCCTTGCGATCGATTGTGTATGAGCAGGCCTTGGAAACGGCGCAACTCCACCAAGCTGAATTATTGCTTCTGCATGCGATTGAAGCGGATATCAGTCCCTCATCGGGAAATCCTCTCGATACCGGTTACCTCTCTCCATCTGTGGTGGATCTGCAGATGGCTCAGCAAGCATGGGAGGTGCAACTTGCAGAAGCAAAACAATGGTTACAAGACTTTTGCCAAGCGGCTAAACAACAGGGGGTTCAGGCAACCTTTGAAGCGGAGCTGGGAAATCCAGGGTATCAAGTTTGCGATCGCGCTCGGGATTGGCAAGCTGACTTAATCGTTGTGGGGCGACATGGCCGCACTGGCATCACAGAACTCATATTGGGAAGTGTCAGCAATCACGTCGTTCACCATGCCCCTTGTTCCGTTTTGGTGATTCAGGGAGAAGAAATGGTTGTGGATGTGTCCGGCTAATTGTAGCCTTTGGAAGTTTAAAGGTGATTCAGTAGGATTTTCCAGTGCGATAGTCAGCTGCCACCAACCTTAATGGCTGGTGGCAGACAATAGAGAAAGGTCTAACTGATGCATGACATCAACCTTATCCTAACTGGCTTGGGGTTGCTGGGGACCGGAGCCAAACAGATCGGTATCTGTCAAGCCAAAGACTACCATTGGCCATCCATCAGAGATTAGATTTAAGCCAATCAGAAGACCTAAAATCCAGGCAGAGTCAGCAGGCCAGCCCAACATAATCGAAAGACCAAATACAACGGCAAATACACCACTCCCTAGGGTCCAATACCAGCTAGACTCATCCTCTCGCATACGAATAGCCATTATGGCTTGCACAATACCTTCTACAAGAATGAAAGTACCCACAGCAAGGGTTAGGCTCAGGACCCCTTGAAGAGGATAGAACAGCAGCAATACACTAGAGCCAATGTAGCCTGCACCTAAGAGAATCTTAAAGGCTAAGCTTTTTACATTAGCGCGAGATTGATAGGCATAAATCAATTGAATAATACCGCTGCTAAAAAAGACGCCTGCAATTACGAGTTCAGTGGCTAACGTGCTGACGAAGGGCATGGCAATGGCGACAAAGCCTAGTACAACAAGCAGAGCCCCCAGGGCGATAGACCATTTCCCAAAGGTCGGCTGGCTTTTTTGAATATCTTGGTTACTCATATATGTATCCTTTCTGGTTGCGAAATATTGAAATTTTAATTCCGCGAATTAATCTGTAGTTATCATCTGTGAAATAGTGTTGAATTGAATCTACCTTGAGAGAGAAAGCTATGAAAACTTCACCTGCCCTCAGGTATAGCTAGCATTTCTACGGGAACTATTGATGTTGATATTCTTGGTTGAAAATACAGTTGATATCTCTAAGTGATTGCAGGTGCTATGCATAATAGATCCACCTTCTCAAGAAAGATTAGATGAATTAGATGAGGCCAAAATCTCTGTCTAAAGGTAGTTCTGTGACAACCTTTCTTGCTTATATTATTTATCTAGTTGCTCGATATTTATTGAGCAAAAACGCAGTTTTTTGAGAATTCTTAATGGACGTCATAGCCTACGTTTTTATCTTAGCCTGTATTATCGGCTTATTCTTTTTTGCTGTTTTCTTCCGCGAGAAACCCACCCTTGATAAAATTCAAAGCCGAAGTTTTCGTGAATCTTCTCAGTCTACTAGAAGATAAAATAGTATATTGCGCGCCATCCAAGAATAGGATGGCGCGCAATAAGATAGAAATAAAAAGATGATATGACTAATTTTGGTTGGTCCAAAAATCTGATTCAAATAATCGGTGTTTTGGGATTTTAGGTAATTAAAGTATGGTTTTGAAGTTTCTGGTAGGGAATATTTATTCCTTGATATAAATTACTCTTCTTGAGGCCAAGTGAACCTGAACGTTGTACCATGATTGATCTCAGATTCGACCTGGATACTTCCCCCTTTAGATTCGATGATCTTTTTGACAATCGATAGGCCAATTCCTGTATTTTCTGTGGCGTCTCGACTATCTAAAACCTGAAAGATTTGGAAGATCTTGTCGTAATAATCTGCAGCGATACCGGGACCGTCATCGCTCACCACAAACTCATAGAAATCGAGCTGCGTATTACCTGAAACACGAATATGCCCCTCAGATTGGTGATGATGTTTAATCGCATTGCTCAGCAGATTACTAAAGACTTGCTGTAATTGGAGGGTATCCGTTTGTAGAGTGGGCATTGGCCCCACAATCTCAACCTTAAATTCGGCAGGGGGAGCCAACGAATCGATGATGTCGGCCAGTAGGTCGCCGACCCTAACGGTTTCTATTGTGGATTGGCGGCGTCCTACCCGAGAAAATTGCAGCAGCCCATTAATCAATGCCTCCATACGATGAACCCGTTTTCGCAGCAAGTTCATCTGGTAGCGATTTTCTTCGTCTAGTTTTTCGTCGAGATCTTCTTCAATCCACTCAGAAAGATTGGCAATCGCTCGCAAAGGGGCTTTCAGGTCATGGGAAACCACATAGGTAAACTGGTCTAGCTCCTTATTGCGATCGGCTAAGGTGAGATTTGCCGTTGCCAAAATACGGTTCGTGGCAGCTAATTCATCCCCTCGGCGCAGCATTTGCTTTTCCGTTTGCCGATACAAAGACAATGCGGCGGCAAACCCCAGCAGGCTAATTACACCAGACACCCCCAATAGGGCATCATTGACAAACCTAGCTTGGCTAAGACGGGTGCGACGTTTTACCAATATTTCCTGCTCAGTATCTTTAAAGTCTTGCAGAGATTGCCGGACCGCATCCATTCGGGCTTTCCCTTGCTCCACTAAAGCCCCGAGGCGAGGGGCCTGGGGGGCAAATCGGAAATCGTTTTCAATTTGTTTCAGGGTTTTAGTCAGAATATCCAGTTCTTGCTGGATTAAAAGTTTTAGCTCGGTAATCTGTTGGCTTTGTTCTGGGTTTTCTTGAACCTGTTGAGATAATGCCCTTAGCGTTGGCTCAATTTCGGGTAATGCTTCTCGATAAGGAGCCAAAAATTTAGGATCCTCGGTAAGTCCATAGCCGCGAATGCCTGTTTCTGCATTGATCAAAGCGTTTAAGAGTTGATCGCTGGTACGCAGGACCTTCTGGGTATGGACGATTTGCCGATGGGTAAAATTTTCATTCTTGCGCGTGCCGACCCAGGCCGACATCGTGATCAGTAGACAGGTTAAAGGGATGGCTAAAATAACGGTTCCTTGGCGCGTCAGGGATAGGTTCGTCCAAAAATGTAGGATGGATTTTCCCTTGGCGGGGTTTTTGGCTTTAGAGGTTTGCTCGGCTTGTCCCATAGTGTTGCAATGTTCGATTCAGTCTCCCTGGAAACTTATTAAGTGACTAAGCCTGACCGGAGGGCTCTGACGGCAGCTTGGGTGCGGTCATCGGCGCATAGTTTGTTCAAAATACTGCGAACGTGAGTTTTGACGGTGCCGACGGAAATATATAGCTTGTCTGCGATAACGGCGTTGCTGCATCCTGCCACAATCAGTTCTAAAACTTCTAATTCGCGATCTGTTAATGGTTCTGTTTCTAAGATGGCTTGGTATTCCGGATCGGTGGATTTAATCACTGTGGTGTCAGCTTCAGCGTCTTGGGGAGTCTCTTTTGACGCTTTAGCTTGCTGCAAGACTATCCGAGCAATGTTGGGATCAATCCACGCATTACCTTCATGGGTCAGCTGAATGGCGCTGAGTAAATCCTCGACACTGACTTCCTTGAGGCTGTAGGAATCTGCGCCAGCGGCAAAGGCCGCCAGTACAGCATCTTCACTGGTATTGGCTGTCAGCATCAGCACCTTGGTGTGCAAGGTCTCATCCGCTTCCTGGACTTGTTTGAGCTGTAGGGTTACTTCAATGCCATCAATATCTGGCAAGCCAATATCCAAAATGGCAACATCGGGCTTATATTGCTGAATCATCTCCAGACCTTGGCGACCATTGGCCGCTGATCCGAGAACGTCCACGGTCCCACTGTGCTGGAGCGCGGCGGTTAGGCCCACACGGCTGAGATCATGGTCTTCGATAACAACAACCTGAATTTTAGTCATGGATTCGCCTTTTTTAACGGAAGATTGAGAGGAGCAGACAACGGACTAGGAGACCGTTAATGGTAGGTCGGACTGGGATGTTCGTTTGACTTCAATGAAGATATACCGATCGTGGCACTGATTGCTTTGGCTTGATCAACATTGTCGGCAATCGTTTGGCAAATGTCATCAATGGGTAAATCATTAGCACCTTGACCAAAGGGGTTATCTAATTCTCGTCCTACTTCTTCCAGGCCCAGCAGGATAAAGCTCACCACTGCCACCATGGGCAATGCCCATCCATGAATTTCAGGCACCCAGCGGAAGGGTAAGCCCACACAGTAAATCAGAATCAACCGTTTCAAATAAATTCGATAGGCAATGGGAAGGGGAGTGGAACGAATACGTTCACAGCTACTCAACCCTTCAATCATTTGGCCCAGAGCTTGGTCAAGATTAGAGGCTTGGTTGCTGTCGATATGGCCTTGTTGCAGAGCCTGTTGCAGGTGCATCCCAATCCAAAACGTAATTTGTAAGGGAGGATGCTGGGCGTCTGCCAAAATTTCGGCTTGCTCAGGTGTAATCAGGTCTTGCAGGGTGTCACCGATGGGTTCTGATCGCAGGTGCAGTTTTGTGGCTAGGGCAAAGGCGACCAGTAGATTGAGTAGGGTGTCTCTATCCATAGAGGGGGTGGCTTTGGTGGAAGGCCACAGTAAGGCAACCTGACGAGCAAAGTTGCGGCTGTTAACGACCAGTGTTCCCCAGGCTTTGCGGCCATCCCAAAAGCGATCGTAGGCCGTGTTGGTACGAAATACGAGCAGTAAGCCCAAGACCAGGTTGTAGACCACATTGGTGGTTAAGTCACCGATTTCTTGGAGGTAGGTGGGGTAGTCAAAATAGTCAAGACCACAGATGGCCAAGGTAAACCCGGTAAAGGCTAAAATTCGAGGCAGGATAATGCCCGCAACGGAGCCGTCGAGTCTGAAAGTGGTTGCTAGCCAATTCGCTTTAGTTGGAGTATCCATAGTGTCGTTTAGCTGGAAAGATTGAGTTCGTCGGCTTGGGTTTCAATAAACAGCCGCATGCGACGAACGTTGCGATAGTTGGCGGTCTGGGATTGCGCTTGGTAAAGGGCTGCCGCTTGGTTTAAATCTGCGATCGCGCGTTCGTATCGTTTCTGCAAATAATGAACCCAACCTCGCTGCTCCAGAATTTGTGGGTTTTGTCCAGCGGAGAGATCCACCGCTTTATTGAAGGCTTGGAGGCTATTGATATAATCCTCGACAATCAAAGCATTCCTTCCCACCGTTTGCCAGTCCTGAGCCGTTTGTAGCGTGTCAGGTAAAGGCTGACGAACGGTGGTGGGGCGTTCAAAGCTGCGGCCCGGCTCTTCAGGTGTTGCCGTTGCTATTCCAGGTAGAACGCTATTACAGACAATTACTAAACATAAGGTTGGTACAAATCTCAAAGGCATAAATAGATCGTGTCATTACTATTTTCCACCTTAGAAAATTCAGGAGCGTCATACTTCTTCTAAAAGATAGGATTATGCCCCTCTCCAAAGATAGAAATGGATAAAAATTTAAGTCATTAATGGTTCAAGATCTCTACCTTAGGGAGGATGGACAGAACTATAAGTTACGGCTAGAGGTAGAGGAGATTCTCCGTCAAATCCAATTTAATGGAACTGTCAGATTTTGCCTTAACTCATGAAATATAACCATCAGCTCTTGACCGATCCTCAGACATATGACCCTAAAACGGGTGGAATTACTTACCAGGAGGCCCTCAAAAAGTTGTCAGAACGACCTACTCAGCTCTTATCCCCATCCCAGTCCTTGTTAAGCTTAGAGTCTGTTGGACGGACTGATGTAGGGCGTGATCGCACCCATAATGAAGATTACTTTTCGATAGATCAGCAGCACTTTTGCACTCCTGATCTTCCTGATGGTGGCTATCGAGGTCTCTATATCCTTTGTGATGGCATGGGAGGCATGGCTAGAGGAGAAGTGGCAAGTGAACTGGCGACTAAAACCCTACGGAGTTATCTGAATAGCCGCTGGCAACGCCATTTACCTACTGAAATTGGCTTAGAACTGGCTATTAATACGGCCAATAAAGCAGTCTATGAACGCAACCAGAGAGAGCAGCGTGCTGGCTCGGGCCGCATGGGGACCACGGCCGTTGTGGTGATGGTAAATAATACCCACATTAGATATGTCCATGTTGGTGACAGTCGCCTGTATCGGTTGACACGGCAATATGGTTTGCAGCAATTAACCACCGATCACAATGCCTATCAGCGGGCTTTGCAGCAAGGCTATTCCCCAGAAGAAGCGCAAGCCTTTGGGCCACAACTGACCAAAGCCTTAGGACCTTGGTCTGGAGAATCGCTCCGCCCTCAGTCTCAAACCTTAGCGGTAGAAGAAGATACGGTCTTTCTCCTCTGCTCTGATGGCCTCAGCGATCACGATTTATTGGAAAACCATGCCAATAGTCATCTAATGGGAATGTTGGATTTTCGTACCGATCTTGCGACTGGGATGGATCAACTAATGGCATTGGCCAACCAGAAAAATGGTCATGACAACATTACTGCCATAGCGATTCGATTACGTCCTCACCAATAACTGCGTTTGCATGAGAGGGTCCAGAGTATCAGAGGATATTCTGAGCATAAAGAATTATTCTGTACGGGGTGATGGATTGAGAGCATTTAGTGGAGAATTTAGATCAGTGCCTTGTTGATAATATGACCTCCAATTCTCGATTTCTTCCCTCTCTTCCCCTGCCTTCGCCTACCTATGATAGTCAGCAAGAATCTAATGCTCTACCCGTTGTGGTGTGGGAAGCTGACCAGCAAGGTCACGTCAATTGGCTCAGTACCCGATGGCAAGGGCTAACGGGGCGGTTCCCCGCAGATAGTCTAGGAGAGACTTTTTGGGATTCGATAGCTGAAGCGGATCGTGAATCCAGTCGTCATCAATGGCAAGTGGCTTTTCATAAACAGCAAGCGTTTGAGATGCTGCTTAATCTCTACTTAATTGATGGCAACCTACACTCTGTCATCGTTCAAGGTGAGCCGCGTTGGGACGATCAGAATCAGCAGAGCAGTTGGATGGGAACTTTACAAATAGCTAACACCGCTATTCCCTTGCGATCTGAGTTGGACTATAGTCAAAAATTCTTGCAGGCTGTTTTAGATAACCTGTCCAATGGCATCGTTGCTTGTGATGCCCAAGGGATATTGACCCTCTTTAACCGGGCGACTCAAGAACTCCATGGACTTCCCCTGCATGCAGTTCCCCCAGAGCAGTGGGCTGACTTCTACGATTTGTATGAAGCGGATGGTAAAACCCCCCTCCCTCAGGATCACATTCCCTTATACCGAGCCTTGCAAGGAGAGTCCGTCCAAAATGCTGAGATGGTGATCAAGTCTAAGCAAGGCCCCGCCCGGACAATTTTGGCCAGTGGTGATCCAATTTACGCTCAAGATGGTCAAAAACTGGGCGCGGTGGTAGCCATGCAGGATATCACACAGTGGAAACAGGCTGAGATCGAGCTACGCGCCAGCGAGGACCGCTGGCAACTAGCCCTCCAAGGGACTGGAGATGGCCTCTTTGATTGGGATATTGTCACCAATAAAGCCTTTATGTCTCCCCGACTTAAACAGGCCCTAGGCTTTGACGACCATGAAGTTGAGAATAGTTTTGAAGGATGGCGACGGTTGGTTCATCCCAGTGATCGGGAAGATATTGCTGCTGCCCTTGAATCCCACCTACAGAACAACGGATCTCACTACCGAGCCGAATATCGGATGCGGTGTAAGGATGGCAGCTATAAGTGGATTCTGGCCCGAGGTCAGACACAATGGAGTGACGAGGGTAAGCCCCTGCGCATGATTGGGTCCCATCAAGACATCACCCTTCAGAAACAGGCGGAACAAGAACTGGCAAGGCTCAACCGAGATTTGGAATCCCGAGTAAAGGCTCGTACCGCTCAGCTAGCAGCGGCGAATCACCAGAAAGAACTGTTACTCGTCCAAGAGCAGGCCGCTCGTCAACAGGCTGAAGCCGCCAAAGCGGCCATTGAACTGTATGAACAGATCATTAATCATATCCAGCTTGGTTTTTTGGTTTGGAGCGCGCCAGATTTAGAATCAATCGAGGCGTTGCAGCTTGTGGCTGCCAACCCAGCCGCTGAAGATCTGCTAGAAATGGACCTACAGAGCAAAACGGGCGATCGGATGGGAGCCCTTTTTCCTCAGTTTGTTGAGCATAATCCCAATGTCCCCCTATCCCTTCTACAAGTGATTAAGGCTCAGCAATCTCGAAATTTAGCTCATACAGCCTTTACCCTGCCAAACGGCGAAACCAGAATTTTCTCCCTCAAGGCTTTTCCCCTCCCCGATCACTGTGTTGGGGTCGCCTTTGAGAATATTACGGCCAGAAAACGGGCCGAAGCTGCGTTAAGCCGGAGTGAGCAACGGTATCGAACCGTTGTGGATAGTGTGAAGGAAGTCATCTTTCAAACGGATACCCACGGCTGTTGGACATTCCTGAACTCGGCCTGGACTGAAATTACGGGATATACCATTGGTGAAAGTTTAGGAAAATCAATCACAAGATTTGTGTCTTCCCAAACTAAGCACCAGAAGTGGCAAGACCTATTCAACCGTTTGATGCAAGGAGAAGAAAACGTTCTCAATTATAAAATTGAGATTTTAACCAAAACCCAGGAACGACGGTGGTTGGAGATTCGGGTTGTTCCCTCTCCTGATGTGGATGGTTTTACGATGGGTACTTTCGGTACCCTAAACGATATTACCGAACTTCAACAATCAGAACTGAATCTAAAATCCCAAGCAGATCAATTGATTCAGTTAAATGCTGAATTGAGGGCGACGACTGTCCAATTGGAAAAGCGCAATCAAGAACTCGACCAGTTCTCCTATGTGACCTCCCACGATCTGAAAGCTCCCCTGCGGGCCATTGCTAATCTATCTGAGTGGGTGGAAGAAGATCTAGAAGATCGATTGACGGAAGAGACTCGTAATTATATGACCTTGCTCCGCAGTCGGGTGCTGCGGATGGAAAATTTGATCAATGGTCTGTTATCCTATTCCCGAGCAGGTCGCTTGCGGGAGGCCAGTCAAGTAGTCGATGTCCGGCAATTGGTTACTGAAGTGGTTCACTCTATTGATGTTCCTGACAGTATAGTGGTGCAGATTGATCCTACATTGCCATGTTTCGCGACTCAGGAATTACCCTTGCAACAGGTTTTTGCGAATCTGATTAGCAATGCCATCAAACATCATGATCAAGATCACGGTCGGATCGAAATTATGGCCCAAGATCGAGGTAGCTACTACCAATTCGTAGTGACAGATGATGGGCCGGGGATTGATCCTCAATATCACGAGAAAGTATTCAATATTTTCCAAACGCTAAAAGCTCGCGATAGTTTTGAAAGTACGGGGATTGGTCTGTCTATCGTCAAAAAACTGGTTGAAGCTCAGGGTGGAACGATTACGCTGCAATCTCAGGTGGGTGACGGTTCGACTTTCTTCTTTACCTGGCCAAAATGAGCTTTTGCTTAAAAAAGAATCTTGAAGAATGAGCAGAAATGATGGCAAAACGAGAATTGACATCTCTGTCTTTTTGTAGAGGTGAATCATAGTTGAAATTCTATAGTTTAGTGGAGCCTCCATAACGTATTTTTTTAGGGTGAGTTTATGTTGTGAATTGGATTGAAGGGAGATGACCGATAAAGCGATCAATATTTTACTCGTAGAGGATGATGAAGTGGACGTGATGAACGTCCAGCGAGCCTTCAAGAAGGCGATGATCACGAATCCCTTGTATATTGCGAATAATGGCTTAGAAGCCTTGTCTATGTTGCGAGGACGGGAGGGAGAAGCTCCAACAGTTCCAGCATCTCGACGCCTAGTTATGCTTGATCTCAACATGCCCAAGATGAATGGGCTGGAATTTTTGGAAGTGATTCGGAATGATCCAGCATTAAAATCGACTCCTGTGGTGGTGTTGACCACCTCAGATGAAGATCGAGATCGCATCGAGGCATACAACCATAATGTGGCGGGTTACATCCTTAAACCCGTGACCTTTTCCAAGTTTGCGGAAGTAATGGCCACCCTCAACAAATACTGGACCCTTTGCGAAATGCTCTAGGCTGATGGACGAAACCTTAAAAATCCTAGTCGTTGATGACGATGAAGTCGATCGGATGGCAGTTCGTCGGGCTTTGCTCAAAACCGCTTTAGATATTGATCTGATCGAAGCTAATGATGGTGCAACCGCCCAGTCCGCTGTGAAGTCTAGTCAGTTTGACTGTATCCTAATTGATTACTTTTTACCGGACCAGAACGGTTTAGAACTGGTTAAACATCTCCGACGCCTGGAGATTGATACCCCCTTAGTGGTGCTCACCGGACAGGGAGATGAGCAGGTAGCGGTTGAGGTGATGAAAGCGGGGGCAGCAGACTATTTATCTAAAGCCCGGATTGCACCAGCTACCCTCGCCCGAAGTGTCCAGGGTGCCATCCGCCTGCATCGGGCAGAACAGGCGGCCCACGTTGCCAATCAGCGATTAAAACAGTCGAACGATCAACTGCGCCAGCAAAATGACGAACTAGCTGAACGGCGGGCTCAGATTGAAACTCAGAACCAAGAACTCATGAAAGCCTATCGTCTTAAATCCGAGTTTATCGCCACCATCTCCCACGAGCTACGCACCCCCATGAATGCCATTATGGGTTTCTCCCAGTTGCTCCTACGCCAGTATCCCGATCCCTTGAGTGAGCAACAATTGGATATGGTCAAACGGATTTTTGACAACAGCCGTAACCTCTTGGGCATGGTCAATGAAGTGTTGGATTTCTCTAAGATTGAGGCGAATCGTCTAGAGATTCATCCCCAGGACTTTCAACTGTCAACGCTTATGCTGGCAACGGTTCAAGAACTGCAACCCCTCGCCTTAGATAAAAATCTCACCCTAGAGACCCACCTCCCAGACCCTCTGAACCCGTTGCAGATGATGACTGATCCAGAGTTTCTGCGTCGCATCTTAGTCAACCTCATTTCCAATGCCATCAAATTTACAGAGTCCGGGGGAGTCACTATCTGTGCCAACCCCCTCGATGGGGATCAGATTGAACTGTCGGTTCAAGATACTGGCATTGGGATTCCGCCAGAGTATTTAGAAACCATATTTGAACCCTTTCGCCAGGTAGATCAATCCCTGACCCGTAGCCATCCTGGCACAGGGTTGGGACTGGCAATCACCCACTCCTTGGTCAAGGCCATGCAAGGAACCATCTCAGTTACGAGTCAACCGGAAAAGTGAACAACATTTGTTGTTCACTTGCCTATTCAGGTTCAATCCGTTTCCAATGGAAGGGTAAAATCTCCTATGATTTAGAACTGAGCCATCTTGCTGGCATCAACAAGACTGACCGATCTTTTTGCAAACGTACTGTTAGTCAAGCTCATGCCACCAGCTGCCTCACCTATACAACCTTCTCGCTATATTCTGGCTGTCGATGATATGCCAGATAATTTGATGCTGCTCAAAATGATGCTGGAAAGTGCTGGCTATCGGATTGTGCTGGCAGACAGTGGCCCGGCGGCGTTGGCACAAATCCAGAAAGCCCAACCGGATTTAGTGATTTTGGATGTGATGATGCCGGGGATGAGTGGCTACGAAGTCACCCAAACCATTCGCAATGACCCTCAATTGCCCTACATTCCCATTCTGTTGATTTCTGCCCATGAGCGATCCAGTGTGGTCAAGGGTTTGGATGCCGGGGCCGATGATTTTATCCGTAAGCCTGTGGAACTAGACGAACTGCAAGCGCGGGTGCGATCGCTTCTGCGTCTCAAGCAGTCCATCGATCAGCGGGAGAACTTTATCTCTTGCCTCACCCATGATTTACGGACGCCGTTAATTGCTTGCGATCGCATGGTGGATTTGGTCCGCCAAGGGGTATTTGGAGATATCGCTCCAGCAGTAGAGGAAGCCCTAGCGGGCGTTAGCAACAGCAACCAAAATCTGCTACAGATGCTCAACACTTTGCTAGAGGTCTACTGCTATGAACTGGGAGAAAAGAAACTCAGTTTTATCTCCGTTGATATGCAGGAACTGATCACTGAGGTGGTCACAGAACTCAATCCCCTGGCCTTAGAAAAACAACTGAAGTTAACCTGCGACTGGCAGACCGAAGTGCGGGAACTGAGGTGCGATCGCATGGAGCTACGCCGGGTGATCACCAACCTCATCAACAATGCCATCAAGTTTACGGACACGGGTTCTATAACCGTATCCAGTACCTCCGATCCGAAACACCTTCTCATTGAAATTCAAGACACCGGCGTGGGGATTGCCGAAGCGGACCAAGCTCAGATTTTTGAGCGGTTTAAACAGACCCAGCATAATCGCGCTGGTCACGGCCTAGGACTGCATTTATGCCAGCAAGTGGTCCAGGCCCATGGCGGGGAATTGTCGGTGCGATCTCAACCCGGTCAAGGAAGTACCTTCACCCTTCAGCTCCCTCTTACGGTCATTTAGCGACCGGCGAACCAATAAGGCTCCTGCAACACAGATCTATACCGCTAGGCGTAGATCTATATATGCCTGAAGGTAGAACCCTTTCCCAGCTTGGGTTGATAGGGTAAGGATGAGCCTTCACACTTGCAACATTCATTCTGTACTCGACATTGCATCAAGATTATCTGGAGAATGGCCAAAGTGCAGAGGAGAAGGATTTGAAGATTTTGCTATAAGGAGCGTTTCCCATGCCCATGACAACCGACAGCAGACAAGCCTATATCGAAAAGTCAAAGCACAACTGGATCAATACGATGCTCAACTCGCAGAGATGAAAGCCAGAGCCGATCAAGTAGCTGCGAGTGCTCAAGTTGAATACCATTCCATGATGGAAGAGGCTTTAGTGAAGCGAGATGCCATGCAGGCTCAACTCACCAAACTTCACCGGTCCAGCGAGAGCGCTTGGGAAGAGATCCAAAACGGTTTAGAGAAAGCTGGGCAAGAATTACAAAAATCTTTGAAGCCGCTTTAGGGAAATTTCAGTAAAGAATTTGAGTGATCCATCCTCCGTTGCTTCTGAGAAAGTCAGCAGTGTCCCAGAATTTGTAGGTAGAAGTCAATCACGATAATGTCCGATATTCTTAAGACGATTGAGTCAAGCTTAAATGAGCTGCTAGCAAGTGCAGTCAAAATTTTCCCAGCACTGTTAACGGCTGTCATTGTTTTATTCCTAACCCGATATATGGCGCAATTGGCGCAGCGTATTGCGGGCAAAGCGGGCAAGACAGCCTTTCGGAGTCATTCAATTCAAATCCTCCTAGAGAAAACGGCCTATGTTATGACCTGGGTGATTGGTGTTGTTTTTGCAGGGGTACTGGCGTTTCCTGGCTTAGATTTAGGGGATATTATTGCCACTCTGGGTTTAGGTTCCGTCGCGATTGGTTTTGCGTTTCAAGACATTATCAAAACCTTTTTCGCAGGTATTTTATTGCTGCTACAAGAACCCTTCAGTATCAATGACCAATCATCATCGATAGCTTTGAAGGAACCGTCGAGAAAATCAATTTCCGCACCACTCAGATTCGTACATATCAGGGAGAACGGATTCTGATTCCCAATGCCAATGTGTTTACCAGTGCAGTCCAGGTGCAAACGGCTTATCCCAGTCGGCGAACGGATCTAGGGGTTGGGGTTGACTACAATACGCCTCTAGAAGATGCTGCCAGTCTTTTGCAAGGCACGATTGAGCAGTTGGATGGGGTGCTTTCTAACCCTGCACCGGAAATTGACTTGGTTGGCTTTGGGGATAGTTCGATTGACTTTATCGTTCGCTATTGGACGGAACCCCAACAAGCGAAGGTAAGACGAGTCCAGACAAAGGCGATAATCGCCATCAAGAAAGCCTTTGATAAAGCAGATATCACTATTCCTTATCCTATTCGGACGCTGTATTACTACAACCAAGATAACTACAACGATTACCTACCCAGTAACAATAACAGTAGTCATCGCTCCTTATCTAAGGTATGAGTCCTAACGCCCATAAGTTCGGCTACACAGAAACACTCCACAATTTAGTGTGGAGTGTTTTACTTATATAGACCTATACCAAAGGTGAAATTGATGGAATGGGCGATACTGGATTTGAACCAGTGACCTCTTCCGTGTGAAGGAAGCGCGCTACCCCTGTGCTAATCGCCCTTGGGTCAATCAATCTAACATAGTCATCTACCTTAGAGCAATAATTAACAACGATTGCTCCAAAGCGTAACGTTCTATATCTTTAACCTCAATAGAGTTCAGGTGTAAAAATTCTTCGGCTAGTTAAATTAAGCAGAGGTAAATTAATTTAAGTTTTTATTTAAATGTATTGGGCTATACAAAAAAGCTGATTAGCCTATAAGGAAGCGGCTTGTGATGGATTTAGCTCATGAATACTGAAATCCCTAAGAAAAATGGTTTATCGTCGGCATTTGCCCAGCGACAAGCCAACATAATGGCAAGTTTACAAAATCGTATGGATGTTGCGGCAGCCAACCACGATCAGCATTTGCTTGAACTCCTGACCCATGAACGGTTCCAGCTGGAATACCATTGGCGTGATATTTCACCTCCCCCTCATCGACCGCCAAACGCTATCCGGCTTTGGCAACACATAACCCAGACATTCATCTCACGAAGGAAACTCAGCTTAGAGCGTCGAATCACCCCTAAAGGGGAAGAATGGTGGCGTGTGGCAGATCCCCGCTCTGGTAAAACCTTTAATGCCGAATCATTAGGTGTTGCTATGCAGTGGATTGAGCAGAACCGATTAGGACATTAATCGCGGCAACAGAGCGCCGATTGTTGAAAACTTGAGGTTTGCCTTCTGTGTGAACTCAGGGCTGGCCTTCTGTATGATCAGAGGGAACAAGCAGCTGGCATCCCCATGAAAGTAGTCGTAACAGGAGCAACCGGATTTGTAGGCCAACGCCTTATTGAACGGTTGCAAGAAGAAGGCCATCAGGTCTTAGCATTGGTGAGGAGTCCCGATAAAGCGGCTAAGCTTTTTCCCTCCCAAAAATTTTCGAATGTCAACATTCAAGGTTATGAGCCTCAAGCTTCAGGGGATTGGCAAAAATCCCTCTCTGGTTGGGATGGGGTAGTCAATCTGGCTGGAGAACCCCTCGTGGGCGATCGCTGGACGACCAGCCGTAAACAAGAAATCATTAATAGTCGCGCAGTGGGTACCCAAAAGCTAGTTGAGGCCATTGCTGCTGCGGATGACCAGCCATCAGTTCTCGTAAATGCATCTGCCATTGGGTTTTATGGTACTAGTGAAACCGCTACCTTTGATGAATCAAGTAATCCTGGCGATGATTTCCTAGCAGAAGTGTGTCAATCCTGGGAGAAATCAGCGCAATCGGCCACTGACGCTGGTACACGATTAGTGATTTTTCGGATTGGTATTGTTTTGGGGGATGGTGGAGCCTTAGCCAAAATGCTGCCCCCATTTCAAATGTTTGCCGGTGGTCCCATTGGCAGTGGCAAACAGTGGTTTTCTTGGGTGCATTTAGATGACTTGGTGAACTTTATCCTAACTGCTTTGACGGATACTAGTAAATCCGGCGTTTACAATGCCACGGCCCCCAATCCGGTAAGGATGAATGGACTGTGTGAGTCCCTGGGCAAAGTGCTCAATCGCCCTTCTTGGCTGCCGGTGCCAGACATTGCTCTAGAGCTGTTGTTAGGGGAAGCGGCTCAGTTAGTTCTAGAAGGACAAAACGTACGACCAGAGAAAACTCAGGCCGATGGATTTCAATATAAATATGAGACCATTGACTCGGCCCTTAAACAGATCTTGACCTAATGGCGCTGCAACGAATTCTGTTCCTCCACCCTAATTTTCCGGCCCAGTTTCGGCATTTGGCGATGGTGTTGGCGAAGAGTCCCAAGCATCAAGTGGTGTATGGGACGGCTAGGGAGGAGGGACAGATTCAAGGAGTCCAAAAAATTTTGTACAAACCGTCACGGGAAGTCCGCCCCGAAACCCATCATTATGTCCGCCCCCTCGAAAGTGCGGTGTTGGAAGGGCAGGCGGTGTATCGAATTGCCCAGCAGCTGAGCGAGCGGGGATTTGTGCCGGATGTGGTTTATGCCCATTCTGGTTGGGGGCCGGGGTTATTTGTAAAAGATATTTTCCCGAAGGCAAAGTTCTGCTGCTTTTTTGAGTGGTACTACCATGCCCACGGTACGGATGCTGATTTTGATCCTGCCGATCCCCTTGATGCCGATGCAGAGGCCCGTATTCGGATTAAAAATGCCCCAATTTTATTGGATTTGGCGAGTTGTGATTATGGTCTGTCTCCGACTCAATGGCAACGTCAACAATTTCCGCCAGAATTTCACAGCAAGATTAAGGTTTTGCACGATGGCATTGATACGGAATATTTTCAGCCTAAACCGGGGGCCAAGCTAGTACTGCCCGACGTGAATTTGGATTTGTCGGCGGTGGATGAAATTGTCACCTATGTAGCGCGAGGCATGGAGCCCTATCGGGGGTTTCCTCAGTTTATGGAAGCCATTGCCTTATTGCAGAAACAACGACCTAATTGTCACACAGTCGTGGTCGGGGCGGATCGGGTGGCTTATGGCAAGAAGCTGCCGAATGGTAAAACTTACAAGCAACATATGCTGGAGACCTTATCCCTAGATATGTCGCGGCTGCATTTTACGGGGCGGTTGCCCTACAACCAGTATTTGCAGGTGTTACAAGCTTCTTCCGTGCATGTTTATCTCACTCGCCCCTTTGTTCTGTCTTGGTCCATGTTGGAATCCATGTCCACAGGCTGTTTACTGGTGGCTTCCGATACGGCCCCAGTGACAGAGGTGATTAAAGACGGGCAAAATGGGCTGCTAGTGGACTTTTTCTCGCCGCAACAGGTGTGCGATCGCATCCAAGAAGCCCTCGATCACCCCGATGACATGGCAAAACTCCGAGCCAATGCTCGTCAGACTATTCAGAAAACCTATGACTTGGCGAAGCTGTTGCCCCAGCACCTAGACTGGCTAACTCGCTAAGGGCTAACCCACTTTTTTAGACGCCAGGACCTTAATTTTAGTCACCAGAGTTTTTTTCAGGATTTCGTAATCCGTCGCCGACCCAGAATTGGGTTTAGGGAAAAAGTCTAAGGCCCCCGCCTGCATCAGATTAAAAATATTGTCTATATCCGATGGATGCACACTATTGCTGATGACCAGTATGGGGCAGGGAAAGTCCTGCATCACCTTTTCGGTAAATTCTAAACCGTCCATATTGGGCATCTGCAAGTCGGTGCAAATGACATCTGGCATTGTTTGAGAAATCACTTTTAAACCTTCACTGCCATCCTGGGCTGTCCCCACAACATTCACTTCTGGGGCAGAATCCAACAATCGATGCAGAATCTGGAGGGCTACTGCAGAATCTTCTACTAGAACTACTTTGATTGGATCAGTCATGATGCAATTAACCTCCTTAAGGTGTCGATAAGTATTGTTTGATCAAAATTTCCTTTGGTCAGGTAAGCGTTTGCCCCCGCTTCCGACCCGCGACGCTTGTCTTCTTCCTTCGCTAGCGTAGTCACCAACACAATGGGAAGTTGTTGGTATTCTTGACGCTGCCGAATCTGCGATGTCATTTCCAGCCCACTCAAATTCGGCATCTCCACATCAGAGACCACTGCATCAAAGTGCTCGACCTGCAGCTTCTCCAGTCCCTCTTGACCGTCTACTGCTGCAGTGACCTCATAGCCAGCCCCTTGTAAAATCCGCTTCATTTGGGTTCGGATTGGAATAGAGTCTTCGACCAATAACACCTTCGACGTCACGGTCCCACTGAGATGCTCAAAGAAGGTTAGATCGGCAACACCTTGAGTGGATTGCAAGAAATCTTGGGGATTGAGCACCATACAGATCTCACCATTCCCCAAAATAGTGGCCCCGGTGATGTTCCGAATGCGTTTCAGCAATTTACTCTGGGGTTTTAGTACAATATCCTGCTGATCTACGAGTTGATCGATAAATAGCCCCAAGCGTTCTGAACCAATTTGGAGAATCACACAAGGAATATTTGTGCGTTCAGTTTTTCGTCTATCCTGTTCTGCTGGTAATTCAAGTACATCCCTCAGCCACAGGACAGACAAAGGTTGGTCTTGCTCCGTAATGGTAGGATGCCCTTCCATTGTAAAGATTTGGCCAGGGGTGACACTAATCATCTTGTCTACAAATTCCAGGGGAATCGCGTAAGGGTGCTGATTTACCTCAACAATGAGGACCGCGGTGGTGGTTAAGCTAGAACTGAGGGTGAGTTGAAAGGTGCAGCCTTGGCTGGGAATCGAACGAACTTGTATGGTGCCTTGTAGTCGTTCCACATTGGCCCGCACCACATCCAAGCCGACCCCACGGCCTGAAATTTCCGTTACTTGGGTCCGAGTCGAAAACCCCGGTGCAAAGATCAAGGATTGGACTTGGCTGGTCGTCATGCGGTCTAACTCGGCCTTAGTATGTAGACCTCGCCTCAAAGCAGTCTCTTGGATCTTGGCCAACTCCAAACCTCGGCCATCATCTGTCAGTTCAATGGCAATACTGCTGCCTAATTGAAACGCCCTTAAACGGAGGGTGGCTGTTTCAGGCTTACCCATCGCCATCCGTTCGGCGGCAGACTCGATGCCATGGTCGATGGCATTGCGAACCAAGTGAGTTAAGGGGGCCTGCATTTGCTCCAAGATGTTTTTATCCGCCAGGGTATCTGTACCTTCTAAAACCAGCTCAATCTGTTTTTGCTGTTGTTTAGCCAAATCCCGCACCATACGAGGAAACAGTTGAAATAGGCCCGCAACAGGTAACATCCGCAAGTTGCGAATACCACTTTCTAATTGGTTCGCCGTAATATCCAAGCGGGTCGAATCTTCTCCCACCTGGGCCTTGAGATGCTCAATCTGGAACCCTAAAGCAGACAGACGTTGCTGATGAACTTGAAAAACTTGATCCACCAACCCAGCATCGGTGGTAGAAAGTTGCTGCTTCAGCGTCGCTAAGCTTAATTGTTGAGCGAGCAGATCAGCGGTCCACTGTTCTCGAAGGGTGGCTAACTGTTCCACTTCCCCAATTCTCTGGGCAATTCGAAGTTTCGTAACGGCCAACTCACTTGCCTGGGTCATCAACTGATCCAGCTTGGCTGCCTCTACCCGGACGGTATCAACTTGATAGGACGAAACTGGAGAAGCTATGAGTCCTTTAGTTGGTTTAGGTTGATCATCGTCTGGAGGAGACTGCTTTAATAATTGATGGAGTTCTGCCGCTAGATCAGGATCGTTGTCTTCTGCAACTTGGATCAAAGTTGGCTTCGGGTCTATGGGGACAGCCTCATCCAGCTCAGGTGAGCGAAGGTCGGCAGTTGTTGCTGGAGTGTTGCTATCCTCTGCAGCCATCAACTGGGCCAGGACATGAAAAACACTCACATCCGTTTGTTCCCCGGTGACGGCTGTATGGGCAATTTTGCGAACTGCATCCAGTCCGGTATAGAGGCGATCGCATAATCCGGATGTTAAAACTCGTTCCCCCTGCTCAACTTCAGACAAGAGATCTTCCATCTGATGAGTAACGGTCTCGGCATCTTCAACCCCCAGCATTCGCGAATCCCCCTTGAGGGAATGGGCGGCTCTCAGGAGTGCTTGCAACTGCTGTCGATCCCCAGGATGTTTTTCCAGATAAATCAAGCCCGCTTCTATGGCTTCGATATGTTCGGTACTGGCAGCTTGGTAAAGTCCACGCAGTTCGTCATCTTCGATGAACATGGTTGTTATATTTACTTCGATACAAAGTAGAGGTGAGCAAGGAGAGTCCAAGTTTTCGCCATGGCATCCCCCGAACTCCAGGTGAGTTTTTCTTTCTCGATCGGGAGTCAGTCTTAAACCGAAACCGCCAATTGTTGAGCAACATCCGTCAACTGTTCAGTGGATGAGTGTACGTCATTCACTGCAGACGCAGTTTCTTGGGCACCCAGGTTAATGGTATTAATCGCGGAAACAGCTTGCTGGACCACAACCGCCTGCTTCTTGGAATTCTGCGCAATATTTTGACTACTTTCAAACACCTCCTGAATAGACTGGGCCATTTTCAGAATCACTTCATTGGTTGCTTCAGCCAGTTGAATTCCCTTCGTCGCCGTTTTGGTGCCTTCATCCGTTACCATAACGGTTCTATTAATGGAGGCTTGAATGTCTGCAACCAGGGTATTAATCTTGTCGGCAGAACTTCGGCTTTGGTCCGCTAGCTTTCGAATTTCACCGGCAACCACCGCAAAACCTTTTCCTTCCTCCCCGGCTCGGGCCGCTTCCACCGCTGCGTTTAGGGCCAGCATGTTGGTTTGATCCGCAATCCCTGCCACCAATTGGGATACGGAGGAAATTTGCCCAGTCTGTTCACTCAACTGCATAATTTGCTCAGCAATTTCTCCTACTTTCATCCGCAGCTTGTTAATCCCTTCTACAGTCTCAGTCACAGATTGGGTTCCAGTATTGGAGAGTTCCAGGGCGTCTTGGGCTCCTTTGGCTGACAGACTCGCTTGCTGAGCCGCTTGCATAGAGGCAGTCCCCAATCCTTCAATCGTGATCGTGGTGTCTTTCACGGATTGAGTTTGTTCGGAAATAATTTTTTCTTGTTTGCCAACGGTTTCAGCAATCGCATAGGAACTGGTGGCTACAGATCCCACTGAACTCGTTAACACCTTTGAGGCTTGCTGAATTGTCCAGAAAATAAATCCAAGAATAGCCAAGTTCAGAGCCATCACACCAAACTGCGTATTGCTCAGCCCCGTAACATTATTGGTTGCTGCGTTTTCTGCTGCAAACACAGCCTCATTGGTTAATCCAAAGAAGTCTTCGCTTTCAGCCACTAATTTGGCTTTTAAGCTAGGATTTTGCCGATATTGATCAATCGTTCCCTTTAGAGCCTGCCAATCAGTTTCTACCGCCTGAATTTTTTCGAGGAAAGCTGGATCTGTAGCTTTGGGTAAATCGAGTTCGGGATCTCCGTTGATCAAACCGTTGATCAAACCATCAATTTTCTGGCGCAGAGGGTTATCTTGTGTGCCATTGGTCTCTAGCTTGACCAATCGTTGGGTTGCCCCCCGAACAATACCAGCTTTGTTCACCACGGAACCGTCTAGGGTATTGCGACTGATATTGCTTACTGTATATACAGTGGTTCCTACTGCAAAAGCCGTCAAGCCTGCAACGGTCCATCGGAGTTGGTTTGTAATTTTCATTGAATTGCCTGTGTCCTCTGATTGATAAAGGGTGGGGAAGAAGTCTGCAGATAGCGGTTACAAAAAGCTGAATGAACCATCCCTAGTCCCAGGTACGATTAGCTAAGCCACATTCAAGACTCCTTGGCTAATCATTTTCGGTAAATCCAGAATATTGAGGTATTGATTGTCGTAGAGAATCGTTCCTTGCAAAAACTCACGGTAAGCAGCGGAGACAGCGGCTGGGATGGGGGCAATTTGGGCTGATGATAATGCGGTTACATTGACCACCTCATCAACGGTGAGACCTGCCACGACATCGTTTACTTCAAATACGACCGCTTTTTGCGGAGACTCACTCAATTCGCCGGACAGATTTAAGACTGTTTGGATATTCACCAAGGTCATCACTTCCCCCCTTAAATTGATGTTGCCCACAATATGTTGGGGACAACAGGGAATGGGGGTCACGGACCGAATATTGATAAATTCTCGAACCCAACTTAAGTCCAAACCAAAATACTGGTTGCCTAGGCCCACAACCGCTAGAGATCGCAAATCAGCAGGATCGGTGTCGGTGAGTGCCTCCCTTAAATTGGCTGCCCGCTGCCGAAAAACGTCTTGATCAACCTCAGACGCGTCGGGGCAATAGCGCTCGAAAAAAGTACCCAGTTTAGGAGGCTGAGAGGGGGGAGGGGCAGGGGCAACTGCCTCTTCCAGATCAGCCTCTAATCGGTGATCTGATCCAGAGTTAGCTACTTCTAGATCAGCCATTAACATTGGCTCTGAATCAGAGTCATTCAGTAGCGCTTCCCACTGTTGATGCAGAGCTGCGATCTCATCTGGATCGTCCACCTCCTCCAGCGCCTCTGCAGATGTATCTGTGTCTAAGTTGAGGGAAATTTCAGGGAGTTCAGGCTCCACTGTATCCAGTTCAGATTTCCAGACTAAGCTAGCGACCTGATCTGGCTGACGGATCAGGGAATCTGGGTTGAGCAATACAACAGGAACCTCTAATTCCTTGGTGACCCCTTTTATATAAGGAGACCCTTGAGGTCGGCCATAATCTATCGAGGTGTCGATAGCTGCGGTATCAAAGGTGAGTACATCTTGGACCTGATTAACGACTATCCCGACTTGAATACCTTGCCAGTCCATAAGGATAACGGCGTCTTTGAGGGTGCAGGTGGGCTGAGATTGGCCCAACCGACAGGCCAAATGCATGACCAGGACAATTTTTCCTCGCAGATTCAGCATACCGATAATATCTGGCGGCGCTTCCGCAAGGGGCGTTAGTTCCGGTAACGGAAAAATTTCTTGTACGAGTTCAGCATCAATTCCATACCGCAACTCTTGGAGTTGGAAGACTAGATAAGCTTGGTTGTCCATAACCCTATATCCTTTGGGAAATACTCGAACCCGCTAACGATTCACTGTGGGGGCAGGAAGGTTCTTTTCAATCACACTGAGTAACTTTTCTTTTTTGACAGGCTTGGTCAGATAGTGGGTTGATCCGGCCATTTGGCCTTTAACCTTGTTGATTAAGCCATCCTTAGCTGTCAGCATAATGACCGGTAGATCTCTGAACTTCGAAATGCCCCGAACCGTTTTACAAAATTCAATGCCGTCGATATCCGGCATGGTGACATCCAACAACATCAACTCTATGGGATGGCTATTTAGAAGGTTGAGGGCTTTAACGGCGTTACTTGCGGTCAAAACTCGATAGTGATCACATAACGTTCGTTTGAGCATGGTTTGCACAACGACACTGTCATCCACGCTCAAAATTAAGGGTAAGCTCTGTTGAGCCGTTGAAATTGGGTTTCCACCTACATATTGAAGCTGATCGCCAGCGAAGATGACCCAACTCATCTTTTGCCAGTGTAAGTAGAGATGGCCTAATTCCAGTGGATCGCGTTGCAACTGCTCGGCAATATCCAGCAAGGATCGGTTGCCATCAATCCATATTCTCAGATGCTGTTGAGCGTACTCGTCATCAACTGTCTCATAATTACCCTGCAGAATGGACTGAGGGATGGCATCCATGGAAGGAATCGCCGGTGCCAAGGAGGCCCAGCCCTGTTGTCGCTGGGTCAATGACAAACAGAGCTGCTGCCAATTATAACCGTGGCCGTCTTCGCCATAGGCCAAATCAAAGTCAACGGCCTCTTCGGTTCTCAAGGTACCGGCATAGGCCCATAGTTGATCGAGACAAGACACGACTTGCGATCTCATCACCTTTTCCACGTCGTCCCAGCCAAAAAGATCGAGTCGGAAGTAAATCGCTAAGTACGCCAGAATTGAGGTGGAATCTTTTGTCCTTTTTTCAGCTAACGTCATTGCCGCCTTCATGACCTTAAGCTTCAGCTTCTCACCCACCAATTGGGAAAACTCAAGGGGAGTAGGCAAGGTTCTGCCCGCGTAGGTGATCGCCCCCTTATGAAAGGCAATTACCCGTGATCTGACCTTGTCCTGTTGACCAAGGGCTGCATTGATATAGACGACACCTGAGAACTCTTCCTGGTGCAGTTGGTCTAGCGTTTTCTGTAATTTTCCTGCTCCGAACTTAAACATTTCATTCCTTCCCCATGAGAAAAGTGCCAACCCTAAAATTCAGTAAAGGGCGACTTTTGAATCTAGTCGGGGTACATTCCCCGTTGCTTGCGACGAAAAGTAAAGATCACAAACCAAGCCTACGGATTGGGCGTGAAACATCTCTCATACCCCGTCTGCTTTCAGCGGCGTAGTTGATTACTTAGCCTGCTAGTAAAACATCTAGATAAAGCCCACTCTTAAAAAGAGTTGAATCTAGAATGGATGGATATTTTTAAATTCACTATTATTAGTTGACACTTTGCACTTTTATATTAGTTTGCCCATTTAAAAGGCAGATTATTGCAGGAGGATTTGGGAAAGAAATAATGCCCAAGAAAATAAATTCAGACACTAAAAAATTAAGTTCTGTTTGAAAGAAAAATCCTTAAAATCATCATTGTTTTTGTATCAAACGTAACTAAAATATTTAATTTTGTATAAATTAATACGGTTTTTATTCATGGCTTATTAGGCTCGGCAGTCTCTTGCAGAAGGCTCAGAATTTTATCTATAGATCGGGAAACTCTCAGGGAAAACTCATACCGCTTCGTTTTAATGAGTCTGTAAGTTAAGGGGACTAGCCCCTTAATCCCTTTGTTTAATGAGCAATACGCGCTTTCGACCCATACTCAAATCCTCTCGATTGATGTCTTGAAGCTGCAAAAAATAAACAAACATGGCATAGTGCCCATGAATGACCATTCATTACAAATCCATCGTTGACCAATATGACGTATTTAGAATCCGCAGCAGAGTTTTACAGTCAAGTCGCTGAAACCCCAGAAGTGGGCTTATGTTGTGTCCAAAGTACTCCTTTGCAACTGCCGGGCCTGGTGGTGCCTCCGCAAATGCAGGAAATGAACTATGGATGTGGTACAACCGTTCATCCGACGGAATTATCGGGTAACCCTACGGTTCTGTATGTTGGCGTGGGCGGTGGCTTGGAAGCCCTGCAATTTTCCTACTTCTCCCGTCGCCCCGGCGCTGTGGTTGCCGTAGATCCAGTGGATGAAATGCGCAAAGCGGCTGCCCGCAACCTGGAAATTGCCGCCGAAGAAAATGAGTGGTTCGACACCAGCTTTGTCACGATTAAAGAAGGCGACGCCTTTGCCCTGCCGGTTCCTGATAACTCCGTGGATGTTGTCGCTCAAAACTGCCTCTTCAATATCTTTGAGCCCGAAGATCTGTCTCGCGCCCTGCAAGAAACCTATCGAGTGCTGAAACCCGGTGGTCGCTTGGTGATGAGTGACCCCATTTCCACTCGCCCCATTCCAGAACACTTACAGCAAGATGATCGGTTACGAGCCATGTGTTTGTCGGGCGCTCTAACCTACGAACAATATGTTCAGCGCATTATCCATGCTGGCTTTGGACAAGTTGAAATTCGAGCCCGTCGCCCTTATCGCCTGCTCGATCAGGAAAACTACAAGCTAGATCAGCATTTGCTATTAGAGAGCTTAGACTCCGTTTCCTTTAAGGTAGATATTGCCGAGGATGGGGCTTGTGTGTTTACGGGCAAGATGGCGGTTTATACCGGACCTGAAGAGTATTTTGATGACAAGGCCGGTCACATTTTGAGTTTAGGCATTCCCCTCGCCGTGTGTGACAAGACGGCAGCCAAACTCGCCAAAGCCCATCCCCAAGCAATTATGATCACCGACTCGACTTGGTATTACGACGGTGGAGGCTGTTGCTAAACGACGCCGTTTGTTGTTGTGGATCGAGCTGTTATGACTGTATCAACTAACTCAACCCTCACTCCGTTTGCCCAAAAGCTGGCTGCCCCCCTGACAAAGCATAAGATTACGGTGCTGCAAATTAATTTAGGGCGACGGTGCAACTTAGCCTGTAGCCACTGCCATGTTGAGGCTAGCCCTAAGCGCACCGAAGAGCTATCCCCAGAAATCTGTGAGCAGTTGGTTGAATTGATTCATCGATTCCCTCAGATTGAAACCGTAGACTTAACGGGGGGTGCCCCGGAGATGAATTATGGCTTTCGTCCCTTAGTCGAGGCAGCTCGATCACACAACAAGGAAGTGATTGTTCGCTCAAATCTAACGATCTACTTTGAACTGGGGTTTGAAGATTTACCGGACTATTTTGCTCGGCATCAACTACGAGTGGTGGCTTCCTTGCCCTGTTACCTGGAGCAAAATGTAGACAAAATGCGGGGTGATGGCGTTTTTGACAGCTCGATCAAAGCGCTCCAGCGGCTGAATCAGTTGGGCTATGGCTCTGATCCTAATCTGGTGTTGGACTTGGTGTATAACCCGCAAGTGCCAACGACTCTGGACTTTGCCCTAGCGCCGGATCAGCAGCCCTTAGAACTGGCCTATAAACAACATTTAGGGGAGCAGTTTGGGATTACGTTTAACCATCTGTTTGCAATTACCAATCTCCCCATCGGCCGCACCAAGTTTCATCTAGAACATCGGCAACTTCATCAGCCCTATCTGCAGTTTTTGGAAGGTCACTATAATGACTCGACCGTTGAGCATTTAATGTGCCGCAATGAGCTATCCGTGGACTATCTGGGCAATATCTATGACTGCGATTTTAACCAAATGGAAGAGATTCCGGCCACCACCCCGCAGGGGGAGCGATTGACAGTGGCCAAACTGTTAGCGGCTGGCAGTCTTGATCTGATTGAAGACGTTAAAACAGCGCCCTATTGCTATGGCTGCACCGCAGGGAGTGGATCAAGCTGCGGTGGTTCTTTGTTATGACATCACACACATTTTTAAAGGTAAATCTATGAATCTTCGTCGCTGGAAAAAAATTCAACCTGTTTTACTGGCAGCCGTGGCCTTCTTAGTGATTACGGCCTCGCCTGCTTGGGCCGCAGATGGGGGCGGGTTTAATCCTCTACAACTTCTGCAGCAGCTCCAACAGTATCTACAACAACTCCTACTAGATGCCCTTGAGTGGGTTAAGGCTTTAGGGCCAGTCGGTGCAATTGCCTATATCGGTATCTATATCGTCGCCACCGTTGCCTTTTTACCAGGTTCTATTTTGACTCTGGGAGCAGGGGTTGTCTTTGGGGTTATTCAAGGATCTATTTTGGTCTTTATTGGTGCCACCATTGGTGCTACTATCGCTTTCCTCGTTGGTCGGTATGTAGCTCGAGGATGGATCTCCAAAAAAATTGAGGGCAATGATAAATTTGCAGCGATTGATCGGGCCGTGGGTAAGCAAGGATTAAAGATTGTTTTTCTAACTCGGCTGTCACCAATCTTCCCCTTTAATTTACTCAACTATGGGATGGGGGTAACCGGAGTCTCTTTAAGGGATTACTTCCTTGGTTCTGTTGGTATGATTCCAGGCACGATTATGTATGTATACATAGGATCTTTAGCTACTGATCTAGCGACCGTTGGCACTAGTAATCAACCTACTGATCCGGTCATTGATTTAACTATTAAAGTTGTCGGTCTAATTGCCACAGTTCTAGTGACCGTCTATGTGACGAAAGTGGCCCGCAAAGCCTTGGCAGAAGCCGTCCCTGAAACTGGCACCGCGGTTGAGCAAGAGCTAAGTTAATGCTGCAAGAAGGACTCAGCCGTCAGCAAGTGAAAGGTCGCAGACGATTACTAGCAGGATTGGTAGGGGTGTTGTTGCTTCCCTTCGTCATCCGGTATGTTCCCTTGCTGTTTGACCAGATGCATTTGGTGGAGTTTGTTCAATCCCACGGTTTATGGGGGGCGATCATCTTTATCCTGCTGCATATTGTCGCCACAGTGCTGGGGGTCCCAGGAGTCATTTTGACCATCGTGGGTGGTGTCCTGTTTGGCCTGCTGTGGGGGAGCTTTTTATCCCTAGCAGGAGCCACCTTGGGAGCCATGGGAGCCTTCTGGATGGCCCGTTACCTATTGTTAGATTGGGCCCAGAGACGTGTGCGCGATCGCAAGCTGCTCTGTACGTTTAACCAAGCCGTGCTCCAGCATCCATTTAGCTTTGTCCTGATTGTTCGCTTTGCGCCTATTTCTCCCTTTAATTTAGTGAATTTCCTGTTTGGCATGACCACGATTCATTGGTTGCCCTACAGTTTAGGAACGCTGATTGGAATTATTCCTGGGGTGATTGCCTATACCTGGATCGGGGTTGCCGGGAATGATGTCATGCATGGTAAAGGTCCTTGGCCCTTGGTGATTGCCTGTACCTGCTTAGCGGTGCTGTCGGCGATGCCGTTGTTACTGCGTAAGAAGCGATCGCTGACTTAAGCTCTTTTTAGGTTCGTGGCCCCTAAACCAGAAGCTGCCACAGAATCACAAACAGTGACAAGATAGACCCGACAAATCCCAACGACCGCAATGCTGGCACGCCAATAATGTAGGCAAAGGCATGAAAGACCCTGCAGGCCACCATAATCATTGCGGCCAAATTAATCAGCGGGTTGGCAGCTCCCGACAACTGAACGACGAGCAGGGTCACCACCAGCATCGGTAAATTTTCATAATGGTTGCGCTGAGCCCGCTCTGCCCGTTGAGCCCAGGGGGGGATCTCTGGCATAGTGTCCCGGTTGCTGGTGGCCCATTCCATTCCCCCTTCTGCAAATCGCGCCAGGGTGGGGATGTAATTGAGGGGAAGAGACCACATGGCTAGTGCCAGGGCACAAAATAATACTGTTGTCATAGCCGGTTAATCTAAGCTAAATACCAATAGCCCTAATGGTACTGAGCAATGGAATATTTGTGTGCTATGGCAGGGTAACAGTCCTGAAAATCGCCATATATTGAGACTCAGGGGTAAGACGAGAATGGATGTTAAGCAGACTGGTACTCGAATCGATCTTGCGATCGCAACAAGGATGTCGCGCCCCTCGCCGTTAGAGGTGGGGCAAACAAAAAGCCTTGACCGTGGGTACAGTTGAGAGAATTGAGGTAATTAAGCTGGATCTTATTCTCAACCCCTTCTGCTACTACCTGTAGATCCAAATTATTGGCTAGTAAGAGAATCGAACGGATAATGGCTTGTCCCTCTGCTCCCATATCGATTCGTTGGACAAAGGTTTGATCAATTTTTAGGGCATTAATCGGTAGGCTATACAGGTAGCTGAGAGAAGAATAGCCCGCTCCAAAATCATCCAGATAGAGTTCTAGCCCCAGCTCCCGCAATTGTTTCAGTAAATTTATCGTCGTCTGATCATTGCGAATAATTGTGCTTTCCGTTAGCTCTAGTTTCAGATGGGTGGGGTCAATGCGAGAGGCCGCTATGATATCCGCCACCTTAGTGACCAAATCGCTATGAAACAGCTGTTTAGCCGATAAATTGACGCTAATGCGCAGGGTCTCATAGTCCGGAAGACGCTGCCATTGACGGAGTTGATTGCAGGCCTGCTGCAAGACCGATAACCCTAAGTCCTGGATCATGCCGGACTCCTCAGCAATGCCAATCAGATCCGAGGCAGCGATGGGTTGATGGTTGCTGTCATACCAGCGGATCAACGCCTCGAAGGCATCAATGGCTCCAGTCTTCAGACAAACAATAGGCTGGTAGTAAATTTCAAAGGCTTGGCGTTCAATGGCTCGCCGCATTTCCGTTTCCAACTGCGATCGCGCCATCGTCTGGGACTGCATGCCCGTATTAAAGACCTTATGGCAGCCCTTGCCGGCGGACTTAGCCTGGTACATGGCCACATCTGCGTCTTGCAGCACCTGCTCAGCATCGTGGTAGCCAAAGTTGCTGAGGGTAATGCCAATGCTGACATCAATGAAAATTTCATGTACCCCTAAATTAAAGGGTAGGGTCAATTGTTGTCGCAGGCGCTCTGCTGTGGAGGTCGCATCTTCTTGGTTTTGGAGGCCATTGAGCAAAATAACAAATTCATCTCCACCTAAGCGAGAGGCCGTATCACCGGGACGCAAAGAAGAGAGCAGTCGCTCAGCAATGCCCATTAGCAACTGATCGCCCACTCCATGCCCCATGCTGTCGTTAATGATTTTGAACCGATCTAAATCCAAAAACAGTACTGCGAATAAATAGTCGGGGTAACGTTGCAGCTGTTTGAGGGATTGTTCGAGTCGATTAATAAATAGGGCGCGATTGGGTAGGTCCGTTAGGGGATCGTGGAAGGCATGATGGAGCAGTTCTGTCTCTTTTTGGTGATGCTTTAAGGCCCCACTAAGGCTTGCCACCAAGGTTTGCAATAGGGAAATATCGGGCGTAGACCATTGGCGCTCAATATGGCGATTTTCAAAGCTCATAAATCCCCAGAGCTGGTCCCCGATAATGATGGGGAGTAGGAACACCGAGCAAATGTCAGCTCGTTTTAGATGCGAGCGCTCAATCTCATGAAAATCTCGGGTTAGCTGGGAAAACGGTAGACGACGAACTAAGGACTGGTACCACCGTCGTTGACCAATCACATCGGAGGGAACGGTCCAAGGCAACTGTAAACTGGACGCCGACTCGGTCTTTTTTACCCAGGCATAGCGCAGCTGGGGGGTGAGCACGCCAGCGGTCGATGTATGGAGTTCACAAACATAGAGGCGATCGATCTGGGCGGCATTGCCGACCACTGCCAGGGCCTTGGTGACGGCTGTATTGAAATGGGAACCCGTGAGCAGATATTGACTGGCTTCTGCCACGGCGGTCAGTAGGGCATCCCGCTGCTGCTGAGCCAGTCGATGCTGGAGATGTTCCGTGCGATCCAGCCAACAACCGATCAGTTCTAGTCCGGGTCCGTTGGGTTTAGACACGAGCTGAAAGATATTCTGAACCCAGCGATACCCTAACTGTTTATGAAAAAAACGGTACTCGCACTCCTGCCAAACATCTAATGTGCCTTGGCTAAGGGTTTCTAAGGCCAGGGACCGATCGTCAGGATGGATCAGGGAGAGCCAGCGGGTTGGCTCTGCTAACAAATCCTGATCGGTATAGCCAAATAGGGAGGTAACGCTCTTAGAAACAGCCGTTAATTCATAGGCACCTGGACAGCTGCTATACATGACCGCAGGGCAAGCAGCAGACAGATGATCTAAGTTGGACTGTTGGTCGCTTTTCACGATTTCGGACAGCGGAGGGAACGTCACACCAAAATTACTCCAAGCACAGGTAAAACATGACTTTCACCAATTGAAATGGCGTAAATTCACGTATATTTCTGAATACTGGCTGAATAAACCTGCTTCCCTCAAAGGGTACGAGGTGATTTAGGCGGTTGTCCTCCGCAAATATACGGACATGTTTAAACAGAATATTTCGTATTATTAAGCTCGATCTCTAGGACTAGTAATTGGTCCTATTGACGGGCTCTTTTCATGAGAGCTGTAATTCTTCAAAGCCTTGTAGCGCTATGGCTTGTCAACCTTTGACCGGAGAATAGGAGTTGTTGCAGTTTGAGATTGCTTTGTGTCTAACCACGCTAGACCTGCCCCCAAGGCTTCGGCAAGGGTGTTCATCAATCGATACAAAGCGACACTGCCCAACGCTACCCCGTAGGAAAGGGTGGAGGCCTCGGTCAGGACGCCGGGGCGAATCATCAGCTGACAGACGGTAAGTTCAAACACGCCGACTCCCCCTGGAACCCCAGGGGTGACAAATCCCAGCAGCCAACCAATGCTAAAGATGCTAATCAAACGGGGAATCGCTTCAATCTCGACAGGCGTAAGGGCTTGGACGGTGAGAGCAAATCCCAGACCCCTCAGGACAATAATGCTAATTTCACCCAGTAAAGGACGCCAGGGATAGTGCTTGGGCAGGAAGGGTTTAGGTCTTCTTTTCGATTTGGATTTAGAAATAACGGCTCCGAGTTGAGACAGCCGTCGAATCAGAAATCGCAAAATTTTAGGATGGACAATAACCAATGCGGCTAGTAGTCCCAAGCCTGCCGTCCATAGCCCCCCCTGCGGTACGCTTAATAACCCCAGAATCAACCCTGCTGAAATCATTAGAAGAGTGTCGAGAATGACACTGAGGGAGGCAGCGGTGAGAGGAATCCCTACGTTTTGGGCAGCAAGGGTTCGACCATAAAGGTGGAGGAGATTGCTGGGTAAGTATTTGGCAATATTAGTGGTCAGGTAAATCTGGGTTGCCCAAATATTGCTGACGGGATGTCCTAAATCCTCTAAAATCCAGCCCCAAACCCACCCAGTCCAGGTAAAGGCAAATAGGGTGAGACCGGTTGCGATCGCAACGCTAGCCCAAGCCGATAGGGTAATCTGAATGGCTGCAATCGCCTGCCAATGCTCAAATAAGGCTTTCCCTAAAAAGGCCAAAACCGCCATTAGCAAGCCAGCGAAAAAAACGGATTTATAGCTCGCCCATAGCTGCTTCACCCAGCTCCATCGCTGCTCCATAACAATATGCTCTAACTTGGGTATAGACCGCTAGTCTTTAATTACTCAGGACTGAGTCCTTTGGCTTTCAGCCAGTCTGGATTAAACAATTTAGACTGATAGCGAGTGCCGCTATCACAAAGCACCGTGACAATGGTGTGCCCAGGTCCCATCTCTTTGGCGAGGGCGACCGCTGCGCCCACATTGATGCCGACTGATCCCCCTAGGAACAGACCATCTTGTCTTAACAGCTGATAAATGACCCGTAGCGCTTCGGGGTCATCCACTTGAATGGCATCATCGATGGGAGCCCCTTCCAAATTAGCGGTGACCCGGCTATTGCCAATGCCCTCGGTAACCGAATTGCCTTCCGGCTTAATTTCTCCGGTTTTGACATAGCTATAGAGACCGCTCCCCATGGGGTCTGCCAAAATCGTTTTGAGATTGGGGTTTTGCTCTTTGAGATAGAGGGCTACTCCGGCATAGGTGCCGCCGGTCCCCGTGGAGGTGACCCAGACATCGATCTTGCCATCGGTCTGCTGCCAGATTTCGGGGCCGGTGCCCTCATAGTGGGCGAGACGATTGGCCAAATTGTCGAATTGGTTGGCCCAAACCGCATTGTCTAGTTCATCAGCGATGCGGCCCGAGAGTTTGACATAGTTATTGGGATCTCGATAAGGTACCGCTGGTACGGCTCGCACTTCTGCTCCCAATAGCCGTAACGCGTCCATCTTCTCTTGGGACTGGGTTTCGGGAATCACGATTAAACATTTGTAGCCCTTGGCATTGCAGATATGGGCCAGGCCAATCCCGGTATTGCCTGCCGTTCCTTCCACCACTGTGCCGCCGGGTTTGAGCACCCCTCTTTTTTCGGCGTCATTGATCATAAACAAAGCGGCCCGATCCTTAACGGACCCCCCCGGATTTAAGAACTCAGCTTTGCCCAAAATTTCGCAGCCGGTTTGCTCACTGAAACTATTGAGGCGAATGAGGGGAGTGTTGCCAACTGCGCCGACAAAGCCGTGTTTAATGTCCATGGTCGCGGAAAAGATTTACATATTTGCCTATCTTCCCACGACATGTCCGGCTGTGACCAAGGGGTATGGCTCTGCTGTCCCAGGGTTTCCCAAAATTGAGAAATTCCCCAAACTGATGGTGCAAAGGGTCTGCTGTGTATGTTACGCTAATAAACCGTCGGCGCTTGATGAAAGCTAACGTATCAGCTACTTTCACTAACCGACCAATTGGCTCAGTAGCTCAGTGGTTAGAGCAGGGGACTCATAAGCCCAAGGTCGCAAGTTCAAATCTCGCCTGAGCCATTTATCGAATTTGGAGTATCTGAAGGCTCACAAAGGAGACAGCCTTCGGTATAAGCTAGCGTAGATTGTCGGTGTGTGAGTTTGTGACAGCCTCTCTTTACCCTTCGGCTAGGCAGCACAAAGACACCTACTCTGCATTTTTCGCTGATTTGGATGTGATCTACTGCTCCAGATTCAATGAGGGGCGTGATCTGTCCGCAACCTGTAAGGGATTGAACTCCTATTTAATGTCGTAATGAATTCAACATGGCCCCTCGAAAACGTGACTTACCCACTAAGATTTGCCCCGTTTGTGGATTGCCATTTACCTGGCGCAAGAAATGGCGCAATTGTTGGGACGATGTTATTTACTGTTCTGAGAAATGTCGCAGAAATCGTAAGTCATCGTCTTAACGCAAGGTTTTTTTATGTATTGAGAAAGTTAGGAGGCGTAACAGACTCGGCTGAGTCCTAGAATGCTAAAGATCCTGGATTCAATGTCTTGGAGCTGTTCAAAGGTGCTGGCGTAGAGGCTGTTTTGGCTGCGGAGATGCTGGTGGACTTTGACCAGCAGTTCTAGTTCACTCATCATCCGAGTGGTCTCTGACTCATTTGGGTAGAGACTGGCAATAACTCGATTGATATCGGCGGTGGTATTAGCTATCAGCTGAGTAGCTTGTGCAACGGCGGATTGGAGTTCCTGGCCATGTTGTTTGATCAACTGACGAATGTAATAACCTGTGGTGGCTAAAAGTTGGTGTTGAGGCATCATGCTAATCAGTCCTGTAGAGATGGATGAAGACGAGATGGAGCCTGAGACAGGCTACTGGTGCGTTCTGATCGTGATGGGGACTTTTGTGATGTTCTGAGTATTGCAGGGTCAGTTTTTTGTTCTTGTCTGATTCTGCGTTTAAGTTGTATAAGTTCTGTCCTCCATTGCTGACGCTCATATCAAAAGTCTGCAAAAAATCCTGAATCCGTCGATGCTCTTCGGCAATTTCCTTAAAATATTGACTATAGAACGTCCGTTGCAGGTGATTTTAGTTTGATTCGATGCCAAAAATGATGCAGATTGATCCTGCCGAGATCATTGCGGGGTACCGTCAAGGCTATTTTCTGATGGATAACGGTGATGGGTTGGGATGGTATTCCAGTCAGACCCGAACGATTATGCCTTTGGATGAACGGTTTCGCTACCCAAAATCCCTCCGTCGGAGTCTGAACCAAAACCGATTTACCTCAGCCATCAATCGCGATTTTTTTGGGGTAGTTGAAGGCTGTGCCAATCGTGACTCGACCTGGATTTCTGATGAACTGAAGATGATCTATTTATTGTTGTATAAGGCCGGGTGGGCATTTAGCTTTGAAACTTGGCAAGATGATCAGCTGGCAGGCGGCATTCTCGGATTAGTGATTGGTGGGGTATTTATTGGTGAATCGATGTTTTTCCACATCTCCGAGGGTTCTAAAGTTGCGATGGTGATGTTGGTGAATCATTTGCGATCGCAACAATTTACCTTGTTCGATGTTCAGATTATCAATCCCCATTTGGAGCGATTTGGGGCTTACACCATTTCTGAGCAAGAGTATCAGCAGCAGCTTCAAGCTGCGATTCAGCTGCGGCGGGCTTTTAAGACTGGTTCCTAGAAGACAGCGATCTTAAATGTGGGGTTTTGTCCTGAATAACACCCAAACTTAGGTGTCGTTTTCATAACATTGCAGGAACCCCCTGCATCACCTTTCGTCAAAACGGGAATGGGATTTTATTGACACGGGGAATACACAGTTCAACCTGTTCAATCCAATCCTAAAAAAGGTGTTAGAAACATGTTTAGTGCTCCTCAGCGTGCAGTGGCTGTCGCTTGTCTAACTTCAGTAATCGCCGTTGCCCCTGTTCCTATGCGCTCTGCCTTTGCTCAGTCCCAATTTACGGACGTCAGTAGCAATTGGGCTCAACCTTTTATTGATACCCTTGCTCAAAAAAATATAATTAGTGGTTTTCCCGATGGCTCCTTCCGACCTGACCAACCCGTGACTCGGGCTCAGTTTGCTGCCATTGTCCGCCAAGCTTTTAAGTCTCCTGCTACTCGCCCTTCACGCCCTTTTAAGGATGTGAGCTATGGTTACTGGGCTTCTCCAGCCATTGACTATGCTTACACTACAGGGTTCTTATCAGGCTATACCAACGGCTCCTTCCAGCCAGATCAAGAGATCCCTAAGGTACAAGCGTTGGTAGCCATTGCCAGTGGATTAAAGATTCAACCCGTGGGGTCAGTGGATAGCACCTTGCTCCGCTTCTACGATGCAGCCCAAATTCCCAACTATGCTAAACCGGGGGTTGCTGCGGCAACGCAACGTAATATTCCTGTGAATTATCCGAATGCGGCTACCTTAAATCCGAATCAACAAGCCACTCGGGCCGATATTGCTGCCTATATTTATCAAGCATTAGTGAGTCAGGGACGTTTGGCTCCCATTGGCAGTAATTTCCCCGCCTCACAATATATTGTTCAGGGCGGTTCTCTCCCGGCGACACCCTCAGAAGCCGGTACTGGAACTTTAGCGGTAGGGACTAAGCTTCCCGTTCAGTTAGAAGGAGCAGAACCCGGTGCCAATCTCGTGATGACTGTGGGCGAAAATGTGGAAACCACGTTTGTCGTCGCAGAAGATGTGGTCAATACCAACCAACAGGTTGTTATCCCCGAAGGCAGTAAGATTGTCGGTCGTTTCCAGCCCTTTGAAGTAAACAAGACCTTAGTGACTCAGTTCACGGCCAGTAAATTAATGATTGGCAATACACCCTATACCGTTAATGCGTCTTCTGTCCCCATTGCCGCCCGCAAAAAGAGTTCCCTGAGCATTGCGGACTTAACTGGAAGTATCACCACTCTGGCAGCTTCAGCCGCTTTGGATTCCGCTATTAGTGGGAATGTGCGATTTGGTTCCTTAGTGCCTGGGATTATCCAGACTGGGCAAACCATAGGCAAACAGGTGATCGGCAAATCCGATACCAGTGATGAGGTCATTCTTGTGGAACCCGATCTGATGGGATTAAAGCTCAATGCTGATTTTGAGTTTTTACCGGGGTCAACCACAGCCTTTGTGGATCCTAATTCTGCCAATCTATATCAGGTGGATTCAGGGACAAAGGTCGATCTGGTGGCTCAAACAGACAATGCCAGATACGTTATGGTTCCCGGTGAAACGGTTCCCGTGGCGCTAAAAACGGGGCGTTCTATCTATAACCGCCAAAATGAAGTTCTTGTGCCAGAAGGGAGTCTGATTCGTGGCCAGATCGTACCGATGACGGTGAATGGCAAAGAAGGAGCCCAATTTGTGGCTAATGAAATTATGATTGGCACCCAAACGTATCCTATTACTGCTGCTTCAGCAGTAATTTCTCCCTCTTCCTTGCAGTCTTTAAGCCCAGCTGATTTTCAAGGGAATGTGATTGCTTCTCCAGAAGCGAGCCAATCTCTTCGCGGTGTCAGTTCAACGGGCGAGCAGCAGTCAGGTGGCCTATTAGGCCTGAGCAGTCTGATTGGTGGAAGCGGGTCCGGTAAAAAGGTGATTTTATTTAACCCCACATCGGTACAGATGGAGTTTCGCGCTCCTTTGAGCTTAAATAATTTCAATAACTAGAAGTAATGGGCTGCCCAGGTTGCCTCAATCAGGGGCAAGCCCTGTAGGGGGTTGGGCAGCTACCTTGTCAAGATTTTCATAATTGAGGATTGGCTTTGTCAGGGCTTATCTGCATCGCAAATAATGCAGATAAGCCCTGTATTCTTTTTGGGAAAAGGGTTTAAGGCTATTGGCGAGCAGTAATGTAAGGGACATTCAATCTTGCAGAATGTTAACTTATATTATAAATTATAATTATTTATAACCGATTTCTCACCTTGTTCACCTTGTCAGCATGGGCTGAAGCAACTCCTATGGATGTTGTTAAGGTGTCGTTCGTTTTTGCGCTTATCAACTTCTTTTTAAAATAGTCTGGAGATTTAGGTCCCTTGGGTAGGCAACATAAAATTTTGATTGTTGACGACGAAGCAACGATTCGTCGGATTTTGGCAACCCGTCTATCGATGGTGGGATATGAAATTGTGGTTGCTGCTGATGGGATAGAGGCACTTGAGCAATTTGAAGCTGAAAAACCTGATTTGATTGTGTTAGATGTGATGATGCCCCGCATGAATGGGCTGCAGGTTTGCCAGACCTTACGAGAATCAACGGGCGTTCCCATTATTATGCTGACGGCTCTAGGAGAAGTGAGCGATCGCATCAAGGGATTGGAATTAGGGGCAGACGACTATTTACCCAAGCCTTTTTCCCCTAAGGAGTTAGAAAGCAGAATTCAGGCTATTTTACGGCGAACTGTTCCCGGTAAAGGCAAAGCAGGAGCTGGCCATGCCGCAGAGCAGGTAATTATGGAAATAGGGCCGTTGCGGATTGAAACCCATAAGCGACAAGTTTACTTGCATGGCCAAAGAATTCAACTGACTGGCATCGAATTTGATGTTCTCAAGCTATTAGTCTCCAAGGCGGGTCAGACCGTCTCCCGCTCCGATATTTTGCAGCAAGTGTGGGGATACTCTGCTAACCACTATGCCGATTTGCGAGTGGTCGATGTGAATGTCTCCCGGCTGCGCTCCAAGATTGGTGATAGCTCTAAACAACCCGAGTACATTCATACGGACTGGGGGATTGGCTATTTTTTCCAAAAAATGAGAAAAAAATCTCCTGAACAAGTGATGTGTTAGAAGGATTTGATATCCTGTTTTTCTGTCGTACCGAGTAGGGTGTGATGGACTTTTCTTTGAATACCTAAAAACAGTTTTTAAAATGGACAGCTCTGTTTTGGGGATGAATCTTTCAGCGCATTTCTGCCCCTAGGAATTATCTTGAAGGCCTTAATGGGCTTGGCTATACTGGATAAACTAGCTTGAAACAAGGAGAGCTGATTTTGAACGGGCTCGAAACCCTTGAGTTGATCGGCAAAGGCTTCTAAGAACGAACAAAGGTTTGTTATCCTAGGCAAAATTCATTAAAAATTTCGGAGTTAAGGAATTGCAATTATGGCGCTGAGAGATCAAGTCAAAGACGAAGAAACTCAAGCTAGTATTGCTGCAGATTGTGCTCAACTTATGGATCAGCAAGTCGCAGCAAAAACAGGAATTTCGGGTCTAGCCTTGAAGACCGCTTATAAAGCGCTAAAGGGAATCGGTCCAGGATACATTCCACGGGCTCTCAAAAGTTTAGTACCTCAAGCTTTAGACGCCTTAGATCCCATGTGGACCGCAGGAGTACAAGCCGGAAACCCAGTAGAGCATCTGAGCCAAAACTCTGCGGAGACCGCAGATGTTTTATTAGGGGTGACGGATAATAAGTTGAGTGTCGCGAAGAATAAGATCGTGATTGCCACCTATAAAAAAGTCCGAAAGTCCGTGAAAGGCGATGTGGAAGCAGCGGTGCCTGGCTTAGCCGAGATTCTTGGTAATTACGCTCATAATTAGGTTGGCTCCATTTCATACCTATTAATTGCTTCATACCTATTGATTGAAGAGGGTGAGTAGATGTATCCCTCTGCTGGATTAGGTGCTCAGCCCCTTATGTCATTCACCCAGGCCGGGTTGGATAAACCTAAATGATCTTCCTCTACTCGTTGGTCGCATTGATCCCTATTGCAACAGTGTTCTTGTTGTTAGTAGTGGCTCGGCGGCCTGCGAGTCAAGCCATGCCTTTGTCTTATCTACTGGAGTCTGGCAAAACTGCTTGATTGGCCATCAAAGACCACACCGTAGTAAATTCAGGCCATTAACCATCGTGTTTGCCCAAAGGTGTAGTCATTCTAAAAAGCATCATCCATCCAGACCAGGCTCTAAAACAGTACCTCTCACACTTGAGCATCCCGTTATCTAAACCTCAACAGCAGCATGTGCTGCGTATTGTTGAAGGATTGATTGTGGGCAATGGCCGCAAAACCCTTAGCCACTTGTATGCTCAGTGGGTTGATGCTCCAGATGCCAGTGCAGTGGCTGACTTTTTACGAGTGAGTACCTGGTCTGAGCAATCTCTCGACAAACGCCTTGGGGAAATCAACCTGGCCGATGTCATAGAGCGCGTGCAGCGAGGAGGAAGTTCTCCTGTGGTGTATGTGAGTATTGATGACTCGACCAGTAGCAAAGATAAGGATACCCATGCCTTGGAAGGGGTGGATTGGCAGCATGACCACAATGCCAGTGGTCGCAATACTCCCAAGTACAAGAAAGGGATGGTGCATGTGAGTTGTCGGGTTCAAATTGGCAACCACAGTGTTCCCTTCGCCTATCGGCTCTATTTACGGGCAAAAACGGTTCGCAACTTGAACCGGGGACGTGCCAAGGAGGAGCGATTGCGCTTCCAAACCAAGTATCAACTGGTCCGGGAGATGCTTCAGCAGCTCCAGCCTCTATTACCCAAAGAATGGCGGGTGTACGTTTTATTCGATAGCTGGTATGCCTCCGCCAAACTACTCAAGTTTGTTCGGCGGCAAGGCAAGCGATGGTTTGTTTGGGCGCTATCAAATCCAATCGCATTCTTGATGGCAAGCGTCTGAGTCAATGGAACAAAGACCTCAAGCACAAACACTACGACTCAGTTGAGTTAAAACAGTGACAGGCTCAAAGCACACCTACCTAACGCGCTCGATTACGGGCCGATTAAATGAGGTGCCTTTTGACGTCTGTGTGGTCATCTCCAAGCGGCACCCTCGGGATTCTCACCCGAAGTATTACCTGTGCACAGACACCTCATTGTCTGCGGCCAAAATACTGAAACGCTACTCAAAGCGCTGGTCCATTGAAACAGATTATTGGTATCTCAAGCAATGTTTGGGATTGGGGGAGTTTCGCGTCCAACACTATGAAGCGATTCACAAGTGGTACTCTTTGGTGCATTTAGCGTTGCATTTTTGTATGCTCAACTGCGCTGTTCTCAACAGAGGGATGATCCATTCATTTCAATTGCCCAAGTGATTGAACATCACCGACAGCAACAGGCTCAAGCGGTCTTAATGGCTGCTTGTGAGCAGGCCATCACGGATGGCAATACGCAAGGAGTCGTGAAGCGCTTCATTCTACCAACTCGGATTGCAGCCTAATGGCTTGAGAAACATTAGCTGAATTCGAGTTACTGCTCTGAGGCACACACTTCAGAGTAGGTTACCGCCTGTTCTGGCGGTAATGAAAGGAGGCTGAACTTTGATGAAATTTGCCAGACTCCAGTTATCTAGTGACGGTTGGTATTGCTTTGGGGGTTTGGCGGGTTCCTGGGGTAGAAGTGGCCGCCTCTAGTCTTCAGGGCTTGGTGGCCGCGGCTGAGATTCTGTATATCGTTTTCGGCGCAATTTTGCTGCTCAATACCCTACAAGAATCCGGTGCGATCGCAACCATTCGCCAAAGTTTATTAGGGATCTCCCCGGATCCTAGGGTGCAGGTGATTGTTATTGCCTGGTTGTTTGGCAGTTTTATTGAAGGGGCTTCTGGGTTTGGCACCCCTGCTGTGATTACTGTGCCGTTGTTGGTCGCCATTGGCTTTCCGGCCATGGCCGCCGTGGTGTCTGCATTAATTATTCAGAGTACGCCTTCGACCTTTGGGGCAGTGGGGACGCCGATCATTATCGGTATTGAAGCGGGCTTAGACGGTGTGCCTGCAGTCAAGCAACAGCTGGTTGAATTAGGGTTAACTCAACCTGAGTATCTGACCCTGATTGGGCGATGGGCCGGTCTGATTCATGGTGTCGTGGGGACTTTTCTGCCCCTGGTTCTCGTGATGGTACTCACGGCTGGGTTTGGGGCACGTCGATCCCTTAGGGATGGGCTAGGAGCATGGAAGTTTGCCTTGTTTGCCGGACTTGCGTTTACGATTCCCTATACCCTAACCGCTTACTTTCTGGGACCAGAATTTCCCACTTTGATTGGGGGTTTAGTGGGGTTGGGGCTGGTAATTCCCGCTGCTCGGAAGGGGCTGTTTACCCCGCAAGCCCTTTGGGAATTTCCGCCTGAATCAGAGGTCAATCTCGCCCCCTTAGTCAGCAACCCACCCAAAAGTGTTCTGACTGCTCGGCAAGCATGGTTGCCCTATGGGTTACTGGGGGTGTTTTTACTATTGTCGCGTCTGGAGTTTTTGCCCTTTCGCAGGGGACTGCAGTCTTTATCGCTAACTTGGACTAATATCTTGGGGACAGAAGTTAGTGCTGCAACACGGCCTCTCTACCTACCACCGACGGTTTTTCTCCTGGTGGTCATAATCACGTTCTATCTGCATCGGATGTCGATTCAATTGATGCAGCGAGCGGTCATGCGGACCCTGCCGATCTTGCAAAAGACAGCGCTGGCGTTGGGGTCGGCAGTTCTGATGGCCAGGGTATTTATCAACACAGGTATCAATTCAGCCGATCTAGCGAGTATGCCCCTGGCGTTAGCGGAGGGGATGGCCACCCTTGCGGGGCAATCCTGGCCGTTTTTTGCTCCCATGGTGGGGATGGTGGGGTCCTTTGTGGCGGGGAGTGTCACCGTTAGCAATATGATGTTTGCGCTCTTTCAATTTGGGGTTGCCTCCCAAATCGATGTGCCGACAGCAGTGATTTTAGGGCTGCAATGTGTGGGAGCTTCTGCAGGCAATATGATCTGTGTGTCCAATATTGTCACGGCGGAAGCGACGGTTGGTCTGGCGGGCTGTGAAGGGCTGCTGATTCGAAAAGTCTTGATGCCGACGCTGTACTATTTGATTTTTGCAGGTGTTTTAGGTGGATTAATCATCCTGTTGGTTCCAGCCTTTACCGTTAGCAGCTAGCGAAGTGGGGGTGTAAAGGCAATGCGCAGGGTTCAAGACTCACATTTTTAGGTTGAGAGTAATCCAACCATTAATCCCAAAACTGCACCGAGCGGGACTAAAAGCCAGGTTGGGGTTTTGTAGCGGATCAAAGCCACTAAGGCGAGAAGTCCAATCACCCCAGAAATGATGGAATAGAACAGGGTCGGTTGGGCCAAAGTAGTTCTAAGAAGGGGAATGGTGGCAGCTGCGATCGCACCCAGTACAGCAGGCGTAACGCCCTTTAGAAACGCCTGAATCCAGAGATTCTTGCGGGCACGGAGTAGCAATGGGGCTGCCAGCATAATAAAGGCAAAGGAGGGTGCGAAAATGGCAATGGTTGATACCAACGCCCCCAAAACCCCTGCCACCTTAAAGCCGACAAAGGCTGCCGTTAATACCACAGGACCTGGGGATAACTGACCGATAGCAACGCCATTAATAAACTCCGTTTGGGTTAACCAGTGCAACTGCTCAACTACTTCAAATTCCAGCAATGGGATAATCACTAACCCACCCCCAAAGATAAAACTACCCACTTTCAGAAAAAAGGTCGTTAGAGGCAGGAGAAACTCTCCGATCCGTTCCAGTCCCCAGAAGCTAGAGAGGGTCAGGGCATCTGCTGGTAGATGGGCCAGTAATAAAGGCATTGGCGGTATCCACCAGCTCCGTATTGGAGAATCGGTTCCTCGGGGACGGAACCATAAGAGTCCGACCAGGCCAGCCAAAATAAACTGAATCAGGATGTTAATGGTAGTGGTGAGGGTGAGGATAAAGATTGCGATCGCAATACCAATCCCCACAATATCCTTGAGGGTTTTCCTGGCCAGTTTCCAACAAAAGGCCAGAATAATAGCGATTACGACGGGGGAAACCCCCAGAAAAATATCATTAATCTGAGGCAATCCTTGGAAGCGAAAATAGCCCCAGGCTAAGGCCACCACAATTAAAAATGCAGGTGCAATAAAGCAAAAGCCGGAGACTAAGGCCCCCAACTGTCCCGCCCGAACATAGCCAATATAAATGCCCATTTGGGTTGAGGCGGGACCCGGCAGCATTTCACACACAGCCAGCCCTTCTGTGAACTGCTCTGGGGTCAGCCATTGACGACGAGCCACAGCTTCATCATTGGCCATAGCGATATGGGCTTGGGGACCGCCAAAGCCGATGGTTCCCAGTTTTAAGAAGACCTTTGCTAACTCAGCGAGGCGTTGGGTTAGGGATTGCCCAGGAGCTGGCTTGATCTCTGATTGAATCATCTGGCAATCCCACAACGAAGAGAAATACTCAAATATTTTGCTTACAGTGAGCCATCTTCACTTGTACAAGGGGCAGCTTAAATTACGGTTAATGGGGTGAAAGTTCGGTACAGTCTTAGTGCCAGGACCAAGATATCACTGAGTCGACTGGTGAACCGGTAGATCCCGGCATTAACTCCCTAGCAACTTCGACAGATTTCCCCTATGAATATTGAGCAGCTTAACGCGGACTATGGTATTGCCGATCAACTTCAGTTCAGCCTAGGTAAGGGCGATTTCCCCATCATCAAGATTAATAACGCCCATGCCCAAGCGATGATTTCTGTCTATGGGGGACAAGTCTTGTCCTACCGCCCCACCTCTGCTCCAGAAGACTTGATGTTTATGAGCGAGCAGGCCTATTACCAAACTGGAAAAGCCATTAAAGGGGGAACGCCTATATGCTGGCCCTGGTTTGGACCGGACCCCGAGGGCTTAGGACGGGCTAGCCATGGGTTTGTGCGCAATCGGTTGTGGACAGTGCAATCCACGTCTACCACTCCCAATCAAGAGACCACCGTCAAACTGGGTTTAGCGGATACATCTGAAACCCAAGGCATTTGGCCCCATTCCTTCGACCTATCCATTGAATTTACAATTGGTTCGACCCTCAAAATTGAGCTAATAACCCACAATACGGGGAAGCAGCCTTTCTCCATTACCCAGGCCCTGCACACCTATTTTCAAGTGGGGGATATTGCGCCCCTCCGGGTCAAAGGTCTGGCGGATGCTGTTTACATCGATAAAGTGGATGGGGGAGTGCAAAAACAGCAGTCCGGTGAGATTGCTATTGCCGAAGAGGTGGATCGAATTTATTTAGGGGTGTCCCCAGCATTAGTCGTTGAAGATCCAACGCTTAACCGCCGGATTGAAATTACGGCATCGGGGAGTCAAACGGCTGTGGTCTGGAATCCTTGGGTCGATAATTCTGCCAAAATGGCTGACTTAGAGGATGATGATTATCAAAAATTTGTCTGTGTAGAGACCGCAAATGCGGCGAATGAGGTGATTGAGATGCAGCCGGGGACAGCCTATAGCCTGTCTGCTGACTATCGGATAGTCCAGCTTTAAAGAGCTACGGATCGAAGCTACCCAGGAATAGGGGACATCAATCTAGCCCCTATCCCCCGGTGCGACCATTCAATTAAAGGGAATCTTCCAAAATGCGATGTTCTGGAGGAATTTTTTCAATGGCAGCCCTTTGCCGGGCATCTTTTTCAGCCTTCTGCTTGGCTTTAATACGCGCTTTGGCCGCTTTGGCTCGCATTTTTAAGGCATCGTCATTATAGTTTTTGCGAATCACCTCAGTGTTTCTTGAGGGCACAACAGTGTATTTATCTTGATCCGACATAAACAGATGAATGATGAGACAACGTAAGCGCCTGCATTATGACAGTTATTGATAGGAGTTAAAACCAAGAGAGGGGAGGTTTTAGAAAACGTAATAACTCCGTTAAAGAACTAAAGGAAAAATAGGGTAAAAAGCACATCAAATGTATAATTTGCCTGGCTTCTAGAGAATAAATGATAAATTATTGAGACGCCTCAACCCCTTTAGCTGAATATCTCTGTTATCGGCCCATGCAGCAACTTGAAAAACAGTCAGACTCGGCAAGCTGGCATGGTCGTCTAAGCTTAACCTACGAGAAAAAAGCTCACCAAACTCAGGTTCAGCAGAGCTATCATCAAGCCCCTCTCAATCTACAACGCCCTTTTTACCCTGAAGGGCCAGTTTGCCATAGCGTCATGATGCATACTGCTGGGGGCATGGTGGGCGGCGATCGTCTCTCCATTAATGTGACGCTGCAGCCCCAGGCCCATGTACTGCTGACCACAACATCTGCGGGCAAAGTCTATCGGTCTAATGGCCATGGAGCCCAACAGACGGTCCAGTGTCAGCTGGATGCTAACGCGATTCTAGAATGGCTGCCCTTGGGAACAATCGTCTTTGACCAGGCTCAGTTTCGCCAAACCTTACAGGTTGAGCTTGGCCCTGGGGCTATTTTTTGCGGATGGGATCTGACTCGATTTGGTCGCAGTGCCCGAGGGGAACGGTTTACGCAGGGGGACTGGCGATCTCATACTGAGATTTGGCAACAGGGCGCTCCCCTCTGGATTGATCGACAGTGGTTGCCGGGACAACCGGACATTTGGGAAAGCCTACATGGCTTGGCTGGTCAGCCGGTTGTTGGCAGTTTTCTTTGGGTCGGACAAGGGGTTGAACCCGATCTGGTCCAGACGGCTCGTGACCTTTGGCAGCCCACTACCGATGGGGCCGAGATGGGGGTAACGCACTTACCCCTTGGGTTGGTTTGCCGATATCGTGGTCCCTCTAGTCAAGCGGCCCGTCAATGGTTTATACAGGTGTGGAATCTGTTGCGATCCACCCATTTGGGACGCCCAGCCTGTCCTCCCCGTGTTTGGCCACTCTAAAACGAGGTAACCCATGCAGCTCACTCCCCAGGAAAAAGATAAATTGCTCGTGTTTACCGCGGCACTGTTAGCAGAACGGCGGAAGGACCGAGGCATAAAGCTCAATTACCCTGAGGCAGTGGCCTATATTACGGCGGGTATTTTGGAAGGGGCTCGGGAGGGACGCACCGTTGCTGAATTGATGAGCTTTGGCACGACCTTGCTGAGTCGTACAGACGTGATGGATGGCATTCCGGAGATGATTCCTGAGGTCCAGGTGGAAGCGACGTTTCCGGATGGAACCAAACTAGTAACGGTTCACCATCCCATTACTTAAATTGGCACGAGACTGAGAACGAGGGGGATAATGCCCAATCAAGGGGGATGGAAACGTTGGATCAGCGTCATGGTTTGCTGGTGGCTGCTTCTGAGTGGGCCAGCCTTTGGGTTTGTTACGGACAATGCCCTAACGAACAATACACCTAACAATTTTGCAGATGATCTCCAAGATGCGGCTCGGTGGAGTAATGTGCCAGGTTCCGTATTGTCTAATGTGCGGGGACTGGGGGAGGGATTGGAATATGCGATCGCATCCGACTTTTGCCCCCAAATCATTCCCCTCTTTCAAGATCGCCAACCGCCCACCTGTGCCCAAATCGAAGGGGAGATTCAGAGCGCTTTAGATCACTGGGGAGAGAATCATACCGTCCTTAACTTTACGCCAGTGACCGCCAGCCTAGCCGCCCAAATCCCCCCGGATGGTGCTCGGGAACCGTGGCGAGGATTTGGGGCAGAGATTGATCTGTTTGTCCGGAGTCCAGAAGACTATCCCCTCGTCGCTAACTTTGGGGCTTACACTAGCTTTTGGTTCACCAATGAAAACCCCATTGGTCTGCAAGGACAGCCGGTTCCAGGCAAAACGATTACCAGTGCTGATATTGTTTTCAATAATCGCAGCTGCTACTTTTGGGATACCCAAGCCCCGATTGCTGGCTGTAATCACTTTGAGTCTTTGTTGATTCATGAGGTGGGGCATGCCTTGGCGCTAGATCACCCCAATGAATTTCCCCAACGTAACTTTGATACGGACCCAATTCCCGGCAATGTGATGGCCATTGATTGTCAGCAGCCGACAAAGACCCTAAAGTTGGTCTCCCAAATTGATACGGTGGCCATCATGAATAGCAGTTTGGGGGATGCTGCTAAGCCGCTACCGCAGCTCAGTCCTGATGATTTGGGCGGTCGGAATTTCCTCTACCCCCTCTGCCAAACCGTGAGTTCTGTTAACCTCTCTAGTACTAGGCCGAACCCTTGGCAGCTATTTGGTCTCTTGCTGGTGATCAGTTTTTCAGGAGTGTTTGGGATTGCGGCGATCCGGCAGCGGTTAGAAAAGCAGCGTCGCCAACAACGCCGAAAATGATTTTGAATTGAAGTTCTAGACCTATGGGAAAAAGTACCGTACAGTGGCTAGCAAGTGTACTCCGGTCAGACCCATCATGATACCTGGCGAACTCTTTCCTGAAACAGGCGATATTGAACTGAATGCAGGGCGGGCAACGGTGAAGGTGGCCGTTGCGAACACCGGAGATCGTCCCGTGCAGGTGGGGTCTCATTTTCACTTTTATGAAGTGAATCCAGCTTTAGAGTTTGATCGAGCGCAAGTTAAGGGAATGCGATTAGATATTCCTGCCGGAACGGCCGTACGTTTTGAGCCGGGGGACCAGCGAGAGGTCACTTTGGTTCCCTTAGTCGGGCAGCGACAAGTGTTTGGCTTTAATGGAAAAATCCAAGGTGCTTTATAATTCTTTTGGGCGAAATACCTGTTTTTGGACTAGCGTTTTTATTTAGTGAATTCTTTCTCTGGAATTATATCTTGATAGATTTTTTGGGGAGAATTTCTAAATCTAAAAACCGTAAAATTTTCGAGTTAAACAGTTTGTTGATAGAGAAAAATAAGATTGGGGAATGATTCGTCATTCTCTGGAGCAGATGCTTTCATGATTGTGATGTATGGGGCATCCTGATTAGAAAGGTGCATTGTTAAGGAGCCTGTTCCAAATGGAGCCTGCTATCTCCCAAAACTTACCCCAGTACAAAATTTTGCATGTTTTGTACGAGAGTCAGCGAACGCGAGTCTACCAAGGGATAAGAGTAGCAGATCAGTTGTCTGTGGTCATCAAAACCACGACTCAGCCTTTACACTTCTCAGAACATGTTGCGTTTCGCAATCAGTATACGATTGGTCAAAATCTCAAGCACCCTAGCATTATTCAGATGCTCAGCTTGGAATATTTTGACAGCACTTATGCCTTGATTATGGAGGATATGCAAGGAGTTTCTTTGATAAAATTCCTTGAGTTGAAGATTTCCATTGCCGATGGATTACGCATTGCTCTGCAGTTAGCAGATGCCCTCCATTATTTGTGTCAGCAACGGGTGATTCACAAGGATATTAAGCCTGCAAACATTATTATTCACCCTGAAAGTAAGCAGGTTAAGCTAACGGATTTTGGCATGGCTTCCTTGTTGCCAAAGGAAATCCAGGGCATCAAAAATCTCAATACCTTAGAAGGCACGTTGGCTTATCTGGCCCCTGAACAGACGGGGCGTATGAATCGAGGGGTGGATTATCGGGCCGATTTCTATGGCCTAGGCGTCACCCTATATGAGTTGCTGACGGGGCAGCTACCGTTTCCTTCTACAGACGTGATGGAACTGGTACATTGCCATATTGCTAAAGCTCCCAAACCGCTTCATGAGATTAATCCTCAGGTTCCCGTTCAGGTTTCAGATATCGTCCTGAAGCTATTGGCGAAAAATGCCGAAGATCGCTATCAAAGTGCGTTGGGCTTAAAGCATGATTTGGACCGTTGCCTGATTCAGTTGAATGAACAGGGCGTCGTTGAACCGTTTGAACTGGGCATGCGAGATCGGTGCGATCGCATCTTGATACCCGAAAAACTCTATGGGCGTGAAGCTGAAGTCCAAACCTTGCTGGATGCCTTTGAGCGAGTGGCTCAGGGTGCTTCAGAACTCCTGATGGTTGCTGGTTCCTCGGGGATTGGGAAAACGGCGGTTATCAGCGAAGTTCACAAACCCATTACTTGCCAAAATGGTTACTTTATTCAGGGCAAGTTTGATCAGTTTAATCGTAATATTCCTTTCTCGGCCTTTGGGCAAGCGTTTCAAAGTTTGATTGACCAGCTACTGGGTGAATCGGATACGGCTTTGGCAGATTGGAAAGTCAAAATTTTAAGCGTTTTAAGAGAGAACGCTCAGGTTTTGATCGACGTCATTCCTAACTTAGAACAAATCATAGGAGCACAACCTGCGGTGCCTGAACTTTCAGGTTTGGCTGCGCAGAATCGTTTTAATTTACTGCTTGGCAAATTTATTCAACTTTTTGCCAGGGCAGAGCATCCCCTAGTGATTTTTTTGGATGATTTGCAGTGGGCTGATTCAGCATCTTTGAGCTTGCTAACGCTGTTGTTTGATGGGTCAGAGTCAAGCCATCTATTAGTGCTGGGAGCTTATCGAGAAAACGAAGTGTTTCCAGCCCATCCCCTCATGCTGACGTTGCAGGGGCTACAAGAACGAGGGAGTATCCTGGATACATTGCCCCTAGGACCATTGGCCGAATTTGATGTCAATCAGTTTGTGGCAGATACGTTGTTATGTGGAGCTGATATTGCCACACCGCTATCCCAACTGATATATCAAAAAACGGGCGGAAATCCGTTTTTCACAATTCAATTTTTACTTGAGCTATACGATCAGCACAGTATTTCTTTTGATAGCGATGCGGGCCATTGGCTCTGTGACATTACCAAGGTTCAACAGCTGGCTCTAACAGATGATGTTGTGGACTTCTTGATCGAAAGATTAAGGCAGTTACCCGATACGACCCAAAAAATACTCAATCTTGCTGCTTGTTTAGGGGATGCATTTGATTTATCTACCTTAGCGATTATTACTCAGCAAACCCAAACAAGTCTGGCCGATAGTCTGTGGCCGAGCTTGCAGATGGGGTTAGTCATCCCGAAAAATAATACGTACAAATTCTTTCAAGGCACGTTGCAGAATCAGTCCTCGTCAACGGTTTGTGTTGCCTATGAATTTCTGCATGATCGCGTTCAGCAAGCAGCCTATGAGTTGGCCTGTAACGAGCAAGATGGGCAATCCCTCAGACTTAAGATTGCCCGCAAACTCTTGCAAAAACATTGCTTTGAAGCGGACCAACGGCGGCTGTTTCTGATTGTTGAGAACTATAACTGTGGTTCATCCATTCTTACAACCCCTGAGGAGCAAAAGCTCCTTTTTTCGCTGAATCTCCAGGCCGGTCACCAAGCGCTGTTTACCCTTGCCTATGACGCTGCAAGCCTCTATTTCACCAAAGCGAGGGCTCTTTATGACGACTACGCCATCACGAATAGGGACTTAAAGTTCCAGCTGTATAGAGCCTCGATTGAGGCTGAATACCTCAATAGTCGGTGGGACAAAGCGACAGAGCTATTAGAGACGCTTCCTTTATCTCAGCTCAGTGAGCATCAACAGCTTCAGATCTCGGCCCTCACGATTCGGGTGTGGGTTGCTCAACAGCGGTTTGGGGAAGCACTGGATAGGGGCGTGTCTGTTCTAGCCAGTCAAGGCGTACACCTCGTTAGCCCAGCCGAGAATGATCGCATTAAAGCCCAGCTGCTCACGATTCAACTTGAGAAGATTCCATTGATGGATCGTGGCATCATTCTGAAGATGGGACTTTTGCTAGAGATGTGTAGTTCTGCTATCTTCACCAATCCCCCTCTATTCTTCCAAATTATCCTGACATTGGTGGATCTTTCCCAGCAATTTGGTTATTCGGAGCAGTCGGCCTTTGGGTTTGCGAATTACGGCATGCTGTTAGGCAATATGGAGGATTATGCGACGGCCTATAAAGCTGGTCAAGTCTCTCAAGTATTGCTGAAACACTTTAATAGCAAGCTTTTTCGTACCAAGGTTGATATGGTTCACTTTTCCTATGTGGCGTCCATTCAAACCCCTTTACGAGACTGTTTGCAGCCTCTGATCGAAGGCTATCAAAACGGTTTAGATATTGGTGACTTAGAATTTGCAGGATATTGTGCCAATAACTATTGCACCTACCTCTGGATGAGTGGCAAACCTCTCGATCAGATCCTAGACCTTCAAAAAACCTACGTTAATTGGCTCCAATCTAAAAAACTGTATTTTTCCTGGGCCTATGTCCAGTTTTGGCATCTGTTGTCTCTTAATCTCTCAGGACACTCCAGTATCGTCACGGAGTTTAAGTCTGAAGACTTTGATGAATCTGTGGTCATTGCTCAACTGGAAGCTGTCCAAGCAGGGACAGGATTATATGCTTATTATCTAGCGAAAGGTATTTTATTTGCCTATTTGAGCTTATGGGAAAAAGCTGATAGCGCTTTTCAGAAAGCTGCGACCTATCAATCATCCATTGCTGGCTATCAGGCAAAGTTGCTGCCCTTTTATCAGGCAATAACGGCTGCCAATCTCGATTCTGAGTCTACCCACACCTGCATAAACACAGCCAAGAACTTTTTGGCTGTATTAGCCCAGTGTGCTTCCGAAAACTTTCAGCATAAATATCAACTGGTGTTGGCTGAGCAGCATCGTTTGGCGCAGAATTATGCTGAGGCGATTACCTGCTACGAAGCGGCGATTCAGGGGGCGAAAGAGAATCAATATCTCCAGGACGAAGCCCTTGCCAATGAGCTAGCGGCTAAGTTTTTTCTCAACTGGGGCAAAGACAAGATTGCTGCAGTCTATATGCAAGACGCTTATGGTTGCTATACCCGTTGGGGTGCTAAAGCGAAAACGGATGCACTTGAGCAGGGTTACCCCGAATTACTCCAACCGATTCTTCAACCTAGTCTTCAGCCCATTAATCCTTTGGACTCCATCGCGAGTTTTACTGGGATTAATCTTTCGATTCATTCTTCTGCTTCTGTTCATTCCAACTCCCGTATTAATACAGCTTTTGACTTAACTACCCTTCTCAAAAGTAGCCAAGCGCTTTCTGAAGGTCTAAATCTGGATGAACTGCTAGAGCGACTAGCACCAATGATGCTGCAAAACTCTGGTGCCGATCGGCTGGCACTTTTGCTGCCTGAACCAGAGGGGAGCTGGCAGATTCGAGCCATTGCTACCCCTGAGAATACTGATTTATCTTCTATCCCGTTTGCTAATGCTTCCGATTTACCGGCTCAACTGATTCAATATGTCAAAAATACCCACGAAGCGCTGGCCGTTGATGATCTAAGGACTGACTTGCCGATCATAGACGATTATCTTCAGAAACATCAGCCTCGGAGCGTTCTGTGCTTACCGATTCTGCATCAAGGCCACCTCAACGGTTTACTTTATTTGCAAAATCAATCTGCGGCGGGGGTATTTACGCACGATCGCATCACTGTTCTTAATTTTCTCTGTACTCAAGCTGCGATCGCATTAGCCAATGCCCGACTATTTCAGACACTAGAGCAACATGTGGATGAGCGGACGAAAGCACTCCAGAACAATAAACATATCTTGGAAAACCTCCTGTTCAGCACTGGGTCAGTGACGGGAGAAGCCGTGTTTCCCACTCTGGCAGAGCAAATGGCAAACGCTTTGCAATGCGCCCATGTTTTGATATCCCAAATTCGGGGAGAAACCTTAGAAACCTTAGCTTGGTATACCAATAACCAGTTACAGGCAAAATTGACCTATCCAAGGGCCCATACCCCTTGTGAAACATCAATTCAGCAGGGCAATTATCACTGTCCTTGTGGGGTACAGGAAGCCTTTCCCCTTGACCCTGATTTAGTCGAGATGGGGGTCGATAGTTATCTGGGTACTGCCTTGAAAGATCGTACAGGGCAAGTGATTGGGGTGATTTGCATATTAGACTATGAGACCATTGAGAATATAGAATTTGCTCGCATGGTGCTGCAAGTCTTTGGAGAGCGCGCAGCAGCAGAGCTAGAGCGTCAGCAAGCGCAACAGGCATTAGAACAGCTTAACCAGGACTTGGAAGAACGGGTCCGCGATCGCACCGCCCAATTAGCTGCATCAGAACAGCGTTTGCAAACCTTATTTAATCAAGCCGCCGATGCCGTCCTTTTGTTGGCAGAAGGAGGGGTTATTGATTGCAATCAAGCCGCTATTGATCTGTTCGGATATGCCCACAAAGCTGAAATCATCGGGCTGCAGCCTTCCGAAATTTCACCGGAGCGACAAGCTGACAGTCAACGCTCCTTGGAGAAGTCACAGTCAATGATGCAAGAAGCATTACAAAGGGGGAGTTCCCGCTTTGAGTGGCTTCATCAACGCGCCAATGGAGAACCCTTTTGGGCAGAAGTGACCTTGACGCCGATTCAATATCAGGAAGAAATGATCTTCCACAGTATTGTCCGAGATATTAGCGATCGCAAGGCCGCTGAAATCTCTTTGCGAGAAAGTGAGGCGAAATTCCGTAACCTGCTCTCCAATCTTGACGGTGCGGTCTACCGTAGTCAGTATGATGCTGATTGGACCCTAGAGTTTGTCAGTGATGCCATTGCTGACTTATCTGGTTATCCTGCGGCTGACTTTATTTATAACCGACATCGTAGCTACGCCAGCATTATTCACCCTGATGATGTTGAACGGGTGGATCAGATTGCAGCCAAAGCCGTTGCTGCTCGACAGTCGTTCTCAATGGAGTATCGCATCCTTCATCGAGATGGTTCGATCCGCTGGGTCACTGAAAAGGGAAAAGGCATTTTTAATGAATCAAATCAATGCCTATATTTTGAAGGAGTGATTTTTGACATTAGTGATCGCAAACAAATGGAGACAGCCCTCCATTTGAGTGAAGCCCGTGCAAAAGCAACGTTTGAGCAAGCAGCCGTGGGGTTCTTAGAGGTTGATATTAGCACCCAGCAATGTGTCCGCGTGAACGACCATTTTTGCCAGCTCATCGGTTATTCCCGCGCTGAACTTCTGGGGATGTCGGTGATTGAGTTTACTCATCCTGACGATATCCCTGAGTCTAAAGCAAAGCTCAAACAGCTTTATGCCCAGGAGATTGAGGATTTCACTTTGGAAAAACGCTATCTGCACAAAGATGGCACCTATTTTTGGTCTGAAACAACGGTCTTTTTGGTGGATTTGCAAGATGGTGAAGCCATTTATAGCGTTGGTTTAGTGCAGGATATCAGCGAGAAAAAGCGATTAGAAGCTGAGCACGAGCAGGCGGAGGCCAACTCTCGCCTACTGGCCTCCGTCGTTGAATCTACGGATGATGCCATTATTACCAAGACCCTTGATGGCACCATCACTAGTTGGAACCAATCGGCCACTAACCTATTTGGCTATACCGAGGCTGAAGCAATGGGCCAGCCTATTCTGATGCTGTTCCCTCCAGATCGGTATAAGGAGGAGGTCAAGATTATTGCTCGTCTTAAGAATAAGGAGTGTATTGAGCACTTTGAAACGATTCGGCTCCACAAAATGGGGTATCCCATTGATATCTCAGTAACTATTTCTCCTTTAATTGACCGTCAAGGTGAAGTGATCGGTGCCTCTAAAATTGTGCGAGATATTCGCGAACGCAAAGTAAGAGAGCAGGAGCTTATTCTCACAAAGTTTGCCCTTGAAAATACAGAAATTGGAATTTTTTGGATCAACTCAGATGGCCAGTTTATTAGTGTCAATGAGTCCGCCTGTATTCGCTTAGGCTATGATCCAGATGAGCTGTGTAATCTTTGCGTTTGGGATATTACGCCTGGTTTTTTTGCGGAAGATTGGTCAGATCACTGGACTGAAATTAGCAAAAAAGGCTACTCAAGATTTGAGGTTTTTCATCAAGCAAAAGATAAAACGATTTTCCCTGTGGAAATCATGAGTAACTACATTGAGTATCAGGGGATCAGGGTAAGCGCAAGAAAAATGAGGCGTTAATATGCTATGGAACTCCATTGTGTTAAAAGGGTTTCCCATGGCTACAGGTTTCAGCAAGACCCCTTCCTCACCAGCTTCCACTGATTCATCCTCGCCACTCCTGCCTGCTACGGATTGCGATCAGGCTTATGAGCAACTGACCGAGTGCTTTGAAGAGTTAACTGATCCACGGGGAGGCCAAGGTGTGCAGCATCCGTTTGTCAGTATCGTCGTGATCGGACTATTGGCCAGTTTAGGTGGCGCACAGGGATGGGAAGACATTGAAACCTATGGTATGAGTCATCAGAGTTGGTTGTCGAGTTTTCTGAGCTTACCGTCCGGGATACCGACAGCAGACACCTATCGACGAGTGTTTGAGCGTATTAGCCCCGCTGCCTTTGAGCGGAGTTTCCAGAACTGGCTGGATCATGTGGTGACGGCCCTCGGCGCTCAAGTGATCCCGATTGATGGCAAACAACTCAGAGGCTCTTATGACCGCAATCAAGACCAATCTGCCTTGCATCTGGTCAGTGCTTGGGCCAGTGAGTATCGATTGTTTCTGGGACAGGTCAAAGTCGAGGACAAGAGCAATGAAATTACGGCGATCCCAGCCCTTTTAGAGCTGTTAGACATTGCCGGGTGCATTATCACCATTGATGCGATGGGGACTCAGCACGAGATTGCCTGTCGCATTCAGGCCAAAGGCGCAGACTATGTACTGGCCCTCAAAGAGAATCATCCCACGCTGTTTGAGCAGGTTGAGCAATGGTTTGAAACGGCTGAAGCGAATGAGTTTAAGGGCATTGAGTACAGCTATGATGTGCGGGTGGAAGCCGGACACCATCGTCGCGAGAAACGACAAGTTTGGGCGGTGTCCCTTCAAAAAATGGGTCCTCTGTACAAGCAGGCGCAGTGGAAGGGCTTGCAAAGCATCGTCAAGGTCGCTCGGACCCGCCACTTGTGGAACAAAACCACCTATGAGGTGATGTTTTACATCAGTTCTCTACCGCCCATTGCTCAGCAGTTGGGCAAAGCCATCCGCCAGCATTGGTCGATTGAGAACCAACTCCACTGGGTCTTAGATGTGACCTTTGGCGAAGATGCCAGCCGTATCCGCACAGGACATGCGCCGGAAAACATGGCCATCCTGAAGCGCTGGAGCATCAACCTCCTGAATCAAGAAACGTCCTTTAAGAAAAGTACCCGTCAAAAACTAAAACGGGCGAGCATGGATGAAGCGTATATGCTCAAAGTTCTAGGTGCTTCTATTCCTTTACAGTCTAGCCTTTCAGAGGCTTGATTTTCTTGCGCTGCCCCTGATCAGGGGATTGGTTATTTATTTGCCCAAGTTCAAGATATTAGTGAACGAAAAGCAGCTGAAAAAGAGCGTATCCTCACTCAATTTGCATCTGAGAATACGGCGACTAGTATTTTTTGGATTAACCGGACAGGCAGTCTGATCAATGTCAATCGTTCGGCCTGTGCAGCCTTAAGCTATCCCCCGGATGAGCTGAAGCAGATGTTTATTTGGGATATCGACCCCCTTTTCCCAACCGAGATCTGGTCAAACTATTGGGAAAAACTCAGTCTCAATGGATACGAACGATTTGAATCCCTTTTTAAAGCGAAAGATGGCTCGACGTTCCCCGTAGAAATAATGGGTAACTATCTGGAATATGAAGGGGAGGGGTACATATTCGCAGAAGTGCAAGATATTAGCGATCGCAAAGCGGCTGAAAAAGTATTGCAATTTACCCAATATTCCGTTGATAACGCTGCCGACTGTATCTTTTGGATCAAACCCGATGGCGGTTTTGCCTATGCCAATCATGCGGCGTCTCGGATGCATGGGTATTCCATTGATGACCTTATGTTAATGTCCGTCTTTGATGTGAATCCCACGATCTCGTCAGAGTTTTGGCAACCCCATTGGCAAGCTGTGAAGGCACAAGGGAGTTTCAGCCTCGAGTCCTACCATCAAAATAGGGATGGACAGCTTTTCCCCGTGGAAGTGGTGGTGAATTACTTAGAGTTTGAAGGAGAAGAATATAACTTTGTTCGGGTGCGAGATATTAGCGATCGCAAGGCGGCTGAACAGGAATTAATCCTCAAACAAAATCACCTTGAAGCCCTCCTCAATAATATTCCTCATATTGCCTGGATTAAGGATGCAGAGAGTCGATTTATTGCCGTGAATGAGCCCTTGGCCCAAATGCTCAATACCTCGCCAGCCAGCATGGTGGGCAAAACCGACTTTGACTTTTCGCCTGCCGACATTGCCCAAGGTTACCAGCATGATGACCTACAGGTCCTCCATTCCGGAACCCGCAAAGTGGTTGAGGAAAAGACGCTGCGAGGAGACGGAAGCTGGGGATGGTTAGAAACGGCAAAGACACCATTCCGTGATCCCCAAGGACAGTTTGCTGGCACGGTCGGAATTGCAGTGGATATTAGCGATCGTAAATTAGCTGAGCAGGCTCTGATAGAACAGCAAACTCAACTCAAGGCGCTCCTGAATAACATTCCCCAGATGGCTTGGCTCAAGGATGCAAACAGCCACTTTATTGCGGTCAACGAGCCGTTTGCTCAGGCTTGCGGGTTGTCGGTCGGTGAAATTATGGGTCTGACGGATTATGATATTTGGCCACAGGATATGGCCCAAAGCTATCGAGAGGATGATTTCAAAGTGATGGCTTCTGGGCACCGCAAAAGGGTTGAAGAACCGTTTTCCCAAGCTGATGGGACAGTAGGCTGGCTAGAGACGACTAAAACGCCCTTTCAAGATGAGCAAGGGAGAATGGCAGGGACGGTTGGTATTGCCGCAGATATCACCGAGCGCAAGGCTGCAGAACAAGAACTCTATGAGTCTAAGCAGCTCTTGCAATTGGTGCTTGATACGATTCCACAAATGGTGTTTTGGAAGAACCGACAATCGGTTTATTTGGGATGTAACCAGGCGTTTGCTAAGGTGGCAGGATTGATTCACCCCAATGAAATTTCAGGGATGAGGGATGTAGATTTGCCCTGGAAACCCGAAGAAACAGCGTTCTATTTAGAGTGCGATCGCCGGGTGATGGCAACAGGCCAAGCAGAGCTGGGCATCATTGAATCCCAGTTGACAGCAGACAATGAAGAAACTTGGATAGAAACGAATAAATCTCCTCTTAAGGATGCAGAAGGCTACGTGATTGGTATCCTGGGCACTATTCAGGATATTACCCAGCTCAAAGAAGCGGAACAAACCCTCAAAAATATCAATGAAGAACTGGAAGCGCGGGTATCTGAACGGACAGCAGCCCTAGAGCAAATGATTTCTGCCCTAGCAGAGGCTAAAGAAATAGCAGATAGTGCCAACCAGGCCAAAAGTGAATTTTTGGCCAATATGAGCCATGAACTCAGAACTCCCCTAAACGGCATCCTTGGGTATGCCCAAATCCTCAACCGCTCCAACCAAATCTCGTCAAAAGATAAGCGGGGACTTGAAGTCATTCATCAATGTGGGTCGCATTTATTAACCCTCATTAACGACATCCTTGACTTATCCAAAATTGAAGCCCGCAAGTTAGAACTCAAGCCCCATCCAACCGATTTACTGACATTGCTATCCTCAGTGTTGGATATGTTCCACCTTAAAGCGACCCAGAAAGGCATTGAACTCCTGTTTCAACTGGATAATGATCTTCCCAAAGGGGTAGAGATAGACGAGAAGCGATTCCGGCAGGTGTTGATTAATTTGATGGGCAATGCCCTCAAGTTTACTGAAACAGGTAGTGTGATCTTCCAGATATTGCAGCTTGAGGCTAATGCAGGTCAAGCAACCCTCAGATTTGCAATTATTGATACAGGGGTTGGTATTGCCACCGAACAATTGTCTCGACTCTTTAAGGCGTTTGAGCAGGTTGGCGATCCACGCAATCATACCGAAGGTACCGGGTTAGGATTAGCGATTAGCCAACGGATTGTGCAACTCATGGGGGGAGACATACAAGTATCGAGCCAGCTGGGGGCGGGTAGTGAATTCTCCTTTTGTGTGACGGTTCCACTGGCCCAAGAGGGGGCTATGACAGTGACTGAATCTCCTTCCCAGCCAGTCGTGGGCTATTTAGGAGATCGTCGCACCCTATTAGTGGTGGATGATCGCTGGGAAAATCGAGCCGTCATTCAAAACCTGCTAGCCCAGCTTGAGTTTGAAATTGTAGAAGCCACGAATGGAGAAGAGGGGTTGGAAAAACTTCAGGTTTGTCAACCCGATGCGGTGATTCTAGATTTAGCGATGCCGGTGATGGATGGCTTTGAATTTCTACAGCACCTGCGCCATGATGCTGCTTTCACCTCTTTTAAAGGGATTCCAGTGATAGTTTCTTCGGCATCTGTTGGACCAACCGATCAGCAACTGGCGGTAGAGCGCGGGGGGGATACCTTCCTGACTAAACCGGTTGATGCCCAGGCATTATTTCGAGTGTTAGCTGAGCAATTGAATTTGGCCTGGGTGTATGAGGATCAATCTGGAGAACTTGAAACCCAGGTCATCTCTGAGTCTCAAATGGTGATGCCCGCATCACACATTCTGAAAACCTTGCTGACCTTTGCCCAAATGGATAATGTCGGTGATCTCAGGGAACACTTGGAACATTTGGTTGAAACAGATATTCAGTATCTCCCTTTCGCTGAACCTCTGCTGAAGTTAGCTAAACAGTATCGTACGGAAGAAATAGAAACCTTACTCCAGGAGTATTTGACCCAGGAGCAAACAGATGGAGAGTAGTACTGAAATTATGGTGGTGGATGATACCCCCGCCAATTTAGAGGTTATTTCTGAAACCTTGTCTTCTGCAGGTTATCGAGTTGCCGCTGCTATTAGTGGGGAACGGGCCCTCAAACGCCTCCATACTCATCCTCCTGCCCTTATCCTTTTGGATATCCAAATGCCAGTGATGGATGGGTTTGAAGTCTGTCAACAAATCAAAGCCAATGCAGCAACGGCCAACATTCCCATCATCTTTATTACGGCTCGCTCAGATACCCAAAGCATTCTCCATGGCTTTGAGATGGGTGCCGTTGATTACATCAGCAAACCGTTTCAAGAAGCTGAACTCTTAGCTCGCGTTAGAACGCATTTGCAGCTTTGCCATGTCAGTCAACTCTATGATGTGGAGCGCGAAAAAGCAGAGCAACTTCAGCAGCTCAATCAGCAACTGTCCCTTACCCAATTCTCGGTGGATCATTCTGTAGATGGCATTCTCTGGTTCAATCCAGATTCGAGTATCGCCTATGCCAATGGGGCAATCTGTGAATTGCTAGGATACGCCTTAGAAGAGTTATTGCAACTATCTAGTACAGACCTAAACGCTACGGGCCATGATTCTGAATGGAACGACTTTCAACAAAAGGTTAGAGAACAACAACGTTTAAGGTTTGAAGCTCAGTTACTCACTAAGGAAGGGCAAGAGCTGCCTGTGGAGATTGCCCTTAATTATCTTCAATTCTCTAGTCGTGAATATTATGTGGTGCATTGTCGCGATATTCGCGATCGCAAAGCAGCAGAAGCAAAGCTGCGACAACTCAATACTGAACTAGACCAACGGGTTCAAGACCGTACTCAAGAACTCTCGCACACCCTAGAAACCCTGAAATCGGCTCAAGCGAGTCTAGTTGAATCCGAAAAAATGGCTGCTTTAGGGGCGCTTGTGGCCGGGGTCGCCCATGAAATAAACACGCCGATTGGCAATACCATCACGGTAGCGTCCACCCTTGCCGATGAAAGTGCAGTCTTTGTGAACGCAGCAGAAACAGGACAACTCAAGCGGTCAACCCTCAACCATTACCTTGATGTGGTCAGTCGATGCACAAAGTTAATTAATAGCAATCTGGGCCGAGCCGGAGACTTGATTCAAAGCTTCAAACAAGTTGCAGTGGATCAGTCCCATCGTGAACTGCGGACGTTTAATCTGAAAGACTATGTGGGAGAAGTGGTAACCAGCTTAGAACCCCAGGCAAGACGGTCAGGACTCACCTTAGACTTGGCAGGGGATGATTCCATTGTCCTCACTCATGATCCAGGGGTGTTTGCTCAAGTAATTACAAATCTAGTCACGAATTCCATCAAACATGCATATCAGCCTGGAGAGGTTGGACAACTCCAGATTCATTTGGAACAGCAGAACGATCAGGTCCTGTTGACCTATCGTGATGATGGCTGCGGGATTTCTACTGAAAATTTGTCCAAGGTTTATGAACCCTTTTTTACGACTGCCCGCAATCGGGGAGGTACGGGATTAGGACTCAATATTGTCTATAACATTGTCACTCAATCTCTAAAAGGCACCATTAAGATTGATAGTCAGCTTGGACAAGGAACAACCTTTACAGTTGCGCTTCCCTACGCGTCCTAGATTGACTCACCCCAATGGTTAAAGGGCTAAATCTGAGGCAACCTCTTTATGGCTGTGGTCCAATATCGAGTTTTGTAAAGGTTACAGCGATCAAACGTTACCGTTCGATTTAGAATTTACTGGATCAGTCTTCATAAAGGGCAGCTATGGCATATCGAATGGACCGCCGCGCCTATGCGGAAACCTATGGCCCTACGGTGGGCGATCGCATTCGCCTGGCTGATACTGAGCTGATTATTGAAGTCGAGCAAGACCATACCACCTATGGGGATGAGGTCAAGTTTGGTGGCGGTAAAGTGATTCGCGATGGCATGGGCCAATCACCAATTACCAATGCCGATGGTGCGGTGGATACGGTGATTACCAACGCCCTGATTTTGGACTGGTGGGGTATCGTCAAGGCGGATATCGGCATTAAAGACGGCAAGATTGTGGCCATTGGCAAGGCGGGTAACCCCTATATCCAAGACAAGATTGATATTGTGATCGGTCCAGGTACAGAGGCAATCGCCGGGGAGGGGATGATTTTGACGGCGGGAGGGATTGACTCCCACATTCACTTTATTTGTCCCCAACAAATTGAAGTTGCGATCGCATCCGGTGTTACGACCATGCTCGGTGGTGGCACAGGACCTGCGGCAGGCACCAACGCCACCACCTGCACCCCTGGCCCCTGGAATATCTATCGGATGCTGCAATCTGCCGACGCCTTTCCTATGAACTTAGGCTTTTTAGGCAAAGGCAACTCCAGCCAGCCTGCTGCTTTAGTGGAGCAGGTCAAAGCAGGAGCCATGGGCCTGAAGCTGCATGAAGACTGGGGTACCACCCCTGCTGCTATAGATACCTGCTTGAGCGTTGCCGACGAATTTGATGTCCAGGTGGCGATTCACACGGACACCTTAAATGAAGCAGGCTTCGTCGAGAATACCATTGCAGCTTTTAAAAACCGTGTGATTCACACCTATCACACGGAAGGGGCTGGGGGTGGCCATGCCCCGGATATTATCAAAGTCTGTGGAGAAGCCAATGTCCTTCCGTCCTCCACGAATCCGACCCGGCCCTACACCGTCAATACCCTAGATGAGCACTTGGATATGCTGATGGTGTGCCACCACCTCGATGCAGGTATTCCTGAGGATGTGGCGTTTGCTGAATCTAGAATTCGTCGAGAAACCATCGCTGCTGAAGATATCCTCCATGACCTGGGGGCGTTTAGTATGATTGCCTCGGATTCCCAGGCCATGGGCCGGGTAGGTGAGGTGATTATTCGTACCTGGCAGACGGGTCACAAAATGAAAGTACAGCGGGGGCCACTTTCGGAAGATTGCGATCGCAATGATAATCATCGAGCGAAGCGCTATGTCGCTAAGTACACGATTAATCCTGCCATCACCCACGGCATTGCCGACCATGTCGGTTCGGTGGAGGTGGGTAAACTGGCTGATCTCTGTTTGTGGAAGCCTGCCATGTTCGGTGTTAAACCGGAAATGGTGATTAAGGGCGGCTTTATTGCCTGGTCCCAAATGGGGGATGCTAATGCCAGTATTCCCACACCGCAACCAGTGCATATGCGACCCATGTTTGGTGGATTCGGGGGTGCGATCGCAGCCACATCACTCACCTTTGTCTCCCAAGCGGCAATGGAAAAAGGTGTGCCTGACCAGATTGGCTTGCAGAAACATGTCGTTGCCATCTCCAATACCCGCAATCTCAGTAAGGCGGATATGAAGTTAAATGATGCATTGCCGAAAATTGAGGTGGATTCAGAAACCTATGAAGTCAGAGCCGATGGTGAGCTTCTAACCTGTGAGCCTGCAACGGTTTTGCCGATGGCTCAGCGGTATTTTCTGTTTTAGGCAGTTATTTCAAGAGAATTTCAAAGCCCTCTTGTGCAAAGTGCTTATCATGAGTGAGTATTTGCATGATTCCTTGTCGCTTCATTGTCTGCATAGAGATGCAATCTGTCAGACTGTAACCTTTGTCTAGCCGTTGGGCATACAGACTCAACCCATCTAAGAAAGAATCACGAGTTTGAGCCATAACCTGAACCTGACGACTATTCAAAATATTCTGCACTTGATTCGGCCACGCCATTACGCATATAGGCATTAGAGGTAGAGAAAAAGTTGAGAAACTCAATCAAGACCTCATCCGTTGTGACCAAATGTTGTTGAAATAACTTAGGGCTTAAAGCTTTAACCTGCTGATGCCACTGATCGCGAGGGTTGATTAAAGCTGTCCAGTAAAACGTATCCGCGAAAATAAGCTGCATCAGGGCCGTTTAGGCGTTCCATAGATGTAGTGGTCGTGTTGCTCAGCGCCATCTGTCGGCAGCTGATCTAGGACGTCCTCAGGGATGTTCTCAGTAAAGCTGGAAAAGCTATCCCAAATAAGGGATGTACTATTGGTCTCTTTTGCTTCATGGGCAGTTTGCACTGCACTGTTATGAGGTAGAGGCTGCTCAGTTGCTTGTTTCGACTTTGTGAAGAGTAAGAAATTTAAGACCTCTTCCAAGAGTTCCTCGGGTGCCTGCTCAACTTCACGAAGGAGTCGCTCTTTTGCCGTCATAGATTCGTTGGATCCAAGTGGTGTTTAAATAATAACAATCACGAGCGCTATGGAGCAGCTGATTTTGTGATCGGCCATGGGATTGCCGATCATGAGAATTAGGGGCTGAGATAACCTCATCTAACTCCCCAAATAGGAACAGGTGGCATTTATTCTGAATCCGTTTCTTCACTGAACTGTTCTAAAAATGCGATCGCAGCCTTACCCCATAGACTCTCTTCGGTAAAATGCTCTCCCGCTTTAATCAGCGCCGCTTTGCCACCACTCCGCCAGCGTTTAGGATTGAGTAAACCTCGCCAAATTGCTTGCCAACGTTGAGGCTGATCTTGCTGGATCTGTTTGATTTCTGTTTGGAGGAGGTCGGTTACTCCGGCTTGGGATACATGGGGATGCTGCTGATAGAGATCTTGCAACAACTGCGCCATATCTGACACAGCTTGCGTCTGCTCAGAGGAATTAGCGTTCACCACCATATCACCTTCGACATTACCGACTGGATAATTAACCGGAGCATTGAAGGTCATTTGCACTTTAGGAGTATTGTTCTCGGGCATCTTTTTTTGAGGTTGGGTTGAACGACAGAGATTTGAGATTGCTAACACGGCCATTGTTCGAACAATTGCTTCTGGATCTTGACGAGCCGCTATTCCTAACGCTGTTATGGCTGCTGCATTATCTTGATCAATCTCACCTAATGCTTGGGCAGCGTAGCAACGAATCAACGGTGAAGTATCAGTCAGTAAAACCTCACACAAGATTTCTATAGCCGTATCTTGAACAGTCATTTTAGATTTAGGCTGACTGGCGTCCTAAATCTTTCAGCTTCTCTACGGCTTTGAGACGAATCGAGGCATCCGCTGATTGTAAATCCTCAACAATAGGAGAAAATATTGCTGCTAAGGCTGGTTCACTGACTGCGTTCTCTTTTGTAGAACGAAATCGTTCTAGCAACTCAGTACAGATTTTAGATAACTGTTGATCTGATGGAATCTGAATTAATAAGCAGTGCTGTGCCTTATCTTGTATTTGCTGCACATCTGCGATCAATTGCTGTTGTTGCATAACATCCGCTACATAGATTGTGGCTGGGGTAGCATGAACTTCAACTGTGGGATTTCCAGCGTCTGCTGCTGTTTGTAACCGTAACAGCATTTCAATCACTTCAATCTGGCTACTTTGTGCTTGCGTCGCAGAAGGAAGAGCGAAATTTAGAGACTGAGATAGTGAACGCAAAACCACATTCTCAAGGGAGGTTTGCAACACTTGAGCTTGGATTGATAACTGCTGCTCTAGCTCGTCAGGGATTTCAATTGTTAGTGTTTTTGTCATACTGTATCTTCCTTGCTTAAGGATGAGTGAATAACTTGATTCCCACTAACATGGCCAGCTATACCATAAGCATTTTTAACATTAATGTTGATAGCGCTTATTCCCCAACAAGTAGAAAATATTTCTAAAGGGAATTCTTTAGCGAGCTGGTAGAAATTATTGTGATAAAAATTACACTGCTTCTGAATGGATTGAAGCTCTTCCACTATGTTATATATTTCTTCTGAATCTTTAACTTGAAATAAGTGATTTCTAATAATTTTTATAGCTGTTGAGTACATAAATTCACTATTATTACATTCCTTCAATAATCGAATGGCTTCACACCGAGCGGCATGTCCCTTTGTCTGCAATTTTTGAATTAAGATGTCTTCGTCTATCTGGCTGTCTAGAGACAGTGACTTTTGATATGTTTTATCGTTATGTTTACCTGTTGTTCTCTTTATCCGCCAGCGAATTCTGTCCCAAGGTGGTAGAGACCGAATGTTAGCAGGTAGTTCTTCAAATCTATCTATTGCATTTTTAATTTTAGAACGAATAAAAGGATTATCTTCAGTAGTTAATGATGCTTCTAGGAGTGGCAGTACTGATTTATCCCCTGAGTGTTGCAATGCTTCAACTGCAATTGTGCGCATGACTGGATCGCTATTGTGAAGCAATACATTGTTTGAGTGGGAAATCGCAACTTTATATCCAGTATTTGTTCCACTGATATATCTTAGTGCCTCCATTGCCGCATAACGAACCTTGACATGGTAATCCTGAAAAGCTTCAACGATTGTTGGTATTACTTCTTCGCTAGGTATTTGGGCCATTGCATCCATCACCCGCCGTCGGTTCTCCCATTCAGGATCTGAGTAGGCTGCCTCTAGAAAAGGGATGGCCGTTTTGGAATATGAGCTTCCCAAAGCATCAATGATATTGTTGCGAACATAAGCAGACTGATGAGTTATGGCTGCACCTAAAGCTGAAATAGCTGCCGTACTATTCAGTTCTCGAGCTATCTCACCCAAAATGGTCGCAGCCCTACCAGCTATGTCTCCTTCAGGATCATCAAGAAAATGCACTAGTATTGGAATTGTAGCTGGGAGCATGTCACCTTTGCATTCCAATTAAGCCATTGAGGTAAGCACACCGATGTGCCAGCACTTGCGGGACATTACTTTCATTCCACTGCGCCCCTGAAATTTTGACTCTGCGACTAATCTGCTTGATAGCAGATTCAACAGCCCCAGACCCAATAGAGCAGATTTGCTCACTCTGGTAATAGTCATAATTGACGATCCGATGCCGATGTTTGCGAACATAGTTGCAAAAGACTTGGGCCTGCTTTTTCTTCAATGACTCAAATAGAGCCAAGGTTTCATCAACCTTCCCCTGCCATAAGAGCTGCTCAGCCTGGTGCAGACGTTTGAGGGACCCACCGACCTTATGAAGATTTTCCACCAGATGGTACCAGTCCAGAATCTCTCGCCGTTGCTCAGGTATGCTCAGCTGACGAATGATATTCCAAATGCCATCATGACCATCCCCTAAACAAGTCAGTGGAGAGGCTAACGGTTGCTGGTGAGTCCAGTCAATGAGCCGGGCATTATTGTGATAATCCGCGATGAGTCCCACATGCGTTGCCAGGGTTTTATAGTCTTTCCACTGACAAGGGTGTCCTAAAGGGGTGCGGATGCGCACTTTGCCACCATCTACACTCACTTCGGTTAAAGCTTCATGAGCCTGGGGGTAGGAAACCGTTGTTGATGCACCAATCGCTGCTGGGTTTGGCTGGTACCTGAATCCCAGTTAAATAAGCCACATCTTTAGCAGTTTGAGCATAGGAGACATTGGCACTGATGCGCAAGCAACAATTCTCTAAATGAGGACTGATTTGACGATAGGGGAAACGGCTAGATGCTGTGCCTGTTGAGTTGTAATGCTTAGAACGCCCAAGGTGCTTTTCAGGCGTCGGTTGCGGCCTGCTGCTGTGCCAGTAGCTGTGCGGATAAAAATGACCGAGTTCGGGACTGACATGGGTCTGAATTTGCTGACGCACCGTCATCTCAATACCTTCTAGCGTCTTCAGGTTCTCTGGATCGCTTTCTTCGTACAGTAATTGGGCTATCGCATCAAGATGGACTTTGAGTTGAGCTGCTTTTTCGGAGTTCATTGATGAAGACTTCTGGGCAACACTTGTATCCTGAACGATTTCAAAACAATCTGCAAAGGTGACATGCTCCCATTGTAGCTTCACTCTGAATTTCATATAGGGCAGCTACAATTGCATCTCGAACGTAGAAATCATCACTCTGAAACCACGGACGCAAATATTGAATAGCTAATTCTGAACTAGTTAGGCCTAATAGATATATAGTTAGGCACGGTGATAGCTCTCTGCTAGTCATCCATTCTAAAATTCTTGGTTGAACTTGCTTGGGAGAGGCTCCAGCTAATCTTGCTGCTAATGCCAAATCTACATTGAATGCTAGTTTTACAAGCCTTATTGATTGCTTATGAGTTTCTAAAAAACTCATCATTAACAAGATTGGCTCTGTCCACTTTAGATAGTTTAGATAGTGGCTCTGCAGGTGTTCTTTACTGAGATGATGAAGCTGATTAAAAAGATACTCGGCAGCATAATATTCTTGTAGCAATTGATGCTTGAACTCAATTCGATCCCCATTTGTTTGTAGTAAGTGGTACTTGAGTAAATCATCTAAATGATACAGAGCAGATTGTTCTGGATAAGGAGTTTTTCCTTTGAAAAAACTAGTGAGCGCTGATTGTGCCTTAGTTCTGGGTATTGTGATGTAAAACTCTGTTGGTTTATTTATTGGGTCACTGCCCTGCATCATGATGAAGGCTAGATACTGAAGAGTTGATGACCATAATCGCCGCTCCGAATCAGTTTGAACATCTTGCTTGAGATTGTTCTCATAAATTTGAGTAAAGTGGCGGAAAATCAAGCCCAAGTTAGAAGGGATGGTTTCTGTTTGTCGAAACAATTCGCACAACATCCATAACAAGAGTGGTGTCTGACCGAAGTCCTGTAGCCTATTGTCCAATTGTTTAATTAACTGTTCACCTTGTTCGGGTAAATAGGCTCTAATAAATTGCCGCATCTGTGATTTTGAAAGAGGTAGCATCCTTAATTTTGTAACCACACCAGGAAGGTCTCCTCTACTCCCTATCTCTCTCGTGGTTACGACTATGGGAAGCCGGGGGTAATCTTGACAAAACTTACAAAGGTTATTCCAGGATGATTCAGATGGAAGTTCATTCAATCCATCTATCAATAGCAAGAATTTTCGTTCAAATAGCAGTTTTTCTAATTGGGTGGGGTCAAGTGAGAGGCTATGACTTTTGAAGAAGTCACGAATGAGATCAAAGATAGATGTTTGGTAATAACGCAGTTCTACCAAAACTGGAATGATAGGTTGGGCCTTTTCCCCCTCTCCCTGAAAAATTAATTTTTGTGGTTCCTCTTGTAGAAGCTGTGATGATGTTCCTAAAGTCGAAAGTGCTATCTCGGCTTTTTCTAAAAGTAGTCTCTTTAATGCTGTTGATTTTCCAGAGCCTGGTTTTCCCTGAAGTATGACAAGGCCTAAAGTGTATTTCTCTAAGCCTTCTAGAACGTTTAATTGCTCAGTATTATGTTTGGTATCGTTCAAGTTCACTGAGGGATCTGGTTTCAGCGTATGTACCATTAATCCGAACTCGAACGGAGAGCCGATGGAACCTTTCTTCGCTTTGGGTAAGATTGCTGTGTCGGTGATTGTGTAAAGTTTCCACCAGTCTTCATAGTCATCAACAAGAGATTGTAGATAACTTGAGAAATCAGGCCTATAACTAGGTTGCATGCTGGCAACAAACTGGAAGTATTATCTCCAATTCTACTTGGTAGCTTCAGAAGTTGAGTTTGCAATAGTGCTGGTGTAAGTGATGAGCTTTTCTGTTGAGCGCTGTATGAGCATTTAGATAAAATAAAACTGTTATTTCAGCTATTTTGGTTGCTCAGTTTGTGTTTGCTGGTGAAAAACAATCAAATATAGCCCCCAATTGATACTCTCTGGCACTAGCGGTCAGCATGTTAAATTCATGAGTATGGATACTCTTATTGTTTCAGTGCCACCTTCTACCCAACTGACCGATCGGCAGTTCTATGACTTGTGTCTAGCGAATCCTGATCTAAAAATTGAACGAACTGCCCAGGGAGAACTCATCTTTATGCCGCCCACAGGAGGGGAAACGGGAAAGCGGAACGCTACATTGACCAGTCGGTTTGTCATATGGAACGAGAGCGCTAACTTGGGAGAAGTATTTGACTCTTCTACTTGCTTCAAACTACCCAACGGTGCAAATCGCTCTCCCGATGTCGCCTGGGTGTGTCAAGAGCGATGGAATGCCCTTTCTCCAGAAGCGCGAGAACAGTTTCCTCCCATTTCACCTGACTTTGTTCTAGAGCTGATGTCTCCTTCAGATACTTTGACGGTTACCCAAGCCAAAATGCATGAGTATATCGATAATGGTGTGCGTTTAGGCTGGCTAATCAATCGTCAACAAAGCTTTGTAGAAGTCTATCGTCCTCATCAACCCGTTAGTCGATTAGATTCGCCTCAAACTTTATCTGAAGAGGAAGTCCTACCTGGGTTTACCTTAGACCTATCTGCTATTTGGAGATAGGGCTGAGTACTGCAGTTAAACCTTGTGGATGCTTTTTGAGCTTCGCTCTATTGCCACATCTTGAGTTTCTAACCAACCATCAATCACGGGGTAAAAACTCTTTGGCAAAGTTGGAAACCTCTTTTAGCGGCATGGGGTTAGCACAGTAAAAACCTTGTAAGAGGTGAACCTTGAGTTGTTTCATGACTTCGATATCCTCAGGCTTCTCAATCCCTTCACCAATCACCGTAATCTTGAAACTACTGGCCATTTCCACCATGGCGGATAGAACATTTTGCATGCGCTGGTCTTGAGTTGCACCCGCGACTAGGGATCGATCAAACTTGAGGAGATCGACTGGAAGCGTCATTACGGAACGCAAAGAGGAATACCCCGCGCCAAAATCGTCAATCGCGACCCGAACCCCCAGGGTATGGAGTCGATCAATTTGGAACCTGGCTTTAGATTCAGCTTCAATCAGCCCCCGTTCAGTAATTTCTAGAATCAGTTTGGCTGGATCAATTTGTTCTGTAAAAACGAGGTTCTCCAGATAATCAACAACCAGACCTTCTACTAAATCCTGTGATTCGACATTAACTGTGATACAAGTCTCTTTTAGTGCTGGAATCTTTTTCCACTTTTCTAGAGATTTCTGGGCTTGGTTGACCATGAGTCTGGCAATATCGCTAGTGAGGCCAATATTGGCTGCAATGCTAATAAACAAATCAGGAGGAATATTTTTTTGATCTAGCTTCCAGCGGGCCAATAGCTCAACCTTGGCGATGGTGCCGGTCTGATAGTTAATGATCGGTTGTCCCCAAGCTACGATCTTGTTCTCTGCAACGGCCTGTCTGAGGCTGCTTTCTAAACCCAGGCGTTCTTGAGCATCTTGGCGTAACGATTGGTCATAGTAAATGACCCGCCGCCGCCCCGCCTCTTTGGCACGATACATGGCTTGGTCAGCGTCTCTGATCAGCTGTTCTAGATTGGCGATATCTCCGCTGGTTGTAGCAGTACCAATACTGGCTGAAATATAGGCTTGGCCTGAGGTTAATGTAAAGGGTTGCTCTAGGGTGTGCAGGATCGTATCTGCGATCGCAAGTAAGTCTCGCAACGGACATCCCGGCAATACCAGAAAAAATTCATCTCCCCCCAACCGAGCTAATAAATGGGACCGATGCTGGATAACATCCAGAACCCGTTGACCCACTTGTTCGAGCAGCTCGTCCCCCATCGTATGACCCAGGCGATCATTGACCTCCTTAAATCGATCGAGATCCACAAACATCGCTGCTAAAGGTCCAGGAGGAAGCTCAGAGAACTGTTCCTCAATCCCCACACGATTGAGCAATCCCGTGAGGCCATCGTAGCGAGCTTGGTAGGTGAGAGTGGTGCGTAACTTCACCTCATTCATCCGAACTTGTCGAGCTGAGTCTAACGCTTTGATCGCTGGGATCAGAAAGAAAATGGTACCGATGCTAATTTGCCATTGACGCGTGGCAGCCATCATCACAATCGCCGTTGCCAGAATTGCTTGAATAAAATAGTCATTGCCAACGGTCACCATAATGGTCTGTGCTGATAAGGCAATGGCCCATAAGGTCGTCAATGTCCAAAAAAACTCTCCGCCTTGAATAAAGGCTGGCCAATTGGTTAAGGCAATTCCACAGATCCAAATGCCTCGACTGGCGCTAATCATATTGACTAAAATTGGGGTTTCGTAACGATCTCGCCAGTTACTCAGAAGCCGACCAGAATGGGCCAAAAATGTGATGCCGATCCAGACTGCATAGCCACTCATCCAAGCGATGAATAGATTTGAGTCGACTTGAGGCCAGACAGCAACCGTAAAGGCCATCATCATGGCCAACGAGCCTTGAACAATGCGCCACCGTTCACTCACCAATCTCCGATCCACATCTCGTTGGAGAGCGGTTTGAATCGTGTGGAGATGTGGCTGATGGGAATTACTCAAACTTTTATTGCAGCAATGCTACCCAACTCCATTGTGTCGAAAGAAATATCTCATGTCAGTATTCTGCGTTGAAACTACCACTGAATTGAAAAGTCTGTAAACAGAGATAAGTGCCTAAAAGCAACAGTCTAAAGGATGCCCCCGCAAGAGAGAGTTCATTACAAGCCATTATGCCCACGTTAATTCGTGGATGTTTTATCCAATCGTTAAAATAATCTTTTATCAAAAATAATGTAGGCATTTCAGCCCAGAGAGCCAGCTTCACCAGCATCATTCAGCTCCAACGTGAGGTTTTATTTAGACCTTGAAGAAATTTGAAAAATTGCATCCATGGGTTTGGGATTTGGTCTGATCACCATTATTAATTGATGAAATAGACTGTTTATGAATGATTGAGTTGATCAGAATAGATTTGGAAGTATGCTAATAGAAATGGTGCAAACACGTTCTTCCTATGGGCATCGAATACTCCGTCCATATCCCTAGTGAATTTATTAGCTCAAATGTCTGCCAGCTTCTCCCTGACTGGCTAGTTCCTGTTCTATCTGTCTTAATTGTGTTTCAACACTGCCCGGTCCTCCTAGTAGAGAAAACAGCAGAAACAGAATTTCATAAACAACAACTTCGAGCCCAATTTGTTCAAATGGGGAGGTTGATTGTGTTGTCGTTGCAACACCTGGGATATCGAGCTGAGATATTTGATCCCCGTACCGGCTATCCCATTCTTTCCCAGCCAGGACCATTACGGCTAGATGACGTTGCTGTTGTGCAAACGAGTTTGGGATATCCTCTAACCGAAACGGGAGGATGTTGGATCGTCGAGCATCCCCATTGGGGCAATGCCGTGTTCCCCTCCGTGTTGTTATCGTCCGCATCCCCGGACGTCACCCAAGCCGTAGTAGAAAAAGTCCTAGCCTCTTATACCTGCTGACCCAGGAGTTGTAGCCGATACAAGCTCGCGTAGAGGCCATCCTGCTCCATCAGTTGATCATGGCTACCGGACTCCGCCAAATGCCCTCGATTCAGAACCAGAATGCGATCAACATTGCGAATGGTCGATAAGCGGTGGGCGATGATAATGGCAGTTCGCCCCTCAAGCAAACGTTCCAATGCCTCTTGAATCACTGCCTCTGTACCTACATCTAAGCTAGCTGTCGCTTCGTCTAATACTAAGATTCGTGGATTCCGAATCGCAGCCCTAGCAAAGGCCAAAAGCTGTTTTTGGCCCCCCGATAGATTTGTCCCCCGTTCTCTCAGAATCGTATCGTAACCATCCGGCAAGGCTTCAATAAACTGGGCCACATTCATTTGCTCAGCTGCTGCCTTGACTGCTTCTAGGGAATACTCCTCGCCCAGGGAGATATTGCTTTTCACGTCCCCAGCAAAAATAAATCCGTCTTGAAGAATGACCCCCACATGGCGTCGCAACTCTGCCTGGGGTAAATCTCGCACATCCACCCCATCCACGAGGATTTGACCTTTAGAGATTTCATATAACCGACATAACAAACGAATGATGGAGCTTTTTCCCGCCCCTGTCGGCCCCACAATCGCGACTTTCTCGCCGGGATGGATACAAAAATCTAAGTCTTTGAGCACCCAGTCTTCTTCTTTATAGGCAAAGGACACATCCGAAAATTTCACCTCCCCCAACGGCTGATGGTTGGAATGAACGGGCAAAATCTGGGGATGTTCCGGGTCTCGGATTTCGACGGGCTGGTTCATCAAATCATTGATCCGCTCCACCGCCGTCAGACCCGCTTGGATGGCTGTAAACTTCTCGGCCAACTGCTGCAACGGAAAAAATAACCGCTGAGAATACAAAATAAAGGTGGATAAGGTGCCCAGGGTGAGGGCTTCTCCCACCACCTGAACACCACCAATCCAAAGCACCCCTGCTACGGCAATAAAGGCAATCCATTCTAGGGTTGCGGAAACCGCAGAATCGTAGAAAATGGTGTGATCAATTGCGGTGACATAGCGCTGATTAATTTGGCGAAATAGATCAGCGTTGTAGGATTCGCGTCGGAACAATTGGACAATGCTAATGCCCATAATGTTCTCTTGCAGATTGGAATTAAGGGCTGATAATTCTTCTCTCGCTTTGTAATTGGCGCTCCGATAGCGATGTTGAAAAAAGATAATGAGTCCCGTAACCGGAATTAGCAATAACACCAGCATCAATGCTAATTGCCATTGCTGGAGAAACATAAAAAGCACAATGACGAGGATTGAGAATAAGTCGCTGACAATCCCCACCGCACCAGTTGAAAACACATCTCCCAGGGCTTCAACATCATTGGTTAAGCGGGTAATCAGCTGACCTACGGGAGTGCGGTCAAAGAAGCGAACCGCTAAAGACAAGACATGGGCAAATAAATCATTGCGAATATCCGCTGTTATCTCTTGCCCCACCTTTTGGACTAAATATCCTTGCACGGACTGCAGTCCAAACCGGATAACCACTGTGATCAGGAGTAAAACGGTTAGTAGGTTAATGGTTTCGGGTAGAGTTAATCCTTGGAGCAAGGCCGCAAATCCCTCAACCCAACTATTGATCAAGGACGGTAAGGAGAGACTACCTATCCCATTGAACAACCAGGCCACGGCATCATAGAGCTGGGATTCACTACGGATGGCTGAAATGGCTTGTCCGACTAGAATCGGCTGGAGTGCACCCGCTACGGATAAGGGAATCAAGAGACTAAATACCGTCAAAAGTTCCCGGCGATACCGTCGAGCATAGGGAACGACCCTAAGAATCAATCGCCAATCGCCTTGAGAACGGCGCTTAGATCCAGAGGAAGAGGGGGAATCTGAGGAAGAGGTCATACGTCACAGTGTAGGGCGCAATGTTACGAAGTTGCACAATCCTAGCGGTCTTCCAAACGATCCGAGCTGGCCTTAACCTGGTAGGGCTTTTTAGTTGCTAAGTTACAAGCAGAGACAACGATTGGAGCAGGGTAGTGTCTCTGAGGAAGAAAAAAATGAAAGTTGCCATTTTTAGTAGTAAACGGTACGACCAAGAATTTCTGCGGGCTGCTAATACGGAAAGCCACGAGCTGGTTTTTTATGAACCACGTCTAACGGCTGCTACAGCACCGCTTGCCAAGGATTTTCCTATTGTTTGTGTCTTTATTAACGATCAGTTGGATGCGGAAACCCTGGAGATTTTGGCAGATCAGGGGACCCAATTGGTGGCCCTGCGATCGGCAGGCTTTAATAATGTGGATGTAGCTAAGGCCACTGAACTGGGCATCACGGTTGTTCGGGTGCCTGCCTATTCGCCCTATTCCGTGGCAGAGCATGCTGTAGGCATGATTTTGATGCTCAATCGCAAGCTATATAGAGCCTATAACCGAGTTCGGGATGATAATTTCTCCCTGGAAGGGCTACTTGGGTTTGATCTCCATAACTGTTCGGTGGGGATAGTGGGAACAGGCAAAATAGGTCAATGTTTTGCCCAAATTATGAAAGGGTTTGGCTGCCAGCTATTGGCCTATGATCCCTATCCTAACCCCGCCTGTATTGAGCTGGGTGTGACTTATATGGCGATGGAAGATTTGCTAGCTCAATCCAAGATTGTTTCTTTGCATTGCCCGTTGATGCCCCAAACCCATCACATCATTAATGCCTCGACCTTAAAGGTATTGCAACCTGGCACGATGTTGATTAATACCAGTCGTGGTGGGCTGATTGATACCCCTGCTGTGATTGATGCGATTAAGTCGGGGCAAGTGGGATATTTAGGCATTGATGTCTACGAACAAGAGGAAAACCTATTTTTCGAAGATCTGTCCGATACGGTGATTCAGGACGATCACTTTCAACTCCTGCAATCCTTTCCCAATGTTTTGATCACGGCCCATCAGGCATTTTTCACTCGCAATGCCCTGGAGAATATTGCCAGCACTACCTTGAGCAATATTGGCGATTTTGCTGCAGGGCGTCCTTGCATTAATCAAGTCAAAATGACCTAGACCGGGGTATCCTAATCAACGGTTACTTCTATATTTCAGTGGCTATCAACTAGCGCTATCTAGATTTCATTCACTCTCATTAGTGCCAATATTCATGAGTATCAACACCGTCTATACCCAACCCTTTTCGGACCAAAAACCAGGAACTTCAGGACTGCGGAAGCAGGTAACGGTTTTTCAGCAGTTCCATTATCTAGAAAATTTTATCCAATCTATTTTCGATAGCCTTGAGAACTACCAAGGCCAAACCTTAGTGGTGGGCGGTGATGGTCGTTTCTATAACCGCCATGCGATTCAAGTCATTCTGAAAATGGCAGCAGCCAATGGCTTTGGCAAGGTATTGGTGGGCCAGAACGGTATTTTATCGACTCCTGCCGTCTCCTGCGTGATTCGTCAAAACAAGGCCTATGGAGGGATTGTCCTCTCTGCAAGCCACAATCCCGGTGGCCCGGACGGTGACTTTGGCATTAAATACAACATCGGCAATGGTGGTCCCGCTCCTGAAAAGGTGACCGAGGCGATTTATGCCCGCAGTAAGGAAATCGATGTCTATCGGATCACTGAGGCGGATGATGTCAACCTCGATCAATTGGGGACGTCTCAATTGGGAGAGATGACGGTTGAGGTGATTGATTCGGTTCAAGACTATGCCCAGTTGATGGAGTCTCTGTTTGATTTTGACCGCATTCGCCAGATGCTGACGTCAGGGGGATTTAGTCTGATCGTCGATTCCATGCATGCAGTCACGGGTCCCTATGCCCATGCCCTCTTTGCCGATCGTTTAGGAGCGGGGGCCGATAGTGTTATGAATGGCAAGCCCCTAGAAGATTTTGGTGGCGGTCACCCCGATCCGAATTTGGTTTATGCCCATGAATTGGTGGAACAGCTGTTTGGGGAGAATGCACCTAATTTTGGTGCGGCGTCGGATGGCGATGGCGATCGCAACATGATACTGGGTCAACGCTTCTTTGTGACTCCCAGTGATAGTCTGGCGATTCTGACGGCAAACGCGAAGCTTGTGCCGGGTTATCAGAACGGATTAGCGGGCGTGGCTCGGTCGATGCCTACGAGTCAGGCGGTGGATCGAGTGGCGGCCAAGTTAGGCTTTGATTGCTATGAAACCCCCACGGGCTGGAAGTTTTTCGGCAACCTCCTAGATGCGGATAAAGCCACCCTCTGTGGCGAGGAGAGCTTTGGTACTGGCTCCAACCATGTGCGGGAGAAGGATGGTCTCTGGGCGGTACTGTTCTGGCTGAATATCCTGGCTGTTCGCCAGCAGTCCGTAGAATCCATCGTTAAAGAGCATTGGCAGGAATATGGCCGCAACTACTACTCCCGCCATGACTATGAAGCCGTTGACTCTGAAAAAGCCAATACCCTAATGGCGAATCTGCGAGGTAAGCTGGCAACACTGAAGGGCCAAAAACTAGGGCAATACGAAGTGGACTATGCGGATGACTTTAGCTACACGGATCCGGTGGATGGTAGTGTCAGCCAAAAACAAGGGGTTCGCATTGGCTTCACTGATGGCTCTCGTATCGTCTTTCGACTGTCAGGGACAGGCACTCAAGGGGCTACCTTGCGGGTGTATTTAGAAAGTTATGAACCCGACGTTAGTAAGCAGGGGCTTGATCCGCAAGATGCTCTAGCACCGCTAATTACCTTGGCAGATGAAGTGGCTCAAATCCGCACACTGACGGGCCGTGACGAACCCACTGTGATCACCTAAATACCTCCATCGCTCCAATGACAATTAGTGGTATTGGAGCGATTTGCCCACTCAGAGTCTTGGCTTTGAGGGATTGCCCCTACTCAAGGTTCTGCTGCATTTCCTGCCCCATGGCCTGAGCACTGGGATCAGAGCTTTGCAGCAGAGCATCTGAAACATTGTGCTGTTCGATGAGGCTGCGGTTTTGGCTGAGCTTATACTTGCCTTCTAGGCGAGTCACTGCCATCTCAAAGCCGACGATGCCTTTCATCATGCCAGTACGAAATTGCTCAGACAAGCTGTGCCACTGGGCTTTATAGCTGGCTTCGTAGGTCTCCACCATTCCGTCGATCAGCTAATCCATCTATTCTGGTGCATTTTCTTGAAATCTTTACTGGATCTTGTCCTCTTTTAGTGAACCGAATAAGAAATGCAATATTGGGTCTCATTACTACCAAAATTGACTGAGGATCATAACGGTAGATCAGGGACTTCAGCCTTGTTTAGTTTTTATCTGCAAGCAGAATTACACCACATTGTTTCGTTTCACCAAAAGAGGACAAGATCCTCTTTACTGCACCATTTGATGGCAGGTGAGCAAGCGAAAGCTGTTGTAGGTTCTGACGAATGAGGTATAAATCCAAAGTTGCTGTTATCTTAATTCCATTGCAATGTATTTCACTATGGATTATCGATATATATCTGTGACTGCAAAATTTGGCTTACTATCTGTGCTCGCCTTCTCTGCCAGTTCTTGTCATTACTTTACTTCTTTGACTTCAGGCGCTGACTTGAACAGTGGAAACCCTAACTTTGTTGCTGAAGGACATCGATACTGTGCCGATCAGATGAAAACTTATCGTGAACAACTAAGCTATGACACTGAAAATCACAAGATCATTGAAGGTGCAAGGGTAGTACAAGACTATCCTAATTTTATTAAAAGATCGTTTGAGGCAGAAAAGATACCAATCCGAAATGGTGTTGTTTTAGAACGACATCGATTAACCAATAAGGTAACTTCAGAGCGGTTATTTTTCAGTTGCTATGCAGCCCTGGATTTTAAGGATGATGATGAAGGCTTTGAAGTTTATAAAGGCTTGGCAATGATTTTAAAGGATGAATGATTTATACTCCGAACGAGTCGAAAGATTACTTTTTTAATGAGCTTTAAATCCTTTTGCAGAGAGAGTTATAGTTCAATCTAAAATGTTAAGCTCTCAGTCGTTGGCAGTATATCTATAAGCTTGTCGTCCAGTCTAAAAATCCTTAAAGCCCACTACTACCTAGTTCGCTATTTACGGGGGGCTGAAAACACTGATTCTTCTGACTTAGGTTCAAGAACAGAGAAAAATGCTATGTATCCAAAGAATCCAATTGCTGCTTAATCCACCCCTTTAAATCTCGTAGGGCTTGCGCCTCACCGACTGTTTTGCTTTGTCTGAGAAAGCGGTAAATGACATCTTTTGATACCCAGGGCAGGGCAGGGCTAACGTCGACTAAGTGATATTGGTCTTGCTCGAGCTGATAGATGCTGAGTACTGAACCATTAAAACGCCAGAATTCAGGAACCCCCATACTGGCATATAAGGCATTCTTATCTATATCGGTATGGGTAATGTCAATCTCGACCACTAAATCTGGAGGTGGATCCTTCTCTAGATCGACCGTTCGCCCTCTAACTAAGGGCTCATTTTGAATGTAATAGCACTTATCTGGTTCAGCCCCTTTTTGCAGATGCTTTCGTTTCAGGGTAGTGGATGCCATGCATTTTAGATTTAGGCCACTCTCCACCACGAGGGTGCAAATTAATAATCCTAGGAGATCGCTGGGATTTTCATGGGCTTCCAGGGGAACCATGAACTCTATGACCCCATTGTCATAGTGGAAGCGAACCGCACGATGTTCACCGAAAGCAACCAACAATTGTTCATAGGTCTCCCAAGAAACGTGATCCAAGATCAGACGATTTTCAGCAGTGGTCTCAGTCGTTATCGTTTGGGCAACAGGTAGCTGAGTTTGCATTGCTTCAATACACCTGAAGATCTACTGTTCCATCATAGAGGACTGATTTTTGTCTGAAGTCAAAGAAGGTATCACATTAACACGTTCAATAAGCTAGGAGTACTGCACCTTCCTTTTATGGGCGTTAGGGTAAAAACGAATAAAACCGTTGCATTGCCGATGGGTTCTTGTATAATGGTGGAACTTTGCCTTCAAGGCCCAGGGCGGGTGGCGAAATGGTAGACGCACCACACTCAAAATGTGGCGACTTCGGTCATGAGAGTTCGAGTCTCTCCCTGCCCATTCCAACTTTATTGTCTGTTTGTTAGTAGCTTGCCTGAGCTTTTAGCTTTGGTAGGGCCTTTTCAGGCTTTTTTCTTGATTTTGCATGTCTATCCAAACCGTTCTTGCTCCTCAAACTTGGCCTTTCCCTGCTAGTGATTTGCCCCAATCGGCCTGTTTAGTGGGGGGATGTGTTCGGGATGCCTTACTGAATCGCCATACGGCTTATTTAGATCTAGATTTTGTTTTGCCTGAAGCTGCGGTGGAAACAGCTCGTAGGGTTTCCGAAAGTTGTAATGCTGGGTTTGTGCTTCTGGATGCCGAAAGGGATATTGCGCGGGTGGTTTTCCCAGACGCAACGGCAGATTTCGCTTTACAAGTGGGGGATTCCTTGGAAGAGGACCTGCAGCGCCGGGACTATACGATTAATGCGATCGCATATCATCCCTTTTCCGATATGGTGATTGATCCGTTGAAGGGGCGGCAAGATCTCGACGCAGGTGTGCTACGCATGATCGCCGCCAAAAACCTAGAAGAGGATCCCTTGCGACTGCTGAGGGCGTATCGGCAAGCTGCCCAATTGGGGTTCACCATTGAACCCCAGACCCAAGCTAATATTCGTCAACTCACCCCTCAGTTAAAGGGTATTGCCGCAGAGCGGATCAAAGTTGAGCTAAGCTATCTGTTGAGCGATTCCAAGGCCACACCTTGGGTTTATCAACTTTGGCAGGATGGTTTATTAAGCACATCGTTTCCCCATGCATCATCAACGAGCCTTGCTTTTTTACCCGCCATCGATCAAGCGGCTAGTCTGCTCCAGAAAGAGGTTCCGGACTTAGCAACCGCGTTTCATCAGGAACTGAATGAACGAGCCCAAGGGAAAGAGGCTGCCCAGCGCACCCTCCTGTCCACCACTAAGTGGGTCTCCCTCCTGTCGGACAGCCCCACTCAGGCAGAAATAACCCTAAAACAGATGAAGTTCAGTCGGGGCGAAATCCATGTGATTACTCGGGTGTTGAATGGTTGGCCTCGGTTAAAACAGCTCTTGCAGCAGGAACACTGCCGCCGAGCGGATCAGTTTTATCTCTTTCAAGACGCGGATACGACATTCCCTGCTGTTGTGATGGTGACATTGGCGGTGGAGCTGATGCAGCAATCCGCGCCAGGGGCTGAGATGTTGTCTTACCTGCAAGCCCTAAAGCCTTGGATTGCAGAATATCTCAACCCGCTCAGCGCTTTAGCCCATCCTCAACCCCTCTTATCAGGTTCAGCCTTAATGAAGTCCCTTCACTTATCCCCTGGGCCAGAAGTGGGTCGCCTGCTTTCACAATTGACCCTAGCCCAAGCGGAAGGCAGTATCACCACCTCAGAAGAGGCGTTGACATTGGCCCAAACCCTAGTTAGTTCGACGCCTTCAACTGCCGAGAGCGGTTAGTCGCAACCCAGACAATGATACTGCCCAGTACACCAGAGAATAGGCTTAATCCCATCACACCCAGGGCGACCGCACATAGAAGTTAACAAAGTAGTCGAATAGGAAGAGGTCGGAGGATAATGCCTCAAAAGCAACACTCAGCAAGCCATGACATCCTCCCCCTTTGCCTCAATTATTGAACACTTCAGCGACCTAGACGACCCACGAGCAGCCCATCGCATAGAGTATCAGCTAGAAGACATCGTCATCATCACCCTATGTGCCGTCCTTTGTGGAGCGGATAATTGGGTGGAGGTGTCCAATTATGGTCGTTCCAAAGCCCAGTGGTTAAAGCAATGGCTAGCATTGCCAAACGGCATTCCCTCCCATGACACCTTCGAATGGGTCTTTGCCAGATTGAAACCTCAACAATTGCAGCAATGCTTTCTCAATTGGACTCAAGCGATCTATAAATTGAGCGAAGGGGCACTTGTTGCCATTGATGGTAAGACGCTGCGCGGAGCAATTGCGCCAGGTGAGCAGCGCAGCTTGATTCACATGGTCAGTGCATGGGCGAGCCACAATCATCTTGTTTTAGGTCAACGAACCGTTGATGAGAAATCCAATGAGATTACGGCTATCCCTGAATTACTGAAAGTTTTAGATCTAGAAGGAGCATTGGTCAGTATTGATGCAATGGGCTGTCAAACAGCGATTGCTGAGACGATTATTGAGGGCGAAGGTGATTATGTGTTGGCCCTCAAAGGCAATCAAGGGGATTTATATACCGATGTAGTGCAACTGTTTGAGCATGCTTGTCAGACTCAATTTCAGGGGATTGAGCATGATAGCTATCAAACCGTCGAGAAAGGGCATGGGCGAATTGAACATCGTACCTATTGGACAATGGGGCAAACCGATTACTTACTGGGGGCTGAGCGTTGGGCTCAATTGAAGTCGATTGGGTGTGTTGAATCGTGTCGTCGTCAGCCAGGACACCCAGGAACACTTCAGCGGCGCTATTACCTTTTGAGCATTGAGAGTGATGCACAACGGTTTGCCGATGCTGTGCGCTCTCATTGGGGGATTGAAAATCAGTTGCACTGGATTTTGGATGTGGGCTTTCGTGAAGATAAGCTTCGGGCTTGTCAGGGATACAGTGCTCAAAACCTGTCTGTCATTCGTCATATTGCTGCTAATTTGCTGCAGCAAGAGTCAACTGCGAAATGTGGGGTTAAGGCAAAACGGCTCAAGGCGGGTTGGGATGACGAATACTTGCTCAAACTCCTCAGCGCTACTGACAAGGTTATACCTTCTTCATGAAGAACTATGTGCGGTTGCCCTGCCATCACACCGATGATGGCGAAGCCTTGACCATAGCCATATCGGCTCACTTGGCCTGCCGGGAGCATCCAATTGGGGCTGTAAATGGCTAACCAACCGATGCCTAAGAGTGCCATTCCCCAAGCAAGGCCAAATCCTAAAGACCAGGACCATACTTGTAGACGAGTCGGTTTTTGGGTGGCCAGTTGCTTTCCTTTTTTGCGACCCAAACGCCAGCCGAAAACTAAGCCTGCCAACCAAGCTAGGCCCAGTAATCCTTGAGAACCGTATTTGACGGGATAATAGGCCCATCCTATGGGGGCCTGCATTGTGAGTGCGATCGCATCACCCGGCAGCTCCGTAAACTGACCTGTCAGGACATCCCCTTTTCTCGTGAACTCGGGAGTTGTGGCAACTTGCCACTTGGGAGGTAGATAAATCGTGACGTCTAATCCACCAAAGGCTGACCAAGCTTTTGCAGGGGCAAGGACGTAAGCAAACTGGTGATAAATTGTGGGTTTACCCAAGAGATGAGTAGCGGTTTGAGCCGCATACCGAACCTTGAGATCCTGTTTCCTCGGTGGAATCGTGACAGTTAGGGCCATGGGGGTGACCGGAGGAGAATGGCGGAGGTAATCCAAGGGTTGGTTGTCAATCCCTGGTGTGTACTCTGGCACCTCCCAATTTGGGGGGAATGGAGCATTCGGGGCAGGTTGGCTGGTGATCACTTGATCGTTTAGCCAGACCTGAAAGTTCTCTGTGCCTAATGTGCCTAGGGCAAACAGTAAGTCCAGCTGTTTCTCGTCCCCTTCATTCTGGAGATGATAAACCGCTTCCACCTGAGCGAGGTCTTTTTGGGCAATAGGCCGGAGGTCGAGGGTTAGGGTCTCACGGGTGATTTCGATATCTTCAATACCAATCGGTTCAGCGGTGACTTGTCCGCCATAGGACGGTGGTCCCAGATTGGCCCAAGCCGCTGGTATGAGCATTACTACGACTATCAGCCATCCAAACCATCGCCATATCCTTGTCATCACTTGCACTCTACTGAACATCCAACCCTCCCAGGCTACTAAAACGGGTTCCTCTGCAGCCTGGATTCAGTAGCAAATCTTCATAAGTTGCAGAAATGATGAGGTTTTTGAGAAATCGCTCCATACCAAAACAGGAAAAGGTTAGGTCTGGTATCGCTACGTTTAACCACATCAGCCGATCTTCAGTGTTGCCTCACTGGGTATGGATTATGTAGGGAAAGGTTTAATACATCGCGATCTTTTATCAGATGGGGAGGTATTGCTATTAATGTGAGCCAGAATCAAATATTGCCATTGATAATATTGTGAAGTGGATAATTTATGCGCTCAAATTTTATTTGAACTGTACTCTATCTGTTCGTATTAAATTTCAGGGAATAATAAATATGAACATAAGGTTGTGAAGAGTTAAAAATGCCTGAGATTCGTTTTTTGACCCCTGAACAAGAAGCACTAATTCCCGAGTATCAGGAGAAATGGAAGCGAATTAGTTTAACCACACAACCGATTGAAAAAGTCCGAGCAGCGGCTGCAATTAAAGGTGTTTATGCCGTTATGGGCAAACCCGAACCAAATGTTGTTTTTTGCTCCAGCCCGCGGGCGGCGTTAGATCATCTGCAAGCCCAAGTCTCGCAAGTAGATATTCCACAAAATCCCCGTAGTCGAACGAAAGAAGATATCCAGAATAATTTCATTCAGTTTTTTGCAGAAGCAGCTTGGGAGACAATCAAGCAAAGCAATAAACAACAGAATGCAGGTACGAAACCCATTCTTGATTTATTGATGGAAGTTTCAGTAGAATCGGCCAACTCGATTGAAACGCATATTGAACGCTGCCTTCCTAAAGGTCTGAGTATTCAAGACATGATTGAGCAAACCGTCCTGAATGCTGCGCCAATGATCGATTTGATGGGCAAACATCAAGCTCGTCGAGGAGATCCAGGATTTTCAAAGATGATAAAGATGATACTGGACAAGTCCCCAGAGGATGGGCGGGAATCCTTTAGTGACATGGCATCTGCTGCTTTAGAAATGCAACTGGGTTGGATTCCAGGAAAAGAATTTCTCTTTCGGGCCTGGTTAAAGAAAATTCTGCAGGGGATATTAATTGCAGAAATCAACGGTATGGAACCCCCTCGCTTTCGAGAGACCCTGGCAATGCCGCTATCGCTTGCTGAGCAGAAATATTTGGTAGAGAATGCTGTTGTTGTTATTTCTGAAGTTGTATATCAGTGTAGTTGGCTAGATTTTGCTATTTCAGAACTCAATTATCCCCATGACGCTAAGAAATGGGCGGCTTTACAAGGGTTAGTTAAATATTGCGGTTGGGTTTTTGCAGCCGAGAATTTATGTATTATTTGTGATCGTCCCACCCAAATCCTGATCGATGATGACTATCAATTGCACGGTGAGGGAGAGCCTGCTGTGCAGTTTGCGGATGGGTTTGCCGCCTATGCCCATCACGGAACTCCTATACCGGAAAAATATGGCACTGTTCATCCTCAGGAATGGCAAGCCCAGTGGGTTTTTGAGGAACGGAATCAGGCACTACAAGAGATGTTAGTTCAATCCCTTGGGGCAATTCGGGTTTGCCAAGAACTCCCTTTAATCGAGGTGGATACTTTGCAAGAGTATACCCTCCTCAAATTAAAAGGTGTGGGGGTTAATGACACTCGTGTTTTAAAGCGGGTTAAGGCTGAGACAGAGGATATTTTGGCTGTCTTTGTACCTTGGCATCAAGATACGGTCCGATCAGCAATTAACTATGCGAATGAGAACTATTCTGCAGAAGACTTCCCCATTCCTGATAATGAGAATCAACGGTAAATAAAAGTTTGTCAGCAACGTTAAGATAGATGCTGGCAGATCTTGCTGAAGAAGTCTAGCAAGCTGTTACTAAGACTTTGAAGTGGAACTGTCAGTGTTGTGGTTTCTAAGCCTTTTGAATCGCTTTTTATTAATCTGCTGACGAGTCTAAGAATGGTGACGTAAATTCGCTGAAACTCTATGTTTTGATGTTTGCCTCTGCTTGTGTTGTGATAGCAATGGCAGTATGTGCTGCATCGCTATAAATTAACAAATTTCTAATTCAAGAAAAGCTATCTTAAATAGTATGTGGGGAAAAAATTTAGTTTTTCAACCATGAAAACGGTACGAACTTTACTCAGATTGATGTGTGGGTTCACCATACTCTCTATCTTTGGTATATGGCTATACGCATTTGCGCCGATTACTGCACCATGGGTTGAGTTTGGATATTACGGTAAATTTCATCAGGTTCAGCGAATTATTCGAGATACCCCTGAATTAACCATTGTTGACCAATGGCAGCATCGTGACGTCATTCTGGAGGACTTCGGATTCACGGTTCGGCGTCCGGATGGCTCAACTGTTCAGATTGACTTCTTTGATCACTCAGACCAGATGAAGCTGAGTTCTGATGAAGACATCCGCAATTACGTCGCCAGCTTTATCTAAAATTTAGAAACCAGCATCCCCATAATTTGAGCGTGGGACGGCAGTCTCATGAGGAAAATGTCTGCTCCTGATTTGGTAAAGTTGCAGGTCATCCTTCCTCTATAATCGAGACTCTGGTATTGCAATCATTCCTGTGGGATGAGTTGTGATTTGATCTAGAACTTGGTTTGAAGTTTTTCATTTAAGGATTATCTATGGCTGCTGATCGGGCGTCTGAGTCACCCAACCAGGGCTCTACTTTAGAAGAAGTGAGAGCTACTCGTTTGCAAAAGGTTGAGCAGCTCAAACAAGCAGGCTTAACCCCCTATGCCTATCGGTGGCAGTCTACCCATACTGCCCAGGCTCTACAAGAGAAATTTGTGGATCTGGCGAATGGTGAAGAGGAGGATTTTGAGGTTGCGATCGCAGGTCGTATCCTCGCTCGTCGCGTATTCGGTAAGCTAGCCTTCTTCAACCTCCAGGACGAAACAGGAACCATCCAGCTCTACTTGGAAAAAAAGCGGATTCAAGAACAGATGGGGGAGCAAGATGAGCAAGCCTTTAACCATCTCAAACAGCTCACTGACGTAGGGGACTTCATCGGGGTTCAAGGCACCATTAAGCGCACCGACAAAGGTGAACTCTCTGTTTATGTTAGGGAATACACCGTTCTCACCAAGTCTTTATTGCCCCTGCCCGATAAATGGCATGGCCTCACGGATATTGCCAAGCGGTATCGCCAACGCTACGTAGATTTGATTGTCAATCCCACTGTGCGGGAGACCTTTCGACGACGGGCTCAAATTACCGCTAGCATTCGCCGCTATCTTGACGAACAGGGGTTTATTGAAATTGAAACCCCCGTTTTGAACTCCGAAGCAGGAGGAGCTGAGGCCCGCCCATTCATCACCTATCACAACACGATGGAGATGGATCTCTATCTGCGGATTGCCACGGAACTGCATTTGAAGCGATTAATTGTGGGTGGCTTTGAAAAAGTCTTTGAGCTGGGTCGAGTATTCCGTAATGAAGGGATTTCTACCCGCCACAATCCAGAGTTCACGACCATCGAAGTTTACCAAGCCTATGCCGACTACAACGACATGATGGATTTAGCGGAAGCGTTGATCTGTACTGCAGCAGAACGTTCTGTGGGTAGTTTGAAAGTGCCTTACCAAGGCGAAACAATCGATCTCACCTCTCCATGGCGACGAGTGACCATGCATGACGCTGTACAAGAAAAAACAGGGCTAGATTTTTCCACTTTTAAGACGGTAGAGGCAGCTCAAAAAGCAGCCACGAAGGTAGGCATCACGGGGGTGGCAGATTGCGAGAGTGTGGGCCATGTCCTCAATGAAGCCTTTGAACAAAAGGTAGAAGCGACCCTGATGCAACCCACCTTTATCCTTGACTATCCTGTCGAGATTTCGCCCTTAGCGAAACCTCACCGTTCCCAGCCGGGACTGGTCGAACGATTTGAACTGTTTATCGTTGGCCGAGAGACAGCCAATAGCTTCTCTGAATTGACCGATCCAGTGGATCAGCGTCAGCGTTTAGAAGCCCAGGCCGCTCGAAAAGAAGCGGGGGATTTGGAGGCCCATGGCGTAGATGAAGATTTCATCACCGCGTTGGAATACGGTATGCCGCCCACAGGCGGATTAGGCATCGGTATAGACCGTCTGGCGATGCTGTTGAGTGATGCAGCCAGTATTCGGGATGTGATTGCTTTTCCCCTCTTAAAACCCGAGAAATATGAAGATGAGGGATAAGCCGTTGGGTAGGGGGGACATCAACAGTCCCCCTATGGCAGCAGCACTTAGAGATTAGGAGATAACGTAAGCTCATGGGGGCTTGCATTAAGCCTGATTGCAAAGCTTTTCCCCAGGGGAGGGAACTTCACCCACTCTGGCCTGCTGTTGTCGATGGCCGACAAAACGCTCCAGAGCAATTAAGGCGCGATTGTAGTCAATGATTGCCTGCAAGCGATTACTGCGGGTTCGCGTGAGTTCTGTTTCAGCGTTACTGACTTCAAGTTGAGTCCCAATCCCTGCTTTGGAACGTAATCGAGCTAACTCTAAACTTTGCTCCGCTTGGATCACCGCACATTCATTGGTCGCAATATTTTTAAAGCTGGACTGTAAGGTAAAGTAGTTCTGCTCTACCTGGAACCGAACCAGATTTTTAAAATTGGCAAATTGAGTCTCCGCAATTTTTGCCCCTAGGGCTTGCTGTCGGGCGTTGGCTTTGGTCGCGCCTCCATCAAACAATAACTTGGTAACCTGTCCACCCAGGGAATAGCCAAAGGCATCAGTCAAGTCATCTAAATCAACCGCAAAGTTACCACTAGCGGCCACACTGACCTGGGGACCAAAACTTCCTTTAACCAATCGCTCATTCTGCTGGGCAATTTGGCGCTGATCTAAAATTTCTCCCAGTTCGGAGCGATTCTGTTGGGCTTTGGCAATCGTATTGGTCAGAGACATGGGCCATAATCCGGCAATTTTGACAGGATCAGCAGCCGATAAAGTTGCTCTGGGATTAAGACTTAAACGCTGAGCCAATTGGCGTCGAGCGGTGAGCTGTTGACTTTGGGCTTGGGAGAGCTGTTGCTGTTGGTTTGCCAGCTGGACTTCTGAACGTAGAACATCAAACCGAGTGCCTAAACCTGCCTGTTCCAAGGCTCGAGTATTATCCAACGTTTCTTCGGCATTTTTTACCGCTGCCTTGGCAATCTGGACCAACTCATCGGCCTGCTGCATATCGTAATAGTCATTGGAAACGTCTAGGCGCAGCTGCTGTAACTGGGTTTCTAGAGACTTTTCAGCGGCCTTAAGGGCAGACTCAGCAGCGCGAATGCTAGCTGAGCGTTGTCCAGAAGTGAAGACATCGTAGTTTAGCTGAACGCTAGTGTTGAATAGATTGCTGACTGAAGGAAAAAGAGGAGGCTGATCTCGAATGGTTTGAATTTGAGTCTGCAATCCTTGAATCGTCTGATTTAAAATCGCTGTTTGAGCTGCATTTGCCCCAGGTAATTGGGCTTGTAGCTGCTGAATTTGATCTTCAATACCTTCGACTTGGGCTTCTACTTGCTGCTCGTTGATGATCCGCGATGTTGCAGAATCTGTGCGGTTGAGACTCGCTTGGGCACTGATGGTTGGGAGTTCTGCGGCTTTGGCTTCTGCTAATGCTGCTTTTGACTGGCGCACCTGCAATTCCACTACCTGCAAATCCCGATTATTGCGCTTAGCCAGCTCTAAGGCTTGCTCTAATGTAATGGCCTGATCGAGGTCTGGGTCAATAGTGACATCTTCCGGTGCAGTGGGTACGTCCAGTATTTTCGGATCAGGATTCAGAATTTTGGGATCTGTCGTGGGTAGACGCAAGGGTTGCTCATCAATTTCCGTCGGCAGGAGTTCACTTGCACCAGGATTATCTCCTTGAGCCTGAGCTGGCACAATCAATGCTCCACTCATCATCAGTGCTGCGGTGAGGCAACTTGTTTTGCCCCATTTTATCCACGATAGATGTTGCATAATGGCTCCCAGACCTGCTGTCTCCGTCTAGTACTCTACCAAATCTAGATTCTGGCTGGTGGTCTATTAGGCTAAAAATTTTGTATTAGAAGGAGGCTACATGGGCTTGCCTTTAGCAAAATCTTTGTATTCGGGAATCTTGAGAATAATATCCTTTCCTGGTTGGCGCTCTGGCTATGCCCTTATCCGTAAGTGTACGAGACATTCAGACCTTAATTCTGTCCTATCACCCCGTCATTGTGATTGAAACCTTAGAGGAAGATCGGGTTCAAACTCTTCTCAAGAAAGCGACGGAGGAAATGTCTATTCCGATGTTTGAATGGAGCATTGCTCAGGGCCTAATTCGGTCTCCTGGTACCTTTGATGCGCCTTGGGTAAATGAATATGCACCACCTGGCACTCTCAAACCTGCCGCGATTGGTAATACTGCGGAACCCTTAGCCGTCCTTAAACATGTCCAAGATATGTCGATTAAGGCATTGTTCTGGCTCAAGGATTTTGGCAAACATTTTGAAGATCCAGAAACGGCCCGCCATTTTCGGGAAGCGGCTCAGCTTTTTTCTCAAAAACGGTCTGCCTTTGTGCTAACCGGGGACAATATCGAGCTGCCCAGGGAAATTGAACATGATGCTGTGGTCTATGACCTGAAGCTGCCCGATCGCGATGAGCTGTCTAGGACGGTGAAAGAGGTAGTGCGGACCATGAGACACAAACACCGCACCATCGTGGAATTAGAAGATCAGGATATGCAGGCCCTTGTTCAAGCCATGACGGGTATGACCTTGAAACAAGCCCGACAAGTGTTGGCCTATGCGGCTTTGGATGATGGCAAATTGACCACAGACGATGTGGAACGTATTCTCCATCGTAAAGCCCAACTGATCCGAGCCGGTGGGGTGCTGGATTACCTGCCGGTCGAGGGGAATCGTGTGGAATGGGGCGGGTTTGCGAATCTCAAAAATTGGCTGGGACGAGCCAAGGTCGGATTTAGTCCTGCTGCTAAAGCCTTGAATCTAACTCCGCCGAAGGGCATTTTGATTGTAGGGATTCAAGGATGTGGCAAATCTCTAGCGGCGAAAGCGATCGCTAGAGAATGGAAAATGCCCTTACTGAAGCTAGATGCAGGTCGTCTCTACGATAAATTTGTGGGGGAATCAGAGAAGAACTTTCGCAAAGCTATCTCCTTAGCCGAATCGATGGCTCCTGCTGTTCTCTGGATTGATGAAATCGAAAAAAGCTTAGGAGCTACTGGGTCTGATTCAGATGGCGGTTTGAGTCGACGAATGTTTGGATTCTTCCTGACCTGGATGCAGGAAAAGTCCCAAGAGGTGTTTGTGGTGGCCACTGCCAATGATATTTCCCAAATTCCACCAGAACTGCTGCGAAAAGGCCGTTTTGATGAGATTTTTTATGTGGATTTACCGGATTTGCAAGAACGAGGCGCGATTTTTCGCATCCATCTGATGTTGCGTAAGCAGGATCCTAGCCATTTTGATATGCCCACCCTATTGCAGGCATCGGAAGGCTATAGTGGTGCTGAAATAGAGCAAGCAGTCGTGGCAGCGCTGTATCGAGCGCTTTATGTAGAGAAGCCTTTGGACACAGAGTTACTGGTCCAAGAAATTCAAGGCATGATTCCCCTATCTATTTCACGACAGGAACATTTAAAGCAGCTCCGCAACCTTGCTCAAGATCGATTTATGAGTGCGAGATAGCTTTTGAATATCGGTGAGATCGGCTTTCTTGATGGTGCTTCTATCTGAACCTTTTGTCTATTGTTTTCGTCTATTTGATCCATGCATAAATCTCTTCACCTCTCCACCGTCCTCTTAGGTACAACAGCCGCATTGGTCTGGATCCAGCCCCAAGCCCAAGCATTGAGTGCAGCGGAAGTCAGTAAACTCGCAAAAAATGTCACGGTTCGAATTAGCAGTCCGGGCGGTTTAGGATCGGGGGTGATTGTCAAGAAAGAGGGAGATAACTACACCGTTGCTACTGCGGCCCATGTGGTCGACCTCCCCAATACCTACGATATTCAAACCCCTGATCAGCAAACTCATCAGATCACGTCTTCCAGTATTCAAAAATTTCAAGGGGTAGATCTGGCAGTTGTTCAATTTTCCAGTTCCCAAACCTATGCAGTCGCCAAGATGGGAAATGTGAATGATGCCCCAGAAGGGACTCCCATTTACGTGGCAGGTTTTCCAGCCCAAACCCTGGCTTTGACGGAGTCGATCTATAACTTCACGGAAGGGAAAGTGACGGCCAATGCCACGAAGCCCCTAGCAGATGGCTATGCATTGGTTTATTCCAATAGCACCTTACCTGGCATGAGTGGGGGGCCGGTATTGGATGAGCAGGGTCGATTGGTGGCCATTCATGGCCGCGCTGACACCGCATCGATTCAACCTCAAGATGAATCCACCAATCCCGATATCTATATTAAAACTGGATTTAATCTAGGGATTCCGATTAACACCTTTCTCAATTCATTGCCCTCAACCCTCACATCCTTGAATTTAGGGACGATTGAACCGCGACCAGATGCAAATGAACCCACTGCTGCAGATTTCTATTTGCAAGGGGGAGATAAACTCAAGCGTAAGGATTATGCCGGGGCGATTGCTGATTTTTCTCAAGCCATTGAACTAGATCCGGAATATGTAGAAGCCTACTATGGCCGCAGTCTTGGTCATTATCGGCAACGAGATTCATTCAAAGCGATTGAGGATCTGACGCAGGCGATCAAGCTTAATCCAGAGTATACCCAAGCCTATGTACAGCGGGGTGTGGTGAAAGCGAATTCTAGAGATACACCGGGGTCTCTCAGTGATTATCGGCAGGCTCTCGTTCTCAGTCCTTTGGATGCCACAATTCTCTATCGGCAGGCCTTATCAGAATTGCAGCTGTGGCGATACCAGGGGGCGATGTTTGCCCTGGACCGTGCGATCGCATTCAATCCCCGATTAGCAGAAGCGAAGGTGATGAAAGGTGTTGTTCAGGTTTTGCAGGATAAGTCTAACGGCAACAATCCGACCACCTATGCCAAAACGATTGCAGAGCTGGAGAAAATCAGACAGCTTCAACTTCCATTTAACTCAGCCATCACTGATATTCATAAGGGACTCCTCAGCAGCTTGAAAGGCGATCAGCAAACAGGCCTTCGCCAATTACAAACTGCTGGGTTTAAGGCTCAACGAGAGGGGGATAATCAGTTGAATGACATTATCCGTGCCATGATTTTGAAGCTGTCTCGGCGATAAGTCTTGAGGGTTATTCCTCGACTAGTCTTCGTAAATTCGAGCTTCAGGGGCATTAGGAAACTCTTCGCAATATTGTTCAAAATTGCTTTTGGGTTTCTCGACAAAATCACTTTTCTTGAGAATGTCTCCAATTGAAATAATTCCGAGGAGATGATCCTTGACAACTGGCGCTCGGCGAATGCCTGAATTAGCAAATAAACGGGCGACGTACTCAACTCCTAAATCAGGATTTACAACAATACAAGGCTTGGTCATGACTTCGTAGACCTTCATCTTTTTGGGGTCATACCCAAAGGCAGCCACCTTGTAAACAATGTCGGTTTGGGTCACCATGCCATAGGGGTCGCCAGCATAGCGGGGTTCCACAATTAAAGCTCGGATACCCTTATCTTTCATCATACTCACGGCATCGGCAACGGTCGCTGAGCCACTAATGGCAACAACGTCTCGGGTCATAATTTCTTCTGCTCGCATCATGGCATTAGACTCCTGAGGAATTGTGATTGAATTAAGTTGTAGAAAGGATGATCGAACTAGTGCTAACCTCTAGGCCATGGGTAAGGGAGGCTTTTCTGAAGACCTAGGCTGAGTGGAGTGGTGATAGGTGGATATTCCTTCTGCATAGGCCTCGACGACTTGACCATCAACAGCGCAGGACACCATTAAATAATCACAACTCGGACACTCAACCTGGTTTACTAGTCCACCTGGACATTTGAGGTGAGTCGGATATGAGCTCGTAAAATACAGCCGCCGTGCAGGGGAGCCGCAATGAGGACAGCAAATGGTTTGGGTTGTATTCGTGCCAATTTGACTCATACTTATGTCCTGGTCGAAAGAAATGGATCGACGGTTTAAAGGTGTTTATCCACGGCGCTGGTGAATTTCTCGTAGGGACTCATGCCTACCAGGGTTTCGACGAGTTCGCCCGATTTAAAGACCAACACGGCTGGAATACTGCGAATCCCAAATTGCTTGGCAATTCCCTTATTCTTGTCAACGTCAACTTTGGTGACTTTTGCCCGACCGTCATAGTCAGTGGCCAATTGGTCCATCATGGGACTGACTTGTTTGCAAGGACCGCACCAAGTAGCTGTAAAGTCGACCACAACAATGGACTCATCCTTGAGCAACTGCTCGAACTCGTTATCTTGTATGTAAGTTACGGTACTCATAATCTTTCAAAACCTAAAGTAGAGCGTCTTCTTGGTGGGTTTGAATTGTGCAGTCTGAAGCGGGGTAAGCAACGCAGGTTAGCACGAATCCAGCCGCCATTTGATCATCATCTAGGAAAGACTGGTCGGATTGGTCTACTTCTCCCGAGACGACCTTACCTGCACAACTGGAGCAAGCGCCGGAGCGGCAAGATACAGGCAAATCCAAATCATTCTCTTCTGCTGCGTCAAAAATATACTGATCGTCTTCGACAGCTATTGTTGTGTCGATACCTTCTGCTTCATTGATCAGTCTGACGTTGTAGGTTGCCATTAAATGAAATCCTTGTAAGTTTGATGGGTAAGGTGAACAACGATCAAGAGGGTTGCTGTTGCATCATGAGCTGTGGATAGAAATCTCAGCTATTTCTGCTGTAGTGCCTATAAGGCTTAACCTAGGTTTTGATCGAACAAAAAGCTCTAACTGCGTCTATACGGCGAAAGGAGGAGTGATGTTACTCAACTTGAATTAAGATGTCACCAGGGACGTTGGTATTTTGCTTTAGGTGTTCAGTCAAAAAAATAAGACCTTTCTCTCCTAAAGGCTATGGCCAACAAGCTTTCTGGCGAAAGATTTGTAACATTCCTCATAGTATACACCTTCAGGTCGTGTATTCATTGTCTTATATAATTTAAATCTGTTTCCTCGTAACATTCCCTTTGGAACTATCAAATCCCCTATGTCTGCTGAAAAATGGAATGTAAATGAAGTTAGCCGCCGGCTCAATGAAGGTCGCCAAGCGAAGGCGGCTCAGGGGGGATATGCAGGATATGGTTCTCCTCCGTTTGGTCAGCTCTCCCATAATGGGGAGTTGGTGGATAATCCTCGGGAAACGGAGATTATTGATCTGATTCGCCGTCACCACAAATCTGGTAAATCTCTACAGCAGATTGCTGATTGGCTAAATCAACATGGCTATCAGACCAAGCGAGGGCGTTCGTGGAAGCGTATTTCTGTTAAGCGAGTGTTAGATCGGTTGTATGGCAAAACGGCTCGGATCTCAGGAGAGGCTAAGCAACATAAGCCAGATTGATGTGATTTCTTAACTCCTATCGTTACCTGGATTTGTCCAGTTGGGTGTGTGTTCTGATGCAGCAAAATGATCCGATGGTGGGCACTCCCAATTTGGCGGAGGCCATCAATTACCAGCCCCTAATCTTGGCACCAGAGACGGCGTTATTGGATGTGATCGCTCGTATGAGCCAAACTCCCTTTAGTTGTTGTGAGTTAGGGGCATCTTCCCAGTCTTCTTCGGGGGCAGAACCGGAGATGCCGCGACCCACCTGTGCTTTGATTATGCAGGACCAGGAGATTTTGGGCATCTTGACGGAGCGAGATATTGTCCGATTTGCTGCCGCTGGGATGGATTGCGATCGCATCACTGCTGCCGATGTCATGGCCCATCCCGTCAAAACTCTGCCCTTGGCTGATTTTAAGGATATTTTTGCGGTCATGTTTTTGTTTCGGCGGTATCGAATTCGCCATTTGCCGATCCTGGATGACCAAAACAAGCTAGTGGGCATTACGGAACCCAGTAGTCTGCGCCGGGTGTTGCGACCTGCCAATCTGTTAAAGCTGCGCCGGGTGTCTGAGGTGATGTCCACCTCCGTTATTCATGCCCCTCCCCATTGTTCGGTGCTCAGTCTGGCCCAGTTGATGGCTCAACATCGAGTGAGTTGCGTTGTGATTGTAGAACCTGCACCGGATGATGGCCTTAAACCCATTGGTATCGTCACAGAGCGGGATATTGTCCAATTTCAGGCAATGCAGTTTGATATTGGCAGAATTATGGCGGCAGAGGTGATGAGTTCTCCACTATTTTTACTGAATCCTGGAGATTCCCTATGGTCTGCCCATCAGGAAATGCAGCGCAGACGAGTCCGACGATTAGTGGTGTCCTGGAATTGGGGACAAGATTTAGGCATTGTCACGCAAACCAGTTTGTTAAAGGTGTTTGACCCATTGGAGATGTACGGCATTATTGAAACTTTGCAACAAACGATTCAACAGCTAGAGACGGAAAAAGCATCCTATTGGCGTCATCGAGATGCTGAAGTAAGCTAGTCAATCCTGGAGCAGGCTTTGATTCTCCTGGGATTTATGGGCGACTTTATGGGCATTTTGCTCCCAATTCACCCCATCAAAAGGCACCACTTCCATAGAGTCGGGCTGAGTATCTAAACAACGAACATTGATATCGTAGCCATCGGGGTTGGAGCGAGGAATGTAAAACGGCTTGATGCCACAGATCCGACAGAAGGTATGTTGTGCAACGCCTGTATTAAATCGATAGGTCGTTAGGGTATCTTGCCCCTGCAGTAAATTGAATTTGGATTGAGGTACGATCAGATGCAAGAATCCTGCTTTTGAGCAGATCGAGCAGTTGCATTCATCGACCTTGAGATCTTTGGGAGCCTCAACTTCGAACTGAATCGCGCCACAATGGCAACTGCCTAAATATTTCATGGAACCTTCCAAAATCTACTGGCAATAGATCTATCTTATGCTGAGCAAAGATTAAGCAATGGCAGCGTTTCGTTGCCCCAATAATCATGCAGCAGTTATTGATTGACCGTTTCCGAGGATTGTTTTTGGGAGTCGCCGTCTTAGACGCCCATGGTTATGGGCAGGACGACTCACACCGCAACAGCATCTTGGCTTCAGGGCAAGACGTTCCGTTGCCTAGAGAATCAGGGAAATGGTGTGAAGCCCTTGCCCTAGGCCAATCTGAGGTGATTGCCTATTCAAGGCAAGGGTCAAATGAGTCTCAAGTTCCTGCTATAGCTATTCCCGCTCCTGAGGACGACATTCAATTAGCCGTTCTAATTGCCCAGATGCTACCAGCCGCTCTGTTTTACCATGAAAATGTATCTCGTCTCCAAGACTATATTTGTGGCCATCGCCTCAGAGAAGCCCGTCCAGATCTGCAAGTAGAAGTGTTGGGTATTGAGGTTGCGATCGCACTTCTCTGCCAGGAACAGGCCAACCCTCAAACCCTGATTTCTCAACTGCTGGCCCAGGATTGCCTCTCTGGAACGACCTTGCATACTCAGCTACAACAAGTGCAGACGCTCCTTCAGACCCGATCTAGCCTTTTTAGGGTGTGGAGCGAAGTTAATGCGAAACGATCTTCAGAGACTTCACCGTTGGGAACTGCCTTAGCCATGGCCTGCTATTGCTGGTCGAGTACAGCGGATACCTTTGCCTTGACGGTGACCCGGCCTTTGACCTTACCCCAGTTCTCTTTGCTTACGACCTTGATTGCTGGCGCTTTATCTGGCGTATTTAACGGTGTTCATGCCATTCCATGGGCTTGGCAAGGAGCATTCTCTGCCCAATCAGGGGCTCGTACCTCTATCCTCGCCCAAGCGGATCAGCTCTTGGCGGCTTGGGCAGGGTATTTGAGCGATGACATCATTGCCCTCCCCTTGGAGCAAACAGCCATTTCTGCACCAGGCGTCCTGCGGCCTCGTGGGTAGTCCTGCCGCTTTCACTCCCAGATGTAAAAGCCGACCTCAGCTCCAGTTTAGGGGTACAAAAACCATAGGCAGTAGTATCAATGAGTGATTTGACTATAATTGAAGGACTTGAACAACAGTTGTGGACAAATCAAGGAACATCGTTATGCCAGCACTACTGACTTCTGCCTTCAGGATATTTCGCAATTGAATGGCCTATATGCCTTAGTCGCCTAACCATCCAATGAAGAAATTATTCCGTTCTCAGCAGGTACGTCTGAGCCGTTGGTTATCTTCCTCCGCCGCGTCACGTATTCCTTCGAACCGTTCTGCTCGTCGGTCTCTCAAGCAGCAATCGCCTCTATTGTTTGTGGTATCTGTCGCTGCTCTAACCAGCGTGATCGGCCATCGATTCTATAATGAGCCGCAACTAACGATTGGTACCGTTGCCCCAGAAACGATTAAGGCCCCAGAGTCTGCCCAAGCCGCCGATCCCATTGCCACAGCGGCTGCCCGTGAAGCCGCCTTTCGGAATGCGGTGAGCGTGTACATGGTTAATCCATCTCAAACCGCTGCTATTCAAGCGGATTTGGATTCTTACTTGGCAGATATCCAAAAATTCCGAGAGTCCACTGGAGACTTTCCCTATACATCGATTAAGACTTTGTCCCCTGGGGTGCAGCATTTTCTACGGCAACAGAATACCGGAGACTTTCAAACCCTTCTGAAGCAGATCAATGCCACGACCCCTACCTCTACCGCCTGGCTGAAGACCAAGGATGCCCAGGCGGCAATTAAAGCTTTGCGGACCTATCGAGCCAAAGAAAAAGATGGGGTTAAATGGTCTGCCTTGATGCAGAGTATCACCCAAGCCCAGCAAGACTATCAGGCTGCTTTAGGTAAGGTTCCTCCCCGTCTACAAGGATTTTCCAGCCGGACCCTTTTAGAATTTACAGAACCCGAGTGGGCGATGGCCCAGAAAAGGCTACGGACGGCGTTAAAACGGATTCTTACCCAAGGGATCCCGCCAGGATTACCCGGGACCGTGATGCGAAGTACCATTAAGGTCCAACTCCAGGACTATCCTGCCAAAGTTCAAGCCCTGGGCATCAAGTTATTGCCCAACGTCCTCAAGCCCAACCTGAGTATTGACCCCACCGGTACCTTACGTCAGCGAGAAATTATTGCGGAGCAGATTCCCCCCATTCTGATTCCCATTAATAAGGACGAGATCATTGTTAAATCCGGTGAGCGAATTTCCCAAGCTGACTTTGCCTTGCTCGAACATTTTGGCCTGAGTCGGCGGGGCATCAACTTGCTGGGCTTATTTGGGACGATGGCAGCCGTCAGTGGGGGGATTGCCGTATTTTTAGTCGTCCAACGACGCTGTCGCCTTGAATTTGATCGGCGAGACTATGTGTTGGTGTTAATGTTGTCAGCTAGTGCATCCCTGCTGATTTGGACAACCGCTCTGCGGTATACCAGTTTGCCTGCGGTCGGCCTGCTGGTGGGTAGTTTTTATGGACCGGTGCTGGGGGCAACAGTCGTCGTTATTCTCTCGAGCCTGATTTCCTTGGGGCTGAGTAGTGGGTTTATCGAGCTAGGAGCGATTGCTGTGGGGAGTTTAGTCGCCAGTCTCGTGGCGCGCCAACGACGTTCTCGGGAAGAGATTGCCCTGCTAGGGGTAATTGTCGCCATTACCCAAGGGGTGGCTTTGTTTATCCTCATGACTTTAGCCGGAGCCCCGGTCTATAGTATTTTGGGTTTGTCTCTGATTCAAGGGTTAGTGGGGTTAGGCTGGACCATTGTGGCCTTGGGGATCAGCCCCTATATCGAACATGTGTTTGACCTAGTGACCCCCATTCGGCTGGCGGAATTGGCGAATCCCAATCGACCCTTGCTCAAGCGGTTGTCCCGAGAAGCCCCTGGAACCTTTCAACACACGATGTTTGTGGCCACTTTGGCGGAAGCGGGGGCGAGTGCATTAGACTGTAATGTCGAGTTGGTGAGGACGGGAACCCTTTACCACGACATTGGCAAAATGCATGACCCCCAATTCTTTATTGAGAACCAGCGGGACACCACCAATAAACACGATCTGCTCAACGACCCTTGGCAGAGTGCCGAGATTATCAAGAAGCATGTATCTGAAGGGTTGGTGATGGCTCGTAAATGCCGTTTGCCTGCGGCAGTGCAGGCTTTTATCCCTGAGCACCAGGGGACGATGGTGATTGCCTTTTTCCATCATCAGGCTCAGCAGCAAACGGCGGCCAATCCCGATCTCGATCCGGTTCAAGAGTCTGATTTTCGCTATCCTGGACCCGTTCCCCAATCCCGAGAGACGGGGATTGTGATGTTGGCGGATTCCTGCGAAGCGGCGTTGCGATCCCTCAAAGATGCGACCCCAGACTTAGCCCTAAAAACCATCAACAAAATTTTCAAAGCCCGCTGGCAGGATAACCAGCTCGTGGATTCTCAGCTCACCCGAGATGAGTTAAATGTATTAGCAGAGGTGTTTGTGGAAGTATGGATGCAGTTTCATCACAAACGTATTCCTTACCCCACCGCAACCATCCCCCCCAAGTAAGAAAAAATATGTAACACTACTTTGGGTATCTCTGGTTTTTAGCCAGGGATGAGTGAACCATCCAGATTTTTATCCTGTTTTTGTGAGGAAACCCTATGGCTTTAACCGCTGGTACTGCTGCTCCTGCGTTTACGACTAAAGACACCAATGGCAACACGGTTTCCCTTGCCGATTATGCCGGGAAAACGGTTGTCTTATATTTCTATCCCAAAGACGATACGCCGGGCTGCACCAAAGAAGCCTGTAGCTTTCGTGATAACTACACCGCTTACCAAGGCAAAGATATTGTGGTCTTTGGGGTGAGTGGTGATGATGAAGGATCTCACCAAGACTTCACCAGTAAGTTCAATCTGCCGTTTCCCCTACTCGCCGACGTGGACCATAGCCTAATGAAGGCCTACGACGTTGATGGCGGTGGGTATGCCCAGCGCGTCACCTATGTGATTAACGGTCAAGGACAAATTGATAAAGTCTATACCTCCGTTAATACGGATACCCATGCCACTGATATTTTGGCTGACTTAGGTTTGTAAGATTTCGTGGTGATGCCACTGTAGAAAAAACGGTTTGATATCAAAAAAAGCGTCAAGCTCTTGGCGCTTTTTTCTATTGAAATAGGGACGTCCAAAATTTACTCCAACCTTCGACGGCGAATCAAAAGAAAGCCAATCCCGACCCAAAATAAAAGCAGTCCAGTCGTGAGTAACAAGATCGCGACTAGACCAAAGCGAGCGATTAAGGCTGGGGCAGCAGCCGTAAATAGGCCACCGCCGACAATGGGCTCAAAAAATAATTGCTTATAGGCGAAACTTTCAAAGGCACCGGAACGATTGTCACGGTCCACCATGCGCAGTAGCAGAATTCCCGTTGCAGTGACGCCCATGGATTGGCCCAAGTCACCAATTCCCCGTTCAAACCAATGATCTGGAAAAATTTTGGGGGCGTAATAGAGGAAAAAGACAATATTCCATGCAATACCGACTAGGCTGAGAATGACAAAGACGCCCAAGTTACTGCCTAGGACTTGCAATGAGATGGAGGCTAAGGCAGTGACGACCACCACGTCTAGAGCCAAGCCTGCAATATTTTTCATAAGTGGCTCAATAACGAGAGGGCCTAAGTTCAACTGATTCAAAATGATCTGAACTAAAATGCCCCCGATTAAAGCCATGGGGAACAACGGGACATAGGTCATTACTGCAACACCGGATCGTCCCCATGTGGCAGCCTCCAGCCCAGTCAATCCATTCAAAATCAGCCAACCGAAGACAATGGCAATCCCGACAATGCCAAAGTTAATCGAAAGCGGATCAATTAATAATCCTTGCAATAGCTTGGCCCGACGTTGCTTGATTTCAGGTGTTTCCGTAGAAGATAACTCCGGGATAACGTCTTCAACGTCTCCCACCCTTCGAGTGATGGATTGAATATGCCCCTGTCGACGTCCCCAACCCGCTAAAGCGGTTCCGGCAATGATGCCTGAGACAATGCCGACCGTCGCTAACCCCAGAGCTAAGTCACCCCCATCTTGAAACCCCAATGTTTCCATGGTTTTAGCCATCCCCCCAGCCGTGCCATGTCCTCCCTCAAAACCGATCTCAATCAAGGCACCAGAGATAGGATGGGCGCCAAACACGGGCCTTAACAGCACGAGGGTTACGAATAGCCCGACTACATATTGCCCCCAAGCCAGACTCTGGCCGAAAATAACCTGTGGAGCTGCCTTTCTCCAAATTTCTTTGGGACTGGGAAGTTGTTCTCCCAAGAAGAGGGCAGCAAAGACAATGTTAATAAACAGGCCAGGGGACTGGGACCAAACCGCACGAATCGGTTCTGAGAATATCCCCTCCGCTAGGAAAGTGTCTGTTCCCAGAAATTGTTGGCTTAGCCCCCCCAAGACTTGTGGGCCTAAAATTAACGCCAAAAATCCAGCCACAATGGATTCTGGTAGATGCAGTTGTTGGAGCCAGCGAATCTTCTGTTTGAGGTATCGCCCTGCAAGTAACAGTAGCGATAAAATCACGAAGGCGAAGAAGATGTCTTTTAGACTAAACATAGTTTCTCTAATAACGAGATCGTTTCGGTACTCAGAAAGTCTCAGAGAGGGCGGTCCATGCTCCAGAAATAATTCTGAGATCAGTCATTCCCAGCTCAGTTTACTCTTGCGCCAGCTTAGGGGAGAGACCCTTCAGGTCTATTTTGAGGCAGACTGACGTTTCCGAATGGGCTCGTGTTCTAGAGTTCAACATGTTGTTTGACAAGTACAAACTTAATCGCTCAACTGCAGGAGTTGAATGAGGTCTTGAGTACCAGTATTCTTAAACCACTAAACTCGGTCCTTCTTTATGATCAAAGGATGAGCTGCATGCTACCCATTGTTTATTCGGATCGCTTTCTTGAACATTTAACAGGTCCTTACCATCCCGAAAAACCGGAACGGTTAACGGCGATTAAAACCGCTCTAGAACAAGCCTCCTGGGCCGATCAATTGCAGTGGTTATTGCCTACTCCCATCACGCAACGTGATCCCTTGGAATGGATTAACCGTGTTCATACTGCTGACTATATCCAGCAAGTTCAATCTTTGGCTGAATCGGGGGGCAGCTACCTCGATCCAGATACGGTGGTGTCTTCTCACAGTTATGAAGTAGCTTTGCTGGCCGTGAATGCTTGGATGGATGGCGTCGATCAGGTGCTGGCCCAAGAATCTCCTGCCTTTGTGTTGGCCAGACCCCCGGGGCACCATGCAGTACAAGAGACAGGAATGGGGTTTTGCCTGTTTTCTAATGCTGCGATCGCAGCCCACTACGCCCTCACCCGCCCTGGTATTGAGCGAGTCGCCATTCTCGATTGGGATGTTCACCATGGCAATGGCACCCAAGCGATTGTGGAGTCCCATGCCCAGATTGCCTACTGCTCTCTGCATCAATCCCCTTGCTATCCCGGTACTGGAACGGCGAGTGAAACTGGCTTACACGGTAATGTTTTGAATCTGCCAATGTCGGCAGGCAGTACCCTAGCGGATTATGATCCGCAGTTTAGAGATCAGATCATGCCTTTCTTCAGGGAGTTCAAGCCTGATTTACTGTTGGTCAGTGCTGGCTACGATGCGAATGCAGCCGATCCCTTAGCTGGGATTAATCTAACGCCCCAAGATTATGGCGTTTTCACTCAGTACTGTCTAAAACTGACCGCCAAGATTCTATTTGGTTTAGAGGGCGGATATGATTTACCTGCTTTAGCTCAGTCTGTATGCTCCACAATTGATGTCTGTTTAAAGTGATTGGGCAGCCATTCTTATTCATAAGTTTGAACGGGGTGAAGTCTATTGTGGAATCTGATCCTGTATGGGTTTGTGGTAGCAAAACTAATCTGTCGAATTTCTTGCGCTGCTTTCCATTCCCTATCCCCGCAAAATTATGGGCATCCTAACTCTATTGAATGATTAAGCTGCGTTAGCAGTCCGTGTTAAGATGCAATGCTCTAAATCTTTACTATCCCTTGTCGCGTTAATGGGTACCTCGTTATTGTGCGGGTGCAGTGAAATCACCAAAATTCAGACTCAAAATAAGTATCTTAATGCCACCATTAACCCGGGAGTTGGCCTTGGTGATATTAGCCTTCGCTCCACCTCACTGAGAGAAATCACTGCTCAATTAGGACGGAACTATAAACGGGAAGTCCGTGGTGTTATCGGGCAGCAATGTGAATTTGGGGTATGTTCAACAGGGCGCAAAGAAACGATCACTCGTTACTGCCCAGGCTGAAGCACTGGTCTAACAGGATTGTCAGCAAAAATACTTTTGAGTGCATCCAGTACAGGGATATCTTGCTTTCTCAAAGTTGAAATATAACCGCGAATGCGGCAGAACTGCTGGGCACCTGCCAAGGAGCGAAAACATCCCGATATCTTCTGCTTCAACTTCATCATGCGGATATCGCGCTCAGCCTGATTGTTATCAAAAGGCACCTGAAAATCATACATAAACGCCAAGACAGCAGCTTGGTGCTTTCGAAGTCGGTCGAGCAAGTTTTGGGTGTACTCTGCTTCTGCTTGCCTCGTTTCTTGGGTGCATTTTCATCGACGGTTGGCATTGGATTATGCTTGAATCCATCGGCTAACACTTGGCGATACCGCTGCTCAAACGCCTCGACTTGTCTCGCATCGAGAACGCTTAAGTGTTCAGCTTTTGCCCGCTCTACCTCAGCTTTGATATCTAGCAGCAGTGAGATCATCTCCTCAGCCCAAGGTTGTTTGTAGCGTTCAACAATAAATCGGAGTTCGCGCAAATGATGGGCATTGCATAAGCTATGCGTACAACCATAGCGGGCATAGCTCTTCCAACCATCATGAATACTCGTGCCCGTAAAGTTTGGCAGAATATCCATTTCGTCCATCGCTGCTGTGCCGCGTTTGGCATGGACAAAGTAGTAGGTTAATCCACTCGTACAAGCGACATGCAGCCACCACAACTTGCTGTTGACTCGCAACCCCGTCTCGTCAAAATGTCCCACAGCTGCTTGCTCAATAGCGTCTTTGATCTGGGCTTCAATCGGTTCTAATTGCTGGGCACAGGTTGTACGGGTGTTGCACAGGGTTCCTTCAGAAACCTGACAACCCAAGAGGTCTTTAAGCAGTTCACGGGTGCGCTCAAACGGCAACAGTTGAGCCTCCATCAAATACACCATCAAGCCTTTGAGATTACTGCCATACTGAACCACATTGGTGACATCGCTGGGGAATTTACCCCGGTTCAAGGTTTGACAGTGCTCACAATATTTGACTTCTGCTTGATGCTCGATGACCTGTAATGACAAGGAGGGCAGCTCATGAACCTGGCGCAGTTCATACTCAAGGACGGCGACCTCTGTTAACGAGGCACCACAGCCTTGACATTGAGTGACTGGATGTAACACTACGGCATCGACGGTTTCACGCCATTCCAAGGTACTACCGGGATGGCCTTTTTGACCCCCACTTTTACGCTTACTCTTACCCCGTAGACTTTTGGTCCGCTTCCCAAAGCCATCGCTTGAGGGTGGTTTACTACTGTTCCGACTATCTTTGCCAAGATGCTCTTCTAGTCGCTCTATCCGTTTAATAAGAAGGGTGACCAGCTCAACAACTGCATCCTCTCCTTGATGGTAGATTGCTCGAATATCAGATTCACTAATTTTCTGGTCAGAGACTTGGGAGCATGTCACCTTTGCAGATGCACAAAATTTAGAATTAAAAATTTGATGTCTGAAAGCAAGGCTAGCAAGGATTTCTGAGATGAGTATAAATACTAGCTTGCAAAGGTGACATGCTCCCAGAGACTTTCTTGTTCAACGAATGAGTACGGATTGACTGCTGGTGTGCTTAAAACATAGTCTCAGATAGAGTTATACCTTCATTCTCAACACAATGATTTAAGCCTGGGCAGTAACGATCACTCTAGACTATAAGTCTTTAGGCATTAAATTTAGGTTTGAACAGCATATTGAGAACGTTCAACGGGAAGGCGCTTTGCCCTTAAAGGAGATCCGTGTGACTTGTATCAAGGACAGTTGTCCTTTTAAAGGTAAGACAGAGCAAGGGATCGGGTTAGGGGATACTCGAAAACAATTAAAAGAAGCCCATGGTAATCCCAAACGATCAGCCGAAAACACCTGGAAGTGGTCTTATCCTAAAAAGGGTATTTCCTTTGAAATTGATAAGAAGTATGGAGATCCAATACGAGATAGCGATCTCATCAAGACCATCGTGATTTCCAAAGATTTAAGGTAAGGTGCATTGCACTTGAATCGTCAGGTTTGGCAGAGGAAAGCGACCTGTTCTATTCATTTAGCCCAATTTATTTCACCTTTGGATCTCTAGGAAAGTTTAGGTGTATTATCATGCAAGTCTGTTTTTATGACGAGATAAGAATCTTTAATAATTTAGTTTAGTAGATTGAATGACTTTGGCCTTATATCCCGTGGTGGATAGCTGTGTTTTTAGAGTTGATGAATCTATCAGTTTTTGCAAAAAATGTAACTTTTCGAGTTTAGATTGCCTGAATAAAAACGAGTGAATTGATGACTCCTACTAATTAAGTTAGGTTCCAGAAAACTTAGCTGGTGTATTGAAGGAAAATTTAATTATTCCCGAACTTCCGTTCTGGTTTGGGTTGTGGAGTTATTAAGAACCCTATGGTTATTTCTTTCTTATTTCTACCTTTAAAAGTTTATCTGTAAAGGTAATAATTCCAAAAACTGAGGGCACAATACCGGTAACTGAATTTCAGGAAAATACAAATGGCAGCAGATCTTTCTCTACTGCTGTTTTAAGTATCAAATGGCACAATAACGCTGTCAACGGTCTTATGAACAGCGTTATTAGTTTTCAATACGTTGCCTTTCAGGACATAGATTAGTACAGACTATTCTTCATATCTGAATTGCAGCAATTGATACATCAGCTTCTTAGTTCTGGTGCCATTCTTGTACAAATTAGTCGGCCTTGGCCTCGGCTACTGTTATTCAGGATAACCGTATACAGAACCTTTATTGGAAATATATAAATGAAAGCTGATCTTCCCGTTATTGGATTCACAATTGTCGTTTTAGAGTATCTTGGTTTCAAATTTGCTTTGTTAACCGCAATGATGAAGGGCTTTTGGCCCCCTGAAATGTGTAAAGTGATTGATCTAACACTGATGTTCTTTGCTATTTCTGCAACCCTATGGTTAGCATCTTTACCTGTAAAGAAAAGAAATTAGACATTTAATCAATCGCCTCTTTACTCCTGCGAATTAGCAAGTTTTGCTGCTTCTGATTGGTAAAAAGAACGGCAGTTCCAACTATCTAAAATTGGCTCGGTAAACCCCTACTTTGCAATCGCAGGTTCAGATTTCGGTTGGGGTTTGAGCACTTGTTCTACCCGAGCCTGTCCTAAAGAATAGGTGACTGCATAGCTTCGGGCTAATAGGCTTAACCAGAGCTGAGGAAATCGGTTCTCAAGGTGAGGTTGGAGCCATCGGACAGTTTGTGGAAACCAAGACCGCAGCAGGGCGTTAACAAAGGCGTCTACGGTAAAGCTCCAATAGCTAGCCAGCCAACGGAATAAGTCTTTAGAACTGACCATGACCCAAATCCATAGGAGTAGGGCAGGGTTTGTAATGGCCGCTTTGAGGGCCATACGATTGAGGGGTAACCAGCCAAATCGATCTTTAATAAAGGCTTCTGTCACCGCTGGATCTTCTTCCTCCAAGATGCCAAAGAAGGTGTTGAGCATGGCATTTACGCGTTCGGGAGGCAGATGTTGACCCGTGGGCACCATCATCCCTCGCGAGAATAGCCAGGTGACGGCCACATTACTTTGATAAGCCCGAATTTGGTTGAGGTGTTGAGCCTGCAGCAAATCATGTTTAAGGGCGGTATCTAGTAAGTCCGTTAATCGCGGTAGGTTGCGAACTAAGGAGCCAAAACCCGTGAAAATAAGGGGCGATTGTAAGGAGGCTGAGTCTCCGATCGCAATCAGTCGATCAAATGCGATAGTGCGATCGCAACTATCCAAACTAAAATGCCCTGGAATATAGCCAAACGTCGGCTTGATCCAAATCAAATTATCTAAATCGCAGCGACGATACTCCGGCAGAATTGTAAAAAAGTCCTCGTACATCTCCAGCAGAGAACCGGGATTGTCGGGATGGACCTGATGGTAGTGGAATAGATAAAACGTTAGCTCATCCCCTTGGCCAGGGAACAGCTCCCAAATGAGCTGCCGTCCCCTCGAGATATCGCCGTGGCTATTGAGAACATCTCCGTATCGGGCGTCCCAAACCTCGCGATCTAAACCAGAAATGACTGCTCCAACTGTAGGACAGACACTATCAAAAGAACGCCCACCATTCAGTTGCCAGGCAATTGGAGACGCCGTTCCCATAGCATCTACGAGCAAGCGTCCTGTGACCGTTTTCTCTGCACCACTAGGAAGATGAATCACCTGCACACAGGCAGCCTCGCCAATGTCCACTCGCTGAAATTCAGTTTGGTCCCAGATTTCGCCTCCGGCCTGTCTGAGCTTTTCACCACACAACCGCAGCAATCGTTCAGAGTCGATGGCGATATTGAGAACGGTCGGTGTCTTTAAAACGGGAGCTTTACATTGGGATGGGTTGTTGGCGTCGAAGAATTTGTGAAACCCATCCACATATTCAGAGGCAATTAAGCTTTCAAATTCGGCCGGGGTGAATAAACCCAAATCAATCAGATTGGCAAACTCGCTGCGGGAGATATTCCATTCCCGGTTCATCCGGCCAAAGGGCAACCGCTCGATCAGCAGAACTCGATAGCCCAGCCGAGCCATTACCGCTGCATGAATCACCCCAAGGGCACCCCCCAAATAGACCAAATCATATTCAGGCGTACTTGATACGGTTTGGGCAAACACCACTTGTCGGGGTTGCTGGGGGTGACGAACCCCTTCACGCCAGCGTTGCTCCCACCAGTAAGCTCGGGTGAGATCATATTCACCATTCGGAAAGCGCTGAAAATATTGAACGGTGCGAGGATAGTCCTTGGCCAAAGCATTAAAGATCGACTCTTTCTCTAAGTCGATCTTGGGAGGTTTGGGATAGTAATAGGGGAAGTGAGTTCTTAAGGCCTGCTCTAAGTGGTTAACCAGCTTCTTTTCCTGGGGGACCGGAGCAGAGCCCCACCGAAAAACTTTTAGATAAGTGGTGCGCTGCAAAGACCATACAAAAATAGCCAGTTCGCTAGACTGTCCTGAAAATTGCAATCGGCAACCGGAGGTTGTCGATACCTTTTGGCCTGAAGGGGAAATATATGAAGATTGCAACCAATGTCTAACAGCGTCAGTATTCGGCGTGGGGATTTCTAAATAGGAAAGTTCTTGCATACCCTGTTGTATCGGAGAGAAACGGTTTATTGGCGATAAACCTTATGTGCAACTGCGCTGTGGATTGATGATTGAGAACAAGGACATGGGTTGTTCGTTTACTGATGGGTGAATGATTATGACCACGAAATATCGACGCTAGGCTTAAAAAACAGCGCAGCTAACCACACCATAAGCTAATTTTGATCCTTGGCACACTTTGTTATTTCGCTTTTGTAAAATGAATTATGATAAATAGAAATATAAAGTTTCGTTAAGATCCATGCAAGCCTTCCCCAATCTTTTTGAGCTTCCGATAGCCGAATCTGCTACTAAACTCGCGTATGAGACGATTCAAAAAGGTAAGAATGCTTTTGGTGTTGCCCATCGCCAAGTTCTGGCAAATCTCAAAAACACTTTTTATCCCAATCTAAGCACTGTACAAGCTTGGGATGAGGCAACCCTGCAAAAAGTTCAGGAACGCCAAAGTCAACTGATGGAAACGGACTGGCAGGATGCTCAAGAAGGGGTATATCCCACCAGTTTATTGTTTGATAATCCTTGGGATGAGTTCTTTCGGCTCTATCCTCAAGTTTGGTTGGATGCCCCCAAGACTTGGCAACGAGCATCACAGAAGAATTATCAGGAGTTTGCTCCAGAAATTGATGTTGAAGGTTATCCCCAGTACTACGTCCGCAACTTCCACCATCAAACCGATGGGTATTTAGGAGAACAATCTGCCGAAATCTACGATTTACAAGTAGAGCTTTTATTTGGTGGGACTGGGGATCCCATGCGCCGTCGAGTATTAGCTCCCTTAAAGAGAGGGCTGGCTGTTTTCTCTAATATTCCTGCTAGTCAAATGCGCATTCTGGATGTTCCCTGTGGTGCTGGGCGGACATTGAAGCAGTTACGGGGGGCCTTTCCTAAGGCCGCTCTACATGGCGTCGATTTGTCTAAGACGTATCTCCAAAAGACGAATCGGTTACTGTCTCAAGACCGGGGCGATTTACCTCAGTTGTTACAGGCCAATGCTGAAGCCTTACCTTACGTTGACCAATATTTTCATGGCATCAGCAGTGTGTTCTTGTTTCATGAACTGCCTGCTCCAGCTCGTCAGAATGTGATTAATGAATGCTTCCGGGTGCTCAAACCGGGTGGGGTATTTGTCATTTGTGATTCGATTCAGCTTGAGGATTCACCAGAACTCAAAGCGGCAATCGATAGTTTCCCGGTCATGATGCATGAACCCTTCTATCCCCATTACTCTACCGACAATATTGTTGAGCGTCTTCAGACTGCTGGATTTGTAGATGTGGCCCAAGAAGTGCATTTTATGAGTAAATATTTTATTGCTCATAAACCTGACTCGTTCAGCTAATATTCTCGTTCCATCAATCCTAAAAAGATGATCCAGGCATTTTTAGGAAGTCTATTTCGGCTGGGGTGGAGTCTCGATTGAGTATGGCGTTGCGGTGGGGGAATCGGCCAAAGCGGTCAATGATATCTCGATGCCGCATAGCAAAGTCAACATAGCGCTCAAACGTATCCTTTAAGCGGGGTTCTGATTCAGCAGTCAGACGTTGGAAGAGTTGAATGCAATGTTCTTGGTCTGCTAAAGATTCAGAATGCTCTAACGGCAGGTAAAAAAACACTCGCTGTATGGGACGTAGGGATTGATCGGTTCCATCTTTTAGACCTTGTTTACAGAGCGTTCTTGCGATCGCATCATAGGCAAAAGCCTGAGCCGTGCCCCGAAACATATTGCGGGAGAACTGATCGGTCAGCAGAATTAGCGCTAAAGTGCCGAGGGGTGTCTGTTGCCATGCCTCTAGTTCACCGTTAGCAACCTTGGGTAAATAGCTAGAGAAGCGGGCTTTAATTTCTATATCAACGTCAGGATTCTTCGACCACCAAAGCTTGGAGTGTTGTTGGACGATTTCCAAATCATCCTGGCTAGAGCCAAACCAAAACTCGCAGATGGTTTCAGGAGATTCCATTTCGTTCGTTTTTGAATCTGCTTAGGCAGCCGCCGCAACGGCTTGAGGCCAGCGACCTACTGCATTCCCAATTACTGCTAGGTCTTGGGTTAAGGCATCGAACTGATCGGGGGTTAGAGATTGAGGGCCGTCAGAAAGGGCTTTGGCGGGGTTGGGATGGACTTCAATCATTAGGGAGTCAGTACCAACTGCGATCGCAGCTTTCGCCAGTGCCGGGACAAACTTCGCCCAGCCTGTTCCATGACTGGGGTCAATCATGATGGGTAAGTGGGTCAAAGTTCTCAATACGGCTACTGCAGCGAGATCTAAGGTATTCCGCAGATGCTGCCGATCGAAGGTACGAATGCCTCGTTCACAAAGAATGACATTGGAATTTCCAGCGGCCAGGATATACTCTGCTGCCATTAGCCATTCATCAATGGTTGCAGATAACCCCCGCTTTAGCAGAACGGGCTTAGGTTGTGCCCCTGCTGCTTTGAGGAGAGGGAAGTTCTGCATATTGCGAGCCCCAATCTGGAGCACATCAGCAACCTCGGCCACTTTCTCCACATCGGCTGTGTCCATGACTTCAGTAATGATCCCCAACCCAGATTCCTCGCGGGCGGCGGCAAGTAAACCGAGGGCACTCTCACCATGACCTTGAAAGGCATAGGGGGAGGTGCGAGGTTTATAGGCACCCCCTCGCAAAAAAGACGCTCCTGCCGCAGCAACCCGCTGGGCCGTCTCCACAATCATTTCTTCGTTCTCAACAGAGCAGGGACCGGCAACTAGAACAATCGGATCTGGCTCACCAAAGAATACAGACCCTCTAGGCGTCGGCACCTCTACGCGGCTAGCTTCACCATGGCGATATTCTCGGCTAACCCGCTTATAGGGTTTTTCTACCCGCAGGACAGATTCAATCCAAGGGTTTAGATCCTTGATTTGATCGGGATCAAGTTCAGCCGTCTCACCGACGAGGCCAATCACAACCTTATGTTGCCCCACAATTTTCTCTGGCGTCAGCCCCCAATCCCGCATTTCTTGATCGAGGGACTGAATTTCTGCGTCAGGTGCACCGCTTTTGAAGACGATGATCATGGGAGGGACTCCTTACGAGCTAGCTGACTCCTCTTCAGAGGTTTCGGCTTTAGTGTCTGTTGAAGTCGATTCTGCTTTAGCCGATGCCTTCTCTGCCTTAGCTTCTTCTTTCGCTTTTTCTTCTTTGAGGCGTTTTCGCTCTTCCTTTTGAACGCGGCGACGCTCTTGAATCCGGCCTAAGTTCAGTTTGAATTCGCTAATACCAAGGGCCGATCCCTTGAGTTCTTCATCCCAGGAGGCAGAAATGATCCCATAACTGACGCCGACTAGACCGAGTCCAAGACAGGTAACGCTAATAAATAGCACGACGGTACTGGGAAACTCTACCCATCCTTGCTCCGTAATGAAGTAGCTCGCTGGGATAGTCAGAAAAGCCAATAGTGTGGGAATGCCGGAAAAGATCCCAACCCGCCTAAGCATCCGATTGCTAACAACTTTAGGAATAACAGAAGAAGGAGCGTCTCGCTTTTTCCCCTTTGCTTTTTTCTGCTTTTTCTTGGATTTAGAAGCTTTAGGAGATAGCTTAGGGGCAGATTTAGCTTTCTTCTTGTTATCAGTAGCCGAAGCATCGGCTAAGTCTAAACCGAAGCCAGCCTTGTTATTCGTGTTATTACCTTCAGTTTTAGGAGCCATGGGATAAAAAAAGTACCGTTAACCCCGAATACCCAAGCGTTTAATTAGCTCACGGTAATGGGCTTGATCTTTTTTCATGATATAGGTCAACAGGCGCTTACGCTGACCAATCATTTTCAAAAGACCCCGACGAGAAGAATGGTCTTTTTTGTTGGCCTTGAGATGTTCACTAAGCTTGCTGATCCGCTCAGTTAGCATGGCAACCTGGACGTCTGCTGAGCCTGTATCGGTCTCGTGGACTTGATAGGCATTAATAATTTCGTGTTTCTTTTCTTGCAACAAAGCCATACGCGATCCGTGATTTCTCAAAACGCTAATTCTATCATAATCACTCTTGGTTATCCCACCCATTTTTTACGAGCCAACCTTTTTCCCTGAGGAACATTAGACTGTAGGAATAGGAGTCATAACTAAGGGCTGATGACGGTTCAGGATAAGCTGCAACAACTGCAAACCCTCTTTGCCCAAATGGAACGTGCGCTGATTGCTTATTCAGGAGGCATTGATAGCACTTTAGTGGCAAAAGTGGCGTTTGATGTGCTGAGGGATAAAGCTTTAGCGATTACTGCTAATTCCCCCTCCCTGCTGCCAGAAGATTTTGAAGATGCTCAAGTACAGGCAGCTGATATTGGTATTTCCCATCAAGTGGTTGCTACCCACGAAATGGATAATCCCAATTACACAACGAATCCGGTGAATCGCTGCTATTTCTGTAAAAGTGAACTCTACGATACCTTAAAGCCCCTGGCAGCAGAATTAGGCTATGCCTATGTGGTGGATGGGGTGAATGCAGATGATCTCCAGGATTATCGCCCAGGCATTCAAGCGGCGAAGGAGCGAGGCACGAGATCACCCCTGGCAGAAGTGGGGATCACGAAGCTTGAAGTGCGAGAAATCTCAAAGTGGTTGGGCTTACCCTGGTGGGATAAACCGGCTCAACCTTGTTTGAGTTCTCGCTTTCCCTATGGTGAAGAAATCACGGTTGAGAAATTGCGACGGGTGGGACAGGCGGAACGCTATCTGCGTAATTTGGGGTGGTCGACCTTAAGGGTGCGATCGCAAGCCGATACCGCTCGCATAGAACTTCCTGCCGTAGAGATTCCAGCTTTTGTCCAAGATACCGATCTGACTGAACTCGTAGAAGCCTTCAAGGGTTATGGCTTTACTTACGTTACTCTCGATCTAGAAGGCTTTGTCAGTGGCAAACTCAATCAGGAACTGCCCTTCGCATCGTCCATGTCTTGATCTAAATTCACAGAAATTAGGGGTATTTACACCTGATTTTCAGTGGTTTACACCTAATATATTGCACCTAAAATTTATTTCTCATACCTAAGTTATTGAATGCTGTGATCTCTGTCTTGTGTATCGGGATGCCATCACGGCCTAGATCCGTTCTTTGAGAATCATGGCCATAACCGTTGCAATCACTCATCTTAATATTGGTATGGTGGACAAGTTATATCTGTGATCCATGCTGAACTCTCAACGCTTTTCCCGATACTTTGGTGTAGTTACGGTTGTCTGTATTACTTCCCTACTGGTGTCAATTGGAGGGTGCTCTACAAGTCAAACCCCTGATTCATCATCACCAAGCCCCGAAGCACCAAGCTCTGATTTGCCAAGCCCTGACAATGCTGTAGAACCAAAACAGCCTGAAACATCGACGAATACAACCAACCGTACTTTGGCTGAAGTAAAGCAGTATGAGGACGTTCCTCAAGTATTTCAAGGGGTATGGCAGGCTGATTTAGAACAATGTAGTTCCCAGGCTAGCGAGACTAGGCTAGAGATAGGATCACAACAGATTCAGTTTTATGAAAGTCAGGGGCCGATTAAAGAGGTTGTAAGTGACGGAAAGACAACCCTGAAAGTGAAGGTTGAGTTATCGGGTGAAGGCGAAACGTGGCTGACCGAAAGAGAATTTCAGCTTTCGGAGGATCAAAATACTCTAACTGCGATCGATGGCAATAACGCTTTAGTTCGCTATCGATGTTCATAAGCCATGGTATTGCTGACAAGGGTGTAACAAGCCGATCTGTTTGAGCTGTACTCTGAGTGGAGTCAAAATGATAGGTTTCCAGCATTATTTTTTGTAGTCTGCCAGTTTGTTGACACTCTTCAACAAAAGCGGACTTACCGAAATCTCATAGACCTAATGATTGGGACTGTTCTTATATGACCTGTTTGGGGATTGTCCAATCTAGATATTTCCAGTTAGAGGGCATAAGGATGAGATCGAGCCGCATAACATTGTTATCCCACCGATGAAAGGTTGTTTTAGCTTCGCTGTGGTGATGATATGGCGTTTCTTTTAACAAGGGAATGTAAGCCTCAAAATATCTGAGGCAAGTATCTAAAAAGCCCCGATCGTCCCAATCCCATTTTCTTGAAATTGCGGCCTTTCTTAATTCAGTTTCATTTACAGTTCTAACCACACTTTTGAAGTGGTGATCACGGTACCAAAAAGTATCTGAATCATAATCTTCAAAAATGATGTCCCAATAGTTGGTTAGGATTTCTCCGCACTCAGCTCCATACAAATAGTGCTCAAGTAGACATTCGTCTCCAAATACTTTGAACTCTTTATAACTTGCATGATCACTGTCATGAAAAGTGATGACAATAGTTTTTAACAATAGCGATAGTGCAAAAGCGAGCGCCTCTTCTGTTCCAGATAGCGGCAAAATAGTCCATTGATGCCCCTTAAATTGCCAGGCTGGAATTGCCCACCGTATTGGAGGAAATGATTTGTTGGGTCTAGATTGACTAACTTGATGCTGATGCTCTACTTCTCGTCGGGAATTTTTTTCAACATCAATATAATCTGACAACGTACAGTGGGAAAGCACTTCAAGCTCAAAATATTCCCTGATCACAGACGTCACTGCTTCAACATTGGCCTTGATGAGAATACAGTTATCTATTGAGTACTTATGGCAGCCTAGCTTTTGGGAGATAGGACTATCTTCAGGCGTTGAGGACATTGGCGGCTAGGATTGCAAAGAACATCATTAAGCAAGATTCTAAACATCTAGCGATTGATATTGCGAAAACCCGATCCCCATGCGTTCTGGGACCTGAAGCTGTATGATTTTCTTGCTTAGCGCTAAGCATTGACCCATAACAGGAACAGTAGGAATGGATCTAGTCCTAGATCTGGCACAGCTATTTATTAATGGAATTGCTGTGGGCAGTATTATTGCTCTAGCGGCAGTTGGCCTCACCCTCACCTATGGCATTCTCCGTTTGCCGAATTTTGCCCACGGGGACTTTATGACTACGGGGGCATTTCTGACCTTTCTGTTTAATACCCAAGTTCTAAACCATGTGGTATTTGGAGTGGACTGGTTAGATAGTTTGTTTGCCCAAGCCAATGTTTGGATCTCAATTATTCTCGCTACGATCGTTACGATTGGCGGATTCTTGATCTGCGAGTTTTTGATCTGGGCCAAGATGCGCGATCGCAGAGCCACATCCACAACGCTAATTATTATTTCAATTGGCCTTGCCCTGTTTATTCGCAACGGCATTATTTTTATCTGGGGCGGCGGCAACAAAAGCTATGACTTGCCGGTGGCCAAGGCGGCTGAAATCTTGGGCGTGGTCAAAATCCCCTACTATCGTTTAATTGTGATTGGTCTGGCGATTTTGGCGGTCGTCGGTCTGCACTGCCTCTTGCAATACACCAAAATTGGTAAGGCCATGCGAGCCGTGGCCGATGATATTGATCTTGCCAGCGTCTCAGGAATTGATGTTAACCGGGTGGTGCTGTGGACCTGGGTGTTGGCTGGAGGCTTAACGGCCTTGAGCGGGGGCATGTATGGCCTGATTACAGCGGTGCGACCGAATATGGGCTGGTTTCTGATTTTGCCCATGTTTGCTTCGGTAGTCCTGGGTGGTATTGGCAATCCTTACGGTGCGATCGCAGGTGCAATGGTGATCGGTATCGCCCAAGAAGTCAGCACCTATTGGCTTCCCACGGAATACAAACTTGCGATCGCCCTCCTAGCCATGGTGTTAGTCCTCCTCGTTCGCCCTCAAGGATTATTTAGAGGCACGATTTGAATCTCGCCTGGTCTCTCGAATATGTGTGAGGATATTTCCAACGTTGGTTACATCAGGAGATTCTAGTGCTCGCAATATCTCTAGTGATTTTTGGATATGGATTATTGCTTTGTCAAAATCACCTTGGTCTCTAGCCAACATTTGTCCCATCCTGGCAAGAGTAATTGCTTTGCCTTGCAAATCTTGGAGTTCCTCACGAAGAGTTAAAGACTGTTCAAAATAAGACAAGGCTTGTTTTATTTGTCTTTGTTGAGCATAAAGGCTAGCCATGCTGTGCAGGATGTCAGCTTGCTTGTGCACATCCTTATTTTCTGTCGCAATCTCGAAGGCTTTGGAATCAAATGAAAGAGCTTGTTCTATATCTTGATTCTGATCGTAGACATTTGCAATTTGATGCAAGGTATCTATTTGCCCCTTCCAATCCCCTATCTGTTCTTTAATATCTAAAGACTCTTCAAAGTAGGACAACGCTTTATCTAATTTTTCTTGTCTAGCGTAGATAACTGCTATGCAGTGCAAGGTAACTGCTTTGCCCTGCAGATTTTTGCCTTGTTCTTCAAACTTTAGGGATTTTTCGTAAATTAAGAGTGCTGTTTCCTCCATCCCTTCATTGACATAGACATTTGCAATTTGGTGTAAGGTAACCGATTGATCCTTTCGGCTCCCAATCTGTTTATTGAGTTTCAGGATCTTTTCGTAAACTGAAAGTGCTTTTTTCCCCTGTCTTTGATGGACATAGATATTGGCAATTCCATGCCAAATATCTACTTGAGATATATCTACTTGAGAAGCTGTACCGGATTGATCCTGAATTTCAGCTTTCAGGTTGAGGGCTTTTGTATAGAACGTGAGCGCATTTTCATACTCTCCCTTTTCAGCGTGATTTCCGATTAATTGGTATAGGGTTGGCAAATTCTGCTTTGCAAGAGATGTCATCCCCTCTAAAATCGGCTGACTAATATGGGTGGGAAAATCTTTCGGTAGTTGCTCTTGAACTTGTTGGGCAAAAAATTCAGCCTTCTCCAGCATCTCTAGCAATAGAGAGACTGTTTGTTTCTCTGAAAACTCTGCAGCCTTCGCCGTGGATAGAAAATGCCTAAGCTGAATTTGTGACCACTCATAGCGGTTCCTTTTACCCTTCAGTGCCATCGCCATCTTTGCTTTTTGCTTAGGAATTTCTTTTGTCTGCATTGATGGGTAGGCTGATAGCACATCATATAAGGGGGTTAACCGATAGCTGGCATTGGGGTCTAAGTAAACACTGAAATTTTTGCCATGGCCGTCTATTGCTGCCAAGAGCCAAAATAAAATTTGTGCTTTAAAGAATTGCTCCCTATCGACTTGGGGTTGATTGGAGCCGATCAGGATCTTCATAATCTCGACGATGCCTGGTCCTCCGTCTGCTTGATACTTTTTGATAGAAGCTACCCCAAATACTTGGCACATATCTTCTTGGGGGAGTCTCATCAACCAACTCCCATCCCTTGACCACTTTCTGTCAAATCGTTCTACAACTAGGACCTTGACATCTTCAAAAGTCTGGATATCAACCTTTGCTACAGGCAGCCCAAAAGCTTCAGCAATTTTCAAACAGAGCCATTCATTTTCACAGCTCTCGCTCAGATCGATATTGTGGCTAGTAATTACCCCTATCGGTAACTTAAAAATGTGGCTTGTAGGTGTTGTTCCAGTGGGTAAGCACCATTTCTGGTTGTGCCACAGCAGCCCAGTTTTTTCTTGAGCACCCGCAATTGAAATTCGAAAGTCGTCTACCTCTCTAGTCATGCCCAGAGGTCCCATCTTATGGTTTTGCAGACGTTCAGCAATTTCAGCTTCTGTGAGAACCTGCTTGGTGACTGTTTTAACGTTTGGTCCGGGCAATTGATGGCAAAGTTGTACAGCTCCTACACAATCACTCCCTACTGCACTTAACAAATCAAAGGGTTGATTTGTGGATGTCTGAAACCTCGTCTGTATCTTATTCCGAATGTCTTTACTATCCGGCAACAAGTTTTCGAAAAAGTTATAGACCTGCTGCCCTCCGTACGCTTTGCTGCGTAAAGGCATTGATAAGGATAAGGGGCGGGCACCAGGGGTTGCGAGCCATTCTTCTGCATACTGGAACGTGTTCGCTCCCGTTGTGCTCTGATGCCAAAAACCAACCAAGCGACCATTCATCAAGACATTTAGAGTTCCACTCCCCTTGGCCTTTACCACTCTTCATCCCATCCTTGATTAGCATTGCTAGCCTGCTCTTTTGGCACGACTTGCAGCTCAAGCTCTAATGCCGATAACAGTTTGAATAGGGTCTCCAGTTTGGTACTGGCTGGACGGTTCTCAAAGGCCGAGACGGTTACTTGTCTGACCCCGGTTCGATCTCCTACTTCAGATTGGTTGAGTCCCATCCTTTTTCGGCGATCTCTGGCATATTCAGCCAGTACTGTGGGCGAAGAAATATTCATTCCAAAATAGTAGCTAAAGCGTATAGGTGTTATTTTAAGCGCTATAGCTATTGAATACAAAAATAATGTCTAAAGCGTATATAAATGATTTTAATTGCTATAACTATTAAATATCTTTTGCACTTGTGTTGTGTTGGCAAATTACTGAAATAAGCAGGCTAGAGAGTCTGAAGTAAGCTCTCAAACCTTTATGGCTCAATTAATTTGAGGCAATAAGCTTCCAAATGATTAGAGTTGATCTACCGCTTGCGAGTCTGTTGGAAGGCACGGGCCAATGCATTCCAGGCCAACTTAGGCTGTAGATTAGTGTCCATTGGCAAAGGGCGGACAGGCTGATGATCAGATCGAGGATGGAACTCAGACAAATAGGTGTAGCGATCGCTGAGTCCCCATGTAATGACAGCAATAACCGCTGGCTCATCCAAAACCACTGAAAGGTAGTCCTCATAGACCCCAGCAACAATGCGATCGCGTCTTTGGATATCCCTAGGTAACTGGGAGTCATTAACATCCATCTCAGTAATTAAAATTTTCAGATCTAAAGCAGCCACATCTTTCAAGAACTGGCGTAGCGATTTAGGATCGAAGTCAAGGGAGTCCCCGTGCAAATGAGCTTGTATTCCCAAGGCATGGACCGGAGTACCCTTCGTTTTTAAGCGTTTGAGAAGTCCTAAAACAGCACGGCGTTTGGCTTTATCCATTGCTGTGTTGTAGTCCACACCAAAGTCGTTGTACACCAATAAGGCATCGGGATCAGCCCTTGCTGCGATCCGAAAAGCAAGATCGATATAGTCAGGACCTAGGAACTGAAGCCATGGAGTCTGTCTTAAACGGTCTGCCCGTTGACTTGCTATTGGGTCGTAATCAATTGCTTCATTGACAACATCCCAAGAATGCATGCGGCCTCGATAGTGCCCCATCACCGTTTCTATGTGGTGCTTCATAACTTTTTCAGCGTTTTGATGGTTCACCACCTGCTGGAACCATTGGGGCAATGACTCATGCCAAACTAAAGCATGACCACGAAACTGTAAATTATGCGTTTGTGCAAAGTCGAGCATTGTATCGGCAGCGGAAAAGTCAAACTCATTGGGACTAGGGCGAAGCTGATAATCTCCTGCGCTCCATTTCAGCTCCCATTCAGGAACTAGCACGCTACATTCTTGGGCAAACAGGGCCGCAAACTGTTCATCAGAAATGACCTGATTGTAGCGAGCCGATGCCCCAAAAATGATGTCTTTGTCAGCAGCTAGTTCTCTTAAGGGGAGCCACTCCGTTATTGAAAAATCACGACTAGGATTATCCAAAGCAGATAGCTTGTGATTGTGAAATATTGATCGACTTCCTAAAAGAGTTCCTAGGCTAGTAAAGGCACCTAAACCTAATCTAAGAAGACGCCTTCGATTTAAATAGGGAATCATTGCTGGTTCTAAATAGTATGTAACTCGAATTACGTTATGAGATTCAAACTGATTTTGAAACGACAGAACTCAACGCGAACATTTCATTTGCCTCAATAAAACATAAGCCATGTAATAGCTTAAGAGCGTTGTAGGACTCTATCGTAAATGCGACCTAAACGATGGGCGTAGGTTTTGATATCTAATGATTCGGCAGTTGATCTTGCTGATTTGCCTAATTTGAGTCTTAGTTCTGCATCCTCGAGTAAATACTGTATTGCTTGGGAGAGTTGTTGCACATTACCCGGTGAAACCAGTAAACCATTCTGATTAGGCACAACGACTTCAGGAATTCCTCCTACAGGGGTTGTAATCGGAGGGATTCCCCAGGCCATAGCTTCCAATATTGCTAAAGGAAGTCCCTCATTATAGGAAGGCAAAATAAAAATATTTGCATTTGCTAGCATTTGGTCGCGTTGTTCAGGATTAATCCAACCCAGAAAAGTAACATGGTCAGACAATCCCAAACGGTCTGCTAGAAGCTGCCCTTGCCCAATCTCGCCATCCCCTGCAATTGTCAAGCGGGTATAGGCTTGGAGATGAGGGGGCAGCTCAGCGAAAGCTTGAAGCAGGTCAAAGGCTCCCTTTCGATGTCCAACTCGCCCACAAAAAACTAAATTAACAGGATGAGAACTCTGTCGATAGGGGATTTCTGAAGGGAGTTCAATTGAATTAGGTAAAGTAAAAACTCTCTCTGGGAGTAAACCTAGTTGGGAAATATAAAAGTTTTGCCAGAAATCAGATAAAACAATAAATCCATCACATTGACCGAAAATACCACTGATAATGCTTTGGGTCCATCCTGGCATTTTCAAGAAAAAGGGCTTGAACTCAGCCCCATGGGCATGAAGAATGACAGGTCGATGAAAAATAAACGAAAGGATTGTAAGCAGAACTGTTCGCAATACGCTGCCTCGTTCGGATACGTGGATGTGGACTATATCGACTTTTCTAGATAATAGAGTTCTCAAAAAAGTAGCTATAGCCCTAATGAAAATAATTCCACGATGTAAAGCTGAGCCTTCATCATGAGTACAAATATGTCGAAGAATATATCGAGAAGGAGCATGGGCCAAAATTAAATTTTGAACAGTAGCCATGCCGCCGTTCTGTTCTAGGCTTGGGCCAAGGATTAATGCTCGGTGGCAGGATTTGAGAGAAGTCTTTTTTTGAAATCTATTAAATGTTGTTGTCATAGCTATTCAGGATTTCAATACTACAGCTCCCCCATTTATTTCCCCCTGTTTATACTTTGCTAATCAACACTAGAATTACTAGTGATAAATGGATGGCAATCGGTGAATTTTTTGTTGTATTTGAATGGAATATAGTTGATGTGAATACAAATTCTTCATAGGTAATTGGATTGAGAATTAAAAATCACAATCAATATTTAAGCCTTTAGGGTTTGTAAATCTGTATTGAAAGCATTATGAGGATAAAGATTAATCGGATTTTGATGAATATTTAAGCTAAAGAATGTTTATGTAGATGCAGCTTGTATTGTTTTAGGATGAGAAATCATAGAGAAAGAAATTGCCAAAAAAATTATCCAAAATAGATCATTTCTAACCATTAAGGTTGATTCAGTGGTATTAGCTAAAATCATATTGCTGATAAATAATAGAGGCCAAATATAAATAGATGATGTAGTATTTCGTAGTAGAAAGAAGGATTTAATTGCGGTTCTAATAATACTTAGAATTAAAATAAAAAGACCTAAAAAGCCCAAGTCTAGTAGAAGATCCAATAAACCATTGTGAGCATGGGGTATGTGCCAACCAGCAGCATATCGAATTAGGGCAGACTTGCTACTAAAATCCTCCCAAAAAGCACCATAACCATATCCCAACCAAGGGCGTTCCCAAATATCACTAAGAGCCCAAAGCCATAATTCAGTTCGGCCGGTTAAAGTTGGATCTTTGCCCGCGGATATAAGAAGCGTATCCATATGTTCAGTGAGAAAAAATAGCCCACTTATTCCAATTAAGAGAATAGAAAGTAAAGCGGGAATCATTAATTCATATTTCCACCGAAAAACTCCTAAGACAAGAAAGATAGTAAAAAGGACAATAAACGTACCAATCGCTGAAGATGATTTAGAGAGTACTAGTAAAACGACTGACAGGCTTAATCCTAGACGGTTTAATATCGTGCTTTTATTGGAATGAAGTCTAACTAGAAAGATTGATGAACTGAGTGCCATCATTTTTCCAAGTATATTTTTGTGGATATATATTCCTCGCCATGATCCTGCATGGATTCCAGACATAATTCCATATTTAGGCAGCAATATGGAAGTGATAAAACTCAAAGCAATAGCTATTCCAAATGCTATAGATAAGTTGTGTAATTGCTCTTCTAAACTGTATCGGGAACCAAAGTATAGACCAAATAACGATGTACCAACTAAAGCGATGCTGCGCGTAAAAGTTATTTGTGGGTCAAAAGACCAAAACACAGATGTGGCAGCAAAAATGATGGCTAGACTAATAATTTTATCTTTGCTTAGAATATGTAATATTTTTTTCCATCTGAGAATCAATAATATGAGTGTAGTGATATAAATTAGCTTGTAAATTAGCAGTAATATGGAGTAATCAGTATGTTTGATGACTCCTAAGTCACCTTCATTCGCACCCCCTGAAAGAACTAATCTAAAAAGCCCATCAGAAAAGATTGTGATAGAAAAAATAGTAAAAAATTTTTCAAATAGAATAAAATAATCTTTCATCTCTAGAGAGTTTTCTGGTTTTTATATTGAAGATTATTGAGCGAATAATGCAACGACATGAAATAGAAATGATTCATTCTGTGGACTGATGAATTTTAGTGTCCTTGAAATTTAAAGAGTGTTTATTGCTATAATCACTCTTTGAGATTTAGGTGCTTTATGTGCATGAACTGCCTACCTTTTGATAAACATCGATAGTTTGGTTAGCGATATTTGACCATTTCAAATCTGTCTTACAACGAGCAGATGTCGCAGCTTGCATTTGGTGCTGAATCTGGCGATTTTTGAGTAAATAAATAATTGATTTGGCGAGCTGATTAACGTCACGCGGAGGTACTAGCAGACCATCTTTACTATGGTGGATCACCTCACTGAGTCCCCCTACATTGGAAGCGATGATAGGAGTACCTAAACCAAACGCTAGAGAGGCTACTCCACTTTGTGATGCTTCAACATAGGGCAGAACTACTGCTGTACTTTGTAAAAAAAGTTTGGTTACCTCAGCAGATGGAATAAAGCGATTAAGAACGGTATAGTGTTTCTTGTCAGACAAGATATGGGAATATTGGTCTAAGTTTTCTCCTCGGCCCGCTATAGTTAACTTGACGTCTGGAATCTCTTTAATAACAAGCGACATCGCTTTGAGTAAGTAGCTCAAACCTTTGTAAGGCCAAATACGCCCAAAGAATAAGAGGCTATTTTGCTCTCTTGGGGGGGAGTGATGCTGATCTATAAATTGCTTGTATAAGGTTCCAAGTTCGCCATGAGGAATGACGTTGACTCTGCCTAATAATTCTGGAAATCGTTCATGTAATTGTTGTTTTTGTTTGCAGCCATGGACAATAAGTTGTTTGGACCGAAAAATAGCGATTCGACGAGTAAAGTCTGAACCAGGAATAAGGTCGCGATCGCCGGGATGACGATAAACATCATGGATAGTGGTGACTAATGGAAAAGAATGATTAGTGAAAAGGGTCAAATCATACCAAGGATCATTCGTTTCTTGAACATGAAGAATATCAGGGTTGACCCTTTTTACCATTTGCACCATTGATCTCATGGAAAAAAGGTTGCGTGGATCACGAATACGATATTTCTTAAAATATTTAACTTTTACGATTGAATTAATATGTTGTCGGCATTTTAAATAAACATTCTTAGGTTGGATAACCGTTAAATCGACATGCTTACTTAAGCTATTGATGAGCTCAATTGAATAGTCTTCGAAACAAAAATGGATTAATACTACTTTCATGAAATTGGATTACTTACGGAGTAATTTTGAGAACAGCTGATTTGATAGTTCAAGAGACTGAAAAGCCATGAGAAATATGACAAGACTATAGACTAAGATTGATATCGTTAAAGTTGAAAAGAAGTCTACTTTAGCTGTATTTAGCGCTGTAAACAGAAGTGCCATTAAACCCCCAACCAAAAGAGGACGTTTAACAACCCGCCAAAAATTTAGATGAAACAGTCGTTTGAAAGTCGCGTAGGTATAAACCCAAATTCCAAATAATTTCACAAAGATGGTAGAGACTGCTGCACCTTCTAGTTGAAATTGACTAACGAATATCACACTAATCAATCCACCAAAGGCAGTTCCATAGAGAACTTCTTTTAAGTTGATCTGTTCCAGGTGATTTGCAACTAACGTATAGCTCAGAGGCTTGTTAAATGCTCTGGTTACCATGCCAAATGATATAATGCAGAGCGCAATTGATGCATCGGCAAAGTCAAGATCTTGATAGATAAAAAGTAAAAGATGGCGACTAAAAAATAACGTGCCAAAGAACATTGGTATAGCTAAGAGTAACAATAATTCGATGGCTCTTTCCGCTAGCTCTTTTTTGGACTTAGAACTAGAGGAGGACATTTTTGACATTTTTGGAAAGGCAGCTAAAACGATACTATCTGACACGATAGAGAAAGGTTGCATTAGCTGCATAACTGAGCCATAAAGTCCGATGGTACTTTCGTTACTGAACAGAGAGATGATAAAAATCTCCATCCTTTCTCTAAATACTGAGATTCCATCTATTGCTAAAAAGGTCCTAGCTAGTTTTATAGTCTTTTGAATAAAGCCTTTATCTATAGTCCATCTAAACTGATTGAATTTTTGGATTAGATACCATTCAAAAAGAAAAATTATAGATTCAGAAATAACAAAAATTCCTGACGTTAGGATGATTCCATACCCAGATATTAGTCCGAGGTAAATGATGATTGTTCGGACGATATAGACAGGGATTGTACAGATTGCAATCCAATGCATTTTCTCTTGAGCTTGAAAGATCGCTTCAACGATGTTTGAAAGAGAAAAAGGGATGATTGCCAACCCAATAACATAGCAAATATTTTCAGTAGTACTTGTGTATGGCATGAAGTGAACTACTAGAAAAAGTAATATGTAGCCAATTATGCTAAAGAGAAGTTGTAGGGAGGTTCCGCTAATTAAATAAGAAGATATTTCTGAAGACTTTTGAGATAATTCTCTAGTAAATAAGGTTTTAAAGCCTGATGAAACAAGCGTCATGAATACAAAGTAATAGCTGAATGCCAGGGTATACTGACCTAATGCAAATGACCCAAGGCTTCGGGCAATGAGTGCAAGGACGATAAAGGAGGTTGCACTTTGTACGATTCGATTGCTAATCAAAGCCAAGGAATTTGCGACTAACTTTTTTTCTGCCATTAACTTTTCCTTGAGGTTTTATCTTTTTGCTTCATCGTTATAGCGGTTTTCAGAATTATAGAAACATCAAGCACCTTCCTAACAAGGCTTTATGCTGATTATGTAGTTTCGATAGTTATGCAATCCGCTATAAAATGATCACTGATTTTATTGGTTTGAATAAATGGATATTTACATGTGCGACCTATTACTAGGTGCTTTGTCTAGCTAAGTCGATTCTGAAACTAGGTAAATGGCCCTTAGAGTGGTCCTGTGTTTTTCCGTTGTTGACCACTGTGCCAATGATGTTGGGTTCGAATTGATTGATGATTTCTGTTGCTATTTCTAGTTCCTTGGATTGAGTCATGGTTGGATTGGTCACAAAAAGAACACCATCTGCCATATTGGCTAGTGCTGAGGTCCCAACCACATCCAATAACGGAGATGTATCGAAGATGACGAAGTCATAGTTCCAGGCAAAATACTGCATTAACAAATGCATTCGTTCACTACTGAGCAGGCTCATGGGACTAGCTGGTTTCGAGCCTGATGTGAGGACATCTAGATTGCCTGGTACCCGATGAATAATCATCTTGACTTCAGCAGGTCGAATTGAAGTGTCTTTAATGGCAGTTGACAGTCCTAGCTCATTGGGAAGATTGAAGAGGTGATGCTGTTTAGGGCTTTGCAAATTGGCGTCAATAAGTAGAACTCGCTGTTCTAGCTGAGCCATTGCTATGGCCAAATTAGCTGCAACCGTTGATTTCCCTTCTTGAACATCAATACTGGTGACAACCAGTGATTTGAGTGAATGATCATCGCTTAAGAGCTGGGGATTCGCTCTGATCATGCGATGCATCTCCCCCAGCATGGAGATGAGGGAACTGGGGGTGTGATCGCTCATTTGATGTTTTAACTCAATGTGTGGGATGACGGACCATATCGGGTAATCCAGGAGACCTTGAAGGGAATCAATCGAATCTTCAAGGGATTTCATCTTTGACTTTAAGAAGTACTCTTGTCGCATTCCTAATATGGGAACGGATGCTGAAGCCAGAAAAGCTCCCAACAAAATTCCAAAAGCAATCACGGTTGCTTTCTTCTTGAGGGTCGTCCCTTCTGTTGGGGTAAGTGCTTGCTCAATTATCTGAGCACTACTCGTGTTGGTATTTTCAGCAACCTGGAGTTCTTGCAAGTTTTTTAACAGCGTTTCGTAGGTTGACTGGGCTGCTTCTGACTTTCGCTCAAGTTCACGTAGAACTTGTCTCAGCTTCGGTAGCGTTTGGGTCCGACGATTGTAGGTAGAACGACCCCGCCTTAAAGAGGCTAAACGCTTAGCAACTGCTTGCCGTTGAACCTCTGCTGAGAGAAAATCATTAATTGTATTTTGTTCAGGATCATCGATATCGGCACGCACAGCTGCTGATAATGAATCCCCTTGGATGGTTTTCTGGGTCTTTTGGCGAAGTAAAGCCCGAAGCGCTGACCGTCTATCCTTGAGACTAACGACGGTGGGGAATCCTTCTTGAAAGTCTTTCTGAGCTGTGGCCAACTGACGTTCAACGCTTTGGAGTTCCCGTAATATTTCCTTGATTTCTGATGATTGACTTAGCTTATTCGCTGCGATCGCATTCAGGGAACTTAAGCCGACCTGATTCCTAAGGGTTGTTGAGCGAGCCACTGCTGCATCAAACTCACTTTGCGCTAACGTAATTTCGCTGTCGAGTTTTGAAATGGCACTAACTGTAGCTTCTTCTTCCTCCTTTAAATCGACAATGTTGTGCTTCTCTTTAAATCGGCTTAAGTTCTCTTCCGCTTCTCGCACCACCGACTCGCGTTGGGGCAGCTGGGCGGCAATAAACTTTCGGGCAGAAAGTGCTCGTGAACGCTGATTTTGAATATTGCCATAGATATAGAGACGCATCAGGGTGTTCACTACCCTGGCAGCTTCCTGAGGTTGATCGCTCTCGTAGGAGAGCTTCAGGACATCTGTCCCAGCAATGATGTCAACACTGAGTTTTTGCAAGACTTCTTTTGGGCGGAGTGTGTCTCCTTGAGAATTCTCTAAGCTCAGCACGTCAATCATATTTTGCAATAAAGGCTTAGCGTAGATAACTTCAATTTCTGTACTTAATGGATTTTGGGTAGCAACGAGAGGCCGTAACTCTCCTGACTTTTCATCAATTTCTGTGGAAAGGGGAGGCGGATTTACTTTGAACCTAAGTTTGCCCTCTGCCACATAAGAGGGTTTGACAAAGACAGACGTGAGGCAGGATAGTGCGACCGTTACACCGAAAACAGTGACGACCGGTTGCCAATGTTGTCTAATCTTTTCTAAATATTGATTCAGATTGATGTCGATTGCTTCTCTTGATTCCATCAGGTGTTACATCCGCTTTTCTAAAGTAGTTGAGGCAAATGGATAGTCCCGTTGCTCGTGAATTGAGAAGGGTGGAGAATAGAGCCCCATTTTTTGCTTTAGTAGTAACCAGAAAAAAGGAATATCATCGATCAAATATCGTTTCCACAGACGTTCTGGCTCAGATATTAGTCGGTGCAGCCATTCGAACCCTAAATTGCTAACCCATTGAGGAGATCGCTGTTGGCTACCGGACTCAAAATCTATCGTGGCGCCAATGGCTAAAAATATTTTTACTGAGGGTAATCGATCTTTATATCGACAAATCCATTTCTCTTGGTTGGGAGCACCGAGGCAAACCGCTAAGACAGTCGGTTGGTATTGATTGATTTGGTCAACAATTTCTAAACATTCTTGGGGTTTTTCCACTATGCCGAAGGAAGGAGAATGGGCTCCAACAATAATATTTCGCCCCAATCGTCGATTGATTTTAGCCTGAGCTCTTTGGGCGACATTTTTAGATCCACCTAGGAGAAAAACTCTAATATTTTCATTGTCTCGATGGAAACGACAGAACTCAGGGAATAAGTCAGATCCCGATAACCTTTCTTGAATAGGCTGACCCAAAAACTGAGAGGCATATACAAGGATTTGACTGTCACAAGTTCTGAAATCAGCCTGACTATAAGCCTGACAAAATTCCTGGTCGTACTGCAGCTTCATTAGATGATCGACGTTAGCCGTGAACACAACACCTCGGTTCAGTTTTTGGAGAAATTGTCCTTTAGTGAGATTGTCAATCGGTAGATTTAAAATCGTCACTTTATCTTGATGATTGCTGGTGCTTATGGTTAGATATCGACCCCATCGGCGACCCAATAGCACCTGTAATATTGTGTAAATAATGACCTTAAGATCCAGCCCTAATTGCCATTGACTGACATAGTTCATATCCAGCTCGACTACTCTTTTAAAATCAGCCCGATATTTCTGTCGACTGGTTTGCCATAGCCCCGTCATTCCTGGTTTGATACAGAGCCGTTGCCAATCTTCTCTTGAGTAAACTTTCACTTCATCCAGCGTGGGAGGACGAGTGCCCACTAAGCTCATTTCACCTCTCAAAACATTGATAAATTGAGGGAGTTCGTCTAAGTGAGTTTTACGCAGAAATTTACCGACTCTGGTGACCCTAGGATCATTCCGAACAGTAAAGAATTTGTACTGCTGATTTCCTGTCGTTTTCAGCTTAGTTCGCTCTGCATTTCGCACCATAGTCCGAAACTTTAGAATTCTAAACTGTTTTCCTCGTAAGCCCACCCGATATTGAGTGAAGAAAATTGCCCCTGGCGAATCAAGCACAATAGCGAATGCAATTAAGGGCAGCAAAACCAGCATCATAGCTATGCCGATGATGGCCCCCAACACATCTAACAATCGTTTCAGTCGACTCCGCACCGAAGGATGAGGGTGGAGGGTAAATAATTCGATATCAAATACTTTAGATTGCCAATCTAAAGCAGCCCACAAGTCTTTGCGACAGATATCTCCTGATTCGACTAAGATTTCTCCCAGGAGTTTCCAATCAGATTGATCAAAAAAAATCCTCTGTTGTTGTAGTGCTCGAGTGAGCGTATCTTGGTCGATTAATTGGTTATGTATGAGAATTTGACCCAACGTGTTCTCTGTCATAATGTGAAATTCCATTGGGAAGATTTCTGCAGGTTAGGAAATTAAAAGTGATGAGACAAACCCTTTAACCTAGCCCCACTTCATCTGCTCAAGAAACTCGAATCTGTTGACAGAACACATAGAGAAATAAGTTTCTATCTAGCTTTCAAGAAAATAGAAGTATCGTATTCAGTTTTGTATAAGAACGATTAACTTTCCTTGAAAGAGATAGTAACACACTAAAAAAAAATAAGCTATTTAAAGTTCAGTGAATTCTGATAAACCTTTTGGATTGATTCGGTTACTTAGTGTGTATCCCTTTGGCAAGGGAATTTTGGACATGTGTTGATTACTTCTTAGGACATCGAGGGATCAGCTGCTTAAACTTCATCCACATATTGTGAGTAGTAAAGTCCAAAAAAATTTTGTGATAGAGATGGCTTATCCAGCAGGCTAGGCGTTGATTTGGAAGGGCTGCCTCTATGTATCAAGCATGAAGAACCGATGAACCTGATTGTCCAGAACGTTATCTCATAACCGATCTGCCTTTTTCCATAGAGGTGAAGATTATCAGAATATAGAAAACCTTGTTAACTGTATTGAAGATTACAAAAAAATACCAAAATTCTATTGCCTTAGGTGAGGTTAAAGTTGTCAGGATATTGTCAGATAAGATAATGTTTTTGATTCTAGATGAATCGTTGGAAAAATCTAGAAAACTGTATTGCAAGTCACAAAAAATCATCAAAACTGTATTGTCTTTGGCAAGACTAAAGCTGTCAGGATCTTTTAGTAAGAAGCTAATGCCATAGATGTCAGTTGAATCGCTCAATAAAATCTTGGAAACTGTATCGAAGATCACAAGAAAATTATCAAAACTCTATTGTTTGGAGTAAGGCAAAAGCTGTCAGGATGTTATCTAAAAAGATAATGTTGTTGATTTCAGTTGAATAGTTTTAGCAAGCTTGTTTGAGTGCTTAGCATGAAGATGCTACCTTGCCGCTCTCTATGGTCCCTATCCGAATAATCTGTTCAAGGTGCCGAATCCTCAAGATTGACTAGCGGTTAAAACCAGAGGATGTCACAATCCTTAGGAGTGGAAATTGAAGTCCCTGACTACGCCTGAGAAGGATCTGATCTGACTCAGGTTTAATTCCTAGCCTGCCTATCTCTAAGAAGTCCCTAGCTTATGCCTCGTCGTGATGATCTACACAAAATCCTACTGATTGGTTCTGGGCCAATTGTGATTGGGCAAGCCTGTGAATTTGACTATTCTGGCACCCAAGCTTGTAAGGCTCTGCGGGATGAAGGGTATGAAGTGGTGCTGATTAACTCTAATCCCGCCACGATTATGACGGATCCAGAAACAGCAGAGCGGATCTATATTGAGCCCCTGACCCCGGAATTGGTGGAAAAGGTGATCGCCAAAGAGCGACCGGATGCCTTACTGCCAACCATGGGAGGCCAAACCGCTTTGAACTTGGCGGTGACCCTAGCAAAGGCTGGGGTTTTAGACAAATATAATGTAGAGCTGATTGGAGCCAAGCTTCCGGCCATCGAAATGGCGGAAGACCGCAAGCTGTTTAAGGAAGCCATGGAGCGGATTGGCCTAGGGGTTTGTCCGTCGGGCTTGGCCGAGACCATGGCAGAATCCCAGCAAATTGCCCAAGAAATTGGTACTTATCCCTTAATTGTCCGTCCTGCCTTTACTTTGGGAGGTACAGGTGGAGGCATTGCCTACAACCAAGAAGAATTTGAAGTCATTGCCCAGAGCGGTCTAGATGCCAGCCCCGTTTCTCAGATTTTGATTGAGAAATCCTTGATTGGCTGGAAAGAGTATGAACTGGAGGTTATGCGGGATCTGGTCGATAACGTAGTGATTATTTGCTCCATCGAGAACATTGACCCAATGGGGGTGCATACGGGGGACTCGATTACTGTTGCCCCAGCCCAAACCTTGACGGATAAGGAATACCAGCGGTTGCGGGATGCTTCGATTAAGATTATCCGCGAAATTGGAGTGGAAACGGGTGGATCGAATATTCAGTTTGCGGTCAATCCTGACGATGGCGAAGTGATCGTGATTGAGATGAATCCTCGGGTGTCCCGCTCCTCGGCCCTGGCGTCCAAAGCCACCGGATTTCCCATTGCCAAGTTTGCAGCTAAGTTAGCGGTGGGTTATGCCCTGAGCGAAATCCCCAATGACATCACCCGTAAGACCCCGGCAAGCTTTGAGCCGAGTATTGACTATGTGGTTACCAAGATTCCTCGGTTTGCCTTTGAGAAGTTCCCCGGCTCTGAACCCACCTTAACCACGCAAATGAAGTCCGTGGGTGAGGCGATGGCCATTGGTCGCACCTTCCAGGAATCTTTCCAAAAGGCGTTGCGGTCTTTGGAGACGGGGCGATTTGGCTGGGGTTGTGACCAGGCTGAAAACCTACCGAGCTTGGAGCAGATTCGGGCGAGTCTGCGCAATCCTAATCCTGAACGCATTTACACTGTTCGCCATGCGTTGCAGGCAGGACTGAGCGTCGAAGAAATTTACGACATTACTGGGATTGACCCCTGGTTCCTCTGGCATTTTCAGGATCTGTTGACGACGGAAGCGTATCTTAAGCAAACCAATCTGTACGATCTGACTGCTGATCTGATGTGGCAGATTAAGCAGCAAGGCTTTAGTGATCCGCAGATTGCCTTTGCTACCCAAGCTAACGAGGATGAAGTTCGCAACTATCGCAAGCAATTGGGGGTAGTGCCAGCCTATAAAACCGTGGATACCTGTGCGGCGGAATTTGAAGCATTGACGCCCTATTACTATTCCACCTATGAGCAGGAATCGGAGGTGTTGCCCTCCGATCGTCGCAAGGTGATGATTTTGGGGTCGGGACCCAACCGGATTGGTCAGGGTATTGAGTTTGACTACTGCTGTTGCCATGCGTCTTATGCCTTGCAGGCGGATGATTTTGAGACGATTATGGTCAACTCCAACCCAGAAACGGTCTCCACAGACTATGACACCAGCGATCGCCTCTATTTTGAGCCCCTGACCAAAGAAGATGTGCTCAATATTCTAGAAGCAGAAAACCCGGAAGGGATTATTATCCAGTTTGGTGGGCAAACGCCGCTGAAGTTAGCGGTACCCCTACAAACCTACTTACAAGGTAAGCCCGATGGTCCCAAGATCTGGGGCACGTCACCGGACTCCATTGATATTGCAGAGGACCGGGAGCGATTTGAGCAGATTCTCCATACCCTCAATATCACACAGCCACCCAATGGAATTGCCCGCAGTAGTCAGGAAGCGACGGAAGTGGCACAGCGCATTCAGTACCCCGTGGTAGTTCGGCCTAGCTATGTGCTGGGGGGACGGGCAATGGAGATTGTCTACTCCGATGCAGAGCTTGAACGCTATATGACCTTTGCGGTCCAGGTGGAACCAGATCATCCTATCCTGATTGACAAGTTTTTGGAAGATGCCATTGAGGTGGACGTGGATGCGATCTCAGACCGTACTGGTGAAGTCGTCATCGGCGGCATTATGGAGCATATTGAGCAAGCAGGCGTGCACTCAGGCGATTCAGCTTGTGCTATTCCTACTTTGTCTCTGGGGGAAGAAACTCTAGCAACTATCCGAGAATGGAGTAAGCAACTGGCTCAGCAACTGAATGTGATTGGGTTAATGAACCTGCAGTTTGCGGTTCAGGGTGAGCAGGTGTATATCTTGGAAGCCAACCCCAGAGCCTCCCGCACGGTGCCTTTTGTATCTAAAGCGATTGGCTTGCCCTTGGCCCAGGTGGCGGCCCGTTTAATGTCGGGTCAAACCCTCGCTGATCTGGGCATTAAAGAGGAGCGTATTCCCAAGCATATTTCGGTTAAAGAGGCAGTGTTGCCCTTCGCTAAATTCCCTGGCACTGACACCATTCTCGGTCCTGAAATGCGCTCCACGGGAGAGGCGATGGGGATTGATACGGATTTTGGCAAAGCCTTTGCCAAGTCTCAGTTCTCAGCCCATCAGGATTTACCTCAGTCCGGCTCTGTCTTTGTCTCTATGACCGATCGAGATAAGCAGGCGGTAATTCCCATTGTCAGGGATTTAATTGATCTAGGGTTCAAGCTAGTGGCGACCGCTGGCACCCAGAAGGTGTTGGAGGCCGAAGGGTTTGAGGTGGCTCCCGTGCTCAAACTCCATGAAGGCCGTCCTAATGTTTTGGATTTAATTAAAAATCGTCAGGTACAGCTGATTCTCAATACCCCTTCTGGTAGCGATGCCCATGCGGATGGTCGCTTGATTCGGCGGTCGGCTTTGGCCTATAAGATTCCGCTGATTACGACGATTGCGGGGGCAAAAGCGACGGCAGCAGCTTTGCGATCGCTACAATCAGAAACGATGGATGTGAAAGCGATTCAGGACTATCACCTGCAAATGCAGTGATTTTGAATGGCTCAGCTAAACGGCAAACTGCCAGATGATCGGTTCCCAACCATAGGCATCCCCTTGAGTTCTGACGTGACCCAGCCCTGGGAAAGGCATATGGGGCACCAACAGCAGGCGACGCTGGGTGGTAACCGTTTCCAGTAACTGACGACGAGCGATTACCCCCTGTTCAGGGTCACCATCAAAGGCCACTTCCCAGTCTGGGTTTTCCAAGTTAAGGGGATCGCTAAAGAAAACATCTCCGGTGGTGAGTAGACTGTCTTCGCCAGACGTAATGAGGAAGGAAGCTTGTCCAGGGGTATGACCACTAGAATCAATCGCTTGAATATGGGGAATGACTTCACTGCCCAGGGCAAATAGGGTTGTCCGATCTTGAATAGCGCTGAGTCTCTCCCTTGCCCCCTTAATCGTCCTAGCCTTTGTTTCCTCATCGAATAGGGATTTGGGCAGCTCCACAGTATCCGCCAGCCAAAAGTCAGATTCTGCCTGGGAGATATAGAACTGGGCATTGGGTAACCGCAGCTGGCCCTTATCGTCTACAATACCGCCGATATGGTCTGGGTGAGCATGGGTCAAAATGACTTTGTCAATCTCTGGGGCAGTAATACCTGCTGCTTCCAGGTTTTCCAGCAGATGACCAGCGGTGGGACCAAAGGCACTCCCTGCACCTGTATCGATCAGAACTTTATATTCATCGGTTTCCAGGTACAGGGCATTGATATGGGCTAAAACATCTTTGGTTTCGAGAAAATGTTCCTTCAGTACCGCTGATACTGCTTTGGGGTCGGCTTTGGGCACGAAGAAGGTTGGCGGAAAGGATAGGGTACCGTCACTCACCACCATGGCCTTAAAGTCACCCACTTTAAAGTGATAGACGGCAGCATTGGTTGGTCCTGTTTCAGCTTTAGTTTGAGGAAGATCCATTTGTGCGATGGTCACCGACCGGCCAAAGGCCATTGCACTGGACCCCAACAGCACCATGCTAAAAGCTAAACCTGCGGCTAATATCAGTAACTGCCAGCGCCGAAGCCTGTGAGAAAGATTATTTGTTAGAGCCCTATACCAGCGTTTTCCTCTCATGTTTGCCCCTGTTCACTTGTAGGTGGAGATCCTGAGGTGCGTTTTCTGCTGACGATATGTTCAGTTGTCTGCTTAATCTAATGGGCGCGAGTCTCAGGTTTGTTGGATATTCTAAGCCATATACCAATATCCTGTTTTGTGGAATATGGGGTGGCTTTATGGTCCACGTCCCAGGTCAATTATCAAGGGCGTAAGCACAGAATCGGGGATGTATGGCTCAAAGAAAAACGGGTCAAGGACAATAGATCCTGTACCCGAATCAAAAACTTGTCATGAGCCTAACATCGCAATTGCCAACCGTACTAGAGCATCACGAATTTCTAGAACAGGTCGAAGCACTCAAAGAAGCACCCAGCCTGAGTCAGATGGTTTATATCGTTCTGCAAATGGGTTTGTTTTTGGCTCGCTGGCTTCTGGAGGATGAACTCTCACGGCGAGCAAAAACAGTATTGGAATGGCCGAGGTGTCCCACTTGCGGAACCCGCTTGCACTCGAAGGGATGGGAATCTCGTCAGATGCAGACACTGGTGGGAAATATTGCCTGAAAGCGACGGGTGGGTCGTTGTCCCCACAGGTGTCCAGGTAGTCTATCCGCTCCTTTGGATCAATCCATTGGGATTACCTCCTATCAGCACAGCAGTGAAGAATTGGTTCGTCTAGGCTGCTTGTTAAGTCTATTTATGCCCTATGAACTGGCCAGTTGGATGCTGAGTCAGTGGAGTGGTTTATCCGTCAGCTCATCAAGCTTGTGGAGTTGGGTGCAAGTCATGGGCAACAAAGCTTATCAGGAGCTAGAGACTCAACTCAAAGCTCAAGCCTCAGGTGACCAGACTCCTTGTGAAGCGATTTCAGAGGTGTTGTCTGTTCTACCTTTGGCCATTGCTGCTGACGGTGTGATGGTGCCCTTTCGCCCCACCCCGAAAACCCCCAAGGGAAAAATCCAGTGGCGAGAAGTCAAAGTTGCTATCTTAGCCCGCCTAGGAACACGGGGCACCCGAGCACAAAAGCGTGTCCCCCAACTACTACGTCGAAGACTGGTGGCAGTATTGGGCGATATCGACCAGTTCATCCCCTTACTGCACCTCGAAGCCCGCAAACAAGACTTTGAATCGGCCCCAAGCGTCATCTGGTTGAGTGATGGGGGGCGAGGCTTCTGGCGAGTCTACCGCACCTTGTTCTCTCACTGTGCTGTGGCAGTTCTCGATTTCTTTCATGCAGCAGGCCATCTTGCACGAGCAACAAAAGCGATGTTTGGGGATGCTCGCTCTGCTCAAGCCCAAGCCTGGTTTCGGCGCTGGCGACACCAATTGCGACATGGGCAACACCTATTAGTATTGCGGTCCTTGACGATGTTGATTCACTCACAATTGTTTACGGGCAAATCTTTTACGACGTTGCTCCAGGTACAGGCTTATTTCCAGCGCCATCTGCGACACATCCAATATCGCCACTTTGAACAACTACAGATACCGCTGGGGTCAGGAATGGTCGAAAGTGCTTGTAAGTGGCTGATTCAACAGCGCTTTAAGGGGGTTGGTATGCGCTGGAGTGAGGATGGTTTCAATCATCTACTCATGCTGCGGCTTGCCTGGGTCAATCAACGGTTTGACTCCCTATTCCCAGGGGTAACCATTCCGAAGTCTAAGGCATCCCCGATCCATTAGCTACGCCCAATTATCAAGGCTTAAATTCTGTAATCAGTCCCTACAACAACTATGTCTAATCGATGGTTATTGGGTGAGGTCGAAGGGTTTGAGGCCGAAATGACAGGAAGGTCGACCCATTTGATTACGACGATTGCGGGGGCGAGGGCAGGAGCCTTACGTTCGCTGCAATCAGAAACGATGGATGAAATGCAGTGATTTTTTCGGTTCCCTGTTGAGGTTAGGGGGCTTGAAGCATTTTTGGTAGAACTTATACAATAATTTTCCGATTGACTATATTATTCTTGCGAATAAACCAGTAGATACCCCTTAAATACCAATAGGGCAAACGCATAATATGATGGGCCTGCTTCCTTAAGGCTACCGAAGCTTCAATCACCACATCCTGGTTTTGATAAATGGGGTCAACCTTTAACGTCGCCTCAATTAATTGTCTTGCTTCTTGATGTTGATAGTATTGAGCATGTATGCCAATCCCCGTAAAGGCTTGGACATGATAGGACGGTGGATATGGGAGTAGCAGTGCATCACTGGTCGAGGCTGTGGTCAGACTACGAATATCACTATATTTTGTGACAAAGTCAACGTTCCTAATTCCACCCCCCATATAGACCAACATCCTTGTTTTTTCCTGGGTATTTATCCATGACGCGCAAAGTAAAGGTGGTCCGAAAATCACGCCATGAAATAGAAAAAAGGCTTCGTGTGAAAAATAAAGGGACTCACCCAATTTATTAAGTTTATGGAAAGCCGTCTTGAATTTTCTATCGTTGATGTTCGGGACTGGCTCGAAAAGGAGTTCTGCCTGGCAAAGCATTTTGACTGAGAAATAGACAGTGAAATTGATGGCAATGCCTACAACGATAATAAAAGCCAAAATATATCTGAGAAATAGGCTCATCTCTACTGTGTCAAACGCCAGTTAAATAAATCTTTGAGGAGTAACTTAGAATACCCAAACTGCCCACACGTCTCTGCTATATTCGCTGCCGATCCAGTCTATGCAGGGTTTCAGTTATTCAGCAGAACATCACTTCGTATTTTGATTGAGGTGATTGACCTGTTGTATCGCTGAAAAATAGCCACACAATATTTCTGGACATCGATTGTCGTGAATCTTGTAATTCTGATGTAGGCGGTTGGGTTTTTCGGCTGCAATACAATTGTTTTGCATTATTAAAAAGTAATGTTTTTATTGAGGCCCTAGATCATTGATTACGGATGACGTTTGAGTGTCCAAAATGATGGTGCACTAGGTGAAAACTTTTGTGTGCGAGCGATTTCAAAGCCATTCTTCTGGTAGAACCGCACTGCCTGTTCTGTAAAAGTGACAACATAACAGGGTAAGCCCTCATCACTCGCCCGTCGCAAAATTGGTTGCAGTAGCTGACTCCCTACTCCTTGTCCTTGTTTGGCTGGATGCACCACCATCATCCCCAAATACCAGCAGGGGGCATTCTCCATGTCTTGTTGATGAGCTATTTCAGTTTGGTATAGAACAGTGAGCCATCGCCCCAATCGGTTCCAACCTACTTTCACTGGCAATCGATACAACTGAAGTTGCAATACCATCTTTAATTGCTGGAGCAGTTCACTAGAGAATTCACCAGGAGGTAACCAAGCAGCAACCCCTTGCAAGTCAGATGTTGTATAGATCTGTTCATACTGGGAGCAATAGGCCATTACTCGTTTCGTTAACCAAGTTAAAGCCTGAAACCGCAGGTGTAGATCGTCGGGTGTTAGATAACTAAAAACCGGATCAGATTCAAATGCCTTTGCGGCAATTTCACTGGCATCGACAATCTGTGACGGTTTTAACTGGAGCACATCCAAGGAATTCATGATTGACTGACCTGAAGATGGAGGGAAAGTTAATTGGGCAATGAATTTCCTAAATACATCGCCCAAGCATGTTGTCGGTCTATTTATTGCAGCAATGACTAAGCAGCAGGCATAAGTCCCAATTGCTGCATCGCAGATAGCAAGTTGGTTTCATACCACCACTCAGTGATCTTGCCATCTTTGATTTTGAGCATTGTAAAATCATTTACCTTGACTGTGTTATGGGTTGCAGGCATGCCTAAAAAGGGGCCAGACTGCTGACCTTCTAAGGTCGATCGATAAATGACCACGTCATCTTCAGCCACAATATTTTCGATAGTTTGTTTGATTTTAGGAAATCCAATAAATAGGTCTTTGTTGAACTGTTTATTCGCTTCTAAGCCAACAATTTTATCCGGCGAACTATTGAAGTGATAAACGATATTGGGAGCCATCAACTCATCCCAAACGTGTTGCCAATTGGGTTGTGTTCCCCAGCCTTCTTTCGCTAACTGAAGGGCAATGTCCTTGTTGACTTGGCTTAAGCTTTGATTGATGGTTGATGAATTTACTGGTTGAGCCATTGATAGAGTCTCCAAACTAAGCATTAACAAAAAACAAGTAACCAAACCAAAGACGAACGAGCCTTTCCAGCCTAGAAACTGGATCGCTCGCCTTTGCCACGTCGTATGCATAAAATGCTCCATACGCTACCGTATGTGATTAACTTAAGCTATGATTTCGAAGTTGTCAATACGGCAGCGTATGGAAAAAATTAAAAAAAAGAAAAGCCCCGACGCGAAGCTTGGGCGGCAAGACTGGATTAATGCAGGGTTGATAGTTCTGGCAGAAGGGGGGGTGGAAGCTGTCCGAATTGAGCCGTTGGCAAAGCGGATGAATATGACCAAAGGCAGCTTCTATTGGCACTTTAAAAATCGAAATGATTTATTGGATGCCATCTTGGCTGAATGGGTCGAGCTTGATACCAACGGCATTATTGAACAAGTCGATCAAATCGACGCGGATCCGAAAACGACGTTACTGTACCTATTGGAACTCGCCTACGCAGATAACGAATTTATGCCCGGTTTGGCTGATGGCAGAATTGAGAATGCGATTCGTGCTTGGGCCAAGACTGATCAAAAAGTGGCGGAACTCATTGCCCAAGTTGACCAAAAAAGGCTCAACTACACCAAAGCATTATTTCTAAAAATTGGATTTTCTGAAGCCGAAGCATTGGTTCGTGCTCGTTTAGCTTACTACTCCTTGGTGGGTGAGTTGACGATTGGGGTGCCGACTAATCAAACCAATCGATCAGCTGAAATCCAAATGCAACACGCTATCTTAACGTCCAACATCAATGGATAAAACTCACAGAGAACCTAACCCCGTAGCTCTGGTCATATAGCTGTTATCTATGTGCACAGGGGGTGATAACCCCGAAGTTAGGGTGTTCTGCAGATACTGACTATATAAGCACTTAGCTAAAATTAATTACATAATCATCGCTGTAGGTTTTCAAAACTCTTTCCACATATTCGACCAAAGATGACCACCCCCAGTAGGCACTCATTTCAATCCACTGATATTTCATGAATTGCCACAGACGCTCAATCAAATTTAGATGGGGAGAATAGCTTGGCAACTCAAACAAGGTAATTCCCCGTTCGGCCCACTCTGCCTTCATCTCATAGATTGCTTGGCTCGTATGGATAGGGGCTTGATCCATCACAATGACGGTGGGCACCTCCACGTCAGCAAAGAAGGTATCAATGCAATGACTGACAACCTCACTGGTGATGGTCTGTTCTGATGTATAAGCATATAGCCCTTGTCGTCGACTCAAAACCCCAGAACATTCAAGCGTTTACTTGAACGAGTCGGGATTTCCAGATAAGTCCCTATGGGTTGCCATCCATAGGGAATACAGGGGACTAACGAAAAACCACTCTCATCCATAAAGAATAGGTGGATGTCTCCCTTCTCTTCTTGTTTCTTGAGATGTTCTAACTGCTGTTTTTTCGAGGTAGTCGGCATATAAAGGCTGGCCTGATGTCCCTTGGCGAAAGCGATGCCAGCTCATGTCCATCTGCTTCAAGACGCGTTTAACGGTGGCCTTTGACACGCGTACTGACCACTGCTGTTCAATCTGAGCTAGCACCCGATTGAGTTGGATGGGAGATGCCTGAGTCCACTCATAAATCTGCTGTTGTTGGTCGGGATTAAACATCGGTTTTCGACCTCGGCCTGGGCGATTATAGAGTCCTGCAAAACCACGGTTATTCCAAGCCTTAAGCCAGTTGTACACGGTTTTAGGACTCACACTAAAAAGGGAGGCTAAGGTGTAGGGACTCCAACCCTGGGCAGACAAAATGAGGCAATGGGCGCGTTGTCTGACCTGATGATGGCGACTACAGTGATAAATCCGATGCAATAAGCGTAAGCTTTCGGTGGAGATAGGACGGACTAATGACATCAAATCAATGGATGTAAAAAAGAGGACTCAGGTAGTTTACAACCTGGAAATTCTATGTAATTAATTTTGTCCATCTGCTTAATTCATCAAAATTTTCCAATCAGTGGGGGCCACTTCAATGCCTGCTGGCTTAGGTAAATCAAACAAAGCGACGGTATGACTAACCCTAAGTCATCCTGTAGATAGAACCAAATGAGGGTAAGAGCAGTTATGATCTCAGTACGTATAACACTGTTAGTTTTTAATTTGAGGTCAACATTATTCTGAAAAAACCCAACATTAACGGCAAAATCCGTGCAAGAAAAGTCCTACTGATTGATCAAACCGGAACGAAACAAGGTGTTGTTGATACGCAAGAAGCTCTATCCCTTGCTCAACAAGCTAAACTGGACTTGGTCATCGTCTCTGAGCGGGAAGATGCGCCAGTTGCCAAGATTATGGACTTTGGAAAGTATCGATACGAGCAGAAAAAAAAGCAGAAACAATCTTCTGCTAAACCTTCCCTCAAAGAAGTCAAACTCCGCCCTAATGTGGGTGAGGCTGATTATGGGGTCCGCATTAGCAGGGCGTTGCAATGGCTAGAGAAAGGGGACAGCGTTAAGTTCCAAGTCCGTTTGCGAGGCCGAGAGCATCAACATCGCGATCGCGCCACCGATTTACTGCAGAGAGTGATCGATGATTTAAGTAAGGTGGGTGAGGTTCAAATTTTTGATCGACGAGCGTTGATTGTCCAGCTTGTACCGTCTTCATAAAGCTGATTCTTTGGGTGAGGGTAGACCAGGATAATAAATAGAGTTCAGCGGGCAGAGTGCGATTTGTGAAGTGCAATGCTCTGCTCGCTGTAGGAAGTAGCTGGGCATTGCTACCAAAAGGCCCTTCGGAAGAATACCCAGTCACCATCTTCGTAGCTGGTCAGCTTGGGTAAAGGTTTATTAGAGATTTCAACATAGCTATGCTTTAGCAGCAGGTGTTTAGAAGCTTCGTTCCCAGGGGTAACGGTTGCCCAAAATTCCCTCACGCTATATTGTTCCTGAACGAAATCCTGTAGCCAGACTAAGGCTTCACTGCCATAGCCTTGCCTCCAGTATGCAGTGCCTAGAATATAGGCGACTTCGGCACGGTGTTCGATTACCGTAGCTTCCACTCTGCCAATGGCGATTTGGGAAGCTTTATCGCGAACAATATAGTCAACCCAGGTTTCATTGTGCCGATGAGCAGAAGGCCCCTGCTCTCTTAGTGTAAAGGCTTTTAGCAACTCATCACTCGTTGGTCCAATACCATCATCCATATGTTCATAGACTTTTGGATCGCACAAAATAGGCTCTAATTCTTTCGCATGATTTCGGGTGACCCGTTCATAGATAAGTCGCTGAGATTCGAGGGACATATGTGAATTAGCCTATGGATTTACGCTTAAACTAGGTCAAGAATATTTTTCCAAAGCACTTGAGGCGAAATACTGGAGTAGCCAGATTCTTGAGCATCATTGCATTCGATGATGATCCATTGCCCGTCTATCGTTTTTGCAATATCGATCACAAGAAAAGGAACTTTCAGGCGTGAGGCTGCTTCTTGGGCTATAGACAGCCCCTTATCAATTCCTTGGGTGGAATATGGTGGGAGTTGATACCAATATTGTCCCCAGCCGACGCAGTGACCGTTCCACCAAAATGAGCGAAATTCCAGAGAGGGTTGGATTTTCCCAGGGACGTTTTCTGGTGCAGGAGCAAGGTCTATAAATTCTCGCAAAACGATTTTTTGCCAGTGGAGAATCGGATCATTTTGGTAGTGCTGTGAAATATTTGCATAGTCTGCTGGGGTGCGGATGATTGAAAGCTCAGGATTGTGCTGGCTAGTTTGTCGGGCTCCTTTGATAAAGATGGGAAATGAAAAGATATCGCTGATTTCTTCTAAGGGTGGGAAGGACTCAAAGCAGACACTTCTGGGTGTGAACTCTTGAACATAGGAATACCAGGCAGGAAGTTCACTCGCTAAAACATGCTGTTCAGGTGAGTTGATTAAGCGAAGCCCCTTCGATAGGTATTCGTCGTATCTATTTTGATAATCCGAAATGGCACCTGTACGAAGTACGCATAGATGTTGATCCTGCCAGTAGTAGGGGTGACTGCACTGAAAAAATAGCTCGAAGTCAAAGTCGTAGACCTCCACATTCGTTTTGTGGGTCATGATGGTGAGTTGATCTTCAAGCCGAAGGGAGCTAATCATGGCAGCCTAGTGCTGACGGAGGATTACTAGAGTTACCCCATTTAAACTGAGGAGGACGGTGAAATGATTAATTCGATTCATCGCTTTAGCATAGGGCCAATAACCTCAATGCGGTTGGTCACGATTCCATCCAAAGGTAGCCCTTTGATTTGGGCAAACGCTTCAGGTGTATCAACCTCAATTACATAGGGCTTGCTTCGAAAGTCTAAGGTTGAATATTTGCAGTGTATCCAAGTGTTGAGCGCCCTTGAGAAGTGCAAGAAAAATCGTTCAAAATACTCAAAACCCTTGCACATGCACCCCAATGTATCGTCGTCCATCCCCCGGTCAACTGTCCTTTGAAAACTTCTACTTGCCCTTCGGAGGCAAACTATCAGAAGAGAATCGCTGGGTCAAACTCGCCGAGCTGATTCCCTGGGAAAGCTTTGAATCAGAATATGCAGACCAATTCAGTCAGACCATGGGGGCACCTGCCAAACCCTTTCGTGTGGCCTTAGGGACCTTAATCATCAAAGAGAAATTGGGTGTATCCGACGCAGAGACCGTAGAACAGATTCGAGAGAACCCCTACTTGCAGTACTTTCTGGGGTTTAGTGAATATCGAGAGAGTGCTCCGTTTGATGCCTCCATGCTGGTTCACTTTCGCCAACGGTTGAATCTAGAGCTGCTGACTCAAGTCAACGACGCAGTCGTGGAATCAGTGCTCGCATCTGAGGGTTCTCCTGTTGTGATGTCCCTGAGTCATCTCCTTCTCCTGAAGATGACGAAGATGAGCCTCCTGCCCCTCCCAACCAGGGCCAATTGTTGATAGACGCGACCTGTGCGCCAGCCGATATTCGCTATCCGACAGACTTAGATCTGCTCAATGATGCCCGCAAAGCGAGTGAAGCCATCCTTGATGCTTTATATGCTCAAGTCATGCTGTCTCTCAAGGGCAAACCTCGCACCTACCGCCAAAAGGCCCGCAAAGCTTATCTGGCCATTGCCAAGAAACGTCAACCGAGTCGCAAGCTGATTCGTAAAGGGATTCGTCAGCAGTTGGGCTATGTGCGTCGGAATCTAGCCCACATTGATGGATTGATAGCTTTAGGAGCGTCTCTGTCCCGACTGTCCCGGCGACAGTACCGTCTGTTGCTGGTGATTCATGAAGTCTTTCGACAGCAAGAGTGGATGTATCAACAGCACGTGCGTCGAGTAGATGACCGTATTGTCAGCCTCACTCAGCCTCATGTCCGACCGATGGTCCGAGGCAAAGCTGGAGTACCTGTTGAGTTTGGGGCCAAGCTATCCCTCAGTTGTGTCAACGGATGTGTGTTTCTGGAACGTTTAAGCTGGGATGCGTTCAATGAATCCCAGCATCTTCAATATCAAGTGGAAGCTTTTCATCGTCGCTTTGGCCATTATCCTCTCTCAGTCCATGCCGACCAAATCTATCGAACCCGAGCTAATCGACGATGGTGTAAAGCTCGAGGTATCCGATTGAGTGGACCACCGTTAGGAAGACCTCAACAAGACCCCCAGGTGCAGGGCCAACTCAAGCAACAAGCACGGGAGGACGAAAAGGTGAGAGTCCAAATTGAGGGCAAGTTTGGGCAGGCCAAGCGAAGATTTGGCTTGAATCGAGTGATGGCGAAGTTAGCGGATACGGCTGCTAGTGCGATTGCTATCACGTTCTTGGTGATGAATCTAGAGCGGTGGCTCCGCCACCTTTTATCATTCATTTTTGGGTGGGATTGCTGGTGTTGGAAAGCGTTATGGAGCTGCCAGGGCTGCCTTGGGGCTTTTCTAGGGCCAGTGAAGGAATATGGCCCTGGCCGTCACAACTGGGTTGATTGTACGATTTGATGCCAGGAATTAGCTCAATTTACTTTTTCAGCAAACCCTACATAGACCTTCAAGTTGGCTTCTTGAGCCCTGGTTAACAATAGCCCCGGCCAACCCGGAACATAGGGCAGCAATTTGCTAGGGATTCCTAAGGCATACTGTCCACAGACTTTGGAGATTTCACCTGAAAATACCATGGATAGATATTGAGGTATGCAGGCTTTGGCTTCCTTGCGGGTGGGGAATAACTTCTGCAGTTCTGGGACGGTTGCTTTTGCGATCGCATATCTGTTTTCAGTCGAAAAAAGATGAATATTGCGACGCTGTTGAGGTGAATGTTTTAGCAAGGACTCAGCCAAAAGCTTGACCGTTTTCTCAAAGGTATCTTTTTGGTCTACTAAAAATCGGCGATCGGGAAATGCCTCCATCACTTCATTAAAGGTGGGCATTAAGCCAATTCCCTTTCCCCGAAATGGGAAGGTTTGGCCCCCGTCAGCAGTATAACCGTAGCCAATATCGAGCTGTTTGAGGGTGGCCATATTTTGTTCATGGGTAATGCCTTGATTATTGGTGCGACAGTCAACTGTCCAGTCATGAAAAACGGCTAACTGATTGTCTGTGGTGGGGTGAACGTCAATTTCGACTATGTCTGCGCCATAATCAAAGGCTGCCTGAATCGAAAGAATGGTGTTTTCTAGATAAGGATGCGTAGGCGGATAAATGATTTCTGCTGTACAAGTATCATTCTCCAGATTGTCCAAAGGAAAAGTTTGACTCACTCCTCGATGAGCAATCAGGGTAAAGGATTCAGCATAAGGCGAGAGGGGCCGAGGCCAAAATAGATAAAGGGCAAGCACCAGTATGAAAGTAGTGACGCTAGCCAGGATAAAGAGGAAGATTTTGTGGAGTCTGTACCAAAACTTCCGATGCGGGTGAGGGTTAGCGGGGTGTCGCATAGATTTTTTCCGGTAAGAAATGGGCTGCAACCCAGCTTGCTCAGGGGGCTGCTATCCAGGGCATTGGGAAATGGATGGGACACCTAACAACAGCCTTCGAAGGCCACGGCAGATTGGTTCCAGGTTCTGTTTGAAAATTGACGATGAAGATTTAGAGATTGGTATGGCTGGATGCCTGTGTTGTTTGCCGCTTTAAGCTAGTGCTCGACCACACTGAATTAGATAGGTAAGCTAGAAACAATCTAGCTGTTTTTAGCCAACCAATCATGCCTGATAAATATATTGTGACGCTAACGCCTGAAGAACGCAGTGAGCTGATGCAACTCACCCGACGTGGAACCTTGTCAGCGCGAAAAATGAAACGAGCCCAGATTTGATGTTGGCAGATAAGGGACACAAAGACGACACCATTACTCAAATGCTCAATGCAGGCATCTCTACCGTGCATCGTACTCGCCAGAAATTTGTGGAAGGTGGTGTGGAGTTCGCCCTCAATGAGCGTCCCAGGCCAGGGGGGCAAAAGAAGCTCGATAGCAAAGCAGAGGCCTTGCTCATTGCGACAGCTTGTAGCGACCCACCTACCGGTTGTTGCCGGTGGACCATGCAGCTATTGGCAGAACGGCTAGTTGAACTCAACGTCGTCGAAAGCCTATCGGATGAAACGGTGCGACGCACGCTCGAAAAAACAGCTTAAGCCGTGGCTAAAAGAGCAGTGGTGTTTTTCTACTGTAGGCGCAGACTTTGTTTGGCGGATGGAGAACGTTCTAGATTTGTATGCCCAACCCTACCATCCTGAGGAGCCTGTTGTTTGTTTTGATGAACGGCCTTGCCAACTGATTGGCGAAACCCGGGTGCCCCGTCCACCAAAGCCCGGTCGTCCCCAACGCTACGACCATGAATATGAGCGCAAGGGCACTTGTAATATATTTGGCTTTTTCAACCGCTTAAAAGTTGGCGACATTTGAAGGTGACTGAGCATCGAAAAAGTGAGGACTTTGGGGTGTGCATGCAGTATCTAGTAGATGGTCTGTTTCCTGATGCTCAACAAGTGCACGTTGTCTTAGACAATCTCAACACCCATACTCCCGCTGCACTCTACAAACCTTCAAACCTGATGAAGCTTTGAGGATTCTCAGTCGCATCCAGTTTCACTACACTCCAAAACATGGCAGTTGGCTCAATATGGTTGAGTTTGAGTTTTCGGCTCTTTCTAGGCAGTGCTTAAATCGACGAATTCCTGATATTGAAAAACTCCGGCATGAGGTCACCGCATGGGAACAAAGGCGTAACCGAGATAAAACGACGGTTAATTGGTTATTTACAGTGGATGATGCACGAACTAAACTCAGCCGACTCTATCCCCAAACTACCCTGTCATAATCACTGTGGTGAAGCACTAGGATTTCAGGGATTATGCAGGAGAAGTCTGTGCCCATGAGTTCTGAAGACAATGCCCATGCTGTTGCGATCGCAATCCTGTATCAGCAAAATCAGTACTTAATGCAGCTTCGGGATGATATCCCAGGGATTGCCTATCCAGGGCATTGGGGATTTTTTGGTGGGCATTGCGATCCGGGTGAACATCCCGACGATGCCATTCATCGAGAGTTAATGGAAGAACTAGGTTTTCAGACTTCTAATATTCAGCTATTTAATCTCTACCCCGATCCAGGTGTCGTCCGTCATGTATACTATGCGCCGCTTACAGTTTCCCTCTCTGACTTGGAACTTATGGAAGGGTGGGATTGGGGATTCTTTTCTCCTCAACAAATTCAAGATAGCAAGCGATATTCACAAAAAGCCCAAGGTATATTTCCTTTAGCCTATCCCCATCAGAAAATTTTGCTGGACTTTATGGCATTCCAAAATAATCAGCATGAATCTCAAAAATAATCCTCCACTGGTCAGTCAGTAGAGGATTATTTGTTTTATCTAGATATGTAAAAAGGATTTTTAAAAACTATTGAGGATCGTCGACTCGCACAGTTTCCTCTTCTCCTGAACCTTCAGGCTTGCTAGCTTCAGCTGCACTGGGTTCGCTAGCTGGGGCTGGAGCCGGGGTAGAGGCTGGCGCTGGAGCAGGGGTTTCTGCTTTGGGAGCCGATGCTGGGGCCGGTGCAGCAGCAGGCTTACTTGCAGGTTTGGCTGCTACTGGCTCTTTAGTTTTTTTTTCCGGTACTTTTATATCTAGGGTGGTTCTGGCTGTCTCTAGGGTTTTATCTGCCCCTTTCTTTGTCGCTAACAACAAGGATTTCCCAGCTTCAGCTACAAGATTGCCGTCTTCGGTCTCGCTAGCTTTGTTTTGAAAAGATTTCACACTGTCGGATATATCGTCTACACGATCTCCAAGCCAGCCTATTGCAGCTACAACTAAGAAAAGGACGTAGCCAATCATTAAAAAGGTCTCTTTGCCGATCTCCCATAGAAGAAGGAAGAACTGCTTGAATTGGTCCCAAGTCTCTTTAGCTGTGACTAAGCTCCACCATTTGTCAAATTGTTCTTTAAATGGGTTTTTACTCATCAAAGATATCTCCGCTCCAAGAAACCAAATGCCACTACTATCATGGACTGTTGTCTGAACTGGGTCAATCCGGTTTGATTGCGGAAAATCTATCATTTTTCCAAAGACTAATCAGATCTTTTGAACAGAGTGAATCTAGGGCTTTAAGGTAGGAATATTGAAAGATTCATTCTGAAATGGATATCGATTAACTGGGTGGGATAGCGACTCCATCCTGACATTGGATGTGATAAACCCTTTTAGAACGGATGTTAGGCTCAAAATTATGATTTTTCATATTGCTCAAGAAACTGATTGGACGGCTGCCCAATCCTCGGGGGCTTACAAAGCCTCATCCCTTGCAATGGAAGGCTTTATACATTGCTCTGATCAGCATCAAGTTTTAGAAGTTGCCCATCGCCTGTTTCAGAACCGCCAGGATCTTGTTCTACTAGCCATCAATCCTCAACGATTAGAGGCAGAATTGCGATATGAAAATTGTGAGGGGGGAGAAGAGCAGTATCCTCATGTTTATGGCAGCATACCTCTTGCTGCAGTCCAAACGGTGTTTCCCTTTAAGCCGGATGCAGCAGGAACATTTGCGTTACCCACAAATTTAGGAAATTAGCTGTTGCCGAAGTCTGTTCAGGGATTTTTTTAGACTTCGGTAATTGAGGTTTGGCTACAGAAAAAGGGTAAATACGATTGAGCATTCTGCAAATTATGAAGGTGATGTGTGGATGAAACCATCGCCATCACAAAACGAGCAGGTCTCTAATGAGGCAACTGGGATGCCATCATCTTCCCATTCTGTACATACTTTTCCTCGTCCAGAGCAAATGGGGCAGTCTTTGAAAAAAGCCGCTAAAGACGGAGGGATGGTATGACCTACGTCACGTTTTCGCTTGTATAGACGTCGTTTGATGGCAAACTTTAATTCTTCAGACTCCATAGTGGCGGATTCAAACCTGAATAGGCGGTTATGAGTGCAGCCGTAATTGTGGATTGGGGGCGACCCAATTCAGCAGCAGAATAATGGGTGGAAAAATGCAGAAGCAATAGAGGCCCATTTGATAGGACCCCGCAATGTCCTTGAATAATGCCATCCAAGAAGGACCAATTGCACTAGCAAAGACGATACTCATCATCTGTACCCCTGAAATGGCACCCAAATGAGTTCGGCCAAAGAAACGGGGTAATGCCACAGCAGATAAGGTGCCGAAACACCCTCCGCTACTGCCTAACCCAGCAATTGCCAGTCCGCGTAAAGCCACAATATCTAAATTGGCCATACTGGCAATTCCAATACCCAGGGCCGTCATCATGCCCATAAACAAAAATTGCAGCCGAATTCGATCGGCGGCAAACCCCATCAAAGACCCCATAATGGTCGAGACCAATGCCATTGGTATAAATAAGGCCACTGCTTCGGCCTTGGTTAACCCGACTTCTGCCCCCAGATCAACGATATGAAAGGTAATCCCTGTGATTGCTAATGCTTGGCAGGACAGTGCTAAGGTGACGGCCCAGAAAGCTGGCGTACGAAGGGCCTCACCCCGAGTGAAATCAGCGCCTGGATCGGTCGGGGATTGATTTGAGACTGCAGATGGAGTTTTGCCATCCATCTGCAGGCCACATTCTTCAGGGTTATCGCGATAGAAGATCCAGCCTAAGCTGCCCATGCCTATGCTTACGATGAGCCCCATACTGACCCAGGCCCACCGCCAGGTGGTGGCTTCAATCCAAGCGTTGACGATAGAGGGGGTCGCGGCGAACCCAAAAGAGATAAACACCCCGGCAATGCCAGAAGCCAGTCCCCGTCGTTTATCAAACCATTTTCCCAGTGTGTTGCGACTGGACATGGTGAGCATGCCTTGACCGCTGAATCGCAGGCTGGTGAAGCCCAGTACTAGCAAGCCGAAGGCCACATAGCTGGAGGTGGGTAAGTTCAATGTTTGACTGAGGGATACGGCGATGCGATCGCACACGCTCATATATCCCAATGTCAGTCCCAGCCACACCGAAGCCAACACCACTGACAGGCGCGTTCCAAACCGATCGAGAAAGACGCCCCCAAAGGGCAGCAGCAAGCCGCTGGTTACTGTGCCAATCAGATAGGCATTGCTGAGCTGCAGCCGCGATACCCCCGTTGCCTGAATTAAGTAATCCGTAAAGACACTTACCCCCATGGTTTGACCTGGGATACTCATGATGATGCCGATGGTGCAGGCCGCTAAAATCGCCCAGCCATAAAAGAAAGGCAGCTTACCGGGGTCAAAGGGCCAGTGGGGGCGAAGAAGCGGATGGATCTGTGGCGGATTTTGATTAGTTCGTTGCTTAAAAAATTGAGTTCGCAATCTCATGCAAAACCTAGGGAGACAATGGGGGCAGAGTCTTCAGCTTAACGAATTAGCACCCTCTAATCCCTTATGGAGTAGCTTTCTAGCTCCATTCTTGAACCCATTGTCGAAATGCCTTCAGTGTTTGACTGCGCCCTTCCGTTTGACTTCGACGCAAAAACTCAGATATTCCATCAACAATGGGAAATTTAGGGAAGTGAGGACTAAAGCTTGCCTCCTGATACTGCCCATCCCGCAGTACACTAATCCGTAATTTCCCCTCCTCCATGCGCCACAGCTCAGGGACTCCTAAGGATTGGTAAGCCTCCAATCCAGTTTTAGAGGTAACATCCACTTCTATTGCCAAATCAGGTGGCGGATCAGCACTCAAATCAAGTCGACGTTTTCCGATCATCACAGCGTAATTCTCAATATAAAAACACTGATCAGGCTCAACCCCCTTAGCGATATCCTGACGCTTGAACGTCGTTGAACCAAAACATTCATTATTGATATCGAGTTCTTCCAGGAGAATTTTGATCATATCTCCGATGAGCTCTTTATCAACCTCATGCTCAGGGGAAGGCATCCTTAGTTCTAAAACTCCATTACTATAGGCAATTCGAGATGCGCGCCGATCCCCAAGTTCTGCCAGAATTGCTTCAAACTCATTCCAATTGATCCCTTGCAGCTCAATTCGTTGACCTGGATTTACCACCAATTGGCGAAGCTGAAGCGTAACCATAGGGAAGTTGCTGTTAGAGGTGCCTCTAGTATAGCTGTCCCAATAACTTCGGTAGTTCCCATGCCCTCACCCTCTGTAGTTGATGCTGGCTTTACACCGCCAATATTTCAGCAACCATCATCTTCACAATCTGCGGTAGTACCCATGCCCTCACCCTCTGCAGTTGATGCTGGCTTTACACCGCCAATATTTCAGCGACCATTAACTTCACAATCTGCAGACCTGGGAGAGGATACCTGCTTATTCTCCAAAAAACGATTTATGGGTAACCCGCTGCTGTATAAAAACAACACTATTCCCTGCATCAACACCGAATCCACCATCCAATATTCAAGACTCCCCCACCATTCATACTGATTCCGCTTTGAAATGCTGATAATCTTCAGCAATCGGGCGTAGCTAATGGATCGGGGATGCCTTAGACTTCGGAATGGTTACCCCTGGGAATAGGGAGTCAAACCGTTGATTGACCCAGGCAAGCCGCAGCATGAGTAGATGATTGAAACCATCCTCACTCCAGCGCATACCAACCCCCTTAAAGCGCTGTTGAATCAGCCACTTACAAGCACTTTCGACCATTCCTGACCCCAGCGGTATCTGTAGTTGTTCAAAGTGGCGATATTGGATGTGTCGCAGATGGCGCTGGAAATAAGCCTGTACCTGGAGCAACGTCGTAAAAGATTTGCCCGTAAACAATTGTGAGTGAATCAACATCGTCAAGGACCGCAATACTAATAGGTGTTGCCCATGTCGCAATTGGTGTCGCCAGCGCCGAAACCAGGCTTGGGCTTGAGCAGAGCGAGCATCCCCAAACATCGCTTTTGTTGCTCGTGCAAGATGGCCTGCTGCATGAAAGAAATCGAGAACTGCCACAGCACAGTGAGAGAACAAGGTGCGGTAGACTCGCCAGAAGCCTCGCCCCCATCACTCAACCAGATGACGCTTGGGGCCGATTCAAAGTCTTGTTTGCGGGCTTCGAGGTGCAGTAAGGGGATGAACTGGTCGATATCGCCCAATACTGCCACCAGTCTTCGACGTAGTAGTTGGGGGACACGCTTTTGTGCTCGGGTGCCCCGTGTTCCTAGGCGGGCTAAGATAGCAACTTTGACTTCTCGCCACTGGATTTTCCCTTGGGGGTTTTCGGGGTGGGGCGAAAGGGCACCATCACACCGTCAGCAGCAATGGCCAAAGGTAGAGCAGACAACACCTCTGAAATCGCTTCACAAGGAGTCTGGTCACCTGAGGCTTGAGCTTTGAGTTGAGTCTCTAGCTCCTGATAAGCTTTGTTGCCCATGACTTGCACCCAACTCCACAAGCTTGATGAGCTGACGGATAAACCACTCCACTGACTCAGCATCCAACTGGCCAGTTCATAGGGCATAAATAGACTTAACAAGCAGCCTAGACGAACCAATTCTTCACTGCTGTGCTGATAGGAGGTAATCCCAATGGATTGATCCAAAGGAGCGGATAGACTACCTGGACACCTGTGGGGACAACGACCCACCCGTCGCTTTCAGGCAATATTTCCCACCAGTGTCTGCATCTGACGAGATTCCCATCCCTTCGAGTGCAAGCGGGTTCCGCAAGTGGGACACCTCGGCCATTCCAATACTGTTTTGCTCGCCGTGAGAGTTCATCCTCCAGAAGCCAGCGAGCCAAAAACAAACCCATTTGCAGAACGATATAAACCATCTGACTCAGGCTGGGTGCTTCTTTAAGTGCTTCGACCTGTTCTAGAAATTCGTGATGCTCTAGTACGGTTGGCAATTGCGATGTTAGGCTCATGACAAGTTTTTGATTCGGGTACAGGATCTATTGTCCTTGACCCGTTTTTCTTTGAGCCATACATCCCCGATTCTGTGCTTACGCCCTCAGCAATCTGATCACCTCACCTCAGAGACTCATCAGCTTCTTCTCAGATTCCCGCTTTAGATTGAGATTAATGAAAAGCGAGGCACGAAAGATGACTCCGAAACGTATACTATCCACCGCATTACTCAGCTTATCCGTTCTCACGGTTGGTATCAGCGAAGCAACAGCTGCGGAGATTGGTTTATTCACCGATCAACAGGAGCCGGAAGTGGTTTCTGTAAAATTTAGAAAATTCGGTCACCGTCGCCACGGATTTCACGGTCGTCGTCGTTTCCGTCGTCATCATGGCCGTCGTCGTTTTCGCCGCTTCCGTCGCTCCCCTAATTTTGGCTTCAAGAAGTTCAAAGTATTGCAGAAAAAGCACCACGATAAGCACCATGACCATCACGAGCATAAGTTCCATCATGACGATAAAGGGTTTTTCCGTTAGCCTGTATGCCTTTTAATTCAATTAAGCCTCAGATTCAGGGGCTTCCTGGTGTAAATCTGCTGACTCAGGTGCAAACACAATCAACCCCCGAGGAATACATTCCACTTCAATGGGGGTGGTTCCCACCATTTCCCCATCTACGACAACCTTTTGGGGTGGGTGGGTTTTCACTTTGACTCGACGGGTTTGTAGATTGATGATGTCTTCCCGATTGGTGGGGTGGCGCATCAAGGCAGCCCCCACTAAGTTCACCATCGCCCCGACCGCTTCCAAGTCTGTTTGGGGGGCACCAATGGTGATATCTAACAGTCCATCACTGGCATCGACGATCCCTGCTCCTTGGGCCATCACCGAAGTCGGGGGTGCGGCATTGGCAATCGTAACAGCACCAGCCTGAAAGGTTTTGATCACACCCTCGACTTCAATCTCCGTTTCAAAAAGCTCCTGCTGATTGAACTGCTTAATCCCTTCCATAATGTAGGCGAAGGCCCCCCAGCGGTTTTTGGCTTCTCGGTCCGCTCGTTCAATCACTTCCGCTTCTAGACCAATCCCCGCCAACAGAATCATCGGCTGATCGTTACACTTAGCCACGTCGACGACCCAAGTCTTACCTTGGACAATAATGTTGCAGGCACTTCGAATCGGCATAAATCCCTGAGAAATATTGAGAGCAGCGGCGAAAGCGTTGGCTGTGCCTCGGGGAATCACCCCAAGAGGAATATCGGTGCCGATCAATGCCCCTGCCACAGCGGAGATCGTGCCATCACCCCCAGAAGCCAGAATCAGATCGGCTTGAGCTGAAATCGCATCATCTACCAACTCGCTGGGATGGGTATCTGGAGTGGTCAAATGCACAACCAATTCCATGGCTGGACTAAGGAGTTCTTCGATTAAGGTTAAATCATGGTCGGCATTGCCTTGTCCTGATACAGGATTAAAAATTAGGTGGGCGACTCGGGTACGGCGAAGTTGCTCCAAAATGGCCGATGCAGTGGCGACATTAATGGCAAGGGGCACATCATAAACAGCGCAAATCCGTTGAAGGGCTTGAATATCGGGTTCATGGGGTTGGGCATAGAGGGGATCGACTAGGAAAATCACGGCGGTGACTTTACCTTCTGCCACCTGGGTAGAAATTTGGGCATCTCCTCCCATCGGTCCCGACAGCATTCTCTCGATCTCTAGGCTGGTGGCGTCTTTGATCCGCTGTCCGGTCGTGCCGGTGGCGATAATGCGATATCGACAGAGAACGGGTTGGTATTGCTTGGCAAATTCAACGATTTGATCTTTTTTGCGATCGTGGGCGATCAATGCGATCGTGGCTGCCATGCAATTGCCTCATCCTAAAAAGCCTTTTCCTTTTGTTGATCATACGTTGTTCTATTATGATTGACAGCTTTAGATTCTATTTAAAAATTAACTCTTATTTGCTTTTTTATATTCACAGTATGCCTTCCCGAGAGAAGTCAGTTGTATCTCCTTGTTTGCTTGCCAGCTATGGCCTTCTTTAGGCCTAATTAAGTTGTTGGAGCGTAGTTTACGGAGTTGTCTATGCTCATCACTTCCCCTTAGAAAACCTTTTAGGCTTCGTTGTCCGCCACAAATATGATCAAGCTTTTTATTGGTACCATCGTCATTTTTTAACAAAATATCTATGCTTTTGAAAACCTTATCACTTAAATTTTCTTCCTCGAATTTGGCAAGTAGAGTTTGAACCAAATAATCATAGCTATCTCGCTCATTAATAATTTCACTTATGTCTGACTGCTTTTGATCTAATTCTGATTGCTTTTGGTCTAACTGATGGAGCAATGTTCGAGTAAATGCGCCTGGAAGAAATAGTCTTGAACAAAGGTAGCCAATAAAGAAACCAGAGATTGATAACAGAAGGATTATGGATATGCCAAAAATACCATTTCCATCTCCTAACACTTTATTTAGAGAATTTGTTAGACTTCTCAATATGTCGGGAATAGTTCTTAGCTGAACTAGGCCGATACCAATTATAATCTTAGTCAGCCAGTCAGATATTTCCTCAATATTAGTGTTATCTGAATATCTATTTGTGCTTGAAGTTTTGGATGTATCTAAGCCATTTTTCTGCTTTTTATCTTCATTTGTATTTTTATCGCTTAATAATACAAATTCATTGCGTTCAGATCTTCTTTGAGCCGATCTTGGGATCCCAAAAAGAATGCCAAAAAAAGAGCCAAATACTAATGAAGATCCACCAATAGAAAGTGTAATACTAAGAGTTTTTAGTGGATTTTGTTTGCTATCCCTTTTTGTTAGATTGTTTTGGCTACTTAGGACTGTTTCACTTGATGAATTATTTATGGCTTTTTGACTGGCCTGATTGCTTAAATCCTTATTGAAGAAAGTAGATGAAGAGAAAATGAATACTAATAAAATTCCAATCCATACAGGCACAAGAACAGCCTGTAAAGAGGTTGCAGTGTCTCGTGAGCGATTCTCCTTTCTCTGTAATGTTGAATATAGTGCAAATATAATTGCACAAATTCCTGCAAGAAAAATACAAGCAAATAATATAAATAAAGCAAGTTCACTTTCCTTGGCTACAAATAAAAATACAATTAAAAATGCAATTAAAAATATTCCTAATAAAAAAAAGAATATAGTTGTATTTTTTATTGCATTAATCAAGGCTAGAGATATCGCTTCAGGGGTTTTATCTTGCATCTTCTTCTCGCTTTTTTCTCATGCTTCCTCTAGAAATAGACCTCATGCCACTATTCATTTACTCATAAAATAAATTTATTGATTGATTTTTGAATTTATATAATTATTATTGCACCTGCAAGATATTCTCTCTTCTGGTTAGAGTCTATATTCTTTAAATAAAAACCTGTTACTATCATTAGGTTGGGTAAGAACTTTGTAAGTTTATCAGTAATGAACAAATGTCTGCGTTTAATGGTGAGGCTTTTGCTCATGATAATTCTATTTATTAGTTTTTGTGATGCTATTAGACCTTCGTCTAATCCTTTGTGGCCAGCGAACATGCCATGATCTGTAGTTGATCTTTCCTAAAATCTGAGGTTCGGATTTTGCGGATAAGCCAGACTTTCAAAGTCTCATCTGGGTTGGTTAGTGGAATGGTTGCACTCACCCTGTTGAGCCAACCTGTGCAGGCAGCCAAAGGCGATCATGTTGATCAACTGAAAGAAACGCGTGAATGTGCCGACTGCCAGCTTGATAAAGCTAAATTAGGGGGAGCGGATCTTCGGAATGCCAACCTCAAAGGGGCCAATCTCAAAGAAGCGAATCTGCGTGGTGCAAAGCTAGATGGGGCAGATCTCCTTCGGGCGGATCTCAAACAAGCTGATTTGCGGGAGGCAAACCTTTCCAGTGCCCAACTCACCCTCAGCAATTTAGAAAAAAGCCAACTGGGGGCAGCCATCTTATTTCGGGCTAACTTATCCCAAGCTCAGCTCACCCTGAGCGATTTGGAGAATGCTCAACTCCGCGATGCCAACTTGAGCCAAGCTAATTTAACCGAAGCCAATTTAGCGAGGGCCAACTTAGGTAAAGCTCAGTTGAATCAGGCTAATTTAACCACCGCCAATTTATCCCAGGCTCGATTACAGAATGCATCTCTAGTGGGAACCCAGTTGATTAACGCCAATTTAGAAGGTGCATCTCTAAAAGGGGCCAACCTGATTGGGGCGGATTTAACAGGTGCCAACCTAGTGAATGCTGATCTGAGGGAGGCCAAACTAGATGACACCACAGTTATCGATCCGAAATGGCGGAATGCTTGGGCCATCCTCAACCAAAAGCAAATTGAAAGCCCTGTTGCCGAAGAGACCTCGGAATCACTGGCTCCAGAACCTTCTGCTACAGAAGGCCCTCCAACGCAGGGCAAAAATCTGAGTGGTGTGCATTGGGTAGGCATTAATTTAAAGGGAGAAGATCTAGAAGAAGCGGATCTGTCTCAGGCCTATTTGTTTATTGTCAATTTGCAGGATAGTAACCTGAGAGCGACTGATTTTAGTAATGCTCGCCTCCGCTATACCGATTTTCGCCGAGCCAATTTGACCAATAGCAATTTAGAAGGTGCCGATCTGCGCTATGCCAATTTAGAAGGTGCCGATCTCAACCTAGCCAAGCTGCACAAGAGCAAAATCAATATCAAAACGGTTCTGGCGGATAAATGGCGGCAAGTATGGGAGCTAGTCAACCAGGGGGGCAGAGAGCTAGACCTCAAAACCGCTGACTTAGCCCAAGCGGATCTAAGCCAAGTGGACTTTTTCCGGGTGCAGCTTCCCCAAGCGAATCTTACCCAAAGTATTTTGGATGGGGCAAATTTGACGGAAGCCAATCTGTTTCGGGCCGATCTGACAGGAGCCAGTTTGAAGGCTGCAACCTTAAAGAATGCCAACTTAGCAGAAGCCAATTTGGAGAATGCCAATATTGAGGGCACAAACCTTGATGATGCTTATCTGTGTGGAGCCATAATGCCTGATGGAACAACCCACTCCTGTCCCTAGGGAAAGAGTCTTAGTAGTTACTGAAAACCGGAATTGCCGATTGCGACGGTACAGATGGTCTGTGGGACCGTTGCTGTGGGGGTGGGGGTTGGCCTTCGCCCTGCTTCCCCTACCGCTCAAAGCTCAGGAAGGACTGCAGGACTATGATCATTGGGCGGGATTATGTCAGAGCCTAACTCAGCAGAAGCAATATGAAGATGCTCTGAAAGCCTGTGACCAGGCGATTGCCTTAAATACCAACGATCCGCAGACCTGGACCGATCGCAGCACAATTGTGTTTGCCCTAGCCAAACATTCAGATGCCGTTGCCGCCTTTAACCAGGTCCTCAAACTAAAGCCGGATGAGCCTCAGATTTTGGCTAAACGGTGTATCAGTCTCTTTAAATTGCAAAACTATGAGCCTGCTCTTAAGGATTGTGAGTTGGCCCTCCAAGTGGCGGATCAACGGGGGCAATCGCTGCCAGATCAAGCCTGGTATTACCGGAGTGCAGCTCTGTTTAAGCTGGAACGGTTAGAAGAAGCCTTGGCTGCCTATGACTGGGCGACCCATATTCATAGCCGAGATGGCCGGGCTTGGGCCGAGCGCTGTCAGGTCTTGGCTGCCCTAAAGCAATATTCTCAGGCGTTTGAATCCTGCGATCGCGCCCTCCGAGGCGACAGTGATTGGGGAGATAGTTCTCCGGCAATAGGGTGGTCCCAACTTGCTCAACTACACCGACAATTGGGGGATTACAACCAGGCCCTCAAAGGCTATGACAAGGCGCTTGCCTTCGCACCTAAGGATTCCCAACTGTGGTCTCAGCAAGGGATTTTGCTGGATCAATTGGGAGAACATCAGCAGGCTCAAGCGTCTCACGGGTTTGCCGTGACCCTGGCCCCGACCTCTTCTGCGGCCCTGATTCAGCAATGTGCGAACGCCAACCAACTTCATCAGTTTGAGACGGCCCTAGCCAGTTGCGAAAAAGCATTTCAGGAAGGGGATGGAGACTGGGGAGAGGCGGGTTTAGAGTTTGCCTGGAGCCAGCGGGGAACGGCCCTGATTGGTCTAGGGCGGTTTGAAGAAGCGCTGACCTCCATTGATCGAGCGTTAGCCTTAACGCCCAAAGATGCCCATTCCTGGAGTGCACGGGCCTTGTCTCTCTGGCGTCTAGGCCGATTCGATGAAGCCCTGGATGCTGCTGCTCAGGGGGTAGAAGTTGATCCGCAATCTTCCTTAGCTTGGTTTAACCAGGGCCGGATTCTGACGACTCTGGGTAAGTTAGAGGAAGCCGTTGCGGCCTACGACCAGGCATTAAAAGGAGATGCCAATGCAGGGAAGCAGCCGACGCTGGTAGAAATTTGGATCAATCAAAGTGCAGCCTACTGGCGGCTGGAAGACTATGGTCAGGCCCTATCGGCTGCGGATCAGGCCGTGGCCCTGGATGCCAAATCCGATCGCGCTTGGTATAACAAAGCCTTGGCTCTGATGGGATTACGCTCCTATAGTCGGGCGGTGACGGCCTATAACAAAGCCCTTGCCTTTAATGAAAAAAACGCCGATTATTGGACCGGGAAAGGCATTGCCCTGAAGGCTTTGGGGAACTTCCCTGAAGCCCTTGCCAGCTTAGAACAAGCCCTTAGTCTGAATCCCAACCATTCTCTGGCTTTGCTGAATCAAGAGCGGGTGAAGAAGCAAATTGAGCCTTCCCAATAGGCGGTTAGGGTTTGCGGGCTGTGATCGCTTTGCGTGCGATCGCAAGTTCGTATTCACCATACGTATTGGAAATTTGCACCTGAAACCCAATCTGTTGCAGTTGTGCCGCTATCTCATCGGCATTGTAGAGCTGCTGTCGATGGATTTCTTCGTCTCGTCGATAGAGGGTGCCGTCTTGGCGAAACGTGATGATTCGTCGGGTCAGGATCATTGATTCCAAATCTTCCTGCTTTTCTACTAAGACCATCCAGTCCTCGCCTTCTCGAAAGCCTTGACTCGTTTGTCCCGCTTCAACCTGACCCGGTTCAACCAGATCAAAGATAAACAGTCCTCCAGGTTCTAGGGCATCAAAGACTCGCTGGAAGATTGGACCTAGCCGAGACGAATTGTGCTCCGCATCGAATAAATAATTTAGACCTTCTCCCAGAACCGTTACTGCCTGACAGGTTGGAAGATGGGCCGTAAATAAGGACTCCACCCGAAAGTCTGCAGCAGGAACCCGACTGCGAGCCAGATCAATCATGGCCTCTGAAATATCAATCCCTAAGACTTGATACCCCGCCTGGACGAGGTGATCTGCCCAGATGCCGCTACCACAGCCTAAATCGACCACTAAACCGGATTCAATTTGATGCCTTTGAAAGCAGGCTAAGATCTCGACCGCCGCTTGATCCGCAAATCCACCAAACCCAATATCGTGAATATAGGCCAGGTCAGTTTTATACCAATCTCCTTTGTGATTCACCTTAGGTATCTCACTCCTTAGAATCAGAGCTTGGCAGAATCAGGGTTGCGATCGCAAGCTAGAAAATCCAGGGGAAATAAAGCGATATGACTCAGGCCAGTTTTAGAGAACGACCTAAGCAGACATGGCTTGGGTTTCCCCATTGGAATAGAGCAAGGCTCGCTTCGGTCCATGAATGGGATCTTCAACGATAATGGTTTCGTCCCGCTCAGCCCCTAGGGACACAATCGCAATCGGGACTTCAACGATGCCAGCTAAGAACTTAAGGTAGTCCAGGGCTTTGGGAGGTAAGTCTTCTAACGTGCGGCAATGAATCGTGGATTGCTTCCAGCCAGGCAGGGTTTTATACACGGGTTTGCAGCGGGAAAACTGGCGAGCATTGGTGGGAAAGTCCTTCGACTCATGGCCATCAATTTCATAGGCCACGCAAACTTTAATTTCATCCACCTCGTCGAGAATATCGAGCTTAGTCACCGCTAGACAGTCCAGACCGTTAATGCGGACAGCATAGCGACCAATCACAGCGTCAAACCAGCCGCAGCGCCGCCGCCGTCCAGTAGTTGTGCCAAATTCAGCACCTCGCTCACAGAGGGCTACCCCCATCTCATCATGAAGTTCGGTAGGGAAGGGGCCTTCCCCCACCCGAGTGGTATAGGCTTTGGCGACACCGATAACCCGATCAATCATCGTGGGGCCTACTCCCGTCCCCACACAGGCCCCGCCAGCGACTGGATTGGAAGACGTGACGTAGGGATAGGTGCCATGATCTAAATCCAGCAAAGTACCCTGGGCACCTTCAAACAAAATGTTTCGGTGCTGCTGATAGGCATCGTAGATTTTTAAGGAACAGTCAGCAACGAAGGGGCGCAGACGATCCGCATAGACTTGATACTCAGCAATCACCTCTTCTGGATCTAAGTGAGGCAGATTATAGAGTTTTTCGAGAATGACGTTTTTATAGTTAACGGTCCACCGTAGCTGCTTCTTCATGCCCTCTGGATCCATCAGATCCAGGATGCGGATGCCGGTTCGCTCGGACTTATCGGCATAGGTGGGGCCAATTCCCCTGCCTGTAGTGCCGATCTTATGGTCACCCCGACGCTCTTCAGAGGCCTGATCAATCATCCGATGATAAGGCATGGTGACATGGGCTGACTCGGAGATAAACAGATGGCTGGTGCTGACCCCCAGCTTGTCTAACATATCCAGTTCTTCGATCAGTACTTTGGGATCGATAACGGTTCCAGAGCCGATGATGCAATCGGTGTTGGGGTAGAGAATGCCGGAAGGAATCAAATGCAACTTAAAGGTCTGGTCATCGACAACGACGGTATGGCCAGCGTTTACTCCGCCCTGATACCGAACCACCACATCTGCTGAGCGACTCAGCAAATCGGTTATTTTGCCCTTTCCTTCATCGCCCCACTGAGCACCAATTACAACTACGTTAGCCAAGGGATTATTTTTAAAAACGACTATTTCACAAACAACAATTATCGGTAGTGGTGGAGACTTCTGTCAATCTTGTAATCGGTATTCTTCCCACTAACTCGATGTTAAAAATGCATGTAAAACCGAGCTTATGTTGCCCAAAACCTAGAGAGATTGAAGCTTCAAAACCTAAGTTTAAGCATCCGGTTCTTGCTCAATAGAGCGGGAGAGTTGTTCTAGGTTCTCTAACGGGACCAATTCTTTCTCTTTCTCTTTCACCTTATTGGAGAAGAGTAGCGGCAAGGGTTTCTCGATCCAGCAGCTGGCAACAGGTAACATGGCTTCTAAATCATCCAAAACCCGAGGGATGACCATCACCGAATTCAACTCGCCGATTCGTTCTGCTTCAAACATGCCTGCTTCAATGGCGACCGCAACATTGGCAACGGATCCCCGAACCATGGCGGTACATAATCCCGCCCCGATAGTTTCATAAGCCGAGAGTTGAACATTAGCGGATTTAAGCATGGCATCTGCGGCTCCCACCATGGCTGGAAAACCGCGAGTTTCTAATAGGCCAATGGATTGGTTGCTTAATCGGGAATAGCCCCGTTGCTGCTGGGCGATTTCGACTAGATGACTGCCAATGGGAAAGACGGCTTCCAAGTTGGGCATGGGTCTAGCAATCACCAGTTTGGAGACGGTTTGCCCCAGCTTCTCCGCTAAGCGACTGCCTTCTTCTACGGCTAGACGCACATCCGCAATATTGCCCCGCACAATAACTGTGCATAATCCGCTCCCAATTTTCTCGTAGCCAACTAAGGTCACTTCGGCGGCCTTGAGCATCGCATCTGCGGTTCCTACAATCGCAGGGAAACTGGGAGTCGATAACAGACCCAAAGCACTATCAGGTCTGCGTTTCCGTTTTAACTTTGAGGCAGGAATCATATCGGCGGGCAATACCTAGACGGAGACAATGGACCCAGACATCCTCAAGTGAGTCTCGTTCAGTTTAGCAATAACCGCAATGGTTGATTGGCTTAAGCATTATGGCGGTGAATTACGAGCAAACAAGACCTGAAGCATCTGGGTCACATAGGCTCGTCCAATGACTTGGGATTGCCTCTGAGGACTACTCGCAGGCGCAGGAGTCGGCATGGGTGGAGGACTGGGCCAAGCTGGATTGACTGGATTAGAGGGTAGAGCGTCATTCAAATGTGAACCCTCTTCAGACTCGTCAATGGTCGATCGGCTGGCATCCCCCATAAGTGAACCCTCCGGAATAACCTGTTGGGTCACAATATCGGTATTGATGATGGTGGTGCAATCGCCAATACAGGCATTTACACCAATGGTTGCCTTGCCAAGAACCAAAACCCCCGCCCCTAGGACAGCATTACTCTCAACGGTAATTGTTCCTTCAAAGGCTTGAATAACAGCTCCGATGCCGATACAAGCGCTGGCGCCAATCACAATTTTGCTTTGGGGGGCAGCCTGCAAGATCACACCAGGAGCGATTTTGGCGTGGGGATGGATCGTAACATCCCCAATCACACAAAATTGCGAGGTGCTAACCGGTTGCGGGGGGGAAAGTTGCATCAGCAATGAACCTTAGGCTCTTAGGCTAAGAGTGACAAGATCGTTCAGACTAAGACCCTTGTGACATGACATCTAGTGCGCTGCCACGGGCTTTTGAATCACAGATTCTAAGACGCGTCGCTTGGCATTGGTATCAATACCAATTAAGCGGACATATTCTTTTTGGTGGTCGGCCATGCAGGATTCTAGTGCCGCAATCACCTGGGATTCTTGCTGGGTTTTAATAGGAGGACAGCTTTGCCAAGAACTGGTTTGGAACCGACGTTTGTCCGCATATTCTGTGCTAATTCGGTAGCCTTGGGCTAGAAGCGATCGCACTTGCGCTACGGTATTAGCATCTAAGCCACCACCATTGCGGGGGCTAAATCCACGTCCTCGAGAGCTTTTGGTCGCTGGCGCTTGAAAAGAGCGAGAACTTGATGTCTTCACTGAAGATGAAGTCGCAGTTGAACCACCAGGACGTTGAATAATCGTTTCAGACATCCGCTTCTTGGCCCGCTTGTCGATGCCAATCAGACGAACATAGTCATTGGGATGTTCGGCCAAACAGGCTTCGACGCCAGCAATCACCTGAGATTCTTGTTGCGAGGCAATGGGTGTGCAGCTTTGCCAAGAGCTGGTTTGGAATCGGCGTTTGTCCGCATATTCAGTGCCAATTCGGTAGCCTTGGGCTAAAAGAGAGCGAATCTGATTCACAACTGTTCCATCCAGGCCAGCCGAAGGGGCAGGACGGTAGCTTGAACTATTACTTTCGACTTTGCTGGAATAGCTAGAGCTGGAGCTTGCCGGTCTCGCTTTAGGGGCTGATGGACTGGCTTTACTATTGCTATCTGGACGCTGAATGATGACTTCTAGGACTCGGCGTTTGGCTTTCGGGTCAATCCCGATTAGGCGAACATAGTTTCCAGGATGTTCTGCAATACAGCTTTCTAAAGCGGCAATGACTTGAGATTCTTGCTGGGAATTGATGGGTGTGCAGCTTTGCCAGGAACTGGTTTGGAAGCGGCGCTTGTCTGCATACTCGGAACCGACTTGGTAGCCTTGGGCAAGAAGAGAGCGGACTTGGGCAATGGCATCCGCCCCTAAACCTGCGCTAGCCCCACTATTAGGACTGCTGCTGGCATAACTTGGACTGGCATAACTGCTGCTTGAGGATGAAGTAGAAGCAGGCCGGGACGCTGGAGGGGCTGCTTTAGGCTTGTCGCTGGGACGTTGAATAATTGCTTCAAACACCCTCTGCTTGGCTTGGGTATCAATGCCCAGCATGCGGACATATTCCCCTTGATGCTCAACGATACAAGCTTCCAATGCTGCAACCACTTGGGATTCCTGCTGCGAGGCAATGGGGGAGCAGCTTTGCCAAGAGCTCGTTTGAAAACGACGAGCATCGGCATGTTCAGTGCCAATCCGGTAGCCTTGACCTAGGAGGGAGCGCACATGGGCAATGGTTTCTGCATCAATGTTGCCGCTGCTGCTGATATGGCTAGTGGTGTAATTTTTAATCGTCTTTGTCACAGAACTGATAGAGGCCGATTTCACCGGACCATCTGGACGTTGAATAATGGTTTCCAGCACCCGCTGTTTGGCTTGGGTATCAATCCCAATTAACCGGACATATTCCCCTTGATGTTCCGACATGCAAGATTCTATCCCAGCCAATACTTGCGATTCATTGGTGCCAGTAATGGATGGACAGCTTTGCCAAGAGCTGGTTTGGAAGCGGCGTTTGTCGGCATGTTCACTGCCAATTCGATATCCTTGTGCCAGGAGTGACCGAACTTGACTCACAATTGCAGCATCTAGGGTGGTATGGTTCATTGGCTTGGTATCAGTAGTAAAACGGTGTGATTGAGAATGGCCGATGTTGGCTCGGGCCGGACGAATAGAGGTTTGAGTGCTAGCCCCAGAAACTTCACTTTTTAGGGCTTCATTTACATGAATGATTTGCTGAGTGAATTTGCGATCGCTTTCCAATACATCAGGTAGAAGATTGGCCTGCTCTTGTTTTGTAATTACGGCACCAGAAGGCACATACTTGCCAGGTGGAATTTCTACTCCCTGAATTAACGCGTGCATCATGATCACGCAGTTATCACCCACCTTGGCGTTAAAGACTGTCGAGCGAAAGCCAATAAAACAGTTGTCACCGATAAAGGCAGGCCCATGTATAAGGGCCATATGGGTGACACAACTGTTATTACCAATCCAAACGGCATAATTCTGGCCATCCTTACCGCGAACTTGCCCTGGCTCGATGGCGTGGATGACTGCTCCATCCTGGATATTGACATTGTCGCCGATGTGAAAGGGAAGTCCTTGATCGGCCTGAATCGTACTTCCAGGCGCAATCAGTGCATTTGCACCCACGTGAACATCACCCATTATTTTTGCAAATGAGTGAACATAGGCAGAAGAACTTAACCGTGGCTCGGGTAAATTCCCTGCCTGCATGAATGCTGATGTTGATGGGCTATGGATTACCATAATGACAAACTCCCCTACACAAAACGCGATCGCGAGTGAGTAGTGACAAAAGAAGTGAAGGCTAATTAGGTTTAGAAATCAAGTTCAACACCTCAGGAACTTAATGGTCCAAATAGCCTAAGGAGTCAGCTAGGATGCCGACAATCTTACGTAAGGTTTCAAGCAATCACACCTCCTAGAAGGTTGGAAAAAATATCCAAACATCGGAATTTATGACTGAATCACTTACTGTAAATACGTCCCCCTGAGACCGAGACCGTATCAATGATGGCAATAACTAGGGCATCTAATGGCCGTCGTTCATATTCAGGCATTTGCCTGGCTGCACTACCTTGAGTAATTAATACCCACTCATCAACCCCTGCGCCTACACAGTCAGCAGCTACATCATATTCAGGAAGTAATTGACCTTCATGATCGACTCGCTGTACCAACAAGAACTTGGTGCCCTGGAGGCTGTGAGCTTTTTGGGTACTAACTACGGTACCTAGAACTTTTGCGATTCTCACTCAGATTTGTGACTAGGATTTACGAATAGGGAGTGCACGGGGCCCACTAACACTCTCGCGGAATTGCTCAACTTCCTCGGTGTATCGCATAGGCAACACGTACTCCAGGTTTTCATGAGGACGAGCAATGATGTGGGTAGATAAAACCTGTCCACCATTCACACGTTTGACAGACTCAGTTCCAGCGGCAACCGACGCCTGAACTTCTGAAACGTCGCCCCGAACAATAACCGTAACCCGACCACTCCCAATCTTCTCGTAACCAACTAAGGTGACACGAGCCGCTTTGACCATGGCATCAGCAGCTTCGACCACTGCTGGGAAGCCGAGGGTTTCCACCATCCCAACTGCTATCGACATAGTTTATAACTCCATTCTCTCGCTTTACGAATGATGTCTTGCCCAAAAAAGGCAAGACTTCTATGAACTCAATCTGGGTAAATATTCACACCTAATGATTGGTCGCAGTTACGTTCGGAATTGCTCTACTTCTTCCGTGTAACTCATCGGTAGTACATACTCAAGGTTCTCATGAGGACGAGCAATGATGTGAGTTGAAAGAACCTCTCCCCCATTTACTCTTCTGACTGATTCTGTTCCGGCGGCAACCGAAGCCTGAACCTCAGAAACATCTCCTCTTACAATCACTGTGACGCGGCCGCTACCAATCTTCTCGTAGCCCACCAGCGTTACACGAGCTGCCTTCACCATCGCATCTGCAGCTTCTACCACAGCAGGAAAACCTTTCGTCTCAATCATCCCAACCGCAATTGGCATTGCCACATCTCCTGTTATTGAACACTAAATATTAGTAGGTAATTTTGCTACCCAAAAATTCTTACATGAAAGCCAGTAAACAGCTTTATTTGGAAGCACTTTCAAGCTTGCAGAACTCAGCATATAGACCCGGGATCAGCTTTGTCAATATAAACGTGGATTATTTATTCAAATTGAATCAATAAATAAAACTGATAGTCAATTGAACTTTAGCTATGAATGCGCTCGAGATATTTCATTCGAAATACTGAAGTATAAGATATCTGTCTGTAGGGTATTGAAGAAAATCAATGGATGGCCAGCAACCCTGAAAAAGCCCATAGCAGCTAAATCGAGAGGACATAGACTGCACTATCCCTGCGATGTAAAAAAGGTACAAATGAGGAGGGTTCTTTTCCGAAAAAGCGGTCCGTTTATTGCTGCAAAGAGAAGATATTGATTTATTCATATCTATTTAGACTATTGAATAAAATATATTTATTGATATTTACCATATTTTGATACGATGAAACATATATGAAAAATAAATCAATAATAGTCATAAATTAGAAACAATTTTTATAAAGAGTTTTTCCTACTTATTTCTCTACTTCCACTTCAGAAAAAAAAGTTATGAGTTTCGAGACTATTTTTATCTGAAATTTCTGACTGTATTGAGCAGATAAAGATTTACAGTTTTAAGAAGTTGAGAGTCTATCAACAACCATTGCAAACCCTAATTGACTAAGTCGTGCTGTCGCAATTTCTTCTCGAACATATCTGGTGGATTCCCTTTTTTGGATTACTAGGAGCTCTTTTCTCGCTCCCCTGGTCCTTGGGGTTAATCCGGCGAAGTGGGCCCCGCCCAGTCGCTTATTTCAACATTTTGATGACGTTGTTAAGTTGCTTGCATGGCACGATTGTATTCAAACAGGTTCTAGGCCAACCGTCTCAGGAACTGGTCTATGAATGGCTTCAAGTTGCGGACTTGAATTTAACCTTTGCAATTGAAATTTCTCCTGTTAGTGTTGGTGCCTTAGAATTAGTCACTTTTTTGAGCTTACTCACCCAAGTCTTTGCGATTGGCTATATGGACAAGGACTGGTCCGTTGCTCGCTTTTTTGGATTGATGGGCTTTTTCGAAGGAGCACTTGCTGGCATCGCCATTAGCGACTCGCTGATTCTTAGCTATGCTTTGCTGGAAATGTTGACGTTTTCTAGCTACCTGTTGGTGGGCTTTTGGTATGCACAGCCGCTGGTGGTCACGGCAGCTCGGGATGCTTTTCTAACCAAGCGAGTCGGTGACATTATCCTCTTAATGGGTTTAGTGGCCTTGACCAGCTATGGTGCTGGACTAACCTTTTCAGACCTGAGGGCCTGGAGTGAAGCCACTGCTTTACCTCCCCTAACGGATGCTTTGCTCGGACTGGCTCTAATTGCGGGTCCAACAGGGAATTGTGCGCAATTCCCTTTGAATCTCTGGCTGGATGAGGCAATGGAAGGGCCGAATCCTGCAGGGGTCATGCGGAACACTGCAGTTGTCTCCATTGGCGCTTACTTTCTGATTAAGCTTCAGCCTATTTTTAGCCTGTCTTTGATTGCTTCCGATACCTTACTGATTATTGGTGGCGTCACAGCGGTCGGCGCTTCCTTGATTTCCATCGCTCAGGTGGATATCAAGCGAGCATTGTCCCATTCTACCAGTGCCTATTTGGGTTTGGTATTTATTGCCGTGGGCTTAGGGCAAGTAAACATTGCTCTATCATTGCTGCTCACCCATGCGATCGCAAAAGCGCTTCTCTTCTTCAGCATCAGTTCCGTCATTCTGGGCACGAATAGTCAGGACATGACGGAAATGGGAGGGCTGTGGTCACGGCTACCGGCGACAACCACTGCCTTTGTCGTGGGTGCTGCCAGTCTAGTGGTGATTCTGCCGATGGGCTTTTTCCGAATGATGCAGCAATGGCTAACTGGGGGGTGGAATATGCCCGTTTGGCTGTTTGTTTTACTTGTCTTTGTGAATACCACCAGCGCCATCAGTCTCACTCGGATTTTTCGGTTAATCTTTCTGGGGCAACGCCAACCTAAGACTCGACGGGTACCTGAAGTGCCCTGGCTGATGGCATTGCCGATGGTGACCATGACTGTGGCTGTGTTGGCTTTCCCGCTTATGCCATTGAAATGGTCCCTGTGGCTCCATCCTCTTCCATCTGATGTCGTCTTTAGTGAATATTCCATCCCTTACGGCCTCCCTATTTTGGTGGCATCAGGCGTGATCGGTGTGATATTGGGTTCTGTGTTTGAACTGAGACGTTCTCTATCTCGACCGACCACGTTTTACCTCCGCTTTTTTCAGGATCTTTTGGCCTATGACTTCTATATCGAGCGGGTGTACGAATACACCGTAGTGGCCATTGTTCGCCTGTCCTCTGAATTCACAACTTATCTGGATAAATATGTTGTTGATGGAATCGTTAATTTCGTAGGTAAAGCCACCTTGCTGAGTGGACAAGGCCTTAAATACGGGGTTTCCGGCCAATCTCAATCCTATTTGCTCACGATCATGATCGGCATCAGTGCCATTTTATGGCTACTGCTCAGGGATGATTGGTCTGCCATTGTTGGTTATTGGTCTGAACTCCTTAGTCAATAGCCCCACCATCTAATTTCTTCGCTTTAGTTAGGAGTTTGTCTTAACCCAATGCTCAGTGTCCTCGTATGGTTCCCCCTATTTGGAGTTCTGCTATTGGCACTTTTGCCCAAAAGCATTGATGCCAATAAATATGCTCGATCTGTAGCCTTAGTGGTGGCAGGTCTTGTATTTGTTTGGACAGTCTATATTGCGATTCTGTTCAATCCCAAGCAAGTGACCATGCAATTTGGGGAATTTGTTCCCTGGATTAAAGCCATTGGTCTTAACTATCACTTAGCAGTAGATGGGTTATCTCTGCCCTTGCTGGGTCTCAATAGTCTCCTGACCTTTATCGCTATTTGGAGTACCGATCCAGAGGTCGAACGGCCCAGATTCTATTACGCCCTGATGCTTTTGCTTAACTCCAGTGTGGCAGGGGCATTCCTAGCGCAAGATGTTCTCCTCTTTTTCTTGTTCTACGAGTTAGAAATTATTCCTCTTTACTTCTTAATTGCCATTTGGGGAGGAGCCCGTCGATCCTACGCCGCCACTAAATTTCTGCTCTACACAGCCTTCTCTGGTATTGTTCTGCTTGCCACATTCCTAGGGATTGTCTGGTTGTCAGGGGCCTCTAGCTTTGCCTATGAACCGTTAAGAGCCATTATTGTGGGGGCCTCAGATACCCCGAGTGGCTTGACCTTAAAACTCCAACTGATCTTGATGGTGGGGATTCTACTAGGATTTGGCATTAAGATTCCTTTCTTCCCGTTACATACTTGGTTGCCTGACGCCCACGTAGAAGCTTCAACGCCTGTTTCCGTCCTTTTGGCTGGCGTGCTGCTGAAGTTAGGTACTTATGGCCTACTTCGTTATGGTGTGGGTCTTTTGCCTGATGCCTGGGTATATTTAGGCCCCTGGTTGGCCATCTGGGCTGCGGTGAGTGCTCTTTACGGGACCTCTTGCGCCATCTCTCAACAGGATATGAAAAAGGTGGTGGCCTATGCCTCCATTGCCCACATGGCATTTATCTTGCTGGCGGCAGCAGCTTCCACTGAACTGAGTATGATTGCCGCTGTCTGCCAGATGGTCAGTCACGGTTTGATTTCTGCTTTACTGTTCTTGCTCGTTGGGGTCGTTTATAAAAAGACAGGCAGCCGAGATATGTTTTTCCTCAGGGGCTTACTCAATCCTGAGCGAGGTTTACCCCTGATTGGTAGCATGATGATCCTAGGCGTCATGGCAAGTGCTGGAATTCCCGGCATGGTAGGTTTTATCTCTGAATTTCTCACTTTTAGAGGAAGCTACCCTATTTTTCCTGTGCAAACGCTAGTTTGCATGATAGCTACTGGATTGACGGCAGTTTACTTCCTATTAATGATTAATCGGGTCTTTTTTGGCCGTTTACCGGATGAGTTAGATCGCATCCCAACCGTTACATGGTCTGATCGACTTCCTGCAGCGATTTTAGTGGCCCTCATCTTTCTGCTAGGGATTCAACCCAACTTTATTGTGCGTTGGAGCGAAACTCAGATCGCTGCTTTGATTCCATACAATCCTAGACCGCCTCAAATTATGATCACCAATATCCCCGATCAATCGATGGCGAATGCTTCTAGCTCTATCGTGGCCTCTAGCCCACAGATAGAAATTACTGAGTAGCTTTGAATTAGTTTCTGCAACTTGTTCCTCCTTATACCCCTCATCAGCTATGGTAAGCACGCCTCAAATAGAACCCTCTAAACACCAATTGGCAGAGTTCATTCATCGCCTAGAAGCGGGAGAAGCGCTGCTGAGAGACTCCCCAGAACATGTCCTGGAAGTGGTGGGGATTCTCAAAAGCTATGGCATTATTTTGGATGCCTATTCCAACAACCTCATCTATATTGCCGATCACCAATTTTTAGTTTTTTTCCCCCTATTTAAGTACTTTAATGGTGAGATCAATCCGGGCAAGATTTTGAAGTTTCTCTGGCATGACCGGATTAACTATGAATATGCTGAATATTGCATGAAAAGCATGTTCTGGCATGGAGGGGGCGGGTTAGATAGTTATTTAGACTCGCCAGAGTTTTTAGAGGCGATTAAGCCAGTCATTAAAGCTAAGTTCAAACTTAATCCGTTGATGTTGGGCTTAGATAAGGTTTTTCCTGACTTCCTGCCTGAGCAAATCCGACAGTCGGCTTATTACAGCGGCTTGGGACAGTTTTGGCGGGTGATGAGTGATATCTTTATCGATCTCTCTGATCGGTATGATGCTGGTGAAATCAAAACCATCCCGGAAGTGGTGGACCATATTTTGCAAGGGCTAGTCGCAGATGCAAGTCGGCCCATTACCTATACCGTCAATATCGGTGGTACAGATTATGACATTCTTCCCAAGTCTGCTAACTTAACCTTCTTGATGGATACGGCTGTTCCCTATGTTGAGGCAGTTTTCTTTAGGGGAACGCCATTCCTGGGAACGGTTTCTTACAATGCCCAGGCATACCAAATTCCTATGTTCCAAGGTGACTTTGCCTATGGAGCGCTTTATGCGGATCCGCTGCCCATTGGCTGTTCAGGGATTCCGCCGACATTGTTAATGCAAGATATGCGCCACTATCTGCCGGATTACTTAACGGAGGTTTATCAAAAAAGTCTGCGGAAGGAAGAAGATTTGAGAATTCAAATTTGCGAAACATTCCAAAAATCAATGTTTTGCGTGACTACTGCTGCCCTTCAGGGGCTAGCGCCTCATCCGTTGACCACTGATGATTTGGAAGAACAAAAAGCCAATCGCAAATATTTAGAGGGCTGGATGAATCGCTTTACAAAATCTCGGATTCGACAGGCGAATGCCTAATCGACTTCTTGTTCCCTTACAGGCTGAGGTAACTATCAGCCTGTAAAGGTGGATTAGGAGAATACCGAGGTCTTGATGTTGGCTGAAAATGCGACCATGCTTCTCTTTGGTGTGAGGAATATCTCATTTGTTTGAGATTACGCCTAGATTTTGCAGCGTAGGGTAAAGGAATAATCACCACCAGGTTCTAATCGATAATCTTGTTGCTCAAGGAATCGCCCCAGGGGTTCCTTAATCAAGGCTCGACCTAAAGAAGGCGACACTTTTAACTCACCTTGTCGAAAACACCACTGAAACTGCCAGATGTATTCATTGGCAGCAACTTCGCCTTCGATCTGTCCCTGTTGCCAGGACTGGTGGGTAATACGGACATGGGCAGTTGTTCGGGGGAGGGCACACACAAGTCAGGTCTGTTGGGGCTGGTGTCAAAGTTCAAGACTATTATCAATAAGTCTGGTGTGACTGTCTACTGCGATACAGGGAAGCCGAACCTCAAACCGTACCTTTTGGCTAGAAGGGGTTTCTTATACTGAAAGAAGGGTGTCGAGAAGAAAACCATCCGTGCTGCATCATTTGGCAGCTCCTTTATGAGGTAGGTCATGCCCCTGAATTCCAAGATAATGACTGCCGTTGAGCAACTCAACTACAGAGTGACCGTTGGCGACGTTGCGACTCAGGCGGGTCTAGATATTGATCAAACAGAGCGAGGGTTGCTTGCTCTGGCTTCCGAAGTTTCTGGCAATCTTCAAGTCTCTGAAGCTGGAGATATTGCCTATCTGTTCCCCAAAAATTTCCGTTCAGTTCTTCGTAATAAATACTGGCGTCTGCGTCTTCAGGCCCTTTGGGACAAGATTTGGCCTGCTATTTTCTACCTGATTCGCATCTCCTTCGGGATTTTTCTGGTGTTGTCGATTGTGCTGATCTTTGTTGCGATCGCAATCATCTTAATTGCTATAAACAGCCAAGACGATCGGTCCGATAATCGTCGTTCCGGTGGTTTTATCCCCCGGTTCTGGATTACTCCGGATTTGTTCTGGTTCTTTAACCCCAATCCTCGCTACCATCGACAGCATGCTCGTCGTCAACCGAAAGACCCGGATCAGATGAACTTCTTGGAAGCCATCTTTTCGTTCCTATTTGGGGATGGTAATCCCAATGCCAATTTAGAGGATCGCCGCTGGCAGGAAATTGGGACAGTCATTCGTACCAATGGAGGGGCCGTGACAGGAGAACAGCTCACGCCCTATCTGGAGGTGTCTGATCGTCAGCATGAGAACGAAGACTATGTGATTCCGGTATTGACGCATTTCGATGGCCGTCCCGAAGTCAGTCCCCAGGGAGAAATCATCTATCATTTCCCGACCCTGCAAACGACGGCGAAGGCCCGTCAACAACGAGCGAGTTCCACCTATCTCCAAGAATATCCTTGGAAATTTAGCCAAGCTGGTTCAGGTCAAATCCTCTTAGCCATTGGTCTAGGAGGTTTAAATTTAGTTGGAGCCGCAGTGCTATGGTCTTTGCTACGGGATGGCACCATTGCGATTCAGCTTGGTGGATTAGTGGGGTTCGTCTATTCTATTTTTGGGGTCTTAGTGGCCTACGGTATCGGTTTCTTGGGAATTCCTCTGATCCGCTACTTTTGGATTCAAGGACGAAATAGCAAGATCAATGCGCGCAATCAGCAACGCCAAGCTAGTGCCGTGACCCTGTCCCGACCGGATGCAGCGTTGCAACAAAAAATTGACTATGCCCAGACTTTTGCGGCTCAGTCAGTGGTTTCGTCAGAGAATCTGGCCTACACCACTGAAAAAGACCTACTAGAACAGGAATATGAGCGTGCAGACGCCATTGATGCTGAATGGCAGCAGCGTTTGAATTCTACAGAATAGCGCTTACAAGTAGGCCAACGGCTCAGTGGGTTCGCCTTGTACTCGAACTTCAAAATGGAGGTGAGGGCCAGTGGATAAGCCCGTTGAACCGACTGCAGCAATGGTTTGCCCTCGCTGGACGCCCTGGCCGACGGTGACATAAAGTTCATTACAGTGCCCGTAGAGGGTCGTTAACCCATTGCCATGGTCGATAATAACGGCATTCCCGTAGCCGCCGTACCATTCAGCCACAATCACCGTGCCGCTATCTGCTGCAAAAATGGGTGCGCCAGTGGGGGCACCAAAATCAGTCCCCGCATGAAACCGACCTGTTCCAAAAATGGGATGGGAGCGATAGCCAAAATTGCTGGTAATGGGGCCAACAACAGGTCTGACCATTTGCCCCGTCCCAAAAACTTGCTGAACGCCAGGTGCATTGGAGCGGAACGCTACTTGTTGTTCAGCGATGCGCTGGGCAATCACCTGAGAAATATTGTTCACATCTCGGGAGAGTTGTTGTTCTGCCGCCTGTAAAGCGCGTCGATCGCTTTTTAACCGGGTGACCAATTGACTTTGAACAGAGGCTTGAGCTTTGAAATTGGCTTTTTGATAGAGGAGTTGTTCTGATAACAGGGAAATTTGGTTTTTCTGGATCTCTGCTAACAGCTTTTTGTCGTTAATCTTCTCTTTCTCATCTTTGAGGGCCAGTAGGGACGTGCGATCGGATTTATAAACGAGTTGCAGTTGATATCGGCGATCTAGCAGTTCTTCGATGGATTTGCTCTGTAAGAGAGCCACCCAGGTACTGGAATCTCGTTGTCGTTGTAAGACCCGGAGACGGGCTACGGTATTGCCCTGCTTCTCCTTATAGGCCGTCTCGGCTTTGGTCAAGTCTGCTTCTATTTTCTGCAGTGTTTCGTTGGCCTGCTTCAGCTTGGCTTCGTTCTCTTTGATTTGGCCTTCCGTAAACTGAATATTGCGCTCTAGTCCGCCTAGGCGTTTTTTGGCTGCCCCTTCAAGATTCTCAATTTGCTGCCGTTGTTTTGTGACTTTGGAACGCTGTTCCTCAACTTGTATCCGACGCTCCTGTAGTTCATTCAGATCCGACGAATTTTGAGCGAAGCTTGGGTGCTCGCTGAGGGTGAAGAGAAATACAGCTAGGCATAGTCCAACGATTACGCCCACTATTCTGGTTAAATCTCTTGCCGTTGAGAGATTTCCCTTTTTGGAGCGAGCGTGGAGAGAAGATCGCCGAGGCATTAGTTTTTGGTGGAGGAGTTTTAGCAAAATCTCTCAGACTTGGAATGCAATATGGTTAATCGGTGGAATTAGCCAAGATATTGCTCCTTGGCAATACCTATTCTTGGTTAAGGTACCCTACTCTCTGACAAGTATTTAATAGATGGAGATTCTCTTCAACAATCTCATACTTAGTTGCACCGTCGGTTGACTTGTCAAATTAACCATCGTTTAAATGCGGAATAAAACTCACCCCAAAAAGTTGCTAGTGACAGAAGGGGTTCCTGTAAGGCACACTGGCAAGGGAGTTCCAGGAGTGGCATGCAGCAGACATTTATCCCCGTCCCTTTACCACAACAGCCGTATCAAATTGCGATCGCATCCGGTGGTCTCGCCCAACTGGGATCCTGGCTCCAGGATCGATCCCTGCAGTCGGTAAAGTTGGGGCAAAAAGTCCTGATCGTTTCTAATCCTCAGATTTGGAAGCACTACGGGGAGATAGTCCAAGGGGCTTTAGCCCAGGTGGGGTTCCAGGTTGAACATTTTCTCTTGCCAGCGGGGGAACGCTACAAAACCCCCCGCTCCATTCAGAAGATTTACGATTATGCCCTGGACCTAAAACTAGAGCGCTCGTCCACCCTCGTTGCCCTTGGGGGCGGCGTGATTGGTGATATGACGGGGTTTGCTGCAGCAACCTGGTTGCGTGGCATAAACTTTGTTCAAGTCCCCACCAGTTTGTTGGCTATGGTGGATGCCTCCATTGGCGGTAAAACAGGTGTCAATCACCCGAAAGGGAAAAATTTGATTGGGGCGTTCTATCAGCCTCGGTTGGTTTTGATCGATCCCGATACCTTAAAAACCCTGGCCAGTCGAGAATTTAGGGCGGGAATGGCTGAGGTGATTAAATATGGTGTGATTTGGGATCTAGAGCTGTTTGAGGTGTTGGAGGGTTGCGATCGCACCAATCAGTACCGCTACATGCCACCAGACATCCTCACGGAAATTCTCACCCGCTCCGCTCAAGCCAAAGCAGATGTCGTCACTCAGGACGAAAAAGAAGCGGGGCTTCGGGCCATCCTTAACTACGGTCATACCATTGGCCATGCCATTGAAAGTTTAACGGGGTACCGTTTGTTTAATCATGGCGAGGCCGTTGCTTTAGGCATGGTGGCGGCTGCCGATATCGCCGTCCAACTAGATTGGTGGTCTGCTGAAGACGCGCAACGTCAGCACCAACTGATTCAGAAAACCGGATTGCCCACTGAACTCCCTACTGACTTTGCCATTGAAGCGGTAGCAGAGGTGCTGCTGACGGATAAAAAAGTTAAAGATGGCAAAGTCCGGTTTATCTTGCCCACTCAACTGGGTGAGGTTGACATCACTGATCAGGTGCCGGGGCAGGTGATCGTAAGTGCTCTAAAAGGAATGAAAGAGCAATAATAGACCTTATCGGAAATAAAATGGGTGAGAATAACTTCAAACGTCTATGTCGTAAGTCTTTGAGGTCGATTTTTCTCCAAAAATAAAACGCTTTCCCAGTAAGGCTTTCAGCTGTTTCCGATAAGGTCTAATTTAGATAAGAGAGAACTCAATGACAGCAACTCTAGTTAGCGATGAAGAACATAGAGTAAACATCCCTGGATAACGCTTATAGGTGGAGTTTAGTCGCTGTACTAGTGATTATACTCCGAACGAGTTGAAAGTTTACTTTTTAGATGAGCTTCAAATTCCTTGGTAGAGAGAGTTATAGCTCAATCTGAAATGTTAAGCCCTCAGCCGTTGGCAGTATAAGTTAATTATCTGTTTGTTGTTCTTTAGCATAAAAATTGCATGTAGCTTCAACGGGCGTAGCTAATGGATCGGGGATGCCTTAGACTTCGGAATGGTTACCCCTGGGAATAGGGAGTCAAACCGTTGATTGACCCAGGCAAGCCGCAGCATGAGTAGATGATTGAAACCATCCTCACTCCAGCGCATACCAACCCCCTTAAAGCGCTGTTGAATCAGCCACTTACAAGCACTTTCGACCATTCCTGACCCCAGCGGTATCTGTAGTTGTTCAAAGTGGCGATATTGGATGTGTCGCAGATGGCGCTGGAAATAAGCCTGTACCTGGAGCAACGTCGTAAAAGATTTGCCCGTAAACAATTGTGAGTGAATCAACATCGTCAAGGACCGCAATACTAATAGGTGTTGCCCATGTCGCAATTGGTGTCGCCAGCGCCGAAACCAGGCTTGGGCTTGAGCAGAGCGAGCATCCCCAAACATCGCTTTTGTTGCTCGTGCAAGATGGCCTGCTGCATGAAAGAAATCGAGAACTGCCACAGCACAGTGAGAGAACAAGGTGCGGTAGACTCGCCAGAAGCCTCGCCCCCATCACTCAACCAGATGACGCTTGGGGCCGATTCAAAGTCTTGTTTGCGGGCTTCGAGGTGCAGTAAGGGGATGAACTGGTCGATATCGCCCAATACTGCCACCAGTCTTCGACGTAGTAGTTGGGGGACACGCTTTTGTGCTCGGGTGCCCCGTGTTCCTAGGCGGGCTAAGATAGCAACTTTGACTTCTCGCCACTGGATTTTTCCCTTGGGGGTTTTCGGGGTGGGGCGAAAGGGCACCATCACACCGTCAGCAGCAATGGCCAAAGGTAGAGCAGACAACACCTCTGAAATCGCTTCACAAGGAGTCTGGTCACCTGAGGCTTGAGCTTTGAGTTGAGTCTCTAGCTCCTGATAAGCTTTGTTGCCCATGACTTGCACCCAACTCCACAAGCTTGATGAGCTGACGGATAAACCACTCCACTGACTCAGCATCCAACTGGCCAGTTCATAGGGCATAAATAGACTTAACAAGCAGCCTAGACGAACCAATTCTTCACTGCTGTGCTGATAGGAGGTAATCCCAATGGATTGATCCAAAGGAGCGGATAGACTACCTGGACACCTGTGGGGACAACGACCCACCCGTCGCTTTCAGGCAATATTTCCCACCAGTGTCTGCATCTGACGAGATTCCCATCCCTTCGAGTGCAAGCGGGTTCCGCAAGTGGGACACCTCGGCCATTCCAATACTGTTTTTGCTCGCCGTGAGAGTTCATCCTCCAGAAGCCAGCGAGCCAAAAACAAACCCATTTGCAGAACGATATAAACCATCTGACTCAGGCTGGGTGCTTCTTTGAGTGCTTCGACCTGTTCTAGAAATTCGTGATGCTCTAGTACGGTTGGCAATTGCGATGTTAGGCTCATGACAAGTTTTTGATTCGGGTACAGGATCTATTGTCCTTGACCCGTTTTTCTTTGAGCCATACATCCCCGATTCTGTGCTTACGCCCAGCTTCAACCGCTTCTTTCAGGGTAGAGCATTCAATTTCAATATCCGTGTTTCCTAAACCAGGAAGCGCAGCAACCCAAGATTCAGAGTTTTTCCAGATCATAAAGCTATTAGTGTAAATGGAAAACTCTCCCTTACTTTGTATACTTTCTCCACCTAGGAAACAACCGGTAGGACCTTCAGCGTAATTTGCTTTAAGACCTGCTTGAGTCAACGCAAGTAAGGCTTCTTGTCGATCCATTGTTTTGAAATAGCTTCTTGAGTCCAATCAATTAGCTAAAAAGGTTTTAATCTAACTAAAAGCGGGCTTACTCTGACGCAGAAAATCTAGTAGCTCTCGATTCACAATTTTGGGGACTTCCTGCTGAATCCAATGGCCGCATTCAGGAACAAACTTGAGGCGAAATGGGGCCTGTACAAACCGCTCAAAGCCCAGTGCTAAGTTGGGGCTTAAAACCGTGTCATCTTCTCCCCACAACACCAAAGTAGGGACTTGGATGGGCAATAGTTTGCGATCCGAATTGGATAACCAGTCTTGGGGAGACAGCAACTGCCGATAATAGTTAATCGCGGCAGACAGGACCCCGCGTTTTTCTAGGGCAGCCTGATAAATCCCTAAGGTCTCAGAAGAGAAGGCCGCTTTGCGAATGGCTTGTTTCTGGAACCAATCCTGGAGAAATTGGCGCAGATTGGATTGAATCAACCATTCCGGTAGCCCAGGGATCTGGAAAGCCAACAGATACCAGCTCCGGCGAAGCTGATCAAGGTTGCTAGAAAACTCTCGAAATAATCGCTGGGGATGAGGCGCATTCAAGAGAACTAAGTTCTGCAAATATTGGGGAAATTTTTGAGCCAAGTTCCAGGCAATCATTCCGCCCGTGTCATGACCAACGATATGGGCACAGCGATAACCTAAGTTCTGGATTAAACCAACAATATCCTCGCTGAGGGTGTCGATATCATAGCCACTCGACGGCTTGTCTGAATCGTTGTACCCCCGTAGATCAGGAACCACAACCTTGAAATGACGGGCTAAAACCGGAAGCTGATACCGCCAAGAGTACCAAAACTCAGGAAATCCATGGAGAAGAATAACTAAATCGCCTTCACCTTGGGTGACATAGTGGAGCCGAATCTTATTAGTTTGAATAAACTGGTGTTGCCAGCCAGAACTCGCAGTGGTCATACGTTACAGTGCAACCTCGATGGGTGGTAATTGAAACATGACAGTTTGCCATTGAGTCAATCTTGAATGATCAAGATGACTACACAATTTACCCCCTGCTAACTAGGTATACAGCGTAACATTTCACCAACGAATTTGGACTAAATCATCGACTGAACAAGTCCAAGATGGGGACAAATTTGACAAATGAGGTGAATAAATTAAGGATTATGACTCGGCCAGCACAGACGATGGGCTCTGGGCGGGTTGCTCATATTTGATTAAGTTGGCTAATTCTTGCAATTGGCTAATGGCTTCAGCCCCTTCCAACTTCATGAGTTCACGGTCATCTCGCATTTCGGTCCAGGTGATCCCATAGTCGGACACTAAAAACCGAATCAGATGATTTTCTCCTAAACTCACCATGAAGGAGGCACTGTTCATTTGGCCACCGCAGGTATAGCAAGACGCCACGTATCCTCGACGTTCTAGCACAATAGCTAGGGCTTGGAGGTTCATGACTAAGTCTCGAACAAATTCACGGTGTTGATTGGCTAACCGGACAAACACAGGATTACCCTTCTGAGTGAGTACACATTCTAGCTTGGTTAATGGTTATTGACATGCTCTGTTTCCCCCTCGACTAAACTTCTCCTTACTATTGTTCCCAGGTGCGTTAGCTGCCCTATCGAGCAAACGACTTGCTTCACATCATCCAAAAGTAAGGTATGGCCATGCTGGGAGGTAACTTAATCGAACCCCGTTTCAAGTTCCGTATTCAACAACACAGAGTCAAAGAAAGTACCGATGGGAAAGGAGCTAAAACTAATGGGTTGGGGCTGGTAATTGGCTAGGGCGGATTGCCGCTTCAGTCTGTTGATCAAACAGATGAATCTTATCTAGTTGAACTGAGAACCATAACTGCTCGCCAAGGCTGACTTGCTGATAAGGATTGATTCGGGCAATTAATGGGACCGGTGATTGGGGCATTTGATGGTTCTGGGTCAACTGTAAAGACAGATAGGTCTCATGGCCTAAGGCTTCAACCAATTCGACCTGGGTGGGAATATTGCTGGAATGGGAGGATGCCAGATCCAGATGTTCTGGGCGGATCCCTAAGGTTAGGGTTTGGCCTTGATAATTCTGGAGGACCGTTTCCCACACTTCTGGCAGGGTGAGGGTGAATTGTGGATGTTGTAAGTTTCGAGACGATTGAACCTGGACGGAGATAAAGTTCATAGGGGGAGAACCAATGAACTGGGCTACAAATCGGTTGATCGGCTGGTTATACAGCTCTAAAGGGCTAGCAATTTGCTGAATTTGCCCAGCATTCATAACGGCAATTCGATCCCCCATGGTCATGGCTTCCGTTTGGTCATGAGTGACATAGACCGTTGTTGTTCCGAGTTGTCGCTGGAGTTTGACGATTTGGGCTCGGGTTTGAGTTCGCAGCTTGGCGTCCAGGTTAGATAGGGGTTCATCCATTAAAAAAACTTGGGGATCACGGGCCATGGCACGCCCCAGAGCCACTCGCTGCTTCTGTCCCCCGGAGAGTTGCTTGGGCAGGCGGTCCAGTAAAGTCTCAATTTGTAAGATTTCGGCAACTTGATGGACGGTCTGCTCAATTAATTTTTCTCGTTTGGAACGATATCTGAAGGGCTTGGGTAATATTCGGGTCGCGGATACTAAGCCAGACTCTAGTTTTCTGCGTAGGGATGCAGAAATAGAGCGCCGTTTAGGGTCTCGCTGGGATTGGGTACGACGGAGACCAAAGGCTAAATTGTTATAGACGCTCATGTGGGGATAAAGGGCGTAACTTTGAAACACCATGGCGATGTCTCGTGCTTTTGGGGGGAGGTGATTGATTTTGCGATCGCCAATCCTGATACTGCCCCCAGTTAAGTCCTCTAATCCTGCAATCAGGCGTAAGAGCGTGCTTTTCCCACATCCTGAGGGACCCACCAGCACCATAAACTCCCCATCTTCAACAGAAAAATTGATGCGGCGCAATACGGTAACGGTATCGTTTTTGGTATCGTCCTTAGATTTAGGCTGAGTGGAGGTTGTTGAACTTAAATTGGGGTCAACGGACGTGGGATTGGCTGTGCGATCACCTTTACGAGCCGGAAAACTTTTATAGACATCCTCAAAGATAACCTGAGCCACGACAACATCGGTATCCATTACATCGCTCTCAGCCTATTGTGCTGCTCGATATCAGTCAAGGGAATTTATCGGCTGACCAGAAGGATTTGTTAAGATTCCTTCAGGGAAATCCATTATTGTGTCTGCATGCTGCTGACCGCCCAATTATTACTGAGTTACCAGCGTTGTCATCGACAAGCGTATCTGGATGTCTATGAAGACAAAACTCATAAGTCTGCGCCTAGCGATTTTCTCAACAAACTTCGGCAGGATCGCCTTGAGCATCAACAGACCTTTTTCGCGCGTCAATCCTGGGTTCAACCAGACTATCCCAAATATGACTGGCAAGCAGGGGCCCATGCAACGTTAGCCCTGATGCAGGCTGGCGCTCCCTATATTCGGCGGGGCGTTCTCTGGATGGATCAAGGCAATGGCGTTGCCTATCAAAGTATTCCCGATCTCCTCACTAAAACCGAGGGAACCTCAGATTTTGGAGATTGGCAATATGTGCCGACGGATATTCGCCTGAGTAAACGTCCCAAGCTGGAATATCAAATCTTGGCAACCTTTCATGCTTATCTGCTGGCGACCATACAAGGGGTTTGGCCAGAGGAGTCCTATCTGTACCTGCGGGAACGAGGGCTCTATGCCGTTAACCTGCCCATTAATCAGCCGAAGCTAGATCAATTACTTCTGGAACTTGTCGAGATAATCCAAACCCAACATGAGCCCGAGGTCTTTATTGTCAGTAATCGCTGCAGCTTGTGTGGATGGCTATCCCACTGCTATCAAATTGCTCAACAAGATCAACATTTATCCTTATTACCAGGGGTTACCCCCAGCCGCTATCCCATCCTCCAAGCTCATAATTTAGCGACCGTAGAAGATTTAGCGATTGCGAATCCCACCCAATTGGCTGAGGTGACGGGATTTGGTCGAGAGGTTGCTAACAAACTCATTTGTCAGGCCCAGGCATTTGCTAAGCAGGCTCCTGTAGTGTTTGCGGCCAGTGAAGTTAGCGCAATAGCCACCCAAATTTCCCCTGCTCCCATCGAACTCTACTTCGATATCGAAGCAGAACCCAGTCTCAATTTGGCCTATCTGCATGGGGTATTAGTCGTCGATCGAGAAAACCAAACCGAGATCTTTTATCCCCTCTTAGCCGATCAACCTCACCAGGAAGAGCAGGCATGGCAGCAGTTCTTGGATTTAGTGTTGGCCTATCCCCAAGCACCGATTTACCATTTTTGTGCCTACGAAGTTCAAACCGTTGAACGCTTAGCAGCCTTGTATGGTAACCCCGATACGATCATTCAGCCTTTATTGGAGCGATTTATTGATTTGCACGCTCATGTGACCCACACGGTTGTGCTGCCTGTAGAAAGTTATACCTTGAAATTGATCGCGCGATGGCTAGGGTTTCAATGGCGCAATAGCGAAGCGAATGGAGCCCAGTCCATCTACTGGTATAGTGAGTGGCTTTCTACGGGCGATCGCGATTTCCTCGATACGATTGTTGAATACAACGAGGATGATTGCCAAGCCACCTATCAAATCAAAAATTGGCTGGCTGATTTTTTGGCCTTCGAGTTAACAGCGCCGGCCTTACAATCCCCATAATGTTGAAGCTGGCAATTTTGATTTAGCCTCGGCCGAGCTCACAGGAGCGATGATAAGCAGCCTGAACAGCTTTGATCAGGGCTGATCGAAGTCCCGCTTGCTCTAGAGCCGCAACCCCAGCAATCGTCGTACCACCTGGACTCGTAACCTGATCCTTGAGTTGGGCAGGATGTAGTCCCGTTTCATCCACTAATTTGGCCGTGCCCAAAAGGGTTTGCAGGGCTAATTGATTGGCAATGGGGCGAGGCAAACCGACCGAAACGCCTCCATCCGTAAGAGCTTCCAACACCAAGGCAACATAAGCTGGCCCTGATCCCGATAGCCCGGTGACTGCATCCATTAATGATTCAGGTACGGTAACCGCCTGGCCAACGGCGCTAAAAAGCTGATGAGCAAGATCTAGGTGCGTTTGATTCGCATGGTTACCTGCTGCGATCGCAGCTATTCCAGCCCCAACTGTAGCCGGTGTGTTTGGCATAACTCGAATCACAGGGGATCCTGGAAAAGCTGCTTCTAACGTCCCCAAAGTTACCCCCGCCAAAATAGAAAGGACTAAACATCCAGCGGGTATGGACGATGCGAGGGGATCAGCGACCTTTGGAAATATTTGAGGTTTGATGGCCAACACCAAGACCTGAGCGTTGGAGGCAACCGCATCATTAAGGGTAGATCCCTGAATCTGATAGCGACCGATTAGAACCTCTAATCGCTCTTTGGAAATATCACTTACTTGAATCTGCTCTGGCGAACAGATTTTTTGGGAAAGCAGTCGTGACAAAATGGCTTCAGCCATAACGCCACCACCAATGATGCCAAGCTGATCGCGAAACTGACTCACTAGAATACCCCTAAGCTGAAGATGGCAGAAACAATGCACCAGTCTACCAAAGCTTAGTCGAGATTCCTTGCTGTATTGAGTTTTGAGAAAACCCCAAAGTAGCCAGAGATGGCTATTTACTGGGCAATAGCCTGGTTCATCTGCATATCATTTTTCCAAGATGCAGTGGTTGTAGGACGTGAAAAATGAGGTGTAGTAGGTGCTTCATGAACGACACCCAGATGGGTGCTGACCTGAACACAATTGGGGGTGAAGAGGAAGATGCTATCTCCAACACGCTCTTGGTGGCCGTCAATGGTATAAGTTGCACCTGCTACAAAATCCACGGCTCGCTGAGCCTGAATAGGTTCCATCATCGTTAGATTGAGAACCACAGACTTACGTTCACGTAAAGCTTGGATCACTTGGGGCATTTCTTCGAATGCTCGTGGTTCCATCACTAAAACCTCAGTGGTAGATCCCCATAAGCGGCTGGCACCGGGCATACCTACAACATTGCTAGTATTAGAATTCACTTGAGACCCCTGTTCTTTCTCAGATTGACTGTTCAACGCTTCACCCACTTCAACGGGTTCTTCGGAGTACTCTGCTGAATAAGAATGATCCGAATACCCATCGTTTTGAATTTCGTCATATTCATCAACGTAATCATAATCGTCATCCGACTCTGGGATGCCGACGAAATCCTTTAATCTGCCAAATAAACTGCTCACGAGTTGGGCTCCATCTATGAAGGTTTTGAGGGTATGAAGAACCTGATTTCAAGAAGACCGAGCAATAGTTCGATCTAAGGTCATCAAGGAATTTTATTCGTAAAGATCTCTATTAAATTTAGATCTTCTCATCAAACTTGGATTTGTTTGATTTGTCAATACCACTGTCGCCTTAATTACCAAGATTGATCTTTATAGAAAAAATCAGCTCTTTGCGACAAATCCCATGGTATGGAAAATTTAGATTGAATTATACATCAATGATCTAATTGCAAATCAGCAATTCGAGTGTTGAAACTAAAGTTTAAATTAAGAAATCATTTCCTTTACATAACCTATGAAATTGTCATCTTTTACAGAGGCTTCCTATTCGCATTGTCATTCAGATAGATACGGTCTCTTTGAATAGAATAGTGATTCGCCCAGGAAAAACTTGTGAAGACCTTCTTGTCTATGGCGTTCAGAGTTAAGCCATCAGCCTCACCATATAGAAGGATGGCTTAGGGCCGAGGCCGATCCCCGAAAAGACGACGGCCTACTCGAACCATTGTGGCGCCAGCCTGAACAGCCAACTGATAATCATTGGACATCCCCATGGACAGCTCATGTAAGGTGAAATCCTCTGGGGACTGCTGGGTAATGTCTTGAGCTAACTGTTGAGTTTCATGAAAAGCATTTAAGATTTCCTGGCTCGATAACCCCATCGGTAATATCGTCATTAATCCCCGCCAGTGAAGATGGGCACAGGCTTTTAACGCAGGTAGATCGGCTTTAAGACCAGCAAACGTCCAACCAAATTTGCCAGGATCTGGGAGAGGTTTGACTTGAAGACATAACTGAGGTGAATTCTGCTCTGATGCAACCAGCCGATTGAGGCGTTGGGCTAAAGCTAAGCTATCTACCGAGTGAATCCAGTCGAAGTGACGAACCGCTAGTTTGGCTTTATTGCTTTGAAGGTGGCCAATGAGATGCCAAGTGAGCTCTGAGAGATCCTGTAGCTCTGCTTGTTTCTGAATCGCTTCCTGTACCCGGCTTTCGCCAAAGTCGCGTAAACCTGCATCATAGGCCTCTCGGATCAATGCAGTCGGCATATATTTGGATACAGCAATCAGGCGAACGGATCCCGGCAAGGATCGTTGAATGGAGATGACTCGATCCGTGAGGGTCAATGGCTGCGGAGAAGGCATTATTGAAAAGTTTGTTGGTGAACAAGCTGAAGTTGGTCGTAGTCTTGGCGAGTACCCGATCGCCTAAGGAGTCTGAGACGACTTTCTACGGCGACTTTAGCCTCTTGTCGAGTAATGGGAGAAAACTCTAACTGCTCTGCAGATGTTGAAACTAAAAAAAATAACCGTTGGGCATAAAGCGTGGTGTACAACGCACTCTTAGCATCAATCACACAAAGACTGTAGAGTAGACCAAAAGTTGGATGATTTAGATACGTTTCAGTGATCATTCGCATGTAAGGGAGAGGCCAAAGCAGTAGGAGTGATTTATAGAACGATAACTACTCCCTAGAACAATGCTGTGGGTCCTGTCTAAATAGCTTTGTTTCTAAAGAATAGGGCAGTTTTAAGCAATGTCAGTTTTTCCCTTGGGTATAGATCTTGAGAATGGAGTGAATTGAAATAGCTGAGGTTATTTTGTCAAAGTAAAAAAAGATCGCTCACTTTTCAAGGATGATTGTCCTTTCTTAGTGAATTTCGCCAAGTCTAGTAACTCTGAAATTGTCGTCTATTATACTGGACGTCCTTTGCGAAATGTCGACTGTTTTTTGAATAGATTTGCTTGTCCTTTCACTAAACCCGTTACACAGCACATTCCCAAGAAACGACATATACATAATCACTTTAGATTTGCGAGTCCATTGCTTGAATGGCTTCCACCTGCGCTTTGGCTTTTTGCAAGGATTCTAACCATTCCTGTTCAGGGTGACTATCGGCCACAATCCCAGCCCCCACTTGTCCCCAAATCATAGAAGACGGGATAGACCGGTTAGGGGAGCTGCCAGGAGGATGTATAGGGGTAATCAATAAGGTTCGAATCAAAATATTCAGATCTAGCTGCCCCCGATAGTCTAAATACCCACAGGAACCATAAAATAAGCTCCGGCGGTAAGGTTCTAACGTTTCAATAATTTCCATACAACGAACCTTAGGGCAGCCAGTAATGGTTCCTCCTGGGAAGACCGATCGAATCAGCTCAACTGCAGAACGATTGGGTTGTAGGGTACCAACAATATTGCTAACTAGATGAATTACATGACTGTAGTATTCAAGGACTAGAAATTCATTTACGGCAACTGATCCCCAGTTACAGACTCGACCGAGGTCATTACGTTCAAGATCCACCAGCATGGTATGCTCAGCTCTTTCTTTTAAGTTCTTCTTTAAGGCATGAGCTAATTGTTGATCCTCTTCGAGGGTGATTCCCCGGGCGCGAGTCCCGGCAATTGGGCGGGTCTCGGCTTGTGTCCCTTTGAGTCGAACAAGCCGTTCTGGTGAACAACTGACGACCGATCCCCATGGAGTTTGCCAGTAGCTGGCAAAGGGTGAGGGATTGATCGTTTGCAGTTGCTGGTAGAGCTGCCAGGGATCGGCGTCGGCCTTGACCGAAAAACGAGTGGAGAGATTGGCCTGGAAAATGTCTCCAGCCTGAATATGGGCTAAGGCCTGTCGTACCATCGCTTCATACTCAACTTGATTTGTCACAAACTGAAAGTCTATTGCCTTAAATGATGGAATGATTGGATGTGGAGTGTAGGATGCTAGCTGGTGTTCTAGGTGATCTAAATGGTGGGGATCGCTGGCTGCAAGCCAGAGGATTTGCTGTTGATGATCCAAAATTGCAAAGTTTTCAGGCTCATACCAAAAGGCTACAGGGAATGGCAGGGGATCAGGTTTAAGGTGGGGTAAACGTTCGATTTCCCAAGCGAGGTCATACCCCAGCCACCCTAACCACCCACCTTGAAAGGGCAAGTCATCAGGGATTCCATCTGGGGCTAAAGGCTTTTTAAGTTGTAGCTGGTGTTCCAAGAACGGTAAGATTCGCCCTAATTCTGGTGTCCATAAGCGTAAATCGCCAGCCTCACTTCGAGGGCCACCTGCGCAAATGGAGTATTGACCGAGGGGATGGGGATAAGGGCTTTCGAGCAGGGTTGCGATCCCTTGTTCTCCAAATAAGGCTGCAAAAATATCTGTACCGCTACGTTCGAGTAGTGGCTGCGATCGCCAATACCAAGGCTTTAATTCGTCCATGTCGGATATTAACGGTATTGATTTAGGGAAGCGTTCCGACCCAGATCCGTAAGCCACAAACCAAGACGACTAAAACTAACGCCAACTGATCCATTAGCCGAATTCGGAGTTGATGCCATCTGACTTGGTGGTGGTTTGGGCTGGTAAACCCCCGTACGGTCATGGCACTAGCCACTTGCTCTGCTCGTAAAAACAAATTTTCAATGAGGCGATCCGCTAACATCAGCCAGAGTTGAAAGGCGCCCCGAACCCCTAGTTTTTTCCAATTAATGGCGCGAGTCCGAATGGCTCGAATCAAATTTTGAATTTCTTCTAGAACTAGGGGCATAAAGCGAAGCGCTAGGGTTAAGGTTAGGGTGACTTCAGTGATAGGAATACGCCACCGCTTTAAGGGTTGCAATAGAACTTCAATGGCAACGGTTATTTCTTCCGGGGCCGTTGTCAAGAGATATAGGGTTGTTCCGTAGATTAAGGTGAATAGCCAAGTCCCCAACCGTAACCCCAATTCTAAGGATCGACGAGTGATTCTAACGGGGCCACGATGAAAGAGGACATATTGATAGGTTGTGGGCTGAGGGAGGGTGGGAGGAAGATTGTCTTCTGAACCCTGCCAGAAGATCAGGGGTTGATACCAGGGTTGGGAGTCTTCTGGGGGAGTAGTGGGGGCTTGTGTAAATGCTAGTTCTTGCTTCGGGAGTCTGGGTTGATAGGACACTGCTAAGCCATCAGGCATTAGGGTGGTAATACTGCAAACTAATAGACATAACAACAATAACCAGCCAATTTGCTTGCGCCAGACCCGTAATGGAATGGTTGCCGAAATGGTTAGGAGAATCAGTCCCAAGACTAAGCCAAACCGCCAGGGTAAATCTGCCAGCAATGGGGTGAGCAGGAACATCATCAGCCAAGCTAGTTTTACTCTAGGGTCAAGCCGATGTAACCAAGTTCGGGGTTGTTCCAGGTAGAGCCCCAGGGGAAGAGAGCGAAGCAGATCCATCTATGGCCTTTGAGACGCGTTAATCACCAGCCTATCCTAAGTGATTTCTAGGGTGAGGAGATGTATTTGCACGATATAAATGGTGGTCTTAAGACTATACCTGTCACTAAGCTTTACTAAATGAGCCTAGAAATGGTCTGGGCTCATGCCATAACTTGAGATGTTTGGAAACGAGCGCTGATGTTCTATACCTATAGGGAATGTCAGATGTATTCAGTGAAATTGGAATCTAACGGACAGCAATGGCTTGGCAACATATCTTGTTCTATAAGCCCTACGGGGTCCTTAGCCAGTTTACGGATCGACAAGAAACGTCGCATCCAACGTTAAAAGAGTTTATTTCAATCCCAGATATTTATCCGGTTGGGCGATTGGATAGGGATAGTGAAGGGTTACTCTTGTTGTCCAATCATGGTGGTCTTCAGCATCAGTTATGTAATCCTAAATTTCGACATCCCCGGACTTATTGGGTTCAGGTGGAGAACATTCCCGATCAGCTTGCGTTACAAAAGCTTAAGCAGGGGGTCACGATCCGAAACTATCGAACGCGGCCGACTCAAGCCTCACTGTTATCTGAGCCACCTCTATTACCCCCTCGGACTCCACCAGTCCGTTTTCGCAAGCATATCCCCACGGCATGGATGACGATGACGCTCTATGAGGGCCGAAATCGACAGGTTCGTCGGATGACGGCTGCTGTGGGGTTCCCAACCTTACGTTTGGTACGGGTTGCGATCGCACATTTGCAACTCCAGGATCTTCAGCCAGGCCAATGGCGCCACCTTTCTCCCGCAGAAATTGAACAACTCCAATTCCTGACCCATTTATCTCATCTCTAGCTCAAGGGACCAAACCTGATTCGTTGGCATACTCAAAAACATTTCAAATTTCAATCTACAGTTGAAGATAATTGTGAGTTGTATAGTGGGATCACTCAATAACAGGCTATATTTTGTCACAGCAAATGTAACAATAACTTCCGTAATTTAGCGGAGTGCAAGCCTCTAATTACTAGTTACCATTGCCATAGTTACTGTCCGCCATTCTAGGCAAACTAATTTTTTACGGATGATTAAATGTCCCCAGTGTAATTATCACAACATTGACGATCATCGTTTCTGTCAACAATGTGGCACTTCCCTGACTCAAAAACACTGTGCAAATTGTGGACATTTAGTAGATTTTGAGGTGACTCACTGTCCCCAATGTGATCATTTAACCGGCACAATCTGGTGGACGCTAATTACCCCACTTCCTAACCTCGACCCATCCCCCACCCTGGCAGAGCTGTCTGCAGTCGAGACGATTCCTATGGGAGAATCTGTTGCCCTTTTGGATGAGGAGCCTTCAACAGAAGAGCTATTAGACTCCATTGAACGCTTAGTGGGTGATCAGTCCGATGGAGAGATAGATACTGTGGAACTCAGTTTCTCTGGTTCCTCGACAGCGGTGTTAGAGCAGTCGAGTGACTCAAAGATTCCATCTCTGTCTCCTGCTATCCAGAGTTTTTTGGATCAGAATCCTCGATATCAGCTATTGGCATCAATGGTGCCTCAAGACCCGAAACTGGCAGAGAATGGCAATCTCGAACTCACGATTCTAGATACGCAGCCACTGCAGGTTTCTCCTCTGGCGATCATGCTGAACCAGCTAGAGGGAGCCATCAACCCCGCTGACATGGGGCAACCAGAAACGATTAAAGGTTTTTTGGAAGCGCAGCCTTTACCTTTCCCGATCGTTCTAGAGCCCTACTTAGCCTTGAGGCAACAGTTTCCTCTCCTACTTCCTCATGTTCATGATGCTTGGCAGTCAGAACAACAGGCGGTCATTTTATTAGAGAACCGCGCTGACTTACCCTCATTAAAGGAAGTCATTGCCGAGGGGCAGGCGAGTCCCACTCAAATTCTGTACTGGTTAGAGCAAACCCTGAACTTTGCAGTCGTTTGTGCACCCTGGCAATGCTTGCCTAGTGTTCTCAACAAAGAAAATTTGAAAGTCGATCAGGGACAAATCCTGTGCCTTCAGCAACTCCTATTTGAACCTGGTCAGTTTTGGCCCGGCAAGTCCGAAAAGGGGAGTACCTCCATCCAATCCCCGACCTGGGACGATTTAAGATATGTCTGGTTAGATTTATTGCAAGGATTAGGAGCCTCCCTTTTAGAGCAATTTCAGCCCTTGTTGGATAATTTGCAATCGGCTGAAAATGTTACCCAAGCAGAGCTGCTGGAATACTTAAATGAATTAAGTCAGCGTCTGCCTAGCCTCCAGCCTTCTACGACTCCCACCCAGGTTCACCAGTCTTCAGGAGCTGAAACGGGTGCTGCGCCAACCCTGATCTTACCCAATCAGTTGGTTCATTTGGCGGCGGCGGGCCAAACCGATGATGGTCGAGATCGACATCATAATGAAGATTATTTTGCGATTGATCAGCGACTGCAACAAATTTGTAATCCCCATCAGAATCAAGTGTCTGGTCAAGGCCTCTATATCCTCTGTGATGGTATGGGTGGACATGCGGGGGGAGAGATTGCGAGTTCTTTGGCCACGGAGACCCTAACGCAATATTTTCAAGCCCATTGGCAGACTGAATTCCCTGATACTGCGATGGTGAAGGACGCCATTTATGCAGCGAACCATGCTCTTTTTCAGCTGAATGAGGAGAAGGCGGGGAATAATCGGATGGGCACCACCTTAGTGATGGCGCTGGTGCAAGATACGCATATTCAAATTGCTCACGTCGGTGATAGTCGTTTATATCGCTTGACCCATCAATCTGGATTAGAGCAAATCACCGTGGACCATGAGGTGGGGCAACGAGAGATTCAACGAGGCACCGATCCTGCAGTGGCTTATGCCCGGCCAGATGCCTATCAACTCACTCAAGCTTTAGGGCCTAGGGAGAATGAGGCATTAGAGCCAGATATCCAGCTCTTAACGGCATCCGAAGATACTTTATTGTTGATTTGTTCCGATGGATTAACCGATAATCACCTACTGGAAGTCCACTGTGACCAATACTTATTGCCCATGCTTAACTCTCAAGTTCCCTTGCAACAAGGGGTCAATGAGCTAGTAACGCTGGCTAATGAACATAATGGTCACGACAATATAACGGTCATTGCCATCCTGATGAGAGTCCAACCTCAGCGATCTGCTCAGACCTATTAACGGGACCCTACTCATAATCCTTGACTGATTAATTTTGCAATGTGGTTACATTAACCCTTCTTGATCCCACTAATAAGGCTCCTATCAGACAATGGCTATTCACCACGTCTAAGCAAATTAATATTGGCCGTTCTTCCGATAATCACATTGTTCTCAGAGACATACTGGTGTCTCGTTATCATCTTGAACTGCACCTGATCAAACGCATAGAGTCCTCCTTTACCTGGCAAATCAAGAGTCTGGGCAGCAATGGAACGTTCGTAAACGGGAAGCTGACGAACCAGGCAGAAATTAAAAATGACACGATTATTCAGCTAGGATTGACAGGCCCGATTTTGAGATTTCAGCAGCAACTTCCCCACGAGATTGAAGCCAAACGTCAATCCGCAACCACTCGCTCTCAGAGTTCTTCCTGCTCCCATTTTGGGAATTTACCTGGCAACCTTTTTTGCGTGCATTGTGGTCAATCTCTGAATGTTCTCCAGACAATTGGTCCTTACGAAGTGTTGAAGGTCATTGGTATGGGGGGCATGGGAACTACATTCTTGGTGCGGCGCCTAGATGATCAGAGTAGAAAACCTCAGCTTCAGGTGCTCAAGGAAATGAATGCCGATATGGAAAAAATTCCTAAAGCACAGGAATTATTCAAACGGGAAGCGCGGATGTTGAGATCCTTGCAACATGCTGGTATTCCCCGCTTGTACGATTTTTTTACCGAGAACGAAAAACAGTATCTGGTGATGGAGCTGATTCATGGCCAAGATTTAGATCGGTGGGTGAACCAACATGGCCCGTTGCCACCCCATCAAGTGCTGCCATGGATGATTCAAGCCTGTGACATTTTGGACTATATTCATCGTCATAATCCACCGATTATTCATCGAGATCTGAAACCCGGTAATATTCTGGTTCGAAATCGAGATAGTCAAGTTTTTATTATTGATTTTGGTGCGGTTAAAGAAGCAAGTCTGGTCCCTGGAACCCGGATTGCTGTTGAGGGCTACAGTGCTCCAGAACAAGGATTAGGGCGTCCTACTATTCAATCGGATCTTTACGGTATCGGTGCGACCCTTTTGTTTTTGATTACAGGCCAAAGTCCGCTGCAATTCTACAAAAATCTGGGCCATGGCTATCGGATTGAACTGGCCAATATCCTGAGCATTCCCACTCAGATCAAAGCCATTATTGAAAAAGTGACCCATCCCCATCCGGATCATCGGTTCCAAAGTGCCAAAGAACTGCAGCAAGCCCTGAAAAACTGTCTTTAGCTGCTGATTGCGCGGTTATTATAATCCTTCCGGCTCGATGGGTATCCTGAGTACTATCCAACGGGAGCATCTGTTTTGGAATCCTGTTCCCATCAAGGTCAGCTTTAGCTGAGGGGGCATGATGTCTGATACCAAATCCGATTTATATAACTCCGATATAATGCATAATTAGAGAATGCCAAGAAAACTATATCTCAAACCCCATTTTTCGCCTGACGAGCTGAAGTCTCATTACCGAGCCAGCCAAGACCCAGTAGAATCGCGCCGCTGGCATCTACTATGGCTCGTCAGTGAGCAAACAACGCTAACTCAAGCAGCCCAAGTGGTCGGTCTCAACTACGATTACGCTCGAGAAATCGTCAGGGAGTATAACCACAATGGCGCCCATGGGTTACGCAACCGACGCAAAGATAAGCGACCTCATCAATCTCGCAGTCTTCTGACTCAAGACCAATGTGCACAATTGTTGACTCGTCTACAAACCCACCCGCCGACGGTGGTCTATGGAACGGACCTAAAGTAGCCCAGGTCATTGCTCAGATGACAGGAGTCGATAAGGTTTGGCCCCAACGAGGTTGGGACTATCTCAAGCGATTGGAGCAGTCCCTGCAATGCCCACGTCCTCACCACCGTAAAGGTGAACCAGAGGCCCAAGCCGCTTTTAAAAAAACTGCCTGAGTACAAAGCAGAATTGGAGCGACGCTACCCTAATGCTCAGGTCGAAGTTTGGTCTTTTGATGAACATCGTTTAGGCCTTAAACCCATTATTCGAAAGATTTGGGCGCCTGTGGGTCAGCGTCCAATTGCTGAGGTGGACCATCGCTATGAATGGACCTATCTGTATGGATTCGTTCATCCCGCAACTGGCAATACCGAATGGTTCATTCTGCCTCGGGTCAATGGAGAATGGTTTAATCAAGCCCTACAAAGCTTTGCTCAGCAAGTTGGAGCGGGAAAGCACAAACAGATTCTTCTCGTTCTCGATGGAGCCGGATGGCATACCTGTAAGAATCGGGTGGTGCCACCTGGCATTCATCTGAAGGTTTTACCCCCCTATTCTCCAGAGCTACAGCCCGCTGAACGGTTGTGGCGGCTAGCGGACGAACCACTGGCCAATCGGTGTTTTGAGACCCTGGATGACCTCGAAGATGTTCTCGAGCAGCGCTGTCGAACTTTAATGACCATGCAATCGGACATTAAAGCTCTAACGCAGTACCATTGGTGGCCAGCTTGACAGATGAGATATTTCGGGGGTTAATGAGTCGGATTTGGTATGAATTACCGATTCTCCAAATGGCAGAAAAGCTGCATGAGTCTGCCATTATCTACTACCAGGAACGGCCCGTGGGCACGATTGCTGCTCAGGATCCAGAAGCGGATGCCCTGAATTACGATCAGTGCTTTGTGCGGGATTTTGTCCCTTCCGCCTTCGTCTTTTTGCTGCAAAAACGACATGATATTGTTCAAAATTTTTTGGTGGAGACCTTAGGGTTACAAAAGCAGGTTCGGCGTGTGGATGGCTTTGAGGTTCCTTTAGGACTGATGCCTGCCAGCTTTAAGGTTCAATCGGAAGCAGATCGTCAATATCTCACGGCTGACTTTGGCGACCATGCGATTGGTCGGGTGACACCGATTGATTCTTGCTTGTGGTGGATTATCGTCCTGCGGGCTTATGTGAAAGCGTCTGGAGATACTGCTTTAGCGGAGCGATCTGATTTTCAGGAAGGGTTGCATCTGATTTTCAAGCTTTGTCTCAGTCCACAATTTGAGATGTCCCCCACTTTGTTGGTGCCTGATGCGGCCTGTATGATTGATCGCCGCATGGGGATTGATGGCCATCCGTTGGAAATCCAAGCGTTGTTTTACGGGGCATTGCGATCTGCAAGGGAGTTGTTGACCCCCACTTCAGAAGGATCGGCCTGGATTCGAAAAATTGATGAACGCTTGAAGGCACTAAGATTTCGGGTGCGCCACTACTATTGGCTGGATCTAGACAAGCTCAATGAAATTCACCGCTATAAGGGGGATCAATTTGGGGAGTCAGTGATGAATAAGTTCAATATTTATCCTGATTCCATCCCTTACTGGCTAACAGAATGGATGCCAGACTGGGCAGGGTGTTTGGCTGGAAACCTTGGCCCTAGTCGAATGGATTTTCGCTTCTTTGCCTTGGGAAATTTAATGGCGATCATCACTTCTCTGGCTGATTCGACTCAGAGCCAACAAATTATGGATTTAATTGAGCTACAGTGGGACGATTTAGTCGGGCGGATGCCCATGAAAATCTGTTTTCCGGCGGTGGATGGGTTAGAGTGGCGGATTACCACGGGCTCGGATCCTAAAAATACCCCCTGGTCCTATCACAATGGCGGTAGCTGGCCTGTTTTGCTGTGGATGCTGATGGCGGCTGCCATTAAAACTAAACGCCAAAAATTAGGTGAACAGGCTTGGATGACTGCTTCCTACCGATTTGAAGAAGACGAATGGCCTGAATACTATGACGGTAAAAATGGACGTTTGGTTGGTAAATCTTCGCGGAAATATCAAACTTGGACCATTGCTAGTTTTCTGTTGGCGACGTTGCTCCAAGACAATCCAGAGCAGATTGCTCCGTTTATTTTTGACGAAGAGGATAGCTCAGAAATCTGATAGAGCTGAACTCGATTTTGCCGCCTGTCTGTCCTTTTCTGATGATCGGGCATCCTTGGAATGGCGAGGATAAAAATTAAAGTCATTCATGTTTTCAGACCAAATGGGTATGTTCCAAGCGGCATTTATGCGTCAAGTGAGTACCCGTGTGGGCTTATGGGTCACTGAAAAAGACGATCAAGTCCTGATGTTGGATGCAGATGTCTCTTTCCCCGGGCGTGGGATTGGACTGTGGATTCTAATGCTCTCGCTGTTGCCTTTCTTCTCCAATTTGTTCTGGGCCGATTCCAGTGGATATGACTTTTTCAATCATCAGGCGTTTATCCCGGTTCGATGCCTAATTGCAGTGTTGGGATTCTGGCTTTGGCTTCTGCAGGGAAAGGTTCTGCGATGCCATTTTGATAAAGTTCAAGATCAATATGTCATTGAACAAAACAGCTACCTCCGTCGCCAAAAAGTAGAAGGCAGATTGCAGGATATTGCTAGGTGCGAAGTGATTCAGGTAGAAAAATCTGGTTGGTTTCCGATTGGTAAAAATATTTACTCGCATATTCGAGTGAGTATTATCCAGAAGTCGAGTGAAACAGCTTCCTTCACTTTCGTGGAAAGACGGAGTGAGATCGATAGAGTGATCGATACAACCTATGCACGATTATCTGAATTTCTCGGGCTGACTGCCGATGTCTAGCTTGCCTCGATAGGGGAATTTGGATTAGCTGTTATCTTCTCCCCAGAGTTTAGTGAGCCGCTGATCTCGGCCACAGCTGTATCGATAAAAGCGGTACCAGTTGGAATTGGTTTGATAATAGTTTTGGTGATAGTCTTCTGCAGGATAAAAGGTTTCTGCACCGACAATTTCCGTGACGATGGGCGTCGCAAATTTACCAGAGCTATCTATTTCAGCCTTAGATTTTTCGGCGAGAGCTTTTTGCTCGTCTGAATGGTAGAAGATATTGGTGCGGTATTGGTCGCCGCGATCGCAAAATTGTCCCCCGGCATCCAAGGGATCAACATTGGTCCAAAATGTCTCTAGCAGGGTTTCATAGCTGACTTTGCTGGGGTCATATTCCACCTGTACGGATTCCGCATGACCCGTTTTCCCGGACGATACCTCTTTATAGGTAGGATTCATTTTTTTGCCCCCGGTATACCCTGATGTGGTGGAAACAACGCCATCGATCACATCGAAAGGCTTCTCCATACACCAGAAACAACCACCCGCAAAGGTGGCCTTGGCCAGGTCTTGAGCTTGAGCGGCCATGCTGATGGGGCCTAGCCAAGTGATTAGAGATAATAGTGCGATCGCAAACCAACGTTTGATCATCTTTTATTCCATTCGTCATGCCTTATCTATCGTAATCAGAACTGACACAAGCAACACAATTTTGGCCTGAGATCCTCAATCACCAGCATGTCTAAGGACTAATACTGGTATCCATAGCAGCTTTCATGAAAGAATTTGGATTGGACCATGATGTCAATTGTCTCCTTCCCTCACCAAGTACTATGGAAAATCTTGAACAAGAACTAGAAGCCCTCAGGCAAGAAAATACGCTGCTACAGGGATTAATGACGGGAGGATACGCATATTTCTTACATCACTTTATAGTTGGGCATCAGAGTGATATGGGGTTAACTGCAGAAGCTTGCGAGAAGATTGTGGTGGATGCTCTGCGGCGGGTTCTATCTACCCAGGATCGATTTCAATGTGAATATCTGAGCGAAATTGAGGCCATTCTCAACAAAATGACAACTGTGGTGCCCATTGAACCTTATCTGCAAAAGGTACCGCCTCCTGAAGTGCCTGATCCTCCAACAGCCAGTGACCAAAGCTAAATTTTACGTATGGTGTCAGAATCCCAACGATAATCTGCCCATAATTGACAGACATGTCTCTTGATTGGCATTTGTGGGTTACATTGATTCCTTTATGAACTGCCAAGGTTAATGCAGCTATGCAGGGTTATTTTTTAAGCCAGTTTATCTTAAGTGTTACCATGCTCAATTCTGACTATGATTTGGCCAGAATTGGGTGGATTTCTGTAGATATTGAATTGACGATTTTAGTCTAAGTAATTTTTTAAGTTCTAACAACGAATATAAAATTAATTATTTTTAAGCGAGGTCTGACTATATTTGGTGGCTTAAGAGTTTTTGCGGGGAAATGTGATATAAATCACGTTCAATATCCCTAGAAATTATTGTAATAGAACAACAATTATATTAAGTATCTCAAGAAAGATCTTAGGTATTTGATATGCATATACAGAAATAGTATGTATCAACAAACACATCACTTCAAGCAGCATCATTATCTTGTTATTAACACAAAGCCTAAAAAAATAGTCACATTAATGAACTGGAAGTACACCATTGGTCGAGATTCATCCAGTGATATTGTTGTAGCCAATGATATGATTTCCCGTATCCATGCCACTGTGGAGAAGATATCTGATTTAAGTCAAGGAACTTATCAATATGAACTGATTGATGGGGTGGTTGAAGGCAAATCGAGCTTTAATGGTGTTTTTGTCAATGGCAGCCGTGTTCAAAGACATACTCTAGTGAATGGCGATCGAATTTTGTTTGGAGGGGTGGTCAAGGCGGTTTTTTATTCATCTAGTCAGATCATAACTAAAGAGGATTCCTTGGCTGATTTTTCGCAGATTACTCAATATGGTTGCTCATCTCTATTAGATGAGAATGAAGCGACGACGATTATGTTGTAATCAGCAGATAGAAATACTCTAGCTTGGATTTCCAGAGTTAGATAAAATTATCTATTTTATGGCAATTGTCTTTGAGTGTAGCTAAATAAATACTCGTTTGCTTAGTTCTAAGTGTGGCTAGCTTTTTTTGCTAATTTATCACTTCGTGAAAATATCTATATCAACTAATTTTGACTGATAATAGCAGTACAGAGTGGCGCTATTTATGTTTAGCTGTGTAAACTGGAAAGTCTGGTTGTCGATATTTTAAAGAGAAATTTTAGTAAAAAATAAGTATCTTGCGATGTAATCAATTCCTAAGAATTTCAGGGTTCTGATTAGGCTGCTGCCCAGGGTTGTTTTACGTTACTCCTAGAAAAAATAGGATGGTTCTACTGACCAACAGTAGAGAGACCGATGAGCCATCTAATCGATACTTTGAAGCAAGTCCCGGATTTCCGCAGTGCCCATGGCCGTATTCATCCGTTATGGCTGCTGTTGCTATTGATGGTGATGGGCATGCTTGCTGGATATCAAGGGTACCGTCCGTTAGAAACCTTTGTGAGCGATTATCGCCAGCCTTTAAGTGAGCTATTGGGGCTTGAGAGCCTCGAAGTCCCGTCTCACTGTACCTTTCGTCGAGTGATGAAGGGGCTTGACTTCCAAGCGTTGAGCCACCAATTTGAAGCATGGATGCTCTCGAAAGCCCAGACTCACTCTCCCGATAATTATGCAGCCTCCATTGATGGCAAACGGATTCGTCAGGGGCTGACAGATGCCAAGGGGAAGCAGCGTTTTGTAGGGTTGGTGAGTTTATTTGCGGTGGAAGCAGGCATCACCCTCAAGCTCGAAGCCCTCACTCAGGAGGATAATAGCGAAATCAAAGTCGTGCAGGCACTGTTGGAAACCCTTCAACTCGATGGCTTGCTGATTACCATGGATGCCTTACACGCCCAAAAAAACACTTGAGAAGATTGTGGCCTCGGGTAATGACTATCTCGTGGCGGTCAAATCCAACCAGGGAAGACTTTACGACCACCTCCAGACTTACTTTGAGTGTCTTAAACCCATGGCTGAGCACATCCACTCCGCCCAAAGTAGAGGACGAGATGAACATCGGTGTATACAGGTTTATGAGCCTGTCGGCATAGCCCTACAAGAATGGACAGCAATTCGCTCTGTACTTTGTGTCCAACGATGGGGTACTCGCAAAGGAAAGGAGTATCACAATACCGCCTATTACATCAGTTCAGCTGCCACCTCACCCCAGCATTGGCAATCTCTGGTCCGAGAACATTGGGGCATTGAAAATCGGTTGCATTGGCCGAAGGATGTTGTTTTTGGCGAAGATGATTATCGACTCGAAGATGAACAAGCACTGCTCAATTGGTCAGTGCTTAGAACTATTGGGATTAATATCCTGCGGCTAAACGACTATCAATCCCTCAAAACCGCGATGACTAAGCTGGCTAATCGGGTCGATATTATTTTTTCGCTGCTAACTTAAAACAGCCCTGGGCTGCTGCCACTGAAATTGGGGGCATACTTTGGAGTTTATTGCACCTAAGTTCGAAACTATCGTTAACCCTTGATTATGCATTCGTGGACGCGTTTCGAAGATGCTCTTAACCCAGATTGGGATGGCATGTCATCATGCCACCGCTGAATGTGAGTATGGCTAAAGACAAACCCCGGCAAATACCGCCTGCCGGGGTTCAATGCATTAGAGCCATTAACTTGTGACTAGTTTATGTCCGATTAAAGCTCAATCAGCTTAATACAAGGGTGTTTTGCCATTAAACTACCCGCTCAAGATTTGGGGAGCGGGACGAGAGTTGAACTCGTATATCCCATGTGTTGTTGAGCTTTGGTTGATTCACAAGAGTGGATTTTAGATTAAGACTAGAGCAATAAACTGAGTTTAATTTTTTAGCCTTAATGTATCAAAAGCTGCTTTACCCATTAGCATACTCTCGCTTAAGGATGCGAGAGGGAGGATTTGAACCATCCAATCACTTTTTTTGATACTGAATCTAAATCTATGCTCTTGTTCAATCTAACGCTGCCCAAATAAATAGTCAAAAATGTTATTCGATATAGTTCTTCGGGTTATTTCGATGCTATTGGCTTCCTCTCTAGCTTTGATAACAGCTTTTTGAAGTGCATCCAGTCGAAGTCGCATTTCATCTAGTTCTGACTGTGGTAAAGCACCAGAGAACTTAACCAAAGCCCAAGTCCCTTCAACTACATCGTTGGTGACCTCTTTGACTTGGGCTGGGTGATGTTCGGTTGCCTCAGCAGCGATCACAAATTCTTGTACCTTCTTGGTCTTAGTGGTTTCGCGAGGGCGAGTGACATAAAACCCTCGGTTAGAGTCATATTCCCAGTCTTCATCAATGGGCAAGATCGGGATATGGCTGATAAATGTCCTGATATCAGTCAACTGTTTGTCTAGGAACATCAAGTATGTAACGGGGACATCAGGCGCAATCACTGTACCGTCATCCAAGGTGATGTTGGCCCTTGCTGAGGTATTGGCTTCATCTTGGGTTAAAGCACTGTCAAATAAATCTTGGCAGGCCCTTGAAAAGGCTTCTAGCGAGTCTCCCGCCTTATATGTGACCTTTTGAGACTCGGGGGGATAGACGTGGCCTTCTTCATCCTTCGGTGAGTAGGTCCGTGACAAACCTTGAAATAGCTCAGGTTTTTGAATCTGTTTGTAGATCTTTGTCTTTTCGTCTGCAGCTCTTTTTTTCACGGACTGCATGACAGCGATAAGCTGATTAAGCTTCATAAAACCACCTCTCGATTGCCAAAATTAAAAATGTATTGATTAGATCTGTATGAAAAGATTGACAGCACTGTTTATGACTGAGGAGATGCCATTGGTAGCCAGAGCTAACCTGCCCGCCTTAATCGCCTTCATCCAAGCCAGGTTGTAGACTTCACCAGCCTTTGAGTATTCTTTGGTAAGGAATTATGCCATTAGGGTGTGGAGTGTACTCGGTAACAAGACGATTCTAAATATCGCCATGCTAGCTTTGTTATCAATAGATGTCAGAAAATTAAAGAGATGGAAATTATCTCTCATTAGAGCAGCGTCCTGCATTGTGATGATTCTCACCTCAACGCACGAGATTGAAACGTTCTAGAGAAATGCTGCCAATTTTCTAGTTAAAGCCCATGACCGGGATTGAACCGGTGACCTCACCCTTACCAAGGGTGTGCTCTACCACTGAGCCACATGGGCAAATCGAAGACAATGGGCCGGGCTGGATTTGAACCAGCGTAGGCGTAGCCAGCGGATTTACAGTCCGCCCCCATTAACCACTCGGGCACCGACCCCTACTTTGTCAACAGTTTTGGATTCTAGCACATCTACATTGCACCTACGCAACCATTTTTAAAATCACCTGATTATCGAACCCTACCTATCAGGGGTTCTTAGGCACTCGAAAATTGACATTGCCAAAGCACCTCTAAGTTAGGTATGATCAAGTGCTTTCACTGAAATTTATGTATCGACGCACTTAGGGCTATGGGAAAACGCGTTCAGCTCGTTTTAAATGAAGATGTTAGAAAACTGGGTTATTCAGGAGACCTAGTTGAAGTTGCGCCTGGATATGCCCGCAACTATTTAATTCCGAAAGGAATCGCTTACCGAGCTACTCCTGGTGTGCTCAAGCAGATTGAGCATCGCAAAGCCGAAGAACTCAAGCGTCTAGAAGGCATTAAGGACGAGGCCGCAAAACAAAAGGTCGCCCTTCAAACTATTGGCACCTTCCGCATTGAACAAAAGGCCGGCGAAGAAGATATGCTGTTCGGTCGGGTAACCTCTCCTGACGTTGCCGAACTTATCGCCAATATCAGCGGTTTCGAAATCGACAAACGGGGCATTGATATCCCTGATATCCGCAAGCTGGGAACCTACTCCGTTGATATTAAGCTCCACCCAGAAGTCATTGCTACCGTCAAAGTGGAAGTTGTTCCTGAATAAATGCTAGGGTGCTGGCACCTCCCGAGTAAGATTATCCTCTAACTAAAGGGATTTACCTGTTGGCATACCTATGGTTTACGAGCTAGATTTCCAACCCGCTAGCGATCGCTTACCCCCTCAGAATGTTGAAGCCGAGGAATCCATTCTGGGGGGTATTCTGCTGGACCCAGAAGCAATTGGCCGAGTTGCAGATTTGCTTCGGCCTGAGACCTTTTATCTCAGCGCTCATCAAGAAATTTACCGCGCCGCACTGAATCTGCATGGTCAAGGCAGTCCCACTGACTTGATGTGTGTCACCGCTTGGCTACAGGATCATGAACTCCTCGATAAAGTCGGTGGGCAAGGTAAGCTAGCCCAGCTAGTGGACCGTACGGTCAGTGCTATTAATATCGATCAATATGCCGCTCTGATTAAAGACAAGTTTCTGCGGCGACAATTGATCAAAGGGGCGACGGAGGTCATGCAATTGGCCTACGACACCTCCAAGACCTTAGAAACGGTCCTGGACGAAGCAGAACAGCAAATTTTTAACGTCACGCAAGATCGGGTGCGGCAAGGCCTAGTCGCCACAGAAGATATTTTGGCGAGTACCTTCGCTGATTTAGAACAGCGATCTTTAGGGCAGGTTTTACCCGGTTTATCCTGCAACTTCTACGATTTGGATGCCATGACCCAGGGCTTCCAGCGGTCGGATTTAATTATTGTGGCCGGTCGTCCTGCCATGGGTAAGACAGCGTTAGCCCTACAAATTGCCCGACAAATTTGTGAAATTCATAATCTGGGCGTTGCCATCTTCAGTTTAGAGATGTCCAAAGAGCAGCTCGTCCAGCGGATGCTAGCCGGAGAAGCGGGCATCGACAGTAATTACCTGCGGGCCGGACGCATCAATCAGACCCAGTGGGAACCCCTAAGCCGAGCGATTGGTAAACTCTCTCAGCTCTCAATTTATATTGACGATGCCCCGAACCCCAGCATTACCGAACTGCGGTCGAATGCGCGGCGGCTGCAGTCAGAACATCCTGAAGGCTTAGGTATGATTCTTTTAGATTATCTCCAGCTGATGGGTGGAGGTGATGCCTCAGATGGCCGGGTGCAAGAAATTTCTAAGATTACTCGGGCACTGAAAGGACTGGCTCGGGAACTAAATGTGCCCGTGGTTGCTCTCTCTCAGTTGAGCCGGGGTGTGGAGTCTCGGACTAATAAGCGACCGTTAATGTCGGATCTGCGGGAATCAGGTTCTATTGAGCAGGATGCGGATTTGATTATGCTGCTCTATCGGGATGACTACTATGATCCTGATAGCCCTGAGCGAGGTATCTGCGAACTGAATATTGCCAAGCACCGGAATGGCCCGGTAGGGACAGTCAAACTGTTGTTTGAGCCGAAACTGACCCGCTTCTTCAATTTGGCTAAACCCGAAGGTATGGGTTAATGCGGTAAAAAGCCCCCAGTAGTCGATAACTGAGGGCTTTTTGAATCTTTACTGGGTAGAGTTGGGACTACTCTTTAGAGCCGCCTAGTTGATTGCTAATCAAAGCATCGAGAGAATATTGACCGCCACCATTGACCAGGAAAAAGAGAAAGGAACAGGCATAGAGGGTGGCAGTTTCAAAGGATCCAATTTGGAGGCCATCAACTTTGATGTGAAAGTAAATCGCCATCACCATGGTGAAGACCAAAGACAAAGCTGCGGGGCGACTCAATAGACCTAAAATCAGCAGGATGGACCCGATAATTTCGGCATAGGCAGAACAGTAGGTGAGAAATACAGGGAAAGGCAGGCCCATGCCATTGGCAACCACGTTGGTGGCAAACCCCTCCACATCGCCTAGTTTATCCACACCATTGTGAATCATGAAAAAGCTGACGACGACCCGCAAAATCGTCAAGGCTACTTGGAACCAAACGGTTGTGTCCGAGGTGGACTGGAATAAAAGCGTGAGCCAACGATTAGAACTTGCTGTAGAGGTCATATCTATGGTGGATAGGTGAACTTATGTTAACAATATTACGTTGCGGTAAGGGTTTCTAGCCCTGTTCGATAATCCGTTGCACAATCTGCATGCCGGTAACCGCTTCCCAACCGAAGAGGCCCAAAATCAATACACTCAGCCATAAATGGACGTCACGAGCGGTTTGATTGCCTCGCTGCATCAGAGGCGTGAGACTTGCCAAGATGGCTACAAGCCCAGTCATTCCCAGCCCTGCCAATAGGTGGGCTCCTACAAACAGCTTGCCGTTATTGACATAGGTAACCCCCATTCCGCCAATGGAGCCGAGGACCATAATTGATAACAGGATTGCCCCAATTTGATGATGCTTGACATTGAAGCGCTGTTTAATCAGAGATTTGCGCAGATCTTTGTCGGGGGTGGTGCGGGTGGTGCGAACCTTCAGCCCTAAGGTCATGGCATAGATACAGATACCAAACAGTGTCCACATCAGGACTGGATGGATAAAGGTATAGATCCAGTACAAGAGTTTTGACAAAGTCATAGGGCAGGGGGCAGGCAGAATGCTTAAATAAACTTTATAAAAGTTAGCATGTTTTCTACGGTGTGTTCAGTTTTGGATCCTTTGCTCGATGAATGAACAAGCGTCTGTTTCTACTCAAAATCAAGCCGTTGCAAATTCTGCATTGCCCTTGCAAGCTCTGATCTTCGATATGGATGGGGTTCTTTGCGATACGATGCCCTACCATCTGGATGCTTGGCTGCAGTATAGTGCGACGATTCCAGAATTAGCCGTGGCTAGCCGAGACCGTTTAGAGCAAATGGGAGGCAAACGGAATGAAGATCTATTGCCGGAATTACTAGGACGCCCGGTTGCCGCCGCTGATATCCAGCGTTGGGGGGCTGAGAAGGAAGCCGTTTATCGCTCTCTGATTAAGGATGAGATTCAGTGGATGCCAGGATTAATTCCATTCTTGCAACAGGCTCAGAATTCAGGTTTAAAGTTAGGCTTGGGAACTTCGGCTTGTCGGGAAAATGTGGATTTGTTGATGACTCAAGACCAGCTTGGAGACTTCTTTGCGGCCCAGGTGATTGAAACGGATGTAGAACGCGGTAAACCCGATCCACAGTGCTATCTTTTGGTGGCAGAACGATTGGGGGTTTCACCGGATCAATGTTTGGTATTTGAAGATGCGATCGCAGGTACGCAAGCAGCACGAAATGCGGGAATGCGATGCTGGGGTGTCCTCACCACCCACTCTGAAGTGGAACTGAAACAGGCGGGAGCTGAATACTGTATCCATGACTTTACGGATCCAGCTCTTAAATCACTAATAAATTAGGTGAGCCACCACTGAGGGATTCATGGCCAGTGCCGATTAGTGCGATTTCATCGCTGCCCCATGGTCTTGATAAATGCCGGTCGTTTTGAGAGGCGATTGAGATAGGTCTCGACTGCTGGATAGTCGCTAAAATCTAGAGATAGCCCGAGTTTGGCATAGTACAAGTATGAACCTACCGCTACATCTGCGGCACTGAGTTCAGAGCCAAGGATAAAGGGCTGTTGTTCAACGATGTCATTTAAAGGTGCCAGTAATCTGGGCATTTCCCGTTCTCGTCGATCTTCGCGAAAGAGTCCTGGTCCTAAGGTGGCATTGGCGAAGATCACCCACTGGTTTAAGAGGGCTCTTTCTTCGATAGATTGAGGCTCTTTTCCGTATTTGTCAGTTAAATACAGGAGAATGGCACCAGACTCCCATAATTTAAAAGTTCCATCTACCATTGCTGGAACTTTTCCCATAGGATTGATGGCTAAAAATTCAGGTTGCCGCTGTTCCTGGCCCCGGATATCTAGAGAAATATACTGATAGGAGACGGCTAGTTCTTCGAGATACCATTGGACTAATGGAGATCTGGTTCGAGGCCCCCCATAAAGCAATAAATCAGCCTGTTTTTGGGTAGACCCCGAAGGGATTAATGAAGCGTTTTGTGCTATCGCTGGTGCGGGATTTTGTCCGGTAGCTTGACTTATGCTGATAAGGCCAAGAGTCAGGAAAATTATCTTTTTGACAGGCAATAGTTGTGTCATATTCTTAATGCTTAAGAAGCACTCAAGTATCTTATCCCTTGCAGCGCTTCCGATGGAACTAAAGGTTGTCAAGTTTAAGAAGGATGTAGCCACTTTCGGTAAGCCATGACCATCTCCTGGGCAGCAAGCTTGGGTTTAACACAACCGATGCCTGTTCCCAGACCTGGACAGAAGAGTTTCGAAATCTGTGGATATTGTGAAGCCAAATTCAAGATGGCCATCATTGAATAAAAACAATTTTTCGATGGGATTGCTTCTGGCGTCACCATGGTTGGTGCAGCAATCATATACGGTATGCGAGGATGATCCGTTTGTATGATTTCAGCACAACCAATGGGTAAATATCCTTCTGATCTTTTATCGATAGCCTTTTGCAGTGTTGTCTGTATTTTTAATCCGAAGAACTTGATATATAAATGATCAATTCCGCCATCCATATATCCGTAACTATTGGCTGGGGAAACAATCGTATCCTCCGCGATCGAGAGGATATCTCCTGGGTGAATAAATACCCCCTCAACATTGGCAAATGAGGTTTGCCAAGCTTTGACTACAGCTGGATTCTGATCAACAAGATGGAGTTCCATGAGGAAAGGGAGCAGAAAATTCTTGACCTGAATTGGAACTTTGCATTGTAGTGGCTGATTGGGGGAGTGAAATCGCCAGCACTCAAAGAAGGCAGCTAGCGACTTAACCCATAGGCCCAATGCATGAAATAGGCGGATACGGTCAGCAGTAGACCAATGATGACCCATCTACACAGAGAAAGTCTTTTATATTGGCTGATAAGTAAACCGCAACTTAAGGGAATCAGAACGCCCATTTCAATACCTAAGTTGTAGTAGAAATAGTAGTTGGACAGACTGGGTTTACCCGCACTCGGAAGTAGACCGAAAGGGAGCTTGAATACATGGCTGCTGAAAGGCCACAGGATGGGCAGACCAGTGACGCCAACCAAAAGGTCTAAGCCCATATGGGATAAACTTGCCAATGCCAATTGTGCCGTAGCCTTGAGGAGAGGGCGTAGCTAATGGATCGGGGATGCCTTAGACTTCGGAATGGTTACCCCTGGGAATAGGGAGTCAAACCGTTGATTGACCCAGGCAAGCCGCAGCATGAGTAGATGATTGAAACCATCCTCACTCCAGCGCATACCAACCCCCTTAAAGCGCTGTTGAATCAGCCACTTACAAGCACTTTCGACCATTCCTGACCCCAGCGGTATCTGTAGTTGTTCAAAGTGGCGATATTGGATGTGTCGCAGATGGCGCTGGAAATAAGCCTGTACCTGGAGCAACGTCGTAAAAGATTTGCCCGTAAACAATTGTGAGTGAATCAACATCGTCAAGGACCGCAATACTAATAGGTGTTGCCCATGTCGCAATTGGTGTCGCCAGCGCCGAAACCAGGCTTGGGCTTGAGCAGAGCGAACATCCCCAAACATCACTTTTGTTGCTCGTGCAAGATGGCCTGCTGCATGAAAAAATCGAGAACTGCCACAGCACAGTGAGAGAACAAGGTGCGGTAGACTCGCCAGAAGCCTCGCCCCCCATCACTCAACCAGATGACGCTTGGGGCCGATTCAAAGTCTTGTTTGCGGGCTTCGAGTTGCAGTAAGGGGATGAACTGGTCGATATCGCCCAATACTGCTACCAGTCTTCGACGCAGTAGTTGGGGGACACTCTTTTTAGCTCGGGTGAGCCGTGTTCCCAGGCGGGCTAAGATAGCGACTTTAACTTCTCGCCACTGGATTTTTCCCTTGGGGGTTTTCGGAGTGGGGCGAAAGGGCACCATCACACCGTCAGCAGCAATGGCCAAAGGCAGAGCAGACAACACCTCTGAAATCGCTTCACTAGGAGCCTGTTCACCTGATGCTTGAGCTTTGAGTTGAGCCTCTAGCTCCTGATAAGCTTTGTTGCCCATGACTTGCACCCAATTCCACAAGCTTGATGAACTGACGGATAAACCACTCCACTGACTCAGCATCCAACTGGCCAGTTCATAGGGCATAAATAGACTTAACAAGCAGCCTAGACGCACCAGTTCTTTACTGCTGTGCTGGTAAGAGGTAATCCCAATGGATTGGTCCAGAGGAGCTGATAGACTACCTGGACACCCTTTTGGACAACGACCCACCCGTCGCTTTCAGTAAATATTTCCCACCAGTGTCTGCATCTGACGAGATTCCCATCCCTTCGAGTGCAAGCGGGTTCCGCAGGTGCTACACCTAGGCCATTCAAATACTGTTTTGCTCGCCGTGAGAGTTCATCCTCCAGAAGCCATCGAGCCAAATACAAACCCATTTGCAGAACGATATAAACCATCTGACTCAGGCTGGGTGATTCTTTGAGTGCTTCGACCTGTTCTAGAAATTCGTGATGCTCTAGTACGGTTGGCAATTGCGATGTTAGGCTCATGACAAGTTTTTGATTCGGGTACAGGATCTATTGTCCTTGACCCGTTTTTCTTTGAGCCATACATCCCCGATTCTGTGCTTACGCCCCCTTGAGGAGAGATTTGCGATCGCATCCCAAAACCCTCAAACCAATAACCGTGAGCGAGGGTAACAGCAGGGCATAACAAAGGGAATGAGTAATCCGCAAGCCTGCATGGGCACTGGGATGTAGGAAAGGGACGACGTAATCAAAGTCAGGTGCGATCGCAACAACCACTAACCAGACTATCCACAGCAGCTTTGTCCAGGTGGTTATTAGAAAGTGGAATTGCTTATGGGTAACCCCCACCGTTAACCCCGCTAGACTATGTCCAATTAATGAAGACATGGCTTTAAACCGTTAATGTACCGAGAGCATGCAGTGAAGTGTCCCTGTAGCAGATCCCCACAGTTGCGAAGTAATCCGCCAAGTTCAATTTAGGTCAGTTTCTGCCTAGGCAATAGTTCAATCTATCAGCGCCAAGCGGCCTGTAAATGGCAGTTCATAACAGGTGCTGGGTTGCCAATCCCCATAATGGCCCCCTGATATTCTCCGCCGCCAAGATTCATCGCTACGACCTGTCCCTTCGCATCCACGATGGGGGCACCACTCGTTGCCCGGAGTTCAATCTTGTTATCAAAACGGTAGTATATGCCTTCCTTCGAAACTTGATCCACGACAGCTTTATGCCGATATTCAGAGCTACCGATGACTTCACCCACTAGCCATACGTCATCACCCACTTGAGGCAGGGTTTGTGCAAGGGGCATAGCGTGCACTTGGCTTTCCGATTGGACTGGAAAGATCGCGAGGTCTGCATTTACTTGAGTTCCCTTCATGCCGCGAGCCCCCTTGACCGGGAGTGCTTTCCCTGTGATGACTGAAACCTTGCCGAGAGGGTTCTCTCCTGAAGCACCAGAGACGAGTTTTGGCATTTCTGACCATCCATATTCGCGGTCTAACCCTCCTGCTGGGCCAAACAGATGGTGTGCCGTTAGTAAGAAAACGGCATTATCTTGACTCACAACGAAAGCCGTTCCCGCACCAAATCGCCCATCAGGACCTTTGAAGCTTGGACGGACCCAGGCTTGTTCAGGACGTGTACCTAGAATAATCGGTGCTTCTGGTTGGGGGCGATTGGTCCTTTCGCCTTTGTTAATTGCTTCCTCACAAAATGATTCCAGGTTTGCACGACTGTTATCCCCTGCTGAAGTTTGGTTCAAAAATGAACAGCCCCCTAAAGAGGCACTGAGGATGACGAGTACAAAGGCTGAAAAACGGAACCTTGTCATTGATATCTTCTCGATAAAAAACAGCTCATATTCAGCAAGCGGCACCTCAACCTGAGTCACGTGTTACGGGTCGCTTTGCTCATGGTGATAGAGCAGCGAATAAGTATTTAGAACGCCGAATTGCAGATGATCTGTTAATAAATTGCCCAAAAAGACTTACTCCACAGACAAGTCTTACATGCACCAGTGCTTCTGATCGATGTTGAGCGAGAGGTACCAATGTATTTTGTCGAAGGGGCTAACCGACGTGGTAACGCCTGGCGGTGCGTCCTCTCCAATAAGATCTATTGAATAGGGCTTGAATGTATAGGTTGTAATCGTTTGAGCTTAGGGATTAATGAACCCTGTCAAGCTACTGATCGTTTGTCATCTTATCCTGTAGTGGAATGTGCGATCGCAGCAACGGACTAAATCTGAACATGCCAAAATTAAAGATGAAGTCAGTGCGAAAGCTCCCATGCAAACCACTACCCGCCCTAGCCTGATTCCTTGGTTTGCCAACTATACTTTCTCAGGTTGTCCTTAGATTGTTCCTTTAAGCTAGAGCCAGGCAATTGCATAGAATCATCAGGGATTGAAGGGGGCAGCAGCGTATGAAACGACGTCAGGTATTAAAGCGACTTTTGCAAGCATCCGGTGGGATATGTGCAACATTCCTACCAGGATGTGTAAACCATCAGCACTTGCACCTTTTGTTCTCTGCTGATCTACGTCAATTTGAGCGGCCCTTACCGGATCATCGAATAACTCCAGTTGGTGAGTTTTATGTGCAATCCTATGCATCCCCTCCAGACGTCAATCTGGACACATGGCAGCTGCAGTTGACAGGGCTGGTGGAACAACCGCTGACCCTAAAATTTGCCGATATTCTAGCGGCTCCCCAAACGGAGTTCTATTTAACGATGGAGTGCATTGGCAATCGTACTGGAGGAAAGCAAATCGGCAATGCCCTATGGACGGGGACGCCATTATTGCCCTTTCTTAAACAAGTGAGGATACAGGATAAGGCTGTTGAGTTTATGCTTCATGCGGCTGACTCCTATGAGACGACTTTGCCCATTGCCGATTTGATGAGACCAGATGTACAGCTCGTGCATCGGATGAATGGGAAACCCCTAACGAAAGCCCATGGCTTTCCTCTGCGGATTATCATTCCGGGCCGGTATGGCCAAAAGCAACCGAAATGGCTAACGGAGATTGAGGCGATTGCTACCCCCAAAAAAGGATATTGGGAACGTCAGGGCTGGTCGAATACTGCCAAAATTGCCACCCATGCCATCACTCAGCAGGTCCAAGAGGAGAAAGTCTGGAATAAAAACTACCATGTCGATCTACCTCGTACAGGAGAGGACGGATGGCAGAGAGGAGTTACCATTGCGGGGGTGGCGATTGACCAGGCCCAGCCCATGGAATGGGTCAGAATTAGTACGGATAATGGGCAGACTTGGACGGAAGCTGAAATCAACCAGCCCAGCTCTCCCCATGAATGGACCCTCTGGCGATATCTCTGGAAGCCAACTCAACCAGGGACGTACAAGCTGCTGGCCCAGGCGAGGTCGCGAACAGAAACGCAAAAAATTCAGGATAAAAATGGCAAAGATGGTAGTGCTGGAATCTTAAAAATTTCAGTCAATCTAGATTCTTAAATGGATCAGAATAATTAACTTGAAAATAATTTCAATTTCTAGAAAATGCAATTTTTGAATTATTAAATTGCATTTTCCGCATAGTATTGCCATTGAAACTATCAAACCGTAAGAACCGTTACAGAATCCCTCTACTAAGAATTGCTAAATTAAGTAACATAACGAACAAACCTGCTGTGATCAGTAAGTTTGAGCTTCTATCCAATGCATTTCAAAAGCCCAAGATTTAGCAGTGGTGATGGCTGGCCTTTATAGGCTTTCTATTTGTTTCTTCCACTTCTCGACATCCCGTATGAACAGCAGATCACCTTTAATTTATGCTACTTTGATCGGATTTTTTGCCGGAATTGGGCATGGTTTTGTATCACATAATACCGATTTGCCTTTGTCCTTAACAGATCAGTTCATTCAGCCTTTTCAAATTAGCCAAGTCCCAGAAGAGTAAAACTTTTATAAAGGGTATCGATTTATACGGAATAAGCTGAGAAAATAAAGATTGAAATATTCAATCTTGGGCTTTAAAGAGATGTATTCGCATACCCAGTCTTCCTCGTCTGATCGAATCCTTGGCGCTTCCCTTGCCGCTTTCTCGATTCTGGCTGTTGGCTTTTCTGCCTTTGTTGTGGGTTACACCTTAACGCGCTCTTCTCTTCAAGAAAATACTGCGAATGCTAACGCAGTGGTTCACGAAGGCGTTGTCCCCCATGAAGGGACTCTCTGGCAGGATGTCGGTCAGTAGATCTGACGTCTTAAATTAATTCGATTCACTTTTATGCTGAACTGAAACTTGCCAGCATCAGTGTCTTATTGTTTTGAATGTGTAGCCCTCAATCCGTGGGGGCTACACATTTTGATGTGCATCTATTGAAAGACGGTTAGAAAACGACCTGAGCCCCAATCATCAGCACAGCTGCCCAAGAAACTAAGTAGGTGGGAGTTCGCAAGTAAGGAACCCCTAGGATATATACGCTGGCATGCATCACTCGTGCCCAGAAGAACGTGGCAGCCCAAGCTGTAATCACACCAGGATTGGCCTCGGTTAAATGGGCTGCAATCACAACGGCGGCAAATGCGGGTAGGGTCTCCACCATATTCAGATGAGTGCGTTGGGCTCGTTGGGCCCAGACTGGAATATCGGGGGATTCTGCGGGGAATTTTCGGGTGGGATAGTTACTGGCAAAGGCCGGAATGCCCCAGACAAAAGCGCGATTGAGAATATAGGGAACCCACAGCAGTACACAGAGCATACCGCTGGCAGCCAGATAGAAAAGGGCAGAGTTCATAATGCGCTCCTTAAGATGATTAAACGTTTGCAGATAGATAAGGGACAGATTGCTTTACGCTGTACCTCGTAAAGGATAGTTATTGGGAATGACGTAGGCTAAGCCAGCCAACAGAGAATCGAAATCGATGCGAGAGAAGGGATGGGTGCCAATATTGGCGAAGTACAACCGACCATCTGGCTGAATCAGAAACACAGCGGGTTCACTAAACAGCGCTGGCTCCTGTTCAAAATGGCCTTGACTCAGGTATAGGCCCCAATCCCGCATTTGCTCGGGAGTTAAGCCATAACCGAGGGATAGCTGTTGGAGGTTTGCCTGGGCTTTGAGTTGCTGGGTTTTGTCTATGCCATCACCACTCAAGGCAATCACCTGGACGCCGAGTTGGGCAAAGGCTGACAGCTTTTGGTCGAGTTCCGTCAGGTATTGCTCACAGACGGGGCAATGGAGCCCGCGATAGAAAACCACCATCGTATAGTGCTCAGGGGTTTGATCGGCCAACCGCCACAGCCCGTGATCCAAGGTCTGAACCACTAAGGGTGGGGCTGTATGGCCCATCAGTAATTTGGGGGAAGTGGATTGAGCGAAAGTCATCATCGGATTAGTCCTGGGTAGAGGGTGTGAATAGCAGTTTCGATTAGCTGTCTCTATCCTGGAGTAGGTTAAAGTATAGAGCAAGACTATTTTTAGTATTGAATCTATAGATATTTTCTATATATGGATCTCTACCAAGTTCGATATTTTCTAACCATTGCTGAAACGGGTACCTTTTCGCGGGCGGCAGAGCGACTTTATCTTTCTCAGCCGTCTCTATCAGCAGGAATTAAAAAGCTAGAGCAGGAGCTAGGGGTGGCTTTGTTCGAGCGGGGTGGACGGCGGACGGTTCTAACCGCAGCGGGACAAGCCTTTAAGGAGCGGGCCACGGTGATTATGGCTCAGTACCAAGCGGCTCTCCATGAACTCAAGGGCTTTAATGATCGACCGACGCTGAAGGTAGGGGTGCTGAGTACCTTGCGGGTGAGTGAGCTAGCCGAGTTGGTCCATAGTTTTCAGCAACAGTACCCTCATGTGACCTTGGAACTGTATGACCATCCTGCTGATGCGTTACAAGACAAACTTACCCAGGGCGAAATTGATGTGGCAATTACGGTGTTGGGACCACAGGATGATGCCCAAACCTCAACCCTTTTATTTACTCAACCTTTGCTGCTCGCCGTTCCGGTCCGTCATCCCTTGGCACAGCGAACTTCGGTGCGGTTGGCTGAACTCGATGGTCAACCCTATATCGATCGAGTGAACTGTGAATTTTTTAAGCAAGAGTGTCAACTGCTAGAGGCTCAAAAAATCTGTCCCCAAGTCGTGTATCGAGCTAGTCACGAGGAGTGGGTGATTTCCTTGGTCAAAGCTGGGCTGGGGCTGAGTGTGATGCCCTTTTGGCGGGGGCTGACGGACATTGTTTATCTGCCAGTGGTCGATATTGACTTTCAGCGGCGAGTTGGTATTAAGTGGCGGCTTCAGTGTTCTGAGGTGGTTGAACAGTTTTGTCGATTTGCCACGAGCCATAATTGGGAGTCGATGGCGGGGTGAAACTAAGGTGCGATCGCAACCAACGCATCCCAAAATGCCTGCAGATCTTCATAATGGGGGAGTACCACTGGTGCCCCTTCGGCTTTAAGCCGTTGGGCATCTTCACCAGTCGCAATGCCAATAAAGGGATATCCTAAGTTTTTCGAGGCTCTCACATCCCAAATGCCATCCCCCACATAGATCACATGGGTAAAAATCTGTTGGTAAGTCGCTTGGGCACGGTCTAGGGCAATCTGACAAATGCCTTCTCGTGAATCGTGATCGTCCGCAAAGGCATGGGGAATGTCTGCAAAGGGTAACTCTGCCGACTGCAGCTTAAACTGAACCGATGCAGTCCAAGCGCCGCCTGCATAGCAGAATTGATAGTCTGGGGACGCTTGCAACTGCTCCAATAGGGCATCAGCTCCAGCAATGGGGAAAACACCTCCCTCCCGAACGGCACCTTGGGCAAGTCGCTGCAGCAATTGTTTTTGAAAGAGCGCGATTTCCTCAGAATTAGGTATACGTCCTATCTGTCGTTCACAGATTTCCCGGAGAATACAGGCATCCGTGACATGGGTATAGGTGGCCCAATCTTCAGAGATATCCCTAATTCCAAAAATATCTTGCACCGTTTGAACAAAGGCCAGGTCATCAAGGTCATTGGACGCGGTTAGAGTGCCGTCAATATCGAACATGACCAGTTTCATGGTTCAAACCTTATCTGGGAAATACATGGAATTTATTAGCATATCGTTACCTTTGTTCAATGTTTTAGGGAATAAATAAACGTCCATTTTGAGGTCGCTTTAGCGCAGAAGACGGCATATTCCTGGGGCAGACTTTATTCGTTTAAGAAAGATTGTCCTATCCGCTAGACCTCAACTTTATTCATTCTTTTTCGCCAAAAGATGTGTTTGCCTTTGCCCAGCAAGGCTTCTAGCCCTTAGCGCTGGAGAAAGACTTTTAAAAGTGCAGGGTATATTGAAAGAAGTATTTATCTCGATACTAAATAATTCCTAGGGTTTGCAGACGATGACAAATAATAAGGGAGGTTCCATCTCGGGGACCGAAAACCTATTAAAGATGCTGTTGAGGGGATCGGATACTTGGAATGATTGGCGGCTTCAAAATCCAACCACTCCGATTAATTTGTTTAAAGCCAATCTCAGTAATGCACTGCTTCGCGGTGCAAATTTCGCTAGTGCAGATCTTCGCAAGGCCAAACTGTTTCGAGCAGATTTGCGCGCAGCCTGCCTATATCGAGCTGATCTTAGAGGTGCAAATCTCAAAGGTGCAAACTTATTTGGTGCCAATCTAAGTGGAGCAAATCTGAGTGGGGCTAACCTCAGTAATGCCATGCTGTATTGTGCCAATCTGGGGGGTGCAAATTTAAGAGGCACCATTTTAGACAGTGCCAACCTGATGCGAGTGAACTTCAGTCATGGAGATCTTCGAAATGCCATGCTTAGGAATGCCAAACTCCAAGGCACCCATTTTGAGGGGACTCGCATGTTGCAGACTGACCTGATCGAGATTAACCTCAATCAGGCTCAGATAGATGGAGTGTACCTGATGGACCCTGATGCCAACAATACGGCAATGGGCAATACTGCGATTACTGGCATTCTCATCACTGATAGCTAATGTCTGATCTGAGCAGGTATTCTTTCGTAAAGGGTGACTGGGTGAATTTGGAGCCTCATTAAGGGGGGGATGAGTGTGGGCAAACACAATTGATCTTGAGATGCCGAAATGAGTGGACTATCCAGCTCAGACTTTTTTAGCGAAATTCGCCAAGCGAAGGCTCCATGGGCAGGCGGTACGATTAACCTGCCAGTCTTTTATTACGATGCTTCGACGCTTTCTATTCAGTTCCTGGTTGCAGTGAATAGGCTGAGGAAGTTGTTACCGTCACCCAGAATTCAACCCCTAAGGGTCACTCCCTGGCACTCTGTGCTTACTATTTCGGCTTTAGAATATCGAGATTGTGATATTGGTCCGTACAATGAGGTGTCTCTTGGGATTCCAATGACCTTGGATCACCCTTCACCTCTTTTTACTGGAACGCTCAACCCAGTTCCTACCATTCCACAGGTTTATATCCGCCATCTGCCCGTTACTACCGATATTGCCCTTAAAGCTGGGATTGAATTTGCCGGCTATCCCAAATTTTTGGCAAAGATCGTGTTTGAGAAGGATGGGAGCTGGACTTCGTGTCATCTTCAGGAAGGTGAGCAACATATCCTTACGTTGAGGGGGCGAGCAGGAGAACTTCAGGATGCCCAGCGTTCTCGTATCCAGCCGATTACAGTCAGGGGTGGATATATGCTATCGAGTGAACTGATCATCAGTGAACGACTTCAATGTCAGAGCCAAAGGTCAAGAGATGCCCAACTAGATTTGGGTGATCATCCGATTGCTCAGGAGTTAAAAGAGCTGAGGTTGAATCGGATGATTGGCTTTCAATATGCCCCACAACACCAAGCCCTTCTGACACCTGCCAATGAAAGTTTCAAGCTGTAGACAGTTAAGGCCGTACACTGACTCTGGCTAAATACTAAGCAGAGCCGATATGAACCCTGGTCAGCCATTCTGAATAGTGCTGTTCTGAGCCCAACATTACCTTTTTCAGTAATTCACGTAACTGCTCAGTCACCGGACGGTGTTCCGGGAGAAGGTAGGTCTCAATTTCCAACACTGGTGAAATCTGGGCTGCTGTGCCACAAAGGAACACTTCATCTGCAATAAAGAGTTCAGACTTATCAACAGGACGTTCAATAATTGGAATATCTAAATCGGTGGCTAGCGCCATCACACTGGCTCGAGTAATCCCTTCTAAAATGTCTTGATCGACGCTGGGGGTGATCAATTGGCCATTTCTGACTAGAAACAGATTCATGGCTGATGCCTCGCTGACTTTGCCCCGAGCATTCATCAAAATCGCTTCATCAAACCCTGAAGCAACTGCTTCCGTTTTTGCTAGGGCTGAAGCAATATACGCAGCACTCGACTTGCCTCGTAGGGGCTGACTGCGATCTTCTTGTCGCAGCCAAGAGCTGATTCGACACCGCACACCGCCTTGGTGCAAGTAATCTCCCATTTCTAGGCCATAGATCAATAGGTCTTTACTGACATCATGGAGTCGAGGTGCAATGCCCAGGCTGGAGGTATAGATCAACGGTCGGATATAGAAGGTTGTTTGGGGCTGGTTACATCGCACAAACTCAATAAAGGTTGCTTCAAGTTCGATGGGGTCAATATTGGTATTCAGATATTTAGCACTTTGGCTCAATCGCCGACAGTGATCCGCTAGGCGAAACATCAAAATCTGGTTGGAGTCACTAGGAGAAGGGATTCCGCGAATCCCACCCAAAACTGAAGTGCCATAGTGAAGCGCGTGAGTCGCAATTGAAAGTTGAGCTTCAGGGAAAGGGCAGAACTCGCCTTCAAAAAAGGCGATGGGCAGAAATGCTGGAGCAGAAACCGTGGTCGATGAATCCAGTTGAGTGAGGAGTGTCATGGTACAGCACTTGCAAAAGGTTCAGGATGAACTTTAAAATAGCACCACTCTTTAGTGGTGTCATCTAATGAGCGATGCCCAGTTCTTGGAAAACCTCGTAGATTTGGGGTTAACTCGCTATCAGGCCGCAGTCTATCTAGCCCTGATGGATCGGCAGGACTTTACCCCTGCGCAGATTGCGACCCGTGCTCAAGTGCCTCGGCAGCGGATTTATGATGTCTTGGCATCATTGTGCGATCGCGGTCTCTGTCTTGAACGTCATTCCGGCCGACAGCGGATCTTCCAGGCCGTGGAGCCGTCCCAGGCCTTACCCACCCTGCTGCAAGAAAAACAAAAGCAATTCTCTGCTGAACTTCAGCGCCAAGAACAGCAAACTCACCGTGCGGTTGCCGCCCTTTCCCCGCTCTATACCAAAGGCCACAACACTCAAGATCCGTTGGCCTATATTGATGTCTTATCCGAACCCAACCGCATTGTAGATTGTGGGGCCAAACTTTCCCAATCCACTCAATCGTCGATCAGCGTCTTCTTCACCTATCCGTCTTTACTGAGTCATGAAGATGGCCTCAACCTTGTCAAAGATCCACTACAGCGCGGCGTTTGCTACCGCACCATCTATGAACACAACATCTGGCAAGATCCTAGTAGCCAGGACTTTATTCGTCAGTGTCAAGACTGGGGACAGCATGTCCGCTTCGTGGAAAAGGTGCCCTTCAAAATGCAGCTGTTCGACCAGCGGATTACGTTGCTATCTTTGCAAGATCCTTTATCGGGAACGCCCAGCTTTACGGCACTAAGCATTACTCATCCAGGGTTAGGGGAAATGCTTAACATTGCTTTTGAGACTTTATGGAATCAAGGGACACCGGAGCCCATCCGAACTGAAAGGGTGTAGCTCTATCCGGTTTGGTAGGTTAAGTTTTGACGTTACTGCCCAGGCTTAAATCATTGTGTTGAGAATGAAGGTATAACTCTATCTGAGACTATGTTTTAAGCACACCAGCAGTCAATCCGTACTCATTCGTTGAACAAGAAAGTCTCTGACCAGAAAATTAGTGAATCTGATATTCGAGCAATCTACCATCAAGGAGAGGATGCAGTTGTTGAGCTGGTCACCCTTCTTATTAAACGGATAGAGCGACTAGAAGAGCATCTTGGCAAAGATAGTCGGAACAGTAGTAAACCACCCTCAAGCGATGGCTTTGGGAAGCGGACCAAAAGTCTACGGGGTAAGAGTAAGCGTAAAAGTGGGGGTCAAAAAGGCCATCCCGGTAGTACCTTGGAATGGCGTGAAACCGTCGATGCCGTAGTGTTACATCCAGTCACTCAATGTCAAGGCTGTGGTGCCTCGTTAACAGAGGTCGCCGTCCTTGAGTATGAACTGCGCCAGGTTCATGAGCTGCCCTCCTTGTCATTACAGGTCATCGAGCATCAAGCAGAAGTCAAATATTGTGAGCACTGTCAAACCTTGAACCGGGGTAAATTCCCCAGCGATGTCACCAATGTGGTTCAGTATGGCAGTAATCTCAAAGGCTTGATGGTGTATTTGATGGAGGCTCAACTGTTGCCGTTTGAGCGCACCCGTGAACTGCTTAAAGACCTCTTGGGTTGTCAGGTTTCTGAAGGAACCCTGTGCAACACCCGTACAACCTGTGCCCAGCAATTAGAACCGATTGAAGCCCAGATCAAAGACGCTATTGAGCAAGCAGCTGTGGGACATTTTGACGAGACGGGGTTGCGAGTCAACAGCAAGTTGTGGTGGCTGCATGTCGCTTGTACGAGTGGATTAACCTACTACTTTGTCCATGCCAAACGCGGCACAGCAGCGATGGACGAAATGGATATTCTGCCAAACTTTACGGGCACGAGTATTCATGATGGTTGGAAGAGCTATGCCCGCTATGGTTGTACGCATAGCTTATGCAATGCCCATCATTTGCGCGAACTCCGATTTATTGTTGAACGCTACAAACAACCTTGGGCTGAGGAGATGATCTCACTGCTGCTAGATATCAAAGCTGAGGTAGAGCGGGCAAAAGCTGAACACTTAAGCGTTCTCGATGCGAGACAAGTCGAGGCGTTTGAGCAGCGGTATCGCCAAGTGTTAGCCGATGGATTCAAGCATAATCCAATGCCAACCGTCGATGAAAATGCACCCAAGAAACGAGGCAAGCAGAAGCAGAGTACACCCAAAAACTTGCTCGACCGACTTCGAAAGCACCAAGCTGCTGTCTTGGCGTTTATGTATGATTTTCAGGTGCCTTTTGATAACAATCAGGCTGAGCGCGATATCCGCATGATGAAGTTGAAGCAGAAGATATCGGGATGTTTTCGCTCCTTGGCAGGTGCCCAGCAGTTCTGCCGCATTCGCGGTTATATTTCAACTTTGAGAAAGCAAGATATCCCTGTACTGGATGCACTCAAAAGTATTTTTGCTGACAATCCTGTTAGACCAGTGCTTCAGCCTGGGCAGTAACGTTTTGACCTTCAAATCCGACCCAGATAGAAGATGAGGATAAATACTCAACGATAAATTTAGGATTCCGAAAAGAAAGTTTACGTTGAGTCCCTTAAATGATAGGTTTAGAAATGGCGAAATCATACGTCTGAGCTGCGCGTAAAAGCAGTTATAACAGTCATCACAACTAGAGTAGGCGTGAGCATGGTCACCACCACGAATAAGAATACTGGTTACATTTCTCAAATTATTGGTCCTGTTTTGGACGTTGAATTCCCCAGTGGGAAGCTGCCCAAGATTTATAACGCCTTGAAGGCAACAGGTAAGAATGCTGCCGGAGACGATGTTTCCGTAACTTGCGAAGTCCAGCAGCTATTAGGCGACAACCAAGTTCGCGCTGTGTCCATGAGTTCTACGGACGGTCTCGTTCGGGGCATGGAAGTTACCGATACGGGTGCCCCCATTAACGTGCCTGTAGGTAAAGCCACCCTGGGTCGTATCTTTAACGTCTTGGGCGAGCCCGTAGACAACAAAGGAGATGTCGGTACCGACGAAACCTTCCCCATTCACCGCCCAGCGCCTAAACTCACAGACTTGGAAACCAAGCCTTCTGTGTTTGAAACGGGCATCAAGGTGATTGACCTTCTCACTCCCTATCGTCGAGGCGGCAAGATTGGCCTCTTCGGTGGTGCGGGTGTGGGCAAAACCGTGATCATGATGGAATTGATCAACAACATTGCTACCAACCACGGTGGTGTGTCTGTGTTCGGTGGTGTGGGTGAACGAACCCGTGAAGGGAACGACCTCTACAATGAAATGATCGAATCCGGCGTGATTAACAAGGACAACCTCAACGATTCTAAGATTGCCTTGTGTTACGGTCAGATGAACGAACCCCCCGGAGCCAGAATGCGCGTGGGTCTGTCTGCGTTGACCATGGCTGAGTATTTCCGTGATGTCAACAAGCAAGACGTGCTGTTGTTTATCGATAACATTTTCCGCTTTGTGCAAGCCGGTTCTGAAGTATCGGCGCTACTCGGACGGATGCCTTCTGCGGTGGGATATCAGCCGACCCTAGGTACGGACGTGGGTGACCTGCAAGAGCGTATTACCTCCACTACCGAAGGATCGATTACCTCTATTCAAGCGGTGTATGTGCCTGCGGACGACTTGACTGACCCCGCTCCAGCCACCACATTTGCTCACCTAGATGGAACCACCGTGTTGTCTCGTGGTTTGGCGTCTAAAGGGATTTACCCCGCTGTGGATCCCTTGGATTCTGCCTCTACGATGTTGCAGCCCGGCATCGTCTCTGACGAGCACTATGCTACCGCTCGAGCAGTACAGTCTACTCTGCAGCGCTACAAGGAACTCCAAGACATCATCGCCATTCTCGGTTTGGATGAATTGTCTGAAGATGATCGCTTAGTGGTGGCCCGTGCCCGTAAGATTGAGCGTTTCCTTTCTCAGCCCTTCTTCGTGGCTGAGGTCTTCACGGGTTCCCCTGGTAAGTATGTCTCTCTCGAAAAGACCATCGCTGGTTTCCAAAAGATCCTCGGTGGTGAGCTAGATGATTTACCAGAGCAAGCGTTCTACCTGGTGGGTGATATTGATGAAGCCATTGCCAAAGCTGAAAAAATGAAAGCCGAAGGCAAGTAAGGAGGCATTATGTCACTAACAGTACGAGTCATTGCTGCCGACAAAACGGTTTGGGACTCTGCGGCTGAAGAAGTCATTCTGCCCAGCACCACGGGGCAACTCGGTATCCTATCCGGTCACGCACCCTTACTCTCGGCCCTTGATGTCGGGGTCATGCGGGTTCGCCCTGGGAAAGACTGGGTTTCCATCGCTCTGATGGGTGGCTTTGTTGAAGTTGAAAACGATGAAGTGGTGATCTTGGTGAACGGTGCTGAGCGCGGTGACACCATTGATCGAGAAGAAGCCCGTTCCACTCTATCGGCCGCCCAAGCTCGATTAGATCAATCCGAGCAAAGCGGAGATAAGCAAGAGCGTTATGAAGCCCAACGTGACTTCAAACGCGCCCGTGCTCGACTGCAAGCCTCTGGCGAAGTCGTTAATATCTAAGTTTCATTGGTTGTTGACTGTTCTGAGCCTTGCACTAGCAGGGCTCAGTTCTTTTTTATGGAATTTACCCAACAATGACCTAGCTGAAAAACTGATCAAAAGCAGGGAAAACCATTTCCATTTCCACAGAAGGCAATAAGATTGTCTTGTCTCCAGTGAGACCTACTTATTCTCTACAGGAACTTCTCCAAGGTGTATCTCCTGATTTACAGCACCAGGAAGTAGACTGGTGTGAACCTGAAGGAGATAAGGTTTGGTAAAATTGGTGGCACTATTCCAGACAGAGGAGACATCTTTAATCTCCAATTTAAACCTCAATCTGGACGAGAACAGGTTTACCGCCCTGCTTTCATCATTTCTCCTGCGGCTTACAATAAAGTTTCTACCTTAATCTTGGTTTGCCCAATCACGAGTCGCCAGAAGGGTTGGCCTTTTGAAGTTGAATTAACCCCTCCAATGAAAATTCGGGGAGTTGTGCTTGTGAATCAAATTAAATCAATCGATTGCATCTCTCGGGGTGCTATTTTTGTTGAACGATCCCCCGATGATGTTATTGACGAGGTTCTGGCAAAATTAGAGACTTTGGTTTCCTAATGGCTGATCTCTTGGCTTTAAGAGAGTTGATTTATCAGCTAGTGGGGCGCTGGGGCTAGGAGGTCATTTATACAATGAATCTCTAGGCAGTCAATCGCCTTAGCATTACGCGAGTCATCACAGCGTAGACAGTGGCCTCACTCATTTCTATAAGCATCGAAACGCTTGGGACTAAGATAATCGCAATCCTCCTACTCACGAGTCAGTATGGCTCTCTAGTAGTGGCCCACCTATAAAAGATTACGAGCGATTAACCAATTCGTCAGAGGCGATGATTTATATCTGCATGATTCAACTCATGGTCAGGCGGGTGGCCTGAACTCTGAGACGCTGTTCACTTTTCACGCATTCTCCTAGATTCAGGACTGATAAATCTCTCTTTGAGATTATTGTTTGACGATAATAACCTATTAACCAAGTTTTTTTTGGAAGCCTCAAATTCTCAAACATCAACTGACTAAATTGCAGAAAACATAAAATTTTTATTAAGACGGTAATCTTTGGTAGAGAAATACAGATAAATGATCTACTAAAAAAATTATCACAAGAAGTTTTAAAGAATTTGCGTATTTTACTTATTCAATTCAGATAGATAAGAAGACTAATCAATTCGATCTTATGGTATGGCCGATACATTTTAGGAACTGATTTAAATTTATTTTTAACAGTCTTATTTAATTGTCTTCAAACTATTTTCATCGAAAACTAAACAATCAATCAGGTAAATGATATTGATTTTATCTTTGTTGATTACTTTTCTTTTTTATTGTTTTAAATCAATTTATCCTCTTTTATAACCTTCAATTATGTAACTAGAAGGTGAAAAGCATCAATTTTACTGACCTCTTCACGCAATGAGTTCTATGTTTAGGCTTGATTATCCCCCTCTTGCTAACTGGGCTGGGTTTAGTGCTGCTCTGCTGTATGTCGTCACTCTATTACCCACCATCTTAAGGGTTGTATTTCCATCTACGAAAACAACAGGTATTCCTAAAAAATTACTAATTCAGCGTCGACTGCTCGGAATTATTGCCTTTTTACTGTCTGTTATCCATGGCTACTGGATGGTCTCTAAGAGAGAACTTGACTTTCTAGATATCCAAACTTACTGGATTTACTGTCAAGGTATTTTTACTTTTCTCATATTTACTCTATTAGCGATTACCTCTAATGACTGGAGTGTAAAAAAGCTCAAAAAAAGCTGGAAAAAACTTCACAAGTTAACTTATTTAGCAATGTTCTTGTTGCTGTGGCATGTGATCGACAAAATGTGGGGGCATTGGACTTGGGTTACTCCTCCTTCTCTATTGATAACTGGAATAATTACGGCTTTATTTGTGATTCGAGTTATTCGCGAAAACTATGTCCTTGATAAATCGAAAGCGCAATCGTCTCAATCGAAAGCACCAGAGGCAACAGCCTCCAAAAAAGACTAGCTGATGGTTCTTCACCATCGCTCAATCACCCTCAAGTACTCACTAGGAAAGGCAAGATGGCTAAATCTACTCAAAAACGCAACTGGGTTATGTTTCTTTTGCTCTCTACTGCAGCCACTTTATATGCCCTAAAAGCCCATGAACAACTGGGTCGAACGGTTGCTTATCCAGCTGTGCCGTCTGAATCCATGTCAACCATTCACAAGACGCTTCAAACATTGAAAAATCAGAGTGTATGGATCTATGCGATCGCACTCAGTCCCGATGGTGAAACCTTGGCCAGTGGCCGCTATGATGGCAAGGTTGAGCTATGGAATTTGCGTATTGGTAACTTGCGCCAAACCCTGCAAGCCCATGAAGATGCTATCTCATCCTTAACGATCAGTGCTGATGGCCAAACACTCGTCAGCGGTAGCTGGGATAACCGGATTAGTTTATGGGACCTACAAACGGGTAAACATTTACATACTTTAGAAGATGCCGCAGATGACGTTACTGCGATTGCTCTTAGTATAGACGGCAAATCCTTGGCTGCCAGTGCTGCCGATAAAACCATCAGGCTCTGGGATCTGAAATCGGGCCGTCAATTGCAAGTTAAGAAAGCTTCTACGGTCGTCTTATCCCTCGCCTTTAGTCCCGATGGTCAGGTTTTAGCTGGAGGAAGTCGGGATGGTGTCGTCAGGTTCTGGCAACGGGATAGTCTGTCCCCGAGTGTTGCTCTAGAGGGGCATCAGGGAGCGGTGCAATCGGTCTCCTTTAGTCCCGATGGTGCTTTACTGGCAAGTGGCAGTGAAGACCAGAGCATGAAAGTATGGCACCTTTCCCAAGGAAAACTCCTGCATACCCTACAGGGGCATGATGCACCTGTCTTATCCGTTGCCTTCAGTCCAGATGGCCGTAAATTAGCCAGTGGGAGTTACGATCGCACCATTAAAGTCTGGCATCCCGTATCCGGTCAGCCCCTCAAGAATTTGGTTGGACATACCAAGTCAGTGCAATCCATCCAATTTAGTCCTGATAGTCAAACCTTAGTGAGTTCAGGGAGTGATGCCACCGTAAGAGTGTGGCCGATTGCTGCAACAACGGCTTTCCATTGACCTGGGCTCGGCAAATGGTATGTTGCCCTCACTGGCCTAAAAAGGCCAGTGAGCTGGAACACAAAGCCTCAAAATCCAGTCAGATAAAATGATAGAGCGGTTTAACTGGTGGGGAACAGTAAATTAGGTAGTTAGCTGGCTTAATGTATAGGACGGCTTTGATAATCCCTGAGTATATGGGGTATTCACTAGTACTAATGCGCTCATAATCTAGATCTATAGCTTTGTCTTGAGCATTACGACTGAGACAGGCTACAATTCCTTTCCCAGAGTTACTACTCAAAATTTTTCTTGTTCTGTAGAGGTCTCAAGCGACGGTATGTCTAAGATATTGTCCCGTAGTATGCCCTTGTTAGCTAAGAGTATTGCGATCGCATCTATCGCTGGAATTTGCTTACAAGCGTTACCGAGCGATGCCCGGTTTAATCCGGGGGGCACTGTTGGCAAACCAGGGAATCGCCGAGGATTAGCCACCCGAGGCGGGGGATGTAAAGCTAGTGGCAACCCCACATTAACGACCCTCGTTCCTAAAAGTAATGTCGGTTTGACGGCATCGGCAACGCCGACGTTCTACTGGTTTATTCCTCAAAACACCTATCAATACGTCAACTTTTCTCTGTACAGCGTGGATGCTGAGGATAACCCCACGGATTTAATTTATGCTTCGACCTCGCGCATTTCTGGAGAGGGGGGCCTGGCTAGTGTTTCTATACCGAAGGAAGGCACAACTCAGTCTTTAGAAGCAGGCAAGAGTTATCGCTGGATGGTCCGGCTCCTCTGTTCTGGGAATGACCGCCGCGGACTTTCTGCCATGGGGTGGATCACCTATACACCACCCAGTCCTCAGCTTGCGAATCAGTTGGCGGTAGGAAATAAGGCTGATGTGTATGCTGAAGCAGGCTACTGGTATGACGCCGTCCAAGAACTAGCCCAGCAGAAACAAGCCAATCCCACTAGTCCTGCCGTAAATCAGGCGTGGAAAGAGCTGATGGAGTCTGAGTTTGTGCAGTTAAACCAGCTTGCGGCTCTGTAGACCTCATTGATTACAAGATAAGGGCTAGATACCTAAGCCTTGCACAGACTCAGTCGGGGGATGTTCAACAGTGAACTGGTACTCAATGACTTGGTGTTGTTGAGGTGATAGGACTAGTTCCCAATCCAACTGTCCCAGCTCACCTGCCTCAATTCTGGGTTGGCTCTGGGTCAGTCGGATCTTAAGGCGCTCATCTCGGCTAACGGGTAGTTGTTCTGTTAGCTTGAGCTTGGCGGCTTGCTCCAGGAAATTGGTTACCACTAAGCGATAGGCAAACGTAATGCGGCGCTGACCGCCAATCAGTTTTTTATCGACCTGGCGTTCGGTGAGTTCTCGCTCAAGTCCCAATCCCTCGTCAATGCCGAGATCGGTCTTGAATTCCTGCCCTGGGGCTGTATGGTTGAGTTGAGCAGAGCCGACAAACATGCGATCGCGAAAAATATTTGCTTTCCCTGGCAAGAGGGTAACACCGTCCGTCGGGTTTTTCACGGTGGCTTGGAGATAGGCAAAACTCACTCGGCTGGGCATGGCAATATGCTGACAGTCCACCGGATAGTCCTGATTGGCCAAAGTGACGGTATGGGGGTTGCCATCACTGGGGATATCACTATTGCCTCCAATACTAAAAGAGACCACCGTCCCAGATTTGGAGATGTCTGCCGTTGCCACCCGAGCCATTTTCCTTGAGGCTGGGCTGGGGGGGGGAGGCGAAGCTGCTTATTAGGTCGGCTCCAACTTCTAACGCCGCAGCCATTGGTGCAGCGGACTTTCGCCGTTTTAGCATTTCTACCTGCTGGGGTAAGTTGATATACCAAGGTTCTAGCTTGGGGGGTAAAGAACCGAGTCCAGGTTTGGCAGTGGATAAGGTTAAATCAATGGCCTCCCAGCTCTCTCCTGTGGTCTGCTCCACTTCTGCTAGATAGGCCAGGCCCAGAACACCCGTTTCGGTATTGAACTGTAAATCATACAGGGGACGCCACTGAGCCTGATTGACTCGGTAGATGACCTCTAAATCCAGGCTGCCTGCTATGGCAGCAATTTTGACAACAAGGTGATAGCGCTCATGGGGACGACGGGTTTGTAGTTTTAGGAGTTGGTCTTCCAGTAATTGAATTTGCTGCTGGAGATTTTCCTGTTGACCTTCAATACGGGTCACTGCATCGCTATAGTTTTCATATTGCTCACCCCAAAACTCGAAGAGGGCGTGGGCCTCAGTCAGGGTTTGCTGTTTGACAATTTGCTTCGACAGGGTTGGAATGGCTTTGGTACTGAGCGCTTCTACGGCCTGCAACTTTAGCTTCACTGCCGCTAATTGATCCTGGTAGCGTCGTTGCTGGCGCTGCAGCTTTTTAATTTGAGCTTCGATTCGGGCCACTTCTGGCTCAGTTGATTCAAGGGTTGCCACGGACTCTGTCCTTACCCCCAGTAACTGCACCGTCTGGGTACTAGAACCGGAAACCCGCACCGAATCGGTTTGTAAGGTCATGGGTAAATCAGGAATGATAATCTCCTGCTCACTGCCTGTCAGTTCAACTGTGCCTTGGCGAGTAATTTGGGCCTGGCGGCTATAGACGGTAACCGCTGTAATCTGAGTGTCAATCGTGGTTTGCATGGGCTTGAGTAGGAGACAATTCGGAGCAGAGGGATTTTCAATTCGAGGACCGTTCCACACCCTAGCACTAAGTGAGTTATCCTAAATCCCATCAACGCTAGAGCATTATTCTGAAGATACCCCAGCAAGAAGGTTCCCTTGAGGACGAGGTAGGCATGGAGACTTGCGATCGCACATTCAGTTACGTGGCTGATCTGGCCGATCTCTCGGAATCGGGTTGTCATGTCGTCTATGTGGACGGTAAAGCCATTGCCCTCTTCCGGCAAAAAGAGCAGATTTTTGCCATCGACAATCGCTGTCCCCATATGGGCTTCCCGCTTCATAAAGGTACTGCCCAGGATGGTATTCTGATTTGCCACTGGCACCATGCCCGCTTTGACTTAGCCAGTGGAGGCACCTTTGATCTGTGGGCCGATGATGTCCAGGCATTTCCCGTGGAGATCCGGGAGGGCCAGATTTGGGTGGATCTGTCCACGCCTCAGGATCGAAAAGCCTATTATCGGCAGCGCCTTACGGATGGCTTGGAGCAAAGCATCTCCCTGGTGATTGCTAAATCGATATTGGCATTACTGGCCTTGGGCGTCGATCCGGCAGAACTGATTGAAATTGGGTTAGCCTTTGGCAGCCGCTATCGTCGGGCCGGTTGGGGAGCAGGTTTAACGATCTTGACCTGTATGGCCAATCTCTTGCCTCATCTCGACCAAGAAGATCGACCTTTAGCCCTCTATCACGGGTTAAGCGCTGTCGCCCGAGATTGTGCAGGTTCACCGCCCCGCTTTGATATTCAACCCTTACCGCAATCTACCGCTGAGTTTGCCACTCTTAAGGGTTGGTTTCGGGAATTTGTAGAGGTTCGAGATCAGCAGGGAGCCGAACGCTGTCTCGTTTCCGCTATCCGTAGTGATGCGCCTCCAGCGCAGATTGCCGAGATGCTGTTTGCTGCTGCCACGGATCACCGGTTTCTGGATGGCGGGCATACCCTGGACTTTACCAATAAAGCCCTTGAAGCACTGGATGTAGTGGGTTGGCATCAGGCCGAGACCATTTTGCCCAGCTTGGTCAGGGGGTATACCGATGCTGAACGGATGGAAGAGTCTAGTGCCTGGCGGAGTCCCGTTGATTTGGTGGCTCTCTTGGAGCAAGCTTTTGCGACGCTGCCGCAAATTTATCAAGCATCTCAGCAGACACCAGTGGATCAAGGGGCCTTAATCCCGATCCTCTTGGGCGATGATCCAGCCCTGATTATTAACGAGTTGCTTCGAGCGATTCAGAACGGATGCAGCGATGTGGAATTGGCCCAGGTGGTCACCTATGCTGCCGCTAGGCGGGTGGCTCAGTTCAGCATCAATAATGATTTTCGAGATTGGGATATTGCCCATCACACCTTTACCTTTGCCAATGCGGTGTGTCAGGGATTGCGGCGAGTTCCTTCTGTCACCCTCTTGCGGGGGGTGTTTGATGCAGCGATGCGGATTTATCTCAATCGGTTTTTGAATATTCCTCCGGTGCCGTTGCCTCGGCCTGAATCCCAAGCCCCCTCTTTGGCCGAACTTCCTGACTTGCTCGATCGCCAACAGCAGGTCAAGGCAGTAGGCGAAGTGGTGGCTCAGTTTCAATTTAACGAGGGAGAAGTACCCCACCTACTGGCTGAGCTGGGGAAACTCTTGCTCCGGGAAGATCGCAATTTTCACACCATTCAGGAAATAGAGGCTGCGGTTCGCCAGTATGAACAATGGTCAGACAGCCCTACCCGTCCCTATTGGTTAGTAGCCGCCTCCCGTTACTTAGCGGCCCATGCCCCCACGGCCAGAGCCCAAGGCCAAACTTATCGGATTGCCCACCGCCTCCAGCAAGGGGATCAGGTCTTTGAGTAGGAGATAGATATGAGATTGATTGGATGGTCTATCAGCATGTCTTTGGTTATGGGCTTGGGATTGTGTTCTGCTCCGTCTCAACTCTCGCCACAGCCGCAGCAACCACCCCCCACTATGCAATATCAAAAGCAGGAACTATCGCAGGCAACGGTGCATGTCCTGCGGATCCCAAACCATCCTCGCTATACCGTTCGTCTTGATGTCGTGGACGGACTCCAAACCGTGGTTGATTTTGCTCAGGGCACTCCCAAGCCAGTTGCCGTAATCAATGGGGGATATTTTGACCCTGCGAATCAGCTAACCACCTCCTATATTCGGCGAGGAGGACAAACCCTGGCTGACCCGACTCAGAATTCAAGATTGGTGGATAATCCTGATCTGAAAGTCTATTTACCAAAGATCCTTAATCGCTCGGAGTTTCGGCAATATCAATGTGGTGCTAAGACTACCTATGCCATTAGCTTATATAGCCAGCCTATTCCTCCAGACTGCACCCTTAACTACGCCCTGGGAGCGGGACCTCAGCTTCTTCCTCAATTGACCTCACAAGCAGAAGGATTCACCGACTCAGTTGATGGCCAGGTGATTCGAGATGCCATTGGCAGCCGTCAGCCCAATGCTAGAAGTGCGGTTGGGATTACGGGTAAGGGGGATGTTATCTGGGTAATGGTGGAGCAACAATCTGCTACCAAGCCTGGACTTTCACTCCCTGAGCTAGCCGATTTTATGGAACAGCAGGGTGCAGTGTCCGCCTTAAATCTAGATGGGGGCAGTTCGTCTTCGCTGATCTATCAAGACCAAGTGATTACGGGTAAAAGCCTGCAAGGAGAGCCACTGCTTCGCCCTGTAAAGTCAGTTTTGATGGTGCTGGAGAATGCACCTAAATAAAGCTGAAATCAATCGGTAGGACGGAGCACTAACGGCTTGGATGATACACCTTGATACTGCCTTGAGCGATCAGGGGTTGGAGAATTTCGTCCGTTAGCTGAGTTTCAGGCTCCGTGGGGGTTGGAGGTTGGAGTTGGGATTCCAGTCTTGCGATCGCAACTTTCAATGCTGACGCAGTTTGATGATTCGTACAGGCTTCCAGTTGATTACGAAGCTGTTCGATTTTATCTACGGTTAACAGAGCCATCGGAGTCCACACATCAAAGGTTCCAGAGATCATTAAACCATTTAATTGGCATGAATAGACATTCAACGAATCGTCCTTTAGAAAGGCTTCAATTTCAGTCCCCCCAAGAGGCTAGCTGTTTAATCCCGATGGCCCAGATCTAGGACTGGCAGGCATTGGCCATGGCTTGGGTTCTTCTCCCCAGGGGCCGATTGAACTTGCTAAGACCCACCCAAAACGTCCGATATCTGTTGTTATTGAGATTCTTAGCGCGAATACAAGACCACATGCCAATCGGCTTTTTGAGATAACCCAGTGAGTCGAGTTTCTGGGTGCAGCGCTTGCTGCTGGTACAGCGAGTTTTGATAGGTGCAGAATGGCCTTGGTTAAACACATAGAAAGAGATGATTTCGGTCGTTGCTTTACGTCGTTTGGGATTCCGTTTTCCCTTACGATTTTTGACCACGCATTTAGCATTAATGCTGCCGAAATAGCAATGCCCTTTGGCCCAATACCCATTGGCTTTGACATTGAACCCTTTGGTTTTGGCTTGGGCCGGGGTGGTCAAGGCAGAAAGGGCCAAAGCTGTCGTAACGATAGCTACTCCACCGATCATGATTCTTTTCATAATGAATTCTCTCCTAATAATTGAGCTGAGACTGAAGCAACGATAGCCACCGTTGAGCGGTCTCCACCTTCTTCTAGGGATGGGCGCAATTCGTTATGCAAGATACGGAAAAATAGAATGAATTTTGCGTTACTGGATATGTCCAATTTGGGATGAATTCTTAACCACACAACTCTAAAAATATTTCTTATATTGAAGAGAAGTTTCCGGCTGGCATAGCAAGGGGTCATTGTGTCTTTATACGCTGAGTTGCATCGACATTTAGGTGGATCGGTAGTGCCACGGATTTTGTGGCGATATTTCAAACGCAACCGCCCCGATTTGGCCAAACCCTTTACGGACTATCCCCAGTTTGAAGAATTCTACTGTCGTCCTCGGGAATCCCTGGCCGAGTATCTAGAACTGCATACTCTAGTGGAAAGCGTTCAAACTCGCGAAACCCTGCCTTACTTTATCTATCGCCTGATTCGCGGCGCTTACGTGTTCGAGAATCTGGCCTATATGGAGATGCGGTATACCCCTTATCTGCGCACCTCAGACCAGCTCAGTCAAACGGAACGGATTGATCAAACGGCGGAGATTGTCGAAATTGTCGGTCAGGCGAGCCAGGTCAAAGAATATCCCATCGTCACCAGCCAAATTCTCTGTATGCATGCGCGCTTGCCCTATGAGGTCAACCGAGCCATTGTCGAGATTGCGGCCCAAATGCCGGAGTATGTCTGCGGGATTGACCTAGCTGGTGGGGATGATTTGTATTGCGATCGCATGGATGAATTTGTCGATCTCTATGCCTATGCCCGCTCTCTAAACCTTAAAACCACCTGCCATCTCTATGAAACGGAAGGCGGTGCCCACCCCGAATTACTGCCCTACCTGATGCGGATTGGTCATGGTATCCAAATCCCCTTGCAGCATCCAGAACTTCTCCCTGCCGTTGCCCAACGTCGGCAATGCTTAGAAATTTGCCCCACCACCTATCTCAAAACTGGGACCTTACAGAGTATTCAGCAACTGCAAGTGGTGTTTGATCGCTGTTTTGATGCTGGCGTTGATGTGGCCATTTGCACCGATAATGCTGGTCTCCACAATGTTCGCCTACCCTTTGAGTACGAAACTCTCCTCACTCAAGACGTGATTAGCTTCGATCAACTGAGAGCTTGCCAAGAAAATGCCTTCCGCCATGCCTTTGCTTGGCCCCTAAATCAAGGTCCAGCTGCTATTCTGAATGATGTTCTAAACTGGGCTCCTGCTGCCATAAAGCCAAATCGAGCGACGGTTGCCACCTAATTCCAATCCTAGAAAAGGTGGCATTGGCAGCCAGCGTAGAACATTGAGACACCATCCAAACCGTGAATGCCTGCCATCCGCCGTCGACTAATTCTCGCTTTAGTTAGCGTTATCTTAACGCTCCTTTTGCATATCCCGGTCTGGGCTCAAGCCCCCAGTCCCGTTGCCAACCCCTCAACCCAGCAGCCACTAATTATTCCGAACTTGTCGAACCCTCTGGTTTCGGATTGGATTTGGTTGGATGGCCGCCGTCTCTTCAAAATCACGGCCACTAAAGGCAATCTAGCTGAACGCATTCAAGCCGTCCAGGACAGTCTGGAGACCAGTAAACGCAAGTATCTCCGCTCAGATTCAGCCGACCCCAAGGTAGACATTCGGATCAGCAATAACTTACCCGTCATTTATGTTGATGATCAGCATTTGATGACCATCACCTCCCTGGATGCGGAACTGCGAGGGCTGGACGTCACCACCTTAGATGATCAAATCAAATCCATTTTAGAAACAGCCCTGCGTCGCGCTAGGACCGAGCGCCAGCCCCAGTTCTTGCGACAGCAGGGTATCCTGACTGCCGCCGTGATTGGGTGTGCCGTACTTTTAAATCGCCTCGTCCATTTTTGGCAACGTCGGTTAAGACGACCCGCCAAAGCAGTCGCCGCCCCTAAAACAGATGGATCGCTGGAGCTGCCGCCGGTCCAATTTTGGGTAGGATTCCTCGGGGTGCTCCGGCAAGTTCTCAGTATTCTGCAAATCTCAATTGGGATAATCTGCCTGCTCATCTGTTTGGACCGATTTCCCTACACCCGTCCCATCAATATCTGGTTGCTCAAGAGCCTACCCATTCCCCTCACTTTAACTGGGGTTGGGTTGGTCACCTATCTGCTGATCCGACTGAGTTGGGCCTTAGTCAATCGTTTCGCCTTAGCCTTAACCGTCACCCCCTTTCTCTCCCCCATGGCATCCCGGCGGATGCTGCTGAGGATTTCCACTATTGCCAATGTGATCAAAGGCATTGCTGTACCGATTTGGATTAGCTTAGGCATCATTGTGGCCTTAATCCTGCTGAAAGTAGATGTTGGCCCCTTATTAGCGGGGGTCGGTTTGGTGGGGGTCGCCCTTTCCCTTGCCTCTCAAAGCATTATCAAAGATGCCCTCAATGGGTTCTTAGTGATTGTGGAAGATCAGTTTGGGGTAGGTGATGTGATCACAGTCGATCGGTATACCGGCGTAGTTGAAACTTTAAACTTGCGCATGACCCAAATTCGCAATGCCGAAGGACAACTGATCACCATTCCCAATAGTGAAATTCGCATTGTGGCCAACCTCTCCAGTGAATGGTCACGGGTCGATCTCAACATTCCTATTCCCTACCATACCGATATTGACCAAATGCTGGATTTGATACAGTCTACTGCCCAGGCCATGGCAGATGAGCCAGACTGGCAAAAACAGATTCTAGAACCACCGCAACTAATGGGCGTCGATGATTTTGATCATCGGGGTCCTGTGGTGAAGGTCTGGATCAAAACACAGCCGCTCCAACAATGGGCCGTGTCTAGAGAATTGCGTCGTCGGTTAAAGCTAGCCTTCGACGAAGCCAATATTTCCATCCCCGTCCCTCAGCAGCAGTTATGGCTATATCGATCTCATCCTTGAAGCCATCTGTACAGACTAGAATTATTGGTCCCCTTTTAAGCATGAATATCGCAGAACGATGGCATCCAATTTTAGGAGGCTGACTCCCAAACTATTACTGGAAATAATCTGACGGATATAGATAGAAATGGGTATCAGTCAATCAGCCTATCGAGTTCATACGGATGGTGTAGCAGACATTTATATTTTCTTAATCTCAAGTACTTGAATGAGGGGTTGTTGTAGTCAATCTTAAGAGACTTAGAACAAAAGCATTGACTATCAGAAAACTTCTACTAGACTATGAACTTGTACATTTTGGGTATTGAAATAACCCACTTTTTTTAGTCTATAACTAACGCCTTTATAGATGAGTCGAGTTGAGTCAACACTCACCCAGACTTGGTTTTAGCTCATCTATCTGCAAAGTATTCCTAGTCCAATCAAATTATTTCCATGGGGAAAGTCAGATTTTGAATATAAACACAATCAGAGTTGACTCAAATAAGAATCAGTTGTCGAGTGAAAGGAGATATCTGGACATCCATCGTTCCTGCCTTCGTCCTAACCCTCAATCCTTGGCAACTTGATATATACTTTACTGGATATCTTTTTCTATGTGCCCCAGGATACTTATCCAAAACTAAATCCTATCATCAGGGTAAAAAAATGAATCAATTGTTATTGTTGAACCTATTCATTTTTTCTTTTGTTATAGTAAAAAAGCTTACCCAAAAATAAGCGATACCCTGATTCCTTTCTGTTGTGTTTATTACTGCATTAGAGACTTATGCCTAAACTAAAGAAGAAAACGGTTAAGCCATTGACCGGAGAAAAACTACTGGCAAAAATCAAAGAACTCGGTGATTTAAGCCGAGAAGCGAAAGCCAAAGCTTGTGGCTACTTCTCCTTTGATCCAGATGGGTCAGAGCGTCTGAATGTGATGGCTTTTATGAATGCTGTCCTCGACGCTGAAGGAGTAGACCTTGATGCTCAGCCAACCAGTAATGGAACTGGCACGTCAGGACGTCAACCCAGCTATATGGTGTCAGTCCAAACCAATGGCAATTTGCTAGTTGGCGCGGCCTACACCAAACAAATGGAACTGTCACCGGGTGACATGTTCGAGGTGACTTTGGGGCGCAAGCATATCCACCTCACTAAAGTTGAAACGGACAGCTAGTTAGGGAATTCGTTGCACTCTTCAGATTGGGTGAGCTGAAGAGTAGCTCCAGAGATGAGCTTTATTGTTTTGAGAACCAGGCTGCGATCGCATCCGCCATACTAACCGCCAACTGCTTCTGAGCCTTTGGATCCGTAATCCACTCGAACTCCGTCGGATTAATCATAAATCCCAACTCCATCAACACAGTCGGTGCCACTGTTGGTCGAGTTAACGCCAAATTATCCCAAAAAATACCGTAGTCAGGCCGCTTCAAATCATTGACTAGGTAATGATGTAAAAAGACTGCTAAATCATGGCTTTGGGCATGGTACCAAAAGGCTCCTATCCCTGCCGTGTTCACCGCATCACCACTATCGGGTAATGCATTGTAGTGAACGCTGATGGCAATGGTCGGTTCCGTTTGGTTGATAACATCCACCCGATCCTGGGGATAGAGGTCATCATCCCCTTCGCGAGTCATCACAACGGTTGCTCCTCGTTTCTTTAATTCTTCCTGGAGCAGTTTACTGACGACAATAGTGACTTCTTTTTCGGGTAAACCCGTGGGTCCACGGGCACCTAGATCATTTTCGCTGCCATGTCCTGGATCTAGCAGCACTTTCACATTGGAGAGTCCCTTGCCTTTAGGGGGATGCCGGAGGGAGAGTATCAAGCTGGTGCCTTCATAGCGCAGCTTATAACCCCACTGTTGTTTGGGCTTGAGATTGAATTTATACTCCACCCGCCCTGGACCCGGCTGTTGCCAATCTAGCCGTCGAATCACCGGATCATCATTCATAAAAATGACATCCGTTTGAGCGGTAGTGTTATGTAGGGTCAAGGTAAAGCTTTGATCCCCCTGGTTGACGCTGATGGGCACCGGATTTTGCAGCGGAAAGACCACCTCAGTCCAACCCGGCACTTGGCGACTGCGAAGACTGCGAATAATAGAATGGGGCAGAATATTCTGGGATAGGGGCCGGGTTTCTTTCTCTTTGATCCAAGCGCCATAGTCCAACCGCAACCACTCCCCTTCCCGTCCAGTGATGCGAGCTTGCGATCCTTTGGGTAAAGGCGTTAACCGAGAGTAGTTTGTACTCGGTCCTGTGCGCGCCACCCCCTGATCACTGGTCACTTCGATCACAGAGAAGTCCTGGGGCGAGAGAATTTCAATGGTACTCGCTCCCGTTCGCTGGAGGGTTTGCCCATCTTTGGTTAGCTGAAACACGGGCTTGCCCAAAACACCGGGTTGGGAGAAGGCGGTACAGCCCTGATATACCCCCGGTTGATCCGTGGTTTGGGGTTGATTCTGCTGGGTTAAAGCAGATGAGTTGGGGGGTAGATTGACAGATTGCCCTTGGGGTTGCAACGGAACGGTTTGTTGCCCGATTTGAACCGAGAGCTGAGCGTTTGGTTTGGCAATCGTGGTAAAACAAACAGGCTCATTCGGAAGCTTGGCAATATCGGTTTTGGGTTCTAATGTGTCTTCTGATAAGCCTGTAGTGGGTTGGGGAGAGGTTAGAGTGCGAGTGATGTTGAGGGTGAGGGTCTGGTCACCGTACTGAAGTGTAAAGGTATTTTCGCCAATCTCCAGGGGAAAACTGGGGGCAAAGTTTCCGGTGGGGCTGCGGTCTATCACCTGGCCATTCACGGTCACCTTTCCTGAAGCAGGAGCTGTGCCAATCAGAAAAATTTGAGCTGCAGTGGTTTTATGTCCATCGGCAGGGTAGACCACGCCTAAGGCGTCTCCGGCAACAGCAGCATGGGGATAGACCAAACTCAAACTCCCAGCAAGAATCGCTAATCCCAAAATTCGCTTCATGGACTCTACCCTTCACATCCACTTTAATCAACCGTAATCCAGAGGCCCTGTCAATATTCAAGACCTTATTCATCAAGACAGGGTTTCAAAACGGGCAGAGTATGATTGAGGGTCAAAATACTGCATTGCTATTCGGCTATGAATCGTAATAGATCCGTGTCCTTATGACGAGGATCATTTAGCATCCAAGTTTTTGTTTAAGGAGCTGAATTTCTTTTTTAGGAAGCCGACGCTCTAATGTTGGTAATACTCTCAGCCACTCACATAAATCAGTCTGGGAGCGAAGCTGATTTTTCCAGCTTTCCTCAATGATCCATAATGTCCCGTTGACTAAGACGCTTTCTTGTTTGCAGAGTTCCCTTAAAGGTTTCTCATTGGTTAAAAGGTGACGATTGAAAGATTTGGCATAGTAAAAGTTGAGTGAATCAGGAAGACTCAATCTTCCTGTTCGGTATTTTTGGGCAGGCTGGATCCATTCGTATTCAGTTTGGATTTCCTGAACACCACATTCCAAAATGCTTGTTACTAAATCAGGTTGTTTAGGGTGATCGCATTCTTGCAAGACAACATCGAGTACTTCGATTTTCCCTAGTTTGCATAGAACATCCAGCCCATTTACGTAACCTAAGTCAATAAGGACATTGGCGTCAGAAAGCAGTATCAATCGCTATCTTCCTCCATCCATTTAGCTAGGATGTCTCGGATTTCTGGCAAGGGTGTTCCTAAAACCTCCGCAGCTCTTGAAGCTGTTAATTCATCATTAACTAGAAGCCTGTATATCAGTCTTTCTAGACGAGTCAACCCTTCAGGCTTTGCGAGCGTGGGTTCCTCACGATCAGCTCCATACTTTTTGTTGAGGACTCCGATTTGTTGACCACATTGTTTTTTGCTGATTATACCTATCTGAGCCGCCCGATAAATCGTGGTTCGCAGGCTAACTCCATACCGAAGCTTTATGTCAGCTAGTAACGGTTCAGGAATCCATCGATCACGGTAAGGATAAAGTTCCCTGGACAGAATGTCTCTAGAGAGGAGAACGGCTCCTGCTAAATGATTGGCGGCTTTTTCTCTTGGATCATTTTTTCGAGTTGGTGGCTGGGCTTCTTTATACTCCTGTCGATGAAAAATTAAATGACCTAACTCATGTAGGGCAGTGAAGAAAATTCTTTCGGTGGGGTGTGTTTCATTAATGATGATGCTTGCACCGAAAGTTTCTGTATAAGCTGAAAAACCTGAAATCTCATTAGGTAAGGAATGCAAAATGACCTTCAACCCTTTGGCTTCAAGATGAGCCAAAACATCTCCTAGAGGAGTAATCTCACCTACTCCTAGCCAATCTCGAACATCTTTAGCGACTTCTTCAACGATGTGATCGTTATACCCTGACAGAGGTCGCATTTCGGGAAGATTAGGTAACTCTCCTGCTAATTCTTCGATAAGTGCATAATCAGAGGCTTTTTGCGTGAGATGTTCTTTTAAGTGGGATTTAAGAACAGAGGGTTGGTCAGCACGGAACATCAGTCCTGTTGAAGCTGCTGTGTTTGCTTCGGATGTATTTGTGTGTAGCAGGAGATCGATCGGTATGTCTAATGCTCTAGCGATATTTGTGAGTTGAGCGACGGGGGGGGTTCTTCCTCCTTTTTCCCAAGTCGATATTGTTTGTCTCGTAACTCCAAGGCGCTCTCCAAGCTGATCTTGAGATAGTCCAGCTTGCTCACGATAAACACGAATAGAGTTAACAATTGTCATCTTATTTTTTGCTTGTTTATAATACAGATGTTAACTATATTTTACATTGGGAGTAAACCCATGGCAACAGGTAACAATCAGCATATTGTCCCTCATTCTGAAGGTTGGGCTGTGAAGTCCGAAGGTGCGTCTCGTGCAACGAAAGTAACCTCCACTCAGCAGGAGGCAATTAATATTGGGCGAGAAATAGCACAAAATCAAGCTTCCGAGTTATTGATCCACGGTAAAAATGGTCAAATCCGTGAGAGAAATTCTTACGGAAACGATCCTTTTCCACCCAAAGGTTAAATCCAAATTTTTGAGTTATTGCCAGTGAACTTACTGGCAATAACTCAAAAGCTTTCGAACTCGTAAAAATGGAGTCTTTTCACTATGCATCGAAAACATGTAATCTCAAGTAATCTGGAAAGTGTCGGGTACGATTCAAGCAATCAAATCCTCGAAATAAGATTTCATTCAGGTGGGAGCATGTCACCTTTGCAGATGCACAAAATTTAGAATTAAAAAATTTGGTGTCTGAAAGCAAGGCTAGCAAGGATTTCTGAGATGAGTATAAATACTAGCTTGCAAAGGTGACATGCTCCCCATTCAGGTGGTGTCTATCAATATTCTGGAGTTCCTGCATCTGTATATACAGGTCTTATAAGTGCGTCATCTCACGGCAGATTTTTTCACGCCAATATCAGAGGAAGATTTTCTTATCGGCGGATATAAGTAGGGTTTTTCATGCCAAATTCTACAAGTCAGTTTTTTCCTAATTCCCTCGACGCAGAACTTTACTAATCATTTTCCGAGAAAACTGCAGGTTAATCTCCTCTTTCTCAGCCCATTCTTGTAGCAGACGAAAGAAGATTTGGCGATCCTCCGCTTGGAGAACAGCCACGCGATCGGCTGTTTCAATCACGTAGGGATATCCTCCGCCGATGATCACCTCCCCTCGGACAAAATCTAAGACCGTCGAATGTAATCCGGCCTCATAAATCCAGATGGGCATTTCAATGCGCGCAGGTGGGCCTTCATGGGTTTTGAGGTAGGTAAAGGCGATGGATTCTGCTTGGTCTCCGTAGTCTTGGAGAATACCTTGATGGCTGTTTTCACCTTTGCGATCGCATTTAAATATCGGCGTGCGATCACCCCAATCCATATTCACTCCCAACAAGGCCGCATCATTAAGAGATGGCGCTTCCGGTAATCTCTTCAAGCAATGGAGTAACTGGACTAAATCTCGTGCCCGAGACGTATCAATATAGGCCACTAAAGGCACTCGGAAGTTTTCACTGGCTTGCAACAGTTCCACTAATTGCTGAACGTAGAATTTCCGACATTCAGCATCAAATTTTTCCGCAAACGTGGCTACTAGAGAGCCATCCAGAAATACCAAGCAATCTGAACGATTAGTATGGCCCTCCATAAATTCGATCATACGCTGGATTTCCATGCGAAATCGATGCATGTTAACCAGCCGATCCATCGGCGTACTCCGATCTTGTGGCTTTAGATCTTCAGGAGACAAAACCTCTAAGCGCACATCCTTGTCATAGCTACCCAAGGGTAAATGGGGATTCTCAAACCAGCCCACTTGCACCATGCCAATCGGAATGGATATGTCTTTGCTGGGATAGACTTGAGAACCATCCACCGCAAAGGTCGTAATCCCCATCAATCGTTCCCGCACCCATTCCAGGCTTTGCTCTCGACTTGACCACTTAAGCTTAGAAGGGATAATCCAGTTTGGGCTATCCCCTAAAGCCTCCAATGGACGCCCCCCTGGATTAGGGTGTTCAGTCAATGCTTTCGTGATTTCAGCATCAGGCTGTTGGGCAACCTTACTTAATGCCTTACGATATTTCTCTAATACTTTGAGGGTTGTTTGGTGAAAATCTTGGAACTCAGTCTGTTTTTGGTCTAAAGCTTGTAGGATTTCAGACGGCTTGAGTGGCATGATAAACCCTTATTTTCAGCCCGTTTTTTTTACTCTACTACCAACTGGTAGTGAATTTTGTATCTATGTCTTTACGTCAGCAGCAGCACCCACTCATTCGAGAATGGGCCAATCGGATTGAAGCAATTTGGACCCATTATTTAGAACTATCAGACTATCCTCTTCCCCCAGAATTCGGGCATGTTGAAGGACGTCTCGAAGGCGAGTTCCTCGTCATAGAAAATATTTGTTACCAGGCTCCACCGTTTCGCAAACTTCATTTGGAGTTGGCTCGAGTAGGAACAGGCTTAGATATCTTGCACTGCGTCATGTTTCCTGAACCGCAGTACGCCTTACCCATGTTTGGTACCGATTTGGTCGGTGGACGAGGTGGCATTAGTGCTGCCATAGCCGATCTGTCCCCTACCGCTAATGGAAAGCTATCACCGTCATACCATGAGCATCTCCAGAATTTACCCGATTTGAAGTTTTCCGAGCCACGACAGATCCCCGAGTGGGGAACGATCTTTTCTGAGTTCTGTCTATTTATCCGACCCCAAACATCCCAGGAAGAAACTCAATTTTTAGAGCGAGTCTCGGCCTATTTAGAATGGCATTGCCAGCAAGCCATAACAACTCAGCCTGTGTCCGAATCAGAGATTGAACAAGTTATGGCTGGACAACAACGGTACTGCCAGCAACAACAACAGAATGACAAAACTCGACGAATCTTGGAGAAGGCATTTGGTGATAAATGGGCAGACCGTTATATGACAACTGTCCTGTTTGATTGCCCTTGATCTGATCCTATTCTTTGGCTTTTTTTTGCCTATACTGATTTTTCGCGACTGACAATAGATTCTCTGGAACCTGTGGTTGCTTGAAGCAAACTATAGTCTGCTTTTTTTTTACAGGCTCGACTGGCTATCCTTCCCCAAAAAATTGACAGCACAATTGGCCCAAAAGTACTCCATTACAGCTCATAAATTTTGCCCAGGCACTCTAGGCGGTTTTGACAGCTAACCGCCGACAGGGAATACAGTCTACTTGAATGGCCGTAGCAATTTCGCTGCTATGGATCTCAAGATGGGCCGTTCGTGGCGCATCGAATACCAAAGTCTGTTGGGGAAAGACCACCCGCTCAAAATACCAGTTCTTGATATTAGTGATCCGAACGACTTGAACCCTAGGTGACGGATTGTAGTAGCTACAGAAAGTTAATTGTGTTGGCTGAGACTCAAGCGTTTTAGTCATAGAAAATGTCTAGCCAGCTCTTAAGATCCTGGATCCAAGAGCTGGCTAAATGAAAGAATTGAAACAGGAATTTATAAGCTGGCCAGCGATTTTTATCAGAAAGGATAACCTTTCCGTCGATACACTTTTCCCAAACAGGAATTTGTCGTGCTTATTATAACTATTACATTAACTTATCTATATTTTCTTAACAAAAACCTTCATGATGTTTTTATATTTCATTTATTCAAACCACCATTAGATTTCTGGAGAAGGTCAGTTGCTTGTCTCTATAGATCATTTTGAGACATCGACGTTCATTTTTTTAGGTGCTCGGCTAATGATCCATTGATCCCACCAGATGAATCGTGATCGATCTATTATTTACGCTTCTTAAGTTAATTCTCATAATTCTCAGCTAAAGACAACAGTTATGAGGTTGTAAGGTCCGTAGTAGGTTGATAATCTTTCCAATTTCCGTGACATCCTGTTGCTGGTTCCCCTATCCACAAACCCATTTTGATAGTTGCATCCACTTTGTCATATCAATAATGAAAGATCTCAGCTAGGCATGCTTTGAACTGGCCTGTTTTGGCGAAGCAGAAGCCAAAGGAATAGAAATGTGCCAAAAATCAACTTGCGAAATTTTGTACTCAAAAGATAATCACTCAAGACTGATTTAATAGCTTACACAAAATATTTATATTGACCCCATAACTATAAAATCAGCAATATTTATCCCTATATTAGTGATTCTAGATGTATTTTTTAGTTGATTTCTTTAGATATTAATCCCCTTTATTTGCTAGTGAGAATAGGCGTTTGGGCAAACTAATAGTTAAGCATTCAAACCTATAAAGATTGGCTGATATTTAATTTGAGAGAGCTAAAAAGGATCCTCTAGCTATCAGTTTATTTTTGAGACTAGGGGGATAGAAGTGGGGAAAAATCACAAAAAGCTTCCATTTATTATGGATTGTCTTATTTTCTCTCTTGATTCGAACGCTATGGCATGTGACTCAATTTAAGAAAATTGTTCAGCAATGGTGCTCTCCAATCATCCAATCAACCGTTCCCCATTTCTATAAGCGGGCTATCTTAAGCCAAACCATTACAACCTTGGTCAATGCTCCACTGGGTGATCAAACCAATTCGAACAACAGCGATCGCAATATTCATTCTTTTCTAACCTGCCCTAAGTGGAAGGAGTCTAGCTGATGAAACAGAGAAAGTTTTTCAAATACTTGGGGGCATCTACCCTTCTCTTGCTTTTCACTGGATCAGTTTACAAAAGCACATCCGTCGATCCCGAAGTTCATCAGCGTTATCATGCCTTAATTACTCAACAGTTAGTTAAAGACGCTGCATTAAATCAAGGTGTTCTCAAATCCCGTTATGCCTTGCTCACTTCCTATGATCCACTTGTGCAGGCTATTTCTGAGCAAGGGGCCATACAAAAACAGTTAGAGCAGGTTCCTGGCTTTATTGGTAACCCGTCAACCCTCAATCAACAATTGAAAACTAACAATAAACTTTTTCACCAGAAAGAAGAATGGGTTGAATCGTTTAAATCCACTAATGCGGTGGTCAAAAATTCCTTAAACTACTTACCTGAACTCGTTAGAGAAGTCCGTCAAGGCGATCGGTCCCAGGGGTTAACGAAAAATAGTACAGCAAGACTCCAAGATATGTTGGATAACGTACTGCTGTATAGTCTGTCTGCCAACGAAGCGCTGGTGCCACAAATCAACCAGCAAATGACCCAGCTAGAAGCAATGAGCCAAACTGAAGCTAATAAAGAGGGTCTGTTATTAGCCATTGCCCATACCCGAATTATTCTGGAGTACAAACCGAGGGTTGATCAGCTAACCCAAACAATCCTTCAACAACCCACTTCAGAAGCCATTAACCAACTAGAAGCTCTCTATACAAAACAGCATCAGAGTGCCAGTCAGACAGCGAATATCTTTCGATTGATTAGTTTTGGCTGTCTACTGATAATTTTGGGAGGCACTGCCTATCTCGTCATTCGACGCCAATGGGCGCTTATCCAAGAGCAGCAGCAATCCCAACAACGCATATCAGGCATTTTGAGCAGCATCACGGATGCGTTTATTACCCTGAATCCAGAGTGGCAAGTCGTCTATATCAATGAGAAGGCCGCTGAACTCTTTGGACAAGGCCCACAAGATGGCATCCACCAAAATTTCTGGCAAACTTACCCCCAGGAGCTAGGACTTGATCATCAGGACAACTATCAGACTGCCCTACAAGACCAGATCAGCCAGTCCTTTGAAGCCTTTTACGCCAATCGCCAGATTTGGTTGGAAGTCCGCATTTTCCCCAGTGTGGATGGGCTGTCCCTATTTTTACAGGATATTACTTCTCGCAAACTAGCTGAAGCCCATCTTGTGCAGATGAATGAAGATCTACAAACTTCCCAGCAGTTATTAAGACGGGTGATTGATACGATTCCACAACTTCTATTCTGGAAGGATCGTGAGGGGATTTATCTGGATTGCAACCTGCAATTTGCAACCTATGTTGGCTTAAGCCAACCTGAACAAGTCGTCGGTAAAAAGGATACTGATCTCCCATGGGCTCCACCAGAATTAGCAGCATTCCAGGCCAGCGAGCAGCGAATTCTCACGACTGGAGAGATTGAAACTGCATTATTAAAGCGCCATAACCCGGATACTTGGCTGGAAACGATTAAAGTTCCCCTTCATCAGGCGGATGGAACGATTATGGGCATCCTTGGGGTTTATCAGGACGTAACGGCACGCCAACAGGCTGATGCAAAACTGCGTAACGTCAATGCAGAATTACAAACAGCTAAAGACCGTGCCGATGCAGCCAGTCAGGTGAAAAGCGAATTCCTCGCCAATATGAGCCATGAACTGAGAACTCCAATGAATGCGGTGATCGGAATGACTGGGTTACTGACCCATACCTCCCTCGATGCTCAACAACAGGATTTTGTTGATACCATCCGCAGTAGTGGGGATGCACTTCTATGTCTGATTAACGATATTCTGGATTTCTCTAAAATCGAAGCTGGAAAACTCGAAGTTGAAGAACAACCGTTTAACCTCAAATCCTGTATTGAAGAAGCCTTGAAATTAGTCGCCCCAAGAGCCTTCAAAAAAGGCTTAGAAATTGCTTATCTGGCTGATCCAGATTTACCCTGCGGCATCGTAGGAGACGTCACCCGTCTACGCCAGGTACTCGTTAATTTACTTACGAATGGGGTGAAGTTTACGGACAATGGTGAAGTCATCGTCTATGTCAAAGACGTAACTGCAGAGATGCAGGATAGGGAGGGGCTTGGTAGCGAGGGCCAGTCTCCGCGCCGATTATTCCAATTTGCGGTGAAAGATACAGGGATTGGTATTCCCGAAGATCGCTTGAATCGATTGTTTCAATCCTTTAGCCAAGTCGATTCCTCCACGACCCGCAAATATGGCGGTACGGGGTTGGGCTTAGCTATTAGTAAGCGGCTGTGTGAATTGATGGGTGGAAAGATCTGGGTGGATAGTGAAATTGGAATAGGTTCCACCTTCTCATTTACGATTGCAGCTCCCATAGTTGACACTTTCGATTGTGCCCCGATTCATGATTTGGCACCGTTGAAAGGCCAACGACTCCTGATCGTTGACGACAATCTGACGAATCGAAAAATTCTAACCATATTTGCAGATATTTGGGGAATGCATTCCCAATCAGCCCCCAGTGGACCGGCAGCCCTTGAACTTCTGCGAGGAAGATCTAGCTTTGATCTAGCCGTGGTCGATATGCAAATGCCAGAGATGGATGGCTTAACCTTAGCCAGAAGGATCCATGGCCTACAAAAATATAAAGACTTGCCACTCGTAATGCTCAGTTCTCTGGGTGTTGAGGCTATTTCAACTCCGATGGATAAAAGTCTTTTTTATGCCATCTTAAATAAACCCATTCAAGAAGCACAGCTAAGTGCCATATTAGTCCGAGCAGTAACCAGACAGTCCGAAAATACACAAAATTCTGAGCTTGATCGCCCCCAACCCAGTACTAACTCAAAGACGTTGCACCTTTTGTTAGCTGAAGATGTAGTGGTTAACCAAAAAGTTGCATTGCTTATTCTGAAACAGTTGGGATATGAGGCAGATGTGGCCAACAACGGCAAGGAAGTTTTAGAAGCTCTACATCGCCAACCCTACGATGTGGTGCTAATGGATTTACAAATGCCTGAAATGGATGGCCTGACAGCATCCCGAGCTATTCAAGAAACTTGGTCCCCTGAAGCTCGGCCTTACATCATTGCTTTGACCGCTAATGCCATGCAGGGGGATCGAGAGAAGTGCCTTGAGGCTGGCATGCAAGATTATGTGAGTAAGCCCATTCGGAGTGAAGAACTGAAAGCAGCTTTAGAACGTTATTTACTGTCTCAATCACCAGTGCTGAGTTAGAAGCTAGCTCAGCTTAGGGGCCGATAAAAGTCATAGGCTTTGTTTCAGATCTTATACCAAATCCGATTTATATAACTCCGATATAATGCATAATTAGAGAATGCCAAGAAAACTATATCTCGAACCCCATTTTTCGCCTGACGAGCTGAAGTCTCATTATCGAGCCAGCCAAGACCCAGTAGAATCGCGCCGCTGGCATCTGCTGTGGCTCGTCAGTGAGCAAACAACGCTAACTCAAGCAGCCCAAGTGGTCGGTCTCAACTACGATTACGCTCGAGAAATCGTCAGGGAGTATAACCACAATGGCGCCCATGGGTTACGCAACCGACGCAAAGATAAGCGACCTCATCAATCTCGCAGTCTTCTGACTCAAGACCAATGTGCACAATTGTTGACTCGTCTACAAACCCCACCCGCCGACGGTGGTCTATGGAACGGCCCCAAAGTAGCCCAGGTCATCGCTCAGATGACAGGAGTCGATAAGGTTTGGCCCCAACGCGGTTGGGACTATCTCAAGCGATTGGAGCAGTCCCTGCAATGCCCACGTCCTCACCACCGTAAAGGTGAACCAGAGGCCCAAGCCGCTTTTAAAAAACTGCCTAAGTACAAAGCAGAATTGGAGCGACGCTACCCTAATGCTCAGGTCGAAGTTTGGTCCTTGGATGAACATCGTTTAGGCCTTAAACCCATTATTCGAAAGATTTGGGCGCCTGTGGGTCAGCGTCCAATTGCTGAGGTGGACCATCGCTATGAATGGACCTATCTGTATGGATTCGTTCATCCCGCAACTGGCAATACCGAATGGTTCATTCTGCCTCGGGTCAATGGAGAATGGTTTAATCAAGCCCTACAAAGCTTTGCTCAGCAAGTTGGAGCGGGAAAGCACAAACAGATTCTTCTCGTTCTCGATGGAGCCGGATGGCATACCTGTAAAATCTGGTGGTACCTAAAGGCATTCATCTGAAGGTTTTACCCCCCTATTCTCCAGAGCTACAGCCCGCTGAACGGTTGTGGCGGCTAGCGGATGAACCACTGGCCAATCGATGCTTTGAGACCCTGGATGAGTTGGAAGATGTGCTCGAGCAGCGCTGTCGAACTTTAATGACAATGCAATCAGACATTCAAGCTCTCACTCACTACCATTGGTGGCCAGCTTGACAGATAAGATATTTCGGGGGTTAATGAGTCGGATTTGGTATTATTCCCTATCCGGTGCGTTGCCGAACTTGCTTATAAACCGAGGCGACAACCCATTTAAAATCATAGAGTTCTATGAACAACTTTGACCTAGCAAAGGTTAGCCATGGCACCATAGGAATGAATCCAGGCTCAGTTACTTCGCTGTTCCCCCAGTATTTTGTGTACCTTCTTAAATCAGTACTATTGCGTAAGTGGATAGAACGGCAGTCCCAATAGTTCCGTAATTTAATCGTTTTTCTCTCATGGGCCTAGATTTAAGCTACATTTAGCTGCACTTAGGTCAAGGTTATGAAGCTCGCCCATGAACTGCATCAACTGTTAACAGACGATTCTCGCCTCGAAACATTGCCTGAGTTTTTCCTATCCGGTTCCGTTAGCGACCCTAGCCATACAAAGCGGCGCATGCAGCAGCGGGCCATTTCCACCGATATGATCGAACTAGCGCTCCTATACGGTAAGCAGGAATATCACAGCCACGCAAAAACCTACACGATCTTAGATAAAACCCTGAGAAACACCCCCTACCAAAGGTTTGTCGACAAGCTTAGAGGTTTGCGGGTCATAGCCCTAGAAACTGCTCGCGGATTAAAGGTGACCAGTGTTTACTGGGCCTGGAACTTACGCTAGCGATTCAGCAGATTTTGCACTCTGGTTTGCAAGCCCTTAATCGCTTCATCGATGGCCTGGGTAATTTCTTGCCAAGCTTCATCTGCCGCATTGGCAATATCAGTGAGCTTTAGCTGGGCATCGGCGAGGTGTTGCTCTAACTGTTCAATCTCTTCATGTTGGGCCTGTTCTAAGATGCGATCGCGATCCGATTTCAACTGCGCTAAAGTCGCTTTGACATCACTGATTTGGGTCTCAATTCGTTGGATATAGGCCAATTTGTCACTCATTTTTTTACTTCTCCTAACAACAGGCTGTGGGTGGTCCTAGCCAACCACTGAGGTGACGCCTAAACAAACCGCCGGGACGACAAAAAACACGCCGACGATATAGGCAAACGCAATGGACTTTTTGTCACTGGCCACAACTGCAAGGGTTTCGGCTCCTTGAATGGGTAAGCGGCAGAGGAAGGGAATGCCATAGATGACAACCACGCCTAAAAAGTTGTAGAGCATATGCACCATGGCAATTTCCAAAGCTGGTACTGCTTCAGCTCCTGATACAGACGTGGCTGCCAATAGGGCGGTAATGCAGGTGCCGATATTCGCTCCCAAGGTGAAGGGATATATCTGCGAAAGCCCAAACACTCCGGATCCGGCTAGAGGAACCATTAAGCTCGTTGTCGTGGAAGAAGACTGCACCAAAATCGTAATCAGTGTACCCGCCGCAATCCCAGCAATTGGTCCTCGGCCAATGGCCACATGCAAGATGTCTTTGGCCCGCCCCACCATCAGCACTTTGAGCAGCTTGCCCACGAAACCAATGGTCAAGAAAATCAGTACAATCCCCACAATAATTAGGGCAACGCCGTCAAAAGGAGCAGGTAGGATTTTCGTTCCACCTTTAGCAACTTCTACAATCGGCTTTGTGGCTGCTTTCACCACATTCATATCCTTCATACTGACCGAATTGCTCCCCACCATTAGGTTGGCAAAGAATAGCCCCATTCTTTCTAAGGGATGGAAAAAGATTTCTAGAGGCAGAAAAATAACGACACTCAGAAGATTGAAAAAGTCATGAACCGTGGCCGCTGCAAAGGCTCGCTTAAATTCATCTTTGTTGCCCACATGGCCCAAACTCACCAGGGTATTGGTAATTGTGGTGCCAATATTCGCCCCCATGACCATCGGTACTGCCGTGGCCACGGGTAAGCCCCCAGCCACTAAGCCGACAATAATAGAAGTTACGGTACTCGAAGACTGGATTAAAGCCGTAGCCACTGTTCCCACAATCAACCCCATAAAAGGGTTAGTGGCAAAGGCAAACAGTTCTTTCGCTTGGTCCCCCGTGGCTGACTTAAAGCCAGATCCGATCATGCCGACAGCGGCAATTAATAAATAAACCAGTAAGACAACCCCTATCCATTGCCAAATTGGATTTCCCTTTTGGCTCGGTTGATCAACCTCTGGTCTTTGGTCTGCCAGGGTACTCATTGATGGTTACACTCCTATTTTGGCATTCGTTTCCAAAGCCTAAATTTAGAAGGTAAACAGTAGATAATTCCTCGGTTAACCTTGTCCTAAGTCCACAGCGTCAACCAGGCTAGGGGGGAGTCTAAATCATGAGATCCTGACTATAGGCAGAAATCCTATCTTTTCACCTGGTTTCCATCACTGAGCAGTACGGTAAATGGCAAAGCGTTTTTGGTTGGGAATTGCAGCAGTACAAGTGCTGGCACTCGGGCTGCTCTATTTCACCTGGCCCCCAGTGGTCCTGACCTTGCTGGTGCCAGAGGATGAAGCGCAAGCGTGGAAACCCTTAATCCAAAAATTTGAAGCCAAACATCCCAAAACCAAAATTAGCCTGATCACCACAAAAAATTTAGGCGGCTTTTTATCCAAGCAGCTTAAGGAAGGCTCCTGCTTACCCCAAGGGTCTCCTGACTTGGTATATATCGATGTGATTTGGGTACCTGAATTCGCGGTTCGAGGCTGTCTGCAGGATCTTTCCGGGCGGTTTGATGCGGAGATGCGATCGCAATTCACATCCCAAGCCGTCAAAGATGGAGAATACTTCGGCAAGTCCTATCGCATTCCCCTACGGTCCGATATGGGCATGCTCTACTACCGCTCTGATTTACTTGCACAGGCTGGCTACCCGCAACCGCCCCAGACCTTCACAGACTTAATTAAAATCTCCCAAACCCTCAAACAAAAGCAGCTAGTGGAATGGGGCTTTCTCTGGCAAGGCGATCAGTACGAAGGGAAAATTGCCACCTTTGTCGAAATACTGGCAGGACATGGAGGCTACTGGGTTGATGATCAAACCCGCCAGGTCGGACTCGATCAACCCGAGGCTATTCAGGCCGTACAGTTTCTACGCAACACCTTAACCAGTAAGGTGTCCCCCACCAGTGTCCTGACCTATAGCGAAGCAGAATCCCTCGCTCAATTTAAGAGGGGCAAAAGCATGTTTTTGCGGCACTGGCCCAGAGCGCAGCTCTTACTGGCTGAAGACAAGTTGGTTAAATCAGTGCCGATGCAACTACAGACCCAGGGCCATTCAGGCGGTCCTTGCAATGGCAGTTGGGGCCTAGGCATTGCCAAAAAAACACAGCATTCTGATCAAGCTTGGCGAGCCATTCGGTTTTTCACTAGTGAGAAAGCCCAGCGCCAATTTACCCAAGCCACTCAATTTATCCCCAGTCATAAAGAGGTATTAAAACAAGAATCACCTGAGATCCAGCAAGCGATCACCAAGGTCATTTATCGACCTCGCATTCCAGAATATGATCAAGCCTCAGACATCTTGCAAGCTGCTCTCAGCCAAGCTCTTAATCCCGACACCTCTGATCAGGCCGTCGAGGAAATCATGAAAAAAGCCACTGCAGAAACCGACCAACTATTGAATCCCCCTTCATAATCCCAAGGATGGAAGATGGCGCTGCACTTGCTGATTTGTCCCCTCAGCCGGTTGGCTATTTTCATGAGCTTGCCACCACAACAGGCCACTAATGAGCAGGATGGAGAACAGAATCAGGTTCAGCAACGATCCCCAAGGGAAAGACCCCGGCGAAGTCTCTCCTTCAGATAAATTTTGGGTCTGGGGAGGAGAAATAAGGTTTTCTGGTTGAATATTTTTCAAGACCTCAGCCGCGGATTGAGGACGGTCTCGAACCAACGGAGACATTAATTGATCAATCCAATCGGCAAGCACCACCGAAACATCAGGGGCCTTCTCTCGCCAAACTAATTGTCCACCATCATCAACCCGCAGATTGTAGGGTGGAATTTGGGTGATCAAATGCACCCAACTACGCCCCAAAGCGAAAAAATCGGACTGCTGTACCGTTCTCCCATCCATCTGTTCTGGAGGTGTATATCCCGCCGCAAACACACAGGTATCGGTAACCGTTATTTCGGGTCGAGGGGGAATGTCACCAGCTTCTTCCGGGTGAGGTCGAACTTGTTTAACCGCGCCAAAGTCAATCAAAACCAGCTGTCCGTCCGGTCGCAACATGATATTGGAGGGTTTAATATCTCGATGCCAAATATTTTGAGTATGCAGATAGTCCAAAATAGTCAGCAATTCCCGAAGCCACTTCAAAAGAGTGGCACTATCAATTGGCGGTTGCTCCTGTAGCCAGTCCCGTAGATTTTTCCCTTCAACCTTTTCCATCACGAAATAATGGATTTCTCGACGCGTGGCTGGCTCCACAACTGAAAAATAGCCATTGTCCGCACGATCTTGAGGATCAATTTTTGGAATAGCAGGATGATCCAGGCTTTGTAAATAGATTGCCTCTTGTATAAACAACCGTTCTAAATCGCCGCCATTGTACTTGAGGAGCTTCAGCACTTTCGGCGTTGGCTCTGATTGATGAGTACAGCGCAGATCTTCAATTTCAAACACTTCAGTATTGCCCGATCGCTCAAGGTTCACTAAGGGCCGAATCAGACGATAGTTCTGGTTAAGAATTAATGGTGTTTCGCAACTTTGACAAACCTCTGCTTTTGCAGGATTTTGTCGCTGTTTACACTTAGGATTGGGACAATACACCATCGATTGATTAGGCTTCAGACACCATAATTTGTTGGGTGACCTCTTTGATCACCGGCGGCAGAATAAACCCCTGATCCACATGTTCAATCAGGGACCGCTGGCGAAGGGACGAGAGGGCACTCATAAGGTCTTGGGCATTGATACTGGAGAATTGGGCTTGCAGTTGCTTAAAACCTAACCCATCACTTTGCTCCGCGAGGATATACAAAATTCGTCGTTCTAAATCTGAAACCCGGTCAAAAATTCGCTCGATAAAATTGTGAATATCTCTGGTGAATAAGCTGGTCTCTAAGAAGTCACTGACATTGCCACCAAAAACTTCCTTGATGGTTTCAGCGACCAGCTTAAGCATCATCGGATTACCCCGATACCCATTCACTAGATATTGCCATTTATCTTCTCCCGTCAGTCCCTTGTTCTGAAGAATCGCTTTCGCTTGCTCCAATTCCAACCCGCGCAACTTAAAGGACCCCACTGGCAAGGTTTGGCCTTCGAGATAGGCGACCTCACTGAGTTTCTCCTGACTCGTCGTCACAATGCAGCTTTGATGAGGCACCGTTCCCACCAGATGAATCAATTGACTGTAGTTTTCATAATTTGGTTGGTAACTCCCCGCCAAGTCGCCCTTACGGCTAAAGGATTCTAAACCATTCAGGACGACGAGACATCGATGGTGCTGAAGATAATCTAGGACCCAATCCATTTGCTCAGATACCGTCGCCAGAGCAGGGTCTAATGGTGAACCGTGGAGAAACGTCGTTAGTTCAGTGAGTAAATCTTGTAGTAAAGGGGCATAGTACAGGGAACGCCAAAAAATTTTCTCAAAGTGAGGCTGCAATCGTTGCGTTAATTTAACGGACAAGGTTGTTTTGCCAATCCCAGAAATCCCATAGAGTGCCAGCAAGCGATACTGATCTTGGATAATCCATCGCTCTAGTTGTTCTAACTCTGCAGTACGACCATAAAACACCGATACATCGGGGGCATTGCCCCAATCCACCTGCTCTGGCTCGGCAGCTTTTACAGCCGTTCCCTTTTCGAGGGCTTCTTGGTAACGCGTCACCAGAAGTTGCTGCAGCTTTGTGAGTTTAACGGGACCTCGGCCAGCAATCCCAAATTTCTGATAGACCTCACTGAGGCGTTTGCGGGCTGCATCCCCACTAATTCCAAGCTGTTCGCCAATATCAGCGGTGGAATACCCGGCTAGTCCAAGTTTAAGGGCTGCTAATTCAGACTTGGATACACCCTGTTGAGTGGCTAAGTCACTCAAGAACTCTGGAGGAATCACTCCAATAAACTCACATAAATAATGATCTTCCTCATTCTATCTCTAATTCACAACTTTTATATGAGGTCGATCTCAACTATGTGAGCATCCCTTTATCTCCTTTATGTTTAGGTCTTTAAGGGAGACGGAGTAAGTCTATGCTCCTAAACTCAAGCTTACCAAGCTATTTATCTCTACACTTGGACAGATAAAGGCTCTATTCATGATCAACTTGAGTAACCTCATGTGAGAAAAATCATTGACAAATCTCACATAAAAGAGATATCTTATGTGAGAACGGGATTGAAACAGCGTTCCATAACGTTATACACCCACCTTTCAGTCCCTTCTCTATCGCATCAAGAGGAGCGATTTATGCACCCTCACTTCAAAACAAGACCCCTCCATATTGACCAGGCATGGCGGTCTTGAACGTGTCATCCACGTGCTGACAGACGGTCTAGTCCGGCAAGGACATCAGGTCAGTAACCCCTCACTTTTTGCACCCTGTCCTCAACTTCCTGTGATCAACATTAGCGAGGCCCAGAAACAAACGATGCTCCACCTCAATTACAGTGATACGATTCACAACACCATTGACTTATCTCGATATCCCTTCGCAGCTGAATACCAGACTCCGCCTTACATTGCCTTTGTCGGACGGATGGCTCCAGAGACTGGTCCACAGTTTGCGATCGCAATTGCCCAACATGCCGGGTTTCCTCTAAAAATGGCAGGCAAAATTGACCCTTCCGAGCAAGACTTTTTCGAACATCAAATCAAACCTCACATTGACGGTCAACGCATCCAGTATCTGGGAGAAGTCAACCATGCCCAAAAAGCAGATCTCCTCGCCAAAGCAGCCGTCACTGTTTTTCCCATTATTTGGGATGAGCCTTTTGGCCTAATGATGCTGGAATCGATGGCCTGCGGCACCCCCGTTATTGGTATGAACTGTGGGTTAGTCCCCGAAGTAATTGCGGATGGAAAATCTGGGTTTATCTGCTCCACGATTAATGAATTTGTAAAGAAAATTCCAGCGGCCCTTCAACTCAGTCGGGAAGACTGCCGCCACCATGTAGAAACCATATTTCACCCCACAGACAGGGTGGCCCAATACGAGCAAGCCTATCGTCAGAATAGGGGTCAAACCAGTCAAAATAATTTGCTTACTTTTCAGCGACAACGGTCTTAACAACAGTTCTGCTTGTTGCCGTTACCAGAGAATTTCTTTATGAAATCTACAATCCATACACTTGTTGGTACTGGAATCGTCACTGCCATTACAGTCACCCCCCTAACTGCTGTAGCAACCATCCACCAGGGAGTTCCCTCTCCACTTCAACTGCATCCAGTCACAGAAGCGGTTCATATGGCGGATAGCGCAATGGTTTATGACTCAGCCCTTACCCCAACGTCCAAAATCTCAGCTAAGGGGTTGGCCCAACGCACGGTTATCCCCAGAACACCCACACCACCCTTGTCCTACCTGCCCTTTGATCAATCAGTGGCAGTGGCATCAAACTCGCCCCGTCGCCAACCCCGCTCATCAACTAACCGTTCTTTTGATTGGGTATGGATGATTATTTTTGTGAGCTTTAGCGGCTTTATTGTTTGGCGATTTCTAACCCATACATCCAGTGACAATCGAAGGAGTAACGATAGTAGCTGGTTTGATTTGTTTAACCATGACAGTAGTAGCGATTCCAACACCCATAGCGATTATGGGAACTATAGCGATAGTAGCGATTTTGGCGGGGGTAGCAGTGATGGAGGTGGCGACGGCGGAGATTGGTAAGCCTGTTTCCAAGCTGGCTTTCCTCCACAGGGGAGCACAATTGGGAAATTGAGCCCATTCCTCCAGCCCTGGGTTCACCCACCGCTGTGCCGCTACTGAGGGAACCTTGCCCTCACTTTATTTCACGAGTATTCGATATGAAAACAATCGGTTTTAGAACTGGCCAGGTAATCGGCGTTGGCACTGGCATTACAATGGCCATCGGCTCCCCGTCGGTCTTCCCCACCCCTCTTTAGCCATTGAGGCAATCCCCAAACCACATCAGCGGAGTCAGACAAAAACCTGGCCAAGGACAATCAGCTTAAATTCGACATCAGCACCATCAGAATATTTGGCGTCTAGTGTTTTCACAACTCACATCCCTTCCAAGGCAAAGCAAATCTCTCATCGTAAATCTGCCATTGCCCAATCCTCACCTTCTGAACGCCGCGCCCCCCAATCGTCCGCAAGACACCCTTGGGATTGGATTCCATCCGTCTTTTTCTTGGGGTTTGCCATTGGCATCATCAGACGGGTGGCGATGAGTCTCACAGGCAGAAGTCGCTACAGTTACGGCAGGTTTCACCAAGGTTTAGAGAGCCATAGCAGTTCTAATAACTTCGATGATGCAGGTGATTTGAGCGAAGGCAGTCATAGGGGTGATAGCGGAGATTTTTAAATCGTTTTAAGACTTTTTGGGGGATCTTTAACTCTTTGTCTAGTTCAGGAGCGTCCAGAATGAAAACGACCTATTTCAGTCTTTATAAAGGTATCGGAATTGGGTTGGGGATTACAGTTACAGCGCTACCGCTCCATGCCTGGGCCGTGCCCTACAAGCAAGTTCCCAATCCTCGTCAACAAAACGGAGGCTGGGTGACCGATATGGCCAATGTTCTCAGCCCGCAAACTGAAACCCAACTCAATCAGCTTATTACTGATTTAGAGGCCAAGAATGGCAGTGAAATCGCCGTTGTTACCGTTGCCAATACGGCCCCCTCAGCTTCACCTAAAGCCTTTGCGACCAGCCTATTCAACCACTGGGGCATCGGTAAGCAAGCAGAAAATAACGGTGTTTTATTCTTAATTTCCAAAGGCGATCGCCGCGTTGAAATTGAAACGGGCTATGGGGTTGAAGCCATTTTGCCCGATGCCAAAGTGGGGCAAATGATTGACCAGCAAATCCTGCCCAAATTCAAGACAGGCAATTTTGATCAAGGGACTTTAAGCGGAACAAAACTTTTAGTCAGCCATCTTGGCGCTGATCCATCTAGCCCTGTTGCCTTAAATCCAACCAACACTCAACCACTAGTTTCCACCCCTTCGCCAAACAGCTCTGATTTGTCTTGGTTATTGTGGGTATTAGGCTGTGGAGGGCTAGCAGGCACTATGGCCTTTCTAATTAAAAGGAAAAAAGGAACGCTCTTGAAACCTGGGAAACGATCTCGCGTCTCCCGAGAAAAATATAGTGACGACTTGGGATTATTACCTCCCCGCTGTATGTATTGCCGAAAAAGTCTCAGAAAGATAAATTCTGACATCCTCTCGTCCCACCTCACCACCATTGAACAAACTGCACAAAAAATGGGGAGTGTAAAGTTTGTCGGTTGGCAATGTGCTCAATCTTGTGGCAAAGCCGCAGATTCTATTCATATTCGCGCTTATATTTGGAATCCAATCTCTTTCCAAGAATGTTCTGACTGCAAAGAATATACGATTCGCCACTCTGCTGAAACCTTGGTAAAAGCAACAGAACAAGACTGTGGGAAGCAATTTATTACCCAAATGTGTGCCTGTTGTGGACTCTACAAGGAATATCAGACAAAAACGCCTCGTCTAAAACCTGTCCCATCCCGTTCTAGTAGCGCCAGTGGGGCGAGCAGCTCTGACACGTACGGTGGCTACGGTGGTGGGGGATTTGGCGGCGGCGGTAGCGGCGGGGGAGGATTTGGCGGCGGTAGCAGTGGCGGTGGGGGAGCCGGGGGGAGTTGGTAACTCACAATTGTTTGAGAAGTGAAGACAATGAATCCTAAAAAGCGAACGATACCAGCCAGTGATGCTCCTGCAATTTTTGAACTAGCCTCTCAATACGCCTCTGCAGACCTAGACAATTACTCTAGAGCAGAGCTGGAAATGGCCGCAGCAGAAGCAGGTATTCCAGTCGAGTATATTCCTCAAGCCATTGCCGAAATTCAGGCTCAAAACGTCAAAAAAATAGCAAAAAGACAGAATACAGGACGATGGACGAGGAAGTGGCTACTTATAAGCTCTATTGCTATAATAGGGAGCATAGGGTGGAGTATTGCCACATATAACGCGATTACCAAGCGACAAATTCAGGTAGAAGCGGCTTGGGCACAAGTCGAGAACCAACGCCAGCGGCGGGCAGATTTAATTCCGCAGTTGGTCAAAGTTACTCAAGCTTACACCACCCATGAAAGCAACCTGGTCACAACGCTCATCGAGGCGCAGCAAGCCTACTTAGAGGCTCGCAGTCTTGAACAGCAGCAGGATGCAATTACAAAAATAGATCAGGCCATTGATCAGTTTCAAACCTATGCCCTGAACCATTCGGCTCTAAAATCTAGCCAGCTTTATATCAACCTCAAGTATGAAATCACTGGCACGGAAAACCGGCTGGCCGTAGAACGAATGCGATATAACCAGGCCGTACAAAGCTTCCAACAGCAACTGCAAGGATTCCCTAATGCAGTCATTACCGAGCTTTCAGGATTTGAATCAAAGCCTTTTCTAAAAGCAGATTAACGTTGGGCCAGGGCACATAGGCCCAAATGATTCAGGGTGCTTTTCTCAGCTTATTAACCCATAAGGACGCCACTTCGTAAGCGTCAATTGGATGAATTCCACTTTTTGAACCTGGAAGGTTTATTGGAGACAAATGATATGAACAACGTTAAAAACTATGTTGGTTGGTTGAACTGGAAAACGGGACTAGGACTGTTTATTGCTCTGATTGGTGTGAATACTTTTCAGTCTCTTGGCCCCACTCAGATTGGTGTTTATAAGTTCTTAGGCAAAGTACAAAAAGGGTCAATGGCCCAAAGTGGTCTGAACTTTAAGTGCCCATTACTCTGCGGGATTGATGTTTACGATGCCAATATCCAAGAAGAGCAGTTCCCAGCAGCAGCCGCGACCAAGGATTTACAAGACCTCACCGCAGAGCTAACGGTTTTTTACACCATCGATCCAGGTCCACTAGCAGATACTAGAACCCGTATCGGCACCATGTCTCAAGTTACAGGTAAGGTCAGATCCCTCACCCAAGAAGCATTTAAGGCATCCAGTGCTCAATATACGGCTGAAGAAGCGATTACTAAGCGTGAACAGCTCCGCAAGGCTTTTGACGAAGGGATGACCAAACGTCTCTCTAGCTTTGGCATCAACTTCGAAGGCAGTGCCATCGAAAACCTCAGCTTTAGTCCTAAATTTAATGAAGCTGTTGAAGCCAAGCAAATTGCCGAACAGCAAGCTAAGCAAGCTATTTTTGACGCCAAAAAAGCTGAAGCTCAAGCGCAAGCAGAAATCAACCGCGCCAAAGGTAAAGCTGAAGCCCAGCGCCTTTTGGCTGAAACCTTGAAGAGCCAAGGGGGCAAGCTAGTACTGCAAAAAGAAGCGATCGCAGCCTGGCGTGAAGGCGGTGCTCAAATGCCCAAGGTGTTGGTAATGGATAGTAAAGGCAACAACAGCGTTCCATTTCTGTTTAATTTAGGAGATATGGAAGCCCAGCAATAGTAGGTATAAAGCTTGCAGCAGTCTGTTCAAAAAACTGCTGCGAGTTCACACAGAAAATTCTGTATTTTAAGTCAATGCTTACAGATAGGAGGACGATAAAGATAATCAGATTTATAGGATTATTTATATCCTCTACGACATTATTTTTCTTATGGCATCATATACAAATTTATATCGAAATAATCGCGCCATTGTCAGAGAATATTTTACAGGCAGAAGAGTTAAATAACTGGCATCGTACAGCTTTACTATTCTTCCTGTTCCCATTATGCGCTGTTGCCTGCCATTTAATCTCCATGTACAGCCATAAGCAGGATCCTTGGGAAAAAATCAATACTTTGTGTCCCATTGGGCTCAGAGCAATATTTTACGGAATATCTATATTGGCATGGGTTGATGGGGCGTATTGCCATGTGATTCTCTTTTCGATTCCCGCCCGCAATTCCTATAAAATATGGAATTATTGGAGAGAACGAAGTGTTTTAGATGGCCAAATATTTTGCTATAGCATCTTTGTTTTAGTTTTCATTACTCTATTTCTGGTTACCTATCAGAAACAGGCTCGATAATAAATCGATTGTGCATCAACAAAGTGTGGGATAGGTAGCTAAATCTTGCCATTTTCAAGGATTATCCATCAGTTCAGCACGTTGTGCAGCCGTATTCTTGAATCGAGAGTGGCACCAGATCCAGTTAAAATAGGTCAGCACCAGTCTTAAGGCCACTGCATGTTGTTGCCAGACTTTACCAAATTTGTTCTGTCGTCGATGCCAGCGCCCAGTCTGTTGACGTAGTATTCCATTGGTCCGCTCTAACCATTGGGTCAAGACTTTACTCACATGATGGATCACCTTATCGGGTAGTTGTCGTGAATACCCTTCCCAGCCATCAGTTTGCCAATTGTGACAGACGATTTTGCCCTCAGTATTCTCAATCAACTCTTGAGCGAGTTCGTCGGTATGTTTGCCAATACGGCCACTGAGCACCAAGCCACTGTCTTTAGAGAGACTCAACGCTATCCAGCAATCACCGACGCTCAACTCTTCCGGGTCACAGGGCTTTTGCTTTTTTTGACAAAGGACCACAACTCATCTGCATTGATGACGTTGGTCGCAACGGATTGAACGTCTTGATTGTGAATCATTTGGGCTTTATGACTCGCTGAACGAACCACGCTTACACAGGTGTTATAGGCTACACCTGTGATCCGAGATAGGCCCCTCAGACTAATGCCTTCAGCATGAGATTGAAGGATGGTCTGAAGGTTTTGAGGAGAAATCTGACGGCGATAATAGAGGGTATCAAAGGTTTCACTGAAAGTTCGCTGGCAGTGGAGGCAACGGTAACGTTGGCTGCCTTTACTGGTTTTACCGTGTTTGTGGGTCGTTGGATGACCACATAGAGGGCATTGCATAACTCAACTCCCTATCGGTTTAGCAATCCCACACTTTTTTGTTGCACGACCAGTCAGTATGTCCCATGAGCCCATAAGTGGATGCGATAGTTTTTTTATTGGGACTTATCCTAAACTTCAGGTTCTCGAACTGCACATAAACTACAGACAGACCAGCGTTGTAGTTCAGTCTTAGGTGTTGGACATTGGCAGATTGGGCAAGTCGGATACCCATGAGACCGTTTGTGAATAGCATTCGTCCACCGTTCAAATGCCTCATTCGGATCAGGGCTAGGTTCCAGTCGATCAACGGGTAAAGCAGGGAGCAAACTAGCAGGGGTAATCGACGGCGGGACTGAAGATCGGCGATGGGTATTGTTCGATCGTCTTGGCCATTGACTTGTGGAAAAACGAATATCTGTAAATTCGTAGGAGAGCTGGATATTTAGTTTATGAAGAATGCGGCTCCGTTCGAACGCCAAATTTTGAGCCCAGGCAGAACTAGCCGTGGCCACAAGCAAAATTTTTCGGGGTGTAATTTGGATGGGTTGAGTTTGGGCCGCAACGACAGGTCCTACAATCTGAGTCCAGGTATCTAACAACTGCACAAATTCCTGTTCATGCTGCCAATGGGTTTGTTTTAAGGTTGATAAAACTTGTTGGACGGGGTGTAGAGACATAACCGATTACAACAACAGAGAAGACAAATACCGCCTGAACTCAAGTAAAGGTTTGATTCAGCTCTTGGCCCCTTTATCACCAGACAAGGTGAGAAAACCCTCCATATTTTCAACTAAAGCAGGGGGCCAACGGCGAATTTCTGTTAACCAGGCTGTATCTTTATAGCGCGAATCTAGTCCAATCGCAGCCACCCAATTACTTTCTGCTTCTCCAATTTGGCCTTTGTCCCATAAAGCCGCCGTCATTGCCGCACGCATATCGGCAAACTGAGGATATTTGCGGATCAAATTTCGCATGGTTTTGATAGACTCATCCCGCTCACCCACTTGATACAACGCGAGGGCATAATTGCCTCTGGCAAATGCAAACTGGGGAGATAGCTCCATGGCCGTTTCAAAGTCTGTTAGAGCGGCATTCCAATCCCCTTGCCCTGCCTTGGCATTGCCACGATTGTTGTAAGCAGCAGCCTCCTTGGGATCTAGTTCAATTACTTTGTTGTAATCTGCGATCGCAGCTTCCCAATTCGCTAGCCCTTCCTGGACTGCACCCCGATTCAGATAAGCATCGGGTTGTTCGGGGGCAAGTTCAACGGAACGGTCATAGTCGACCAAAGCAGCCTCAAATTTCCCTTGGCTGATCTTAGAGTTACCGCGATTACTCCAGATGGCAGGATTGTTAGGCAGAAAATCAAGGGCTTCGGTCCAATATTGCTCTGCCTTGGCGAAGTTACCTTTGTTGGTGGCTTCCATGGCTGCATTGAATAGATTCTCTACTTGAGTCTCGATCTCAGCAGTATAAGCAGGTGGGGTAGATTGCTCTGGAGCAGCGAACGCCAGGTGTCCATCAAACGTCATTACAATACTGAGTAGGCACAGTAGTAGGAATAGTCTTCCTAGAATCCAACGGAAGGGATGCCTCATGGCTTGCAAAATAGTCCTTGACACTTAAAATTCCTTTTATTACCGTAACGATTTCGCTGAATTTTGTGGTTAGGGGCAACAGAGTAGTGATTAAGCCTGGGCAACTATATTGCCTCTCTCGTCAACCATTAATATTGTCAAGCAGTCATCAAAAATCTGAATTAAATCATTTTAGCCAACCTCCTGATCCCTAATCCTGCTATCTTAATTGGGGAGCAATTTTCGTAGCAGTTATCATTGCATGGGGAATACCTATCAACGGGTCCTATTAAAGCTTAGTGGCGAAGCCCTAATGGGAACTTTGCCCTATGGTATCGACCCCACCATTGTTCAGGGAATTGCCGAAGAAATCTCTGATGTCGCCAGTCGAGGCATTCAGGTCGCTATTGTGGTCGGAGGGGGCAATATCTTTCGCGGGGTGAAAGGTGCAGCCGCAGGCATGGATCGAGCAACTGCCGACTATATTGGCATGATTGCAACGGTGATGAATGCTATGACCCTGCAGGATGCCCTTGAGCAAATGAATGTACCGACTCGGGTACAAACCGCTATTTCCATGCAGGAATTAGCAGAACCCTACATTCGTCGTCGGGCCATGCGCCATCTCGAAAAAGGTCGGGTAGTTATTTTTGGTGCAGGGTCTGGCAATCCTTTCTTTACGACAGACACCACGGCAGCGTTGCGGGCGGCTGAAATCGATGCAGACATCATCATGAAGGCCACCAAGGTAGATGGGGTGTACGACTCAGATCCTAAAATCAATCCCGATGCCAAGCGATTTCAAAGTTTGACCTATGGACATGTCCTCACCCACGATCTGAAAGTGATGGACAGCACTGCGATCGCATTGTGCAAAGACAACGATATTCCTATTTTGGTTTTTGACCTATCCGTTGCTGGAAATATTCGACGGGCCCTATTGGGCGAATCTATTGGCACTATTGTGGGAGGTTCTTGTGAAGTTAGCTGAGGCCGAGACTTTAATGCAAAAGTCCATTGAGGCCATGAAGCGGTCCCTCAACACCATTCGGACGGGACGAGCCAATGCTTCTTTATTGGACCGAATTACGGTGGAATACTACGGCACAGAGACTCCCTTACGCTCTTTGGCTACCATCAGTACTCCAGATGCTAGCACCATTACCATTCAGCCCTTCGACCCCAGCAGCTTGACGGATATCGAGCGATCTATTTCTCTCTCTGATGTGGGCTTGGTGCCTAACAATGATGGCTCCGCCATTCGCCTCAATATTCCGCCGTTGACGGAAGAACGCCGTAAGGACTTCGTCAAAATGGCTGGCAAGATCGCCGAAGAAGGGAAAGTTGCCATCCGAAACATCCGACGCGATGCTATCGATACAGCCCGCAAACAGGGCAAAAGTGGCGATATCTCAGAAGACGAATCCAAGGATCTTCAAGACAAGATCCAAGGTTTAACCGATAAGTATACGGGCCAAATCGACAAGATTTTGGCTGAAAAGGAAACAGAAATCACCACGGTTTAATATGTTTGATTGCATTATTGTCGGGGCGGGGCCAGCAGGGGGTACCGCAGCCTATCACCTTGCCAAGAAAGGCCGATCGGTCCTCGTTTTAGAAAAGGAAACTTTACCGCGCTACAAACCATGCGGTGGCGGTGTGTCGCCAGTCGTCGCAGACTGGTTTGATTTTGATTTTTCTCCTGCCATATCCCTGAAGGTGAAAACGGTTCGCTACACCTGGAATATGGAAGATGTCGTGCTGGCGGATTTACAGACCCCAGAACCCATCTGGATGGTTCGCCGAGATATTTTTGATCATTTCCTGATTCAACAGGCTCAAAAACAAGGGGCAGAACTACGGGATAACACAACCGTAACTGGAATAGAATTTCAATCCGATCATTGGCAGGTGAATACGGCAAATGGTCCCGTTTCTGGGAAATATTTAATCGCAGCGGATGGAGCCAAAGGCCCCATGGCCCGGTGGTTAGGCTTTAAAGAACGCAAGCGCCAGCTGGGTGGAGCCCTAGAAGCCGAGGCCATGACGGAAATTGAGAACCCTGATACGGTTCATTTTGAATTTGGTTTGGTTAAAAACGGCTATATCTGGAACTTTCCTAAGGTAGATGGCTATTCCATTGGCATTGGCGCTTTTCGTGGGGGTGAACGCCAAGACCTGCGAGCCATCGTCACCGAATATTCGAAAATGTTTGGGGTTGATTTTACCTCGATTCGCCAGCATGGCCATCCTCTCTGTCTTTGGAATGGTGACCAAACCCTCCATACCCAGCAGGCGATCTTAGCAGGTGAGGCGGCCTGTGTCGTTGATCCCTTTACGGCGGAAGGGATTCGCCCATCTATGTTTAGCGGATTAAAAGCCTCTGAGGCCATTGATCATGCTCTATCCGGCCAAAACGACGCCCTCGACAAATATTCTGAGGTGATGGCAACAGAGTGGGGAGGGGAAATGAAGTGGGCCCAACGATTAGCCAGCGTGTTTTATCGGGTCCCCAAAATTGGCTATCAGATTGGGGTTAAGCGACCGAGTGCCACCCGCAGAATGGGTCAGCTACTCTCGGGTGAAGTCGGATACCGAGATGTCGCCAATAACGCCATCCAACGCCTAAGTAAAGGGATGATACCTGGCGTCAACTGAGATAGACGCTCCTTCCCTTAGCTTTTACGGCCATCATGTGCGCAATTTATGTCGACCCCATCCACAACAAACCTGCTGCTTAATTTAGCGTTTGAACCGGCCTTAGAAGCGCTGGGTGAAGGATTTTACGATCCAGTCATGGCAGCTGAGTTTCCCCATCACCTTTTACGATTTCGCAATGATGATGTTCTGGGTCACATGGGTCTGGATGCGAACCAGGTAAGTGATGTCGATTTTATAGAAGCCTATGGGCAATTCCAAAGTCGAGAACCCTTGCTGGCCCTGTGCTATCACGGCTATCAGTTTGGAGACTATAATCCCCGCTTAGGGGATGGGCGGGGCTTTCTGTATGGCCAGGTCCGGGGAACCGATGGAGAACTTTACGATTTAGGCACTAAGGGATCTGGAACGACGCCCTATTCCCGCAGTGCAGACGGTCGCTTAACCCTAAAAGGGGGCGTGCGGGAAGTATTGGCAGCAGAAGCCTTGCACCATTTGGGGGTGCGGTCCTCTCGTTGCTTGAGTTTAATTGAGACGGGAGAATCCTTATGGCGGGGAGATGAACCTTCACCGACCCGTTCTTCAGTAATGGTGCGGTTTAGTCGATCCCATATCCGCTTTGGCACCTTTGAGCGGTTATTGGCCCTGCAGCGACCCGACATGATCCAGCAATTACTCGATCATGTGATTCAGTATTACTATCCTCACCTGTGGCAACAACCCGATGCCTATGCTCGCTTTTATGCAGAGTTAGTCCAACGAACCGCGGAGTTAGTTGGCCAATGGATGTCTGTGGGGTTTTGCCATGCGGTCTTAAACACGGACAATATGTCAATTACAGGGGAAAGCTTTGACTATGGTCCCTATGCCTTTATTCAAACCCTAGATCCTGACTTTACCGCTGCCTATTTCGATCATTTTCGGCGCTACAGCTATGGCAACCAGCCCGGTATGTGTCATTGGAATTTGGAGATGTTGCAGCGTCCCTTGGTGGCTGTGATTCCTCAGGCGGATTTAGATGCAGGGCTTGAAACGTTTAAACCGCACTACTATTCGGCCTATCGGCAGCGGATGCTGAGGAAGTTGGGGTTTGAGCCAACAGAAACGACAGAAGCGGAAGATTTGTTGGTACAGACCTTGGATTTTTTGCAGCGATCGCAAGTCGGATACCATGACTTCTTTGCCGAATTGCGACTACAGTTTCAAGATACTTGGCGAGTTGATTCGGGCCATATATTCAGTGAATCAGAGCTATTGAGTCCGCCGCAATGGCAGGCCCAGTTGGAACAATGGCGACGGCTCTATCACAACTTGCTTCAGCAATACCCTGATACAGAAATGGACGCGATTCGACAGCGACTGCAGCAGAATCCCCTGACGGTGATTACACGCCCTCAAATTGAAGCCATTTGGGAGCCAATTGTGGCCGAGGATGATTGGCAGCCCTTTTATGATTTGCTTCAGCAATTACAACAGTCCTAGAGAATTTTCCCTCAATCACCCTACAGATTAGCTAAACTAGTGTTTGCCAATCTCGTTACCCCACTCTACGAATTCCAGACGGCTTTATCCGATGCGAACAGACTAGGCGTTCTTACGTCTTACGAGAAAAGCAAATCATCATTATTTTTAGGTTAACCACATGAAGCTTACCCTTAAGGCGATGGGCCTTTCTCTGTTCGTCATAGCCCCCGTTCTTCCCTTTCAGCCGGGTGTCTATGCTCAGCCTGATTCGCCAGCCTCTACAGGCATATTTCAGCAAAGGCAGCACGCGTTTCCTAGCCTAATTGCACAAAATGCTCGACAGAGCGAATGGGATGCCTTTTTCCGTAGCCAATACACCTATTGGGATGCTTTGGTGCTAGCCCAGTTTTGGAATCAAAATGTTGGAGAAGCTAAGGCTTATATCGGTAGAAAATTACTTTTGGGAGGAACGCCACAAGCCTTTCTAGAAAAGAATCTCATTGATGCCCGTGTTCAAGCCCTGGCCTCTGTCAATCGTTTAGAACTCTATAGCCAATCAAACTATAGCTACAGAGATGCGCAAACTTTAGCTCATTTTTGGGGTGACTCTACACCCTATGAGGCCAAACTTCGTATCGAACGCAATCTGATTCTGGGCACCGAGGCTAACGTTCGCAAAGCATTACGGATTGCTCAGGGGCCTTAAGTCACTGCTGTTGGGCAGGGGGATTGCAGACATTCTGAGGAGACAGCAGCCACTGTCCCTCAGGACAGAGCAGATATTGCATTGGACCGACAATGACGACTCTAAACTGGCGGATAGGCGTTGAAATTGAGGTATTAGCTCCAAGGGGGAAAAGTCGGTTCGATCTGGCAGTTGAGATTGCCCAGATGTACGGAGGTTCTGTCCATCGATGCTTCCACCCACAATCGGAACCCAGCTTAGTACCTGGCACACCTGTCTTTCATAACTTAACCCTGGGGTTTGAGATTCTTAACGCACATCAGCAAATCATTGCTCGATGTGTGGATGATCTCACCCTCCAGGCGGATTTAAGTCGTGATGTCCCATCCCAAGCGGGTTGGTATCGAATTATTAGTGATGATGAGCGGTTATTGCGCCTCATTCAGCGACAAGCCGACCCTGCGCAACCCTTAACCCATGTTCTGGAACCTATTGGTCGCTTATTTGGGACAACCCTCCAGCCAGGACCAGAGGGCATGGTTGGGGTCAATGACGAAACAGGGGCATCCATTGCCATTGCCGCGCCGTTACCGGGGGAGCGAGAGCGGCCCTGCGAATTAATTACGGCCCCATTGGTGAGTCAACATCAAGCGGAGTTAGACTGTTTGCTGAGTGCTGTTCGGGCCTTAGACTTTAGCGTCCCCTTAGAAGGTGCAATCCATCTGCATTTTGATGCAACAGACTTTCAGTCTACCCAGGCGATCGCTAACCTTGTGCAACTCCTGTGGCATTATGGTCCCATCCTTAAACAGCTTATGGGGACTAACCCCCACTGTCGTCGATTAGGAAGATGGCCCGCCACTTTACTCGCAGAGGTTTCTAACCCCAGTTTTCATGTTCTTCCCTGGCCTGAAGCTCAGCGCAAATTACGGCAAGTGGAGTTAACCAAATACTGTGACTTTAATCTGGTCAATTGTATTCACAATCATCCCCACAAAAATACAATTGAAGTGCGAATCTTACCGGTATGGCTGGATAGCCAACCAATCGTGGAAGCTGCAGCCTTATTCATCGCCCTTTTCCAGCGGGCACTAGACCCTGAAGGTGTTCCACTTACCCTTAGCGACCCCGAAACACCTGTCGATCTCAAGACCCTACTGGCGGCCCTCCCCCTATCGTCAACTCAGTACCAATATTGGCTAAGGTATTATCAAGATTCTAGGTAGAACCCCCTTTGCTGAGACTTCCCTCAAATCTTTGCCATAATACCTGACCATCAGGCTCAAACAGCAGAGTTAGCTAATGCGCACTAACCGAATTTCGGTGCGTTGATTGCGTGCATCGGCAGGTGAAATTCCTGGTAGGGGAGTACTGAATCCTTTCCCCTCGGCTTGAATCGTTTGCTTAATACCGAGTTGCTTCAGGTACTGGACCACAACTTGAGCTCGTTGCTGGCTTAGGGTTTGATTCAAACTGGCAGACCCGGTTTTAGAGGTATGTCCAATCACCCGGACCGCTACGGTATCGGGGTTAAATTCTGCGATTTCCTTGGATAGCTTATCTAGGGTTTGACGCCCCGTGGTGGTTAAATCAGCAGCACCGACGGCAAACTTTACTTCCCCACGTACTTTGAGATTGCCAATGCTGGGAGCAGATTTGATATCAGCGGTCGGTTTGGCTGCCGTTGGAGCGGTTGTCTTCCCTTCTAACTTTTGCGCTAGTTCTGGATTGTCGGCCCGAACGATATCAATTAATTTTTTGGTATTCTCAGCCGCTTGACTAACAAATTGAGGATCGTAGAGTTGGGCAGGGTCATCTGGCACTTGGGTTAAATTGCCCGAAAGGACTAGTACCGCAGCCGTCGCTCTGATTCGCTCGTTTAAAGTTTCTTGTTGCATCCAGCCTTGAGTTTCTAAGGCTGTAAAGAAATTAATCCCTTTTAAGACCGTGTCGGCATCCGAGGCAGCGAGATCGCCATCATTGGCAATCTGGTCTTGCAATTGGGATGTATTGCTAATGCCGGACTCGATGCGTCGATAGTAGGCGGCTAGAAAGGCCGAAATTTGTTCTGGCTGAGACTGAATCACCTTATCCGAGGCCACCAAGACATCCACGATGGTATTGGGGGCATCTTTGCTAGAAAGAACGACGGTATGGCCTTGCTTGCGCGCTTGGGAAACAAAGGGTTCCCACAAAACTGCGATCGCAACATTTTCCTTCGTATCTTGCATCAGCTTCCAGGCCTGGGAAGCGTCCTCCACCTTGATTACCCGGAAATCGGAGAGGTTAAAGGCATCAAACTTGGTATCGAGGACCAGGGCTAAATATTCGCTCGGCGTATCGCCAGCGTAAACGATGGAATATTGTTTCGACTTCCCTTGTTTAACAAGTTGGCTGAGATTAATTAAGGATTTGAGTTGAGGAAACTGGCGTGTATTCAATACCACTGCATCAGCCCCCACCGTTCGGTCGATCAGGCCAACAATTTTTCCTTTAGGCTTTTGCTTCAGAAACTGATCGAGGGTCGTAACGATAAAATCTGCTTTACCTTGCCCTAATGCCTGAGCCCGTTGGAACTGATCAAACTCATCCGCATAGTCAAGGCGGATTCCTGGTTCTCCCAACGCCTCTTGAAAGGCGTCATTACGAAAGGTACTGTAGCCGCTAAACGTATCCCCTAAGACCTTGAAGGTTCCTTTCGATCGTCTAGAACCACCATTGTCTCCTGATTGCCCTAGTAGGCTCGGCAACAGGTCCGGGGCTGTATTTTGCAACAGCAAAAGCCCGCCTGCACTCAGTCCTAAAGTTAAACCCAAAGACGCAAGGAGGGCGATATTTTTATTTTGAGGCATTGACTCACTCTAGACGTGCCACAACTAGCCATCCTAGCAAGCGTGCCCCAAAAGGCATCTTATTTAACTAAAAACATGCCTGAATGGGGAATTAATCCTCATGCTCTTCGAAGGGATCTGCCAATTGTTTGGAGGGAGGACCGAAAGCTGTATATAGGGAAACCGCAGTAAAGGCAATGGTTACAGCCAAGATGGTTATGATAAGAACTGTTGCAGGGTCAGAAAATTGCATTTTTTTATGAGTATCTTTCCTCTATAATATTACGATAAGTTAAAAAATAGTGTTGTTTGTTGTGAGCCGATAAGCTATGCCAAAACAGACCTGGTGGGGAGATGTTCTCAAAGGTAACAATAATTCCGAAGCCGGCAAATTCGTGCCTGGTTGGGGGACGACTCCAGTAATGGCTGGTTTTGTAGTCATGATTACGTTGTTGTTGCTCATTATGCTTCAAGTTTATAACCACACTATCGTCCTTGATGGTGTTGATGCAGGCTGGACCAGCCTCGGTGGTTTCGGCCAATAAGAACATCTTTTAGCATGACGTTTTTCCTGTAGGTGATACCAATTTCTCTTGAAGTTGATATCCCATCTGCCCCGGTCTTCCGGGGCTTTTTATTGTCGTGAGGTTAGATTTAGGGGAGACTCTAGAGATCCATTACAATCGAAGACTAGACCCGCTGCGATCGGAATCTTGAGGAGGACCCCATGAACGTATTTGGTATTGGCTTGCCAGAGATGGCCTTGATTATGGTCATTGCTTTGTTGGTATTTGGTCCGAAAAAACTCCCAGAAATTGGTCGGAGTATGGGCAAGGCCCTCAAAAGTTTCCAAGAAGCCTCGAAAGAATTTGAAAACGAATTTAAAAAAGAGGCGGATCGGATTAATGAGACTCTAAATGAAACGCCCATGGAAGCAACCTTAGAGACCCCCAAGCCTCAAGAACAGCCTCAGCTGGAAGGCCAAGAGATGGCTGAAGCCCCAACCGACGACGTAATGGCTGAATCTCCTGAAGTAACGAACTCCTAAATGACCGCTCCACTGATTATTCCTGAACTGATTGTCGGTTTAGGAAACCCTGGTTCCAAATATGATCGCACTCGCCATAATATTGGTTTTGCATTTATCGATCGATTGGCTCAGCACTGGCAAATTTCCTTAACTTCAGAACGGCGTTTCCAAGGTGAATACGGGGAAGGCTTGGGTGGCCAGAGTCGCCGGGTGCGCTTGCTTAAACCCCATACTTATATGAATAACTCTGGCCAATCCATTCGCGCGGTGATTGATTGGTTCAAGCTAGAGCCCACCTCTGTTTTAGTCATCTATGATGAAATGGCTTTGCCCGTTGGTAAGTTGCGACTGCGGCTGAAGGGATCTGCCGGGGGACACAATGGGATGCGCTCCATCATTTCCCATTTGGGTACACCTGAAGTACCCAGGCTACGAATTGGTATTGGCAGTCCACCCCCAGAAAGAGGCAAAGATACTATCTCTTTTGTGTTGGGACGTTTTGCCCCGCCAGAGAACCAACTGCTTCCAGCGGTTCTTGATCTCGGTGTAGATGCGGTGGAGATGGCACTCAAGAAAGGGATTGAGCAATCCATGACTCTTTTCAATGGGCGCACAGTTTCCATATCTAGTTCTGAATAAACTCAATAATCCTGAGGCGAGATTATATAAGTTGAGCCTATCGATAGGAAATTCTAATCTATTTCTAGATGACAATGACCTATGAGTCTTTCTGCGTAAGGAGTTCAAGGGTTCTTCTGCCGTTTTTTACTCTTTTTTCTAAGAACCAATGATGACTTTTTTTAGGCGCTATAACCCTCTTTCTGTATTGCTTTTAAGGTATTTGTCTTTACTGTGCTTGCCAAAATCATAATGTATCTATTTGACATTAGATAAGTAAATCATGGTCTAAATGCGTTCATTCATTACAAATCCCATTGGCCCAAACCCTATTTCAGCTTTATAAACCTTAATTTTTTGCGTAGTATCAGAGAAGAAGGTTCAACCTTGAGTTTTCCTTAAGTCTTGAAAACCCATGGCTGAGCTTTCTGAACTGCCGTTTCCACGAATTTTATTGAGGAGTACATCATGGCTACATATAAGGTCACACTGAAAAGTGCATCTGAAGGGCTAGACACTACTATCGAATGCCCTGATGACGAATATATTTTGGACGTAGCTGAAGAGCAAGGTATTGACCTTCCTTTCTCCTGCCGTGCTGGCGCTTGCTCCACCTGTGCTGGAAAAATCACTGCTGGTACTGTTGATCAGTCTGATCAATCCTTCTTGGATGATGATCAAATCGAAGCTGGCTTTGTGCTAACTTGCGTCGCTTACGCAACTTCTGATTGCACCATCGAAACTCATAAAGAAGAAGATCTCTACTAAATCCAACGCCACAGGTTGTGGCTTGTGGCTAATGGTTTGGGGCGTTGTTGAGCGCCCCAATTTTTTTTGTCGATAACGTTAAAGTAGAAGACATCGCGGTTAGTTGTTCCTAGCCCTATAAAAGGCTGATGTAATGAATGCAGTTGATTATCTTCGGATTAGTTTGATCGATCGCTGCAATTTCCGCTGCCAATATTGCATGCCCGACACCCAAGGCTTGCAATTTTTGCAGCCCACAGCCGTTCTGACAGCGACAGAACTATTGACTTTAATTCAGGACGTTTTTATCCCGTTGGGATTTGCTCGCTTCCGCCTTACAGGTGGGGAACCGCTACTGAGGCCCGATATTTTAGATATTGTGCGCGGAGTTATCGCATTGCCTCAGGTTAAAGATTTGGCGATGACGACAAATGCGTTTTTGCTTGAGCCTCTAGCTCAGGATTTATTTGGGGCTGGGCTGCACCGCATCAATATCAGCCTAGATTCCCTCGTGCCAGAGACCTTTGCCACTATCGTGGGTAGAGACTCCCAAAGCCACCAACGCTGGAATAAGGTCTGGGCGGGCATCCAAAAAGCTTATCAAGTCGGGTTTAACCCTCTTAAACTCAATGTGGTGATTATTCCTGGGGTGAATGATCATGAGGTGTTAGATCTGGCAGCTTTGACGATTGACCGCCAATGGCATGTCCGGTTTATTGAGTTTATGCCGATTGGGAATGCGGATTTGTTTTGTGATCGCGGCTGGATACCGTCAAAAGAACTCCGAACCCAAATTCGAGATCGATGGGGCCTCACAGACGGACAGGTTCAGGGCAATGGTCCCGCCGATGTATTCCAAATCCCAGGAGCCCAGGGCACTTTAGGGTTTATCAGCCAGATGTCGGAATGCTTTTGCGATCGCTGTAATCGGATGCGCTTGTCGGCGGATGGTTGGCTTCGGCCTTGTTTGTTAAATGAAACGGGACAGTTAGATTTGAAGACGGCCTTGAGGGATGGGGTGTCTACAGACGCATTAAGAGATCGTGTCCGGGAATTATTGGAACTCAAGCCAGAGATTAACTATAAGGAGCGACAATCCGGCACGATGGGAGCGGACTATAGTCGCACCATGTCTCAAATTGGTGGATAACTTGCATTGAGCCATAACGTACATCATGTTCAACGTACGTTAGAAACGACGTAGGTTTCTCTTTTCTACTGCTTCAAACGGGCTTTAATTCCGCAATAACAGGTTGGTGATCAGAACCATTGGCACGACCTGACCAAGCATCAATACAGTCAAACCCACGGCTCGTAATATGGTCGATAGGTATCTTGGCAAACCAATGAAGCAGAGAGGGTTCATAACTCCAGGTTGCCCAGATGCCTTGTCCTCGGGTTGCACTAGACAAATCTGCCTCCTGTAAGAACTGATCGAAGTAAGGCGACCAGGGAGCGGTATTGAAATCACCCAGAACGATGACGCGATTGGGAACCTGTCGAATAAATGGAGCTAAACGCTCAAACTGTTGGTTGCGAACGGCAAATGAGGATCGGGTTAGCGGAATAGGAGGATGAATCCCCACGACCGTCAGCACCTCCTGGGGTGTTTGAATCTGGGCAACCAAGCTAAACGTAAGACCATGCTCCGTCACATTAGGATATTCCGGAGTCGCCGAGAGGATGGGGTAGCGACTAAAAATAGCATTAGACCCCCGATTGGAGCGTTGACGATAGGGATAATCCAAGCGATTTTCCAAATCACGCATGGCCGACTTCGTAATCTCTGTTAGAAAAAGAATATCGGGGTCTTCCCGCTGAATAGACTGTTGAATGGCACCATAATCTTGATTTTGGGTCCAGATGTTGTAAGACATCACCCGTAACCCTGACGGTTTCGCCCCTAGGGAGGGTAATCCTAGCCATTGCATCCAAGGGGCAAGACTGATAACCAGTAACAACGACGCCAATCCAAGTCCTAGTCGCTGCCCGCGCAGGTCTAGGTGAAACAATCTAAATCCAAGACCTAAACCAGGAATCACACAAACATAAGGCCAAAACTCCATTCCCAAAGCCAATGGGAAAGAGCGATTAACGAAGGGGCATAGATAGAAAATATAAAGACAGAAGCTTAGTAGTAAGGTGGTTTGGGCAATGCCTTGTTTCAGAGTCATGCCAACGGTTTAGAGGCTGGGTATCGACAAAGATTGGTTCTGATTATACTGGGGCAATTTAGAAAACGATGTAATCTGAGCCTGCCCCTACATTCACCGAACAGGCCGAACTACATACAAAAAAGCAGTCCCCCTAACCATAGGAGGACTGCGAACCAAATAATTGAAATGCCTTAGCTCAGTAGATCCTTAGCTTTGGCGAGAACGTTCTCAACGGTAAAGCCAAACTGCTCTAGACAGGTATTTCCAGGAGCGGAGGCACCAAAACGATTGATGCTGATAGATTGACCTTCAAAGCCAATATACCGATGCCAACCGAAATCGGCTGCAGCTTCGACAGCTAAACGCTTAGTAATAGCCTTGGGTAAAACAGACTCTTTATACTCCGGCGTTTGAGCTTCAAATAACTCCCAGGAGGGCATGGAGACCACCCGAACCTTCTTGCCTTCAGACCGTAACTGCTCAGCAGCTTGCTCACAAAGGTGCACTTCACTGCCTGTCGCAATCATAATCATGTCGGGCGTGCCATCGCTGTCGGACATAATGTAAGCGCCCTTGGCCACGGCATCAATGGAGCTACCAGCTAAGTTGGGAAGGGCTTGACGAGTGAAAGCAATCAGTGTGGGGTATTTCCGATCTGCGATCGCAACTTTATACGCCCCAGAAACCTCATTCCCATCCGCAGGGCGAATCACCGTCAGGTTGGGAATGGCTCGCAAGGAAGCAATTGTTTCTACGGGTTGGTGAGTTGGACCATCTTCGCCCAAACCGATGGAGTCATGGGTCATCACGTAAATAACACCCGCTTCAGCCAAGGCAGACAGACGGATGGCTGCTCTCATATAGTCGGCAAATACCAAGAAGGTAGCGCAGTAGGGAATTAAACCGGAATTATGAAGGGCAATACCATTACAGATAGCCCCCATACCATGTTCACGGACCCCAAAGCGGAGGTTGCGATTATTGTAATCTCCCTTTTGGAAATTCCCTGAGCCTTTGATTTCAGTCAGGTTGGAGTGGGTCAGGTCAGCAGAGCCACCAATCATTTCAGGAATGGCACCTGCCAAGGCATTAATGGTGATTTCGGAGTGCTTCCGGGTGGCTAGACCTTTATCTGCTGGCGTGTAACTCGGGAGAGACTTATCCCAATCAGCGGGGAGTTCTCCTTTCAACATCCGCTCAAATTCAGCCGCTTCAGCAGGATATTGAGACCGATAGGAGGTCAGGACTGCATCCCACTCGGATTCAGCCGTAGCACCCCGATCGACGGCTTGGCGGAAATGAGATAGGACATCGTCGGGAATATCAAAGGGTTCATGGCTCCAGCCCAGATTTTCTCGGGTGGCTTTAATCTCTGCATCCCCAAGGGCGGCCCCATGAATACCCGCAGTATCGGCTCGATTGGGGGACCCGTAACCAATGGTCGTGGTCACTTTAATTAAGGACGGCTTGTCAGTTACGGCTTTCGCTGCTTCGATCGCTTTTTGAATTCCGTCTAGATCGGTGTTGCCATTCTCAACATGCTGGACATGCCAGCCGTAGGCCTCAAACCGCTTGCCCACATCTTCTGTGAAGGAAATATCTGTAGAACCATCAATGGAAATATGGTTGTCATCGTAAAGGGCAATCAGCTTACCCAACCCGAGGTGTCCGGCTAAAGAACAGGCTTCTCCCGAAACCCCTTCCATATTGCAACCATCACCCAAGATGACATAGGAGTAATGATCCACCAGGGTATGCTCTGGCTTGTTGAACTTGGCTGCCAAATGGGCTTCGGCCATGGCCAAACCGACGGCATTGCAAATCCCCTGGCCCAAAGGTCCAGTCGTTACTTCAACCCCAGGGGTTTCAAAGTTCTCAGGGTGTCCCGGAGTTTTTGAGCCCCACTGGCGGAAATTCTTAATTTCTTCAAGGGAAACGCTGTTAAACCCAGTCAGATGGAGAAGGGCATATTGCAGCATGCAGCCATGCCCTGCAGATAGAACAAATCGATCACGGTTAAACCAATAGGGATTTTTTGGGTTAAACCGCATGATGCGGTCCCACAGGACATAAGCCATTGGGGCAGCACCCATAGGTAAACCTGGGTGTCCAGATTTGGCTTTTTCGACGGCATCAATAGCCAAAAAACGAATTGCATTAATACAAAGTTCGTCTAGGGATTGGGTCGCAACAACCATAAGCTTGAATTTAAGTATTTACTGAACTGCAAGAAGGGATAAGCGGCAAGAGAACGGTGTTGTCTTTATTCTCTATGGGCGTCAAAAAGAGGCTTGGTACAGACAAGCCTCAAATACAGATGCCATATCGGCAAGGGAGTCCAACATTAATCGACATACTTTCGGAAGGCGAGGGTAACATTGTGACCGCCAAAACCAAAGGAATTGGAAAGGGCAACATCCACCGTTAATTGGCGGCTGGTATGGGGGATATAGTCTAGATCGCATCCTTCGTCAGGATTGTCCAGGTTAATGGTCGGTGGAACTTGATCATTGGCAATGGCCATGGCAGTCGCTACCGCTTCAATTCCGCCAGATCCGCCGAGTAGATGCCCCGTCATCGATTTGGTGGAACTAATGGCTACTCGATAAGCATTATCACCTATTGCATGCTTGATTGCAGCGGTTTCCGTTGTATCGTTGGCGTTAGTGCTGGTACCGTGGGCGTTGATATAGCTGATTTGATCCGGGGTGAGGTTCGCGTCTTTAAGGCATAGCTCAATGGCTCGGGCTGCACCTACACCACCCGGGGAAGGCGAAGTCATATGGTGGGCATCGCAAGTGACCCCATAGCCAATCAGTTCCGCATAAATTTTGGCACCTCGGGCTAGGGCATGCTCTAGTTCCTCGATCACAAGAATTCCCACGCCTTCACCAAGGACAAAACCATCTCGATCTTTATCAAAGGGACGGCTCGCTTTCGTGGGCTCATCATTGCGGGAGGACAGGGCTCGACAGGCCGCAAATCCAGCCATAGACAAAGGAGTGACCGCAGCTTCCGTACCGCCACAGATCATGGCTTTGGTATAGCCACGCTGGACAAATCGAAAAGCATCACCAATAGCATTAGAGCCAGCCGCACAGGCCGTCACGGAACAGGAGTTGGGACCTTTAGCACCGACATGAATGGCCGTTAATCCCGCTGCCATGTTGGCAATCATCATCGGAATCATAAAGGGACTACAGCGATCTGGCCCTTTGGTCAGGTAGATTTCCTGCTGATCTTCTAAGACTTTCAGGCCTCCAATGCCGGTACCGATGATAATGCCGATATCATTCGCATTGCTATCGTCAATGGTGAAGTTGGCATCCGCTAGGGCTTGTTTACTGGCAGATACGGCAAATTGGGCAAAGCGATCCATGCGCTTGGCATCTTTGCGATCCATATAGTCTTGGGGATCGAAGCCTTTGACTTCTCCAGCGATGCGGCAGGCATGCTTCGCTGCATCAAATCGGGTGACGGGGCCTATTCCACTGCGACCTGCAAGCAACCCATCCCAATATTCAGAAAGGGTATTCCCCAATGGAGTGATGGCCCCCAGCCCTGTAATTACAACGCGCTTAGGCTCTAGGTTAGTCATGGTGGTCACATGTGATCAGCATAGGATGAAAATATTGAGGGGTTAGCAATCGTGCTGCATGCTAGAGCACACAACACGGTCTATCCAGATTGCTAAGCCTTCACTTTGCCAGCGATAAAGTCAACGGCGGCTTGAACCGTAAGGATTTCTTCGGCGGCTTCGTCTGGAATTTCGATGTCAAACTCTTCTTCTAGAGCCATAACCATTTCCACAACATCCAGGGAGTCAGCATCTAGATCGTTCTGGAAGCTCGCTTCTGGCGTTACTTTGTCTGCGTCGACACTCAATTGTTCAGCAACAATATCTTTTACTTTGCCAAAAATTTCCGACTCACTCATGGGTTCTCTTTTCTCTAAAACTACGGACTCTAGCAGAAGGTTGAATGCGGCTTCAAATGAGGCCAAATGCTTTACTTCCTTCCCTGAGCATATTTCAATGTCCTTGCTCAAAGATCAAGGCCAGGGAATGTCTGATCCAGTCTTTCAGGGTTTCAGCCATTCCTTCCATAGTAATCTGAAACCGCCCCTCTGAAAGCATCGATCTTGTTTTCTTGCTAGAGCATAAATTAAGTCTTAGCCAAGACATGTTATGGAATTTGAGCAAAGCGGTCGGTTGCTTCAATCAAAGCACTGCGAATGCCAGGTTCTGTAATGGAGTGGCCCGCATCAGGGATGATTTTTAATTCTGATTGGGGTAGTTGTTGATGAAGTTCCCAGGCGGAGATCACGGGACACACCACATCGTATCGACCTTGGACAATGACAATGGGGAGATGCTGGATGCGATCGCACCCCCGTAACAGCTGATCCTCAGTGTCTAAAAATCCCTTGTTGACAAAATAGTGACATTCAATGCGTGCAAAGGCCGTGGCAAAGGAGTCTTCACCACATTTTTCTTGTAATTCAGGATCGGGGATTAGCTTGCTGGTTGTCGCTTCCCAAACGGACCAGGCTTTGGCGGCTTCAAGTTGAATGTTTGGATCAACACTGGTGAGGCGACGGTAATAGGCGTTGATTAAATCATGACGCTCTTCTGGAGGAATGGGCTGGAGATAAGCTTCCCAAGCATCTGGGAAAATATTGCTGGTCCCTTCTTGGTAAAACCACTGCAGTTCCTGACGACGCAACATAAATATGCCCCGCAAGATTAATCCTTTGCAGGCTTCGGGATGGGTCTGGCTATAGGCCAGTGCCAAAGTACTACCCCAACTCCCACCAAAGACCACCCATTGATCGATACTTAAATGCTGACGCAGGGCTTCAATATCCCTAACTAAATCCCAGGTGGTGTTTTCTCTTAACTCTGCATGGGGGGTACTTTGCCCACAACCCCGCTGATCGAACAGCACCAATCGCCATTGCTGCGGATCAAAATATTGCCGATAGACCGGATCGATGCCGCCCCCTGGCCCGCCATGTAGAAATACAGCCGGTTTCCCCTGGGGATTTCCCACTTCTTCGTAATAAAGGGTATGCAGCTCAGAAACCTGAAGTTTTCCCGTTGTATAAGGAGTGATAACTGGGTAAAGGTCACGCATTTTGGAATTCAACGGCTATCTCTTGCTCTTCAAGATAAATGGTCTCACCGCTCAAGACCTCTGATTTCACCGTTTTGTAATGTTCAATCACAGGTAACCCGAATTCTCAGGCCAACATGCTAGCGTTGCTCTAGCAAAGGCTCAGTTACAGCGAGTAATTCAGATGTCGGTCCCAACACTTCAATATGCTTACTTCCCAGGATGTGTCGCTCAAGGCGCTTGCCGAGAATTGTACATGTCAACCCAGGAAATAACCCAGGCCTTAGGGATTAAACTCATTGAACTGAAGAAAGCGGCCTGTTGTGGGTCCGGCACATTCAAAGAAGATTCTCAGCTACTAGAAGATACCGTTAATGCCCGCAATATTGCCCTAGCGGAACAGCTCAATTTACCTCTACTCACCCATTGCAGTACCTGCCAAGGAGTGATCGGCCATGTTGATGAGCGACTCAAAGACGCCAAGGATAACGACCCTGACTATTTTGATCAGATCAATCACCTCTTATCTGAGCAGCATTGTTCTCCCTATCAAGGCAGTACTGAAGTCAAGCATCTTCTCTGGGTCTTGGTTGGAGACTTTGGTTTGGAAGCTCTGTCCCTTCAGGTCAAGCGTAAACTCAGCGGATTAAAATGTGCGGCCTTTTATGGTTGCTATCTTCTTAGAGCCCAACAGAGCCTCCCCTTCGACGATCCCATTCATCCCTCTTCCATGGAAAACGTGTTTTTAGCCCTCGATGCCACCCCGATCTATTACTCAGGTCGCACCCAATGTTGTGGTTGGCCCTTAGCCAGTTATGCTACCCCTCAGTCTTTTGCCATGGCTGGTAGCAGACTTCAGGATGCTATTGCAGCCGGAGCAGATTGCTTAGTGACCCCTTGTCCCCTTTGCCATTTGAATTTGGATTCTCGTCAACCTGAAGTTGAAAAGTCCATTGATACCAAGCTAGGGTTGCCTGTTTTGCATTTACCTCAATTAGTCGGGTTAGCTTTAGGAATTGAGCCCCAGAAATTAGGGCTAGAAAAGCATGTGGTCTCTACCAAACCCATACTGGAGAAATTAGGCCTAACTTAACAGGCTCAAAATCTGTCTGCAGTTAGGTCTCAACCTCTGTTCTGACTTGCTCCCGTTCCCAAAAGTGAGACACATTACAGCCTGAAGAAACCCGAAGGATTAGGTTTAGGGTTTAAGGAAACGGGAATTAGCCAGGAACCTAAGGAATTTTCCCAGCATCTTCATGATCTAACCCTTCCCTCTGTCGTTAGCTCCCATGCGCCCCCCTCTGCCAACAATGGTTTTGCTGCCCCTTGGAACACTCTTACAAAAAGGAACCTATCGCTTAGAGCAGCTGGTCCGGCATCAGGGCTTGCAGTTAACTTATGAGGGTACGCATTTACCCAGTCAGCAGACTGTTCTGATCAATACCCTTAATCCATCTCGTCAAAACCCTAAAAAAATTGTTCTACATCGCGATGCTTTTATCCAAGAGGCCCAAGCCTGGCAGAACTTAAAACACCCTTCCCTTGAACCCATCCGAGACATTTTTGTAGATGCCGTTCTCCCCTTTTTGGTCAGGGAAAAGCTATCAGGACAAACTTGGGCCACAAAAGCAAAAACACAACCCCTACCAGAGGCGGAGGCGATTGCTCAAATCACCCAAATTGCCGATGGCTTGAACCAGGCCCATCATCAGCAGCTTCTCCATAGGGATATTCAACCCAAAAATATCGTTATCCATCCTCAAACGAATCATCCAGTTCTAGGAAATTGGGTTTGGCAACCCAGTCCTCCGGGGGGCTCTTCTTCCCTTCTTCATGCCTATACAGCCCCTGAAGTCGCTCAAGGTCAACAAACTGTTACAACCGATATCTACGGATTAGCGGCAACTTTATACACCTTGGTGACGGGAAAAATTCCGATAGCAGCCTCCCAGCGGCAGCATATTCGCTTGGAGATCCGTCACCCAGACTTAAGCCAGGCAACGATTGTTGCCCTACTCCGGGGCATGGCCATGCAACCTCAGCACCGTCCCCAATCTATCTCGGAGTGGTTGAAACTCCTACCCAAAGCCCCTTCTCCTCCTGTATCATTCCCAATAAAATCGGGTAACATAGGCGCAGCTTCCCTTTCCTCGAATGAGGCAGAGCCTCAATCCTCAGCAAAATTCGTTACCCCAGAGATCTCTTCTCTCCCCGATTCAGACCCTTCAGACCCAGAAATTTCTTCCCCTTCAGAGGAATTATCTTTAGCTCCCGAGGCTGAGGATCTTCCTACAGCATCAACAGTCCCTCGCCAGGAGCCCAGTCAGACTGTGTCAACCACTCGCCTTCAGCCCTATTCCGTGCCTCCTAGATTTCCCTACCGAGTACTAATCATTTGTTCCGTGCTTTCAGGGGTTGTAGGAATTGCCTTTGGTCTGTTGCTCCGGTTTCATTACCAGAATCAGTTTACGAACCCACAAGTGCCTGCAAAGGCCCCCCCAGTCCAGAATGAAGATTTTTTACCAAAGCCAGGAACAACCAGAAGGCAATTAGAAACGCTGCCGACTCCGACGGAAACACCCCTTGAGTCTCCCGTCCCCTCGCCCCTAGAAGAACCGACGGTTGATCCTCGGTTTGAGCAGGGTGATATTGGGCCAGATCCTACCCTCCAGAAACCTGTCCCTCTTAGCCCTGTCCCCGCCGATCCCTTAGACCCGGATCCTGCCCTACAAACGCCAATAGAATCCTATCCTGATAGCCTGGCTCCCAGCCCAGAGCCATCCCCTTTCGACCCCTTTGCTCAGCCTGATTTTTCCACACCGCCTCCCTCTGAATCTCCAGAAAGCTTCCAGTAATCCCAGGGGCTGGCCTCAAAGTATCGTATGTCCCCTATTCTGCTGCAGTGGAGTTGTTGAGTATGTGTAACAGTGATGAGACTTCTGAAAGTTCAGTACTGGAAGTCAGTTTGGTTTGGCTAGCGTGGGAAAAGACTTCTAGATCTCCCCGCTCAAGGGCGATCTCCTGGACCTGAGGGTGAAGAATAACAAAAGGGAAGGAGATTAAGGGAGAGTCTGCTGTCATATCCAAGAACAGAGCAGAATCATCATCGGTATAGAGAATAACATCAGGTTTCCAAATATCTACTAATAACTCAGCTTCATCCAACGTTGTGGTCGATATTACTCGCCACTGATGGTTATATAGGGATTGGCTGATATTAATGGGTAATGCGTTGCCGGATTGATCTTGATTGCTGTCTAAATGGAGAACGGTTAATTTTTGCGCTATTGGGGAGTTGGATGGTTTGAGGTTTTTCGGCTTAGGGGCCGATCCATGGGTAGGAATCTTGGATTTTAAGCACTTCTCTAACCATTGTGCTAGACCGGGTTGCAGCTCGTGTAAGGTTAAGCAACCATCTACTCCAAATTCAGTAATTTGTTGACAGTCTGCGGTGCTTCCAATTAATAGGATGGGGCAATCTCTGTCTCGCTGTTGGAGAATTGAAAGGATATCCCATCCTGAGCCAGTGGTAAGCAGCGTTTGTAGAATAACGGCTTGAGGTTTGAATAGGATGATTTTCTGAGCGACTTCTAACTCTGAACGGGCCACGACAACCTTTAGAGATTGCTTCGATAAATACTGATTGACTTGTTCAATCAAACTAGGGTTTGTGGCAACCAGAAGAACTAAGCTTTGAGTAATTTTAGTTTGCCGTCTTCGCAGGGGTTCTGGAGACACATACAGTGAGAAAGCGTTTCCCAGCGTCGGTCCAGAGATAAAGGAAATATCCCCTGACATCTTTTCTGCTATACGTTGGGCCAGCACCAACCCTAGTCCTGTTTTACCCAGAAAATCCTGGTCAGGAATCGTCCAAGTTTGGGGGAGTTGAAAAATGAGGGGTTGCTGTCGGTGGGGAATCGAAACGCCCTGATCAGAAATGGTAAAAATAGTCCACCCTTGCCACTGCTCAACTCTCAAAGCGATGGGGGACTGCCCCTGAGTTGCCCCTAAAGCATTGTGCAAAAGATGTATCAGGATTTGACGTAATTTCAGCTCATCACTGGTGATTGAGCCAAGGACGCCCTGGGGATGCCGATGAATGATGAGAGAAGCCTGATTAGCTGTGCCTTCTTCCAGTTGATAGTATCGTTTCGCTTGTGAGATCGCATCATCACAGAGCAAATCAAGGCGAACATCAGTCTGGGCTTCAGGTTGGACTTGGCCTGGCAGTTGAGTTAAGTCCAACAGCGTATTGAGGATGCCCATCAGATGCTGACTTTTCTGATGAATCAACTGCACATATTGCAATTGCCGCTCCGATAAATTTTGAATGCCCTGATGACTGAGAACATTAGACAAACTCAGAATTGCCGTCAAAGGAGATTTAAGTTCATGGCTAATTTCAGCCAATAGTTCCGCACTCAAGGGAGCAGCAGTGGATATTGGATCTTGAGAGGCTGATGACTCTGGTGATGCCGGTGGTGTATCGGATAACGCTAAAGCTGGCGAAACTGAACTTTTCAGATCCGAGGAAAACTTAATTGCAACGCTCAAGGGAGCATGATGGGCCAAGAACTGCACGAGCTTAGGGGTATCCAATAACCCCAAATATTTGCCGGTTCCATCCTCAACAATTGCCCAAGACAAGCTGAGATCTTGGGAAAAGGTTTGTAAATACTGCCAAAATTGCTTGAGAGAGCTTGTAGCTGCCACCTGCTGTAAGGGGTGATTATGCAAATCGCCCCATTCTCCAATGGGTTGCTGAGGCAAAACCGCTTCGGCAGACTGTTGTTCAGCAATAAACAAATGGATAAATTGCGATAAAGGCACAAGGCTAATAGGTTGCTGCTGTGCATTAACCACCACTAATTGGGATAGATTGCCCCCATCACTAGCCTCATCCTCAGACAGAGCATTGGGAGATACAGAACCTTGGTGCTGAAGTCTATCTAATATGTCTTGAATAGGAGTTTCCGCTTGACATACTAAGGTCTGCTGCAAAAACTCACCAACAGTGGTTTGTTCGAATAACACAGTAATCGTCTTAATTCATGATCGGCTTGGAAATTTGGCCAATATCGATACTGATAAAGAGATATAAAGAAGGAACTTGGTTGAAATTCGCAGATTTTAGGGCAGAAAAGGATACTAAAAACGAGGTATGGCGAAATTAAATAAGAATCTTGACCTACTCTGGCTGCTTGTATTATTTCATGAATTGCCAGCGTTCCTTGCAGATCGGAACTGGATAAAAGAAGATGGACTTAGACCTAAGGCGATCTTTCCCAAAGAAGTGGCAATCTGATCAAGGGGACTGTTGACCGAGGAGTTTAGATCTTAGATTCTTGATGCGATCGCGATATTTTGCGGCCTCCTCAAACTCCAGATTTTTCGCAGCTTCTTTCATCTGTGCTTCCAACTGGGTGATCAACTCTGGCACGCTTTCCAAGGGTAAATCATCCACTTGTTCATAGGCATCTTCGAGTTCCTGGGTATTGAGACGGCGGGAGACTTCCAGAAAGGCCAAAATCGCATTGTCAGATCCTTTTTTGACCGGTTGAGGAGTGATGCCATGTTTTTTATTGTAGGCGAGCTGAATCTTACGTCGCCGTTCAGTTTCGGAAATCGCCTTCTCCATACTATCCGTTAGATTATCGGCATAGAGAATAGCTTGGCCCCGGACATGTCGTGCAGCCCGGCCAATGGTTTGAATCAATGAGCGTTCAGCTCTGAGAAACCCTTCCTTGTCTGCATCCAAGATCGCCACTAGAGAAACTTCAGGTAGGTCTAATCCCTCTCGCAATAAATTGACCCCAATGAGGACATCAAACACGCCCTCCCGTAGATCCCTTAAAATTTCAATGCGTTGAATGGCATTAATTTCTGAGTGCAAATAGCGAACGCGTACCCCCCGCTCTTCAAAGTACTCCGTCAGGTCCTCCGCCATCCGTTTCGTTAGAGTCGTAATTAACGTCCGTTCTTGTCGCCCCACCCGCTCCTGAATTTCAGCCAATAAATCGTCCACTTGGCCTGTTGTTGGGCGCACAAAAATTTCTGGATCGACAACGCCAGTGGGTCGAATCACTTGTTCAACCACGCGATTCTCTGATAACTCGATTTCCCAAAGGCCGGGAGTCGCCGATACAAATACACACTGCCCCACTTTCTGCCAAAATTCCTCAGACTTGAGGGGACGATTATCTGCTGCACTGGGGAGCCGAAAACCGTGATCAATCAAAACCTTTTTACGGGCTTGATCACCGTTATACATACCCCGAATTTGCGGTACAGTCACATGGGACTCATCCACAATTAATAACCAGTCCTTGGGGAAATAATCTACCAGGCATTCTGGCGGTTCTCCTGCCTGCCGACCCGCCAGATGACGGGAATAATTCTCTACGCCGTTGCAATAGCCCACCTCTCGTAACATTTCCAAATCGTATCGAGTGCGCTGATTCAATCGCTGAGCTTCCAACAGTTTCCCCGTTTCTTCTAGGTGCTCAACTTGGGCTGTTCTCTCCGCGTCAATGGCTTCAACGGCCATCTCCAATCGCTCTGTCGGTGTTACAAAGTGGCGTGCAGGATAGACATTTAGTCCTTCCAAACTCTGTAACGTTGACCCCGTAACGGGATCGACATAGCGAATGGCATCGATCTCATCCCCAAAAAACTCTACCCGAATAATCCGGTCTTCATAGGCTGGACCAATTTCCAGAACATCTCCTTTGACACGAAATCGCCCTCGCCCTAAGTCCACATCATTGCGGGTATATTGCACGGCTGCCAGACTTCGCAATAACTGTCGCTGATCAACTTCTGCTCCAACCTTAAGGGGGATTGAGGCCTTAAGATACTCAGCAGGAATCCCCAATCCGTAAATACAGCTGATCGATGCCACGACAATGACATCCTGGCGTTCAAAGAGTGATCTTGTTGCCGAATGCCGCAGCATATCAATTTCTTCATTGATAGAAGCCGTCTTTTCAATAAAGGTATCTGTAACTGGAATATAGGCTTCAGGCTGGTAATAGTCGTAATAGCTGATGAAATACTCAACGGCATTGTTGGGGAAAAACGAACGAATTTCGTTGCATAGCTGTGCAGCTAGGGTTTTGTTATGGGCCAAGATTAGCGTGGGTTTACCAATCTCTTCAATCACTTTTGCCATGGTGAAGGTTTTACCCGTCCCCGTCGCACCCAGCAACGTTTGCCTGGAATGGCCGGACTGAAGGTGCGTTGTCAGTTTCTCAATAGCTTGGGGTTGATCACCTTTAGGGACAAAAGGAGCATGGAGGTCAAAAGCTGTCATTGGGGCGAAGAGGTGACTGCCTCTTTATAATGCCGAATTTTTCGAACTACGGCAGCAGCATGATATAGAACAATACCCCCCCGTGACAACTGTCACGTTCAGTCCCATTTCCTCCGCCTAAATTATAAATAACCAAGGACTCATATCAAAGCAGGTAAAACAGCCCCTACATAGAGGATTCACGCTTTCTGCTTGAGTCACAGAAAGGAGTATTACATCATGTCTAAGTTCAATAAGATTTCTGCAAAAGCACTGGTAATGGCATCTGTAGCCGTAGGTATTCAAGCGATCAGCACCTTTGGTGCATTTGCTGGCCCTGCCCTCTTTTATCGCTACGGTACGGTCCGACTCAATCAGCGGGATTGTATGCGCAGGGCTTCTGTTTCCCTGAGACGAGAAGGTCTCAATGTCCGGAGGCCAGAAGTGAATATCAACAATACCCCGTTTATCTTTGCTGACAATGAAGATTATTCTGCCATTATCGATTGCTCTCAGTTTGCCAAACGATATCGTGCCAATAAGCGTGTCACTGTGATGGTCAGCGGCTATGGAAGAGGCGCAAATACCCTTTCCAGCGCATTGATTGACAACATGTACTAACCCGAGCCTTCTCAACATAAAAATCAAGGCCGGACTGGTGCTTAATAGAGCTAGTCCGGCCTTAATGGTCGAAAGGGAAAAATTCCTACTTCAGTAAATTTTCTCCTCGTCGAAATAGTTCACGGGCATAGTCTGTCCAAGTCCCTTGCCCCCAATATCGGAAACAACTCGTCTCTACTAGGAGAACATAGAGTAAAGCTTCCTGATAATCGGCCCGTTGAGTCGTACTTGGATCTGCTTGAACGAGGGGATCATATTTCTGGTGAAACAGGGCGCTCAACTGGTTCATGGGTTCGAGAACATTCTCATACCCCTTCACCCAGCTCAAGTCATCCGTCCAAGAGGCCCCATCCATATGGAATTGATGATCGGTAGCTTGTAGCTCTTTAATCGCAGTTTCAACCTTCTCCGGGCTAACCGCATCGGTTCCAATCTTATTCCAGATTTTATGTTGGCCTACAGCCTGGCAAGTGGGGTAATCGTCTGGATTCACACCCGCGGCATCCAATAGCTCTAAATACTCCGTACCATGGATGCCAGCGACCCCAGCCCCTTGATCTTTCAGCTCATGCCAAACGGGTTGGTAGTCCCGGGCGAATTCATTCATCATCACGCCCCCATTCTCACCATCGGCGATTTGGGTTACGCAGGAGGGCACTGAGATGCCTCCAATCTCTTGGCGTCCCCGACCTTTAGCCTCGTGGTAAGGCTGCATTTGGGCAACCAACTTCGTATCAGATCCTTGAGTTTTGATCAAAGCAGTGATGCTGATGGTCTCGCCTTTTGAATTGCGAGCCACGAGCTGATTAGGGATGTACTTATCGTCATGCCATAAGCCGGATCCGTCTAATCGCTCAACGGAATGCTCTTGCACCATCAACCAACGATAGCCACATTCCTTTAGGGCTTTAATGTATTCAAAAAGGGTATCAGGATGGTTGGGAAGATGCATCTCCGGGGGAGAAAATCCCTTGACCCGTTTGAGGGCCTCATCTCCAAATAGGCTGGCAAAATACTGCTGCCAGGCTTGAATTTGCAATTTCAAATCGGGGATTGGCGTGGAAGGAGCGACAGCATGACTCCACATGGTTCCCAACCATTCAACATAGGGTTGATACTGCGGATTGCAAGTCAGCTTTTTCAGGTTATCCAGAATATCGTCTCGTCCCATCTGTTGGAGTCCCCACAGGAGGTTGCCGGAGTAATCCAGCATGATTCGTGGGGAACAACCCGCACTCACCAATTCAGGGATGAAATCACCCATGCGGCTGTAACACCAGGCAAACACTTCAGCGTTATGGTTATCGCCATCACCAGGGTTCTCAAACATATGCTGCAGATTGCTGATGAGCGCTCCTTGTGAGCCCGCTGGGATAGTGGGCTGATGCATATGGAGGGCACAAGCAAAACTGGAGTAGATGTTCTCAAACCGTAAATCGGTTGTGGGTAAGTAAATTGGATCAGAATGGTTGACTAGGGCTGCTAGTTCTGATTCCCGTCCCGCAAGATTGGGTAACAGAGACTGAAGATTATCTTGTTGTGAATGGGGCAATGGTGCAGTTGCAATCATAAAGGCTTAATCCTTGCAATAGTGAGGATTTGGGTCAATCTGGAAGATTTTCCTGTCAGATGATAGATCACTCTTTCAGGAAATATGTTTAAGCTCTGATAAATTCTACAAATTATTGTCAGGATTCTGAATCGAATGAATTCCTACACCAGGATCTGACTCCTCATCGATATTGGGTGATTTTGCTTCTAAGTGGAGTATAGGATTGGGAAATTGTTGCGATATATAGCATTAAGGTGATGCTAGCGTTCAAATATTTAATGGTACTTCTTAATTGCAACTATTCTCTAGATAATATGTAATTAAAATTATGAATACAACGATATTTGATATTAGAAAATAATTTCAAGCTTTATTCTTAAACTAATTTTTTGCATAAAAATTAGATTCATTGCTGATGTAGCTTATGAAACCACCCATTATCTAATCCACATTCTGGTCAAAATAGCCAAAAACTTCATCCATACTACTGGTAGTAGTTCCATGGCTTAACAATAAATTTAAATTCTAAGGAGAGGGAATTCTTTTTGCCGTTGTGGGGAAGGTGGGGCTTGAGGTTTGAGCTAATAGGTTTGATTACCTGTTGGCTGTCCTGAAAATCAAATTTGATGAGGGTTTTCATGCAATCAACATTTAAATTTTTACCATTGCAATTTAGTTGGGTTGCGATCCATCCAAGGCCTGTTGGGGTTGTTCAATTTATTGGAGGCGCTTTTTTTGGCTCATTCCCCACCATCTTCTACCGATTTCTCCTACAAAAGATCTATGACCAGGGATATACGATTATTGCTTTGCCCTATCGATTTACATTTCGCCACTGGTCTGTCGCCATTGGACTAGTTCGTGAGCAAAGAGCCCTCCGTCTAGCTATTCTAGAAGAGGCAAAACGGCGGAACTATGATTATAAAATCTATGAAGAGAATCCCAAATCAGCAACTAAGAATTATTTCTGGTTAGGACATAGTTTAGGAAATAAATATATAGCTTTACTTGAATTACTAACGGATCTAGAAACCAAGTCTGAAAAAGAGATTTTAGGAAACTGTGTTGGTCTCGATCAGTATCAGGAACTTGAAGATCGCCTAAAAGGAGTTGATTTCAAAGATATTTCTCTCTTGAATCAGCCTTCTATATTGATGGCTCCAGCTATTACAGGCATTGAAAGTGCGATACCTGTTAAGGCAGTCGCAGATTTTGTGAAACGACTGGGGTTAGATGTTAAACCTAGTGTGGAAGAGACTCATTGCCTTATTAAGGGAAGTCAGTTATTTGGACTGATGGGTTTAATCTCATTTACGAAAGATAAAATTGCTGAAGATACTGTAGATTGGTTGAAACAGAATTTACCCCACAAGCCTGCCCAGATGGCTGAATTACCTGGCGAGCATTTGACACCGATGGGGTTTCGGCTGGGCGATTCAGTACTAGTCGAAACTGTCTTGAAATTCCTAAAAGCGCTTTAACCAGCACCTAGCGCTGTTGAAACACTATCAAAGGATAGTGCAGTGCTAAGCCTTATTGACGGCTCAAGGAAATTTCATTTTCCTTGAGCCGTTTAGGTATATTTAAACGATGACATTATTGATGCTTTTCTGGCCTACGAGTTGGGTTATTATCAATTAGCATCAATTTCGAAATGCCTTACTCGATATCTTTTCCAGCGACAATGACGCTTAAACTTCACTATCTTACGTCCATGGCGGTAGGTAACAATTGGGCGTCGAAAACATACCCATTTTTTATGCCAACGCCAACGAACCCGACGAAATTCTTGTCTTCTTCGCCCTGACTGCCTGACAGATCTTTGTATTCCATAGCTCATAAAGCTTTGCACTGTAGAGAGCGGATACGAGAGAACCAGATTTTGTTGTAGTGTTTCTTTTGAGCTTTTTTAGAGGCAAAATACGGTTGCGGATCCTTGGTGAATAAGGGGACTGGCATCAACAACTCCCGTCCTTTATGGACCACCCCCTTGAGCCACCGCAATCCAATCTTGAGATAGCTCCAATCTTGAGATAGCTAATGCCTCTGTGCCAATGGGGATCAACCTGTTGGCGTAGCCCTTTAATATGAACAGCCATCCCCTGAGTCGTGCTGTATAGCAGTGCCACAGCAGCAATCAGGTACAGCCTCTCCAGAGCATCAGCACAGCGAATTTTCGACTCTTCAAGCTCAAACACACCAGATTTACTATCGAGGAATAATTCTTCCACCCGAAACCTCAAGGCGTATTGCCACAAGGTTTGTAACGAGGGTGATTCATCTGTAATCACTGCCCATGGTTCTTTTACGCCTCGGATATTCGCCAGTACCAAATTGCACCGATAGAGGCCATCATCCCAAAGCCCGACATTACGGTAGAGGAGAGCTTCTCCTTTGGATGGCCATAACCTACGGACTTCTCTTGGACATTGACGGGGCCATGGAGAAGGACATCACATGGGATACGCAGACAGTAATGCCAACGGCTCTGCTGTAACCAGCTCATCAGTTGATGGTTCGCGAACCCACGATCTGCTAACAACATGACATCTGGATGCTGCCGTAATAACCAACGGGCCTGACGCAATAGCGGTTGATATTCCTCAAAGCAACCGCCGCACTCTTGTGCTCTAATACTTTCCATAACAACGGTACTGCTCTGCCACAGCAGACAACGGATACATGAATCATGCAGTATTCATTCCATAAAACCGTGGTATCCATCGCTAGGTAAAGGCGATGGGTTCGCCAGTTCTTAAGCGCTAGAAGGACCAAAGGGACATACAGTTTGTGGACATCAATGAGCGGATTGCACAGAAAGCGTTGCCAGCGACGCTCGACACTTTGGGCTTTTTTTGCTCGGCAGGGGACATAGGATTCCCAAGCAGATAAGCATAATCGTTCACTGCAGATTAAGGCGCTCACCATCCATCCCAGGGTCATGAGATGACGCAAATCTCGATAATGGCTGTGTTGACGTAAAAAGGAGAACAGTTGACGATAAATTTGGGTGGAGCCTGACATTTGAGTAACGCTGATTTGTGCTTAAATCTAGCTTCACATGTCGCTCCACTCTTTTCTCAAAGACTATGAAAATAAAGGCTTTGAGATACTTCTGTCAGGCAGTCAGCTTCTTCGCCTGTGACCATGTGCTACTAATGAACTGTCATTCTGTTCAAGAGCTTCGGATTGTTGCCCAAGCTCAGGGGAGTAAGGGATCGCGAGTGTGGTTGTATTTGCTGCTATCAGACCCAGGGCTGTTTTAAGTTAGCAGCGAAAAAATAATATCGACCCGATTAGCCAGCTTAGTCATCGCGGTTTTGAGGGATTGATAGTCGTTTAGCCGCAGGATATTAATCCCAATAGTTCTAAGCACTGACCAATTGAGCAGTGCTTGTTCATCTTCGAGTCGATAATCATCTTCGCCAAAAACAACATCCTTCGGCCAATGCAACCGATTTTCAATGCCCCAATGTTCTCGGACCAGAGATTGCCAATGCTGGGGTGAGGTGGCAGCTGAACTGATGTAATAGGCCGTATTGTGATACTCCTTTCCTTTGCGAGTGCCCCATCGTTGGACACAAAGCACAGAGCGAATTGCCTCCCATTCTTGTAGGGCTATGCCGACAGGCTCATAAACCTGTATACACCGATGTTCATCTCGTCCTCTACTTTGGGCGGAGTGGATGTGCTCAGCCATGGGTTTAAGACACTCAAAGTAAGTCTGGAGGTGGTCGTAAAGTCTTCCCTGATTGGATTTGACCGCCACAAGATAGTCGTTACCCGAGGCCACAATCTTCTCAAGTGTTTTTTTGGGCGTGTAAGGCATCCATGGTAATCAGCAAGCCATGGGCGTAGCTAATGGATCGGGGATGCCTTAGACTTCGGAATGGTTACCCCTGGGAATAGGGAGTCAAACCGTTGATTGACCCAGGCAAGCCGCAGCATGAGTAGATGATTGAAACCATCCTCACTCCAGCGCATACCAACCCCCTTAAAGCGCTGTTGAATCAGCCACTTACAAGCACTTTCGACCATTCCTGACCCCAGCGGTATCTGTAGTTGTTCAAAGTGGCGATATTGGATGTGTCGCAGATGGCGCTGGAAATAAGCCTGTACCTGGAGCAACGTCGTAAAAGATTTGCCCGTAAACAATTGTGAGTGAATCAACATCGTCAAGGACCGCAATACTAATAGGTGTTGCCCATGTCGCAATTGGTGTCGCCAGCGCCGAAACCAGGCTTGGGCTTGAGCAGAGCGAGCATCCCCAAACATCGCTTTTGTTGCTCGTGCAAGATGGCCTGCTGCATGAAAGAAATCGAGAACTGCCACAGCACAGTGAGAGAACAAGGTGCGGTAGACTCGCCAGAAGCCTCGCCCCCCATCACTCAACCAGATGACGCTTGGGGCCGATTCAAAGTCTTGTTTGCGGGCTTCGAGGTGCAGTAAGGGGATGAACTGGTCGATATCGCCCAATACTGCCACCAGTCTTCGACGTAGTAGTTGGGGACACGCTTTTGTGCTCGGGTGCCCCGTGTTCCTAGGCGGGCTAAGATAGCAACTTTGACTTCTCGCCACTGGATTTTTCCCTTGGGGGTTTTCGGGGTGGGGCGAAAGGGCACCATCACACCGTCAGCAGCAATGGCCAAAGGTAGAGCAGACAACACCTCTGAAATCGCTTCACAAGGAGTCTGGTCACCTGAGGCTTGAGCTTTGAGTTGAGTCTCTAGCTCCTGATAAGCTTTGTTGCCCATGACTTGCACCCAACTCCACAAGCTTGATGAGCTGACGGATAAACCACTCCACTGACTCAGCATCCAACTGGCCAGTTCATAGGGCATAAATAGACTTAACAAGCAGCCTAGACGAACCAATTCTTCACTGCTGTGCTGATAGGAGGTAATCCCAATGGATTGATCCAAAGGAGCGGATAGACTACCTGGACACCTGTGGGGACAACGACCCACCCGTCGCTTTCAGGCAATATTTCCCACCAGTGTCTGCATCTGACGAGATTCCCATCCCTTCGAGTGCAAGCGGGTTCCGCAAGTGGGACACCTCGGCCATTCCAATACTGTTTTTGCTCGCCGTGAGAGTTCATCCTCCAGAAGCCAGCGAGCCAAAACAAACCCATTTGCAGAACGATATAAACCATCTGACTCAGGCTGGGTGCTTCTTTGAGTGCTTCGACCTGTTCTAGAAATTCGTGATGCTCTAGTACGGTTGGCAATTGCGATGTTAGGCTCATGACAAGTTTTTGATTCGGGTACAGGATCTATTGTCCTTGACCCGTTTTTCTTTGAGCCATACATCCCCGATTCTGTGCTTACGCCCGCAAGCCATCGAGTTGAAGGGTTTCCAACAAAGCCTGGACGACTTTGATTTCGCTATTATCCTCCTGAGTGAGGGCTTCGAGCTTGAGGGTGATGCCTGCTTCCACCGCAAATAAACTCACCAACCCTACAAAACGCTGCTTCCCCTTGGCATCTGTCAGCCCCTGACGAATCCGTTTGCCATCAATGGAGGCTGCATAATTATCGGGAGAGTGAGTCTGGGCTTTCGAGAGCATCCATGCTTCAAATTGGTGGTTCAACGCTTGGAAGTCAAGCCCCTTCATCACTCGACGAAAGGTACAGTGAGACGGAACTTCGAGGCTCTCAAGCCCCAATTATTGGATGTCAACCCCATAGGCGATGTCGCGACAACCAAAAGTCGGATCAGCCCCTAAAATTGAACCGTATTATTTGGCGCACACCTCCTTTGCGCTAGCTCTTTTTCAGACCTAACACGACACTTTCAGATCAAAACGACAACCCGTGATCGAAATGACAACCTGTGATCGCTCGATTATTTGGACTGAGATTTTTGAGGTTGAGACTGAGTTTGAGTAGTCCTCTGAGTCGCTGATTTACGTCGATAACTATCGGCTTGAATTTCGATAATCAAACCGTGATGAATTAAGCGATCAATGGCAGCCACCGCCATCATCGAATCAGTAAAGATGTCGTCCCACTGGCTAAAGGGTTGGTTGGCTGTAATCAACAAACTCTTACGTTCATAGCGATGCGCAATTAATTCAAACAGAACGGATGTTTCCGCTTCCGACTTTTTGCAATAGCCCAAGTCATCCAAGACCAATAGATCATAGCGGTCCAGTTTTTTGAGCACCGGATGCAGCTGCAGTTGGAGCTTAGCCTGTTGCAATTGTTGGACCAATGCATTGGCTGCAAAGAACTTCACCCGTTTACCAAACTCCAGCATCTTTTGGGAGACCCCAGTAGCCAAATGTGTTTTTCCAACGCCCGAAGGCCCCAGAAGGAGGCAGTTCTCGGCCCGCTCCAACCACCCTGGATCTGCGGCTAATTGCATTAAGGGAGCTGGATTGAGCTGGGGGCAATGGCTAAAGTCAAAGTTGGTAAAACTTTTTGCGTTTGGGAGTCTGGCTTCGGTGAGAGCTCGCTTTAGACGAGCTTGTTCTCTTCGTTGAGTTTCCGTTTCGCACAAGGCCAGTAAGAATTCCGCATAGGACCAGCTTTCCTGCATAGCTTGGGATTCGATAGATTCCCAATGGGTCAGCATGTGGGAGAGCCTGAGCTTTTTTAAATAGAGGCTCAGGTGTTGGTAGGGGCTTAGCGGGGACTGAGTAGGAGGGGAGGAGTTTGTCATAAAGGTCGAGGGAATGTTGTTCAATGCTGAGGTCAGGAACCTGCTTCATCTGAGGAGGCTCAAACTGCTTTTTCAGGCGATTGAGGGTGAGACTGGACGCCTGGAGTTGCTGCTGTAAGTATGCTGCTACGGCCTGCTCTTTATCTTGAACTGCAGCAATATAGAGACCTTCAACGATGATTTGGCAGCCTGCTCCAGGTCAAATTGAGCTTTGAGCTGTTTCCAAATTTGGCGGTATTCAGGATTGGGAAGTAGGTCTGATTGCCAGGTGCAATAGATAAAAGCACGAGGCTTCAATCGCATTGAACCAATCACATGGCGATAGTTGATGCAACGGTCTCGACGTTTGCCTTTGCCACTGACGCGTTTTCTTGGCAGTTCCACAACCGGGTGTCGTTCCAGATAGCCGACAATCCGGTCGTGGTATAGATGCAGTTCCAATTGACGGCCAATTAGCCGAGAAGGAACGGTGTATAGAATGCAGCGGACATCAATGGTGCTGCGTTTGCTGACTTTGGCCGTGAGCACTTCATAGTCAGGGGTTCGATATTTAGGTAAGGGTTGCAGATGCTCTTTTTCCTGCTCATACTTGGTTTGGCACTGCTGATTTAACTTGGCGACCTGTGCATCAATCAAGGCTTGATATTCAGCAACGCTCGTAAAATCTGCACTGCCGCGCAGATAGATCGCCTGCTTAATTCGGTTCTTCAAATGACCATGGGGAGACTCGATTGAACCGTTTTCATGGGCTATACCTTTGTTGTTACGAGTGGGTTCTAGCCGATAGTGGTCACACAGTTCGTCGTACAAACGCGTGAGATTTTGGACCGACGGCCGCCCATGTTGCGATAGGCTGCACTCAAACTATCGGTACGATGCTGTTTAGGAACACCTCCACAGGCTTCAAAGGCATTTTGTAATCCTTCTGAAAGGGCGACAAAGCTTTCGCCTCCTTGGATAATCTGGGCATATCGCCAGCCGCTATATCCCAGACGGTAATGGTATATCAGATGCTCAAACGGTTTACCGGCAATGGTAATCGTGATGCCCTTGAGTTCTGTAAAATCGGAGAACCCTTGTACCCCTGGTTCATGACGTAGTTCAAACATCACTTCAGGGCTCGGACCATGCAAGGCTTTCCACGTTCTTACCCGACGTTGCAGGGTCCGCAGGACTTGGGGATACTGGCCTGGATATTTATCCTGCAGATACTCGTACAGGGTCATGGGTTTGAGGCGCGGATCTCGACGCAGCATTGGCTCTAGCTCGTCTTCCCACACATCCGCCAAGGGTCAGGGACGGTGCGTTGGTCCTGCATGCGGCCGCGATTAGGTTGATGGGTACCGGCCTCAATTCGTTGGCCGGTTCGGGGGGATATTTCGGCAATGTAAGCTGCATCAGCTTGTTTCAAGCCGAGGTCTCTTCCGTTCATATAAACACGAGTATGATAGGAATCAATTGTTTTGTTAGGCACTTGTACAGCCCTCTATCGAATGGGGATGTTAAAAGTGTCTTTTTCTTGAGATTAAATTCTAGAAACGCGATCTCACACATCGTTTCTAGAGAATTGAGATTTTGTTTTATCCCTCTCAGGGGATGGCTGGTTTCTTCATAGCTATAGCCGACACGACATCGTCATTAATCCGTCAGCTCGATTGTCGTCTAATACCCAATAGCTCACTTAAAGGCTGGCGATAATCGCTCACAAAGGTTTCTAACGGACGGTACCCTTGATATCCAGCAAGCATGCCCATCACCATCAATAGCAACAGCAGCCATAACGGATGAATACGGCCATGGGCACTGCGGAAATCCGGGACTTGCTTCAAAGTATCGATTAGATGGCTCATCGGTCTCTCTACTGTTGGTCAGTAGAACCATCCTATTTTTTCTAGGAGGAACGTAAAACAACCCTGCTATCAGACCTAGTATCGTAACTTTAATGGGCTTTAGCATTGTGGATTCCTCCAACAGAAAAATCTAATGAGAACGTTGACTGAAGTGCTAGATATATCAAAATAAGCCGTAATAAATTCTCTTTTTTTTATTAATATAAGAGTTAAAAGATTGCTTTTAATTTGATTATTTATATTTTTGTAATATATCGACCAAGACAAAAAATTTACCCAATCTGGATCACATTAAAAATGTAATTTTTCTATGTTCTAGCGTGATCTTTAAATGGGATATTGTTTTTTAGTGTTATGCATCTCTAGAGTGATTTTCTATAAGGGCTTAGAGATGTTGGTTAGCAAGTTTTACTTGTGATGTTCATATTTTTAATTCTTCTCTTAAGGCTATTGCCTTTATTCCTTATTAAGGCTATGCCTTACCCACAAGTCCTGAAGTACTTACCAGCAAAAGACTTGAGGTGAGCTAACCCCCCTTATTCTTTGCCCCAGAGAATGCCTAGTGGGCACGGCGAGGAGGTTGAACCCCTATTCTGTCGTTGACGATGCTGTGGAAAAGGCCAATCTACGGGATATTGAAACATTTGTCTTAGCACCAAAAATGCTTCTGCATATGCGTTTAATCCACTTGTGGGTAAGGCATAGCTTATTAAGGATCTGGATGGCCTATTGGATATATTGATGGCCATCTGGACTATGAAATTATTAAGAAAGGGATGTTTTTTTTTGAAGTTTATCTCATTTGAATTTTATTCTTATTTGAATTTTTTGATATAAATATTGATATTGAACAAGGAGATTAATGAGTTGATTAAAAAAGTTTTTTTAAAGTTGGTTTTTAAAGTGAGTATATGCAAAATACATTAAAATAACACTTGAGAATATTTTTAATGAATACTTATGCTAAGGTCTTTGTTTGGTATGAAAAAATATACATCTTCTGAGCCAGACTAAAGTTCAGTCGATCTACCTTCACTTTTTACCTGGGACCTAGAACTTTGGTACTACTCCCATCCGGTTCTTTAGATCCATAACAATTTGGGAAATGCGATCCTATCGGTCATAGAGGTGCTTTTCTTATGATGAGAGTGTTGGGAGCACTAATGCACACACATCTACCCAACATCTTCAAACAAGAGGTTTTCTAGTATGAAATTCCGTGCTGTTTATTTACTGGCTGCTTTACCACTATTAATCCCCATAGGGAATGGTTTGAATATTGCGACCGAATCCTTGTTTCCTAGCTACGCAATTGCACAAGAGACAACTGAAAAACCAAATAAGGAAGAGTTCAAAAAACGTCGACGAGAGCAGTTCCGTCAGCAACTGAATCTCAGCCCAGAGCAAGCCGCAGAAATTGATCAGATTCGAGAGCAGAATAAACAGGATAAGCAAGCAAAACGAGAAGCCTTGCGAGCTGCTAGAGACAAAATGCAGACCTTGATGGGTAGTGATGCAACTGATGATGAATTGAGAGCCCAACATCGAGTTTTACAAGACTTGCGCCGTGACATGGGTGAAGCCCGATTTGAAACCAAACTAAAGATTCGACAAGTTCTCACACCTGAGCAACGAACTAAAATGGCAGAGTTCAAGAAGCAAAGAAAAGGCCGTTGGGGGCGCCGCCATGGTCGTCGACATCATAGACCAGGAAGCGCTCAAGGGGAATAGTGCCACAAGCACTACCCCAATAACCATAATTCCTAACCCAAAGCAGACTTGGAATTATGGTTATTGGAAAGATAATAAATTCACTTACCCCTCAAAACCCTAGCTAGTGTGGTTTGGTGCCTTGAATATAGTATCGAATGGCTTCCCTATCTCCTAAACTATTCACTATGGAGTATCACATAAAAAAACTAGGCAGAAATATCCTTTGTGTTGTTCCTCCTCCGAGTAAACCACTAGAACCTATCAGTGATTCGGGCTTGGACTAAGTATGATCGCTATCCGGGTAAACCACTAGAGTTTTGGGCCACCTTGCATAACAAATCCGTGATAACTCTGTTTCGCTCCCAATTACTTTGGCAGATGATAAAAGAGAACTCAGGAAAAAAGCGGGGAGATCATGTTAACCAGCCTGTTAGCCGAAGCATTAGCAGTTACCTTTGATAACTTGACCATGACAGCTACAATCCTAGATTGTGCAGAAGAAGCTGCAGAAGATTTAAGTCCAGAAGCACGGCAGAGATTAGCGCTGGTTCATACTGGCCTTGCAATGGCTATTCAAGGAATGGAATGTGATGAACTACAACAGTTAATCAAGCAATCTGAGCTATTTTGCGACTATTAATAACACCTCGTGTTAGTAGGTTGAAGAATCAAATGAGTAGTAGATTCGTTGATCTTCCTCGAAATTCGCAAACTCCTCTAATAACTTGGATAAAAAATTAAGGGTGAGTTTGATCGAAGCTTGGCCAGAGCCTTAACAAGGTATTGCATCGAAGGTTCAATATAAGGCCAAGTTATTGAAGATACTCGACTTCAGCCGTTTTCACTAGTGCTTCACCACAGTGATTATGACAGGGTAGTTTGGGGATAGAGTCGGCTGAGTTTAGTTCGTGCATCATCCACTGTAAATAACCAATTAACCGTCGTTTTATCTCGGTTACGCCTTTGTTCCCATGCAGTGACCTCATGCCGGAGTTTTTCAATATCAGGAATTCGTCGATTTAAGCACTGCCTAGAAAGAGCCGAAAACTCAAACTCAACCATATTGAGCCAACTGCCATGTTTTGGAGTGTAGTGAAACTGGATGCGACTGAGAATCCTCAAAGCTTCATCAGGTTTGAAGGTTTTGTAGAGTGCAGCGGGAGTATGGGTGTTGAGATTGTCTAAGACAACGTGCACTTGTTGAGCATCAGGAAACAGACCATCTACTAGATACTGCATGCACACCCCAAAGTCCTCACTTTTTCGATGCTCAGTCACCTTCAAATGTCGCCAACTTTTAAGCGGTTGAAAAAAGCCAAATATATTACAAGTGCCCTTGCGCTCATATTCATGGTCGTAGCGTTGGGGACGACCGGGCTTTGGTGGACGGGGCACCCGGGTTTCGCCAATCAGTTGGCAAGGCCGTTCATCAAAACAAACAACAGGCTCCTCAGGATGGTAGGGTTGGGCATACAAATCTAGAACGTTCTCCATCCGCCAAACAAAGTCTGCGCCTACAGTAGAAAAACACCACTGCTCTTTTAGCCACGGCTTAAGCTGTTTTTTTCGAGCGTGCGTCGCACCGTTTCATCCGATAGGCTTTCGACGACGTTGAGTTCAACTAGCCGTTCTGCCAATAGCTGCATGGTCCACCGGCAACAACCGGTAGGTGGGTCGCTACAAGCTGTCGCAATGAGCAAGGCCTCTGCTTTGCTATCGAGCTTCTTTTGCCCCCCTGGCCTGGGACGCTCATTGAGGGCGAACTCCACACCACCTTCCACAAATTTCTGGCGAGTACGATGCACGGTAGAGATGCCTGCATTGAGCATTTGAGTAATGGTGTCGTCTTTGTGTCCCTTATCTGCCAACATCAAAATCTGGGCTCGTTTCATTTTTCGCGCTGACAAGGTTCCACGTCGGGTGAGTTGCATCAGCTCACTGCGTTCTTCAGGCGTTAGCGTCACAATATATTTATCAGGCATGATTGGTTGGCTAAAAACAGCTAGATTGTTTCTAGCTTACCTATCTAATTCAGTGTGGTCGAGCACTAGTGCTTCACCACAGTGATTATGACAGGGTAGTTTGGGGATAGAGTCGGCTGAGTTTAGTTCGTGCATCATCCACTGTAAATAGGGCTTGCTTCGAAAGTCTAAGGTTGAATATTTGCAGTGTATCCAAGTGTTGAGCGCCCTTGAGAAGTGCAAGGAAAATCGTTCAAAATACTCAAAACCTTTGCACATGCACCCCAATGTATCGTCGTCCATCCCCCGGTCAACTGTCCTTTAAGAACTTCTACTTGCCCTTCGGAGGCAAACTATCAGAAGAGAATCGCTGGGTCAAACTCGCCGAGCTGATTCCTTGGGAGAGCTTTGAGTCAGAGTATGCAGAGCAATTCAGTCAGACCATGGGGCACCTGCCAAACCCTTTCGTGTGGCCTTAGGGACCTTAATCATCAAGAGAAATTGGGTGTATCCGACGCAGAGACCGTAGAACAGATTCGAGAGAACCCCTACTTGCAGTACTTTCTGGGGTTTAGTGAATATCGAGAGAGTGCTCCGTTTGATGCCTCCATGCTGGTTCACTTTCGCCAACGGTTGAATCTAGAGCTGCTGACTCAAGTCAACGACGCAGTCGTGGAATCAGTGCTCGCATCTGAGGGTTCTCCTGTTGTGATGTCCCCTGAGTCATCTCCTTCTCCTGAAGATGACGAAGATGAGCCTCCTGCCCCTCCCAACCAGGGCCAATTGTTGATAGACGCGACCTGTGCGCCAGCCGATATTCGCTATCCGACAGACTTAGATCTGCTCAATGATGCCCGCAAAGCGAGTGAAGCCATCCTTGATGCTTTATATGCTCAAGTCATGCTGTCTCTCAAGGGCAAACCTCGCACCTACCGCCAAAAGGCCCGCAAAGCTTATCTGGCCATTGCCAAGAAACGTCAACCGAGTCGCAAGCTGATTCGTAAAGGGATTCGTCAGCAGTTGGGCTATGTGCGTCGGAATCTAGCCCACATTGATGGATTGATAGCTTTAGGAGCGTCTCTGTCCCGACTGTCCCGGCGACAGTACCGTCTGTTGCTGGTGATTCATGAAGTCTTTCGACAGCAAGAGTGGATGTATCAACAGCACGTGCGTCGAGTAGATGACCGTATTGTCAGCCTCACTCAGCCTCATGTCCGACCGATGGTCCGAGGCAAAGCTGGAGTACCTGTTGAGTTTGGGGCCAAGCTATCCCTCAGTTGTGTCAACGGATGTGTGTTTCTGGAACGTTTAAGCTGGGATGCGTTCAATGAATCCCAGCATCTTCAATATCAAGTGGAAGCTTTTCATCGTCGCTTTGGCCATTATCCTCTCTCAGTCCATGCCGACCAAATCTATCGAACCCGAGCTAATCGACGATGGTGTAAAGCTCGAGGTATCCGATTGAGTGGACCACCGTTAGGAAGACCTCAACAAGACCCCCAGGTGCAGGGCCGACTCAAGCAACAAGCACGGGAGGACGAAAAGGTGAGAGTCCAAATTGAGGGCAAGTTTGGGCAGGCCAAGCGAAGATTTGGCTTGAATCGAGTGATGGCGAAGTTAGCGGATACGGCTGCTAGTGCGATTGCTATCACGTTCTTGGTGATGAATCTAGAGCGGTGGCTCCGCCACCTTTTATCATTCATTTTTGGGTGGGATTGCTGGTGTTGGAAAGCGTTATGGAGCTGCCAGGGCTGCCTTGGGGCTTTTCTAGGGCCAGTGAAGGAATATGGCCCTGGCCGTCACAACTGGGTTGATTGTACGATTTGATGCCAGGAATTAGCTCAATTTACTTTTTCAGCAAACCCTAAATAACCAATTAACCGTCGTTTTATCTCGGTTACGCCTTTGTTCCCATGCGGTGACCTCATGCCGGAGTTTTTCAATATCAGGAATTCGTCGATTTAAGCACTGCCTAGAAAGAGCCGAAAACTCAAACTCAACCATATTGAGCCAACTGCCATGTTTTGGAGTGTAGTGAAACTGGATGCGACTGAGAATCCTCAAAGCTTCATCAGGTTTGAAGGTTTTGTAGAGTGCAGCGGGAGTATGGGTGTTGAGATTGTCTAAGACAACGTGCACTTGTTGAGCATCAGGAAACAGACCATCTACTAGATACTGCATGCACACCCCAAAGTCCTCACTTTTTCGATGCTCAGTCACCTTCAAATGTCGCCAACTTTTAAGCGGTTGAAAAAGCCAAATATATTACAAGTGCCCTTGCGCTCATATTCATGGTCGTAGCGTTGGGGACGACCGGGCTTTGGTGGACGGGGCACCCGGGTTTCGCCAATCAGTTGGCAAGGCCGTTCATCAAACAAACAACAGGCTCCTCAGGATGGTAGGGTTGGGCATACAAATCTAGAACGTTCTCCATCCGCCAAACAAAGTCTGCGCCTACAGTAGAAAAACACCACTGCTCTTTTAGCCACGGCTTAAGCTGTTTTTTCGAGCGTGCGTCGCACCGTTTCATCCGATAGGCTTTCGACGACGTTGAGTTCAACTAGCCGTTCTGCCAATAGCTGCATGGTCCACCGGCAACAACCGGTAGGTGGGTCGCTACAAGCTGTCGCAATGAGCAAGGCCTCTGCTTTGCTATCGAGCTTCTTTTGCCCCCCTGGCCTGGGACGCTCATTGAGGGCGAACTCCACACCACCTTCCACAAATTTCTGGCGAGTACGATGCACGGTAGAGATGCCTGCATTGAGCATTTGAGTAATGGTGTCGTCTTTGTGTCCCTTATCTGCCAACATCAAAATCTGGGCTCGTTTCATTTTTCGCGCTGACAAGGTTCCACGTCGGGTGAGTTGCATCAGCTCACTGCGTTCTTCAGGCGTTAGCGTCACAATATATTTATCAGGCATGATTGGTTGGCTAAAAACAGCTAGATTGTTTCTAGCTTACCTATCTAATTCAGTGTGGTCGAGCACTAGTACCGAGCTGGTAAAATCAAAAATTTATTCAAAGAGCGAGAATATTCTCCTTCACAACAGAAAATCTGTAACAATTATTAAAGTTTAAGAATAGTTGTTACATAATGCCCCAAAAACTAGATTTATCTCTAAGCCATAATCGTTCGTTTCCCCTTGTCCAAGAGATATGGTTTGACAGCTTAACCATTTTTTGGGGGGAATGGCTAGATTTGCGTGTAAGGGTCAAGCAAATCATTGCCTCTGGTATGGTTTCTCCGATCATCTACATTTTGGCTTTCGGGTTGGGCTTAGGGAATTCTTTAGGCAAACCAACTGTGGGGGACACCTATCTGGAGTTTATCCTGCCAGGTATGATTGCCCTTTCGTCGATGACGATTTGTTTTGCTGGTACTACTTTCTCTATTTGTGGCGATAGGTTGTATAGCAAAACCTTTGAAGAGCTTTTGTTGCTGCCCATACATCCATTAGCCCTCTATCTTGGGAAAGTCATGGCTGGTGTTGCACGAGGATTGCTAACATCATCGGCCGTGATCGTAATCGCGATTCTTAGTACAGGTAAGATATTCGGCTTTTTGAATCCGCTGTTCTTGCTCTTGCTGATCTTAAACTGCTCGGTGTTTGCTGGACTAGGTGTTATTGCAGGTCTAAACGTATCCTCAATCGAAAGCGTTGGGCTCTATAACAATTTTCTGATCGTACCAATGTCATTTTTAGGGGGAACTTTCTTTGACCCGAGTAGTTTGCCAATATACTTTAAGGCACTTCTTTACGCTCTACCTTTAACCTACACTAGCCTAGGGTTAAGGGCTGCTGCCTATTTACCATTACAGCAATTCCCTTGGTTTACTCTACCCATCTTACTCAGTATGGCCTTGATCCTTGCCATAATTGGAGCTCACCAGTTCTCCCATCAACAAGACTAAACTGCGCTTTGGGGAAAAAATCCGTTTCGAGAATTTGTAATACTTTATTTAACCTCCGGAGATACTAATTGAGTGCTCCTCGAAGCTAGTTGAATAGAGTTATTAGATACTTCAGTCACAACACCCATTTGTACCGTTGGCAAATGGACTCGGAAACAACTACCTACTCCAACTTGACTCTGAATAGTAATTTTGCCTTTATGGAGTTGAGCAATGGATTGAGCGATAGCCAACCCAAGGCCTAAGCCTCCTTGCCTGCGGGCTCGGTGTTTATCCACACGATAAAAGCGGTTAAAGATATATGGAATTTGCTCTTTAGAGATGCCTATTCCAGTATCTTCCACACTGATAATAGTGACCTGGTTAGTCCGAGCTACGGATAGAGTAACTGTCCCTCCAGAAGGGGTGTATGCTACAGCATTCCTTAACAAGTTTGAGAATAATCGAGCCAATTGCATGGCATCTCCAACTAATGTCATTGGAACTATGCCTTGGGTTACTAATGTAACCCCTTGCGTTTGGGCGGAAGGATCTAAAAAGTCGACTAGGTCTTTGAGGACTTCATCTAAAGCCACCCTAGTCCATTCGCGTCGGGCAGTGGGTACAGATGTATCTGTTCTCGCCAAAAAGAGTAGATCTTCAACTAAGCGGTTCATTTGTGCAGTTGCACTGGAAATAGCTGCAAGTTTTTTGGCATCTTTAGGATGAACCCTTTCTGGATGATTCATCATCACCTCAACAGATGTTTTGATTACGGTTAGAGGAGTGCGTAATTCATGGGAAGCATCAGCGGTAAACTGCTTCAGCCTCAAAAAGCTTTGCTCAACCGGCTTGAGTGAATATTCCGTTAGCCACAGCCCTCCTATCCCAACTAAACCTAGCGCAATTGTTCCTCCTACACCTAATCCCCACAGCAGTCTAAGCTGAGCTTTTTCAACAGGTGCAATGGACTGACTTGCCCGGATATACCCTTCTAGTAAGGGACGTTTTAACGCATCGGCATCGCTATGAACTGAAATAGTAAAGGCACGAACCTGAAAAGACTTCTCTTCTCTTATGACTCGGACGACTATATTTTGTTCTCTCAGTTTTGGTGGCAAATGAAGGGTAATCGCCCCTTTCCGAGCCAATAATCGGCCATCTGCTGTAAACCATTCCAAACTATGGCGGTCTCGATTAAAGATATCGCGCCATGGCACTTTATCTACTTTATCGAGATAGGGTTTACCTTCCTGCTTAATATCAGAGAGAGAAAGGGCTGCAGATTGGGCTAAAGTTTGTAATTCTGCATCAATTTGAGCGTAAAGTCGTCGACTAACGAAAACATAGACTTGTACGCTAAAAACGGCCAATATTGCTGCCATAACCAAGAGGTAAGACAGCAGTAAACGCCACCGTAATCCTTGAAAGAGAGGATTACGAAACCTGTTTAAGACGATAGCCAAAACCATAGACCGTTTGAATTAAATCATTGGGGGCTCCTGCCCCTTTCAATTTATGCCGTAACCCTTTGATATGGGCTTTCACCGTATCTTCTTCTGGTAAAACTTCATAAGCCCAAAGATGTTCCAGGATTTGGGCTCGACTGAATACTCGACGCTTGTTTCTTAAAAAAAGCTCCAATAGACTATATTCTTTGGGTGTCAAAGCAATTATCTCTTCTTGAAAAAAGACCTCACAGGTATTGGGATTTAACTTTAGATCCTCCCATTCCAGGATAGGTGGCGAGGTCATGGGACCCCGACGCAAAAGGGCTCGAATCCTAGCAGATATTTCCTCTAACTCACAAGGTTTGACGACATAATCATCGGCACCTGCGTCTAGACCATCGACTTTATTGGCCGTGGTATCTCGAGCCGTCAGCATCAATACAGGAATATCCAAACCTTGTGCTCTCATCTGTCGACAAAAGGCCAAACCATCCATTTTAGGCAACATCACATCGAGCAAAACCAAGTCATAGGTAAATGCCTCTAGTAGTTCCCAGCCCATTTCCCCGTCATGGGCAATATCTACTGCATAATGCTGATCCGTCAGATCTTCTGCCAATGCTTCTGCAATTCGCTCGTCATCTTCTACTAGTAGAAGCTTCATTCTGATTTTTCTCTCTTTGTCTCAATACCAAATGGGGAAGATCTAGCTACTCATCAGATGTCCCATACAGAAAACATTACGGCAAACTGGGTGTGCCGTAATGTTTTCTTATCAAAAAAGCAGATTCACTAAATGGGTGAACCGCTCTAGTTTGTTTGCAACATCTGCTGAACTTTAGTTCGCAAGGATTGGTCTTGGCGAACAGCCGCTAGGATTTGACTAAATCTCTGAGGCTCTAGTCCCTGAGAGCGAATTACCTTCTCTTGCTCAGCTTGTCCTTTTTTTTCAATGGCCTGAATTTTGGTCATCGCTTGCTCAAAAGATTGCTTCTCTGCGTCAGTTGCGTCTACGGTTGGGCTGCTGGCTTGCTGTCCATTGTATAGAGCATTGAACTTATCTTGGCTAAGTCCTGACTGTCCGATCACTTGAGAAATTTCACCTTTAGTTGTTTTCTCAAGGGAACTTAACTGAGGTATAGCGGTTGCAAATTGCTTGAGCTCACTCTCAGAGATGGAGGATTGTTCTCCAGAAGCAGATTCTGCTTCTGGCTTCAAAGCATCAGCGCTGGGTGTAGTTTCAGGAGTACTGCTGGAGGGTTCGGTTTCAGAAGGCATTGCTCCTTCAGGGCTCGCTTCCTCTGTAGGGGCTGCAGGAGTGGCACCCGTATCATCTGCAGGTTGCGCAGCTCCCCCTTCACCGCCTTCAGGACCTGAAACGGGGGGAGTTACGGTTGGAGGGGTAACTGTAGGAGGCGTAACGGTGGGAGTTGACATTGCTGGAGTAGTGGCATCGGCAGGAGCATCACTGGCAGATGGATCATCAGCGGGTTGCTCTGCACCACCTTCTGCAGCAGCGTCCGTCTCATCAGTGGCCTTCATGGCGTCGTCGGTAGGAGCATCACTAGCAGATGGATCACCCGCAGGTTGCTCTGCACCACCTTCTGCAGCAGTGTCTGTCTCATCAGTCGCTTCCACGGTGTCTTCAGCAGGGGCATCACTGGTAGTAGGTGTTTCGGTGGGCTGTTCTGCACCACCCTCTGCCGTACCTGTTGGTTCAGTAGCAGCATCAACTTCACCACTTGGAGCATCGCTCATAGCGGGAGAATCAGTGGTTTCTTCTGATACAGTCGCATCTGCAGGTGCGCTATTTGATGCTGAAGCATCTTCGGTACTTTCAGTTGCGGCTCCAGTGCATTGAGAGTTGAGAGGAAAATTCTTGCATAGAATTTTCAAAGCAGCAGGAGATAGCTCTTTAGGCGCTTCTGCTTCAGCTATTAACTGGGTAGATGAAAGAAAGGAAGATTGGCTGGCAACGCTAGGTAAGCTGGTCAAAACACTCATGCTTGCTAGACCGAGCAGCGTAGGGAAGATTTTCAAAGTTGAGACATACTTTTGAGTATTCATAGGTACTCCTAATCAAAATAGGTAACGAATGGTCTGGAGTGATCTGTAAAACTCAGCTCATTAGTGGTCTGAATGCTTATGTCCTGAAACAAAGCTATCTATTGCAATGATTGTCGACTTGACAATTACTCTGTTCAGGAAATTTGAATGCACACAACAGTCGGAAGGCTCAAAAAGCATTTGCTGATTGTGAAAAATAGTTAAGCAATCCTATTCCTAATAAAGGATTCAACTGTTTCTTTGTACAGAAACAGTTGAATGGAAAAATCTTGCTTCTAAACCTAAGGGGCTTGAGGTTCAGTTGAATCTGTTGCATCAGGCGCATCTGGAATTGCTGGGGCTTCAGCGTCAGGTACAGCAGGAATTCCAGATGCTTCGTCTGGGCTATCGTCAGGAACTGCATCAGGTGCTGGGGGATACTTGGGAGTTTCTGTATCGTCTAATTCTGCGCCACCCTGAGGAACTTCAGCTTCGCTCCCAGGCTGAGTTGGAGCATTTTCGCTAACTGTTTCGCAAGCGCCAAGGAATGTGGCTAGTCCTAAAGTTAGTAATGCTGGGATGAGTTTAAGTTTCACTTCAAATACCTCCACCAAAGTGATAAAACAGAGCTTCTTTAGAACTCTTTCAGATACTGAGGATAAATTTAAAGTGTGAAGAAATTGGGAAATAGATGTACTTTCTTCTCCAAAACTCATGTGCAACTAGTCGCGTTTATCTATTTTTTTCTCCGATAAAACAGCTGTCGAAAGCCTTTTACGCTGTTGTAAGAGTACGACGAGGAACTTGATAATTTAGAAAATCATAGGCCAATTCGGTATGGGGGAAGATAGCACTTGCTTCTGTTAAAAGCTCTTGCAAACCAGTTGCACTGTTTGGGGCATATCGAGGACTAAAGTGAGTGAGGAAGAGTTTTTTCGCTCCAGCGGCCTGGGCCACTTGCGCAGCCATAGTAGAGGTCGAATGCAAGCGTTGATAAGCTAATTCAGCTTCTTGATGGGAAAAGGTGGATTCATGAATGACTACATCGGCATCCCTAGACAACTCAACTGCCTCTGGACAATAAATTGTGTCAGTACAATAGGAAATTTTTCGTCCAATTTCTTTAGGGCCACAAAAATCTTGGCCTAAAAAAGTACGTCCATCGGACAAAGTAATGCGTTCTCCCCGTTTTAAGCGTCCATAGAGAGGGCCTGCTGGTATTCCCATACTGATGGCTTTATCGGTATCGAAACGGCCAGGGCGATCGCATTCTTGTATCCGATAGCCAAAAGCTGGAACCCTGTGTTTCAGAGGAGCACAGGCAACTGAGTAATCTTGATCCGAAAACACTTCTCCCGGTTGAACCGTATGAACTTGTATCGGGTAGGAGAAATGCGTTTGAGAATAGCGTCGACACGCTTGCAAATATTCCTCTAAACCTGAAGGGCCGTAGATATCAATCCGTTCAGTATTTCCGGCTAGACCACAGCTAGCTAACAACCCCATCAAGCCAAAAATATGGTCCCCATGCATATGGGTGATAAATATGCGTCTAAGTTGGCTGCTCTTCAACTCACTCCTCAACAGTTGATGTTGAGTTCCCTCCCCACAATCAAACAACCATATCTCGGCCCTTTGAGACAACCGAAGGGCAACACTAGAGACATTGCGCGATCTTGTAGGCACTCCTGAACTTGTACCTAAAAAGGTAATTTGCAAAACCCGACTATCCTTATACCTGATTTACCGTTTAGTCTATTTTCCCCGATTATTGTGACACCCCGGCAACCGAGCCACTATTGTCTCGCCAATAGTATTTGCTAGGCTGAAACCAATTCACACTCATGAACCTATGCGCGATCACTACCTTGAACTCCTGGATCAGATTGTTGCAGATACGTTGAAAGGCAATATTCGCTCCAAAGAGCAGATTTACCATACCTTAGAAGCTGAGATTGCCTCCGGGACTGGAGAACTCTTTGAAAGATGCTTACAAACACGCATAGATGCAATCCAAGTATTGCTAGACGATGACGATGAACTTAAGCAAGCCAAAGCCATCCGTAAGCAAAGAGCCCTCAAGACCATCCAAGGTGAATGGGAACGATGGCAAAAGCAAAACCAGGGTAATACTGTATTGACTAGCCTGGTGCAGGCTTTGACCACAGCTCCTGCTGAACAGAGGTTACAGCCCCTACTCAAGGTGTTTGATCCTAACCAAAAAGAAATCTTGACTGTAGAACAACTGCGTCAGCTACAAAAATTACTTGAGAAAGTGAGCCATTCCCCTAACGATCTAGAACCTTCTGTATCAACCGCTCTGTTAGAGATTGCGAGGGGGCTTCAACAAGGGCTGAACTCATGGCAACAAATTGAGTCCCAAGTCGTGAACTGGATCTATAACCAGAGTCAAAGCACTCTTGGGTTTGGCAATGGGACTGAACGACAAGGACCCTGGAGTCATTGGGCCAAGGCTGTCAATAGTCAATCCCTCCAGCAAGTCTTTATGGATTTGGCCCAGCATCAGGCAATTACAGAAGCAGGAATCGAACAACCAGTTCAAATTAGCGATTGGCTAGAATTATCGCTAGTTCTGCAGAAACTGCAAACAAACCTTGTCCGTTGGTTTGATCAGCAACCCTATGACGCCAAAGCAGGAAAACGTCTTTCCATCGCGACCTACTTAACCTTCACCATCGTCTGGGGACAACTTTCACAACGATTTCAGCAATTAGGACAATCCATTCTGACTGAAGCCTGTTTTCAAATGGCATTGCAAGGGCTAGTCCAATTTGCTCAGCAATCCTACTTCCCCCTATACGGTGGATTATTTACAGCCCTATCCGGTGAATCACTACAAACCCTCCTAGACTATCTTGATAGTCCCTTGAAACAAACCCCTAACACTGGCATAAAAGCTCGTATTCTCATTCTTTTGGGGTATACACAACAAGCCCTTGGCCACGATGACCTAGCCCTCAAATTCCATGAGCAGGCTCTAGAGATTGCCCGTATTGCCCAAGATCGTCGTTGTGAAGTTGCCAGTTATAACCACTTGAGTCGAACCTATCTCACGCAACAGGAATTTTCTGAAGCGATTGCCTCCAGCCAGAGAGCCTTAATTCTTGCCCGTCAAAGTGGAGATCGATTGGGGGAAGCGAATGCTCTTGCCAACTTTGGTTACAGTGAAGTTCTACAGATTCAGGCCGTAGACCCCCTAGATTCCCAGCGATATGAACAAGTCCTCCCTTATCTGGAGCAAGGCTTACAACTTTCTGAACAGCTAGGGGATCGACCCAGCCAGGCGCTGTGTACGAATAGCTTGGGTACTGTCCTCGTAATCATGAGTAAATATCAAGCGGCCATTCCAATCCTTGAGCAAGGAACCCGTATCGCTGAAGTCATTGGCGATCAATGGCTGGTTAGCCTCAATTATTGCTATTTAGCAGAGGCGTACCGCGAACTCGGGAATATTGAAAAGGCTATCTACACCGGCAGCCTAGCCATGTATCTGATGTTCCAAATTGAATCATTAACTTGGCGCCAACCCGCTGGCTTACTGAGTATTCTGTATGGGCAAATTGGTCCCAAAACCTTTCAAGAATACCTGAATCAGCTTCAGAAGAAACTGCTCATGGTTATTGGAGTTGATGGTTATGAGTATTTACCAAAACTGTTAGCAGAATATCGACAATCCCTAGCTTGAAGGATGCACCTTACCACGTTTTAAGCAATGGTTCACCATTACAAAACGGAACCCAAACGTAAGGAAGTCAAGAAAGGAATTGATTCAGAATCTAATAGTTTTGAGAATAAGTAGAATATTGAAGATCCTTTAGATGAAGTTCACTAATCCGTTTATGCTGCCACTGTAGACCGATGATCATGATGATGAAGAGCATAAAACCTGGTTCTTCCATTTGAGAGAAAATCAAGCCATGGGCAAAAACCGTTAGCCAGCAAAACTTGGAGAAATCATCGCGACATAAGTAAAAGAAGACCAACATATACAAGAATAAATAGGATAATAGGCCAAATAGTCCTGTATCTCCCCAGATTCCTGCCCAACCAAACAAGGGTGAAAACATACTGGATTGATCTCCCAGCCAGCTTTCTCCAACAGCCCCCCACACGGCACCACTCGCCGGATGAATACTAGAACCGAGTGGAGCTAGTAAATCTTCATACTCGCGCAACATCCATCCCCCAAGTCTACCAACCGTATGGCCTGGACCAAGCCCCAAGAACATATTCAATGGAGACTCATAAAACGTAGGGATGATTCGCAAGGAAGCCATTTTTAGTAACGTGGCTTCACCGTCAGAACCATATATTTCAGGTCTCATCCAAGTATTAAATGCACCAAAAGCAGGGACATTTTGAACACACCATAAGAAAACAACACCCAAGATAAGGCCAGGGATCAAATACTTGAGGGTTTCAATAATATCTTTCGTCTTCGAAAGAAATAAAATTCCACCCGCGATGATAAAGGTAAATAATACCTGTTTAGCATCTGCAAGGAGCATCCCCCAAAAAGTTGCAAACAGCACGGATATCCTCATCCAAGTCGGAGCTGCCTTGGCAAAGAAAAAATAATATAACCCAAAGGTTAATCCAACTGAAGCGCCAACAACATGTCCTGAACCAGATTCATAAAATATTCCTTGCACATAATCTGGATTGCCGGCTTTAGGATGGCGTCCAAGCACGATGAATAAAAAATACTGGCTGTATATCAGAAAAATATGAGTGAAGCAAAAACGGATCAGCCATTTTCGAATAAATTCATAACTCTGAATAGAGAGAGGAATACTGGTTATCGCTAAAAGTAAAAGAAAGGGTTCCACTTTTAGTAGGTAATCAACTACTAAATTAATGATTCCAGCCTGGTTAATCAGAGCGCTAGCGGTCATGATGGTTAGATATACAAGTAGCCCCCCAATCACCAACCACGAAATATTGATCTGTTTAGGATCCTTGGACTTACTTTGTGAAATGGCCAGAATACAAGCAAAAGGAACAGCGATAAAATGAAGAAAATTGAGTGGTTTGGGGACGCCCACACTGGTAATAATACGCGGTAGAAATGCTGTAGCAAAAGCCACGAGAATCAGTGTAGACGTCCTATAATAATTTCGGCGCTTAGCACTCGTAAATTGATTAGCTCTCATTGTTTTTTAATAAAATAAAATCTAAAAAATCTCAATTATTTGCAGCCATTCGATAAATTTCTATGAGTTGTTGATAATTAGCCCTTGCGGTGTATTTAGCTTCAAATTCTTGGCGGACTTCTAAGCGCATCTGTTGTAATTCATCAGGATGAGACAGAGCCCATTCAACTTGCTCTGCTAAATCCAGGGAATCACCTGGTTGAAACTGTAAGCCTGTTCTCTTATGTTCTATCAATTCAGCAATCGCACCGATCTGGGAAGCAATTACTGGTGTTCCTTTCGCAAATGCTTCTATTGCCACTCTGCCAAAGGTCTCATACCATTTCGAAGGAAAAATCAAAAAGGAGGCTTCCCCCATTAGTTGATGCACTTCATCGATTGATTTACGGCCTAACCAAGAAATATGGGGAGACTCTTTTATCTTGTCAAGAACTAATTCGGATAAAGGTCCATCGCCAACTATGCGAAGCGGAAAAGGAGATTGCAACTTATCCCAAGCCGATAACAGGGTATCTAAACCTTTCTCAACCGATAATCGCCCCACATACAACGCAAATTGGCCTTTGCCGTGACCAACACCCGGATCTGGGTTAACAAAATTGGGTTTTACAATAATCTTATTTGCCGGTAACCCCCCTTGGATGAGTTTATTCCTAGCAAAGTGAGTCAGGGCAATATACTTATCTACCTTTCGGTCCCAGGTTTTTAGCAAACGATGAATGCTGATCATGCTGGCGGTAATGCCACTTGCTAAACGATTATTGCGATAGCAGCTGTGGATGATTCCAGGCCATGGAATTGCCTTATTCAAACAGTCCTCACAGACCTTCCCTTGCCGGAAAAATAGAGCATTGGGACATAACAATCGATAATTTCGGATTGTTTGGATAACTGGGACACCTTCTGCTTGAGCAGCGTAATAGACAGAAGGTGAAATTAAAGGAAAAGAGTTTTGGACATGAACAACATCATAAGACTGGTGTTGTAATTTCTGTCTCACTGCTTGGTAGGACTCTTGCGACCAAATCGTTTGGGCGGCGAGTTGCCAGCTTCGATAGGACGGAATCGATATGTTGTCTTTTTCATATTCATCGACGAGATGTCCCATCTCCCTCAATAGGGATTTCTCAGATTTACAAGACTCGTCTTCACCTCCTCGAATTTTGTAATAGTTATGAACACTAAGAATACGCATACAGTGGCCTATCTCAAAATCCAGGAAAATTAATCGCAAGCCGATAGATATCTAGAGCCAAACATTATGGTCTCACCCCAATTTGGTGACTGAATTAGGGCAAATCTACCTCCATTATGACGACCTATTCCTTGACCTAGATGAATAATAGAGAGTTTCAGAAATGGCATAAAAGCCCTAGATTCTACCACTCAGCACAGATTCATAGATTCCTTCTAACACCTTAGTTTGTTTTGCTCGATCAAATTGGGTTTCAACATGTTCTCGCCCTTTATAACTCATGGTTTGCCAAAGGGTGTGATCTTGAAAGAGACGCACCATCGAAGCAGCTAAACCTTGTGAATCTGCCTCGGGGGATAAATAGCCAGTCTCACTATCAATCACTGCTTCTGGGATGCCAGCATGCACTGTACTCACAACTGGTAGTGACATGGCTTGTGCTTCCAGGACAACATTCGGCAACCCTTCTGCATCGCCTTGTGACGACGTCACGCTAGGTGCTGCTAATAAATGCGCTCGATTCATCCAGGATTTAACTTTTTCTGGTGGCTGAACCCCTAGGAATTGATATTTTTTAAGACTTCTTAGAGCAATGGTTTCTAGCTCAGATCTGAGGGGACCATCTCCAATGATGACTAGCTCAACATCAGGGCACTCTCTCTGGACCACAGTCATGGCCTCCAGCAGATACTTACACCCTTTCTTTTCGGTAAGACGCCCGACGAATAAGACAATAGGTTCACGAGCAATTTTAGGATCTGCCCAAAACTTCTGAATATCGACACCATGATAATGATTGAGAATCTTGTCTTCAGGAAATCCCTGGGCGATGAGTTTCTGGCGTATAAACTGAGAAACCGTGAGGAAGAGTTGTGCTTTATGCTTAAGCGTCTCTTTTTTCTGAAAATAGAGCCAATGATTCAGTGAAGTGTATTTCGAATCTGCTTCAGATATGGTGGCATCTGCTCCTCTGTAGTGAACAATCAGAGGAATCTCAAGATCTTTGACCCAAGGCAGCATCAGTACACCACTTAAGCCAAATTGTGCATGGATGAGTGCTGGATTCAACGCCTTGATTTGCTGATAAAGCTGAGGGGCAAAACCAGTGAGTTTAAAGACTTGTTCTTCAACTTTGCCGAGAAGATTACCTTGATTAACCACTAATGTTCTTTCGAGGGGTAGTTCGAGCCCTTCAACTCTGCGGGATCCTACGTAGTAGGCTGTAAACCGCTCTAGTTTTTCTGCTGGATCTCGGATAAAAGTTTGAGATGGAGGCAATAATAAACTATTGAAAACAATGATATTCATCAGAAAAAGCGACTCTCTACCTATAGGAGGGCAAAATGCATCAATCTGTGAGGGGAATCATTAGCTTATGGGGAATTGACTTGCAAAAGCTTTTGGTAAAGCTTAGCTTGAGCTAAGCCTTTACTTTCCCAGCTAAATTGGGTCTGAGCGCGCTCCTGCCCTGCTTGACTACAGCGTTGCCAAAGATCTGGATCTCTAGCAATCTGCCTCAGGGCAGATGCTAAATCATCAATGACCTGTTGCGGGGTTTGTACAGAAATTTTAAAGCCCGTTTCTTCGGTTACATGAATCGCTGGACCTCCTATGTTTAGGCATATGACTGGGCAACCTGCAGCCATAGCTTCAAGACAGACCAGACCACCCGACTCATGCAAACTGGGATGAATGAGTGCCAAGCATTCCCCTAATTTATTGAGGGTTTCTTCTCGAGAGAGTTGAGACCAAAATCTAACTTGGTGATCGATTTGCAGCGTAGCGGCTAGTTGCTGTAAGTGTTGACGTTCAGGGCCATCACCAATAATCCAATATTCGGTATCCTCAGGTAAATTCGCTTGAGCAAAGGCCTGCAACCCTAAATGAAACCCTTTCCAATGCAGCAAACGCCCAATACTGACAAAACGCGTTGCCCGCTCGTGATTATTCGATTTAAGATTTAACGTGGCAATTTCGCTGGTGGACAATCCTAATTGCGAATAAACTTCCACCTCAGATGCACCGAGAGCTTTGAGCCGATCAACAGTATCTTGGGTGGTCCCTCGCGCGAGAGAACTTCTTGCAGCGGTTTGATGGACAAACGGATCGACTTCTCCTAATCGACGAGCAGACTCACGCAGGATTTCATAGATCTTTCCCCGGAGACTGAAGCTTTGCCAAAACTGATTGGGGGTGGTTTCTCCGCCGCCTACCGGTCCCCAAATAAAAGGCGGGGGTAAGAACGACAGAAAACTTGGGGTTGAATAGCGAACATAAGTTACATGGTGGACAATGTCGAAATTTATTTCGTTATGTAATTTTTTGGCAACCCAGTATGCTTTTAACTGCCAGAGATAATAGTGTAGGTGAACAATTCTCAGATTTTGATTGAGCTTGGCTAGAATTTGAGATGGTTCACAATAGATAAAATTGAGATCGGGAACAGGATGTTGACTGAGCTCAGTTTCTATGGGTATTTGATTGTTCCCTCGAGTTAACACCCAAATACGATGATATTTGGATAATTCGAGCACCAAATTCCAACCTACTCCAGGCTCAGACCCTTCATGGGGTCGGCAGGCATAAGCAGAAATCAACACATTCAAGCGTTGAGACATTAGCAGAAATCACCTTTATTGCAATGTGCCTTTAGCAACGCTAGCAAGGAATTCTGCTGCGGCTTCAGGAGTATATTGAGCCATGATTTGTGATGACCGTTCTCCCATACGCTGACTTAAAGAGGGGTCATCTACAAACTTCTTCATTACAGATGCAAATGCATTTGTATCATTAGGATCGAATATATAGCCATTATCGTCATTTGCTACCAATTCCGAGGCTCCAGCAAACTGAGAGCAAAGAATGGCCTTACCCACAGCCATGGATTCTAAGACAACCATCCCCCAAGTGTCTTCTAATGTTGGTAATACGAATATATCTGCATAACCAAAATACGCCCCTAATTTCTGATAATCGACTTTCCCTATCCATTTGACGTAGTCTTCCAAGTTATGGGTGCGACAATATTCCTCTAATCCTTGGCGTTGATCACCATCTCCTACAATCATCACCGTGAAGGGCTGACACCCATCTTGGACTAAAGAGGCGCATGCCTTCAGGAGTAAAGAAATCCCTTTGCGGACACTCACACTTCCAACAAATATAAAAATGGGTCTTTTAAACTCAAGATGACTTAAATTCTCCCCTGCTGAAGAGGCTTGGAGCGCGTTGCCGGACGGAACCTCATAAGGATGTAAATGAACAAGCTCGGCAGGCGCTGCGAGGCATTCTTCTAAGTACTGCTTGCCAGCATGGCTATTGGTAATGCAGGCGTCAGCCGCCTGGACCATTGCCTTTCGAATCGACAATCTCAGGGTTGAATTTCGATAATCTACACCGGGCGAACTACCTTCATAGGCAATCACGACCCGCCATTTGCCGATGGGTTTAGACAAGAGTGCCAGAATCGTCCAAACCCCAAAGGAGTTGCAGAAGATCACATCAGGCTTGAATTTCAGTAAGCGGTTGACGATATTTAGGGGCATGACGGTGAAATTGTCACCGTAACTCGCCGCTGATTTTCGCAAGGAAACGACTTTCCGTTCACCGACAATATCAACTTTGAAGGCATCTTCATAGCCTGGTGCAAATCCTCTCCAATTTGCCACAAATGCCTGAGTGTAAGGGTTAATATCTGAGAGGCTTTTGAGCATCGGATGCCAGTAGTCAGCTGCTGAAGTTAAAAGCCAAGCAATACGAAGATTTTTCATTTCATGTATGGGGGTAGAGCAGTTCCAAACTCAAAACATCAACTAGTAAGGCGAATATGAGGTTTATTCTGGCTCCGTATTATTCATTTAGTTCAATCATGGCTCTTGCTTTTTCAGATTACCCCCAAATGCAGAATGGACTTTGGCAAGTTTGAGTTATGACATATTTACCAGAATTAACTGGCGGCGATGAATTTGTGTCAATATTATTGGCTTTCCGCTGATATGTTCCAACATAAACATAAGATGTTCTGGGCGTAGGATAGTCCCATCATTCCGGCAACTGCCAATATAGTTTATTTGAGTTGGGTTATCTGTCCCCAAATTTAAAGAGAACAGTCGATCACGCAAATTGACCACTTTCTGTTTCCCAGATTTGGTGGTTTGCTCAAATAGAATTTCTTTTGTCTCCAAGATTTGATCGAGCCAGATTTGCCATTGCTCAGCTTCTAAGGATGAGTTGTTGCTGGCTGTGACGGTTAGTGAATATTCAGCCTGGCCCACGGCTTGAGTGGCGGAGGGGGCTTTGAGATCAATGACTTCAGCATTGTAGATGGGGATATCAGACGGCAAAAAAGTGTCTAGGGTTTGCCGAAAAGTTTCAAGACTAACGCATTCCGTTAGTTCAAAGTCGACGATCTCGCCTGAACTGGTTGCTCCTAACATCAGGGCGTTAGCCGGGGCGATGCGAGGACTGGGGTGAAAGCCTCCAGTGTAGGCAATAGGAATGTGCGATCGCCGCACAATACGATCAAACAATCGCAATAAATCCAGATGGCTGACCAACGCCATATCCCCCTGTTTCCCGAACCAGACCCGAATACGTTGCACACGCTCTTGATTGGGAACGAAGTTGCCGTCAAATGTAGGAATTGGTTGAGGGGGAACAACGACGTTATGACCAAAATCAACGCTACAGACTCCACAGTGGGAGCAGCCCTCGAAGGAGCAATCCGGGACAGTCGCCGCTTCCAGGGCCCGCTTCAGATCGTCCTGCAGCCATTGTTTATCGATGCCAGTGTCCAGATGGTCCCAGGGTAAGGGCACATTTAAACTTTGGAGAGGGTGATGGCTTGGCTGGAGAGATGTGTCCTGGTCTGGAGAGGAGCCATCAAACAGATTCCATTCCCCTTGCTCGACTTGGCGGTATTTCCAGGTGAGATTCGCTTCTGCGATCGCATCGGTCCAGGCGCCATAGGCTTTGTCTAAACTTTCCCACCAGGAATCCATACCAGCCCCCAGTTCCCAGGCTCGTTTAACCACAGGGGCCAAGCGGCGATCGCCTCGGCCGACAAAATCTTCCATGGCCGAAATCCGCACATCCGTGAAGTTCACCTTCACCCCTTTTAATCGTCTAAATTCGGCCCGTAGGAGATCTTGCTTGCGCTGGAATTCCTGGGTGGAGACAGAATGCCACTGAAAGGGGGTATGGGGTTTAGGGGTGAAGTTAGAAATGGTGATGTTGAAGTTGAGACGGCGCTTGCCTTGACCCTGACATTCTCGGCGCAGCCACCGAATCGTCTCCGCAATGCCCAAGACATCGGCATCCGTCTCTCCGGGTAAGCCAATCATGAAATAGAGTTTGACTTTGCTCCAGCCCTGCTCATGGGCCGTTTTAATCCCTCGCAACAGCTCCTCATTAGTCAAGCCCTTATTAATGATGTCCCGCATCCGCTGAGTACCCGCCTCGGGAGCAAAGGTCAAGCCTGTTTTACGAGTGCCGCCAATAATATTGGCAATATCTTGATCAAACCGATCGACCCGCTGACTGGGCAAAGATAGGGAGACATTCTCATCCTTGAGCCGATTCTTGATTTCCATGCCCACAGCAGGGAGTGCCAGATAATCAGAACAGCTGAGGGACAAGAGGGAAAACTCGTTATACCCCGTCTCCCGCATGCCCGTCTCAATGGCATCTACGACCTGTTCCGGCTCAACATCCCGAGCCGGGCGGGTGAGCATGCCGGGCTGACAGAATCGGCAGCCTCGGGTACAGCCCCGCCGCACTTCGATGGTGAGGCGATCATGGACGGTCTGAACGTAGGGGACCAAGCCAATGGAATAAGCGGGCATGGGATCGGCCACTCGTCGCAAGACTCGTTTTGGGACATCGGGACGGTTCGGATGGACGGCTCCATCGTCAGCCATATCGTAGAACTGAGGTATGTATACGCCGGGAATTTGGGCTAAGTCAAGTAAGATGGCCTGGCGGCTCAAACTTTGGGCTTTGCCTTCTTCTAAAATTAAGCCGATTTCCGGTAAGAGTTCTTCGCCATCCCCCAAGGCCACGAAATCAAAGAAATCCGCATAGGGTTCGGGATTGGATGTGGCGGTCTGTCCGCCAGCGAAAATCAACGGATAGGTGGCACCACTGGTCTTACCCCAACCGGCCTGATTGCGTTCTTGCCAAGTTAAAGGAATCCTAGCTAGATCCAACATCTCTAGAATATTGGTAGCGCCCAGCTCGTAACTGAGGCTAAAACCTAAAATATCGTAGTCAGTTAGGGCTCTTTTGGTTTCAACTGCAAAGAGGGGCGTTTCCGTTTCCCGGAGTTTGGTGGCTAAATCTGCAGATGGAAGATAGGCGCGATCGCACAACTGTCTCGGCTGGGCATTGAGAATGTTGTAGAGAATAATATGCCCCAGATTAGATGCCCCGACCTCGTAAACTTCAGGGTAGGTCAACACCCATCGTACTGAAGCTGAATCCCAGGCTTTATGCACAGCACCTAGCTCATTACCGAGGTAACGAGCCGGCTTCATAATGTCAGGCGTAATCAGCGATTCAACAGCTACAGGCACGGGCAATCTCAAACTTCAACGTTAACCGTTCAAATCTACTATAACGAGGGACCACTCGCGTCAGAGATCCACCGTCATATTTATACGCAGGGCAATTCAAGATGGCCTCTATATTGATAAAGTCAGATCAGTAGGTCAATCGAGCAGTTCAATCATGACAAATGCAACGCCAACTCCCGTTATCGTCACTGGAGCCGCTGGCAAAATGGGGCGGGAAGTGATCAAAGCTGTAGTCCAGGCCGATGACTTGAGACTCTATGCTGCGGTTGACCGCAATCCTGACGTGTTTAGTCTAGATGCAGGGGAACTTGTTGGTCTTGAGACTTTAAATATTGAATTGACCAATGAACTCGAACCGGTTTTAGCAGCAGCGGCCCAAGAGAAACAGCCTTGTGTCATGGTGGACTTTACCCATCCCAGCTCCGTTTACAGCAATATCAGATCTGCGATCGCATATGGGGTATTTCCGGTCATCGGCACCACTGGCCTTAGCGATGAGCAAATGAATGATCTGACCGGATTTACTGAAAAAGCCAGTATGGGTTGTTTGGTCATTCCCAACTTCTCCATTGGTATGGTGCTGTTACAACAGGCTGCCGTTCAAGCCTCCCAATATTTTGACCATGTCGAAATTATTGAATTACACCACAATCAGAAAGCAGATGCACCCAGTGGAACTGCCGTTAAAACGGCTCAATTACTCGGTGATTTAGGCAAAACCTATAACCCTGCCCTGGTCGAAGAGAAAGAGCATTTAACCGGTGCTAGGGGCAGTCTAGGTAGCGAAAATATTCGAATTCATAGTATTCGGCTACCAGGATTAATTGCTCACCAAGAAGTTTTATTTGGTGCCCCTGGTCAACTCTATACCTTGCGCCATGACACGAGCGATCGGGCCTGCTATATGCCGGGTGTTCTTCTTTCTATTCGAAAAGTTACCCAGTTACAAACTCTGATTTATGGATTGGAGAAAATCCTGTAGCTTTCCCAAAAAACTGGGTTATGCAACAGCATGAAGCTGGACCGATAGACCGGCAGACGTCCAAATTGAGGTGAATACGTTTGTCTATGATTATCCTCTAGGGGCTAATTCCCGACAGGCCAATATTGACAAAGAATTCAATGCTTATTGGCGGCTTCTATGGAACATTAAGGTCGAGTATGTGAGTATAGTTAAAGACAACTTAACTGTTCTTAAAATATTCAACTCACATTATGTCAGCAGCAATTCAGTTTATCCGGGGCGTTGATGAAGAGGTCATCCCTGACGTACGGTTAACACGGGCTAAAGATGGTAGTTCAGGCCGGGCTATTTTTTACTTCGAAAATCCAAATCTGATCCAAGAAGGGAAATTGGAAGTGATGGGGATGTATCTGCAAGATGAAGAAGGGGAGTTAACGACTCTAGACGTGAGTGCCAAATTCGTCAATGGCAAGCCTCATGCTATTGAAGCTAATTATGATATGAAATCTGAAGAAGAGTGGGATCGATTCATGAGGTTTATGAATCGGTATGCAGAATCCCACGGGCTTGGGTTTTCGAAATCTTAGGTTGCGGCCATCAATTTAAGAACCACCTTCCCTTCCAGTCACTTCGCTGTGCAAAAGAGTAATCATCAGCCGATTATTTGAATTTGGACCTTGCACAGCGACTGTGGGGATTTTCTACTCGTTGGGTTGTTCGGACCAAAGATTGCAGATTAGCCTTATGGAAACTCACTTCATAGAATCTGCTTGAGCACGATTCACCGTTTCAGCCTTTCTGTTTTGCTTAGGGATTGCTACGGAATTTTGAGGTTTCCCATTATGTGAATGAATGGATTGCTGTAGACTTCGGATTGCCTGCATGTATTGAGGATCATTAAAAGTAGCCAGTTGGCTGGGATCCGAGTAGAGGGTTTGTAATTGCTCCGGCGTCAGCTTCACAGGAATATCAGGTGTAATTCCTTTGTGGCTAATATCAGTCCCGTTTGGAGTGAAGTACTGAGATACAGTAATCGCAACCCCTGAGCCATCCGATAGTTTGTGGACAGACTGTACTAAGGCCTTCCCAAACGTCGATGTTCCGATCACTTTTGCTCGATGGTTATCCTGTAAAGCGCCTGTCAGAATTTCGCTAGAACTTGCAGAATCTCCATCAACCAAGACCACCAAAGGGCGCTTAGTTAGTGCAGTGGGATGTGCCCGAATATCATCTTGTTTGCCTTTGCGATCAACCGTGTGAACGATAAATCCTCGGTTTAGCCACATTTCAGCAATTTCGATACTGGCATTTAGAAGTCCTCCTGGATTCCCCCTTAAATCGAGCACAAAGCCGTCAACATTTTGAGCTTCCAGTTCTTTGATCGCCGTTTTCATCTGCTCGGAGGCATGAGCGCTAAACTCCAGCAACCGAATGTAGCCAACACGATTATTCCCTTCCTGTTTGATTTTGGTATGAACTGTAGGGAGTTCAATGACGTCTCGGGTAATATTCAGGTCAAACGGATCTTGCCCAGCTCGACTGATCCGTAACTTGACTGCAGTATCAATCTCCCCTCGAATTAAACTGGAGGCATCTTCGAGATCCATGGCATCAGTTTTGTTGCCATCGATGGCTAGGATACGATCTCCAACCTGTAAGCCAGCCTTTAATGCAGGGGCATTAGGCAACAGCTTAATGACTGTAATTGCATTCGTCGTTTTATTCTGTTCTAACCGAATACCAATACCAGACAACTGACCTGAAGTTTGAGTGGTCAGAGCCTTAAACTCTTGAGGCGACATGAACCGTGTGTAGGGATCATCCAGTTCCGCTAAGGCTTTACGGAGGGCAGAATAAGCATGCTGTTTGGAAACATACTGCTCACCTAACAAAGTCTGACGAGTTGCCTGCCAATCCTTTTGATTAAAGGTACCGTCAACATAGTAGCGGTTGACTAACTGCCAAGCTTCATCCAGAACAACCTTCGGACTATCTTCAAGAGCAGCCTGGGCTTCACTCGTTAAACAAGGCTGTAACAAGGTAAAGGTCGTTGCTGGAACTAAGACGACACTTTTCAAAATCCCATGGCTACGAGTCGTCGAACGGAGCTTGAATGATTGATTCATATACCGAAGAAGAAAGAATGGTTACCGAGGCCAAGCGTTCAAAGAAACCTGCCATCTTTGCCAAGGCAAGAAAGTGGGTACACTCACTGAACAGCTAACGCTATTGAATTGAAGATTTTTTACCCCGCAGCATTTGTCATTAGGATGGACAGAAAGAGCTAGAAACCATCACACCCACAAAAAATTTCATAAACTCAGAACCAGCAAGTACATCTAGAGCAGACTTACCAGCGGCCCGAAGAGCGTGCTAGACCTTTTAATCCTATCCTAGCCAGGCCTGCACAGAGAAGATGAGCCCGCCCCTTACCAAACTGGACACTAAGGGTTGGGGAATCAAATTCTTCCTCACAAACTACACATCGAGGCTTATTGGAGCGGGTTAGTCGAGATTGTTGAAAGAGTCGCTTACGCCTTGCTCGTCGTCTTGGTGCCATATAGGAGTTGAGTATCTGCAGATTGTCGCTAGACTTACCGCCATTGTATTGGATCATTCTCAAAAAGGCCGCTTAAGTCATATTCATCCGCGATTACTACACCAATTCTCAGTGATTTCACGGTCATCGGATGGGTTAATTAAGAGAAACGCCTACTGTTGTCGAGTCACCTAGAAACCGCTCAGCATCATTCACTCTAAACATGTGCTAGCTGTTATAGCTTCTGGCTTGTGGCTCTTGCGCGAGATTTTTCATCTAACCTCTAGTCAAAATTAAAAAAACAAGAATCAGTGGTTATACGGTCGATGAGCCTTCTGGGAAAGAAGATACTAGGAAACATAGAAATTTTTCAAATCTCACTTTCTTAAGTATGTTTTCCCAAACCAGCTCAACAGTGGTGAATCGCTTAGCATTTCTCAGAACAACTGATTTTCTACAACGTATTGAGAATGAAGCTTTCTTAGAATGTTTAGCAGCAGATATGGAAGAGCGAACGTTTAAGGAGAATCAAGCTATCCTCCACAAAGGAGATCGAAAAAGATTAATCTTTTTCATAGTTGAAGGAAAAGTCAAAATTCATGTAGATGATATCAAAATGGCTGAGCTTTCACGGGGAGCCCATTTTGGGGATATCAATCTCTTTGATAGTCAGCCAGCCTCTGCAACTATCACTACAATTGAAGCCAGCAAATGTTTGGTTCTACATCAATCTAAACTACAAGCTGCATTGCAAAAGCATGCCGAAAGCAAGGCCGAGCTGGTTGCCAGCCTCTACCAGCGCCAGCAAAAGGCTCAAACCTCAACCTTTCAACAAAATGCACTCCAAAACTGGTGTACCAGAATTCAAAACCCGAGTTGGGCCTATTAGAACGCATAATTAAAACCCGGATCCCTTGCGACAGCAATTAAAGGTTTGAAGTGGACTAAAAACTTCAACTCGAATTTGTCGCTCCGGCAAAAAAATGCCGGAGCCAAATTGTATAAAGGTTTCAGTGGAACTCAAACTAAGGACCAATTATGCCTTGTCTGTCCAGCTGAACATCGCTCGTAAATCTTTGCCGACCTCTTCAATCGCATGTTCAGACTCACGCCGACGAGTTGCTGTAAATCCTGCTTTGCCGGACATATTCTCTAGCACAAACTCCTTGGCAAACTGCCCCGTTTGAATTTCATGCAGAACTCGGCGCATTTCAGCCTTTGTTCTGTCATCAACAATGCGAGGTCCACGGGTGTAGTCTCCATACTCTGCTGTATTGGAGATGCTATCTCGCATTTTGGCCAGCCCGCCTTCCACAATGAGATCCACAATTAGCTTCACTTCATGCATACATTCGAAATAGGCCAGCTCAGGCTGATATCCAGCTTCTACTAGGGTTTCAAAACCTGCCTTAATGAGGGCAGTCAACCCACCACATAGAACAGCTTGTTCTCCAAATAAATCCGTCTCTGTTTCTTCCCGAAAAGTGGTCTCGAGGATACCTGCTCGGGTTCCCCCTATCCCTTTGGCATAGGCCATTGCTCGATCCCGTGCTTGGCCTGAGGCGTCTTGGTACACAGCAAATAAGCAGGGAACGCCTTGCCCTTGGGTATAAGTCCGACGCACCAGATGCCCAGGACCTTTCGGAGCCACCATGACGACATCAACGTTGCTAGGGGGGACCACTTGGGCAAAATGGATGTTAAAGCCGTGGGCAAATGCCAATACCTTATCTGCACTCAAATGGGGTTGAATATCCTGGGTGTAGACGGTTCTCTGAACTTCATCTGGCAGCAAAATCATAATTAAGTCAGCAGCTTTTGCAGCGTCTGCAACTGACTTCACCGTTAGTCCTGCTTCTTGGGCCTTTGCTGCAGATTTGCTCCCTTCATATAAGCCTACAATGACCTGAACACCGCTATCCTTAAGGTTTAAGGCATGGGCATGCCCCTGGGAACCATAGCCAATAATGGCAACGGTTTTATTTGCCAATAAATCTAAATTGGCATCGGCATCGTAATACATGCGGGCCATAATATTTTGCTCTCTCCTTAACAGCCAGGGGCTATCTGCTGGCTTCTAATTCTACAATTAATCGCTGGTGAATCATACTACGAACACGCCAACAAAGAGCAACAAATTTCTGATGCTGTTGCTCAAAAAAAGTGCGTTGTCCACCACAATAGCCACTGCCTCTTCTAAGGGAGGCAGTGGCTTAAAAACTATTTGCTTGTTAGCTTGGCTGCTGCAGTCAAAAAAACTGGACAGACTACTAGAAATGCATGCCCTAGCGAAAACGACGCTTACGACGAGTAGCGATGCGCTTACGCTTCTTCTTCTCTAAGGGGGTCTCAAAATGGCGTCGACGTTTTACATCTGCCAAAATTCCGGCCTTTGAGACTTGACGCTTAAATCGTCGCAATGCAGATTCAATGCCTTCGTCTTCACCTAAAACCACCTGAACCACTACTTGACTTCTCCTTGATGTTGTTTCATTTTCAATATTGACTTTCCCTTGTAGGCGATATTTCACCCTAGGGAATTGCTATCTATTCTACTGTTTTTTGGAGAAAACCAGCCATTCCTATCCATTGTAAGCATACCCTCACAACAAGAATGGCGTCACATTCCTATGATTTGTTGCCTATCCAAAACAGAAGTGAAATAGATCAGATTTTGAAGACCATTTTTGCAGAAGCCCCAGATATTGTGACCTCTGCAATATCTCTACCAGGAAGGTTTGGGAGTACGAGGGCGAGCTTTGTTGACTTTTAATTGGCGCCCCATCCACTCAGCACCATCTAGGTCTGCGATCGCAGCCTCTTCTTCTGAATCATTCTCCATATCCACAAATCCAAAACCGCGTTTGCGGCCTGTTTCCCGATCAACGGGAAGGTGAACTTTCACTACTTTGCCATACTCTGCAAATACGGCAGTCACGTCGTCTTGGCTCGCTTCGTAGGATAAATTCCCAACATAAATCGACATCAGTGTATCTCCAAAGGGCGGGTAAAGTAAGGGTAAACAGGAAATATCCTGTCTATTGTTGAACTAAAGGTGTAGCTTTACAGTCACAGCCAACACAGCAGAGGTTGCGGGCATCTAGACCTAAAGGGCGCGTTGCGGCATGATGTAGGTCAAAATGCTATAGCAATAAATATCTGCAGTAATTGGACATGATCTTGCCCCAAGGATTGATCGGAAAAGTTAGCATGGAACAATGGAATTAGATAATGTTGATCTAACTCTATCGCCTTTACCGCATTTTTCCTAATGCTTACCCACTCACTATTTTGAACATGAAGAAAGTTGTTGTTGGCCTCTCTGGAGGAGTGGATAGCTCCGTTGCCGCAGCGAGCCTTAAAGAAAAAGGGTATGAAGTCATTGGTCTTACCTTGTGGTTAATGCAAGGCAAGGGGCAATGCTGTTCTGATGGTCTAGTGGATGCTGCTCAACTTTGCGCAGATCTAGATATTCCTCATCATGTGGTGGATAGCCGCGACCTATTTTCTGACAACATTATTGACTACCTAGTTGAGGGATATCAGCAGGGTATTACCCCTTTACCCTGCTCACAATGCAATAAAACGGTTAAGTTTGGCCCCATGCTAAACTATGCTCGCCATGAACTTGATACAGATACGATTGCCACAGGTCATTACGCCCGGATTGCTTACAGTGAGCAGGAAAAACGCTATCAGCTCCTGCGGGCTGTGGATCGAAATAAAGATCAATCCTATTTTCTCTACGATTTAGATCAAGATCTATTGAGTGGCACCGTTTTTCCGTTGGGAGACCATACAAAAACCGAAACCCGCCGTATGGCGACCCAACTTGACCTTCACACAGCCGAGAAACCTGAAAGCCAGGACTTATGTCTAATTGAGGCCCATGGTTCAATGCAAACGTTTTTGGATCAGTATATTGAGACCCATCCAGGGGAAATTGTTGACCAAGGGGGCAACATTCTTGGGCATCACCAAGGGGTGCATCATTTCACAATTGGTCAACGGAGAGGGATTGGTGTAGCTGCGCCTCATCCGTTGTATGTGGTGGATTTAGATCCAGGAAAGAATCGAGTCATTGTGGGAGATCGAGAAACAGCCCTTAAAACTGAATGTATGGTGAAACGGGTGAATTGGGTTTCAATTGCCCCTCCCCAAAATCCGATTCATGCTGAAGTTCAGGTTCGCTACCGGTCAAAACCAACAAGCGTTACTATTATCCCCCTGGATGCTGAAGCACCAGGTGGGCGAGTGAAGTTGGTGTTTGAGGACCCCCAATTTGGTATCGCTCCAGGTCAAGCTGCAGTTTGGTATGACCAGGAAATCCTGTTGGGTGGAGGCATTATTGAGGCGTTCTCTTGATTTTGACGTTTGTGCGTTAAACTGCTGTACCCGACTGCATTAACGCTTGCATCGGCTGCCAATTGCAGATGTCCATTAATAAGGATTGATAGCCTTGGGGATTTGGATGTAAACCATCTGCTCCAAGCTGTAGATCCCGCCAGTCTGATCCTCTTTGTTGCCAGATATCAAACAGATCCAAGAATGGAATTTGTCGTTCATGGCAGGCCAAGCGAGTCGCTTCATTATAGAGATGCTGATCGGCGTGGTTGTAATAAAAGGCGTCCAAAAATGGCATTGCCTGTTCATTCACCGGCACCATACCGACAAACAACACCGGGCAAAGCTCAACAGCGCGATCGAGCAGTTCTGCTAATTGATTTTGAAAATCTGAGAATGGAGTAAAACACCGACCGTCGAGACGACCTAGGCGTGCAGAATCATTCACCCCAACCGATAAAATAATTCGATCCGGGACCTGATGTCGCAGTTCCCCTCGATAACGAAATTCGCTTTCTAGCCGTCGCGCGACATGCTTAATAGTATCTCCGCGCACCCCTAAGTTGTAGAGAATGTGGCCTGCATTATCGGGATACATCCACTGCCGTCGGAGCCGCTCGACCCATCCTCCTCCTTCAGGATCGCCATAACCGTAGACCAGGCTATCCCCCAACGCCACAAGTTTCAGGGGGATTGGGAATTTAGGCGTTGGTTGTTTGAGTTGGGGAGATGCAGAAAGACTATGCATAGGGATATGGTGGTTTGAGTTAAATCGAAATTTAAAATGCTTTGAATTAAGTTTTATTAATTTCTTAACATTAGCATTCGATTTCCCTCACTTTAAAGCGCTGTGTCAAAAAGCTGCAGTGATGAATCTCACAATTTTTTGATAAATAAACAGAGCAAGCTAGATTCGCACTGCACGAGCAGCAATTCACTGGATGAGTTGTAATGCAAAACTAACCAAGTACTTGCCATATTGAGCTTGGCAAATACTTGGTAAAGGTGGACTAACTTTCATTTGATGTAAACAATAGCTAGTCAATACTGAATCTATGGGGAGATGGGGCTAGAGATCACCGCGAATATCTTCAACCACACCATCTCGCAGGAGGATTTCAACCTGCATTCTGCGAATGAGGTGATCTCCTTTTTTGATGTAAAAGAAGCTATCGATTTGCCCTTGCTCAACTTCTTGTTCCATCTCAAGGGATTGGACTTGGTTCAGTTGCTGCAAGACCTGGTTTTTTTGATCTAAGAGCTCACTTTTGCGATTATTCGCTTGCATCTGGATATTTTGAATTTGAGCTTGGGTCTCTTCTGAAGTGCTACCTTCAGCCCCAATAATTTGAACCGTTTGCTTTTTTAACTCACCGATCATTTGTTGAACTTGGGTATCAAGTTGCTGAAGCTGACCATCAAATTGATTGATTTGGGCTTGGAGCTGTTGTTGAGCTTCATCTTTCCATAGAGGGGTAACAACTGCTTTCACGGTAATGGGGCGTTTCAACAGAAGCTGATCAGCAGGAATTTCCATAGGTCTTTTGCAGCGAATTTGAATCTATTTAAACATTCCGTTGATCATATCGCGGTAATGCTCCATGACAACACGACGACGAACTTTTAGGGTTTGTGTAAGCATTCCATTTTCGATGGAAAATGGTTCTAAGGCAAAGGCAAAGGGACCAATGCGCTCATCTGGGCGGTAGTTTGGACGATTTTTGACTTCTCGTGTGAGTTCCTGGCGATAGAGATCCTGGATGGGCTGATCGGTAAAGGTAAGTACTTTACTCCCTGGCGGGGGAGTATTACCGGGGAGTTGAATGGAGGCATTTTGCTCTGATGCCCACTGCTGCAATGCATCGAGATTAGGAACAATTAAGGCCCCTAGGCTTCGTTGATCTTGACCAACCACCATAATTTGGTCAATGAAGGCGCTGCGGGCACAGGCGTCTTCCAGGGGTTGCGGCTCAATATTTTCACCGTTGGAGAGCACAATGGTATCTTTGGCTCTTCCGGTTAGAACCAAATCTTGTGTAGGCGTCAACCAACCTAAATCACCGGTGTCAAACCAGCCTTCTTGATCGATCACTTTAGCGGTCGCTTCAGGATTTTGGTAGTACCCCTGCATGACTTGAGGTCCTCGGACGATAACGAGACCTTGTTGACCGGTCGGTAAGGTTTGACGAGTTTGAGGATCAACAATTCGAATTTCGGTCTTGGGAATGGGCTTGCCTGCTGAGCGGCGCAAATTGTGTTCCGCGCGACGAGCAGTCAAGACCGGTGAGGTCTCCGTTAATCCATAGCCCACAATCAGTTCAATACCGACGGTTTCAAAAAAGGTTTCTAGGTGCATGGCTAAGGAGCCACCGCCGCTAAACGACTGCTTGAATTGCCCGCCCATGGCTTGTCTGATCTTGGTATAAACGATGCGATCGCCCAATTGATGCAACGGACCTAGGAAAAGCATCTGCAGTTGAGCCAGGAACCGTTGTAGCCCTGACGGATTGAGATTATTAATGTCCAGCCTTTGCTGAGTCCGGCGGGCCAGAATGTATTTCTGGCTGATCCCAAAAAACGTATTGATTAGTTTTTGACGAGTGGCAGGTTCGCCCCGAAACTTTTTCTGCATCCCTTCGTAAAGGGACTCCCATAAGCGTGGCACACTGCCCATATAGTGAGGTTTATAGGTTTGCAAATCTCCTTTGAGATTTCGAATACTGGTATAGATTTGCGTGCACCCTTGGGACAGAAAGTAGTAATCTACCAATCGACCGAAAGAATGCCAGGTGGGGAGGATACTGAGAATGCGGTCCCCCACTTCTGGCTGAACCGCCGCTGGCATGGCTGTAATGATATGGAGTAGGTTGCCATGACTCAGCATGACGCCTTTGGGTTTACCACTGGTACCAGAGGTATAGATCAGTGTTGCTAAATGTTCTCGACCCAACGGAACCGCACGAACGGCACCGTGAGTTCCTTCTTGGAAGATTTGGGGGAAGTTCAATACCTGAGATTGACCGTTGTTGGCCACGTCTTCATCGGAAAGCAAGGCCACTAACTTTAAGGGGAGTTTTGTTAGGAAGGGTTGTAACTTACTTAATGTTGCTGCATCTTCAACCAGTAAAAAGGTCGCCCCACTGTTTTCCAGAATGTAGACAAGCTCCTCTGGGCTGGCCTGGGAACTGCGGACCACATTGACGGCCCCTGCCATAATGCTGCCTTGATCGGCGATAAACCAACGAGAGCTATTATCGGCAAATAATGCTACGCGGTCGCCAGGCTTAACCCCTAATGCCTGTAAACTAGCTGCGAACCGTTGGACTTGGCGATTCAATTCCACGTAGGTGAGATTGACTTCTGGTTTGACATGGGGATCTCGAAGGGCCACAATTTCCCCAAATCGCTGGGCAGCAATCGGCCATATTTCAGAAATAGACTGTAACTGGTTATATTCCAACTTCACGGTTTCTGAAGGATGTGGAGGATGGCCAACAGACATAATTTGTCTTTCTCCAAAGATGTGTTTTTTACCTATATGACGATTCTCTTATATATTTGAGCCGTGATTGCAGGGAACACATTTAGATTAATTTCCTTAGCAGCCAGAGAATATCAGATGATTCCCCAGTTTACTGAGAACTGCCGGGATATCCATTGGGCAAAATGGTGGTGGGATGAATCTCAGTACCATTGAAGTCAACAAAACTGGCGCGAAAAAAATTGCTGCGAATTAAAATGGATTGTGATAAGTTGCACTGCTCCATATTGGCTCCACTGAGATTGGTTCCAATCAGATAAGCAGCGGAGAGATTGGCTTGCTGTAAATTGGCGTTTTGCAAATCGGCATGGGTTAGATCTGCTCTGATAAGCTGTGCAAATGCTAATTCTGCCCCGATTAGCGAAGCCTCTTTTAGTTTGGAATCGGCTAACAGAGTAGAGTCCAACCAAGTTTTTTCTAGCTGTGCTTGGTTAAAGTTGGTTCCAGTTAAATTAGACCGACTCAAGGTTGCATAAGCTAGATTAGAGCCGGTTAAGTCGCTCCCTTGAAGATTGATCTCTGGCAAATATGCCTCAAACAAATTAATTTGACTCAGATCAGTATGGCTGAAGTCTCTAATTCCTGAGTCATACTTGGCGAGTAAGTCTTCAGCACTAATCTTTTGCATATAGATTTCGAACGACGCATATCCTCATTGGGTGAGTTGAGCTGAGCATTTATACCTAATGCTTAATATGAATTTACAATCCTGGATTAGAGAATAGGCCAGTCTTAAGAATGGCTTTAGCTTTTACACTGCCTAGGATTGTCTGCTCTTATCGGACTGATCGGGGAAAGTAATGGTCGAACAATTCAGTGAAGTAATTTAATGCATCTACATAAAAGATCAAGATCCAAATCGGTCAGTAAATATTCTGTTTAGATGCTTAAAGGGGGGCGCATCAGATCTATGCGTATGTTTTTGCCTATGGACTTCGGCTATGCTTGATGGAGGAGCTAGGAGCAATCTAGGCTTGCAAGCATGATTTGAAGTCCATTACAAATTTCCTTGCAAATTGTGTCAGTTCCTGACCACCGTACCGTTTCACAGCAAATTATTTGGTACAAATCTTTATAGAACCTAATAGTCGTGCACAAGATTGTTCACGTTAAAGGAGCGCGATCGCATGTTCACTCACGTCAAGTCCACCATTAGACATATTGTCCCCAAGGAGCTGCGGGGACGTTCCTTAATGAAGGTGGTCTATGTCGTGTTGGAGCCTCAGTATCAGAGTGCCCTTACGGCAGCTGCCAATGCTATTAACGATAGTCACGACAGTGTGGCCGTCGAACTCAGTGGCTACCTCTTAGAAGAATTACGCTCACCCGAAAATTATGAGGCCTTTGAGGCCGATATGGCTGAAGCGAATATTTTTATTGGCTCCTTGATTTTTATCGAAGATTTAGCCGATAAAGTCGTTGCTGCGGTGGAACCTCATCGCGATCGGTTAGATGTAGCAGTGGTTTTCCCCTCTATGCCTCAAGTGATGCGTCTTAATAAGATGGGCAGCTTCACAATGGCTAATTTGGGGCAATCTCAAAGTGCGATCGCACAATTTATGCGCAAGCGTAAAGAGCAGTCTGGTGCCTCGTTTCAGGACGGCATGCTGAAACTGCTGCGCACCTTACCTAAAGTCCTTAAATACTTACCCGTTGATAAAGCCCAGGATGCTCGCAACTTTATGCTCAGCTTCCAATATTGGTTGGGCGGCTCCCAGGATAACTTGGAAAACTTCCTGCTGATGCTGGCCAACAAGTATGTACCGGAGCTAGAGGACAAAGTCCAGTTTGCCGATCCGGTGACGTATTTGGAGATGGGGATTTGGCATCCCTTGGCCATGGAGATGTTTGCGGATGTCAAAGAATATCTCAACTGGTTTAGCTCTCGGCGTGATATCCCTGATGCGCTCAAGAATGGCACTGCACCTACCGTCGGCCTGATTCTCCAGAGAACTCACTTAGTCACGGGCGATGACGCCCACTATGTGGCGACAGTTCAGGAATTGGAATCGCTAGGGGCTCGGGTGATTCCGGTGTTTGCTAGTGGCTTGGACTTTTCTAAGCCCGTTGAAGAATTTTTCTATGAAACTCCTGGTGGAGATAAAGCCTTAGTCGATGCCGTTGTTTCTCTAACTGGATTTGCCCTGGTGGGAGGGCCTGCTCGCCAAGATCACCCCAAGGCGGTGGAATCCCTGAAAAAGCTAAACCGTCCTTATATGGTGGCCTTGCCCCTAGTTTTCCAAACCACGGAAGAGTGGGAAGAAAGTGATTTAGGTTTGCACCCGATTCAAGCTGCTCTACAGATTGCTATTCCTGAATTGGATGGGGCGATTGAGCCGATTATTTTGTCGGGTCGTGATGGCGTTACTGGACGTGCGATCGCACTCCAAGACCGGATCGAGATGGTGGCCCAAAGAGCCATGAAGTGGGCTTCTCTACGCCGCAAGACCAAGATCGAAAAAAAGCTGGCGATTACGGTCTTTAGTTTCCCCCCTGATAAGGGTAATGTGGGCACCGCCGCCTACTTGGATGTATTTGGCTCCATCTATAAAGTGATGGAATCTTTGAAAAAGGATGGCTACACCATCGAGGATATGCCGGAAGATGCAGAAGCCTTGATGCTGGAGATTCTCCACGATGCCCAGGCCCAGTACAATAGCCCAGAACTTAATATTGCCCACCGGATGTCGGTGCAGGAATACGAATCCCTAACGCCCTACTCAAAACGGTTAGAAGAATCCTGGGGTCCCCCTCCTGGCAACCTCAACAGCGATGGCCAGAACCTGTTAGTCTTCGGCAAAACCTATGGCAATCTGTTTATTGGGGTACAGCCCACCTTTGGCTATGAAGGCGACCCCATGCGGTTGCTATTCTCTCGCTCCGCCAGTCCTCACCATGGATTTGCCGCCTACTATAGCTATTTAGAAAAGATTTTTAAGGCGGACGCTGTCCTTCACTTCGGCACCCACGGCTCCTTAGAATTTATGCCCGGCAAGCAGATCGGCATGTCCAACGACTGCTATCCCGATACGCTCATCGGCAGCATTCCCAACCTCTATTACTACGCCGCCAACAACCCCTCTGAAGCCACCATTGCCAAGCGGCGCAGCTATGCCAATACCATTAGCTACCTGACTCCTCCAGCTGAGAATGCGGGTCTTTATAAAGGACTCAAAGAACTCAGTGAGCTAATTGGCTCTTACCAGACTCTGAAAGAAAGTGGTCGAGGTGTTCCCATCGTCGATACGATTATGGATAAGGCCCGCTTGGTAAACTTGGATCAGGATATTGACCTACCTGAGCAAGATGCCAAAGATATGACTCAAGAAGAACGCGACACTATTGTCGGTCGCGTTTATATCAAACTGATGGAAATTGAGTCCCGGCTTTTACCCTGCGGTTTGCATGTGATTGGTAAGCCTCCTACAGCAGAGGAAGCCATTGCCACCCTCGTCAATATCGCCAGCCTCGATCGGGGTGAAGATAATATTTTGGGTCTACCCCGCCTGATTGCCAACAGCATCAATCGAGACTTAGACGAAATATTCCACAATAGCGATCGCGGCGTCCTCGAAGACGTGGATCTGCTCAACACTATCAACGAAACCACCCGAGCAGCCGTTGCGGCTATTGTCCATACTCAAATTGATGAAGAAGGACGAGTTTCTAAGGTTTCGCCTTTGAACCTGTTTAACTTCGGTCGCCAAGAAGAGCCCTGGGTAAAGGCCCTCAAGGAAGCAGGCTTCCCCGATGTGGATCAAGAAGCGCTAACCCCCTTAGTGGAATATCTTGAGTTTTGCCTTAATCAAGTGGTGGCGGATAACGAGCTAGGTGCCTTACTCCAGGCCCTAGAAGGTGAATATGTGCTGCCTGGCCCAGGTGGTGACCCGATTCGCAACCCAGATGTACTACCCACGGGCAAAAATATCCATGCTCTGGATCCTCAATCCATTCCAACAGAAGCAGCGGTCCAATCCGCTAAAGTTGTCGTTGATCGGCTTTTAGCCCGGCAAAAGCAAGAGAATAATGGCGAGTGGCCTGAATCTATTGCTCTAGTCCTGTGGGGCACAGACAACATCAAGACTTATGGCGAATCTTTGGCTCAAGTCATGTGGTTTGTGGGGGTAAAGCCATTACCAGACTCCTTAGGTCGAGTGAACAAGCTAGAACTCATTCCTTTGGAGGAATTGGGTCGACCTCGCGTTGATGTGGTCGTTAACTGTTCCGGTGTGTTTCGCGATCTGTTTATCAACCAGATGGCTCTGTTAGACCAAGCCGTTAAGATGGCTGCCGAAGCGGATGAGCCATTAGAGATGAACTTTGTCCGCAAGCATGCACTCAAGCAAGCCGAAGATATGGGCATCAATTTGAGACAAGCTGCCACTCGAATCTTCTCCAATGCCTCCGGTTCCTATGCCGCTAACGTCAACTTGGCGGTGGAGAACAGCACCTGGGATGAAGAAGCTGAACTGCAAGAGATGTACCTCAAACGGAAGTCCTTTGCCTTCTCTGCTGATTCTCCTGGCGATATGGAGCAGTCCAGAGAAATTTTGGAAGCCTCCCTCAAAACAGTAGATGCGACCTTCCAAAACCTCGACTCTTCCGAAATTAGCCTCACGGACGTGAGTCACTATTTTGACTCTGATCCAACTAAGGTAGTTTCCAGCCTTCGGGATGACAAGAAAAAGCCGAATGCCTATGTTGCCGATACCACAACAGCTAATGCTCAGGTTCGCACCCTCTCGGAAACAGTCCGTTTGGATGCTCGCACCAAACTCCTCAACCCGAAGTGGTATGAGGGGATGCTCAGTCACGGCTATGAAGGTGTGCGTGAGCTATCAAAACGCCTAGTCAATACCATGGGTTGGTCGGCAACGGCAGGTGCAGTGGATAATTGGGTTTATGAAGACGTGAACACAACCTTTATCGAAGATGAGGAGATGCGGAATCGTCTTAAGAATCTTAATCCTCACTCTTTCCGCAAAGTAGTAAGTACATTGCTTGAGGTGAATGGCCGTGGATACTGGGAAACCAGTGAAGAGAACCTACAAATGCTCCGAGATCTCTATCAAGAAGTTGAAGATAAGATTGAAGGTGTTGAATAGCCGTTTAAACTATCAATCTTAAAGAAAAAGCGCCCTACTCTAAGCAGGGTGCTTTTTTGAAGCTTTAGATTTCTGGATTTGAGTTCTAAACTGAAATATAAAGACCGATTTCTGCTCACTCTGAATTCAGTGCTTAATGGTTTTATTCATAAGGGTTTTACATGTCCTGTAAACAGGCTACTAGATTGATAAAGTGCACGCTCAATCAAGATGAACAGTAAGAATTCTAATTTTTCAGCCTGTCTTTCGCTCTTTTCGGAGAGAGACATCGTTTATTGAATTACTCTTGCTTAGCTTGTGCTCTTTTTTCACTTGCTCTAAAAAATAACTAATGTATTTCTTACAATGGCTGAATTCCCCCAAGCGCTGAGTTCTCTCCTAACTCATGCAGAAAATACTCAGATTGATCAAACTTTATTGCCCACGAGAGAACGATTCTCCATTCGCCTCACTGTCTATTGTTGGCGATACCTTCAGAAAATCAGTGAACAGATTCAAACCCCGATTGAGTCGCTTTCGGCGATACAAATAAAAGAGTGCATTGGCACCGATATAGAGTTACTGGCAGGACCACAAGTAGATGATCACTTTGTGGATTGGTTCAGTCACCTGGTCACCTCTTCGCTCAAACCGTTGAATGCGATCGCATTAGAGGAACAAGTGCTCATTAATGATTTGTCTTTAGGAACAATAATTGGTTGGTATACACGGAAAATTGTGCAATAAACAGATCAATAATCCATTAGGGTAGTGATTAAAATACTAACCTTCTTGCTTTCTTGTTGAAATTAATGCTATGGCTGGATAAAGGGCTGAGAGATCCATATAGATATTGTAAATCACTAATTTGTCTAATCTTTGCAAGAAAATGACTATCTTTAACGATATATCTCTAAATAATGAGTAGTTGCCATATCACTATTGTTGCAAATAAAAGTGGTGGAATTGGCCTCCCAGGCGAGTTTAGATTTGTTTTGTCCTTCGTTAACAGTCAAATGAGCCGTAGGTCTTGATTTACCTTGAAGCCCCCAGAACAAAAGGGTTTTGACTTGTAAAACATTCTGAGGTAAAAGTGAAAAAGTGACAGTTCTTAAAATAAATTGTGTAAAAAGGATAGTATAAATGACTTGGCAGTGATCTAAGTCATTGAGTCCCAGTAAGAATAATATTATTATCAACTGGAATTTCATGTATTTTTTATTCCCATGCATAAAAAATAATTATTGAATTGCTTGGCTGTTCAATTACCTGGATTCTAAGTTGTATAACTAACATTTTTAGATCAAAAAAAACTATTTTTAGATTTCCATCATTTAAAAATTATTGATAAGGTTACAATGGTTTTGCCAATAACCATTGTAACTAATAAGTGTTTCTATTAATAATATATTTAACTCATATTCTTAACTATGCTCCAAAAAGTGTTTTCCTTTGATGTATTTGACACAGTTATAGTGAGAGTATGGGCTAGGCCAACCGATTTATTTGTCCAAGTTGCTGATGAGCTTACTAAGGCAGGTCTGATTACGACAACCCAAGAGCAATGGCCAAATATAAGAACTAATATTGAAAAGGAATTACGATCTAAAAATCGTACTAAAGAGGTTCACATCGACTCGATTTATAATGCCCTAGCACTAAGGTATAGTTGGTCATCCACTGAACGTGAATTAGCTCTTCAGATTGAGACTGAGATAGAAAAAAAAGGATGGCATTTAGTTCCTTCAATAAAGAAGTATATTCAAGAGATACACCGGTCTGGAAATAATGTTATTTATATTGCAGATATGTATCTGCCTGAGATCATTATTCGTTCATTTTTGGATGAAAAAAAATTATGGAGAGAAGGAGATATTTTATATGTCTCTTCGTCCACAGGATTAACAAAAAAGACTGGAAGCCTATTTGATTTTTGCTTAAAAAAACAAGGTCTTAGCCCTCAGCAGTTAAATCATATGGGCGAAAATGCCATTAGTGATGTTTTAGTCCCCAAGCGGTCTGGGATAAATGCATGCCAATATACTGATACCCAATTAACAAGATATGAAAAGAGAATTGCAGAGCATACTTCTCTTCCACTAAAATTGCGTTCATTGCTGTCAGGCTCTTGTCGCCTTAATCGCTTAAATTCACCATATACAGACCCTCATCAATTAGTTATTTGGCAAACAGCTAGCGATGTGATGGGTCCAGTGTTGTTCAGTTTCGTTTATTGGTGTCTTTTTGAAGCAAAAAAGCGAAATATTGAACGTTTATACTTTATAGCTAGAGACGGTCAAATTCTCCATAAAATTGCAATTTTAATTTGCAAGGTCTGGGGATATAAGATTGATTGTCGATATTTATATGGTTCACGCCAAGCAATTAAGTTTCCTAGTATCAAGAAATTAGATTCATATGAATTAGACTGGATTTTTCAATTCAAAGAAGGATCTTTATCAGTCGATAGTGTTTGTGAAAGAGTGAATATAAGTCCATTAAAAATAAGAGATGTGTTAGTACGGAATGGATTTTCACAAGATATTTGGAAAATGGAACTCACAATTTCGGAAAGAGATAAACTTAGAAAAGTCTTTCAGGATGAGCAGGAAATTAGCAGTTTGATTTTAGCAACTGTTCAAAGCTACCGCGAATCAGCTATAGGTTATTTTTCCCAAGAAGGAATGTTGGATGAAATTTCTTATGGCTTCGTGGATTTAGGATGGACAGGCAGTGTTTTAAAAGCACTTGGTGATTTGTTGAAAGATGAGAAATTAAAACCAAATAAAGACATACAAGGTTTTTATTTTGCATTGAAACAGCGAGTGGATTTACCTTCGGAGAGCCTAGCTGCGTATTATTATGACAATTTAAACCCTAAATTCAAAAGACTTCAAGTATGCCAGTCATCAGAACTATTTGAAGCCTTAGTGGCTGCCGACCATGGAAGTACAGTTAAATATGAAAGACAAAATGATCGATATATACCTATACTTCGCAACTCTGAGAATAAAGAAATATTGGACTGGGGAATACATGCCTACCAAAAATCAATTTTGTCATTTTCCAATATCTTCTTGTTGAATGTTGAAGAAAACTTGTTTAGTATCTATGACTCTCTTACTATAAGTGATTCGCTTTTAAACCTATTTGTAAAGTCTCCTAGCCGCTTGGAGTCTGAGGTCTTTGGAAAGCTTCAACATTCACAGGATATGGTAGAAGCGCAATTATTCTATTTAGCTCCCAAATTGAGCGCGAAGGATTTTTTATATCTATTAGTCCAGGGAAATCCTTTCCCAAGTTATTTATGGATCCCTGCAGTTTTTGCACAAAGTAATCGTTATTCAATTCTACCTTTTGCCCTCTTCTTCAGCCTTTTTCAAGCTTTAAAGCTAGTAAAACAGCGAATGTTTTGGTTGGTAAATAGCTAGGTCCAAGAATGAATAAAATGATGTTCAGGAAGAATATTTTTGGAAGTTTAGACTGTTGTAACAGGAATAGCCGGGATATGAGGTAGGTTTTTATTGGTCAGGATTGTTTCCACTGCTTCTTTTTTAAGCGGCCTAGAAAATAAGTATCCTTGGGCAAATTCACAACCCATTTCTTGTAAATATTTTTGCTGGGTTTTAGTCTCGACCCCTTCAGCTACCACTTTCATATTGAGGTTCTGGCCTAGATTCACAATCGTTTTGACAATAGCGAGTCCATTATCTTGATCCATGCGAGAAACAAAAGAATAGTCCACTTTCAAGACATCCAGAGGAAAGGCATACAGGTAACTCAGAGATGAGTATCCTGTTCCAAAGTCGTCAATAGCCAGATGAATGCCCAGCTTTTTCAGATTATTTAATTGCTCGGAAATATTAGGTGCATTACTCAAAATGACCCCTTCGGTAATCTCCAGCTTCAGATGATGGGGTTTCATCCCCGTTTCCTGAATGATGGCAGTGACTTTTTTGCAAAAAGTAGATTGCAAAAACTGATGGGCCGAAATATTGACGTTGACAGTGAGTTCAGCAGAACTAGGATAAGTTCTTAACCAATGGGCCATCTGCTGACAGGCCTCAGTTAGCACCCACCAATCAATGGAGACCATCAGCCCTGCATCCTCTGCCACAGGAATAAATTCTGAGGGGGGGACTAACCCTCGCTCAGGATGATCCCATCTCAATAAAGCTTCAAAACCAACGATGTGTTCAGAATTGAGATCAACAATAGGCTGATAGACCAAGTGCAACTCGTTATTGTTAATGGCCCGTTGCAAGTCGGTCTCCAATTGCAGTTGGCTATTGACTTGGGCTCTCATGCCAGAAGAAAAAACCTCAAAACAGTTTTTGCCCTGTTTCTTGGCACGATACATAGCAGTATCGGCATCTTGCAAAAGCTCTTCTGGTGCTTGATAGTCTGGATTGGAAACCGTTATGCCAATGCTAGCGCTGGTATAAACTTCATGCTCTTCTAATGAAATTTTTGTTTTAAGAGCTTGAAGGATTCTTTGAGCAACGTGAATTGCTTCATCAGCATCTTCGACCGTATCCAGAAGAATAGCAAACTCATCTCCACCAAAGCGGGCAATCGTGTCTTGCTTGCGCAAACACTGCTGCAGCCGTTTTGACACTTCGATGAGCAACTGGTCTCCAACCCCATGGCCCAGGCTATCGTTAATAATTTTGAATCGATCTAAGTCGAGAAAGAGAACGGCAAACAGCCGAGATTGTTGATGTTCGGCCATGCGAAAGGCATGAGTCAATCGCTCCATAAACAGGACCCGATTGGGTAACTGGGTCATTTCATCATGCTGAGCTTTGAATTCTAGCTGAGCCCGTGTGGAGTAGTAAGCTGTGACGTCAGTTTGTGAACCCGCGATCCGAAAGGCCTGATTTTGATCATTGCGGAGGGCAAGACCACGGCCCCTGAACCACAAATACTCCCCATTACTGTGGAGAATGCGATATTCACTTTCAAATTGGGGGGTATCCCCTCTAAAGTGAGCAGATAAGTCCTCCGTCACTCGATCCTGATCCTGAGGATGAATGCGACTAAACCATTCGTCAGGACTGGCCCCAATGTCTTCTTCTGAGAAGCCCAGCATGGCTTTCCACCGATCAGAGAAATAGATCGTGTTGCTATGCAGGTCCCAGTCCCATAGACCGTCATTGGCTCCCTTGGCTGCAGCTGCATAACGCGCTTCGCTCAGCCTCAGTTGCTGCTCTGTCCGGCGATGTTGAGTAATGTCGATGAGATAACTACGGATCAGACCATTTTGGAGAATGCAATAAATCGCTTGTTCATAGATGGAACTGCCGATTTCCATCTCCCGGATAACATATTCAGATTGTTCCTGGACCAACTTCTCGTATAAGCCATCGGTTAGTGGGTGGCGTTTGATGGTTCGTAACTCAGGAAATTTATTTGAAGCAGCAGGATTGATATAGGTAATATTGCCGTCCAAATCTGTCTCAATGATGGGCAAAGGGGTCAGTTCTGGAAAGGAAGACAGCCGCACAAAAGCAGCGTCACCAGACTGTTGTTGGACGAGACTGTCTTGAATCCCTTGGGGGTTACCCACGGTCGCCTTATGAAAAAGGGTGGAACCAAGGGCAAGATTCGGTTTCGGTAAAGGAATCGGTAAGGATTGAACGTTGTTTTTCCCTATACCAATTCTGGGATCGTTAAGGTTTGAGGTCGAAACATAAGTGGCATGGATATGTTCGCCAAAGGAGATGACGTCATGATCTTGTAAGTCATGAATAAAGCATCGTTTACCATTAACCCACAATCCATTTTGGCTACGTTTCCCGTTTAGATCACCATCAATGATGCGAAAAGAATGTTGTTTCGTATTGACATCACAGATTCTCAACAAAAAAGCGTGATTGCGAGATACGGTTTGGTCATCTAGCACGATGGCATTCGCTTGGTGACGTCCAATCGTATAGGTTGCATCTTCTAAAGAGATCAGCTGTTTCTTCTGATCGATCTCAATTGCGAGAATATGATACGTTTGCCGGTTTGGATGAATTAGAGCTTCAACATTCCTGGCCGTTGATGCAGCTTTCTTATCCTTGCGACTAAACGCAATGGTGTATTCCTCTTCAGGGGAATTGGGGGAGTGCAGCATAGGAATGATCGATGCTCTGTTGAGTCGGAGGATCGCAAAAATGTGATTTACCTGGACCCAAAGATTGGTCTCACTTCTTGTTTAGTGTTCCCATACCGACCTGGATTTGGAGCAGCTAGAAGACAGATCCCGCTCTTTCCCCCGCCTGCTTTTGCTAAACAATCTTGAAGAGTGTAGGGAATTTACACCATCGGCTCTACACTCATCACAGGAATGCGGACATTACCATAGAAATAAGGTTTCATTGAGACAACCGTTATGCAGCAAGGTTCAAATGCAAACAGGCAGGTGGGAGCGATTTTTGGTATTCCCCTCTATGTAGACCCATCCTGGTTTTTGATTCTGGCTTTAGTCACGTTTGCCAATGGCGTGTCCTGGCAACAGCTCTACCCCAATTGGCTAACGGGTACGGCCTGGATTGTGGGCTTTGTCATGGCTTTACTGCTGTTTGTCTCAGTGTTGCTCCATGAGCTTGGCCATAGTTTAGTGGCAAGATCCCAAGGGATAAAGGTGAACTCCATCACTCTATTTTTATTTGGCGGCATTGCCTCTATTGATGAAGAAGCCAAGACCCCAGAACATGCGTTTCAAGTTGCGATCGCAGGTCCTGCTGTTAGCATCAGTATTTTCCTAATCCTCAGCCTCTGTGGAGAGTTTGCCGCAGCCGAAAGTCCGGCTCGTGTTTTATTGCAAAGCTTGGGAGAAATTAATCTAGTCCTGGCCCTATTTAACTTGATTCCTGGACTGCCTTTAGATGGCGGCCAAATTCTCAAGGCACTGGTTTGGAAAGTGACTGGCAATCGACTGCAGGGCGTCCGATGGGCTGCTCGTGTCGGTCAGGCGTTTGGCTGGCTTGCTGTAATTGTGGGTCTTGCGTTTACCTTCTTACTGGGACAGGTGAGCGGCATATGGGTGACCATGCTGGGATGGTTTGGTCTCCGTAATGCTTACAACTATGAGCAGTTCACGCAACTCCAAGAGGCATTGATCCAGCTCCAAGCTCAAGATGCGATGACTCGGGACTTTCGGGTGGTAGATGCTGAGAAATCCTTGAGTCAGTTTGCCGATCGCTATCTGCTCGACACCATGCGCCGCTCTGCTTATTTTGCAGCATCAGAAGGTCGGTATCGCGGAATAGTCGATATTGATGGCCTGAATACTATCGAGCGTAGCCAATGGGAGGTACAACCCATTCAATCCGTGGTCCGATCCTTACAACAAATTCCGACAGTACGCCAGGATACGCCGATTACAGAAGTGATCGAACTCCTAGAAGAGAAACAGCTGCCTCTGATTACTGTCTTATCTCCTGCAGATGCGGTTGCGGGTGTTATCGATCGAGGAGATACTGTCAAGGCGCTGGCTAAAAAGCTCAACTTGCCCATCTCTGATGAAGATATTCGCCGGATTAAAGATGAGGGTAGTTATCCTTCTACCCTCCAGCTTCCAGCTATTGCCCGATCTGTGATGGCGGATGTAATGGCTACCGAACCCACACCCGAAACCAGTTCACATTAATTCCTGGTAAGCTTGTTGTCCACAACTTGCATTAACTTTACTTGTTCAATAGCTTCCAGCTCTTTCGGGGAGAGGGATTCACAAGTAATTGTGGCTTCAAAACAAGTCTTTGCTGCTGCGATCAATGAAGAGATAATCACTGCTTCTGGGATCTGGTGAAGAGTGTTGTCTTTTTCAGGAATAGTTTGTCCGAATACCTGCTCAGTTAGCTCTGGACTGGGATTGATTCTCATGGAACCATGTTGCAAGACGGTTTGGCCTTGCCATGCCTGGGCACTTCCAATGAGTTTGTAGCCATTGCCTAGAACTAGATCGGCATTCGTGGCGGTTGCGAAGCAGTTGGCTTTGTGAGTATAGTTTCGGCGGGGTTCGCCAAAGCGCAGGCTGTATCCTAGTTCTTGCCAACCTTGAATTAAAAATTGACAGAGATCTTCATAAGCTTGACGGCGATTGCGATGGGGATGCGGAAGTGAGATCGCATAGGTCAGATCCCCTTCATGTAGAACTGCCCGACCACCTGTTGGGCGTCTTACTAACTCAATGGGATTACCTTGCCAAGTTAAATCTTGCCAATGCGAAGGCCAAGTTAACTGATTACGACCCAAGGAGATCGCCACTGGCGTCCAAGTATAAAACCGCAAGGTGGGTGGATGGTTACCGTGATAGCATTGATCAAATAACCATTGATCAATGGCCATCTGGGTTATGCCATCGGTCTTGAGGTAAGGGATTAATCGCCAATCCAAGATTAGACAGTAGCGGCGGGGAATTCGGCCTGCAATTCGTCATCATGGTCATCGGCAATGGTGGCTACCAAGGTAATGAGATGAGAAATTTCCCCAGGTGACAAATCAGCCACTGAGCGACTGGTAACGGCAACAACCTGTTGATTAAACATACTAAAGTGGGCCTCAAAAGTGCTTAACCAGTTCAGTTCCAGTAATTTCCGCATGAGGTGAGTCTCATTTTGTACGGGGAGTTGCAATACCGGAGACCAAACTGTAAATGAGTCATCTTCTGAACTGCCTGTTAACTGGATAAATACATCCACTGATCCATACTTGAACTTCCAAATGTGTCCGTCTTCAGAAGAATTCACCAAAACATTATTGTGCTGATCCAGACTAGAAATAACCGTTTCGATGATGTCCGTATAGTTTAAGGTTTCTACTTCGTTTGACATATCAGGATTGGTCTTAGGTTTATAGCTCATCATAGACAAACTATGTGAGGTTTACAGATGGGCGAACTGGTTGAAGGTAAATTCAACCGATATAAAAAAACAATGTGAGAGCAGTAGCCAGGGGCAATTGTGAACGAAATTTTCCCAGCCAACGGGCTAGTTACAATAAAAAGCTTACTCTTAACTATTGTGGGAACACATAACGCTCTCTATCTTGCCCTAGGGGTTGGTAGAAATAAACATTTCATTGATAAAGTTTTAATTTACTCGACCTGGCCTGGACTTTCGATCTGAAGGATTAAATAAGACTTTTTGCCTCAGTTGAGAGCTGCTGTAAGTTATTCTGAGCAGAATGCAGCGGAATCCTAATCCATAAAAGTTTGTAATGCCTTGCATTTAATAGATGAATAGAGATGAAAAGTCTGACTTACCCTAGATAGGTCAACCAGTCTGAGACTCTGCATTTACAGCTTTGAACACAACAATGGATGACTTTGGAATCTGAGAATTATGCTGAAATCACAGCAACTTCGCTGCTCCTCTTGCGTCAAATCTGCTAGAACAAAGTCATACCGTTGACTTTACGAAATGTTATAGTTTCTGCCAAGGATCTCTTGCAGGAATGTGGTTTTGAGGAAGTGAATCTATGTCGATTAGTCTGAAAGAGGCCATTGAGGTTGGAACCTATATCGTTACCCAGCGTATGAAAGGCCGGAAACGGTTCCCATTGGTTCTAATGCTAGAGCCCTTATTTCGCTGTAATCTAGCCTGTTCGGGTTGTGGCAAAATTCAACATCCACCCGAGATTCTTCGCCAACACCTTTCCCCAGAGGAATGTTTCGCCGCTGTAGAAGAATGTGGTGTTCCAGTGGTTTCAATCCCAGGTGGTGAACCCCTACTCCACCCCCAAATTGAAGAAATTGTGGCGGGATTAGTTGCTCGCCGGAAATTTGTGTATCTTTGCAGCAACGCCATTTTGCTGGAGAAAAATCTCCATAAGTTCAAGCCCTCCCCCTACTTGACATTCAGCATTCACTTGGATGGGTTAAAGGAACAACATGACCACTGTGTGGATCGAGATGGAGTCTTTGATGTGGCGGTCGCTGCGATCAAAGCAGCTAAGGCCAAAGGGTTTCGGGTTACAACTAATACAACTGTTTTTGATGGTGCAAATCCCAATGACATGCATCAATTCTTTGATTTTGTCAGTTCCCTAGGTGTAGATGGGATGATGATTTCGCCGGGCTACAGCTATGAATGGGCCCCAGATCAGGATCACTTCTTAAAGCGTGAGCAAACTAGAGCATTATTTCGTCAAGTTCTGGCTCCCTTTCGCTCCGGCCAGAAAAAGTGGAACTTTAATCACAACCCCTTATTCCTAGACTTTCTGACGGGAGAAAAGGATTATGAATGCACGCCTTGGGGTAGTCCCAGCTATAGTGTTCTCGGTTGGCAAAAACCCTGTTATCTGTTGAATGAAGGGCATTACAAGTCATTCCAAGAGTTATTGGACAACACGGACTGGGATCAGTATGGCCGAGCCAGCGGTAATCCCAAATGTCAAGATTGCATGGTGCATTGTGGGTTTGAGCCCACTGCTGCTGTAGATGCGCTTCAACCCAATAATATGGGTCGAGCTGTTGCGGGTTTGTTTGGATAAATTACTGAAACTATGACTGCAAAAGTAGAAATTTATACTTGGGCCGCCTGCCCGTTTTGTATTCAAGCCAAGCAGCTACTGGATAGCAAAAACATCAACTTTACTGAATATGGCATTGATGGAGATGAAATGGCTCGCTCTGAAATGGCTGAACGAGCCTTTGGACGGCGCTCCCTACCACAAATCTTTATCAATGATGAGCATATTGGGGGGTGTGATGATCTTTATGAGCTAGAGGGACAAGGTAAACTGGATTCGCTGTTGCAAGCTTAAGGTGCAGCGTGAAGCTAGCATTTATCATTGATCCCATCTCTGCATTAGATCCAGGACACGACACCAGTGTTGCTTTGATGGAGTCTGCACAAGCCGCTGGCTATGAAGTGTGGATGACTCAATTTGACCAGCTCAGTGTACTTGAGGGACAGGCATGGGCAACCCTAACGCCTGTGACTTTAAAACCTGTAAAGCTGGTCGATGGGGTATGGGTGTCGGTCAAAGATTGGTTTGTATTGGGAGATCCCCAGTTTCAACCCTTGACCCATATGGATGCCGTGTGGATGCGAAAAGATCCCCCGGTTACTGTCTCGTATCTATATGCCACCTATCTTCTAGACTATGTCGATCCTCAACAAACCCTCTTGATTAATCATCCACGGGGGCTAAGGGCTGCCAACGAAAAGATGTATGCTCTACAGTTTCAGGGGGCGATTCCTGAAACAATCGTGAGCCAAGATAAGCGCGTGATCCTGCAGTTTGTGCAGGATAAGGGCATGGCGGTTCTGAAGCCGCTGGGAGGTAAGGCTGGAGAAGGGATCCTATTGCTGCAAGCGGAAGATCGCAATCTCAATTCTCTGATTGAGATCAGTACGCGCCGAGGACAGGAGCCAGTCATGGTTCAAGTCTATTTACCAGAAGCTCAACAGGGAGATAAGCGGATTATTCTGCTGGATGGAGAACCCATTGGTGCGGTTAACCGTGTTCCCAGGGGACAAGAGTTTAGGGGCAATATGGCAACCGGAGGACGAGTGGTTCAAGCTCAAATCACCGATCGGGAAAAATCGATTTGCAGCCAGCTCGGCCCGGTTCTAAAACGGGACGGTTTGATGTTTGTTGGGATTGATATTATTGGTGGCTACTTAACAGAAGTGAATGTAACGAGTCCGACGGGGATTCGGGAAATTGATCGCTTAGATAATACCTCTCTAGGCGAAAAGGTGATGCATTGGTTGGTTACTGCTAAACAAGGTCTCTTACATTAGTCTGCATAAATGAACAAACCCACTGTATTGGTAACGGGTGGCGCCGGTTACATCGGTTCTCACACTGTTCTGGCACTGCAACAAGCAGGCTACTCTGTAGTCGTGTTAGATAATTTAGTCTATGGTCATCGCGATATTGTTGAGTCCGTTTTGCAAGTTGGGTTTATTTGTGGCGATATTTGCGATCGCACCCTCCTAGACCAGATCTTTTCCCAACATGACATTGCGGCAGTCATTCATTTTGCCGCCTATGCCTACGTTGGAGAATCCGTCGAAGATCCGGCCAAGTATTACCGCAATAACGTCGTGGGAACTTTGACGTTGTTAGAATCGATGCATGCAGCTAAGGTGACTAACTTTGTCTTTTCTTCTACCTGTGCTTCCTACGGCCATCCTAATCAAATTCCCATTCCCGAAGAACACCCCCAGGATCCCATTAATCCCTATGGGATGACAAAGTTTATGGTGGAGAAGATCCTCACGGACTTTGATCAAGCCTACGGTCTGAGATCAGTGCGGTTCCGGTATTTCAACGCTGCAGGGGCCGATCCAGACGGTCGCCTAGGAGAAGATCACAATCCAGAAACCCATTTAATTCCCCTAGTCCTAATGACAGCTCTGGGAAAACGGGAAAACATCACCATCTTTGGCACCGACTACAAAACTTCAGATGGAACCTGTGTACGAGACTATATCCATGTCACCGATCTAGCCCAAGCCCATGTATTGGGATTGGAATATCTCTTATCCGGTGGTGAAACCAGCGTCTTTAACCTAGGGAATGGTGATGGTTTCTCCGTGCGAGAAGTCATAGATATGGCCAAAAAGGTTACCGGGCTGCCCATCCCCGTGGTAGAAGGCTATCGACGAGCTGGCGACCCTGCCCTACTCATTGGCAGTGCCGCCAAGGCCCGCAAAATTTTGAACTGGCAACCCCAATATGCTGATTTAGAAAAGATTATCAGCCATGCCTGGCAATGGCATCAAAAGCGGCACGCTTAGACAGCTATTCTTGGGTCTGTACTGTTAATACCTGCGGGGGCGTGGAATCCGGTGGATAGAGAAAATCAACCTGAACCAGGCGAATATCCTGGGGTGCAATTTCCAGATTCACTAAGGCTTGGGCGGGTTCCCCTCGATGCTGCACAAAATGCACATAGCGAGTCTGGGGACGCCCCTTGTCATCCTGATAACGGGCTCTAACGGTCCCCCGAAAGAAGACCTGTTTGGCAGGAGGCTCAAAAAACTGAAGATTTCCCTCGCTTTGATCATTCTTGATTGGAGTTTGAAACGTAATAGCAACTTTCTTCGCTACGTCGCTGGAATTGTGGAGCGGTAGATTCAGACTATATTGAATCCCATAATTGCCATGGGCAGCGTAAGCCGTATCTGGATAGCGAACAATCATCGGTGCACTTTGGATCTGTTTAGTCCCAAAAGTTCCTCGATCAACACTACTCAAAACATAAGAGAAAGCTTTGCCTACTTCTGGAATCTTTAGGGTATAACCTTTAGAATCTGGATCAGTGATTTGAGCCTTCCAGCTAGAACCTTTTGCAACTCCTGCAACTCGGCTATAGATTAATTGTCCAGGTTGTCCGGGAGGGGTAGGAGTTTTGTCTCTAGGACCAGACAACTTGCCTTCTTGAAGCAGCTTCTCCCATTCGGCCAGAGTGGGTTCACGCTCCTCTCCTTCTGAATTGGTTGGGGCAAACATCGCTAGACTGGCTGCATAGACTTTCCCCGTACTTCGTAACCTCGCTAGGGTAGATCGACCATTGATGGGTGGGGCTAATTCCTTAACTGGGATAGGGACATTTAACAGCATTCGACTTTCCCCTGCTGGAATGATGATTTGAGCAGGCCAGTTGTCTTGCCTCTTGCCCCTCAAGACATCATCTGTGGCTCGCCCCCCGGGTCCCGCATAAACCATTCCGTTGGGATTAGGTAAATAGTTATCTAAAGGGATAAATGGAGCGTCAGGCTGACTTAAGTAACTCGCTGCTTGAAGTATATTCACTGTGACGGGAGTTTTGCCTGGATTGTGTAAGAGCACCCCCATGTATAGGGTCTTTAAGTCATCGGGGGCCGTGGCTTTTGCGATATGGTGGGCAAATACATCGAACCGGCCTTGTAAGTGCTGGTTAAGGTGGGCGGTTGGAACTGCTTTATCTGTCCCTGGGAAGGTCGATAACAAGATGCCTTCTGTTTGGACGACTTCAGGACTATTGCTGTTAAATACCATCACAGAATCAAGTTGGCCTGGTAGCGCTCTAACTTCCTGCGGTTGTACAACAATCTCAGGTGAAGCAGGTGCAGAAGATTGAGCAACAAGTAGAGCAGAAATCAGGGACAACATAGGCAAGAACCAAATAGAGGTACCACAAACAAGAAAATCTTACTGGTAGATGACGCTTCTCCCACAGGTTAAGGTCCACTTTTGATCATCTATTAATAAATTAAAGCTTTCGTTCGAGGATGTTATCGTCAAATTTGCCAGCCAATTGTTTAGTGGGAAAGTCTACAGACGAGGAGTAGGTCATGCTCTGAAAGTTTTGTAATCCTAATAGTTGGTTCGCCAAGCAGGAGAGATCACTGATCCAACTGGATATGCATGCACCCAAAACCTTTTTTTGAAAAATGCTTGACACGTCAATACAGGGTTGTTATATTGGTCAAGCGCTCGAAAACAGGCTTGCCTGTCGAAGGCGCCCCGAACCTAGACAAATCAATAGTTTGAAAGATTTAAGACAATCATCCTCGTCGGAGTTTTTAGACGAAGGGAAGCTTGCTTCCCAATAGTCTATCAACTTCAACATTAAGATAATTACAGAACAAATTCTCACATGGAGAGTTTGATCCTGGCTCAGGATGAACGCTGGCGGTATGCTTAACACATGCAAGTCGAACGGCAGCACGAGGAGCTTGCTCCTTGGTGGCGAGTGGCGGACGGGTGAGTAACGCGTGAGAATCTACCTTCAGGTCTGGGACAACAGTTGGAAACGACTGCTAATACCGGATGTGCCTTAGGGTGAAAGTTTTTTCGCCTGAAGATGAGCTCGCGTCTGATTAGTTAGTTGGTGGGGTAACGGCTTACCAAGACATCGATCAGTAGCTGGTCTGAGAGGACGATCAGCCACACTGGGACTGAGACACGGCCCAGACTCCTACGGGAGGCAGCAGTGGGGAATTTTCCGCAATGGGCGAAAGCCTGACGGAGCAATACCGCGTGCGGGAGGAAGGCCTTTGGGTCGTAAACCGCTTTTAACAGGGAAGAAGATCTGACGGTACCTGTTGAATAAGCCTCGGCTAACTCCGTGCCAGCAGCCGCGGTAAGACGGAGGAGGCAAGCGTTATCCGGAATTATTGGGCGTAAAGCGTCCGCAGGTGGCCTATCAAGTCTGTTGTTAAAGCCCAGGGCTCAACTCTGGATCAGCAATGGAAACTGAAAGGCTAGAGTACGGTAGGGGTAGAGGGAATTCCCAGTGTAGCGGTGAAATGCGTAGATATTGGGAAGAACACCAGTGGCGAAGGCGCTCTGCTGGGCCGTAACTGACACTCATGGACGAAAGCTAGGGGAGCGAAAGGGATTAGATACCCCTGTAGTCCTAGCTGTAAACGATGAACACTAGGTGTTGGCCGTATCGACCCGGTCAGTGCCGTAGCCAACGCGTTAAGTGTTCCGCCTGGGGAGTACGCACGCAAGTGTGAAACTCAAAGGAATTGACGGGGGCCCGCACAAGCGGTGGAGTATGTGGTTTAATTCGATGCAACGCGAAGAACCTTACCAGGGCTTGACATGTCGCGAATCCTTGGGAAACCAAGGAGTGCCTTCGGGAACGCGAACACAGGTGGTGCATGGCTGTCGTCAGCTCGTGTCGTGAGATGTTGGGTTAAGTCCCGCAACGAGCGCAACCCACGTCTTTAGTTGCCATCATTTAGTTGGGCACTCTAGAGAGACTGCCGGTGACAAACCGGAGGAAGGTGTGGATGACGTCAAGTCAGCATGCCCCTTACGCTCTGGGCTACACACGTACTACAATGGTTAGGACAAAGAGCTGCCAACTCGCGAGAGTGCGCTAATCTCATAAACCTAGCCTCAGTTCAGATTGCAGGCTGCAACTCGCCTGCATGAAGGAGGAATCGCTAGTAATCGCAGGTCAGCATACTGCGGTGAATACGTTCCCGGGCCTTGTACACACCGCCCGTCACACCATGGAAGCTGGCCACGCCCGAAGTCGTTACCCCAACCCTTGTGGAGGGGACGCCGAAGGTAGGGCTGGTGACTGGGGTGAAGTCGTAACAAGGTAGCCGTACCGGAAGGTGTGGCTGGATCACCTCCTTTTAGGGAGACCTACTTGGTAACAGCCGAACTCACGTATATAGGCGTTAGACAAGTCATCCCAAGGTCGGTCGAGGAGTCTTAGCTTTCAAACTATTCTAGGTTGGTGAAAACTCTAGGATCAGATTCAGGAGTCTTGCACTTTTGAATCTGTTTTAGAGTTAAACACCACGGGCTATTAGCTCAGGTGGTTAGAGCGCACCCCTGATAAGGGTGAGGTCCCTGGTTCGAGTCCAGGATGGCCCACTCATTATTTATTTGGGGGTATAGCTCAGTTGGTAGAGCGCCTGCTTTGCAAGCAGGATGTCAGCGGTTCGAGTCCGCTTACCTCCACCAAATAAATTTTCTAATTTTTCTAACTCGATACGGATCATTGCCTCTTGCAAGCTGTTTTGTCTAATTTTTTATTGACATGACATCCTGCTGGATGCAAGTCCAGCCAGAACCTTGAAAACTGCATAGCATTATAAATTCTGTCAGGTAGGTCAGTTGATTGCCTTGTGCAATGGACTGACATTTACAGACACCAATGAAAACTTTTTGTGGTCAAGCTACAAAGGGCTAACGGTGGATACCTAGGCACACAGAGGCGATGAAGGACGTGGTTACCGACGATACGCTTCGGGGAGCTGGAAACAAGCATTGATCCGGAGGTTTCCGAATGGGGCAACCCTTAAAACGGCTGACTGAATCCATAGGTCAGCACGAGCGAACCCAGTGAACTGAAACATCTTAGTAACTGGAGGAAGAGAAAGCAAACGCGATTCCCTTAGTAGCGGCGAGCGAAGCGGGAACAGCCTAAACCAAGGGTTTTTACTCTTGGGGTTGTGGGACAGCGACATGGACTCTAGCGGTTAGACGAAGCAGCTGAATACTGCACCAGAGAAGGTGAAAGTCCTGTAGTCAAAAACTTAAAGATACTAGCTGTATCCCGAGTAGCATGGGGCACGTGAAATCCCGTGTGAATCTGCGAAGACCACTTCGTAAGGCTAAATACTCCTGTGTGACCGATAGTGAACCAGTACCGCGAGGGAAAGGTGAAAAGAACCCCGGGAGGGGAGTGAAATAGAATATGAAACCGTTAGCTTACAAGCAATGGGAGGCCGATTTAACGGCTGACCGTGTGCCTGTTGAAGAATGAGCCGGCGACTTATAAGTACTGGCAGGTTAAGACGGAAATGTCGAAGCCAAAGGGAAACCGAGTCTGATAAGGGCGTTAGTCAGTATTTATAGACCCGAACCTGGGTGATCTAACCATGGCCAGGATGAAGCTTGGGTAACACCAAGTGGAGGTCCGAACCGACTTCTGTTGAAAAAGGAGCGGATGAGCTGTGGTTAGGGGTGAAATGCCAATCGAACCCAGAGCTAGCTGGTTCTCCCCGAAATGTGTTTAGGCGCAGCGGTTGAGATTATAGCGGGGGGGTAGAGCACTGAATCGGTGCGGGCTGCGAGAGCGGTACCAAATCGAATCAAACTCCGAATACCCCGTGTACACTCAACTAGTAAGACGGTGGGGGATAAGCTTCATCGTCGAAAGGGAAACAGCCCAGATCACCAGCTAAGGCCCCTAAATTGTTACTAAGTGGCAAAGGAGGTGGGAGTGCAGAGACAACCAGGAGGTTTGCCTAGAAGCAGCCATCCTTGAAAGAGTGCGTAATAGCTCACTGGTCAAGCGCTCCTGCGCCGAAAATGAACGGGACTAAGTAACATGCCGAAGCTGTGAACTTGATTTATCAAGTGGTAGGGGAGCGTTCTACGTTAGGTTGAAGCATTAGCGTGAGCAGGTGTGGACGAAGTAGAAGTGAGAATGTCGGCTTGAGTAGCGAAAACATTGGTGAGAATCCAATGCCCCGAAACCCTAAGGGTTCCTCCGGAAGGCTCGTCCGCGGAGGGTTAGTCAGGACCTAAGGCGAGGCTGAAAGCGTAGTCGATGGACAACGGGTTAATATTCCCGTACTGATTTTGGATTGTGCAGAGGGACGGAGTAGGCTAAGCCAGCCGGAAGTTGGTTACCGGTTGAAGCGTTCAAGGTGTTGAGGGACGGCGAAAACGTCCTGAGCTGAGGCGCGAGTACGAGGAGATACGTCTCCGAAGTGGCTGATGTCAAGCTTCCAAGAAAAGCTCTAAACACGTTAATCCAAGATTACCTGTACCCGAAACCGACACAGGTAGGGAGGTAGAGAATACCAAGGGGCGCGAGGTAACTCTCTCTAAGGAACTCGGCAAAATTGCCCCGTAACTTCGGGAGAAGGGGTGCCACCGCGAGGTGGTCGCAGTGAATAGATCCAGGCGACTGTTTACCAAAACACAGGTCTCCGCTAAGTCGCAAGACGATGTATGGGGGCTGACGCCTGCCCAGTGCCGGAAGGTTAAGGAAGTTGGTTAGCTTCGGCGAAGCTAGCGACCGAAGCCCCGGTGAACGGCGGCCGTAACTATAACGGTCCTAAGGTAGCGAAATTCCTTGTCGGGTAAGTTCCGACCCGCACGAAAGGCGTAACGATCTGGATACTGTCTCGGAGAGAGGCTCGGCGAAATAGGATTGTCTGTGAAGATACGGACTACCTGCACCCGGACAGAAAGACCCTATGAAGCTTTACTATAGCTTGGAATTGGGTTCGGGCTTTGATTGCGCAGGATAGGTGGGAGATGTTGAGACAGTGCTTGTGGGCATTGTGGAGTCACTGGTGAGATACCACTCTATCAAGGCTAGAATTCTAACCTTTACCCGTTATCCGGGAGAGGAACAGTTTCAGGTGGGTAGTTTGACTGGGGCGGTCGCCTCCTAAACGGTAACGGAGGCGCGCAAAGGTTCCCTCAGGCTGGACGGAAATCAGCCGCAGAGTGTAAAGGTATAAGGGAGCTTGACTGCAAGACCTACAAGTCGAGCAGGGACGAAAGTCGGCCTTAGTGATCCGACGGCACAGCGTGGAATGGCCGTCGCTCAACGGATAAAAGTTACTCTAGGGATAACAGGCTGATCTCCCCCAAGAGTTCACATCGACGGGGAGGTTTGGCACCTCGATGTCGGCTCATCGCAACCTGGGGCGGTAGTACGTCCCAAGGGTTGGGCTGTTCGCCCATTAAAGCGGTACGTGAGCTGGGTTCAGAACGTCGTGAGACAGTTCGGTCCATATCCGGTGTAGGCGCAAGAGCATTGAGAGGATTCCTCCTTAGTACGAGAGGACCGGGAGGAACGCACCGCTGGTGTACCTGTTATCGTGCCAACGGTAAACGCAGGGTAGCCAAGTGCGGAGTGGATAACCGCTGAAAGCATCTAAGTGGGAAGCCCACCTCAAGATGAGTGCTCTCATGGTGTAAGCCAGTAAGGTCACGGGAAGACGACCCGTTAATAGGCGGTAGATGGAAGCGTGGTAACATGTGCAGTCGAGCCGTACTAATAGACCGAGGGCTTGACCTCATTTAACTGGTGTTGATGACAGAATTTAGCTATGCAGTCTTGAGGGTTTTGACCCTAACAGTCTTCCTGGTGCTTATTGCACGGTGGACCCACTCCGACCCATCCCGAACTCGGTTGTGAAACGCTGTAGCGGCGAAGATACTTGGGGGGTAGCTCCCTGGAAAAATAGCTCGGTGCCAGGTTAATATTTCAAGCAGACCTTCTCCAATGAGAGGGTCTTCTTTTTTGTTTGATATTATCTGATACTTACTTCACCTAGTTTCTATTGATATTAAACAGAACCCTGAGGATGCATGACTTTAAAGGAGATATACTCCATGCCTGAACAGTTCTCTCAAAATAATTCTAATGGAACCAAAAGAGAGTCTTCTGCCAAACCTCAGTTGGTTTCTTTAAAGGCAAAATCTACTGATAGTCAGTCGGGTGATGCTCCTGGAAAAAGAGAATGGTGGGCACAACGTTGGGTTGATGTGTTGGAATCTTTTGGTTGGCGTCGCAGACTAGAACGAGCTCGTAACTATGTTCGTGAAGGACGGGTACTAAAGTTAGAGTTCAATGGCCCTAAGGTAATTGCAAGGGTTCAAGGAACTGCGGAAGATCCTTATAAAGTCTCTTTGGCTCTTGACTCATTTACAGATGAACAGTGGGGCTTTGTGATTGAGGAGATGTCTCAGCGGGCTATCTTTGCGGCGAAACTTTTGGCTGGTGAGATGCCTCAAAATATTGAAGAAGCCTTTACTGCGAGTGGTCTTAGTTTATTCCCATTTAGTAAGTTTGATATCCACAGCCGTTGTTCCTGTCCTGATCCCGTTAACCCTTGCAAGCATATTGGTGCTGTGTACTACTTACTGGGAGATTATTTTAGTCAAGATCCCTTTATTCTATTACAGCTTCGAGGACGGACTAAGCAGAGCATCGTAGAAGACTTAAGACAAATGCGGAGTGCAGGATCAGACCTTGAAGGAGGTGAATCAAAAGGCTTAGATGTTCCTCAATCCTCAGCCATTAAGGTTAAGGCCGATTTTTGGCGATATGAACAGCAGCTGGATCCATCTTTGGTTGTAATTACACCACCTCCTACAAGTGAAACAGTTTTGGATGTGTTAGGTCCCTTACCATTGTCAACTGAAGGTAAGGTGGGTAGCGATCCTCTGGTTAGTGATTGTTTGCGAACGATTTATCAAAGAGTCAGTCAGAGTGCCATGATGAAGGCAATGTTGAGTCGGGAGAGTGGGTAAATGGCGGAGCCAGCCAATGCAAGACCGAGTTGGTTTGTCCGTAAAGATATTGATGGCTTTTTTGGTTTAGCGATTGATAATATTGTTCAAATCCTGTTGATTGTGGGGTTATGCCAAGGCGTGCTGGGGTTCAATACGGATTTAGTCTATGGCCGAATCCTACCAGGCGTTGCCTTGAGTTTGATTTTAGGAAATGTCTACTACAGTTGGCTGGCCTATCGGCAAGGACTTAGAGAGGGACGAAATGACTTAACCGCACTCCCCTATGGCATCAATACAGTCAGTCTGTTTGCCTATATATTTTTGGTCATGTTGCCCGTTAAGTTAGATGCTATGGCCTCGGGGATAGCACCTCCGCAAGCAGCTGAAATTGCTTGGCGAGCGGGATTAGTAGCTTGTTTAGGATCTGGATTGATTGAATTAGCAGGTGCATGGATCGGTAACCGGTTGAGACAAATAGCGCCTCGAGCCGCAATGCTTTCAACCTTGGGAGGGATTGCGTTAACGTTTATTGCGATTGGGTTTTTGCTGCGCACATTTGCAAATCCTATTGTTGGTTTGTTGCCGTTGGGGGTGATCTTACTGACGTACTTTGGTCAGGTTGATTTTGGTCTTCCAGGCGGGTTGTTGTCAGTTTTAGTGGGGATGTTGCTTGCTTGGGCCACTGGATTGGTTCAATGGGATCCAGCTGTATTTGAACAGGCATTGCAACCTCTAGGTTTTTATCTTCCTAAGTTTTGGATAGGTGCAATTTGGGAGCAAAGTGGGGTGCTGAGTAAATATTTCAGTATCATTTTGCCAATGGGATTATTTAATTTGGTGGGAAGCTTACAAAATCTGGAGAGTGCTGAGGCTGCGGGAGATCGATATCCAACGGCTCCTTGCTTGGCTGCTAATGGTATTGGAACGTTAGTGGCAGCGGTATGTGGTTCTTGTTTTCCCACAACGATTTATATTGGTCATCCGGGTTGGAAAGATATGGGAGCCCGAGTTGGGTATTCATGGCTGAATGGTTTGGTCATGGGGATTTTGTGTTTGAGTGGCACTTTGGGGGTGATCACTTATTTGGTGCCCATTGATGCGGGTATGGCTATTGTGCTTTGGATTGGCATTGTGATTGTGGCTCAAGGCTTTACCGCAGCGCCAAAAGCTCATGCACCAGCTGTGGTAGTTGGATTGATGCCAGGAATTGCTGCATGGGGCGCTTTGATTGCTAAAAATAGTATGCGTGTTGCAGGAGTCGGCACACCTGAAACACCCTTTCAATCAGAAGTCTTAGTAGAAAATTTTAAGATGAGCGATACCTTCATTGAGGGGGCGTTTGCTCTGGAACAAGGGGTCATATTATTGGCAATGATTTTAGCTGCTATTACGGTCTATATTATTGAACAAAAATTTGGACTAGCGGCTCTTTGGGCCATTGCAGCTGCCATTCTAGCTTGGTTTGGGTTAATTCATAGTTTTGCTTGGACCCCGACGGATACAGTGGTGGATTTGGGGTGGGGAACTGGAAGGGATTGGGCGATTAGTTACCTAATGTTGGCAGTTCTTTTTGTTTTTGCAGCTTGGCTCAATAAGCGAAACAAGCAGAATAAAACAACTTAGACGATTAAAATGAATGAAATTTTCCTAAATTCGAAAGATGAACTCTGTTCGGGAGGGAGCAAGGCAGATGTTCACTAATGGGTTATTTAGAGGGAAAAATACACTCTAAGTCTGGAGTTAGTTTACGAAGATAGTTGAGTGTCATCTCAAAATTAGCAGTTTTACCGGTATGCCAGAAAAGCTGAGCAGCATACTGGAAGTCAGTAATAGCACCTTCTTGATCTCCTACGTTAAGTTTGAGTAGACCGCGATTACCATATGCATTGGCATTCTCAGGGTTGAGGGAAATAACTTGGGAATAGGAATGAATAGCGCCCCAATAGTCCTGTTTTTCGGTTTGAGCTGCAGCTTGCTTCATCAAGAGTTTAAAGTCTTTGCCATCCTGCTGTTTCGAGCGTTGAGAGCTGGGTGAGAATGGTTTTTGCTTGGAGAGGTGGTGAACGTGATAGGTAGAGCCTGCTCTATATGCATTTTCGAGGCGGCATAAGAGCTGGTAGTCTTTTAATTCACTAAGGACGTCGATGGTTGCATGACGGATATCTGGATTGGGATGGCAGATGAGTTGATCTAATAAGAGGTAGGTTTGAGGTAACTGCATTAGGTGGAGGGTTCGCAGAGCAAGGTTACGCCATTCCTCTGTCTCAATCTCAATAAGGTTTGTCAGGGCTGCAATGGCTTCAGGGGCAACGGTAGTTAACATTTGGCTGATTTGATGATCAAACCGATCGTCTTCTGAGGCTTTTAGGGTATCAATTAAGCCAGTTACTAGAATCGATGGATCGAGTGAGGTGAGTGCTTGACCTGATAGGTGTCGCAAGGTCGAATCACTATTCTGATGCTGGAAGATGACGAATAGAGTGGGTACCGCTTTTGCACCAAATTTGGGTAGTAGTTGGGCAACTTGTTGACGGGCGGTTAGATCCTCTTCTGTGAGAAGGATATGAAAGGCTAAGCCTAGAAATCGATCAACATCCCACCAATTTAGGTCAATAGCTTGCATTCTCTGCCCTGCGAGAGGGATTAGTTTTTCAACACATTCAACAAATAAAGAATCTTGGGAGGTGGAGGAACTTGGATTTGTAGGCTGAAAAGCTGACATAAGCTATTTCTGATATCAAGTTATATTCCTACTTTCTTATAAAGAATGTGTTTATGCACGTTTGCGATGAATTAAATATATGCGTTTCATTACATGACTCTTTGCATGGGGATTTCTCAAGAAGGATGAAGGCAGGCTGCTAAGAACCTTGAATTTACTCCTATAAAACCTTTCAGGCTGACTAGCATTCGTTATTCTCTTAAAGTTTGTACAATGTGAGGGATAATCTGTTTTCAAAAGTTTGCATTCTGATGTCCCTAAATTCCAATCCTGATGTCAGTAAGCAGGAAGATAGCCTAAAGGATAGACACCAACCAGAAATAGAAAAAATCCTCTGTCCCCATTGTCGACGTACGGCAACGAATGGAATTAAATGTCAGGGAATATGTGTTGCGGATAGCGATTATTGAACCCTTACACTTAACCTTGGGGGGGTTGGTCTTTATGACTATGCCTTACCCACAAGTCCTGAAGTACTTACCAGCAAAAGACTTGAGGTGAGCTAACCCCCCTTATTCTTTGCCCCAGAGAATGCCTAGTGGGCACGGCGAGGAGGTTGAACCCCTATTCTGTCGTTGACGATGCTGTGGAAAAGGCCAATCTACGGGATATTGAAACATTTGTCTTAGCACCAAAAATGCTTCTGCATATGCGTTTAATCCACTTGTGGGTAAGGCATAGGTCTTTATGAATACCTGGCTATGGTGAATTTGGGATTGAGTTAAAGATGATGGCGGGTGATAGGGACAAGAAAATTACTGATAGATTGTTGAGCTGCTCACTAGTTTTTAAAACGGTTATTTAGACAAATAAAGCTAACGTGCGGGATAAACACGACCTTTCCAAGCGCCCCCTTTGCCTTGCCAATGCTGACGGGCAGAATCAAGGGTCATTAGGTTGTAGAGTAGTGCAATTAAAGGGAGTGAAACGGCCCAGATTGGGGAGAGTTGATAAAGCCGAATAGTGGGTAGATAGGCTAGGGTCATTAGGACCCAAGTGATGAATCCTGTAACGGTAATGCTGATACTTTCAAGATAGAGACCCAGCATAATACTGATGGGGGGGACCATATAAATTAAGAACATCCCTACTACAGTTCCTATAAGCAGCAATGTAGAGTAATTTAGCTGTGTGAAGGCTGTGCGGGCGACCATTGACCAGATGCTATCGAGGGTGTCGTAAGACCGCAAGCTCTGGGTTGCGGAAGTTAATCCGAGCCAGATATTGCGGTTGGGTTGAGCGTTGGGCGTTTGTTTGATGGCAGCGGCAAGGGCGCAATCATCAATCAAAGCGTCTCGAATGACTTGGATTCCTCCTATGGCGCTAAGGGTTTGACGACGAACTAAAATACAACCTCCTGCTGCTGCTGCCATTTGCTTCTGGGGCTGATTGACCCAAAGGAAGGGATATAGTTTTTGAAAGAAAAAGACGAAGGCGGGAATTAGTAGCTGTTCCCAAATACTTTGGCACCGGAGTCGAACCATTAAGGAGACCATGTCTTGGTCTTCTTGTTCGGCTTTGGTGACTAAGCTGAGGAGAGAATTAGCCTCATGCTGGATGTCAGCATCTGTTAGTAAGAAGTAGGTGGGTGGAGCTGACTCGGCTAGAATCGTTTCTATCCCTTGATGCATGGCCCATAATTTGCCGGACCATCCTGGGGGGAGTGGGGAGGTTTGGATGACCTGTAGCTGGTGGTTCTTATCTAGGTCAGTGGCGATTTCCTGGGCGATCTCCCCAGTTTGATCGGTACTTTGATCGTCTATGAGTAGAATTTTGAAGGGGCCAGGATAGGTTTGTTGGAGGAGCGATCGCAAACTCACGGGTAGTACTTTGGCTTCGTTCCGGGCGGGGACGATGGCACAAACGCTCGGCCATTCTTGCAGGTCTAAGGTCGGCGGTGTGGGGTCTAGCACTTGATTGGCCCGCCAGAACTGGCCTCGGAAAAGGAGGAGGCCGACCCAAACTAGAGCTGAGAGCAAACTGATGCTCAGCCAAATGGTGGTGAAGTTCATGCCTTATTTCATACCTAAAAATTCACTTTACACCTAAAAATTCAGGCTGAAGTTAGTACTGGATATTCAGGAGGGTGTTGAGAAGGTGCCAGCAGGGCCAGTAGTAAGCAGCGAGGGCATCGTCTAAACTCCAGAATTCAGCATAACTGTCGCTGGAACAATAGCAGCCGACAAATAGTAATAATAAGTCTTGGAACGGAACGGCGTTTTTATTGATGGGTTCGGTATAGAGCTCGTTGAGGACATTCTGCAAATAGAGCAGATTGCTGACGATATCGGTGAATAGACTAGATTCTCCCGTCAATGTGGGGAGGTAAGTGGTGTTGTATTCCTGGAAGAAGATTTGGTAGAGGGCTGCGATCGCAGCTTTCAAACTCGTTTTTAGTCCTAAGGAACTTACATCAATACCTACCTGGCCCCATTCGCGGAGGAGATCGGTTTCCAGAGGGGTTTCTTCAAGGGCAGATAGATGAATCTCTACAAGAGGACGAAGTACCTGTAGGAATAGGAAATCAATATCCGCTAGGGTGAGATCTAACTTGGTGGGGAGGTCCTTAAAAACAGAGCTGCTGAGGAGCTGATCGGCCTGGTGAGGATTATCCCAAACGAACTTAAACTCAGCTGCATCTGCAATCATTTCTGCGATCAGATGGGTAAAGAGAAGTCCTAATCGTTGCTGGACTTCTCCATGGAAAAATAGATGGGCTTTGGGGTGATCGAGTTCAACTTGATCCCCTTGGACCTGAAAAAGCATGCGGCAATTGATAGGGCCATCAGAGGTATAGGCGGTTTCTCCGGCATGGAGGGGCTGACCACAGTCCTTGAGAATGGCGTAGTCGCTGGCAAATTGGGTGCAAAGATATTGCCAGTGATGACCCCAAACATCATGGATTAAAAAGGCTTCCATTTTGTGAGTCGGGATGATGCCCACGGCGCGACTAAGGACGCGGGCAATATACGTTGGGGAATCGCCGGTTGCTTTGGCGAGGGCTTGGCACCAATCAGGATCGATATGGGCAGGATGACAAGGGCCAAAGGTGGGGAAGCGATCAAACTTCTGGTAGTGGAATTCATCCAGTTGGTGCAGGAAAGATTGTAATGACTCAGAAAGTTGATCTGGAAGGGAAATATCAGGATTTGAACTATAGAATTTGCCGTCCTTATAGGGAAGACAGAAGTAGAACTGGAGGGGAGTGTGGATACAATCGATAATTTCTGCAGGGATTGCCAGGGGGCCAAATAGGGCCTGGAATAGCTTGAGTCTTCCTTGGCTCGAATCCTGAAAAAAGGTCATGGCTGCTGCCATGATCCGTTTCTGCTGAGCTAGACGCTCAGTGACCTGCTGCTGACTGGCTTGTAGCTGGGACACAAAGTCATCAGAGAGTTGAAAGAGTTCGCATAGCTGAGAACCTATGGTGGGTTCTTGCAAAACTATTGGCAGTGGATCAGGGCGATAATGCTCTAGGGTGGGGGAGTTGAGGGTTCCTTGCCAATTGCTGCCGCCAATGTCCTGGTAGGGAACGAGTCTGATGGCTGCCTCTACAAATGCTTCCCGGACAGCGACTGGGATTTCATGGGCGGGGATGGGTTGCCGATGAACCCGATGGGTAAAGCGTTGTAAGTCTGTTTGAATGGCGGCCAATCTTTGGGAAACAGTACTTGTGTCCTCTTGACGAGCCAGTTGTAAAGCTTCTGCTAACAGGCGTTGCCGATGGGGATCAGCTTTGGGGATAGACATGGAAGTGCCCTTTACTTCAGGCTAATCTGGCGATCTAGATTAATGGTGGATCGAAAGAAGCCATTACTCGTCTGTGGAAGCAAGATAGGACTGCATGACCTGGACTTGATTTTTGTCTGGGGATGCATAGTGATGCTGTTCTTTGACAAATGAGATCGCATCTTCCAAGGCCAACCCTTGCTTTTGGGCTACGTAAAGGCAACAGACAGAAGCAGACCGTCCTACACCTGCTAGGCAATGCACATACACCACATGGCCTTTGCGTTGCCAACGATTGAGGATATTGAGGGCTTTATCAAATTGCTCTTCCGAGGGAACGCCTCCCGTAAATCCATCGGGGATAGGGACCCGCTGCCATAGAAACCCATGTTGAATATCATCGGGAACGGGCTGTTCACCTTCTTCATTGAGGCAGAGAACGGCAGTAATCCCTTCACGTCGAAGTTGTGATGCAGAGGTGGTTTGGTGGGGAAAGGAACCCACGGCGAGTTGATTCGGTATGATCCAGGAGAATCGTTTGGGCATGGAAGATCGTTATATCCAGGACGAAAAAGAGAAGACCACTTAGGTGAAGATTAAAGCTAGCTCAAATCGGGGTGTCTTGGCTTAGCATTAACCATATCCCCCACTTAAGCGTGATGGTGGACCCCTCCCCATTGTGACCCATTGCTGGGGTGAAGAGGAATATTTCGATCACATTTCATCCCTATACTGCCCATGACCTTGAGTTCTATTGCACCTGGTTCCGACTTTAAGTCCCTAGAAGAAGCCCTCAAACACTATTTTGGGTATGACCAGTTCCGGGTTGGGCAGCGCCCCGTCATCGAAGCAGCCCTTCAGCAACAAGATCTGATGGTGGTAATGCCGACCGGGGGTGGAAAATCCCTCTGCTTTCAGCTCCCAGGTTTACTCTTGCCTGGGTTGACGGTGGTGATATCCCCTTTAATTGCCCTGATGCAGGACCAGGTGACGACATTACAGGTCAATGATATTCCTGCAACTTTTTTAAATAGCAGTATTGATGCCGCTACAGCACGACAACGAATTTCGGAGATTTACTCAGGAAAAATCAAGCTGCTGTATGTTGCGCCAGAACGGTTGCTGCATGAATCTTTCCTCAATTTATTGGATCAGGTGCAGGCCCAAGTGGGTTTAGCCGCATTTGCGGTGGATGAGGCCCATTGTGTTTCCGAGTGGGGACATGATTTTCGGCCTGAGTATCGCCGTTTGGCCGAGGTACGGCAACGGTATGCTCAAGTCCCCGTGTATACCTTAACGGCGACGGCAACGGAGCGGGTCCGTCAAGATATTATTCAGCAATTGCAGTTGCGACAGCCCTTCGTTCACGTTGCCAGCTTTAATCGTCCCAATCTCTATTACGAGGTCCGCCCCAAGTCCCGGCAGGCCTATGCCGATCTATATCGCGAGATTCGTCAGCACGGCCAGGATTCAGGTATTGTCTATTGTCTGAGTCGACGGGAAGTGAATGAAATTTCAGCCCGTCTGCAGGGGGATGGCATTCGTGCCTTGCCTTACCATGCGGGCATGAGCGATAGTGCCCGTACCCTCAACCAGGAACGGTTTATTCGAGATGATGTTCAGGTGATGGTGGCCACCGTGGCCTTTGGCATGGGGATTGATAAGCCGGATGTGCGGTTTGTGATTCACTACAATTTGCCCCGCAATATTGAGGGGTATTACCAGGAGGCGGGGCGAGCAGGCCGGGATGGTGAACCGTCTAAATGTCTGCTGTTCTTTAGTACAAAAGATATTCACACCCTGGAATGGCTGATTGAACGGAAAGTTGATCCAGAGACGGGCAACCCTTTAGAAAATGAGCAGCGGATTGCCCGCCAACAGCTCCGCCAGGTGATTGACTATGCCGAAAGTACGGTTTGTCGGCGAACGGTGCAGCTGGGATATTTTGGTGAAACCTTTGGGGGAGATTGTGGGGGCTGTGATAACTGCTGCCATCCTAAACCCGTGGAAGATTGGACCATTCCGGCCCAAAAACTGTTGTCCTGTGTGGCGCGTTGTCAGGAACGATATGGGATGAGCTATGTCATTGATGTGTTGCGAGGTTCACGAAATCAAAAGGTTCTGCAGCGGCGGCATGACCAGCTTTCTACCTACGGAATTGGCAAAGACAAAACGGTGGATCAATGGCGGTTGCTAGGACGGACTTTACTACATCAAGGTTTGGTGGCAGAAACCACCGATGGTTATCCAGTGCTGAAGTTGAATGACCTGAGCTGGGAAGTGTTGCGGCATCAGCGGTCTGTATTTGTTCCCGTGCCGGTTGCCCCGACTCAGGACAGGCCCAGTAACGCTCGCCGGGAAGAGGCTGAAGCTCTGTTTCAACGGTTACGAGAGTTGCGAAAGGAGTTGGCAGATCAGCAATCCGTTCCCCCTTATGTGATCTTTGCGGATTCTAGTTTGAAACTGATGGCTCAGCAGCAGCCCCAGACTATGGTGGAGTTTGCCAAGATTTCGGGGGTGGGTAAGCGCAAGTTGGAGCAGTATGGTCAGCAATTTACGGCTTGCATTCGGACCCATCGGCAGGAGCAGGGCTTGCCTGTGGTGAGTGAAGCTGATGCAGCTGAGCTGGAGGAGCCTTCGGGGCCAACAACCCTTAAGTTGTCCAATACGATATTGGCAACCTTTCAGCTCTATCAGCAAGGAAAAACGTTAGAAGAAATTGTGGCAGAGCGGGAGCTGAAGGCCAGCACAATCTCTATCCATTTGGAAGAGTTGATAGAGGCGGGACAAATAGAGGAGATTGGCATGTTAGTAGAGTGCGATCGCAAACAATGCATCACCGAAGTTATTGATCGTATTGGCCCCATTTCCCTTACAAAAATTCGAGAGAACCTGGGAAACAACTATTCCTATGAGGAAATTAGGCTGGTCAGAGCCTGGTGGCAGCGTCAACAGTGAGGATTGATGTTGACAGAATATGCCCCTGTAATAGAATCTGAAGACAACCCCAGGATTGATGCAACCAGAGTAGAGCATTCCTATGCCGCCATTTTGGCCCCGAGAACCCGATCGCAAAAACGATACCGCTTATCGACGCTTTGGCGATCGCGTTAATTTGGCGTTTAATATTGCCATTTATGCCACTGCCGCCTCGTCTTTGTGGTTCTTTAAGTTGCTGATGTATCAAGATTGGCCCTGGCTCAAGAATTTAACGCTTGGCTGGTTAGGGGTGATTGTTTTGCAGGCTATCTATGTGTTAGCGATTGCGGACTATAGCGATGCAGACGATACCAAACCTATTTTCAAAAAAGATAAGGATAAGCTTGCTGAAGAATCCGGTGAGTCTTCTGAAGGGTAAATGTGTTCCTTCCTGTCATCCCCCTGATACCAATTTGCTACTCGCTAACCGATTGAGGCTAATTCCCTGCTCTGCCGCTTGGATCACCAATTGTCGATGTTGTTCTGGGGGAATTCTCACCATAAATTTCCCACTGTATTGCTTTTTTGATAGAGGAGTGGGGATAGGCTCATCTTGTGCTGCTAAATCTTCAATACAATCTTTGACTAATTCCACAATGCCAGCAAAAGCAGAGTGTTGATCTTCATCTAGCCAGCTCAAACTTGGGAATTCTGCACATAAGCCTACGAACTCCTCATCTTCTTCAGACCAGATGACTCGGTAGGTATAAAATTTGGCATCCATCACATTGACTCCAGCTTTTGGATCGCGGCTAACAGTTGTTTAACTTGATAGGGTTTGCCCATGCCCTTTTTGGGTTGGATATTGACGAAGGGATCACCTTGCCAAGGTGTCTTGTAGACTCGATGGCTTCCAGAAGTTTGGCGAGCTTCCCCGAAATAGTAGTCACAGACTTTGCACAAATTAGAGAACTTAATCCCAGCCGGGTTATTCTCCATTTTGGCAACAATTTTGTCGATACTGGCCATGTGATTAATAGTATCAATATTGATACTATTAAAGAATACTCTTCTAGAGTATATCAACTGTTTTCTAGCGTTTCGCTAGAGTCCTAATAATTGGTCAAATCCACGAATTTACGTGTATGGTTGCGGAAATAGCCATTATCGCAACCAAAACCAGATAAGGAACTCGATTCAATCTCAACCCCTCCAGCTTGGGGCATAAAAATTTCTCAGAATGTCACCCTGAGACTTCAACAAATTCATTGACATTCTCTATGACCCGTTGCGGTTCAAGGGAAAAGAGCTTTAGCTTGCTTAATTGCTCATGCAACATAGATTCTAGGTTCATCAGGTGTAGTCCTTCGATGCGTTCTTATCTGAAACTACGCGTTTTTCCCCACTCTTACTTAATTAAAAGTGTGATCTTCAATACAAATGTGCTAGGGAATAGGATAAGTTTCTAGTTTTTCCAGAATTGCCAGCCATGAAATTGATCCATTCACTCGCTCCAATTGTTGTTACTGCAATTATTGCTGCTCCCTTTCAGGGTGCCCAGGCATTGAGTTCAGCAGAAGTGAGTGCGATCGCAGAAGCCATCACCGTGCGCATCGATGGTCAAAACGCTGGATCGGGGGTAATCATAAAGCGTCAGGATGATGTTTACACCGTGCTGACTGCGGCTCATGTGGTGGCTACGGCGGATGAATATGAAGTGGTCACTGGGGATGATGTGCGATATCCATTGGCCTACAGTACTGTCAAAAAATTTCCTGGTATTGATTTGGCGTTGGTTGAATTTACCAGTTCCAAGACCTATCAGGTGGCGAAACTGGGCGACTCGTCGAATGTAAGGGCGGGGGAACCCATTTATGTCTCGGGGTTTCCAATGCCCACGGCTGCGATCACTGAGCCTATTTGGAATTTTTCTGAGGGGAAAGTGACGGCGAATGCCAAACGCCCTTTGGCCGATGGCTATGGATTGGTTTATAGCAATAACACCTTACCGGGGATGAGTGGTGGATCTGTTTTAGATCGCCAAGGCCAACTGATTGGGATTCATGGTCGGGCAGATGGGGAACGGCAGGTCAAACGAACGGAAACCGTGTACGTGAAGACCGGTTTTAATTTGGGTATTCCCATCAACACTTTTTTGAGTTCTGTGGGTTCGGTTAATCCTGGGTTAGGATTTTCTGGAAAAGTGGCAACGGGTGGTGCTGAATTGACCCCGGATGATCTGTATGTACAGGGGACCGATAAATTCCAGCGGGGGAACTACCAAGGTGCGATCGCAGATCTCAACCAATCCATCGACCTCAACCCTCAAAATGCCTTTGCCTACAACAGTCGTGGCAATGCTTACTACGAATTACGGCAATACCAAGATGCGATCGCCCAGTACGACCAAGCCATCGCCCTTAACCCGGACTATGCCGAAGCCTATTTTAATCGAGGGCTTGCTCACAAGCTCATCGGGAACGAAAATCAAGCCAAGCAGGATCAACTGAAATCAAAGCAGCTTTTAGATAACCAGGTCGAATCCCTAGAAAATAAAGCCGATCGGATTCAACGACTGTTGGACCAGAAACTCAAACCCTTTGAGCGGCCTTAGTGGCTGGCTGTAGATTTCCCTATGCCATACTGGTAGCAAGGTACTTGAGGCAGCTATGACTGCAACAACCTACAAATGGACGGTGGAACGCTATCACCAGGCGATTGACGCTGGGATTTTAGACGATCAGCCAGTGGAGTTATTGCAAGGGGATATTGTTGTTATGCCACCCGAGGGTGAGTCCCATGCTTATTACAACACTGAAGTAGGGGATTATCTGCGGGATTTGCTAGGCAACCGAGTTAAAGTTCGAGATGCTAAACCGATCACGTTACCGAACGCCTCGGAACCCGCTCCAGATCTTGCGATTGTCAAATCATTAGGACGAATTTATCTAGACCACCATCCCTATCCTGAAGATATTTTTTGGCTGATTGAATTCTCTCAAACCACCCTGGACAAAGACTTGGGCCAGAAAAAAATGGCCTATGCTGAAGCCGGTATTCCCGAATATTGGGTGGTTAACCTGAGACAAAGCCAGCTCATCGTGTACCGAGATTTGGTTCAGGGTGGTTACACCACTGAATGGGTGCTAACCGCCGGTATGATTTCTCCTTTGGCTTTTGCCGACATCCAAATTGAGATTGAACGATTAGTGAATGGATAGCCATCCGCAACAGGAAATTGTCAGGGAAGCAATAGTTTTACTCTGTTCTGCCGGGTATTTTTTGCAAGTTGCGTCCTATTCATAAAGAAACCGAGGGTCTTTAAAATCAAAGGCTATCCTAGAGAGGATAATCCAAGTGAATTCTGAAGTTCACGCTATCCACCCCTAAAACTGGGGGTACCCTAAGCTATGGCAGACCAAATTGCAACTGTAGACGTAGAAGCCCTCGCCGCAGATATTGGTGAAAAAATCTACATAGATGTGGCCAAATGGCACCTCTTTTTGAGTGATGCCCATCTGCATCAGTCGTTGGCAGAGCAATTTTGTAACCTTTTGGAAAACGGATTATTGGAGGAACCTCAGATCCTGCAAGTGTTATCAGATATTTCTGTGCCCCTGGGGGGTGGTAAACGGAAACTACCATTAATTGATCTGGTGCCTGCTGCCGGTCAACAAGATCTGATGGATATTCTGACAAACTTCCGTCATCGTCTTGAAGAGTCTGGATATAGTTTTTAGCGTCTGAAGTGAGCACTAATCAAAAATTTTCTCGCCAGGTGCGAAACGGCAAAATCGTTTACGTACCTGCAACTCCGCGTACTCCTACACCATCTGCTCGTTCTCAGACCTCTCGACCGTTACATAAACTCCGGTCTAGTCTGAATTTGCTGCTATTGGCGGGTATCGCTACCACGGTCGTGGGCTTGGCTTGGTTAAGCTACCAAGTCATTACGGATCCAGATGTGGCGTTTTGGTTGAATCAGTATTTGCCAACCACAAAAGGGAAACAAACCGCTGCCCATCAACCCCGTACCTTGCAGCAAATTTTAAAGCGTCTCCAGGATCAGAAACAGTCGCCAGGAAAGCCAATTGTGTTAGCGGCTAATGGCAATACCAACCTTTCCCGACCCGTCACTAAAGATATTTTGATCCCTATCTATGGCAAGAACTGTTCTCAGCCTCCTTGCCAGAACATCCAATCTTTGCAGGTGTACCGTTCATTAAAACTGCCCTCTCTCCTGAGACTGTTCCAGGGCAAACGCTATTACCGTTTGCTGGATCGGATGCCAGTACGTGGCCCTACAGAAGAACAGCTAGTGAGCTTAGCTCGTAACCCACGTTTGGTGACAGGATCCACCCGGCCTCTCAATTTATCTCGGGTCGAGGTTTATAATCCTGCTCCTAAGCCAGGGACTTGGTTACGATTGACGGGGCTGAGAACGGAAGGGAGTGCAACGGCTACCTATGGCCAAGTGTTGTATTTCCATCCTGATGAAGCTCGGCTGGTCTTGATGTTGAATTGGGCTAGCCCCTCGGGGGAATATCCTCAATGGCGTCAAGTAACGGGAGATCAGCAGCCAGAGTTGGTCGTCAAACAAACGGTGGGTCTAGAACCACAATATGCAGTCTATTGGCTGCACCCTGCGCCAACAGGGGATTTGCAGGTAGAACATATTTCCCTAGCCAAGCCCGCCTTCGTTGATTCAGGCTATACCCAAAGTTTGTTGCTGGCTCGAAGTGGTTTATGGTCTCCAGCTCAAAAGCTGTTGTTGGCAGTCAAAAAAAGGCAGTCGCGTCGCTGGTCGCCTAAGGCTCAAGCCCAATTGGACTATATCAATCTCCATGCGGCTGTCGCCCAGTCTCAAGCCCAGCAAATTTCGGCGAGTCGAGTGCAAACGATTGTGGCTCGGCTGGTGAATGGAGAATGGAGTGCGGCCCTGAAGCTCTTTCAAGCCCCCCAAACGGATCCAGTAGAAGTGAGGGCCATGCTGGCTACCGATCCAGGGCGCTTATTTGCACGAATAGAAGCTTCATTAAAGGTCAATCCCAAGAATCAAGATGCGATCACATGGGGGACTCTTATCCGCCATGTACAGGATGATCCGAAGACAGCCCTGGTTTGGGCTCAGCAGCAGACGGGAAAAAATAAGGCTTCACTTGAGACCATCAAGACACTGGTGAAACGTCTAGATCAGCCGCGCTATACCCGAAAGAAACCCCCACTAAGCCCAAGCCCCCCGTTTCCCAGGAAAAGCCCTCTGCCCAGTCTTCTCCAAAAGTCCAGCCCTCCCCCAAAGCTCCGCCTCCCCAGCCATCAGGGGCTCAACTTTCTTCGCCGGGGTCTTCGCCAGCGCCCCCTAAACCTGCCCCCGTCCCCGAGCAGACTGCGCAGCCTGAACCTTCATTCCCACCAGAGGTTACTTCTGTTCCGGTCGAAGAGACGCCAAGGGAATAACTGGAAAGACAGGGCTGGCTTGAATAAGGTATTCTGGATCTTTCCACTATTTTGGTGCCTTAGCTGTTGTAGTTCCCCAAGCCTGATCTAGAGTCTATGTCTACCGATACTGCAAGTCTTAAAGGAAGAGATCTGCTAGGTTTAGCAGACTTAACAAGCCCAGAAATTGATGGTTTGTTGGAACTGGCGGCTCAAATCAAGGCGGGACAGGTCAAACCCCATTGTCCCAAGGTCCTGGGGTTGCTATTTACCAAGGCTTCTACCCGCACAAGGGTTAGTTTCTCTGTGGGCATGTACCGTTTAGGGGGACAGGTGATTGATTTGAGACCGGATGCCACCCAAGTGGGTCGAGGAGAGCCATTAGAGGATACGGCTAGGGTCTTAGATCGCTACTTGGATGTTTTGGCCATTCGCACCTATGAACAGCAGGATTTAAACATCTTTGCGAACTATGCTTCAATTCCTGTGATTAATGCCCTGACAGATTTAGAACATCCCTGTCAGATCTTTGCGGATTTGTTGACCCTACGAGAAGCGTTTGGACAGCTAGAAGGCTTGACTCTCAGCTATTTAGGGGATGGCAACAATGTCGCCCACTCCCTGCTGTTGGGATGTGCCCTAGTCGGGGTAAATATCCGAGTCGCGACTCCCCCGGACTATCAGCCTCTTCCTGATTTTGTTGAGAAAGCGAAGATACTGGCGGGCGATCGCAGTTCCGTACTGATCACCACCGACCCTCAAGAAGCCGTCGATGGGGCTCATGCCCTCTATACCGATGTCTGGGCCAGTATGGGCCAAGAAGAGTTGGCCAGCAATCGGATTCCTATCTTTCAGCCCTATCAAGTGAACGAATCTCTTTTGACGAAAGCGGATCCTAATGCCATTGTCCTCCATTGCTTGCCTGCCCATCGCGGAGAAGAAATTACAGCAGACGTGATGGAAGGGGCACAGTCCCGCGTGTGGGATCAGGCCGAGAATCGCTTACACACCCAGCAGGCCCTGTTAGCTAGCGTGTTAGGCGCTAAGATCGACTGAGCGTTCGGCGATTAAGCCCTATCAATTCGTGAATGAGTAAGTCTTCGATTCAGCCAGCTTTGATTTCAGGAGTGGTCCCCGATTCGATCGCAGCAGAAGTCGGATTTGAACCGGGCGATCGCTTGGTATCGATCAATGGCGAAGTGCCCCGAGATCTGATTGATTATCGGTTTCTCTGTGCAGATGAGGTTCTGACCCTTGAGGTTTTGGATGCGGCAGGCCGACCCCATCAGGTGGAAATCGAAAAAGATTTTGATTCTGAACTGGGACTGGAGTTTGAGACGGCCCTGTTTGATGGATTGATTCAGTGTAATAATCACTGTCCCTTTTGTTTTATCGATCAAAAGCCGCCAGGGCTGCGATCCAGCCTTTATCTCAAAGACGACGATTATCGCCTCAGCTTTTTGTATGGCAGTTATTTAACCCTAACCAATATCCCCCCCCATGAATGGGACCGTATTGAGGCAATGCGCTTATCTCCCCTCTATGTGTCTGTCCATGCGACCCATCCAGACGTGCGCATACGGCTGCTGAAAAATCTTCGAGCTGGCCAAATTCTGGACCAATTACAGTGGTTTCAGCAGCGACGACTCCAGATTCATGCTCAGGTTGTGGTTTGCCCTGGCATCAATGATGGTGAGATTTTGCAACAAACCATTCTGGATCTGGCTCAATTTCATCAGTCTGAGGTGCCTGCAGTGGCGTCTGTTGCGGTTGTCCCCGTTGGATTAACCCGATTTCGCCCGCCCGAGGATGAACTGAATCCAGTCGAGCCGACTGATGCCATCGCCGTGATTCAGCGAGTCCAGCAGCTTCAGACCCAGTTTCAAAATCAGTTTGGGACAACCTTTGCTTGGTTAGCAGACGAGTGGTTTTTAATTGCTGGACAAGATCTGCCGCCTGAGAGCCACTACGAAGACTATCCGCAAATTGATAATGGCGTGGGGTCAATTCGGCAATTTCTGTCGCAGTTTGATCGAGCGGCTAACGCTTTGCCCTCCCATATTCCTGTTGCGAAGCGCTTGACTTGGGTGGTGGGAAATACGGTGGAAAACGCTTTTCAGCCCATTGTGCAGCGTTTAAATCAAGTCAAAGGCCTGACGATCACTCTGGCCCCACTTCGAAGTGATTATTGGGGGCAAACGATGACCGTGACGGGACTTCTAACCGGACAAGATATTTTATCGGGTTTACGCCATCAACCTTTAGGGGATGGTTTACTCTTGCCGACCTTAATGCTGAAGTATGGAACCACTCAATTCCTGGATGATATGACTGTCGCGGAGCTATCTGATGAATTGAATGTTCCGATCGACCTTATTCAAGGGGGGGCTGAAGATGTTATCCGAGCTTGCCTACAGGACTGTGTAGTCCCATAAAATTCCCTTTTTATCATGAATAAATTTGGGAGTTTTAGTTTAGGGTCGCAAAAGGGGCAATATGATTGGGTGGATTCAAACGGACCTTGGATGTAGCCCTTTTGAAGAGAAATTTGGTTGAGTTAGGATTCCACCTAATCAAGGAGGTATAACGCTAAATTCTCTTCAAAATCCGGCCTCACAATTTACTATTAAGCGTAACAATTTCTTAATAAACTAGAGTATGAGCTGGTTATTGGGAAAAATCTAGAGGTACAGAGGCAAAAAGACAAAATTTTAGCTAAGGTTTATTTGAAATTTTTAGATCGACCACAGGGTTATCTTGTTTGGATTGGCTTGTCGATTGATATTCAGTTGTGAAATGTGATGGCAACATCGGGGGGGTTGGTATGCAGGCTAGTGCGCAAATCTTGATGATAGAGGATGACGATCAAGATGCGGAGCTTGTACGCAGATACTTGGCAGTCAAGCAGGCTTTCCCGATTCAAATTGAGCATAGCAAAACCTTGTCTGATGGCATTAATCTTCTCAATCACAGAGAGGGAATTGACTTAATCCTGTTGGATCTATGTTTATCAGATGCTCAAGGATTAGAGACGTTTTATCAAGTCCACCAAGCTTTTCCTGCCAAGCCATTAATTATTTTAAGCGGCAATACTGATCAATCTTTGGTGGAAGAGGCTCTCCAAAAAGGAGCATTGGATTTTCTAGTGAAAGGGCAGTTTGATAGCACTTCCCTTTGCCGTTCGATTCAATATGCCCTGAAACAGCAGCATCAATCGGTTGAAATTGGATATCGAGATCTCACCCTTGATGCCCTCACCCGGCAACTTAAAATTGCTCAACAGGAGCTAGAACGATTAGCGGAGGTGGACAAGGTTACCCGCGTCTTTAACCGCTGTCGGTTTGATGAAGTGTACCTGTCGGAATGGAATCGCTTGACGCGAGAAGGCTCCCATTTATCTTTAGTCTTGTGTGAAATTGATAATCTACCAGCCTATCAAGAGAAATATGGGGCTGAAGTCTGCGATTACTGTTTGCAGCGGGTTGCTGAAGAGATCGTAAAAGTTGCCAGACGCCCTGCTGATTGCGTGGCTCGTTATAGTGGGCGAACCTTTATGATTCTGTTGCCCAATACCGATTTGGCCGGTGCCACTTATCTTGCAGAAGCGATTCGCACGGGGGTCAGGTCGGTGCCGTTCCCCCCTGAAAGTTTAGGGGTAACGAATTCCCCGATCACCCTGAGTTTAGGGGTGGCTTGTCAAATTCCTCGGGCAAAAGTTGCACCGTCTTTGCTGATTGAAGCGGTGCATCAAGCCCTCCATTTCGCGCGAGAACAAGGGAAAGATCGAGTCCAGATCCATCATACGGGGTGTGCAGACCCAGACCTCCACTCAAACCAGACCCTGCATTGGGTAAGTCGACTATTAAAGGCTTTAGATAAGGACCAATTTAAGCTTTATGCTCAGCCCATTTATCCCTTAAGCCGGGGGCAAAAGTCCTGCAGTTATGAGATTCTATTGCGGTTACAGGATCAGCCTGGTATTGTTTGTTCCCCCAGTTTGTTTTTACCCATGGTGGAACAGTATGACTTTATGACTCGAATTGATCGGTGGGTGATTAATAACTTGCTGGCTAATTTGGAAACTATGCCTGCTTTGGATGAACTGGATGCCCGGTTCTTTATTCACTTGTCTAGCGCGACCTGCCGCAATGGAGAACTGTTTGAGTTTTTGGATAAACAATTTTCTCATTCCAATCGTCATGTGCAGCGATTCTGCTTTGAGGTGACTGAAAATGTGGCTCTGAGTCATTTGACGTCTACAGTGGAATTGAGCCGTTTTCTCAAATCCATGGGATGCCAGATCGCGCTAGATAATTTTGGTAGTGATATGTCTGCCTTTATGAATTTGAAACATCTGCCCGTTGATTTTGTGAAAATCGATGGGTTGTTGGTCCGGGATATTGCCCAAGATCAAATTTCTCGGGGCATTGTGGAGTCGATTCATAATGTGGCCAAGGTGATGGGTATGCAGACGATTGCTGAGCATGTGGAGTCGGATGTTGTTCTAGATGCGATCGCAAATGTGGGTATTGATTATGCTCAAGGGCATTACTATGATCGCGCCAAGCCTTTACTCGACGTAGTGTCAGCGACTCGCCGATCTCGCTAAAGCCGAGCGTATTGTTCAGACTTGTTCGATAGCTTCCCTTTAGCTCTTGAGTCTCGAACCCGATTTCTAAGATTTTCTGGGATTTAAGGTTGTAGGCTAAGGGGGGACCTATAGGGATGGTTGTCCTGAACGGAAAGTCTATCGAACGTACGAACGACATCAATTTATGATCAGAAAATTTTCTTCTCTCTGTGCAGCTCTTCTGGTCGCATTGGCCCTGGGGAGCTGTAGTAGTTCTGAATCTGCTGGAGGCCGGTTGCAGCAGGTGCTAGCTCAGAAGAAGGTGCGCTGTGGTATCAGCGGCGAGTTGCCGGGCTTTAGCTTTGTGGATGAAAAAGGCAACTATTCGGGCTTAGATGTGGATATTTGTCGTGCGATTGCAGCTGCGTTATTTGATGATCCTGATGCGGTGGAGTATCGCCCCTTAAATGCCAAAGAGCGATTTGCTGCGGTTCAGACTGGGGAGGTGGATGTTCTCAGCCGGAATACAACTTGGACTCTTGATCGAGACAGTTCGGTGCGGATGGCGTTTGCACCTGTGGTGTTTTATGACGGTCAGGGGGTAATGGTCAAAGCAGATAGCGGTATCAAGACCCTCAAGGATTTCAAAAATCGGACGGTTTGTACTCAGACTGGTACCACCAACGAGAAGAATTTAAAGGATCAAATGCGCAAGCGTAAGGTGGACTATAAGCTTGTTGTATACGAAGATATTAACTCTGCCTATGCTGCCTATGCAGAAGGCCGCTGTGATGGGGTGACCTCTGATCGATCTCAACTGATCTCCCGTCGAACGGCTCTGCCCAAGCCTGAAAGTCATACCATTCTGGATGAGGTTCTATCCAAAGAACCCCTAGCCCCTGCGGTTGCAGATGGGGATGTGGAATGGGCCGATGTCGTCCGTTGGGTGGTCAATGCCACGGTTGAAGCGGAAGAGCTGGGAATTCAACAAGATAATTTAGCGTCTTTTGCTAAAAGTGAGGATCCCGTCGTCAAGCGCTTCTTGGGCACGGAAGAAGAATTGGGGAAAAGCTTAGGCCTCAGCCCAGACTTCGCTGCCAGAATCGTCAAGCATGTGGGCAACTATGGCGAAATTTACGATCGCAATTTGGGGCCAAACACTAAACTGAATTTACCCAGGGGCCAAAACCAACTGTGGAGTAATGGTGGATTGATGTATTCTCCCCCATTTCGTTAGTTGGAGAACTTAAGCAAATCTCTCTGTTGAGGGCCACTGTAGAGAGTTTATGTGGGAAGCAATAGATATAAAAGATTGGAAGGATGTACCATGCCTTTCAGGTAAAGTCGCAACTGAAGACGATGTTGAAAATGGCAAAGCTGTATTTTTTATACCCTCTGGCAGTGAAGCCTACGATGTTGAACTGCCTTTATGTGCGATATATAAAGATCTAAAAACAGGTGAAAGAACGCCTTGTATAGCTATTCAAATTGAACAGACTGACAGTGGTGTATTTATTGGTGTCCGATATTTAACGGGTGGTAATGGTATTGGTTTAGTTGATGAGTTTGAGCTGTTTACAGAGCCGACTGAAGAATTTGGGTTATGACAAAGACACCAAGCCGGAAACACGAGCTTGGACTTTAAGCTATCACTACAGTGATAGGTAAAATTTTTTTTACCGCTAGACTTCCTTGATACCCTCTTTCATCCAAGGTATGACTTTCATCATCAAAAGAGGGCAAGAATTACCTGTTGGTATACCTAAGAACCTCTGGTGAAAGCCTGCGTTTCAAGGAGTAAGGTTCTGGAATCGCTGAGTTCGCCAACTAAGCAGAGTTTGACGTAGGCATTATCTTGGACAAAAACTTTGAGTCCTTGATTCCCGTCAGTGTCTCCCCCATTGCCTGTGCAGGTCGGATTTACATTTGCGATCGCATCAACCAATGCATAAGCTTTCATCGTAGTTGGTGCAATTTCCTTGCGATACACCACCCGACCACGCCAACTGGAGCTAGTGCCGGTATAGTAAACGATTTCAGAACTATCCGCTTTAATAAGTTTTAAGAGGTAGGACGGATCTGAAGCAACTTCAACAGATGTCGCTTCCTTGATGTCATCCGCCATAAAATTGAGGGCTCGGTTCAGCTCTGATTGCCGTTCCTGTTCTGCGGTTGATTTTTGACTGGCTTGGAGAATGCGAACTAGACCAAACCCTGCTGCAGTCAGCACTAAGCTGGTAATCAGGGACGCGACCAATAACTCTGGAAGGGTAAACCCTGCTAATTGGTGACGTTTGAATTGACGTGAGAACTGTTTGGAGGAGATAACTGAAGGTATCATGGTGCTTGGCATTTAGGGGAAGTTGTGTCGTTATAGTCACCTGCTCTCATTAAACCGATACCTACTGAAATCGTCATACATTTAGGCTGCACTGAACTATTAGGGATAGTTAGCCATAACGTACCTGGATCTGTACTTGGCGTTCGGTTTCTGCCCTTAAAGTCAAAAGAGATGGTCCAAGGGTCAGCACTGGCAGAATGATCAATGGTCACTTCGTCTATTTCTCGATTACCGGTCGAAAGGCAACTTCCAGTAATCGTCTGATTAATCCCCTTAGGAATATTTATCGTACAATCCTGGCTTCGTTTGATAGCTTCCCTTTGGGTTTCTTTAATGGCCCCCTCTATTTTGGCGAGGGCATCATCCACTTTTTTCTGATTGAGCCAACCCAAAAAGCTGGGAGTAGATAGGGTCGCGAAGATACCAATAATGACGACTAGGACAATCGTTTCAGTTAGTGTGAAACCCACTGAGGTCAGTTTGCGTCTTGGAGTGAAAGGATAATCGTGGTGTTTCAATTTCAGTGATATTGAGTGGAAATTTTAGATGAATTCAGAATCCTGCACTCATTTTTGGAACTAAAAAACTATATCTAGAGAGATGGTTCTCTAGAATTATACTTTGTCTTTTATCTTGTCTGAACTACAAAAAACTTTATCTGACTTAATAATTTAACGCAAAAAACAAAAGTTTTTATGGACTACTAAAGGTGTGGCGTAGGCTCAATCGATATTGAAATGAATGTTGTTAAGCGTTAGTGAGGTCAAACTCAGAATTCAGGACTGACTGGACCGACCTGCTGGCAAATCCCTTGTGAACTCTATGGCGCGAACTATCGTAAATATGACTGGAAATTTGGCTCAGCCGTTCCCCTCTCTACTCGGAAGCTTTAGACGTCGTTGGTGGGTGCCCATATTGGCAAGTGCCAGTGTGTGTTTGGTTTTCGATGGAGCCGTGTTAGAGCCATTTGCGACCTCTACTGATTGGAATAGCTCGGGTCAGGTATGGGCTCAAGCCGTTAATACACAACCCCTTAATCCTCGCATCAAAGTCAGTATTAAGCAGCGTTTTGGTCGCAAAACTACGGATAAACTGATGGTTGAAGCGCTTCCAGGGGACCAACTGACCCTTCAATTTACGACGGGTAAACGGCTACAGACCCTAACTACAAATAAAGTTGAGTTTGCGATTACGCCCATTCCCTTAGAGCAGCCTAGATGGGAAGAACGGGTGGTTTTGAGTGTTCATCGGAGTTTTGAAACAGCCGAAACAAAAGCCAATGAATTGAAGGCCTTGGGGATTCCGGTGGAAATTGCCCAGCCCAAACAGTGGCAGGTGTGGGCAAAGCGCGATCAATATCCCACTGCAGCCGATCGGATTCTCTTAATCGATACCCTGAAGCAACAAGGCTATGACAATGTGTTCCTCCATCGGCGACGGCTGCGTGACAAGCCGCAGCTCAGTTTTGTCACCAATGGTAATCAATTCAAACGCAGTATTGTCAGTATCACCAGTAAGAAACAGCAGTTTCAGGTGGGCGACGAGCTGCATTATGGCAGTTTAAGATTTCAGCCCAATACCTATGGGACTTATACCTTGGTAAATAGGGTGCCAACGGAAACCTATCTTCGAGGGGTTGTTCCCTATGAAATTGGCTTTAATGCGCCTACGACAGCCATTGAGGCGCAAACTATTATTGCCCGCACCTATGCTTTGCGTAACCTGAGACGTTTTCAGATAGATGGTTATGAGCTATGTGCAGATACCCAATGCCAAGTTTATAAGGGAATTGCTAAAACCGATCCCATTGTGGATCGCGCCATTAAAGCGACAACGGGACAGGTGCTAACCCATAACGATGAGCTAGTGGATGCCCTTTATTCTTCCACCACGGGTGGAGTGACGGCTGCTTTTCAGGAGGTTTGGGAAGGAACCCCTCGCCCTTATCTAACGGCAAAAATTGATGCCCTACCCAGGGGCACGTGGGATTTGACCACCCGCAGCTTAGCTGAAGAGTCGAATTTGAAAGCCTTTATTAACCTGAAACAAGGGTTTAATGAAGCGTCTTGGAAGACTTTTCGTTGGCAGACAGAAACCCCTATTGCTGAACTAAATGGGTTTTTGCGGAAATTTCTGCGTCAGACTAAGCATCCCTTGGCTAATTTCAAAACTATTCAAAAGCTGGAAGTGGTGGAGAGGTCCCACGGTGGCAGAGTCCAGAAATTGCAGGTCACCACGGATATAGGCACTTTGGCCTTAGCCAAGGATGATATTCTACGGGGATTTGAAGCTCCCAATAGCTTGCTCTTTTACGTTGAGCCTAGGTATCAAACCGTAAAACCTAAACCAGCAAACACGACTCAATCCAACCCGGAATCAACGGCATCGGTGCAGTTGACTAGCGCAACGTCGGTTGCTAAACCTCAGAAAATTCTTAAAGGATATGCCTTTATTGGTGGAGGCTTTGGCCATGGTGTTGGTCTAAGTCAGACGGGATCGTATCACCTCAGTAATTTAGGCTGGTCGGCGACTAAAATCCTCAATTTTTATTATCCTGGGACAACAGTTCAACCCTTGAATAAAAGCATTGTATTTTGGCAGCAGCCTTCTATTCCTGTGGTTCCCAGCCAATCAGTTCCCAATGAACTCAAGCCCCAGAGCAATCAAAGTAACTGGTTGATTAGCCATAAGATGCCGTTCCTGAAATCTTTCCAATGGGTATGGGACTGGATACCGTTTTTGTAGAGAGAGGTCAGAACGGTTCGAAAAAAAAGATCTGAGGTTTAAGAGATACGGGATACTGGCTGGGCTTTGGTTTCTGATTCTACAGAGACCACAGGAATATCTGGAGTGGCTGCTGAATCGGGTGATACCATCCGCGATCGCAAACTGATCAATGCTGTTTTAATCACCACAGCCGTGGGCACGGCAATCACAACCCCAATCAATCCACCCGCCTTAGCCCCGATTAGAATTGAAATAAACACCCAAGCCGGATTGAGCCCCGTCATGGTGCCTAGAATTCTGGGGGCAACTAAGTTGTCTAAAATCTGCTGAACCACTACTGCTGCAGCTAAGAGCTTGAGGCCCAGCCAAATATTTTGCAGGGTGACCAAGCACGTTACCAGAATAATACCGACAGTCCCGCCAAACGGGATAAGCGCCATCGTACCAATAGTGAGGCCGAACAGTAGGCCAAAAGGTACTTTCAGGATTAAAAAAGTGGGCACGAGAACCGAAGTCATGCAGATACCAAACAGCAGCTGACCAATAAAGTAATTCTGAAAGCTAGAGCGAAGGGTTTCGGACACAGGCTGTTGACTTTCTTCCGGTAGCCAATCAATCAAACTGTCCCAGAGTTCATCACCATGTTGGAGGAGATAAAAGGTCAGAATTACCGTTACAAGGACATCGATCAGAATATCTAAAACACTGCTGACCGTTCCTAACGCGATATTGAGCAGACTTTTGGTTAGAGCTTGGAGTTGACCCTGGAGTCGATCAAAGGCTTGAACCGCCAAGACATCCAGATTGAGGGAGACCCCTCGTTCCTCTACCTGCTGACTGAGTAGGATTAGCTGCTGCCGGCCTGATTCTAGCCAATCAGGTAAGCGATTAGCCAATTGTTGGGCCTGATTAAATGCGATCGGAATCAGGACAATGCCAATACCAAATAGGATGGAAATGGCTAATAACGCCACGATAATCGATGCCGGTTCTCGCCGTAGTCCCCGCTGAACGCACCAACTCACTGGGTAGTTAAGGAGAAATGCTAGCAGTGACGCCACCACAATAATCCCGATCAACACCCCAAAGTAATTGGAGATAGAAGCTAAGGTCCAAAAATTGAGGGCTACAATAGGTGCGGCTAAGCCGATCATCAGTAGGCGAGAGGGAACAGATAACTTCTGCCACCAATGAAAGTAATTGGGTTTATCCATGCCTACTCTCCTGCTCAGAGGAACACTTACAGCGAGGGAAGAATAATCTAAGCCAACCTTCCAGGTGATTGTCAACCACGAGGTCTCTGTCGTCAAGCTGTTTTAGCATGTTTAGCTCAGCACTGAAGAAGAAAGAGGGACTTCGATTCGGTCGCCAGGAGAAGGATTCAGAACTTGGGTATCACAGCCGTTCTCTTGCAGGCGTTGACGAAATCCATCAATGGTTCCTTCCATACTCAACAATTTATCTAACATGCCGCTATATTCAACTTCGCCTCCAGAGGCAGTGGGCAGAATAAATTGAGGCTGGAGCTTTTTCACCACCTCTAGGGCAAAGTCTCCTCCCTGAATAAAGGGGCCCAAGAGGGGTAGTACTAAGTCCTGGATGGGAGCAATAATTACATCTACCGCTTCCAGCTGGTCAATGGCTGCAGAATGAAAACCATGGGGTTCATAGTAGATACGACTTTGGGAGGCTTGGTCCGTGAGCACTAAGGCATTCTCGACTAGGAATGGTCCAATCGGTGAACCGGGCAATGCCTGGACTTGGAGTCGGTCTGCCCAAGCAAAGGTTTCGCCATGGGCCAGGGGAGTGACATCGGTATAGCCCAATTCTTCCACGACCTTAGTGGCATTCTCGGAGGCCACGACCGGGATTGATCGGTCCAACTGCTTCAACGTGGGGACATGAGCGTGGTCGGGAAGCCCCTGGGAGAGCAGAATTAGATCAATCGATTCAGGAATATCAATTGTTTTGGCCCGCTCACCCTTAAAGAACCAAGGCTGATTCCCAAACACCAACGGCCCAACCAACCAAGGATCTAAAAGGATTCGTTGTCCGGCCATTTCGATAAGCCAACTGTTCGAATCCATCCAGGTTAAAAACATTGTTACTTTAGGGAACTTAGTACATCTTCTATGTTACGAAATTCCAGCTATCTCTTCACCTCTAGCTTTGAATCGGCTGTGAAGGATAGAAGACGTTCTTTTTTCCAGCAGGCAAGACAAACTAGCCTAAGACGGTCGCTAAGTTTAAACATTCCTGACTCCATCAGCAAGATGTTTCCTATTCTCCTCAGTTGGCCCCACCTATTGAGTTAAATAGATTAGAGTAATGTAAAGAGAGGTTAAGCTATTTAGCCCAACTTAGTGTGTTAATGCCCAAGGCGATTGTAAGTAACCCATGCGCGTAATCTTAATGACTGGCAAAGGTGGGGTTGGTAAGACCTCCGTTGCTGCTGCTACTGGACTCCGCTGTGCCGAGCTGGGTTACAAGACCCTTGTTCTCAGTACTGATCCAGCCCATTCTTTAGCCGATAGCTTTGATATGGAGCTGGGCCATGAAGCCCTGGAGGTTAAACCTAATTTGTGGGGGGCTGAGTTAGATGCCCTGCTCGAATTAGAAGGAAATTGGGGTGCGGTTAAACGCTACATTACCCAGGTGCTGCAGGCCAGAGGACTTGAAGGGGTACAGGCGGAAGAGCTGGCCATTCTCCCCGGTATGGATGAGATATTCAGCTTGGTGCGGATGAAGCGTCACTACGATGAGGGCACCTATGATGTCCTCGTGATTGACTCAGCACCGACCGGGACGGCCCTTCGTCTCCTAAGCTTGCCGGAAGTGGGCGGCTGGTATATGCGTCGGTTTTATAAGCCCTTCCAGCGCATGTCTGTGACCCTCAGGCCTCTGGTAGAGCCCTTCTTTAAGCCTATTGTCGGATTCTCACTGCCTGACGAAGAAGTGATGGATGCCCCCTATGAGTTCTATGAGCAGATTGAAGCCCTAGAGAAAGTACTGACAGACAATACCCAAACCTCCGTTCGCCTAGTCACCAATCCAGAAAAAATGGTGATCAAGGAATCTTTGAGAGCCCATGCCTATTTGAGCCTGTATAACGTCTCCACGGATATGGTGGTGGCCAACCGAATTATTCCTGACCATGTCTCTGATCCGTTCTTTATGCATTGGAAACAGAACCAGAACCAATATCGCCAGGAAATTCACGATAACTTCCAGCCCTTGCCCGTCAAAGAAGTGCCCCTCTTTCAAGAAGAGATGTGTGGGTTAGAAGCACTGGAGCGCTTGAAAGAGACCTTATATGACCAAGAAGATCCGACTCAGGTCTATCACAAGGAGACCACTTTAAGAGTGATTCAGGAGCAGGGACAGTACAGCTTAGAAGTGTATCTCCCCGGAATCCCCAAAAGCCAAGTGGAGTTGAGTAAAACAGCCGATGAGCTGAATATCAGAATTGGTAATCACCGCCGTAATTTGGTTCTGCCCCAAGCTCTTGCTGCAATGCAGCCTGCCGGGGCCAAGATGGAAGAAGATTACCTCAAAATTAAGTTTAGTGGGGCTGCGGCATAGCCCACTGATACATCGATTCCGCCCCCGCAATGTCATAAGATAGTTGAGCAGATTTTTTGGCTCAGAACCGTTCATGAATTCATTGCAAGATAAGGTCGCAATCGTTACGGGTGCCTCTCGAGGGATTGGACGGGCTACCGCTTTGGCCCTAGCAGGTGAAGGGGCCAAAGTCGTCATTAACTATGCCAACTCTAGCGGTGCAGCGGATGCTGTCGTCGCCGAAATTACGGGTCAAGGAGGAGAAGTATTAGCCTTTCAGGCCAATGTGGCAGAAGCTGATCAGGTGGATACCCTATTTAAGACCGTGCTCGATAAATGGGGGCGGGCCGATGTATTGGTTAATAATGCAGGCATTACCCGAGATACTTTGTTGTTACGGATGAAGCCGGAAGATTGGCAAGCCGTGATTAATCTCAATCTCACTGGAGTCTATCTCTGTACTCGGGCTGTTAGTAAGGTGATGCTCAAACAGCGCTCCGGTCGAATTATCAATATTGCTTCGGTCGCAGGACAAATGGGGAACCCAGGACAGGCCAACTACAGTGCTGCTAAGGCAGGGGTCATTGGTTTTACCAAGACGGTGGCCAAGGAGATGGCGTCTCGGGGAGTGACGGTGAATGCAGTGGCCCCTGGATTTATCGCCACGGATATGACGGAGGGGTTAGGGTCCGAAGAGATTATCAAATTTATCCCCCTGGGTCGATATGGCCAACCTGAGGAAGTGGCCGGTATGATTCGGTTTTTAGCGGCTGACCCTGCCAGTGCCTATATTACGGGCCAGGTCTTTAATGTGGATGGTGGCATGGTGATGGCTTAGGCGATTTCCCTATTTCTAGAGATAGGATCGCTGTGGCGTCCCCCTTTATTGTGTAGTATTTTAAAGTGTTCTTAATGAAGTTGAGTTTGTTATCAAGCCAGCTTGAGGGTATTTGTTGCCCAGGGCACCCTTGATAGGATCGATTAATTGTCTTTGGCACTATTAATCAGGACAACAAGGCTGAATTGTTTATCTTCTGACTAGGTATCTGCGAATGGCTGTTTCCGATCGCAAACTCCAACTGCTTGATTTTGAAAAACCCTTAGCTGAATTAGAGGATCGAATTGAGCAGATCCGCAACCTTTCGGAGCAGAATGGTGTGGATGTGACCGATCAAATTACTCAGCTCGAAGATCGAGCCGATCAGCTTCGGCAAGAGATTTTTAGCAGCTTAACCCCAATGCAAGAGCTGCAACTGGCCAGACACCCTCGGCGACCCAGCACCTTGGACTATATCCATGCCATTAGTGATGAATGGATGGAATTGCATGGCGATCGACGGGGCCATGATGATCCAGCTATTGTCGGCGGTGTGGGTCGGATTGGTGGCCAGCCTGTGTTGATGTTGGGCCATCAAAAAGGGCGCGACACGAAGGATAATGTAGCCCGCAACTTTGGTATGCCTTTTCCGAGTGGGTATCGGAAAGCCATGCGATTAATGGATCATGCGGATCGGTTTGGCTTACCGATTATCTCTTTTATTGATACTCCTGCGGCTTGGGCCGGGTTAGAAGCTGAACAGTTTGGCCAAGGCGAAGCGATTGCCCTCAACCTCCGAGAAATGTTCCGACTCGATGTACCTATTATCTGTACTGTGATTGGAGAAGGGGGATCTGGGGGGGCCTTGGGAATCGGTGTCGGTGATCGGCTATTGATGTTTGAACATTCGATCTATAGCGTTGCGCCACCGGAGGCCTGTGCGGCGATCCTTTGGCGGGATGCCCAAGAAGGCCCTCAAGCTGCGGAAGCCCTCAAAATTACGGCGACGGATTTGCAAGAACTGGGGATAATCGACCAAATTTTGCCTGAGCCCCCTGGAGGAGCGCATGTTAATCCTATTAAGGCTGCAAATATTATTAAAACTGCGATTTTAAGTAATTTAGAAGAATTATGGCGTCTTAGCCCCCAAGAGCGTCGCCAACAGCGCTATCATAAGTTTCGGAATATGGGGATTTTTTCCCAGCTTCCTTGAGTATGCGCTCCATCTTGAACCAGTGGTATGATTACAGGGGCGCAACATTTGTTTACAATTAGCGTAAGCTCACGCGCTTTGACTGCCTCTCATCTGCGCTGATAGCTTCAAGGAGTCTACACCCGTCTTTTAAGTCCCTCAATGATTTGCTCGTTCATCTCGCAGAAGCGTTTGTTGTTGGGCAAGTTTTTACCGAGTATTGATTTTAGGAATTTTGCATGACTGCTCAACGGAAACTGCGAGCTCTGATTACAGGAGCGAGCAGGGGTATTGGTCGGGCCACGGCCGAAGCATTTGCTGCGTCCAATATTGATTTGGTTTTAGTCAGCCGCTCTCAAGCTCAGCTGGATGAATTAGCGCAGACTCTTCAAGAACAAGGGGTCGAAGTCCGTGGGGTTGCGATTAACTTGTCTGAAGTTGGCCAGGTAAAGTCTCAGATCAGTCAACTTTTAGATCAGGTCGGCTCCATTGATATTTTGATTAATAATGCTGGGATGGGGTATACCGGTGAGCTGATTGATATGCCTTTGGCTGATTGGCAAAGGGTGCTGGGTCTGAACGTGACCAGTGTATTTGAATGTGTGCAAGCGGTGTTGCCTGGGATGCGATCGCAACAGCAAGGCACCATCATTAATATCGTTTCCATTGCAGGGCAACAGGCGTTTCCCCAGTGGGGGGCCTATTGTGCCAGTAAGTTTGCCTTAATGGGGTTGACCAAGTCCCTCGCCCAGGAAGAGCGTCCCCACGGGATTCGGGTGACAGCCGTTTGCCCAGGGGCTGTGAATACGCCTTTGTGGGACACAGACACCGTAGATGCCGATTTTGACCGTAGCGCTATGCTCAAACCTGAGAATGTGGCTCAGTCGATTTTACATATTGTCCAGATGCCTCAAAATGCGGTGATTGAGGAGCTTGTCTTGATGCCGAACGCGGGGACATTCTAAATCTCCTTTTCGTTATCAACCCCCAACTCTTCTGTCAAATTTCCTACAATTAACTGAAACAATGACTACTTTTTCTCCTAAACCTTCTGATCAAGCTAATTCTTCTATGAACTCAACTTCTAATAACGCTCAGCTTCGCCCCGATCGCAGCTTATCTCAACGGACCAAGGAGAAAGAGACCCATCGTCAAGCTAGCAAAGAAGAGATGATGGGAGCCGTAGAAACGATGCTGCTAGGGGTTGGTGAAGACCCAGAGCGGGAAGGTTTACTGAAAACCCCGAAGCGGGTGGCTGAAGCCATGCGGTTTCTCACGAGTGGCTATCAGCAGTCTTTAGAAGATTTGGTGAACAATGCCATTTTTGATGAAGGCCATGATGAAATGGTCCTCGTTCGAGATATTGATGCCTTTAGCTTGTGTGAGCATCATATGTTGCCCTTTATCGGCAAGGCTCACGTGGCATATATCCCGAATCAGAAGGTGATTGGTCTGAGTAAGCTGGCCCGTATCGTCGAAATGTATTCTCGCCGTCTGCAGGTGCAAGAAAGATTGACTCGCCAAATCGCAGAAGCGGTACAAACGGCTTTAGAACCCAAGGGTGTGGCGGTAGTTATGGAAGCTAGCCATATGTGTATGGTGATGCGGGGTGTACAAAAGCCGGGCTCCTGGACGGTAACGAGCTCCATGGTCGGGGTCTTTCAGGACGATCATAAAACCCGAGAAGAGTTCTTAAATCTGATTCGACATCCTCATAATTTCTAAGTTGGGCTGGTAGGAAAATGCAAATCTGTTCTCTCTTCGGGGCATACTCAGGGTTGATACGCTTTTGTTGAGGGGGGATTCCTCCGCTGTTACATCTGTTGGAGTTATAGAACATGGGCAACCGTCGGCTCAAAAAAATAGGTCGCAAAGTTGCGATTTCTTTCTTGATGGGGAGTCTTGCTACATTCCTAGCACCATCAGTCAGAGCTGAGAAACCTGAACATTTGCAAAGGATTAAACAAACTCGAACCTGCTTTAACTGTGATCTCAAGAAGGCAGACTTAGCTAACATCTCTTTAAAGGGCGCTTTTCTGAGAGAGACCAATCTGCAAGAGGCTAATCTTGAAGGAGCTGATTTGCGGTTTGCTGTTCTGAGAAAGGTGAACTTCAAAAAAGCTAATCTTAAAAATGCCGATTTCACTGGGGCAATTTTGCATGATGTTAATTTGGATGATGCAGATCTAAAAGGGGCCACCTTACCCCCTAGATATCGGAGAAAATCCAATTCAAATTCTAAGATTCGTGCCCAAGAATTAATTATAGATGTCTTAAAACTGCAGCGCCGTTGATATTGCAAGCAAGACTTAAGCGAATACGCAACTGCCGCCATTGTTCCTTGCTTGCTGTAGGTTGCGATCACCCGCTTCTATGAATGCCTCAATGCCTATATCTGATGTGGGCTGGATGGAGGCGAGGCCGATACTTAAAGAAAAGGTCTCCTCTCCTTCCTTGACTTGCTTGGTTAACTCTTGAGCAATTGCCTCAGCTTGGGCAGAAGTCTGTTGGGGTAAAACGATGGCAAAGGTGAAGGTGCCATATCGACACACTAGATCATTCGGACCATGTACAGTTTGCTTGATAGTTTGAGCAATGCGATACAAATATTGGTCTCCTTTTTGGGAATTTCCACCTGAACCATAGAAATTGAAATGATCCAGTTGGCAGAGCATTAACGTCAAAGAGTGTTGGTCTTGAATGGCTTCTTGCCAGGATGTTAAAAGGTAGGCGTCAAAGCGGCGGCGGTTGGCGACCTGGGTGACATCATCCAGGGCAGCTAGACGCTGCAGTTCTAAATTTGCTTGGTGGAGTTGTGCGTTTTGAGTCTTAAGCGTTTGCTGGAGTTGTTGAATTTTTAGTTGATTTTGTACTCGGGCTAAGACCTCTACGACCTTGAAGGGTTTGGTGATGTAATCTACTCCTCCCACAGAAAAGGCTTTGACCTTGTCCCAAGATTCATCCAGAGCGCTAACGAAGACTACGGGAATGTCTTGGGTGGATGGATCAGCTTTAAGCTTTTGACAAACAGTGTAACCATCCATTTCTGGCATTTGAATATCTAAGAGAATCAACTGAGGTCGATCGAGAGACACGGCCTGGAGAGCAACATTGCCGTTGAGAGCTTGGAGAACTTCATAGCCCTGTTCTTCTAATACGTCTGTGAGCAACCGTAGATTTTGGGGTTGGTCATCCACCAGTAAGATTTTGACTTTTCCAGTGGGGACAGTGGGTTCAGGGGGTGGAGGTGCCTCGATAGAGGCGTTAGAGGATGGATTATGCGCACTGCTGGTTTGAGTCGTGTTGCGCATCTCCTGAGTGAGGATGATTCGCACATTAGATTTTGAAACTTTTTTATCTAGGGCTTGGGACAGCAAATGCCAGAGTTTAGGAGCAACATCCTGTTTGACATATTTAGGGGAATAGCCACATTCATCTGCGAGCTGATCGTAGGTTTTGCGTTCTCCTTGCAAGGCCGTACTGAGGATACGCCGTTGAAGTTCACTGCAGTAGGTGTCCGTTTTTTGCAGGATTAAGTTTTCTGCAAATTCTAGGATGGGTTCACTGGAATGATTGATGTCGCTCATAGAAACGGACCTTAAGGTTTGTCTTGCGTTAATTTGGTCGTAACTTCGGTAATGTGAGCATATTCGTAGTTCTCTGCCAGCTCAATTAAATAGTGGGAGACTGATTCGTACTCCGCTGGCATTTCGGATAAAAGCTGGATCACTTGTTTGCCTTTGAGTCGGAGGGTGGCATGGTGGAGCTCATCTAACCAGTTGGCAGACATGGAGCCTAAGGCTTGAGCAATCATCTCGGGGCTAATGATTGCGGAGGGGAGTGCTTCTGATTCAACCCTATCATTCGGTCGTTTGGGGGGAGTTAGTTCGTCTGCAATATTTTGTAAACTGGCGTCACTGTCGGACTCTGCGATGGTGACTTGGGCCGTAAAGGTGAAGGTTGTCCCTTGCCCGACTTGGCTGGATACCTTGATATCCCCACCCATTAACTGAGCGAATTGTTGACTAATGGGTAAACCAAGCCCTGTGCCAGCTTTCGATTTCTCTCCACTTTCAGTTTGTTCAAAAGGAACAAACAATTTATGCAGTTCAGAAGCGGCAATCCCTTCGCCTGTGTCTTCAATTTCAAACCGTAATGTCAAACCTGCTGGTGTGGGTATGCTCCCTATGCGGAGAGAGATGTGTCCGGTCGGGGTGAATTTAAGAGCATTGCTCAACAAGTTGATGAGGACTTGTCGGAGTTTCTGGGCATCCCCGATGAGAGAAGGAGGTAATTCGGGGGCAGACTCAACCCGAAAGACTAATCCTTTTTGTTCGATTCGAAGTCGAAAGATGCCTTCTACGGTCTCCAGTAAGGTACTGAGTTTGAAGGGGCTTTCCCGTAGTTCTTGTTTGCCTGACTCTAGTTTGGCTAGGGATAAAATGTCGTTGATCAGTCCTAATAGGTGCTCGCCACTTTGGTTAATTAAGCGATTGCGTTTGTGATTGGCTTCAGAGAGAGTGGTGTCTTGGGCCATCATTTGGCTAAACCCCAGAATGGCATTGAGGGGCGTGCGTAATTCGTGGCTCATTTTTGCGAGGAATTTTCCCTTGGCCCGACTGGCCATTTCGGCCGCTTCTTTGGCTTGGCTGAGCTCTAGATTTGATTGTTGAAGTTCGGAGGTTCGTTGGGCTACCTGAATTTCCAGATCGGTTTTGGCCTGTTCCAGGATACGAAGGGTCTGTTGTTGGGCTTTGACCTTGGTTTGGATGAAGCGATCGTACTGATAGAAGGCATCTAGACTGAGGCTGATTAGCAGAAAGCTGGCTAGGGTTGGGACTACGGGGAGCCACCATCCCCAAAGTAGTGCTAGATAGCTGATGCCGGATACCAGTAATGCGGAGAGTGCGATCGCAAGTATCGTATACCGAGGTGAGTGAATATAGGCGGCAACAATGATGCCAACTAGACCGCCGCCCAAAATACAGAGGTACTCTATCCAATCTGGCCAAGTACTGATCAGCGGTCGTTGATCTAAAGTTGCACTCAGAATTTGACTAATGGCATGAGCATGTATCTCAATGCCATAGACCCAGTTTGCTTTCGGAGAGATGATGGAGGGAATGGCAGCGGGAGAATAGTCCTGGAAGCTAGGGGTGGTGATGCCAATCAGGACGATACGATTTCTGACTGAATCCGGTGAAACATTGCCTGATAGTAATTTATGAAATGAGACAGTCTCAAATGCTTTGGGATGGTTGCGAAAATTGAGCAGCATTTGGACATCTGCATTCCCAGTATTGGTGCGAATATAGCCCCCAAAATTAGGTCGAATTCGAGGAATCTCCGCAGACTTAAATCTCATGGCTACGGGATCATTGATGCCATTATCTAGATGGATATTTTGGGCAATTAGAAATTTCTCGGCTAGGAGTAATGCTAGGGAGTATCGGAAGACTTGTTTTTTCGTTTGAGTTCCCAGCATGACCCGACGTTGGCTACCGTCCAGATCGACAGGGGCATCAGCAAATCCAACTCGGTCTAGGGGTAAGCCGGGGGGAGGATTCACTCGTTCCGATTGGTTCTCATCCAGTTCTTTTTTATTCTCATCCAGGATCTTATCGATACCAAATAGATTTTCCATCTCCTGAAAGGCGGTGGCCAAGTCTGCTGAACCCGGATCTACGGGGATATCTCGGAATAAATCCAGACCAATTGCTCTAGGTTCATGCTCTTGAAGAATGTTGAGGGATTGGGCGAGATACTGATCGGGAATGGGATAGCGGCCAATCGAGCGAATGCTGTCCTCATCAATCGTGACCAGTAGAATGCGCTTGTCTTGGGGTTCTGTTGGTTGATATTTCAGAAAGAAATCTAAAACTTGCAGTTCCCAGGATTGGAAGGCTCCTGCCCATCGTCCACCGAGGATTAGGCCCAGTATTAGTAAGCTGGGGAGCGCCACAAGTTTCAGTGGGGTTAGTTGCTGGCGGAGTTTATGCCAAATCTCAGATTTCAATCCCTATCCCTTTAACCCGTGAATCATTTGATGTGAACCCTTGCCCCCTGCAATCTAAAAAATTTCGGTTGCCTTTTACTTTTAAGATCAACCTGAACTTTTACTGAAGTTTCCTGATGATAACGGGATTTTTTCTGCTAACAAGCTCAATTAAGGTAATTTCAATAACCGAATTACGGGGAGATCTGATATGCCTTCTGACTTTAGGTATGGAGAACCGATACACATTACACTGCCATCATTGTCGTCAATGATGGCAGTGATAAAGGAGCAATTTCAGGAATGGGTCCGTCGAGAAATTATTGATTTTGACCCCTATGACGACGAAGGAGAATGAATCAATTTTCTAGAAGAATTGAGAATAGATAAATAAAGGAGGTATTACTATGTTTTTAGAGAAAACCCACCACTATTTCCGTTCCGCTCCCCAACGAATACGAGTGTCATTAGGACCTTGGCAGGAGGCTGCTTTGGAATGGATCGATCAGAACTTAAAGATCATTGCTGATCGAGATGATTGTTCTACTCAGGGGCGAACAGAACAGATTGCGATCGCATTTTGTACCGTCAGTGCTAAGTGAGGTATGCACCTATGGTTAAGGCTCATCTCAATCCAGCTCATCTGCTGAAAAGGCACCTGCTCAAGGGAAGAAGACAGAAAGGCTTCAGCTATTGTTTTGGGCTAGGTCTGTTACTCATGTCCCTGTCGATATTGCCTTTCCCCGCTTGGGCAAGACGATATCAACCGCCCAAGGGTGATCCGCCGAAAGGTAAGTTTGGGTCCAATGGTTCTCGGGGTTGTAGTTCTGTTCCATCCCAATTGCCAGAGTTGAATCGTTCAATAGTGTTAGAGCAATCTCATGCCCAGACGGCAGCGGCTCAGCCCAGCAGCATCCCCGTTACCCTGCTTGCTCCTAGCACTCATGTGGGGAAAACCAGTGTAGTGACGCCTACGCTGGCTTGGTTTGTAACGGCAACGGATCCCTATCGTGTCAGAATTTCCTTGTTTATTCTGGATGCGGATCAAAGTTCTGAATTGATCCATGAGTTGGAATATATCGAAACGTCTTCTGGACTGGTTCACTATACAGTGCCAATGGATCAGACTACCCTTGAGGATGGTCAACGGTTTTTTGTGGAGTTGAGTATTGCCTGTAAACCAGATGACGATCGATTTAGTCCCCCCTTTGTGGCTGAAGTAGATGTTGACTTGCCGGATACTGCTTTACAACAGGCATTATCGAAAGCTGATACGCCTGGCCAGAAAGCAGCGTTGTTTGCAAAATCCGGTTATTGGTTTGATGCAGTTAGAGAACTGTTGTTGGAAGCCAATGAGTCCCAGTCATACCAAAAACTTCGGGCCTTTCTGAAGGAACAAGCTCAGTCTAGTGAAGGGGAAAAGCATAGCCAGGCATTAGTCAATATTGCTGATCAGCTAGAGGATGCAAATCTAAAGTCTGTTGTGCGGCCTTTGGATATAAACCCATCCCCCGCCACCCCTTGAATTGAAAGTTGTGTGTTCCCGTCTTTCAGTACACTTTCATCAGCCATAAGATTATGAATAGGATTGGGTGCGATCTCATCCTGATACGAAAATGGGCGAGGCCAGCCGTTGCTCCCTTGATAGGAGTGATTTTGAGCCCACTAGTATTCTCGAAAATGGTGCTGGCTCAACTAATTGTCCCCGACAATACCTTGGGACCAGAACAGTCTGTAGTTGCCCCGGGCGCGACGGCTGACGAATTTTTTATCGATGGTGGGGCTCAGCGAAATACTGCCCTGTTCCATAGCTTTGAACGATTTGGCATCAATCCCAATCAAACGGTTTTTTTCAGTAACCCGGCTATTGTCGAGAATATCTTTGCGCGAGTGACTGGGGGAACGGCTTCCAATATTAACGGTTTGTTAGGGGTGGATGGTCCTGCCAACCTATTTTTCGTCAATCCCAGTGGGATTTTGTTTGGCCCCAATGCTCAGTTGGATGTGGCAGGTGCATTTGTAGCCACCACGGCGGATCGATTTTTGCTGCCCAATGGTAATTCCTTTAATGCGGTGAATCCAAATGCGCCCCCGCTGCTGACGGTTTCGGTACCCTTGGGGGTGCAGTTTGGCGCTACCCCCCAACCCATCTTGGTCAATGGTTCCACACTAGAAACGGCTGTAGGAGAACCCTTCGCCTTGTTGGGAGGACAGGCCAATCTCAATGGTGCTGAAATTTTGGCTCCTGGAGGCCGGGTGGGCCTCAGTGGTCTGTCCCAACCTGGCACTCTTCTCTTTGATTTAGAAGCAGCAACACCTGATACTTTCCTGACCGTTCCAGTGGGGGGACGGTCTAATCTGACCCTCACTAATTCAACCATCGATACGGTGGAGGAGGGTGGGGGAGATATTGTCTTTGAGGCTGGGAATATCTCTCTCAATCAAACGAATCTATTCGTGGGGCTGAATGCGGATGTTACTGATGTTAATGCCCAAGGTGGATCTGTTCTTCTGAATGGAACTGGGGATATTCAACTCATTGACAGTACTGTTCGAAGCTTGGTAGAAGATCTGGGGCAAGGTGAAACTATCAGGATTAGCGGCCAGAATCTGACTTTGCAGGACAATTCTCAGATTTTGACGAGTACGTTAGGAGATAGCTCTAGTGGCGATATCCGTATTGATCTAACCAACCATCTTCGCCTAGAGAGAGGGGCAGAAATTGTAAGCCAATCCTCAGCGGATGGGTTTATGAGTGATGCAGGATCTATCTTAATCAACGCACCTGATATTCGTCTTAGTTTCAGCTCTGGCATTAGCTCTGAGAGTGCTGGATCGGGGGGAGATATTCGTATTACGACGAATTCTCTTTGGGTTCGAGAGGAAAGTGGTATTAGCACGAGAAAACTGGGACCGAATACTTCGGAGGGAGATATTCGAATTCAGGCCAATACTATTTTGGTGGATGATCGAGGAGGACCCACTCTAGATCGACCGCCGATTGGGATTACAACCAGTGTGACCTTCTTCCCTGAAGATTTAGGGCTACCCCCTGAAACCCTAGGTGGAACAGGAGGAAACATCGAGATTGATACCCAGAATCTGACCCTAATTGGTGGACTGATTGCTCCCGTTGTCTTTGGGAATGCCCAAGGGGGAGATCTGACGATTCGAGCTGGAGATACAGTCCAGTTAATGGGGGATCCTGCCGCAGCTCGAACGGACTTTACTGGGGTGGCCGAGTTGTCCACTGCCATTCGGGATTCGACAACGGAGGGATTTAGTGGCGATATTCGCATCAATGCTCGCCATTTGATTTTGAGAGATGGCTCCATTATTGATGCTGGGGCTGAGGGGTTCGGCAATAGTGGCGATATCTTTATCAACACAACGGAGTCCGTGACCCTGCAAGGTACCTTGAATGGACAGCCCAGTCGGATTCTGACCCAATTGCAAAACCCTGGTCTGTTTGAAGGCGGCAATATCGATCTGGTAACTGGACGGTTAACCATACAAGATGGTGGACAAATTTCGACCTCGACTACGACTAACTCGATTGGGAATGGGGGAGATATCTCAGTCGTTGCCAATCAAAGCGTTCTAATCACTGGATCATCACCTCGGGTGACATTGCCTGCTGCCGATGCAGATTCCCCTTTTGTTCTGGATTCAACGAATACCCTATTCCCGAGCGGTATTTTTGCCACTGCACCCGGTGATGGGAATGCCGGTGGGATCGACGTTTTTTCTCCCAATATTACCTTGAGGAATGGTGCTCAATTGTCGGTGACCAGTACGAATGATGGCTCGGCAGGGAATATATTTGTGCGATCCAACAGGTTTGTCTTGGATGATGCGGACTTGTTAGCCGAGGCTGTGGAAGGGAATCAGGCGGACATTGGGTTGATCGTAAGGGATTCGTTGCGACTTCTGAATGGGAGTCGAATTTCAACGGTGGCTGGAGGGAATGCTGATGGCGGCAATATTGAATTAACAACGGGACATCTGACGATACGATATGGGAGCCAGATTTTGGCATCGACTACTGCTGATTCAGTGGGAAATGGTGGTGTTGTTCAAGTGAATGCCAATCAAGGTATTTTGATTACTGGTTCATCGCCAGTTTCCAGTGGGATTTTTGCTAGCGCTCTGGGAGAGGGAGATGCAGGCGATGTGGAGATTGTTACCCCCGCTTTAATGGTCAGTAATGGTGCTCAAATTTCTGTGAGCAGTGCGATGGGGGCTGCGGGACGTTTATTTATTGAGGCCAATACCGTTGTCTTGGATAATGCTGGACTCCTGGCTGAGGCAGTGGAAGGGAATCTTGCCAATATCGAGCTGTCGGTCCGAGATTCATTGCAGCTTCTGAACGGAAGTCGGATCTCAACCGTTGCTAGTGGTGATGCGGATGGAGGCAATATCTTTATTGGCGGGACTGATACACAGTTACTGCGATTTTTAACACTCCAAGGTGGTTCAATTATTTCTGCAGAAAATTCCGGTGGATTTGGTAATGGCGGAAGTATTGATATTGCTGCTCAGTTTATTATTGCTTTCCCCAGTGAACTGAATCGCATTATTGCCAATGCCTTTGAGGGGGATGGGGGCGATATTGATATCTTTACGAATGCAATTTTTGGTCCACAGTTTCTCGAAATTTCTGCATCATCGCAATTGGGGTTGAATGGCGAGATTAACATTGAAACCATTGCCACGGATCCGGCGAGTGCCCTCAGTCAACTCCCCGAAAATGTGTTGGATACCAGTACGCAAATTGCAGATGCTTGCGCCGTTCCGCGTACCGGGCAATCGCAATTTGTGGTGACGGGCCGAGGCGGGTTACCTCTGATGCCCTCCAGCCGACCTGCCGGGAGTTATCTGTTAGCGGATTTAGGTACTCAAGCACTTTCAGAGGTTACACCTGCTTTGCAAGAAGCGAAGCAGCTAGTGGTTACCGCTAGGGGAGATTATTACCTGCAGGGAGAATCGTCTCGTACCCCCGCAAAGCTGCTAGAAGAGGGTCGTCAAGCCTATCAACAGGCTAACTATGCCGACGCAGTTGTCCACTGGACGAAAGCTGCAAATCAATTATCCAAACACCCCGACGCATATACTTCAGTTCAGAGTCATTTAGCCTTGGCCTACCATTACTTGGGAGATTGGGAGCAGGCGAGAAGCGCGATAGAGTCTAGCCAAAGGGCATTGACCCCTGACCTCATAGCTGAGCAACCTGCTCTTCAGGCTCAGGTGCTAAGTGCAAGGGCGAGTTTATTCCTTGCTCGGGGTGATACTCGTAGCGCTCTGGAGGATTGGCAGGCAGCGGCGAATGCCTATCAACGGGCGGGGGATGATTCGGGTAACCTGCAGGTGCAGTTGAATCAGATTCAGGTTCTCCAGGATCTGGGCTATTTGCGCCAAGCGCAACAGCAGCTCGTGCAACTGATGCAGATTCTAGAGCAACAGCCGCCGTCACCCGTAAAGGCGATGACGCAGTTGAATCTAGGGAAAGTGTCGCGGGCTGAAGGAAACATGTTGCGATCACAACGCCAAATCGAAGCTGCACTCAATACCGCTCAACCCCTTAATCAGCCAGCCCTAACCAGTACCATTCTTCTGAATTTAGGCCATACCTTTCGGGGGCAGGGGAATATTCAGAAAGCCTTGGATTACTATCAGCAGGCCCTTGGGATTGCGCCGACCCCCCTGATTCAATTTCAGGTACAAGTGAGTCGGTTTGATCTGTTAGTTGCTCAAAACGACCCTGCAGCATCACAGCTTTTACGAGAGCTACAGGAGCAAACAGGATCGCTTCCCAGCAGCCGGGAGGGGATTTATGCACAACTCCACTTGATCGAAACGGTTCTGACTACGACTAAGAAGGATAAGTCCTCGACTCTATTGGACTTACTGAATCGAGTACAAAGGCAAGCCCAAGGGTTAGATGATCTAAATGCTCAGTCTTACATTCTGGGGTATCAGGGGCGGATTTATGGTGAAGCTCAACAATGGTCCCAGGCGGTGTCTTTGACGGAGCAAGCCTTACAACATGTCCATCGGCAGCAATCTCCAGAAGTGCTATATCAGCTGGCTTGGCAGCTAGGCCGCTATCGTCGCCAGCTCGGCAATCGCCAAGGGGCAATTTCCGCCTATCTTGATGCTGTGGCAGCCCTGGACGCTTTACGAGGAGATCTTAAAACAGCCAGTGATGATGTTCGCTTTACCTTCAGAGATGGGGTAGAACCTGTTTATCGTGAGTTGGTGGGGCTGCTGTTAGAGGGGGATATGACCCAGGCAGATTCTTCGAGTAATCTAAAGCGTGCCCGCAAGCTTATCGAAAATTTGCAGCTCAATGAAATTCGAGACTACTTTCAGGATGCTTGTGTGCAAGCCGAACCGCGAGAAGTGGATCAAGTCGATCCCAAAGCAGCGGTCATTTATCCCATCGTTTTAGAGGATCGGGTCGATGTAATTATCAGTATCGGTGATCACCCCCTGCGCCACTACAGTACGCCGATTGAGCCTGGACAAGTGGATGATACGGTGAAACAACTGTTGCGTTCCCTAACCACGCCCTTGGGGTCCGTTCAGAAGAAAAACCTAACCAAACTTAAGCAAATTTATGACTGGGTGGTAGAGCCAGCTGCTGCAGATCTAGCCCAACAGGATGTGGAAACGTTGGTGTTTGTCGCCGATGGCGCCTTGCGTACCTTACCCTTGACCATGCTCTACGATGGCGAGCAATATTTAATTGAAAAATATAATGTCGCACTTTCCCCCGGTTTAGATTTATTAGCGCCTCGTCCCCAGGCGAGAGAAAAGGTAAAGCTGCTTGTGGGGGGCGTAAGTGAGGCTCGGTCTGGTTTCCCGGCTTTGCCCTATGTGGCCAAAGAAGTAGAGCAGATTACGTCACAGATTCAAGAACATGCTGTTCTGTTTAACCAAGATTTAACCCAACAGAATTTGAAGGATTATCTGACAGAAGTATCTTCTGAAGTAGTGCATTTGGCCACCCATGCTGAGTTTGGTGCTAGTCCGGAAGATACGTTTATTCTCACTTGGGAAGGGAGACTCTCGATCCAGGCGATGGCCTCAATACTCCGAAATCGTATTCGCACGTCTGAGGTTCCCATCGATTTGCTAGTGTTGAGTGCTTGTGAAACAGCTACGGGAAATAGTCGAGCCGTGCTTGGCATTGCTGGGATGGCGATTCGCTCCGGTGTGCGCAGTACCTTGGCTGGCTTATGGGCGTTAGACGATCAGGCGGCTGCGGCGTTTATGGGCCATTTTTATAAAGCGTTGGCTCAACCCAATACCACGAAGGCCGCAGCGTTTCGTCAGGCCCAGCTGGCTTTAATGAAAGATCCACAATTTAAAGCCCCCTATTTTTGGAGTCCATTTGTGCTGGTAGGCAACTGGCTATGATTGGGTCTGCCGATGGGCAATACTATCCGTCCATTAATTTCCAGGTGATTTCTTCTCCTGCCCTGAGGGGGACAAGGCCAGTTCCTGGGAAGGGGACTTCATCGGGGATTTGCCAAGTCTGTTTCCCTAAGGTGATTGTTTCGGTATTGCGGGGAAGTCGGTAAAAGTCTGGGCCATAGAAGCTGGCAAAAGCTTCCAGTTTGTTGAGGGCATCAGCACTTTCAAACGCTTCTGCATATAATTCCATGGCATGGAGGGCCGAATAGCAACCGGCACAGCCACAGGATTGCTCTTTCGAATTGCGAGCATGGGGAGCGCTATCGGTACCGAGAAAAAACTTGGGGTTGCCGGATGTCGCTGCTTGCAACAGTGCCTGCCGATGTTTCTCTCGTTTCAGAATAGGCAGGCAATAATAATGGGGACGAATTCCACCTTTAAATATGGCATTACGACTGAATAGAAGGTGTTGAGGCGTGATCGTTGCGCCAATATTTTCGTTGGTATTGAGGACAAACGTCACTGCTTCGGAGGTGGTGATATGCTCAAGCACCACTCGCAGTTGAGGAAATCGCGATACGAGGGGAATCAGGTGGGTTTCGATAAACACTTTTTCGCGATCAAACACATCAATATCGGTGTCGGTTACTTCTCCATGGAGTAACAGGGGGATATCGACCTGCTCCATGGCTGCGAAGATGCGATCGCATTTCCGAATATCCGTTACTCCCAAGTCAGAATTGGTGGTGGCCCCTGCCGGATAGTACTTCACCGCTTTGACAAACTTAGATTCTTTGGCAGCACTGATTTCTTCAGGGCTAGTATTGTCGGTCAGATAGAGGGTCATCAAGGGTTCAAAGGTTTGACCCACTGGAAGGGCTGCCAAAATTCGGTCCCGATAGGCTGCAGCATCAGCGACTGTGCGGACTGGAGGCTTCAGATTGGGCATGACAATAGCGCGAGCGAACTGGCGTGCCGAGTGGGGGAGAACTGCCTTTAAGGCATCTCCATCCCGTAAATGGAGGTGCCAATCGTCGGGCCGAGTGAGGGTGAGTTTTTGCATCTCTCAATCATAAAATCTAGTCGCTAGCTTACTCCACATCCTTTTGCTTTAGTCACGGGAGCAGACAAGCAGAAAACACCTGAACTTACCTGAATAAATCGGGATTTTATCTACCGTTTGATTTGGCGATAGTAGGGACATCAACGAAGCAACGACCACACAGGACGGCTTCTAAACCTTTTAACCCAATCAATACAGGAATCCATCATGACCACTACCCCCGCAACAACTGAATTCGATCTAGAGCAAATTCAAGAAGCACCTGAAGCAGACCTCGTGATACCCGTTGATAACGCAACTATTCCTGAACCGACTGAAGCGACAGATGGCCACCCAGAACAAGATGCTATTGCTTCAGGTTCAATTGAAGAACAAGCCCCTGCTCCTGACCAAAGGGAAGAGGCTCAAGCTCAAATCTCACCCGAGGTAATGCGGCAGAGATTACAACTTTTAGGTGGTATTACTTGGTTAATGTTGCAATCTCCCCAACATTGGCATTGCACTATCAAAGAATTAGAAGCGAGAATTTTACCCAGTCTCACCCTCAACCAGTTTCGCTTTTACGAAGTCGGTGGTCAGCCTATCGGATTTGTAAGTTGGGCTTACTTGTCCGATGAGGTTGAAGAGAAGTATCAAACTGGAGAATACAAACTGCTTCCCCAAGAGTGGCGGAGTGGTGAACGGCTTTGGTGTACCAATTTTATTTCACCTTTCGAACATGACCCAAGTATATTTGAGGACTTGCGCCAGACAATTTTTCCCCAGGGCACAACGGCAAAAATGATCCGCACCCAAGAAGATGGCTCTCGTTCCATCGTTGAATATCAACTGGGAGCAGATAAATAAGAGATATCACCCAAGCTGAAGTTGTAATAGATGCGCTTCAGACCACCCAAATTTTGAAAATTGAATGATCACCTCACTCCTGTGGAATGGTTTGACTTGCACTCAAAGCCTATTCTGCAGGACTTTCTTTTGGGTTTGAGAGATTAAGAAACACCTGAACTTACCTGAATAAATCGGGATTTTATCTTCCCAAGGATTTGGCGATAGTAGACCCATAGACTGATAGACAACTTTTCAAGTCCAGTCTCTCGTCTAGCCTTGCTTTTCCACCCCATCACCAGAGGTAATGATCATGATGACTCAAGATATGCCAACAACAGTAGATACCCCTTCAGATCAGATTGATGCTCCTGAAACACCCCTATCAGCGACAGCCAGTGCAGATGATCTGCCTCAAGTTACTCCAGAAGACGTGCAACAACGGCTGCAATTGCTGGGATCAATCACTTGGTTGATGATGCAGTCTCCTCTCCATCGGTCTTACACCCTTGCAGAACTAGAAGCCCGCATCTTACCGAGCTTGATGCATGATCAATTTCGCTATTACCAAGTGGGCGGACAGCCTGTAGGATTTCTCAATTGGGCCTGGCTTTCGGAAGAGGTGGAAGCGACTTATCAAACCGGAGAATATCAACTGTTATTTCCTGAATGGAAAAGTGGTGAACGCCTTTGGTACCCCGAATTTATCGCCCCCTTTGGTCATGCCCGCCACATCGTCAAGGATATTCGTAAAAACATCTTCACCAAGGGCACCCCCGCTAAAGCGCTTCGGGTGGATGCTGCTGGCAATCTGCGTTCCATCGCCAAGTACACCCTCTAAGTTGATTTGGCACCAATCATTCTATCTCTCAGTCAGGGGCCTTTGCCATGCAGGGGCCTTTTTTTGATGGTCATTCGTCTTTTCACCTGAATTGAGGTCCTGAACATTTACCTGAATTTAGCTGAATAAATCGGGATTTTTTCTACTGGGCGATTTGGCGATAGTGCATTTAGTCAATCGATTAGTAAAAAACACAAGGAGAAAACCCATGGGACGCGTTGTTAAAGCAGTAGTAAAAGAAGTTAAGAAAATTGCACCTTCCCCCACCAAGCACGGGGGTTGGGGCAATGACACCCTTATCGGATATATGCCCGTCAATTATCTCTATGGTCATGGCGGCAACGACACATTAAAAGCCTACGGTTGGAAAAATACAGTTGACGGTGGCAGCGGCAATGACCATGTGGAAGCATGGGGCGGTCGCAATACCCTTCGAGGCGGCTCCGGAGATGATCGCATTTACGGCTATGGTGGCTCGAATCACGCGAGTGGTGGATCAGGCAATGACAAAATCTATGTTTATGGCCTTAAAAATACAGTTTACGGGGGTTCGGGTAATGACAGAGTTGAAACTACATCCTGGGGCAACAAAGTTTACGGTGAGTGGGGTGATGACCATGTGATTGCCAAGGGCGGCTGGAATCATATTGGTGGTGGTTCTGGACGAGACTGGCTGCAAGTCTATGGCATCAAAAACCATATCGACGGTGGCTCCGGCAGCGATTGGATTGAAGCCTATGGTGCTGAAAATAGGATTTATGGAGGCTCGGGTGATGACAGCATTAAAACAGGTGCAATTAAAAACACAATCTACGGTGGCTGGGGCAATGACAAGGTTGAAACTACAGCCTGGGGCAACAAAGTTTATGGTGAACAGGGTGATGATCATGTGATTGCCAAAGGAGGCTGGAACCATATTGATGGCGGTTCTGGACGGGATTGGCTGCAAGTCTATGGCATCAAAAACCATATCAACGGTGGCTCTGGAAGTGACTGGATTGAAGCCTACGGTGCTGAAAATACAATCTACGGCGGTTCTGGTGATGACAGCATCAAGACATTTGCTGTAAAAAACACCGTCTACGGTGGCTGGGGCAATGACAAGATTGAGACTACAGCCTGGGGTAATAAAGTCTACGCTGAATGGGGCGACGATCATGTGATTGCCAAAGGAGGCTGGAACCATATTGATGGCGGTTCTGGACGCGATTGGCTACAAGTCTATGGCATCAAAAACACCATTCAAGGTGGCTCTGGCAGCGATTGGATTGAAGCTTACGGTGCTCAGAATACAATTTACGGTGGTTCTGGTGATGACAGCATTAAGACATTTGCTGCATCAAACACAGTCTATGCAGGGGATGGACATGACACGATTACAACTGCTGCTGTTTCCAACACCATCCATGCAGGTTCTGGGAATGACAAAGTCATAGCCCTCGGTGGAAAGAACACCGTTCATGGCAATGGAGGCAACAACACTCTAATTGCGGCGGGTGGATACAACCGCCTGACTGCAGGCTGGGGTAATGACACCCTGATTGCGGTCGGTGGTTACAACAATATGGATGCAGGCCACGGCAACAACACCTCAGTGGGTGTCGGTGGTTTTAACACCATGAACGCTGGCCACGGAAATGACTTTATGTTTGGGTTTGGTGGAGCCAACAAAATAAATGCAGGCCACGGTCGCAACACCGTTATCGGCTTAGGTGGCGCTAACATTATCAACTCAGGTTATGGCAACGACACCATCATCGGTGTTGGGGGTGCCAATGTGGTCAATGCGGGGGATGGCAATAACACCGTTATCGGATTTGGCGGACTCAACAAACTCCATAGCGGCAATGGTAACGACATCATGGTCGGTGTTGCCGCTGGTAACTGGCTCACCTCCGCTGGTGGTAACGACCTGATCATTGGCCTAGGGGCAGCCAACTACTTAAACGGCGGCGCTGGAAATGACATTCTGATCAGTGCAGCCGCAGCCAACGTTCAAGTCGGTGGCGAAGGCCAAGATGTGATGGTGGCCCTTGGTGCAGCCAATGCCATGGCGGGCGATACCGTTGGCAAAGATACCCTAAAGAACATGGCTAAAGATTTAGACTTGGGTTCTCTGAAGCTTTCTGATGCCAGCCTCCCGAAATTAGACTTCTCCGACTTCAGCCTTCCCAACTTCAAAGAGTTTGAGGTTGACTTTAGCGACTTGGGTGACGTTATTCCTGCCTTCCAGGCACCTAGCTTCTTTCTGGGGCAACTCCCCAATCCTGGCAGCCTGAAGTTCAGCTTAAACGGTCCAGAAATCAAGTTACCTGAACTACCGGATGTTCGCGACTTGTCCCTCGATACGCCTGATATTGGTTTGAACTTCCCTGGATTTGACTTTAAGGTCACGGGCTTTAAGAATGTGCAACTGCCTTCGATTCAGATGCCCTCTATCAACCTGCCTGGCTCCTTAATTCCTAGCTTGAAACTGCCTACCTCCAGCATTGGTTTGCCTTCCCTAACGATTCCTAGCTTGAGTCTCCCTACCATCGATATTCCTAAGGTCAACCTACCTTCTATCCCCGTTCCTCAGGTCACACTCCCGACCCTCAATATTCCAGCTTTAGGCTTACCTTCCTTACCTGACTTGCCTTCTATCCCTTCGGTTAACCTTCCAGATCCCTTACAAACGCTCAAAGACAAAGCCAACAACGTTGCTCAGTCCATCAAGCTTCCCAATCTGACCCTGCCTAACTTCAATCTCTATAGCCACGGTGCCAACAGCGACATTATGGTTGCAGCCGGTAAAGCCAACTTCCTCCTCGGTGGTCAAGGCAGCGATATTCAAGTCTCTCTCGGAAAAGCCAATGTCCTCTGGGGTGGCGACGGTGCTGATGTCCAAGCGGCTCTGGGTGCCGTAAACATCTTATCGGGTGGCAATGGTGACGACATCCAAGTGGCTGGCGGTAAGGTCAATGTCGTGGATGGTGGACTGGGTAACGATATCCAAGCTTCCATCGGTAAGTTCAACCTTCTCAAAGGCGGACAAGGGAATGACCTGATGCTGGCGGGTGGCTCCCTCAACAAAATGCTGGGTCAGGATGGCAACGACATCATGATTGGTGGCGGTAAGCTCAACACCATGATGGGCGGAGCTGGCAATGACATTATGGTTGGCGGCGGTAAATTCAACAAAATGCTTGCCGGAACTGGGGATGACCTGGTGGTTGGCGGCGGTAAGTTCAACACCATGCTGGGGGGCGAAGGCAATGACATCCTCCTGGGTGGTGGAAAGACCAACACCATGAAAGGCGGTGCTGGGGATGACATCATCGTCGGCGGCGGCAAAATGAACCGCCTCTTCGGTGGCGCTGGCAATGACCTGATTCTAGGTGCTGGTAAGACCAACATCTTCAAAGGTGGCAAGGGTGACGATATCATCCTCGGTGCCGGTAAGAAGAATGTCCTCAAGGGTGGTGAAGGCAATGACATCATCCTCGGCGGTGGTCAAACCAATAGCTTCACTGGTGGCAAAGGTAACGACATCCTCATCGGGGGCGGTAAGAAGAACACCCTCAAAGGTGGTGCTGGGGATGACATCCTCATCGGTGGCGGTAAGGAAAATAAGCTTATCGGTGGCAAGGGAAATGACTTTATCCTGGCTATCGGTCAAAAAAACACCTTTGACGGTGGCAAAGGCGATGATATTATCCTTGGCCTCGGTCAGGAAACCAAAATCAAGTCCGGTTCCGGTAACGATATCGTCCTGGTCAAGGGGGCCAAGAATAGCTTTATGAGCCTGGGTGGTTTGAACCGCATCTACGGTGCCGGTAAGAACAACACTATCCAGGGTGGACAAGATAAGGACACAATCCATGCAGGCGGTGAGTCCAATACTTACGATGCTGGTGCTGGAGATGACACCCTGATTTCTATCGGTAACAACATCACCTTGACGGGTGGGGCTGGCAACGACACTTACCAAATCGGTAGCAAAGATGCGTTTGGCGCTTCTCTGGGGGCCAATCCTGGTGGAATGCGCACCACCACTATCGATAACCAAGGCGACGCCAGCACCACTGACAAGCTATTGCTAGGGGCCAATGTTGATTACCGCAATATAGACTTCTCCAGAAGCGGCAATGATGTCCAGCTTAATGTCTTAGACACCAATGAGGTGGTTATCCTCAAGGATTGGTATGCAACGCCTCTATCCCAGCAGGTTGACACCATCCAAATTGGCAACGGAGCTTCTATCCAGAGCTCTCAAGTCAATGACATGGTGGAAGCTTGGGATGCGTATGAGAACGCAGGGGCTACTCTAGCGGCTAAGACTCAGTTAGATTCAACCCTGAAGCAAGCTTGGGCTGTCTAGAACCAACGACTTATGAGGTCATCTAAGAGAGGGGGGAAACCTCCTCTCTTTTTTTATCGTTTATGAACTACTGCAGTTAAGGAAAATGGTGTGATTCATCCCTAGTAACAACCTATTTCGTTGAAGAAGAACTGAACCAAGATTTTTTAGTATTGATTTGTCTGTTGTTTATTTGAATTTAGTGATTTTAATTATTAGTCAACTTGTCATTAGTTACCGATACTTATGGTGAGGTTGCCGCTAAAGGATTGTGAGATTAGAAAAAAACTGACCCTTGGTGATTCACCCTTTAACATGCTGGTATTAACCCTCTAGCTTTTGGGTCGTTGAGTTGAACTTAGCTCTCTCTGCGTTTTAATTGCTCTCAAACGTATACCCAGGTACAGCCAGATTGGCCAAGATTGATGATAATAGAGAAGATGAATAATACCCTTTACAAACTTCCATGAAATCTATCGCTGAACGCTATAAAAGTCTCGCCGGAGCTTATGTCAAACTCTCTGACAAATTTCATCAGCTTGACGTGGCTCATATGAACCTCAAGGAAAAACTGTTGCCTGCCGTTAAAGCCATCAACAGCTATCGTTCCTTAATCCAACAGCTTCAGCTGGATAAAGCCGAACTTGAACGTACGGTTCAGACGCTCACAGAGCGACAGCAGCATTTGGAGGACAATCAGCTCACCCTGCAAGCGAAAGAGATTGAGCTGTCGATGGCAGTCAATACCCTGACGAAGGAAAATACTGATTTACAAACGGCCCTCCAGGACTTTCAGACGAAGTACGAAGTTGTGGCTGGTTTTGAATCCCTATTAGAGTCTGAGCCTCAAACCATGCTGGTAGAGGCGGAACAGCAGATGGAGCTAGTTGAAGAAACCCTGCAAGAGATCGCGCTCAACAGTGATCCTGACCTGAGCCAGGAAGAAAAAGAACTGATAGAGGCTTATCAGAAGGAAAGCGAGAGTTTGTTTGCCTCTATGGAACCTTTAAAAGACTGGGGTTCTTCAGAAGTGCCAGAAGCTTTGCCCTGCGTAGCATAGGCGTAAATTTATAAAGCGCTTTACGTTTGTTTTGTAACTCCCCTGTCTGTCATTATGCGGGGGAGTTTTTGAATGTGCGATAGCACATTCAATACCGAGATGCGATCGCAACTTGCGGGCTACTCAACAGACTTGGGGATAGAGCAGACAATCCGAAACCCCTGAATCAGGCCAGCAATAGGACTGCGACCGCGATTCGCACAGCGACAGAGCCTCGGACCGCTGATCCAAGAACCACCACGGACTACATGATATTTGGGATTCTGATCCATCCAGGCACTCCCATCTGTTGGTGCACCTTTATAGTTCTCATGCCAAGTATCCAGACATAATTCCCAAACATTCCCATGCAGGTCGTATAAACCAAACCCATTGGGAGGAAAATATCCGACCTCTGTTGTCTGTTGCCGATTCTCTCCCTCGGAACCGTAAGCGTCAGTATAGTTGGCAAGGGCGGGGGTAATCGTCTCTCCAAAATGAAAGGGGGTCGACGTTCCGCCTCGGCAGGCATACTCCCACTCTGCTTCACTCGGAAGGCGATAGTTCTTGCCACTTTTCTGGGACAGTTTTTGGCAAAAGTCCACCGCTTCATTACAAGTAATATTTTCGACGGGCCGATTTGCTCCTTTGAATTGGGAAGGGTTTGACTCCATGATGGCTTCCCACTGGGCTTGAGTCACAGTAAATCGACTCATCAAAAATGGGGTGATGCTCACATGATGTTGAGGCCGTTCCCTATCCCAACTTCCGTCCTCTTCTTCAGATGCCCCCATGATAAATTCCCCTCCTGGTATCTCAACCATATGAATAAAGGGTTGCTGATCAAGGTGTTCAATATAGAGCTGCAAGGCGGTTTGTTGGGTAGAAAAGCTGATTTAGCCCCCAGTGTATTCTTATTTGTGTCGATGCTGGCCAGGAGATGAAGTTGATCTCCTGGCCAGCTAAACTAACCCTTTCAAATATCTTTGTCGTTCAGATTGGGGAAATTTCTCAATGGCATACCGTAACATTGTCCGGGGCATCTCCTGGTAATGGGCTTTGAGAAAGGCTTTCTCCGTTTCTAAATCCCGTTTGCCAATTTCCCGCAGCATCCAGCCTACGGCTTTATGGATGAGATCTTCTTTGTCGTGTAGTAGTAGTTTGGCAATCGCTAATGCATCCTCGAAATCATGGTTGCGAATCCATTGAAAGGTCGCCATCATCGCAATCCGTCGCTCCCATAGGCTTTGAGATTGGGCAAGGGGGTAGATGGGTTGACGATCTTTCCTTTCTAGAAACGCTCCCACGATTTGATAGGCAGAACTGTCCACCAAATCCCAGTTGTTGATGAACTGGGTATGGCGGAGATAGAGATCGTATAGATGGGCTTGTTCTTTTTCAGAGCCTGTCTGAAATTGCTTCACCCAGATGAGAAGAGCAAACAAGCGCTCTTCATGAAAAGGGGATTGCAGAAGACGAATCAATTCATCATTGGGAAGTTTTTGATATCGAGTGACCTGCTGCCGAAGCACAGGCACCCGGATTCCTAAGAACTGATCACCCTCGCCATATTCACCTGCCCCAGTTTTAAAGAATCGCTGAGAATGCTCGGCAATCTCTGGATTGGCTAGGGATAGGAGCTGTTCATGAACAGCTTCCGCAGTCAGGTTATTTGCCACCGTAATAAAAAGCGATTTCCTTATCTTTTAAGGGAGCGAAGTCGGCATCCAAGAGCATTTGATTGAGTTCGGCTTGAGCAATATGCTTGGCTCCAATGCGGACAATCCGCGATCGCATCGTATTCGATACGCCACTGCGCTGCCGATTAGACTCTAGGCCCATCACCTGTTTGTAGAGATTGAGTTTGGCAGCGGGGATAGGAGAGCCATCGAGATCGAGACCATTTGAGATAGCAGCATCAACAGCCTCTGCACCCGTTGTGTTGGAAGGATTTGCCATGTCAAGGTTTGCTCAGTTCACCTTGGGATTGTATCAGTGAATTAGTAATAGGCGATAGGGCAAAAGGAAGACTGAATGTTAAGAATGGGAGAGTAAGTTGAGACGTTCGAGGGCATCAATGATTCAGATCAAATCTGTAACCTTTGACAAACTCAGCGAGGATCTGGGTCAAAGGGGCATACTGGGCAGGGACTTGAGTGAGAAGCTGCTCGATTTTTAAGGTGTCTAGGGATTGGGATGCTTTGAGAAGCTGAATTTGCCATGCTGTTGATAGGTGTTTAAGATCCTGCAAGATCATGGTACTGTCAGACGCCTCAGCTGAGGAGGGTAAAAGATTTTGAGATGGTGTGGCTTGGATGAACTCAACTTGTAAGTGCTCGGCCATTAGACCTTATCGGAAATAGCATAGACACCTTGCAGAAGCGCTTTTTACTTTCACGTTTGTGATTAGGCAGTTCCAAATTGCCCGGTAATTTTCCCGCGCCGGTGAGTCAACCGGAAATTATGAAGCCCACAAGCCGTTTCCATCACATCATCAACATAATGGTCAACCCAATTTCTAAATTTCTGAACCACTATCTGACAGCGTTTAATCCCCCCAATTTGATGCTCCACCTCAACTCGGACCTTTGAAATTTGTCGATTTTCCTCTTTCTGTGGATCTGTCAATTCTGCTTTTTGAGGTTTCTTCTTCGGTTGCTTGATGCTCACCCCACCTGGGGCAAATCCTTGGAACCCAGTATCTTGCCAAAGCTTACTCCCTTCTGGGAACCGATACCCTTCTTCATCAGCAATCTTCTTATCATGCTTTTTGCCTTCATAGGTATCACTCAAAAACAATACCTTGCCTCCTCGTTCGCTGATGATATTGTTTTTGACCGTGTGGGCTTTTTTCTTGCCACTGTAATAGGTCTTGCGGTCCTTCTTATCCTTCGGTCGATTGATGGGACGTTCTGTTCCATCAATCATGAATTCTAAGCTTGGGCAGCCGTCAAGCACTGCTTCTAGGTTCGCTGGTTCCCACTCTGGCAGTTGCTTCTCATAACCTAAGGCTTGATTGAGCACACCACTGAGTCGATGGATCCATTCATTCGCTTGAGCTTGACTCATCCCAAATAGGGCTTGCTTCGAAAGTCTAAGGTTGAATATTTGCAGTGTATCCAAGTGTTGAGCGCCCTTGAGAAGTGCAAGGAAAATCGTTCAAAATACTCAAAACCTTTGCACATGCACCCCAATGTATCGTCGTCCATCCCCCGGTCAACTGTCCTTTAAGAACTTCTACTTGCCCTTCGGAGGCAAACTATCAGAAGAGAATCGCTGGGTCAAACTCGCCGAGCTGATTCCTTGGGAGAGCTTTGAGTCAGAGTATGCAGAGCAATTCAGTCAGACCATGGGGCACCTGCCAAACCCTTTCGTGTGGCCTTAGGGACCTTAATCATCAAAGAGAAACTGGGTGTATCCGATGCAGAGACCGTAGAACAGATTCGAGAGAACCCCTACTTGCAGTACTTTCTGGGGTTTAGTGAATATCGAGAGAGTGCTCCGTTTGATGCCTCCATGCTGGTTCACTTTCGCCAACGGTTGAATCTAGAGCTACTGACTCAAGTCAACGACGCAGTCGTGGAATCAGTGCTCGCATCTGAGGGTTCTCCTGTTGTGATGTCCCCTGAGTCATCTCCTTCTCCTGAAGATGACGAAGATGAGCCTCCTGCCCTCCCAACCAGGGCCAATTGTTGATAGACGCGACCTGTGCGCCAGCCGATATTCGCTATCCGACAGACTTAGATCTGCTCAATGATGCCCGCAAAGCGAGTGAAGCCATCCTTGATGCTTTATATGCTCAAGTCATGCTGTCTCTCAAGGGCAAACCTCGCACCTACCGCCAAAGGCCCGCAAAGCTTATCTGGCCATTGCCAAGAAACGTCAACCGAGTCGCAAGCTGATTCGTAAAGGGATTCGTCAGCAGTTGGGCTATGTGCGTCGGAATCTAGCCCACATTGATGGATTGATAGCTTTAGGAGCGTCTCTGTCCCGACTGTCCCGGCGACAGTACCGTCTGTTGCTGGTGATTCATGAAGTCTTTCGACAGCAAGAGTGGATGTATCAACAGCACGTGCGTCGAGTAGATGACCGTATTGTCAGCCTCACTCAGCCTCATGTCCGACCGATGGTCCGAGGCAAAGCTGGAGTACCTGTTGAGTTTGGGGCCAAGCTATCCCTCAGTTGTGTCAACGGATGTGTGTTTCTGGAACGTTTAAGCTGGGATGCGTTCAATGAATCCCAGCATCTTCAATATCAAGTGGAAGCTTTTCATCGTCGCTTTGGCCATTATCCTCTCTCAGTCCATGCCGACCAAATCTATCGAACCCGAGCTAATCGACGATGGTGTAAAGCTCGAGGTATCCGATTGAGTGGACCACCGTTAGGAAGACCTCAACAAGACCCCCAGGTGCAGGGCCAACTCAAGCAACAAGCACGGGAGGACGAAAAGGTGAGAGTCCAAATTGAGGGCAAGTTTGGGCAGGCCAAGCGAAGATTGGCTTGAATCGAGTGATGGCGAAGTTAGCGGATACGGCTGCTAGTGCGATTGCTATCACGTTCTTGGTGATGAATCTAGAGCGGTGGCTCCGCCACCTTTTATCATTCATTTTGGGTGGGATTGCTGGTGTTGGAAAGCGTTATGGAGCTGCCAGGGCTGCCTTGGGGCTTTTCTAGGGCCAGTGAAGGAATATGGCCCTGGCCGTCACAACTGGGTTGATTGTACGATTTGATGCCAGGAATTAGCTCAATTTACTTTTTCAGCAAACCCCAAATAGATATCCTTGGACTTCTTGGGTCGGATATAGGCGGAAATAGACCAAGATGAATAGCAACTTATCCTCAAGGCTTCTCAAATGAGCGGTTCTGCCGCCACCGTAAGCTCGTTTGCGTCCTTCACGCTGAAACGTTGCTTGACCTTTACTCGAAAAAGTGGACAGTTCATTTAAGCTGCGAGTGTTTGATTTCGTGTCCTCCAGTAATTTTCTTCAAATTGGACAGGGGCGCAATATCCAAGGGTTGAATGAAGTCGTTGTCGGTTGTAGAAAACCTCAATCCATTCTGCAATAGCCGTCTTAGCCATCGCTCGATTAGGGAACGTTGTGGGATAAATTAACTCAGTTTTGAGGGTCCCCAAAAAGCTTTCAGCCACCGCATTATCCCAGCAATTGGCTCGACGACTCATACTACAAGTGATTCCCTTCTTGATTAAGGGACTTGCTAAGAAATAAAGTACCTGCGAATCTAAGAAACAAGTCAATACATGATTGACCGATTGTTTTGAGGATATCTGATGCTAGATGCCCCTATAAAAGAGACGTTTCGAGATGCCGCCAAGAAACTGACAGGCCCACACAAGCGAGCATTCATGGCAAAAGTGGCTGAAGACTACCTGGACGGCTCTGCCCGCAAAGCTGAGCGTCATTTAGGTTGGAGACGTACCAGTGTTCAACTGGGCCTTGATGAACGACGGACTGGCATTAGATGCGTTGACAACTATCAAGCCCGAGGTCGTCAGCTTAGCGAAACGAAACTACCCCATTTAGCAACTGACATTCGGATTTAGTTGATGGTGAAGCCCAAGCTGATCTGAAGTTCAAATCAACGTTGTACTACACCCGTATCAGTGCCAGGGCCGTGCGTGAGGCATTGATTGAGGAGAAAGGCTACAGCGATGAGGCATTACCAACCCGTCAAACCATCGGCAATCTATTGAATCGAATGGGTTATCGCTTAAAAACCCAAAAGTTAAACCCCTGAAAAAACTGCCGCAAACCGATGCGATTTTCGCAAATGTCGCTCAAGCCAATTATGCTGCCGATGCGGCCCCCAACCTATTGCGCATCTCGATTGATAGCAAAGCCAAAGTTAAAATTGGCAACCTCTCTCGTGGCGGCAAAGCTCGTACCCTAGACGCGACAAAAGCCAATGACCATGATGACCATTGGGACGCTATTTTGGTACCCTTCGGGATTCTCGATGTGCTCGCAGGGCAACTGTCAATTTACTTTGGTCAGTCTGCTGAAACTACTGATTTTATTGTTGATTGTTTAGAGGCTTGGTGGCGCGAACATCACGATAACTATCCTCAGATAGAGGGATTAGAAATTAACCTTGATGGCGGCTCTGCAGTGCGCAGTAACCGCACACAATTTATCAAGCGTATGGTTGAGTTTGTCCAAATGACACGATTATCGGTTCATCTGATTTACTATCCGCCCTATCACAGCAAATACAATCCGATTGAGCGATGTTGGGCAGCCTTGGAACAATATTGGAATGGCACTATCCTCAACTCCATTGATACGGCTGTCCAGTGGGCATCGAATATGACCTGGAATGGATTGAAGCCTTTGGTTCATTTGATTGAGGGCACCTATGAAAAGAACATTACTGTGCCCTCAGATGAGCTAGTGCTCGACCACACTGAATTAGATAGGTAAGCTAGAAACAATCTAGCTGTTTTTAGCCAACCAATCATGCCTGATAAATATATTGTGACGCTAACGCCTGAAGAACGCAGTGAGCTGATGCAACTCACCCGACGTGGAACCTTGTCAGCGCGAAAAATGAAACGAGCCCAGATTTTGATGTTGGGTTACTGCCCAGGCTTAAATCATTGTGTTGAGAATGAAGGTATAACTCTATCTGAGACTATGTTTTAAGCACACCAGCAGTCAATCCGTACTCATTCGTTGAACAAGAAAGTCTCTGACCAGAAAATTAGTGAATCTGATATTCGAGCAATCTACCATCAAGGAGAGGATGCAGTTGTTGAGCTGGTCACCCTTCTTATTAAACGGATAGAGCGACTAGAAGAGCATCTTGGCAAAGATAGTCGGAACAGTAGTAAACCACCCTCAAGCGATGGCTTTGGGAAGCGGACCAAAAGTCTACGGGGTAAGAGTAAGCGTAAAAGTGGGGGTCAAAAGGCCATCCCGGTAGTACCTTGGAATGGCGTGAAACCGTCGATGCCGTAGTGTTACATCCAGTCACTCAATGTCAAGGCTGTGGTGCCTCGTTAACAGAGGTCGCCGTCCTTGAGTATGAACTGCGCCAGGTTCATGAGCTGCCCTCCTTGTCATTACAGGTCATCGAGCATCAAGCAGAAGTCAAATATTGTGAGCACTGTCAAACCTTGAACCGGGGTAAATTCCCCAGCGATGTCACCAATGTGGTTCAGTATGGCAGTAATCTCAAAGGCTTGATGGTGTATTTGATGGAGGCTCAACTGTTGCCGTTTGAGCGCACCCGTGAACTGCTTAAAGACCTCTTGGGTTGTCAGGTTTCTGAAGGAACCCTGTGCAACACCCGTACAACCTGTGCCCAGCAATTAGAACCGATTGAAGCCCAGATCAAAGACGCTATTGAGCAAGCAGCTGTGGGACATTTTGACGAGACGGGGTTGCGAGTCAACAGCAAGTTGTGGTGGCTGCATGTCGCTTGTACGAGTGGATTAACCTACTACTTTGTCCATGCCAAACGCGGCACAGCAGCGATGGACGAAATGGATATTCTGCCAAACTTTACGGGCACGAGTATTCATGATGGTTGGAAGAGCTATGCCCGCTATGGTTGTACGCATAGCTTATGCAATGCCCATCATTTGCGCGAACTCCGATTTATTGTTGAACGCTACAAACAACCTTGGGCTGAGGAGATGATCTCACTGCTGCTAGATATCAAAGCTGAGGTAGAGCGGGCAAAAGCTGAACACTTAAGCGTTCTCGATGCGAGACAAGTCGAGGCGTTTGAGCAGCGGTATCGCCAAGTGTTAGCCGATGGATTCAAGCATAATCCAATGCCAACCGTCGATGAAAATGCACCCAAGAAACGAGGCAAGCAGAAGCAGAGTACACCCAAAACTTGCTCGACCGACTTCGAAAGCACCAAGCTGCTGTCTTGGCGTTTAGGTATGATTTTCAGGTGCCTTTTGATAACAATCAGGCTGAGCGCGATATCCGCATGATGAAGTTGAAGCAGAAGATATCGGGATGTTTTCGCTCCTTGGCAGGTGCCCAGCAGTTCTGCCGCATTCGCGGTTATATTTCAACTTTGAGAAAGCAAGATATCCCTGTACTGGATGCACTCAAAAGTATTTTTGCTGACAATCCTGTTAGACCAGTGCTTCAGCCTGGGCAGTAACGATGTTGGCAGATAAGGGACACAAAGACGACACCATTACTCAAATGCTCAATGCAGGCATCTCTACCGTGCATCGTACTCGCCAGAAATTTGTGGAAGGTGGTGTGGAGTTCGCCCTCAATGAGCGGCCCAGACCAGGGGGGCAAAAGAAGCTCGATAGCAAAGCAGAGGCCTTGCTCATTGCGACAGCTTGTAGCGACCCACCTACCGGTTGTTGCCGGTGGACCATGCAGCTATTGGCAGAACGGCTAGTTGAACTCAACGTCGTCGAAAGCCTATCGGATGAAACGGTGCGACGCACGCTCGAAAAAAACAGCTTAAGCCGTGGCTAAAGAGCAGTGGTGTTTTTCTACTGTAGGCGCAGACTTTGTTTGGCGGATGGAGAACGTTCTAGATTTGTATGCCCAACCCTACCATCCTGAGGAGCCTGTTGTTTGTTTTGATGAACGGCCTTGCCAACTGATTGGCGAAACCCGGGTGCCCCGTCCACCAAAGCCCGGTCGTCCCCAACGCTACGACCATGAATATGAGCGCAAGGGCACTTGTTATTAGACGACAATCGAGCTGACGGATTAATGACGATGTCGTGTCGGCTATAGCTATGAAGAAACCAGCCATCCCCTGAGAGGGATAAAACAAAATCTCAATTCTCTAGAAACGATGTGTGAGATCGCGTTTCTAGAATTTAATCTCAAGAAAAAAGACACTTTTAACATCCCCATTCGATAGAGGGCTGTACAAGTGCCTAACAAACAATTGATTCCTATCATACTCGTGTTTATATGAACGGAAGAGACCTCGGCTTGAAACAAGCTGATGCAGCTTACATTGCCGAAATATCCCCCCGAACCGGCCAACGAATTGAGGCCGGTACCCATCAACCTAATCGCGGCCGCATGCAGGACCAACGCACCGTCCCTGACCCCTTGGCGGATGTGTGGGAAGACGAGCTAGAGCCAATGCTGCGTCGAGATCCGCGCCTCAAACCCATGACCCTGTACGAGTATCTGCAGGATAAATATCCAGGCCAGTATCCCCAAGTCCTGCGGACCCTGCAACGTCGGGTAAGAACGTGGAAAGCCTTGCATGGTCCGAGCCCTGAAGTGATGTTTGAACTACGTCATGAACCAGGGGTACAAGGGTTCTCCGATTTTACAGAACTCAAGGGCATCACGATTACCATTGCCGGTAAACCGTTTGAGCATCTGATATACCATTACCGTCTGGGATATAGCGGCTGGCGATATGCCCAGATTATCCAAGGAGGCGAAAGCTTTGTCGCCCTTTCAGAAGGATTACAAAATGCCTTTGAAGCCTGTGGAGGTGTTCCTAAACAGCATCGTACCGATAGTTTGAGTGCAGCCTATCGCAACATGGGCGGCCGTCGGTCCAAAATCTCACGCGTTTGTACGACGAACTGTGTGACCACTATCGGCTAGAACCCACTCGTAACAACAAAGGTATAGCCCATGAAAACGGTTCAATCGAGTCTCCCCATGGTCATTTGAAGAACCGAATTAAGCAGGCGATCTATCTGCGCGGCAGTGCAGATTTTACGAGCGTTGCTGAATATCAAGCCTTGATTGATGCACAGGTCGCCAAGTTAAATCAGCAGTGCCAAACCAAGTATGAGCAGGAAAAAGAGCATCTGCAACCCTTACCTAAATATCGAACCCCTGACTATGAAGTGCTCACGGCCAAAGTCAGCAAACGCAGCACCATTGATGTCCGCTGCATTCTATACACCGTTCCTTCTCGGCTAATTGGCCGTCAATTGGAACTGCATCTATACCACGACCGGATTGTCGGCTATCTGGAACGACACCCGGTTGTGGAACTGCCAAGAAAACGCGTCAGTGGCAAAGGCAAACGTCGAGACCGTTGCATCAACTATCGCCATGTGATTGGTTCAATGCGATTGAAGCCTCGTGCTTTTATCTATTGCACCTGGCAATCAGACCTACTTCCCAATCCTGAATACCGCCAAATTTGGAAACAGCTCAAAGCTCAATTTGACCTGGAGCAGGCTGCCAAAATCATCGTTGAAGGTCTCTATATTGCTGCAGTTCAAGATAAAGAGCAGGCCGTAGCAGCATACTTACAGCAGCAACTCCAGGCGTCCAGTCTCACCCTCAATCGCCTGAAAAAGCAGTTTGAGCCTCCTCAGATGAAGCAGGTTCCTGACCTCAGCATTGAACAACATTCCCTCGACCTTTATGACAAACTCCTCCCCTCCTACTCAGTCCCCGCTAAGCCCCTACCAACACCTGAGCCTCTATTTAAAAAAGCTCAGGCTCTCCCACATGCTGACCCATTGGGAATCTATCGAATCCCAAGCTATGCAGGAAAGCTGGTCCTATGCGGAATTCTTACTGGCCTTGTGCGAAACGGAAACTCAACGAAGAGAACAAGCTCGTCTAAAGCGAGCTCTCACCGAAGCCAGACTCCCAAACGCAAAAAGTTTTACCAACTTTGACTTTAGCCATTGCCCCCAGCTCAATCCAGCTCCCTTAATGCAATTAGCCGCAGATCCAGGGTGGTTGGAGCGGGCCGAGAACTGCCTCCTTCTGGGGCCTTCGGGCGTTGGAAAAACACATTTGGCTACTGGGGTCTCCCAAAAGATGCTGGAGTTTGGTAAACGGGTGAAGTTCTTTGCAGCCAATGCATTGGTCCAACAATTGCAACAGGCTAAGCTCCAACTGCAGCTGCATCCGGTGCTCAAAAAACTGGACCGCTATGATCTATTGGTCTTGGATGACTTGGGCTATTGCAAAAAGTCGGAAGCGGAAACATCCGTTCTGTTTGAATTAATTGCGCATCGCTATGAACGTAAGAGTTTGTTGATTACAGCCAACCAACCCTTTAGCCAGTGGGACGACATCTTTACTGATTCGATGATGGCGGTGGCTGCCATTGATCGCTTAATTCATCACGGTTTGATTATCGAAATTCAAGCCGATAGTTATCGACGTAAATCAGCGACTCAGAGGACTACTCAAACTCAGTCTCAACCTCAAAAATCTCAGTCCAAATAATCGAGCGATCACAGGTTGTCATTTCGATCACGGGTTGTCGTTTTGATCTGAAAGTGTCGTGTTAGGTCTGAAAAAGAGCTAGCGCAAAGGAGGTGTGCGCCAAATAATACGGTTCAATTTTAGGGGCTGATCCGACTTTTGGTTGTCGCGACATCGCCTATGGGGTTGACATCCAATAACTTGTAATATATTTGGCTTTTTTCAACCGCTTAAAAGTTGGCGACATTTGAAGGTGACTGAGCATCGAAAAAGTGAGGACTTTGGGGTGTGCATGCAGTATCTAGTAGATGGTCTGTTTCCTGATGCTCAACAAGTGCACGTTGTCTTAGACAATCTCAACACCCATACTCCCGCTGCACTCTACAAAACCTTCAAACCTGATGAAGCTTTGAGGATTCTCAGTCGCATCCAGTTTCACTACACTCCAAAACATGGCAGTTGGCTCAATATGGTTGAGTTTGAGTTTTCGGCTCTTTCTAGGCAGTGCTTAAATCGACGAATTCCTGATATTGAAAAACTCCGGCATGAGGTCACCGCATGGGAACAAAGGCGTAACCGAGATAAAACGACGGTTAATTGGTTATTTACAGTGGATGATGCACGAACTAAACTCAGCCGACTCTATCCCCAAACTACCCTGTCATAATCACTGTGGTGAAGCACTAGAAGCCTACAAACAACAATGGCTATGTTCTGAAGCGTTACCCAAATGGGATATCAAGATTGTGCCCAATTGATGGGTACCTTATTTATTTGTAGATCCCTAAAGCCTGTTGATAGTCCCCACTGGCATATTGACTGCCTCGGTCAGAATGAAAGATTAATCCAGTCTGTGCTGGTATCCGTTGTCCTAAGGCAGCCTTTAGGGCATTGAGAACTAATTGTGTCCGCATATGCTCAGCCATGGACCAACCTACGACTCGTCGAGAGAACAAGTCAATAATGACGGCCAAATATAACCATCCTTCATGGGTCGAGATATAGGTGATATCTGCAACCCAAGCTTGGTCAGGTTTCTCGCTCGTAAACGTCCTGTCTAGGATATTCGGGGCCATCGGCCCATCATGCTCAGAATGAGTAGTGACTTTGAATGGACGCTTCGCTTGAGCACAAATCCCTAGCTTTGCCATGAGTCGGACCACCCGTTGGCGACTGACTGGAAATCCTTTTTCAACCAACGATGCATGAATTCGGGGTGAGCCGTAAGTTTGACGACTCTCATCATGAATCTGTTGAATCTGCTCTGACAAGATTTCATTCTCCTGGTGTCTAGGGGAGGGCTTTCGCTTTACCCAGGCATAGTAGCCACTTCTCGATAACTTGAGGACTTTACACATCAAGACAATGGGGAAGTTCACCTTCTCTGCTTTGATTAACTCATAGGGGTTGAGCTTTCCTGAGCAAAGAAGGTTGCTGCTTTTTTTAGGAAATCTCGTTCCATCTGAACGCGTTTGAGGTCTCGACGCAATTGGTTGAGTTCTTGACGCTCAGCAGATGTCAAGGGGCCACCGGGGATAGGGTGTTGGTCAATTTGGGCTTGTTTGATCCATTTGCGTAAGGCACTCGGGGTTAAGTCCAGTTCTCTCGCCATTTGATTAACAGATTTACCAGACTGTTGAACAATTTTGACGGCCTCAGCCTTCTGTTCTGTAGTAAAGGTTCGACGGGGTCTTTGTGTCATGTAAACATTCTCCTAGGTTATCGACTCTTCGGGAATGTCCACTTTTTCGAGTAAAGGTCAGAATAGAGATGCTAGGCGGGGCGAACAGATAAACACCATTGCCAATCTCTCTAACCTGACCCATAAGGGAGTGGGTACTACCTGCTAGAAAGTCAGTAATCCGTTGAGCAGATTCATAGGGTAAATTGCCTAAGCTGACGAGCAATAGCTGTCCCTTTTTTAAGGCTTGTGCATCGATCGCCGCTTCAGCAAAGGTATTTGGATAAGACAAAACTATTTCACAAGCAAGGTCATGAATGGGTATCAGATTATTCATGGTTCAATAACAACACTCATTAGAGACATTCTCCATTTTTTTATGGGATCTTTGCGCCTATATACCCATGAGAACTGTCCAAAATCAAATAAAAATATTCTTCGTTTTTGAAGCTTAGAGATATGAAGGAAAAGATTGGAAGTCTTTGAAATAAGCTGATTGAGAATGCAGTATCTTTGAAAACCTTAAAGACAAATTCCTCCGCTAAAACACCATTGCCTATCCCTACTAGGGCCGATCTCAAAATAAAGAGCCTTCAATGAGCTAAGCATTCTCAATAATTTTTAGGCATTAAAAATCAACGAAATTAGCATCAGTAAATTAGATGGTTGCCAATGCATATTTTCGGCTATTCAGTTCCAGAAAGTCGAGCCAAAGCTTTGACAACTGATTGGCTTCATTCTGTCGACTTGATGGGATGATCAGCATACGCCTAGGCCGACCTCTTCCGGGAAAATTCTTCCAATAAGAAGTAACAATACCTTCATGGGTAAGAAAATTCAATGAGTTATATAGAACCGTATCGGATAAACGGTAGGGTGGATACTCGGTTTCTACATATTGCATGAGAGCAGAGCCATAGGATTCACCATTTTTAATTAAAATTGTGAGAATACAGCAAACAGCAACTTCTCTATTTAAATAAATGGGGGGTGGGCTTTGGAAGTAACTAAAGATATCCTGGAAATTCAATATAATCAACCTTTGATAATTGAGCAAAAATGTTCAAGACTATTTACCAGTTCAACTGACTTTATGGGAAGTAAGCTTAAATAATTTATACGAAATACATACTAATTAAGCACAAAGTTACTTAGCTATTCAAGAGAATAATTTATTCTGTCCAATAGGTTAGTTTTTCCCATTTCAGCTCCTGATCATCCTCTAAAAACAACTTTGAATCTCCAGCAAAATCTTGATGTGGTAAACCAAGCTCGTACATGGAATTCTTGGTATTCACATAAATACGACCATTTTTCGAAAAATAACCCTGGATCGGTGAGGTTTTTAGCCTTTTACATGATGGATGATTTGGGTGATTGTGAATTTGACCAAAGATGATTACCTTTTTATCAACGTCAACACAAAGCCAAGATTCTATGATAGAAGAGCATAGCGAAGACAATGAAATCTTGCTTATTTTAGATTGATAATTCTGTAAATAGTATTCTATGATATCGTCTGCTATCACTTTCAATCTCTCAAAAACTAATCAGTATTTATGTTGGCAATATGGTGAGTTGTTTTATATACTCTATGTTCTTCATGGAAGGCAGTATCACCTACTAAATTAACCAGGAAAAGTAATCGAAATGAAAAGGCTGCTCATAAAATAGTCCAACCTTGATTTGGGATTGATTCAATATAGATTATTTCAGTGAGAGTCCCAATAAGGTAGATGAATTTATGATATTGAGCCAAGTGATTTTATTTACTTAGTGAATTGCAAGATTGCTCCTCGTTACTAGCTTGTACCTGAATATTAAAAAAGTCTGTGTGATATTGTTACTATTTTTCTTATGAGAAGCTATCTAATTGTGTGCTTGATGTTGAGGATTTCATGGTTATAGTCATTACTTTTGATTTTAAGAGATACTATTCACACCAATCGGTTCTGTACATTAGGATTGGTGTGACGACTTCTTTGATGGATATAGACCTGTGAATCACATCTAATGACAGTTGATGAAGCACTAGAAATTATTGATGTTGCGCTTGCACCCCAACGTCTTAATGCTCTCCAGGAGTTAATCTTTAAGCAATGCTGGAAGGGACTTACGTATCAAGATATTGCGGCGTTAGCTGGATATGACAATGACTATATTCGGCGAGTCGGATCGCAGCTTTGGCTTGAATTAACGGATTTATTTTTAGAAAAAGTCACAAAAAGTAACTTTCGTTCCGTCCTCAGGCAACAAAGCCATAATTCTGACACCCAGAATACCCCTGATACAGAATATTGCCAGAAATCTCATCCTATACCTGATTTCCCCAGCGGTTCAGTTCCCTTGGAATCACCTTTTTACATCAAGAGGAACCTAGCCGAGAAACGGTCCTATGAAACGGTTGTCCGACCTGGATCCCTCATTCGGATAAAAGCACCAAAAAAGTGGGGAAAAACCTCTTTACTGCTCAGGATATTAGTTTATGCCGAGTCACAAAATTTTAATACAGTTAGATTAAATTTTAATCAGGCAGATCAATCTATTCTCATGAGTTTAGACAAGCTGTTGAGGTGGATATGTTTGAACTTGACTAATCAACTCCAAATACAATCGAAAGTTGATGAATTTTGGGATAGAGACCTAGGCAGCAAAGTAAGTTGCACGAATTATTTTAGAAGATACATCCTAAACCAACTGAGTGATCCCCTCGTGATTGCATTGGATGATTTAGATCGATTGTTTGAGTATTCTCAAACAGCTCAAGACTTTCTGCCCATGCTGAGGTATTGGCATGAAGAAGCGAATAATTTTGAGGTATGGAAAAAACTCCGACTCATTGTTGCCCATAGTACGGAAGCCTATATCCCCCTCAATCTCAATCAGTCCCCTTTTAATGTAGGCCTTCCCATTCAGTTACAAGCGTTAACTGTCGATCAGGTCCAAGAATTAGCAGATAGATATGGTTGTACTTGGACAAAAGGTAAATCTGGTCGAACAAAAATATCCTGCCTATGTGACTTATGTGGAGGTCACCCCTATTTATTGAACCTGGCTTTTTATCACCTTTTTCATAAAGATCTCTCTCTTCAGGAGCTTATTGATGATGCCCCGATACCGACTGGACTCTTTAGCAGCCATCTAAGTAACCAGTTGTTTACGCTTCAACAGCATCCTGAATTAGCTCGTCACTTTAAAGAGATTGTGTCTGTGGAACAGCCCATATCAATACCATATGTTTCAGCTTATAAGCTCGAAAGCCTGGGCTTGATTCGATTTGAAAAAGATCAAGTGGTACCAATGTGCGAGTTATATAGACGATATTTTCGCAATTGCACAAGTCAATTTTAGGAAATTTGGTTTAGGTTTATGCTATCCAACAACCACAAGAACTATGAGTACCAAGTCGGGGGTAGCCTCAGCATTGATTCTCCAAGTTATGTTGAACGTGAAGCCGATTCTTTATTATTTGACGCCCTTGTGAGAGGTGATTTCTGCTACGTTTTTAATTCACGTCAAATGGGTAAATCTAGTTTACGAGTTCGTGTTAGACACAGACTTCGAGAAGCTGGTTATAATTCGGTATCGATCGATATCACGAGCATTGGCAGCGAAAGGACTTCACCTGAACAGTGGTATAAAGGAGTTGCCAATGAAATATTTTACGGATTCAATTTACAGGAAACACTTCACTTCAATCATTGGTGGAAACAACAATATGGGTTGACTCCTGTTCAAAAGCTGAGTCTTTTTATTGAAAATGTACTGTTGACCCATATTGCAGGTGAGAAGATCTTCATCTTCATCGATGAAATTGATAGTATCCTCAGTCTCGATTTCCCCATGGATGATTTTTTTGCACTCATCCGGTCATGTTATAACCAACGAGCAGATAATCCTCAATATAATCGCCTGGCCTTTGCCCTGTTTGGGGTTTCCACACCCTCAGACTTAATCCAAGATCGAAATCGCACCCCCTTTAACACTGGCCAAGCCATTGAATTAAATGGGTTCCATTTAGAAGAATGCCATTCTCTTGTACAAGGAATGGTAGATAAGTACGATCACCCCGATAGATTTTTGGAAGAAATTTTATCTTGGACAAATGGACAGCCTTTCTTAACTCAAAAGCTCTGTCAAATTGTTGTCCAGCATGTTGAAGTTGAAGAAAAATGCAACTGTCCACCTGCTCTTTTATCTGACTCTCAATATTCTATTAAGGATTTTATTGAGCATATTGTTCAGTCCCATATCATTCAAAATTGGAAATCTCAAGATAACCCCGAACATCTTCGTACTATTCATACTCGACTGCTAAGAAACGAACATAAAGCCACCCGACTATTAGGAATGTATCAGCATATTCTCCAGGATGGAGTTTTAGCTGAAACGAATAGCGATACTCAAGTGGAATTATTACTTTCAGGCTTAGTTGTTAAGCGAAATGGTTTATTGAAAGTTTCAAACCGCATTTACAAGTTCGTTTTTGATCAGATGTGGGTTCAAGACCAACTGGAAGAATTAAGGCCGTACTCTGAGGCATTGACTGCTTGGATGAATTCTGGTGCTCAGGATGAATCTCGGTTGCTTCGAGGTCAGGCATTAGCTGATGCTCAAGCTTGGTCTTTAGGAAGAAGTTTAACCAATCAAGACTATCAATTCCTTGCCGCGAGCCAAGCCTTAGATAAGCAACTTGTTGAAGAACGTTTAGCCTTAGAAAGCGCTAAGAACATAGAGCAAAAACGACGAGAAGACGCCTTGCGTTTAATTATGGAAGGTACCGCTGCCAAAATTGGAGATGAATTCTTCTACTCCTGTGTGCGCTGCCTTGCTGAAATTTTAGATGTTGAGTACGCTCTCATTGCTGTCTTGGATGATAAAAACCACACCCATGCCATGACTTTGGCTTACAGTGGTGATGATGAGTTGGGCAATTGCTGGGAGTATGAGATTGCTGGAACTCCCTGTGAGCAGGTTATTCAAAGGCTTGAAATCTGCCATTATCCTCACTCTCTCCAAACCCTATTCCCTAACGATCCCTATTTAATCCCTTTAAATGCTCATAGCTATCTCGGCATACCTATCTTAGATAGCCAGGGAGACTATTTAGGCCATTTGGCTGTGATGGATACAAAGCCGTCTAAAGAAAATATTTCAGATGAGATTGTTATTCTAAAAATTTTTGCTGCTCGTGCGGGAGCAGAACTAACGAGGAAGAAAACTGAGGCAGCGTTAGCAAAGCATTTAGAGCAAGTATTGCTCTTGGAGCATATTACTCAGAAAATCCGACAGAGTCTTGACACAACACAGATATTGCAAACCACGGCAAATCAAATTGGCAAAGTCTTCCAAGCCAATCGCTGTTTAATTTATACTTACTTACCCAATCCAACTGCTCAACTACCATGGGCTGCGGAATACTGTGAAACAGGTTTCACTTCTTCGCTGGATTGGAGTCGTTCCATCATTGATATCCCTTTTGTACGAGAGAGTTTAGCGAACGATAAAGCCATTTCTCTTCCAGATGTACATACAAATTCTCTGATGGAACCTCTGCCAGATGGGGTTAATATTACTGGCTTGAAGTCAATGATTGCCATTCGAACGTCCTGTCACGGCGAACCCAATGGATTGATCCTGATCCAACAATGTGATCGATTTAGGCATTGGACTCAAGAAGAAATTGAATTGTCTGAATCTGTAGCATTGAGAGTAGGAATTGCTCTTGCACAAGCTAAGCTCATTGAAAAAGGAAAGGAGCAAATGCTCCAATTGGATCGACAGAATCATCAACTCCATCAGGAAATCTCTGAACGTAAATGGATTCAAGACTTCGTGGATGGACAGAATAAGGTATTAAACTTGATTGCCAAGGGAGCAGCTCTTTTGGAAACCTTAAATCTTCTGGCTAAGATGATTGAGGATCTTTCAGATCAATCTTTATGTTCTATTCTCTTGTTAGATAATTTTACTGGCAAGCTACATCATGGGGCTGCTCCAAGCCTACCTGAAGCTTACAATCAAGCCATTGATGGTTTAAAAATTGGACCCATGGTTGGTTCCTGTGGGACGGCTGCCTATTCAAAACAAACCGTTACAATCACGGATATTGCTACTGATCCTCGTTGTCAATCAGTCAAGGATGTAGTTTTACAGTATGGACTCAGAGCATGTTGGTCTACTCCAATCATCATCAATGATGAAGTTGTAGCCACCTTTGCTATGTATTATCGAGAACCTAGAGCACCTGGTTCGAGAGATATTGATTTAGTTGCTAAAGCCACCGATCTAGTCAAAGTTGCGATAGAGCGCCACAGAGCACTAGAGAATTTAGCTTGTATATAGAGAAACCTTGCGGTTATTTCTTTGGAGGTATTCCGAGGTATTGAGATTCGCTACAATCCCCTCAACTGATAAGATAAATTTCTAAATTTTGGTATGAAATCTGGTTTGTTTAGGTGCACTTTGCCTCTGTGAATTCTGACAATATTTGTTCGAGTCCTTTAAGACGAATGGGTTTGGCAATGTAGTCATCCATGCCTGCAGCTAAATAGGACTCGCGATCGCCTTGCATTGTATTGGCTGTCATGGCCACAATGTGAGGCCGAGTCGTTTTATCCCACTGTTCACAAATGCTCTGGGCCGTGGTGATGCCGTCCATCTCCGGCATTTGTACATCCATTAGCACCACGTCATAGGATTGCTCTTGCAGGGCAGTGAGTACCTCCAAGCCATTGGTGACTAAATCCGCCTGGTAACCTAAGCGGTCTAACAGTTTAAGAATGACCTTTTGGTTAATAACATTATCTTCTGCTACCAAAATTCTGACGGAGGAGGGCGCTGGTTTGGGAGGGGGTTGGGATATGGAAGGCTGGGTAAGATCAGATTGGTGGGTGGAGAGCGCCTTAAGAAGGGTTTGGTAGAGCCTAAATTGCTTAACCGGTTTGCTGAGGGAGGCGGATAGCAGGGGCTGATATTGCCAGACGGCAGCACTTTCCCCGATGGCACATAAGCCAATAATTGGAAGCGGGGCTTGGATATGATTTTGGGTTAGTTCAGATAGGAGTCGGGACCAGGTCATGGTGGGGAGTTGCAGATCTGCGATCGCAACATCAAAACGTTCCTTCTTGACCCATGCCAACGCCTCCAAGCCAGAAGAAGCCAGGGTAGGAACTAAACCCCATGCCTGGACTTGTTGGCAAAGAATCTGCCCCGTACTGGCGTTGTCCTCGACGATTAAAACCCGCTTGTTTTGAAATTGGGACTCCGTGGCTCGGTGATCCTCCAGGCCGGGTAAGGCAGAAGCGGCAATGGTAAAGAAAAATCTTGAGCCTATTCCCACCTGACTTTCCACCCAAATGGTTCCACCCATCAGCTCGCAGAGTTGCTTGCTAATGGCCAATCCTAAGCCCGTTCCACCATACTCCCGGGTAATGGAAGAGTCCAGTTGGCAAAAGGACTGAAACAACTTCTGCTGATGTTCTGGCGCAATACCAATACCGGTATCTTTGACTTCAAAGAGGAGTTCATGGAGGAATAAAGGAACTTCCGGGGTCATTTCAGCAGTGGCAACATCTCGGGCAGAGATGGTCACAATCACTTCGCCATCAGCCGTGAACTTCACCGCATTCCCCAGCAAGTTAACGAGGATTTGCCGGAGACGATTGGCATCTCCCTGGATATGATTGGGGGTTCCAGGTTCAATCAAATATGCCAGTTCCAGCCCTTTGGCCGTCGCTTTGGAATTAACGATATCTAAGGCTTCTTCAATACAAGTGGAAAGAGGGAAAGGGTGAAGCTCTAGTTCTAGTTTCCCCGACTCGATCTTGGAGAAATCGAGAATGTCATTAATGATATTGAGGAGTGACTCACCGCTGGTTCGAATCGTTTCCACAAAATCTTGCTGATGGGGATCGAGGTGAGTATCTTTCAGTAGATCCGTCATGCCAATGACAGCATTCATGGGCGTGCGGATTTCATGACTAATCATGGCTAGAAACTCACTTTTAGCTAGGTTCGCCGCTTGGGCTGCTTGGCTACTTTCTTGTAGCGCTTGGTTTTTGGTTTGGAGGGCAGTCTGCAATTGCAGGGTTTTCTGGAGCTGAAGATACAGGGCGGCTTCGGCTTGTTTGCGTTGGGTAACATCCTGCATTTCAGCAATGAAATAGGAGGGGTTGCCTTGGGAATTGCGGATGAGGGCGACGCTTAAAAGGACGGACAGAGTGTGGCCTAAACGATGGAGGAACCGTTTTTCAATTTGGTAGCTAGACGTTTGGCCGATTAGTAGCTGGCGGACTTGATGCCGATCAATGTCTTGATCCTCCGGGTGAGTGAGGTCTTCAATGCGTAACTTCAGCAATTCAGCTGGGTCATAGCCGAGGAGTTGGCTGAGGGCTGGATTGACTTGAAGCCATGACCCATCCAGGGCAATTAATGCCTTGGCGATGGCCGCATTATTAAACGATGTCCGAAATCGCTCCTCGATCTGGATGGTTTGCTGTTTGAGGAGAGCTTCCCGTTTCTTTTGTAGATCCTTTTTGATGGTGATATCTCGGCAAATTCCCCACACCTGCCGTTCGCCTGTTCGGGCATCTGTGGTTGGAGTATAAATCGTGTCGTAATAGTAGCGCTGCTGATTAAACACAAGTTCTTGTTCAGCAAACACTCGTTCCCCAGATTCTAAGGCCGATATCAGAAACGGATCGATCAGTTCTGCCTGAGGTCCAAAGAGTTGCTGATTGGTTTGTCCCAGGATTTGTTCATAGGGTCGCTGCAACCGCTGTGCCCCGATGCGGTTGATGGTGATAATTCGCAGATCCTGGTCGTAGGCCACAAAAATATCAACCGTTTGGTCGATAAAGGCCGCGAAGGGATTGGCCAAGGACAAAGGGGACGCAATGTCGAATGGATCAGCGGGCTGGTGGGACATGGGCATAACCGTTGATTCCCTCAACTGATCAAACAAAGAGGGATAAGGCTGACGTAATTATGGCATGCTCCTTCAAAGACCTGCATTGACCTTGTTACAGTGTTCACTGATGGATAAGGACGTTCCTCTCTATGTGCCGTTTGTTGGGCTATTTAGGTGAACCGGTTTCGTTAGATACCTTTCTCATTGCCCCCCGCCATTCCCTCGTGGCCCAGAGCTACCAGCCCAAAGAAATGACGGCGGGTTTAATTAATGCCGATGGATTTGGTATGGGCTGGTATAAGCCAGCCTCCCAACACCCCCCCTATCGGTATCGCAATAGTTTACCCATTTGGAATGATCCCAATTTTGAGGAACTCTGTCGCTATATTTTGTCCGGGAGTTTTCTCGCCTATATTCGCAGCGCCACCCTGGGACAAAGCCTGCAGCTCAGTAATTGCCAGCCCTTCGGCGATCGCCAATTGCTGGGGATTCACAATGGCTTTATTGATCAGTTCCGTCAAACCCTCTATCGACCGATGCGAGAATGCCTCAGTGACGAACGCTACCAAAGTATTGAAGGAACGACGGACTCAGAACATATTCTGGCTTTAATTTATGAAACCCTGGCCCAAAATCCGACCCAGACCCTGGCCCAGGCTTTGACCCAATCCTTGCACCAGATCCAAGCTTGGGCAAAATCCTATGAGGTGCGGGTGAGCCTGAATATTGTGCTCAGTGATGGTGAATCTATGACCGTGTCTCGCTATGCCTATCCCGATCCGCCTCCATCTTTGTACTGGTTAGAGGTGACCCACCCAGTGAAAGGAGTGCTGGTGGCATCGGAGCCTTTGGATGCCGATGTAGAGATGCGATCGCAGTTTGGGGAGCGTTGGCAATCCATTCCAGCCAATCGCTTATTAACCATCAATCCCAGGGGAGAAATCGCCACCCATGCCCTCTAAGAAACTATTTTCTGGAACCGAACCACTGCAATTAGCGATTAAGGAAACCCTGACCCAATCCCGCACCCGCACCCTTCAGCTTTTTGAAGGCATCAGCGAAGAGACGTTTCGCCTACAAGCCAATCCTGACTTTAGCCCGGTGGGGTGGCATTTGGGACATATTGGCTTTACGGAAGGACTGTGGCTTTTAGAACATGAAGCTGGATATGCCCCCCTGTTTCCTGAGTATCGGCGGTTATTTGCGGCGGATGGCTTACCGAAGGCTGAGCGCCAAAACCTGCCCTCCTTTGCGGAAATATGTGCCTATCTAGAGCAAATCCGGAGTCAAGTTTGGGACTATTTGCTAGAAGCCCCTCTAGACACTCGGGCTTGGCTATGGCATTGGTTAGTCCAGCACGAAAGCCAGCATTGCGAGACGATCACTTGGGTGCTCCAACTGCATCACCGACAATTACAGCCCGTTTCGTTTGTACCCAAGAATAAGCCATGGCCTGCTGCCAGTACCTCTGAAGAGAAGCCCACCCTGCCAGATCAAGACATGGTTCCCATTGAAGGGGGACCGTTTCTCTTAGGCAATGACGGTGTGGAAGCCCTCGATAACGAAAGAAAAGCCCATTGGGTTCAGGTGGATGCATTTTGGATCGATCGATTTCCCGTGACCCAAGGCCAGTATCAACAGTTCATCGAAGCGGGGGGATATCGTCAGTCCCAATTTTGGTCGGATGAGGGATGGCAATGGTTACAAGAGAATCCCGTTAACCATCCCACCCATTGGATTGCCGAGGGGGGAGCCGATCATCCCGTCTGTGGGGTGAGCTGGTATGAAGCAGATGCCTATGCTCGGTTTGTGGGCAAACGCCTGCCAACTGAGGCGGAATGGGAGAAGGCAGCCTGTTGGCAGCCTAACCCCCAGGATCTACCCACCAAGCGAATCTATCCTTGGGGCAACCAGACCCCGGAAAACCACCACTGTAATCATGGGGGCTTGCATTGGGGGACGACCCCCGTCCATCAGTATGCAAAAGGGCAAAGTGCCTATGGTTGTTTTGATTTACTAGGCAATGTTTGGGAATGGACGAATACTTGGTTTCATCCCTTTCCTGATTTTGACCCCTATCCCTATAAAGGCTATTCCATGGCTTATTTTGATCACCAGCATCGCATCTTAAAAGGGGGGAGTTGGGCTACCCAGGCCCCTGTCCTTCGGGGGGCCTTCCGTAATTGGTATGAGCCTCGGATTCGAATTCATTTTGCAGGGTTTCGCTGTGCCTATGGGTGATTGTGCGGGTTTGTTGGGGATGGTTTACAGTGGTTGGGAACCTAAGGTGACCGTTGTGTTGCCTCCCTGTTGGAGACCCCTCACCCATGCTTGAGTCTGTGCATACAGAAACTCAACCCCTGTCGGCACCATCCCCCACTGACCTTCAATCTCGTTTACAGATTACCCAATTAACCTCGGATTCGTCTTCGACCACTACCCAGCCCGGATTAGATGTGATTCAAGGGCTATCGAAAACCCCCAAAACGCTCCCGGCCAAGTATTTTTACGATGATCAAGGCTCCCAGCTGTTTGAACAAATCTGTGAGCTGCCGGAATATTACCCAACCCGAACTGAGACCGCTATTCTGCAGGCCTATGCAGCCGAAATCGCCACCATCACTGGCCCGAGTGAGTTAGTGGAACTGGGCAGTGGCAGCTCTACCAAGACACGATTGTTGTTAGATGCCTATGTGGGTATGGGGTTGGCCTCCTGGTACTGCCCGATTGATGTCAGCGGCGGCATCCTCAAACAGAGCGCCATCCATTTGCTAAAGGACTATCCCACCCTCAATATTCATGGCTATGTGGGCACCTATGAAGCAGCGCTTGCTGCCTTATCCCCCTCTCAACTGCCGACCCGTATGATTTGCTTCCTGGGCAGTACTCTAGGAAATCTCAACCCTCAAGAATGTGAACGCTTCTTTGCTGAGTTAACCCAAGCCCTGCAGCCCGGCGAGTATCTACTGTTGGGGGTAGATTTGCAGAAATCAGTACAGCAATTGGAAGCCGCCTATAACGATAGCCAAGGGGTCACGGCTGCGTTTAATTTGAATATGCTGCATCATCTCAATCAGCGATTTCAAGGGGATTTTCAGGTGGAACATTTCCACCACCAATCTTTTTACAATCGAGAGGAGCATCAGATCGAAATGCATCTCGTGAGCCAAAAAGCTCAGCAGGTGAACCTAGCTGCTCTGGATTTGACGGTTGAGTTTGAACCGGCAGAAACCATCCGTACGGAAATCTCCCGTAAATTTGATTTAGAGACTTTAAAGCAACAGTTGCGCTCCGTCTCTCAGACCTGGGTGCAGTCTTCGGGGGGCAGGGAAACCCCTACATCAAAGGAATTAACCCCTTTGCGAACTTGGACGGATGCCAACCAATGGTTTGGACTGGTGCTTTGCCAATGTCAGGAGAAGGCTCAGGTGGCCCAGGAGGGTTGATGGCTGCCCCGGAGAGAAGACGGCTGAGGTATTCTGTAGACTTAAAGAGAGGCATAGAACCGATGGGGGGTTAACAACAGGGAGGTTTCTCCCCAATCGGGGTGACTCTTAAAGATGTTTATGGTCAGCAGAAGCATTCGTTCTTTGGGAGAGACCCTTCTTGAGCACGGAACAGATCTTAAGCACAGAACAGAATCCGTTTAGCAGGATAAAATATTAAATTCAACGGTTCACGATACAGATCGCACCAGGCTGGCGATAGGAGAAATAGAGTTCATGGGCAGAATTGTCGGCATTGACCTAGGTACTACTAATTCAGTGGTGGCAGTGATGGAGGGGGGCAAGCCAGTTGTGATTGCCAATACCGAAGGCAGCCGTACAACTCCTTCTGTGGTGGCGTTTGGTAAAGAGGGAGAACGGCTGATTGGTCAATTGGCCCGCAGACAATCTGTCCTCAATCCTCAAAATACCTTCTATGCCTTTAAGCGATATGTGGGGCGTCGGTATAGTGAATTATCCGCTTTTTCCAAACGAGTACCCTACACCATCCGGCGGGATCAGGCGGACAATGTCAAAATAAAATGCCCAGCCTTGGAACGAGAATTCGCCCCGGAAGAAGTATCGGCCATGATTCTGCGGAAGCTTGCGGATGAGGCGAGTCGCTTTCTGGGAGAACCCATTACTGGGGCAGTGATTACCGTGCCTGCCTACTTTAATGATGCTCAGCGACAGGCCACGCGAGATGCGGGGCGAATTGCCGGGTTAGAGGTCAAGCGGATTATTAATGAGCCGACGGCGGCAGCCCTAGCCTATGGATTGGACAATCAGTATAACCAAACGGTGATGGTGGTTGACCTAGGCGGTGGTACCTTTGATGTCTCGATCCTAGATGTGGGAGATTCGGTCTTTGAAGTGCGAGCGACGGCTGGAGACACGCAGTTAGGCGGCACGGACTTCGACCGGGTTATTGTCGATTGGCTGGCGGAACAGTTTCTAGAGAAAGAAAATATTGATCTGCGCCGGGAACCCCAGTCTCTACAGCGCCTAACGGAAGCAGCAGAAAAGGCCAAAATCGAGCTATCGGGCTTACCGGAGACCAATGTGAGTCTGCCCTTTATCACGGCGACGGAAGAAGGCCCCAAACATATGGATATGGTGTTGAGTCGGGGCCAGTTTGAAAATTTATGTGCCGATCTAGCAGAGCGACTACAGGCTCCGGTGGAGCGGGCTTTGCGGGATAGTAATCTGCGCTCCATCGATATTGATGAAGTGGTGTTAGTGGGCGGCTCCACCCGCATCCCCATGGTCCAGACCCTGATCGGTCAGATGATCAACAAGCGTCCCAATCAGAATGTCAACCCGGATGAAGTGGTGGCCGTGGGCGCGGCGATCCAGGCTGGGATTACGGCAGGGGATTTGCAAGATATTTTCTTGCTGGATGTGACCCCCCTGTCTTTTGGTTTAGAAACCATTGGTGGGGTGATGAAGACCCTAATTCCGCGCAATACGACGATTCCGGTGCGGCGATCTGATGTCTTCTCGACGGCCCAGGACAATCAGAATCAGGTGGAAGTCCATGTGCTTCAAGGGGAACGACAGCTAGCCAATAACAATAAATCCTTGGGACGATTTCAGCTGCGGGGTATCCCCCCGGCCCCCCGAGGGGTGCCCCAGGTGCAGGTGTCTTTTGATATCGATGCCAATGGCATTCTGCAAGTGACGGCGATGGATAAATATACGGGCCGAGAACAAACCATTACGGTCCAAGGGGCGGCCAATCTGTCGGATTCTGAAGTCAACCGCATGCTCCAGGAAGCGGAGCAGTTTGCCGACAAGGATCGCCTGCGTCGGGAGCGAATTGATAAGCGAAACCGGGGGCAAGATCTGATTAGCCAATGCGATCGCAAGTTACGAGAAATCACCCTCGATTTTGGTCCCCAATTTGCCAGCAACTTGAGAAGACGAGTCGAAACCCTCTCCCGAGATTTACAAGACAGCATTAACCAGGATCAGGATCGCCAAATTGATTTGGACTATGCTAACCTCCAGGATGCCCTATACGAACTGAATCAAGAGGTAGCTCGTGTCAATCAAGAGTACTACGATGACGAAGAAGAGCTGTTCCCCTTGCCTTCCATGTCTTCGATTAGTGAGGCGGTCTCCAAAGGGGTGAATAAAGGTGTGGAATTGGTGACCGGGCGACCGTCGTCAGATGATCCACCCCCTCGTCGATCTTCGAGTCGAATGGATGGTGACTTCTGGGAAGACTGGGATGATGATGATTGGTAAACTCAACGGTATCGTTGCAAAATTGGCGAACTAGGCTAACAAGAGGTAGATGCAGAACTTCCGCAATTACTACGACATTCTTAAGGTGTCTAAAGAGGCATCCACGGAAGAGATTAAGCGTTCCTATCGAAAATTAGCCCGACAATATCATCCTGATTTGAACCCGGGCGATAAGGCGGCGGAAGAGCAGTTCAAAACCATCAGTGAAGCCTACGATGTCTTGTCGGATGTCGAAAAGCGTTCTAAGTATGATCAGTTCGGCCAATATTGGCAACAGCAGGGATTTCAAAAATCGAGCAGTCCCCAATCGACGAAGAAATGGGGACGACAGACCAATCCCTTTGTCTCGGACAAGGTGGATTTTAGTGAATTTGCAGATTTTCAAGAATTTTTAGATCAGCTCTTAGAACGGCCCTATGGCAAGAAAAGCAATGCTCGTAAGCAAACGAGAAGCAAGCCGAAATCGTCTGCTGCGGGCCAGAGAGATGCCGAAGCTCGCCTGACTCTGCCCTTGGAAAAGGCTTATGCCGGGGGCAGAGAGCGCATTCGCTTGGAAGATGGACGGTCTTTAGAAGTGTCGATGCCCATGGGGATGGTGTCAGGCCAGCGTATTCGTCTGAAAGGACAGGGAACTTCTGGCGGTGACCTTTATCTCAAAATTGATGTTTCTCCTCATGCCTTCTATCGCTTAGAAGGGAACGATATTATTTGCGAACTACCAATTACCTGTGCAGAAGCCATCCTGGGGGGACAAATCGAAGCCCCCACCTTAGATGGATGGGTGAAGGTGACTATTCCTAGCGGGGTTCGTTCCGGTCAGCGGCTGCGGCTGGGGGGAAAAGGATATCCCACGTCTAATGGGAAACGAGGCGATCAATTAGTTGAGATTCGCATCGAATCGCCTAAAAATATTAGCCCAAGAGAGCGGGAACTATACGAACAAATCCGCCAAATTGAAACCTATAAACCGCGAGCAAATTTACCGATTTAAGTGAACGACCTGGATCGGCAGGTATTTTGGAAGCAGCTTTTAAGAGGGCACTCGCAAATTAGGCTGATGTTGAAGAGCCGCTTTATTCCTCGCTTTTAACGGTCTAACTGCTAGCAGTTTGGTAATCTCCTTGATATCAGCATTTTTCTGGCGGTAAATTTTTAATTCCACGTCAGTGGCATTGAGCTGAGATTTATATCGTCTCTCAATCGCTTTAAGCTGAGCAGTGTAATGCTGTTTTGCCTGAGCTTCAATCGCCTCATAATTGGCATCAACAGGAACTTCTAATCGGACGGTAAAAGCGCCTCCACTTTTCTTCTCAATGGCCTGAATATCGATATCACACTGGACAAATTCATTGGTAAGTGCTTGATAAGCGGCGACAAAGGCCAACCAATCGATACCGTGCAAGAAGAGTAAGTCAATGGTTCCAACGGGTTTTTGCACCAGGTTGATAAACTCACCGGAGATAAAGTCACCTGCTAGGGGATGGCGATCGCGTTGGGAAGATTTGAGGTAAATATAAGCACAGTCCACTTCATCAAATTTAGTGTCGTTACTGATTTTCCAGTTTTCGATACTGGCCCCAGTAAAGGTGGCTCCAGTAAAGTCAGACGAAAGTGCGATCGCATAATCTAACGACGAATACCGCAAATCGGCCCCGCGCAGATCCGTCCATCGTAAATCCGTTTCATATAGGTTGGCTCCCCGCATATCGGCCCAGCGAAGTTCTGTCCAACTGCAATCTGCCTTTCTCAGAATCGAACGGCAAAGGGTGGCCCCACTCAGGGTGGCCCCTCGGAGGTTAGCCTGGGTGAGTCTGGCAAAGCTAAGGTCAGCCCAACGCATGGTTGCCCCACGCAGTTTGGCATAGCTTAGGTCCACCTGTTCCAGGGTGGTGCCACTTAAATCGGCTCCCCATAAATAGGCCCCTCTCAAGGTGGCTCGACTCAAATCCGACCAACGCATAAAGGCCCGGCTGAGATTAGCGCCAATTAGGTGAGCATGCCTGAGTTCTGTTCCACTCAGATCCGCACCGCTCAGATCCGCTCGACTGAAATTGATCTTGCTGAGGTTTTTGCCATTCAGGTTTGCCAATTGCAGATTAGGACGAATATTAGGGTTGGCATCTCTCCACTGATTCCAGGCTTTAACGCCCTGATTCAGTATGTTTAGATGCTCTCGACTCGCCATGCTCGACTCCAAAATCCCCTAACATCTCCACTAAAATAACTCTGAAAAAATTTTTTCGCCGCATTTCTGTGAATAAGAGCAAAAGATTTTGCTAAATCCCTTTATTTGGAGGAAAAAGGTTGACAATCCCTGGATTATGTGTAAGATATCTTCAACGTCTATGGGTAGGGCTAGTTCATGGCTGATCAGAGTGGCGAATGGTTATCGGTGGTCGTCAATAATGGATTTCACCTACTGAAGCAATTTACCCAGGGAATATGCTTACCTCGGTGGTTAGCTCCCTTCGGCATGGTGGGGGTATTGTCCGCTTTAGATAAGCTTCTCCCTTCCATGCAAAAAGGGTCATTTTTGGCAGGTATTGGTAGCTATCTGCTAATCGGCATTCTGATCGTCAACTTGTTGGCTTTGTCCTGCTTTTTGTATTTACCTGGTCACCTCGTCACCTCGACCACCCCTGCAGTCGCTCAGTCTGGCCGAACGCTGTTGAAACTCTTGCTGATGGGCTGCTTAGTAGTGGTGAAAAACGTGGTAGTCCAGAGCTTGAAACTGGCGTTTGACCTCATCGTGCTGATATTCGCCGCCTTGACCTATCCACCTCGCGAAGCCAACCAAATTGCAGCCCACTGCTAAGCTGCTGTTGGCTCATGGGACCTAAAAGCTATCAAGAAAGGCTGCGGATACCTGCAAATGCTGGTCGAGCTTGTCACCCATGCGATCAAGATGGCTGACGGTCATCCGCGTGCGAGGATTACGTTCAAATAACGATCGATGCTTGTGCATAAACCGCCAATATAGACCATCCCAAAGGGCACTCCAGTCCCCGGACTTGAAATAACTCATCTTGCGCAGGTAATTGGAAGAACTGACATAGGGTTTAGTAATCATTAGGCCCCCGTCGGCATACTGGCCCATGCCATACACATTAGGGACCATCACCCAGTCAAAGGCATCGATAAACAACGATGAAAACCACCGATAAACCTGATCTGGATCGAATTCGCAGAGCAAGAATAGGTTACTAAACACCATGAGTCGTTCAATATGGTTGGCGTAGCTACTGTCCAGCGCCCGTGCCATGGCCGTATCAAAAGGAAGAATACCTGTATTGGCGCTCCAAAATTGTTCAGGGATAGGCCGATGGTGCTGGAAAAAATTAGTGGTTCTTTGGGTTCGTCCTTTTAGTAGGTAGACGCCTCGGACATATTCCCGCCAACCAATCACCTGACGAATAAACCCCTCCAAGGAGTTGAGAGGAATGGGGCGATCTGCATGCCGGTCTAAGGTGGCTTGGACGATTTCTTCTGGATGCAATAAACCAATGTTCAGGGCAGGCGTCAACACGGAGTGGAATAAGTAGGATTGGTCTGCATCGATGGCATCTTGGTAGGCACCATATTGGTCAATGCGGGTTTCTAGAAATTGATACAGGAATTGCCGAGCACTGTCGTGGTCAATGGGATAGACAAAACCGTGGCTACTGCCTGGATTACTGGCAAAGTGTTGCTGGGTATAGGTAACCGCTTCTTTGACAAAGGTGTTAGCTGCAGGCCACTGAATACGAGGAAGCTCAATTTTTTTAGGTAAGCGCTTACGATTGTCCGCATCGAAGCTCCATTTGCCCCCGACTGGTCCTTCCCCGTCTAGGAGAATCCCTAATCGCTGGCGCTGTTTGATATAGAAGGAATTCATCCGTAAGGATTTGTGGGCAGGCAATAGGGATTCTAATTCTGAAGTTTGGGTGAGGAAGTTAGGGGTTGGATACCAATACAGCTGAATGTCGAAGGTTTGTGCTGCTTTAGTAATCCGTTGCTCTAACCAGTCATCCGTTACTTCGCAGATATGGGCATAGCGGATGCCCTGGCTCTTGAGAATGGCGAAAACGGTGGATGATGACTCAAGCTTATGGCTTGCTATGTATTGGACTGTGAACCCTTGATCTTTCAAGCGTTCGGCATAGCTTTTCATCGATGCTCGATGCAGGATAATCTTTTTCTGGTGAAATAGATATTGAAGAAAGAAGAGGGGTTCTTCGATTAAAAAGAGGATTCGATTGGGCGTGACAGCGGGATGTCTTTCATACAACTGATGAGGATAAATCAGAGTTGACTCCATGAGTCTTTTTTCCAGGGTGGCAACAGCTTCCCATGATACAGAGACTGTCTGTTTGAAAGTTATGGAGTTTGATGGGTTGTAATTGGGAATTGGTCTCCTGTGAGAATCTAGATTTCCTCGTTTTTAATATGCATATAGGACTTTCTGTCTCCATGGACTTTGAAGTGTATAGAACTGATCCTACTGAGAGACCAGTATTATCCTTGGTTCTCTGGATTTTTTGGCCGTAAATGGTGAACTGAAGAAATGTATTGCTAATATCGCCCCTAATGCCGGAACCTCTTCTGGTGAGTTCAGTCTAGAATAATTCTGGTTCAATCCTTGATTAATGAAGAATTACTCCCATCGGTTGAACCTGGGTTAGCTCCTAATACTCAATAGAGATTGCTGTATGAAGCGAAGAAGGTTTCTATATCTTGGAGGGCTTTCAGTTGGACTGGGGCTTAGCTGCTCCAACAAAGCTGTTAATCCGCAGGCAATAGTAGATAAGACTCGTGTCGAAAAAACGCATAGTGCCTCTAGCGATAGTTTAGAGTTAAATACTTCAACTGCTCCACCTGGATTTTATGCACCCAAAAAAGGTGATGTTCGCCTTTTTGTAATTAGCGATCTAAATAGTCAATATGGTTCTGTAACGTATCGTTCAGGGGTTGAACAGGCCATCCAGCTAATTCCTGACTGGAATCCAGATATCGTCCTTTGTGCTGGGGATATGGTTGCTGGACAAAGCTTAAAACTTTCCTCCTCTCAAGTCGCTGCAATGTGGAAAGGATTTGATCAAAAGATATTTAATCCTATCCGTAACTTTGGACTACCCTACGCTTTCACCATAGGGAACCATGACGCTTCTAGCTTCAAAGGGTTGGATGGGAAATATGTGTATGAAACAGATCGACGTGAAACAAATAAGTATTGGTCAGACAAGAATCCGGGACTAGATTTTGTAGATCGATATAAATTCCCCTTCTCATACAGCTTTACCCATAAAGAAATCTACTATTTAATTTGGGATGCGTCTTCTGCTAAGGTCTCCAGTGATGATTGGATTTGGGCTGCTCGAAACTTAGCCAGTGCAGAGGCCCAATCAGCCAAGATGAGAATAGTAATGGGGCACCTTCCTTTATATGCTGTTTCTCAAGGAAGAGATCGCCCCGGTGAAATTTTATCCAAGGCTGATGAACTCAGAAGTTTGTTAGAGCAGAATTCTGTCCATACCTATATTTGTGGACACCATCATGTTTATTACCCGGGTAAAGTTGGGAAACTTGAGATGCTTCATTGTGGAGCATTGGGAAGTGGTCCAAGATCTTGGTTGGAATCTGCAAAGGCTCCCATTAATACCCTTACGATTGTGGATGTCAATCTTGCCTCTCAGACAACTCAGTATACGACTTATGATCTAGGGGCCAGGGAAACGATCGCTCTGGCGCAAGTTCCGAGACAACTGGTTGGGCCTAATGGAAGAGTGATTCGTCGTGACCTTACCTTTGAGGATTTAACCTACCAAGAGCTTAATCAGAAACATATTAAAAGCCATTAAGCAGCATTTCTTGGATTCATATGTTGTGGAAAGTTACGGCAGACTATGCCTGGATTAAGGTATTTTGGCTTCTGTATTGATCTTGTAGTTATTGATAATTCGATTGAGGGGTTTTTCCAGTTCCTTGAATTGATCATTGGGGACGATAAAGCTGAGAATGGCTACTCGTTTGCCCTTTCGCTCAATAAAGCTATTGCCCAGCAGTTTAACTTTAATATTGCCAGTTGCTTTGGCGGTATACCCCCAGATAAGCAAAACACTGCCATCTTTTTGGGGCTTTGCATCCCGGAGGAAGAAGTCCGGTTCCTTCTCAAAAGAGTTCTTGAGGAAATCTTGGAGTAATTTGGTTAAGTCATCCTGGGTGGGATTGTAGTCAACATCGAAAATATCGGCGACGAGTCCACCGTTACGGGTCGGATCGGTCCATAACACAATCACTTCACCCGGCTTGCTATTATCTTTGCTTTTCCATCCATCAGGAACCAGCAAGGAAAAGGCATTCGTTTTATGGGTGTAGGTGGATAACTTATCAATTTCAACGGACTTAAATCGCCGCCGACTGGACGGGGATGGGCTAGGTGATGGTCTTACCCGAGGAGAAGGAGAGCTAGACGCAATCGGTGAACTGGATTCTTCCGTCGTTACAACCGGATCGACTCGATTGCCGCTGTTATTAAAGCCAGCGTAGACAAGGCCACCCAGGATGAGAAAGGTCAATCCACCGGCAATGCCCCATAACTTAACGTTATTATTGCTGGGCTCATCCACTGCCGCAACTTGTTGTACAGGAGCAGAATAGTTAGCAGCAAAAGGATTGGATGACTGGGTGGGTTGAGGGGAAGGCTGTGTCGGAGGCGGGGCCGCGGGCATGGTGGGCGGCATCGTTGGTGGTACCCCAGCAGCAGGGGGCGGCTGCATGATTTTGGTGGGGGGCGGCTCTATCTGAGTATTGAGGGCTTGAATGATTTCTGCCGCGGACTGGTAACGATCCACCGGACGGGGCGCTAACATTTTGTTGAGGATATCAGCCAAGTTAGGGCTTAAGCTGAGTTGTTTTTGCCATAGCCACTCTAGAGATTGGGGATCTTGGAGCTGTTGGGGTGGATGTCCCGTCATCAGCACTAAAGCCGTCACTGCTAGGGCATATAAGTCACTATGGGGGGCGACTAAGCCAAGGCGCATCTGCTCATCGGGCGCATAGCCAATTTTCCCTAACCGAGTCCCGCCTGTGGATGCTCCAGGAGAACTCCCTTGAGTGGCCACTTCTGTTGCAACGTCCAGAGCCACTTGCTTTACCCCACCCATGTCAATCAGGATAGGTAAACCATCTTTGTTCCGCCGGATAATGTTATCGGGGGAAATATCTCGATGAATCACTCCCTGGCCATGGAGATAACTGAGGACAGGCAGCAGATCTCGGAACAGTTGCGTGACTTCGGTTTCGCTAAAGGTTTGCCCTTGCTGTTGGCGTCCTTCTAATAATTGCTGGTATGTGGAGCCTTCGGCAAAATCTTGGACCAGGAATAGCCGTTTTTGGGCGGTAAAAAGCTCCCAGAATCTGGGGATTTGAGGATGCTCAAGGCGATGGAGGGTGGCCGCTTCTCTTTGGAAGAGTTCTTCTGCTTTCTTTAGGGCGTAGGTGCCTTGAACGGATGGGGTCAATTCCTTGAGAACAATAATTTCGTTAAAGCGCCCGGTATCCTCTGCTCGGTAGGTTCTGCCAAATCCACCTTGTCCCAACTGTTGTTGAATCACATAGCGATCGCGGAGTCGCGTTCCAGGAGGTAGCGAGGTATGGATATTTTCTGTGGGGTCTATGTTTGCAGTCGCTTGGGTAGGGGAAGTGTCAGATTGATTGCTGGTTTGAGGAACGACTGCAGGGCTGTTTGAGCCTGTTGTCGGCGGTTTCAACAATGAAGTCCCACAATATTGGCAGAATCGAGAATCTGATGAATTTTCTCGCCCACAGGAACTACACGTAATCTGAGTCATAGAATTAGCATTTCAATTAATGCAGCATTGTCCAAACCAAACGAAACGCAGAAATGGTTTATCCCTTTCCCATACTGGCGTGTAGCCATTGAAAATTTCAGTATGAGGATTAATAGGATGTCTGAGACTTCCTGCGTTCACATCATAACCTAGCTCAGTTTAGGTCCTGTTTGAATGATAAAGATCACCTCAATTGTCCCGTTTTATTCAATCTCAATATTGATGCTGTAGGGGCTGGTTTGATTGGTCGATACTTCGAAGCGATAATCTCCAGATTGAGGCAGTTGTCCTTGCCAATTGGCTGCCTGAGAGTCGAGTTGACCGATGAGTTGGCCACTGGGACTGAAGATTGTTAACTGAATATCCCCTTGGCTGATCTTGACTCCCATAAACTGCTGTGCTCCGGCATTGAGTAAATATCGCTGTTGTTGGCCGGGTTGAATCGTGTTGTTGAGTTGAGTCCCCGTTGAACCAGGGGCGAACTGCACCCTTGAGGTGGTGTCTTTTGGAGATATTGGTCTGGGAGTGACCACTTCAACGTCTACGGAAAATCGTTCAGCCCCAGGCTGCTGATTTTCTACCGCGATAGTGTAGTCGCCATTGGTGGGTAAGTTTGTTTCATCCACAGGGTTTTGGCGATCAGCTTGGGCAATCATACGACCTTGAGGATCGAGGACTTGGACTTCCACATCGCCGTTGGTTAAGCGCACTGTCATGGTTTGTTGGGCTTGAGCTTGGAGGAGGAACGGTTGCCGTTCATGCTGATTCAAGGTTTGAGCCAATACCGCTTCTGTTGCTCCTGGCACAAACCGAACCCGATTCGCGCCTAATGAGCATACTTGCCGGGTAAGATTTTTGGAAACCCAACCGTCAGGAGATTGAATTTGCAGCCATTTCCCTTGGGAACCGAGCACTGACAAGGAGGTGCCATTGTCAACGGTGGCAACGATATTGCCGGGGGTGACTTCTGGACTGGACCGAATATTTAGGGGAGGGTTTGGGTCATTGACCGTGACCTTGCAGTTGGAGGGAAGCGGCGTAACGTTTCTGGTGGGGGGAGGACTGAATGAAGGGGTGGGGAAGGGCTCAGCAGAGGGTTCAACAGAAGCAGAAGGACTGACGGTCGGATCTGAGGATCGTCCATTGAGTCCTGAAAAATTAGGCATCAAACCGAGGGCGTAAGCGCCTCCTAAACCCGATAAACCAACGATTCCAGCAGCAATCCACCAAGATCCCCGAGACGGTTGGGGAGAAACGGGTTTTGGACTCACAACATTGGTAGCAGGTAAGTCGGTTGGGGCTGGGTTGGGAATGGGGGTGGTAGGGGGGATGGATCCACTGTGAATAACGGGTTCCGTGGGAGGAATGGCGGCAGGGGTGGGTTGGGAAAGGAGCTGCAAATCTTGAAGAACGTCTGCAACCGATGGGTAGCGAGTATTAAATTGCGATCGCACCATCCGTTCCAAAATTTCGGCAAATCGGGGAGATACCTGGGGGGCTAGGGAACGCCACTGAATCTCTGCCGTTTGCTCATTAAAGGGGAGCTGTAGGGGTTCTACCCCCGTCAGGGCTTTAATGCCAATCATGCCAACGGCATAAATGTCGCTGTTGAGGCGAGGGCGGCCCGATAGCTGTTCCCCTGGCATATAGCCCTGGGTGCCGATGCCCACGGTATAGCCGACGGATTGGCCTGCGGGGGCAATTTGAGTGCGGATTTCTTTGACGGCTCCGAAATCAATTAAAACCAAATGACCATCGGCTCGGCGGCGAATCAGGTTGTCCGGCTTGATATCTCGGTGAATTACTTGGTGATAGTGAACGAAATGCAAGACGTTGAGAATTTCTTGAACAATGCCCAACACTTGGGCTTCGGGTAGAGGGTTGCCCAGGGGCATTTCATCGCTCAGAGGCTGACCTTGAATGAATTCTTGAACGAGATAAAATTCCTTTTGATCTTCAAAGTAGGCGAGTAGCTGGGGAATCTGATCATGGCGTCCTAGCTTCTCCAGCATTTCCGCTTCGGTTCGAAACAAGCGCCGGGCCACATCAATAAATTGGGTATCAGAGCTGGCTGGCTTCAGATGCTTCACCACGCATTGGGGATTACCCGGTCGGCGAGTATCTTCGGCAATATAGGTTTGGCCAAATCCACCGGCCCCTAAGACTGCCGTTACCCTATAGCGCTGATCGAGCAAAGTACCCAGCATAAAGGTCCCCTGTGCAACACTCCTGATTCTGGCACACAATGATCTCAGTTCCTGCGTGATGGGAGTGGTGGTCACGTATCATCAATGGGGCTTTGTTTATATTCTGCTGCTGAACTGAGTTTTCATGTCTCAAGTGTCTATCATCCTGCCCCTGCTCAATGAAGCAACGGTGCTCAGTCGGACCCTCAAGCATTTGATGGCCTTGGAGCCTCCCGCCCATGAAATTATCTTGGTGGATGGGGGCAGTACTGATAGGACGATTGCCATTGCCCAACAGTATGCTGAGACCTGGGGAGAAACGAACCTTGCGGTGGTGACTGCAACGGAGCGAGGTCGGGCCTCGCAGATGAATTACGGTGCTGCGATCGCAACCGGAGACATTCTGTGTTTTCTCCATGCGGATACCCTTGTTCCTGATGATCTCGTAGGCTTAATGACCCAAACGCTAGCCCATCCCAATACCGTCTGTGGGGGCTTTATCGCTTTGATGTGTGGCGATCAAAGTACCTGCTGGGGTATCACGTTGCAGAACTATCTAAAAACCTATCTTGCTGCTGCGATTACTCATCCCTATCTCTATCTATGCAAAGGATTTAGGGTTTTATTTGGTGATCAGGTTATCTTCTGTGGCAAACAAGCCTTTTGGGACTGTGGCGGCTTTGATCCGGACCTGCCCATTATGGAAGATGCAGACTTCTGTACCAGAATTGTCCAATATGGCAAAATTCGGCTGGTCAACCGCATTGTCCAAACCTCCGATCGCAGATTGCAGCAATGGGGGGCTTGGAAAGCCACGTTCATCTATCACTCGATAGGTTGGCTGTGGTTTATGGGTTTACCCGCCGAATTTTTAAAGCGCTTTTACGAAGAGATTCGTTAGGCGTTACCAGATAATGCAGGGCTGAGGGCCTGCTTAAGCAGATCTGCTTTATCGGTGGCTTCCCAAGGCAGATCTAAATCGGTACGACCAAAATGGCCATAGGCCGCCACATCTTGATAGAACCGACCGCCTCGCTCACCTGGGAGTTTGGTTAAGCCGAAGGTTTGAATCAATCCTGCTGGACGAAGTTCGAAATTTTCTTGAACAACCTGCAGCAGACGATCTTCATCCACCTTGCCAGTGCCGAATGTCTCGAGCAAAATGCTAACGGGGCGAGCAACACCAATGGCGTAGCTGAGTTGGACTTCACACTTCTCGGCCAGCCCGGCAGCGACAATATTCTTAGCCACATATCGGCAGGCATAGGCAGCGCTACGGTCTACTTTTGTGGGATCTTTACCGGAGAAGGCACCACCGCCATGACGGGAATACCCTCCGTAGGTATCTACAATAATCTTCCGTCCCGTGAGTCCGGCATCGCCTTGGGGACCCCCTACAACAAATTGGCCAGTGGGATTGACAAGAAACCGAGTATTCTCGTCGGGTTTGATGTCAATATCAGCAAAGACAGGGAGTACAACCGCATTCCACAGATCTTCCTTAATCTTGGCCTGTACTGCGGTAGGGTCAGTAATGTCACCAATGGTGGCGTCATGCTGGGTCGAAACCAGAATCGTATCGATACCGACGGGACGTCCTTCTTCGTAGATGACTGTAACCTGAGATTTGCCATCGGGTCTTAAATAGCCTAGTTGAGTTTTACGCACGGCAGCCAAGCGGCGAGTGACTCGATGGGCGAGGCTAATCGGCAACGGCATCAGTTCAGGGGTCTCGTTGCAGGCAAACCCAAACATTAAGCCTTGGTCACCGGCCCCAATGGCATCTAATTCTTGATCGCTTTTTTCTTCGCGGGTCTCTTGGGCGGAGTCAACCCCTTGGGCAATATCTGGAGATTGCTCATCGAGGGCGACCAGGACAGAACAGCTATTGGCGGCAAAGCCATTATCGGAATCGGTATAGCCAATTTCAGTAATTTTCTGACGAACCAAATCAACAAAGTTGACTTGGGCTTTCGTGGTGATTTCTCCAGTTAAAAGAACGAGGCCAGTGTTAACCACTACTTCAGCCGCAACCCGGCTAGCGGGGTCTTGAGAAAGTAGAGCATCAAGAATCGTGTCAGAAATTTGATCACAAACCTTATCGGGATGGCCTTCAGTCACAGATTCTGAAGTGAAGAGATAACGCTTAGGCAAGATCTTGATCCTCCTGTGGAGCAAAGCGAGAGAACAATAATGAGCAAAAATTCCTGTGAGTCCAGAGAATTATAGCATTCTCTCCTGAAAAGACTTTGAGGGGATTGCTAGAACCCTACATTCACGATGAGAGGGAGTTTTTATAAACTGCAGGTGAGTTGTTGCCAGCTGTCTAAAGAAACATCAGCGAGATCCGTGGGGACTGGATGATGCCATCCCCAATTGACGTATATGCAACCTGCCGCATGGGCAGATTTTGCCATTTTCATATCCACAGGAGCATCCCCAATCATCAGGGTTCGGTTGGGGGAGGTCTGCATTTGAGCACAAATGTTAATGAAGAGGGAAGGATCGGGTTTTGAAATTGACCCGTCAACCCCTTGGGCGGCTTGAAATAGCTCCTGCAGGTGATAGGTATCTAGGAACGCTTGGACATTTTTGCTGCTGTCCGCAGATAAAATTCCCTGCTTCACCCCTGCCTTAGATAAGGTCGTTAAGGTTTCTAAGGTGTGGGCGAGTAAAGGAGTATGCTCTGCTTTCGGTATTAAATAGGTATCGGCCTCGTCAAAAGCGGATTCAACCACTTCTAGTGCCTCTAACCAGTTGTATCCAGTTGATGCGACAGAAGCTGCAGCAGCAATTTGATTCTCATAACGACTCCCCACGGCGAGTAAGCCAGCAGGGTTGATATAGGTCTCTTCTAGGCCAAAAGCGAGTAATATCGGTGCCTGAACGGCTGGAACTTTTGCCTCTATCAAGCGAGACCGGATCTGTCCCAAGCTCATTAAATAGGATTCTACGTTAGCTAAAGTACCGTCTTTGTCAAAAACGATGGCTTCAATATTGGTAAATGAATGGTCTAGGCAGTGAATAGTGGCCATGGAACAGGCAAATCCTTTGGCAATTAGACCTCAGTTTAAATGTTTTTAGTCTGGTCTTTATATATCAATTGATATCTTCTAGTTTGTTCGGTGAATAACAGTATCTGGCTGAGGACTTTTATGCTGCGCTGGTGCAACTAAATGCCGATTTTCAAATAGTAGATAAAGCTGGAATTCTGATAATTAAATAGGATTATTGATCTTGGTATTTTAGTAGGTTATTGGGAAATTTAATTGCGATCTTAATGAATTCTATCTGCTTTATTGATGTGGTGATAGTCTGCTTGTATAGGATAAATATTTCTACTGATAGATTGATCTATGGGCAGTGTTTTTTTTGACGAAAAACTGGGAGTTTTGGGTGATCCAATTATTATTGATCGAACTCTTTTGCTGCTGGGAAAACTAAGGTGTATTAAACGAGATTTTATTTGCTTTTTCTACTATTTTTAATAGGTAGGAATTGAAGTTTTCTCCATTCCGGCATCCTTGGATAGACACTGCACATGAAAGACCCTAAAGGGATTTCCCTAGATCTGGCACCAGAGAGTAATGAGCAGGTATTTGGACCGGCATTGCATAATATTTCTGCCTCCTCAAAATTGGATGATGGTCAGGATGCTGTTCATTATGCTCGACGCTTGCAAACCCTTTCGAGCAGTATCAGCCGGATTCGGAAATTACTAGACTTAACGGCTATTTTGGAGGCGACGGCTGAAGAGGCACGAACCGTTCTAAATGCAGATCGCGTAGCAGTGTTTCAGTTGGAGCGAGACAATCAATCTCGCGGGGCATTTGTGGCTCAATCTGTTGCAAGTAATTGTTCATCCATACTGGGGCAACCAGCTTGTGACCACTGTTTTGGTGATCGTTTTGTGGCTGCCTATCGACAAGGAAGATACCAAGCTCTAGCGGATGTTGAGTCAGGTGAAATTAGCGAGTGTCATGCTGATGTTTTAAGAAAATTGCAGATTAGGGCCAATTTAGTGGTTCCTGTCTTGCAAGAAAAATATCTTTGGGGGTTGTTATGTGTCCATCAATGTCATACCCCCCGTGAATGGCAGCAAGAGGACATTCAGTTTGTTCAGAATTTAGCAGAGCATTTTGGAGTTGCCGTTTCTCAAGCAGAGTTGATTCAAGAAGAAAAAGTTAGAACTCATCAACTTTCTGCTGCATTAGAGCGAGAGAAACGTTTAACGGAAACCTTTGGTAAGATCCATCAATCCTTGGGAATTGATGCCCTGATTCGCTCGGCAACGGTGGAATTACAGCATCTACTGGATGTGGATCGGGTGGCAGTCTTTCAATTTAAATCAAATCAATTGAAGCAAGGGGAATATATTGCTGAACAAGTCAGGGAAGGCAGGACGTCAATATTGACAGAACCCACTTGCGATCGCAACTATTGCCAGCAACTCACAAACCTCATTCGAAAACAGACCCCGCAAGTCATTTCAAATATCGATGCCACCCTAGCAGAAGGAAGCCTCAAAGCTCACCTACAACATTTCGACGTCAAAACTCTCTTGTTATTACCATTGTTCCAAGAGAATTCTCTCTGGGGATGTCTAGTTATTCATCAATGTTCAAATATTCGAGAATGGTTAGAGGATGATCTGAGATATAGCCAGCAAATTAGTGAACAACTGAGTGCTGCTCTTACCCAGGCTGCCTCAGTTGATCAAGTCTACCAACAGAGTATTGAACTTAAAAAAACGACAGAGCATCAAAAAGTATTAGTAGACACCATTGATAAGGTGCGCCAATCTCTAGATACGGATGTTGTTTTTCAGACGGCTACAGAAGAAGTCTTAAAGCTGATAGACGTGGATCGAATTGCCATTGCCCAGTTCAATTCTAGTTGGGGCTATTCGTTTATTGCCGAATCCTTTAAGTATGGTTGTTCTCCTTTAGTTGGGAATATCCCGCCCGTCGAGGATGCATATTTGCAAGCCTCCCAGGGGGGGAATTTCGTCAATAATGAAATTGATATTATTGATGATATTTATGCAGCTGACCTGGCAAAGTATCAACTCAAACTATGGGAAACCTTAGATGTCAAAGCTTGTGCTTTGGCCCCCATCTTTTTAGGCGAACAGCTATGGGGGTTGTTTGGTGCATTTCAAAATTCTAAGTCTCGACATTGGTCCCAGGATGAGATTAGTTTATTGACGCAGGTCGCAGCCCAACTTGGCGTGGCCTTACAACAGGGAAATTACCTCCAAGAACTCAAAGAAAAAACAGCTCAACTTAATCAAGCAGCTGAACGGCAAAAGTCTTTAGCTAAAACGATTGATAAAATCAGGCAATCTCTGAATATTGATGATATTTTTCAGACGACAACGGTTGAAGTTCGTCAATTGCTAGGAGTGGACCGGGTGGCTATTTATCGGTTCAACTCAGATTGGAGTGGCTCCTTTGTGGCGGATTCCATTGTGGATGGATGGGCGCCTAACCTGAATCCTCAAGCTCCTGTAGAAACCGTATTGGCAAAGTTAGACAAAGAAGGGACTTATCCCCGTCATGAAACCTTTGTCCCCATTGTGTTGGGAGATAAGTTTTGGGGATTATTAATTGCCTACCAAAGCGCAAGACCCCGTTACTGGCAGGAGGATGAAGCATCCTTATTGGCCCAAGTTGGAAATCAATTGGGAGTGGCTCTCCAACAAGCAGAACTCTTAAAGCAGACTCAACAACAGGCTGCCGATTTACAGCAGGCATTGCAAGAGTTAGAGACAACCCAGTCTCTGCTAATGCAGGGAGAAGAAATTGCCATTAATCAGGCCTATTTATTGAAGCAAGAACGAGAAAATAACCGACTTTTGAAAGACGCTCGGAAAGCTGCAGAAGAGGCTGTACAAGCCAAGAGTGAGTTCCTCGCCAATATGAGCCACGAAATTAGAACCCCTATGAATGGGGTTTTGGGGATGGCGGGGTTGTTATTAGATACAGAACTACAGTCTGAGCAACGCAACTTTGTGGAAACGATCCAGAACTGTGGGGATTCGTTGATGGTGATTATCAACGATATTCTCGATTTCTCCAAAATTGAAGCAGGAAAGCTTGATTTAGAGGAATGTTCCTTCAACTTACGAACCTGCATTGAAGAAGCCTTAGATTTATTGGCAGTGAAGGCAGCGCAAAAGCAGTTGGAACTCAATTACCTTTGGCATGCCGACATCACAGAACAGGTAGAGGGGGACCCAACTCGGTTACGTCAAATTCTGGTCAACTTGATAGGGAATGCCATTAAGTTTACCAATGTGGGGGAGGTGACGGTAGCTGTTGGTGCCCGTGAAATACAACATGTTTGTGCTTTAGATCCTCAAAAAATTACCGAAGATGTTCAGCACTTTGAAGTAGAAATTGCGGTGAATGATACGGGGATTGGGATACCACCGGACAAAATGAGTCGTTTGTTTGACTCTTTTAGCCAAGTTGACTCATCCATTACTCGGCAGTACGGGGGGACAGGCTTGGGGCTCACGATCAGTAAACACTTATGTGAACTGATGGGGGGACGAATGTGGGTTAGAAGTGAGGTCGGCAAGGGCTCTAGCTTTGCCTTTACGGTGCAACTACAGGTCAAACCAGAGTCAGCAGGATTGGCAGCCGAAACCTGGACTCCGGCACTCGCCAACAAACGAGTCTTAATTGTTGATGACAATGCGACTAGTCGAAGACTGCTGGCCCAACAAACCATTGACTGGGGAATGAAACCAAAATCGGCAAACTCGGTTGAAGATGCCCTTAAAATGTTGCAGAATGTGCCGGAGCCTTTTGATGTTGCCATTATTGATTGGCAGATGCCTCAAAAGGATGGAGGCGTTTTAGCCCAAGAAATTCGGAATCGATCGGCCTTAGCCACAATGCCTTTGATTGTATTGTCCACGGTGATTGATTCAAAACTGAAAGCTGAAGATAAATTGCTCTTTCAAGCTCGATGCCATAAACCAATTAAGCCAAAACTATTACGACAATCATTACTGGACGTATTTGCAGCACCAGAACTCTCTACAAAAGTGCCTCAATCCACTGCCCCTAAGATTGATGAAGAGTTAGCTCAGCAATTCCCCTTAAAGATATTAGTGGCTGAAGATGTGGTTGTGAACCAAAAATTAGTACTGCTGCTGTTACAGAAAATGGGATACCGGGCTGATGTTGTCCAAAATGGATTGGAAGCTTTAGATGCCCTACATCGACAACCTTATGATTTAATTCTGATGGATATGCAGATGCCCGAAATGGATGGGTTGACCGCTGCTCGTCAGATTTGTGAGGAGTATTCGGAGGCTGAAAGACCCTATATTATTGCGTTGACAGCTAATGCAATGCAAGGGGACCGACAAAGATGCTTTGATGCTGGAATGAATGCTTATATTAGTAAACCCATTCAAGTCGAACAGCTAGTCAGAGCCATTCAGGCTATTCCCCAGAAGACGTCTCAGAACCAAGCAGCTTGAAAGGAACGGAATCTGCAGTGAAAGCTCTTTGGTATTGAAGTGAGTAGAAATGCGATCGTAACGAGTATGTTGCAGGTCAAAGGAACTAAGGGATATTCGGCAGCGACCGAAGGATTTATGACAGCGACTCATAAAATCGCATTTCAAGAGCTGCATCAATCTATCCTTAAGTTCATCCCCACAGATTCATCCGATGTACTGGATGTTGGTTCAGGGATTGGCCGGGATGCTGCTGCGCTTGCCGATATGGGACATACCGTAGTTGCAGTAGAACCCACTAGTGAATTTCTGTCGGTTGCACAAAGACTCTATGGCACAAGCATTGAGTGGATCAATGACTCGTTCCCGTTCTTGCCCAGCCTTGGAGATCGAAATGAAGGGTTTGACTTTGTTCTAGCCTCAGCCGTGTGGCATCATCTCGATCAGCATGAACGCAGGATTGCCTTATCGCGCATTGCTGATTTGCTGAGACCCACAGGGATTTTTGCTCTTTCTCTGCGTCATGGTCCTGCTGGAGTGGGCACACATATATTTCCTACAGATGGACAGGAAACAGTGCGAGATGCAGAAAGAGTGAATTTGGAGCCGCTACAGGTATTGGAAAACCAGCCCAGCTTGGTCAAAGGCAAGAGAAATGTGACTTGGACCCGAATTGTTCTACAAAAAGCCTGAGAGAGCTAACTCAGTTATCAAGTCTGAAGTTGGTATTGGCAATTTAAGCGCTCTTCCTGGCAATGAACTGAACGACGGAGGCCATACCAGTGTGATATTCCCCTTCAAGGACTTCGCGTTCCAGTTCCCTCATGAGTATGGGGTCGCAGTTGGGGAATTCACGTTCAACTTTGGCACAGGTCATCAACATATCAAGGTCTTTTGGACCGCCTGTGTCGCGAGTAATTTGGTTTTCTGAGTAGGCCTCTAACAGGATGATACCGTTGGGTTTTAGGCATTGCTCCACTAATGGGTAAAGCCTGTTGCGAACTGTGCTGGGAAGATGGGCTGAGATTGAAATAACCGATCCGTAATGATGTGCTGGTGGTTCAAACAGGCTAAGATCAGCCACTTCTGTTTGGATGTCTACGCCTTTGGCATGCGCCAGCTTGAGGGCTTTGGCAAGGCCCACTTCTGAGCCATCAATGCCAAGGACCGAAAATCCTAATGAGGCTAGAAATACAGCATTCCGTCCTTCTCCTTCCGCTAAGGATAAGACTGGGTTACTGAGCATGTCTACATGTTCAGCCAGGAAGGAATTCGGTTCCGTTCCGTAAATATAGTCGTCGTTAGCGTAACGTTGATTCCACATCTCTAATTCGTCAATCTAATTTGGGCAGTTCAAAAAGTGAGTTTCAGTTGATGACATGGGAAATTGTTAGAGATAATCTTAAGCGCTACATAAAATCCATTTGTCTCTTCCAGCAACAATCAAATCCCCACAATCACAGACCATAAACAGAATCCTAGTCCTAGGCTGGTCATATGCTGGGGCAGCAGAACAGTAATGGGTTGCCGGGCAATTTTTTGAGTTAGCACCCATGTCAAAAAAACTGCCGTCAATATCGTAGAACCCTGAAGAAAACTAACCACCGCAGGATGAGCTACCCACACGGGTAGACCGACACCAGAAAAACCAAACGTGGCCCAGGTGACCGGAAGGATTTGGCCTGCTTCTGTGAGTCCCAACCTTAAATAGTGGGCTAAGGTACCACCCAGAACTAAAGGCAAATATCCATAGACCAATTCGATAAAGGGTCGAGGTTTCAATTTAGTACTGATGCGACATAGAACTGTATGGGTGAGCAAAGGAATTAAAGCAGCGATTCCCAACACCAACACCGACACCAGTAAATGAGCTGAGAATTGCTGTAATTGCAAATCTAACCCCAGCCAGGTCTGCAGCTCGGGTAATCGATGCAGGAATATCCCCCCTAGCAACAGTAGGAGCAGAGCGGCCTCATAGATCCGAGGGGTATGGGTCGTCCACAGTTCAATGCCTGGTGGACGCAAATTGAACTCAACGGAGCGGTGAGGGCAAGCCTGTAAACAGGTCATACAGAGCACACAGTCTCGGTTGTCTTCCAACTGGGCGGGATGGGAATAGAGAGGGCAACCGTCAGTTTCCTGTCCTTCTCCTTTTTCAGGTCCACCTTTATAGCATTGATAGGTACTGCACTCAGCAGAACAGGTGCCTTGTTGCGCCCTCAGCTCAGTCATGGACAGTTTGGCAAATAGCCCGTTCATTCCCCCGATGGGACAGAGATATCGACACCAAAACCGCCGTTCAAAAATCTGAGAACAAATCACTGCCCCCGCCGTAATCAACAGCAGCAGACAACTCGACAGATAGGCCGTATCTTCTAAATTCCACAGCTCTTCCCAGAGAAAAATCAAAGCAAACAGACTAAACAAGAACCAGCCCCCCCACTGCTCGGCCTGCTGCCGGGGCCAGCGCTGCAGCTGCCTAGGCACCAGCCACAAAGACAGTTTTTGCAGCAGTTCACCACAAATCATAAAGGGACAAACAGAGCACCAGAGGCGGCCCACAAAGGGAAAACCGATTAATATCAACGGCCACCACCAAGCCCAAAATAAGTTCAAGGCAAAGTTCTGGCTTCGCTGCTGAGGCCCCACAAATAAAATGATCACCACAAAAATAAACAGGGGTAAGACTAATCCATAGTTAATGCGGGTGGGCCACCAGGGACTACGGAGAAAGCGGCGCAACCAAGGGTTAGCATTCAGCAGGTTAAGGCGGAAGCGCTGCTGGCGATCTTGGGCCGCCCAAAAGATTTCTGCGGTGAGATCTTCGTTGGGAGACGATTGTGCGATCGCACGCTCCACCAAGCTATGTAACTCGACAATATTGCCCGGATAATTGTAGCTTTGGAGTCGTCGTAAAGCTTCAGGGGTCAGCTGGCGCTTAGCAAAACCCTGTTCTTTAGAAAGCAGACTGATATAGTACTGAACTTGGGCACCCACATCCGCCTTACTGACTCGCAACGGCGGTATCTTAATTCGATGAAAAATCTCCCCATCCAGTTCCGGCTGAATTTTCTCAGCCGTAAAGATTAAACGAGCGTTGCTGGTTCGGGGCTTAACAGCAGCCCCGTCTCTTTGAACCGGTAAGTAAGTTTGGGTTTCTAACAGCTGTCGTAGCTTTGGACATAATGAAGGCGGCAGATCTTGAATATTATTGAGAAGAACAGTACCCTCACCTACCGCTTCTAGCAGCCCAGGCTTACCCCCCACGCGACCGAACAAATCGGCCCCACTGATTTGAAGCGTATTACAGTTGATCTTCACCATCGGCTCCCGTCGTTGGTTTGAGCCAAAGTGAATCAAAGCAGCAGCATTATCCTTCTCTAGACCGGGTTCACCAAAGATAATCGCTGAATGGCGGGTGCGTGCTGCCTCTTTTAGCTGTTCTCGCAACCGCTTTGCATAGCGGCTAGAACCGACGATTCCCCTATTTACTCTAGGGACCAAATAGGGTCTGAGGATGGCTTGTCGTTCCTGTTCAGCCACCAATTCCCGTGAAACATGGGCTAAATCCTTAGATAGCTTTTGCGACACAATTCGGGTCACGTCTTGATATTCACCCGCGATCTTGAGCAGGTCTTGTTTAGAAATGACCCAAAATTCGCAATCCGTTAAAGTAATGATGGTTTGAAGCGTCGGCTGTTCAAGCAAGATATCGAATAGATGTAGCACCGCCCCCGGTAACAAGCTACAGACCTGGGCCGTATCCACCAAACTGGTGTGATAACTTTCAAGATGGCCTTGACGCAAAATATATACAGCATCCGGCAACGTATCCTCTAAAATTAACCGCCGATTGGCTTCCAAGGTCTGTACTTTTACCTTTCTCGCCAGCCGATCCAGGATCTTTTCAGGAAAGATATTTAAATCAGTATGCTCCTGTAACCAAGCCTTTTTGTCCTCTGAGGATGCCATGGGAATTTTTCTCCTCAATGTAGGTGTGGTCAGAAAGGCTGTATTTTCATTCCCTTCAAACCAGTGGTTCTAATCTCAAACCGCCGCTCAAGATTAGGGATAGAACCATCCTACTGCCCAATTCACTTGGATAGATTTGGCGCCACAACTTCTGGAAAATTCTCAAAATTTCGTCGCACCCAATCCATTCCCACTTCGTTGTTGAGCTTAATTTGTTGGGGAGAATCCGAATACAGCTTGCCCAAAATATCTACATCCTGCTCAACAGCAACTTGTCCAAATTTCAAAAACGTCCCTCCTGCCCCTTTTAAAATAGGATGCTTCACTCGACCAAACAGCAAAATATAGGTGCGAGTCTGGTTTTCCGTTTCAGGCACAAAAAAATGACACTGAGCAATTTTGCCCATGGGGGTTTGGGCATGCAAAATCACTAGGCTGGGAAAGTAGTTCTCTAAATGCGCCTTGATGGTTTTGGGCAATAGCATTAAGTCGGGCTTTCGCAGTTTTTCCGTCCAAGAATAGGTTTCTGTGGGCATATCGTAAAAGGCATGGGATTGATGCCCATTGTCGATAAACTGATGAAATTCAACCTCGGTGATCTGAAATAAATCTCGGTGAGTGCCATTTTGATGATTGTAGTCATGCATGACCAGCAGCATGCTCAGTAAATCGGTCTGCACACTATAGTCAGCGGCAGGTCCGATAAAGTCATAGGTTTGAGCAATTTCATTCATAATCTTGGGAATCGGAAGCTTCGGCTCATGGCCTCCATAGGACCAGATAAAATCGCCTTGAATGATTAGCTCCGGAGGCTGTAATTGAGGTAATGTTTTCTGGTTTGATCCTGGTAAAACCGTACAGCCCGCCCCATCAAACTGCAGCGCATGAAAGGGACAAACAATTCCCGATTGGCCATCGTCTATCAAGGGTTCACACCAACCTTCCGACAGCATCGCTCCCATATGCGGACAGCGATTGGGTAAGGCTTGCACTGTCCCTGAGCCATCTTGCCAAAGCACATAGTCTTCTCCGTACAGGGTTACCTTCAGGGGTTGATTGACGGGCAGCATCGACTTGTGCGCCAATAGCCAAGGCGCACCCGGAAGCATAGATCGCATCATCTTCTTTGCTCGCTATAAAATTGTGAAAGATTCGTCGTGTTTTAAAAATATGACAGATAATTCATATTCGTCAAGTCATCTTCGTCGACAGCCTAAACAACAACGAGGCAAAGACCGGGTCGATAAAATTTTAAATGCGGCAGCAGAAGTCTTTGACCAAGTCGGTTATGAAGCGGCTACTACCCATCAAATTGCCGCCCAAGCCGGAACTGCTGTCGGCTCCCTCTACCAGTTTTTCCCCAATAAAGCCGCCATCTTTAACGCCATGGAGCTGCGCCACATTGAGCGGGTCAAAACTTTTTGGAGTAAACTCAATACCCCAGAGGTGGTGCAGTTACCCTTACAGCAGATGATGCATCAGCTGATCACTGCAGCCGTTGAACTGTTTGAGCATCCCGTATCGCGGATCATCTTTATTCAGTTTTATACCTCACAGGACATGTTCCAATCCATTGATGAAAGCATGACCCAAGAGGCCATCAACTTTTTAGCAAATATCCTGCGAGAGCGAAATCCATCTCTACCAGCGGACCAATGTCATCTGCTAGCTGAAGTCAGTGTCCATAGCAGTAATGCCGTCATCTTATCCGCCTTGCGAACAAGCGACGTCGCCCATCGTCAACGCCTAACGGAGCAAATCGAGAGCCTACTCACGTCATATTTAGAACCCCATGTTGGGGTTCCTCGTAGTCAAAATGTAATGAAAGTAATGACATGCCCCCATTGCCAATCGGATCGACTATCGAAAAATGGGAAACGCCGAAACCAACAATGCTATGTCTGCAAGGATTGTCGGAAACAGTTTGTGGAGTCAGTGATGTTGAAAAATGAGAGATAAGTTCCCATAGCAAAACGCCTATAGATATCAATCTATAGGGCATCGCTTTACTAAATTGAATGTGGCGCAGCTAACCCTTAAGGCATTTCCCCAGGCTCAACAATTCGCTGAAACAGATATCCTGTGCCTCTAGCGGTCAAAATCAGCTCAGGATTACTGGGATCCTCTTCCAGTTTGGCTCTCAATCGGGAAATATGAACATCAACCACCCGAGTATCCACATGGCGTTCTGGGGTATAGCCCCAAACTTCTTGCAAAATATCGGAACGAGAGAAGGCTTCGCCAGACCGACTCACCAACAGTTCCAGCAAGCTAAACTCCATGCCGGTGAGCCGAATGCGCTCATCTCCCTTATAGACTTGGCGCTTATTGGTATCAATCTTCAAGGTATGGACACTGATCACCCCGGAGCTGGGAATACCAGAGTTACCATTTTTGCTTACGCGCCTTAGCACGGAGCGGATGCGAGCTTCTAATTCTTTCGGTGAAAACGGTTTAACCACATAGTCATCCGCACCGAGTTCCAAACCGGTAATTCGATCAGCGACATCCCCTAGTGCGGTCAACATAATAATGGGAACGTCGGATTCTTTGCGGAGTTCTTGGCAGACACCATAGCCGTCTAGTTTTGGCATCATGACATCAAGGACAACTAAGTCAGGAATGGCGTGATGGAATGTGTCGATGGCTTCTTCTCCATCTGCGGCGGTGACGACATCGTAGCCAATCATGGAGAGGCGTGTTTCTAGAATGCGACGAATACTCGCTTCATCGTCGACCACCAGAATTTTCTCTTTATGATTTTCCAATTTCCGTAATGCTCCTTAATTGCGAGTCATTTCTAAAAGTTAAATTTTAGTCCTCTGTTATTAAGTTAGCATGAAGTTAGTAACAGGAAAAAACGCTGAAATGCTTTCAGACTAAAGACTTTAAGAATATTTACAGTTCAATTTTATTTAAGAATTATATGGCAAAAATACGAACTCATTACATTTGCCAAGAATGTGGTGCAGCTTCTCCTCAGTTTTTTGGTAAATGTCCCTCCTGTCACACTTGGAATTCTTTGGTCGAACAAGTGGTGCCAAATACTCCGGCAGCAACCGACGGAACCCGCTTGGCACAACGACATCGCCAACGTCAAAACACTTCACCCAAGGCCCTTTCTTCCCTGACTTTGACCCAGATCTCTGAGCAGCCAATTCAGCGGTTTAGCTCCGGTTATAGTGAACTTGATCGGGTGTTGGGGGGCGGTATTGTCCCTGGTTCCTTGGTGTTGGTGGGCGGTGATCCAGGAATTGGTAAATCGACTCTTTTGTTGCAAATTGTCAATTTTTTAAGTGCCCGACAAACGGTTCTCTATGTTTGTGCAGAAGAATCTGGCCAGCAGGTTAAATTGCGTGCCCAGCGATTGGGAATTGGAACCTTAAATTTAAATAAAGAAATCACGGATCCGCCTCCCAAATCAAAAGACAAATCAACGAATGCCGATTTATACCTGTTGCCGGAAACAGATTTAGAAATGGTGTTGCAAGAACTAGATTCCCTGCAACCCCAAGTGGCCATTATTGATAGTATTCAAGCCCTATTTTTCTCCACTTTAACGTCGGCCCCTGGTTCCGTTGCCCAGGTGAGGGAATGTACGTCCGCTCTGATGCGCTTGGCGAAACGGAACCACATTACGCTGTTTATCGTTGGCCATGTGACGAAGGAAGGTGCCATCGCCGGTCCCAAGGTTTTAGAACATTTAGTTGATACGGTGCTCTATTTTGAAGGGGATCGGTTTGCCAATCACCGATTACTCCGGTCAGTGAAAAATCGGTTTGGCGCGACTCACGAAGTCGGGGTATTTGAAATGATTGATCGAGGCTTGCGGGAAGTCTTGAATCCATCGGAGTTATTTTTGGGCGATCGCGAAGAGGTATCGCCCGGAACGGCCACCATTGTAGCTTGTGAAGGCACCCGCCCCATTGTGGTGGAACTGCAGGCCCTGGTTAGCCCCACCAGCTACAGTTCACCTCGCCGCTCAACCACGGGCATTGAATATAATCGGTTGCTGCAAATTCTGGCTGTGTTGGAGAAACGGCTTGGCATTCCCCTCTCGAAACTAGATGCCTATGTGGCCTCTTCCGGGGGATTGAGTGTGGCTGAACCTGCAGCAGATTTGGGGGTTGCGATCGCACTCGCAGCCAGCTTCCGTGATCGCCTAGTGGACCCGACCACCGTTGTGATTGGTGAAGTGGGATTGGGGGGTCAAGTTCGCTCCGTATCGCAAACCGAACTACGTCTCAAAGAAGCCCTTAAATTGGGATTTAAACGGGCCATTATCCCCAAAGGCCAATCCTTTCCCAGTTTGGATATAGAGGTGATTCCCGTCGCCCGAGTTGCCGACGCGATTGTGGCAGCCCTTCCAGGTGGCTCATCAGCACAGTAGATCGAACAGCATCCAACCCAAAGCATCATGTTTCCATCGGGTGAGATATGTCCTACACCTGTGATCCATGTTGGTTTAAGTCAAAACCACTCCCATGCGATAACACTTTTCCTGGTGTATAGCAATACGCATATACGTTAGTACACTCTTTGAAAGCAGCGTCCACACAACCACGAAAGGTGTCAAATTCATCCCACCGCTGCTTCATCCAGTTTTTGAGCACAAACCACCATCGCTCAATTTTGTTGAGATCTGGAGAATAACTCGGTAGATACCAAATCTCACAGCCTGCCTCAGCTACAATTTCTTCGATACCCTGACCATGATGAAAACTGGCATTATCAATCACGATGATATCGCCAGGTTGTAACTGGGGTAAGAGACTCTGCTGCAACCATGCTTCGAATAGCAAACGATTGCATGATCCTTCAAAGGTCATAGGAGAAAATAACTTGCTTTCTTTGAGCGCAGCAATGAAACTGACTCGCTCTGTCCGCTTGCCGGATTTAAGGTCATAAAATCGTTGGCCCACAGGACAGTATCCATAAGGATAGTCTGCCCGATTATCAATGCCCGCTTCATCCACATAGACGATCTGATGGGGATGTTTGGTCTGCAACCGCTCTATAAAGGCTTGACGTTGGGTTTCATCCCGTTCTCGATAGCCATAAGTTTTTTTTTGCGACTCAATCTCAGCTTCCTCAGGGCATCACTGATATTTTGCTGGGTGACATTATCGCCCCATAGCTTGGCCATTTGGGCCTGGGTTTTCCCCCCATGTTCTTGAGCAAATTCACGAAAGCGGTCCCAATCTGTGATCTTGTGGCGAGCCCCTTGTTGGTAGTTGGTAATCGCCTGGCAGTCACCCGTAGCTTCTTCGCGGACTATCCATAGATGCAAGGTATTACCGCTGATGTTCAACATTCGACAGATATCGACTTTCCGTTCACCATTCTTGAAGGCATCAACGGCTTTACGACGAAGGTCATAACTCTAGGGTGCTGGCATATTAATTTAGGGATATCTTCTATATCAATAGTACTAACATGGTTTCGTAGGGCTATGCCTGGCTTGGCTGAGCCTATACAGTCAAACCCTGAGCAGTCAAGTCTTTATACGATTGTGCCTCAACAAAGTGTGGGATAGGTGACTAAGTCTTGCCATTCCCAGGAATGCTCCGTCAGTCCAGCTCGTTGGGCAGCCGTATTCTTGAATCGAGAGTGGCACCAGATCCAGTTGAAATAGGTCAGCACCAGTCTTAAGGTCACTGCACTCTGTTGCCAGACTTTGCCAAATTTGTTCTGTCGTCGATGCCATCGCCCAGTCTGTTGACGTACTATTCCATTGGTCCGCTCTAACCGTTGGGTCAGGGCTTTACTCACTTGATGGCTCACCTCATCGGGTAATTGTCGTGAATACCCTTCCCAGCCATCGGTTTGCCAATGGTGACAGGCAGTTTTGCCTTCAGTATTCTCAATTAATTCTTGAGCGAGTTCGTCGGTATGTTTGCCAATACGGCTACTGAGCACCAAGCCACTGTCTTTGGCTAGGCTTAATGCCACCCAGCAGTTCCCTACGTTCAATTCTTCTGGTTCACAGTGCTTTTGCTTTTTTTGACAAAGGACCACAACTCATCTGCATTGATGACGTTAGTCGAAACAGCTTGAACGTCTTGATTGTGAATCAGTTGGGCTTTATGGCTCGCTGAACGAATCACACTTACACAAGTGTTATAGGCCACACCTGTGATGCGGGATAGGCCCCTCAGGCTAATGCCTTCAGCATGAGATTGAAGGATGGTCTGAATCGTTTGAGGAGAAATCTGACGGCGATAATAGAGGGTATCAAAGGTTTCACTGAAGGTTTGGTGGCAGTGGGGGCAACGGTAACGTTGGCTGCCTTTACTAGTTGTACCGTGTTTGTGGGTCTTGGGATGACCACATAGAGGACATTGCATCAGGGAATAGAAAAACTCAACTCCTTATAGGTTTAGCAAACCCACACTTTTTTTATGCACGACCCTTTATACAGGTGCTATTTTGGTTGGTCTTGGTCGGTAGCCTTTGGTCCTTATGGTTACTGTACTGGGGCGTTAAGTCCCTGGCCCCGCAAAAAGCGGTTTTAACCACCAGTCTTTTGACCCTTTGGACCTTAATTTGGCGCGTGCTGTAATGAGAATCCTTTCAGGCAGGTGTTTAGCAGTTTTCTGGTTCCTTAGCATTTTGTAACCTTGCCCTGATCACAGTACAGTGATTAGAGAATAAATACCTATTGCAGACCGTTTTAATTTGGGTGGATTACATGAAACAGTTGAATAAAGGCAGTCTTGTCATAGGAACAGCCCTGGCTTCCTTCTCTATCGCATTTTTGCCCCTGAGTGCTGCCAGCAATAGCGCTCAGACTCCCAACCCGGAGCATCTCCAGCAGCTACAGGCCACCAACCGTTGTGATGGATGTGACCTTAGGGGAGCCAATTTGCAAGATCAAAATCTAAAAGGTGCCAGCTTGCAAGGGGCAAACCTGCAAGGCGCCAATTTGCAGGGCGTTAATTTGGACGATGCCAATTTAGAAAGCGCTAATTTAAAGTCTGCCAATCTCAGCAAAGCCACTCTCCGACGAGCCAGCTTAACCACAACCCTCAAGCAAGCCACCAACTTGCAAGACGCCAATCTTACCCAGGCAACCTTAGTCAAAACCAAGCTCAAAGGTGCCGATTTGCGTCGTGCCAACTTATTTGAAGCAACCCTCGAAGATGCGGACTTTAGTGTCGCGGTAGTGGAAACGACCCAAGGCATTCGTCGTGTCTATTTCAGCGATTTGAGAGAGGCTAATTTCAATAAAAGCAATCTTAAGAATGCCACCCTTAATCAAGTCTATTTAGCCAATGCCAACCTGAGCGAAGCCAACTTAAAAGGGGCAAAACTCAAGCAGGCCCAACTGAAGTACACCAACCTCAATGGGGCCAAGCTGAATAACGCAGATCTACGAAAAGCGTCTTTAGAAAGCGTCAATCTTAGTGAAGCCGACCTCAGCAGCGCTCACCTGGGCAAGATTGCCATGAAAGATGTCAACCTCCGAGGTGCCAACCTTAGCAATGCAGACTTAAGCGGGGCTAAACTCTGTCAGATGGATATCCCCGCTTCCCTTCAAGCCTTGGCAACCTGTAAGTAAGACCTACTGGGGGATGCCATCCGGAAGGGTGGCCCCCGTTAGGTCGGCGTCCGTGAGTTTTATTCCCTTCACATTTGCACCACTTAAATCGGCTTCCTTGAGATTGGCTCCTGATAGGTCCGCATTTTGGAGGTTGGCCCCGCGCAAATCAGCCGAGAACAAATTGGCTCCATTTAGCTTCGCCCCTTTCAGATTGGCGGCCCCTAGGTTAACCCCTTGAAGCTTGGCTTGCTGCAGTTTTGCCCCTTTCAGGTTGGCAGAGGTCATGCGACTACTGCGCAAATCTGCCCCCACCAAGTTAGCGCCTCGCAAATCCGCTTTACTTAAGTCCGTAACGCTTAAGTTGGTGGTTTGCAAATTCGCATCGGACATCCGAGCCTGAATCAGCTTGGCTCCCGTCAGGTTGGAGGCATTGAGGTTGACATTCTCCAAGTTGGAGAAAATCAAGTTTGCCCCTTGGAGGTTGGTGACGCTCAGATCCATGCCGCCAAAATTGGCGCGGGACAAATCACAACGGATACAGCGACGGGTATTGAGCAATTCTTGAATATGCTCGGGTAATTCTGCCTGTACTGGAAGTGCGATCGCAGCCAAACCCAACGCCAGGGCTAAAGATTTATAGTTCATAGTTCCGCTACCTTAATTCTCTAGCTTTTCAGGTTTGTCTTCGATAAAGCCTCTTCCAGGCCCTAAGTCCCAACGCTTGCGACTCTTGGCTACGGTGACCCAATAATTAAAGCGATCGCGAACCGTCCCAAAGGAATAGACCAAGCAGGTTTTGGTTGGACAATAAAAGGAGAAAACGCCTCTCTTTTGCGTAGTGGTCGTTTTATAACCCTTCTTATCCGTAATCTGAGGCAAGAACTGCTGATCGAGTTGAGTAAATAAAGTCCATGCTTCAACTGGCTTTTCTAGGGTTAACCGTGCCCGAGTCAGATTCACCTGCGCTTGCCGGAGTTCAGTCGTTAACTTGGTTGCTAACGCATTGCAATCGTTCTGGGGATAGCAAGGAATATAGTGAATGATATTATCTTCGAGGGGGGCTTCACTATCTTTAAATACAGCATATTGATAGCCAGCCACTCGACCAGCCGCTTGAGCGGGAGCAGCAAACGCTAAAGCACCTAAACAGATGCCTGCCATCACATATTGTTGTTTCATCTTCATAGAATGAATATTTTGTTAATGATATGTTTACTTTCCGTAATCTTTATCTTTCCAGCTTTTGGAATTCCTGTCACGATTCTTGCGTTAGATTCCGCTGGAACTCGTTCTGAACCATAGGATTCATCCCGCCTTCATCCGTTGTTTTAAATGGCTAACTTTCGCTTCTTTGTTCGATACCGACTACAAATCGCAGCCCTAACCACAGGTCTATTCGTTGCCGTTCTGCTTATCCTTTGGGTACAGCCCCGCTGGGCGCTGGATCGTTTGACACCCTTTATTTGTCCAGGGGCTAAATTCTATCTGCCTACGGATCAACCGCTCGTTGCCCTCACTATTGACGACGGCCCGGATGACCAGGAAAATGGAGATGTCAATACCACCCAAAACATCTTGCGAACTTTGGCCGAGCACGACGCCAAAGCCACCTTTTTCCTGATTAGTAGTCGGATTACCCCGCAAAACCGAGCCTTAATTTCCCACATGGTTAGCGAGGGCCACGAGTTGGGAAATCATCTCACCGTGGATGAGCCCAGCATTAACCTTTCCCTGACAGACTTTAAAGCAGCTTTGCAATTGGCCGAACAGGAGATCCTCACCGCCTCAGAGAATCAAACATCTCTGGCATGGATGCGTCCAGGTAGTGGTCGATGTAATTCAGATATGGCTCAGATAGCCCAGCAACAAGGCTACAAAATTGCCCTGGGAGCACCCTGGCCCTATGACACGTCCCTGCCTTCTTCGGGGTTTGCTGCTCAGCAAATTTTGGCCAATGTCCAACCCGGCAGCATTATTGTCCTCCATGATCATGGCCCCGATGGAGCCTGGGGAACCCGAACTGTCCAAACCCTCAACCAGGTTTTGCCCCAGCTTGAACAGAAAGGATATCGAGTTGTCACCCTTACTGAGCTATACCGAGAATCCTCTTAATCCAGCCCTTAATCGGTGCATCTCTTCTTCCTAAAACGCTGGATCAAGGACACCTTTTGCCTGGGTGATGACTATCACTCTCACCCCAGAAATCGATCACTGCTGTCGATGGGCTGACCCAGCATACTAAACCCTATCAACCCAGCAGAGGACAATGTTATGGTTCTTCTCGACACTCTCAAAATTTTGGGCCACGCTTCAGCCATCACCCTAATAATGTTCTTCATGATGTGGCTTTCTGGTGCTTTTGCTGGCACCAATCGCTTTCAGAAGCAAAGCTAATTTCATCGCATAATAATTAAAAATAATTTTGGCTCTTCTCAGCACTTGCCTATTAATAGTGCGTATCATTTCCATAGCGTCTTTCTCCTAAGCCTTCGGCACGCTACACGAACAGTAAACCATCGAATCCCATCATGGGCTTTCACCCACTCCCAAGCTGATTGAACACCATTCGCAAAGAGATGCTGATCCTTGAAGTCAGCCTGGGCTGTCAACCAATAACTGCTCTCGCGTTCAAGGAAATGGATGGTCCAACTCTGGGACTGGCTGGGGGGAAGATTTTTGTCTACATGAGTGTATGCTTCATCTCCTTCTACCGTCACATCAGAGCCTGCTGGTGCTGGTGGTGCCCCGTTCTGTGTCTAGTCTGCTAGGCGTTTTCCCCAACGCATAGTGGTGGTATGAGATTTACCAAAAGTACGACCTGCAGCACGAATTCCCACTCCTTCGGTGCGAGCCATTGGGGTACCTGTGCGTTCATTGAAACGCCGATTGCAATCCTTACACTGATTTCGTTGGACTCATGTCCCATCTTGCAGGCTATCAAAGCCTCACTTATGGTTCTTCTGACTCTGACAGTATGCGTATACCATTGTTCTACATTAAGTTGCGTCGAAGGTATTATAGCTAGATCCTGGTAACAGGCCAGTGCCTAAGCGCTGTGTTTGGGGCTCTAGTATTTTCTTTGCCACAGATCTTCTCACGGTATCAGCAGTAACACTCGTCTTTTCGATAGCATCAACATCGTTTTTTTAGTATAAGTTTAAAGATCTATATCTAAAGATAAGATTGAAACCCTGTTTTTTTGTCTTAGCTTTTCGTGATATCTAGTTAGAAGATAGCTAAAGATTATCCCAGTTTAAAAACAGTCCACCACAATATTTTTACGGTTTAGAGAATGGGAAATTATTGATCTATTTTTCTCTCGAATAGACCATTTAATAGTTTAAGCTTCATTCTGATTACTAGGTCTAGCAACTAGTTAGGAATCTCGCCCTTGCTGCTTATATTGATATAGCTCAATACCTCCCTGTCTTTAAAATCTCTTGAAGAAGGCTTTTTAAGACAGCTTCACTTGAACTCAAGATTAGTAAATTCTCAATATCTATTGGGAAATTATGGGATGCTTAAGATAAGGTTCTTAGGTTTTTTTATTCAATGAGCGCTAAGGGCTAAATTGTCAAAAGAACTACAGACCCCGTATTTGTAGGGCTAGGGATAATTCAGGGGGGATAAGATGTATATTATCCAGTCAGCGAATTTAATGGCGCGGGGCATATTGACGGATCAATCTGCTTCACTGATGATTCGAGGGAGATGGTTTAGACCTGGCCCTGCATTTGCCCAATCATTGCGTCAAATAGCAATTGAGTTTTGTGAAGAGTCACTTTCTCAGGGACGACAATACATACTGATTGAATTTCCCTTGTACTTTATGGCTTGGCGTCGTTTTCGTCCCAATCAAGAGACTCAAGCCCAATCGAGCAAGTCTTTGAAATTCACGGTAAATCCACAACAAGTGAGACCTACAACCTATCAATGGCCACCCGCTTTTACAAAGCCCACTTTCCCAAATAAACAGTTTTCTCAATCAGATCGAGATATAGGAAGAATCAAAACTCCAAAATTAGGTGGTGCTGGAATTGATGATGTGTTGATCAAACAGTGTAAAGCAGAGCTAGCGATCCATATTGGCCCCATGGCCGACTATATTACGGAACAAACATTAAATAATTCGGCTGAACTGAGTTCTGAGCAACTCATTGCAGCCCTCGCTGCCCACATCCCGAATACGAAAGCAGGTCTCTTATTTAGGTGGACTTTAACGAAAAAAATGCAGGACCTGAATAATAAGCACGTTTAGAATAATTGCATTGTATCCAGGGCAAGTTCATTGCCTGAACTACGAGAATTGTGTGCGCTGTTTTTTGGAGTTGCGATCGCATTCCCACTACCGAGCCTAACCTAGCTTACGGATGCTTGAGTAATCTGGGTTACGCCAATTCAACCCTCAGAGATGTGAAAATCTAACAGCAAAACAATGGGCAGCCCATCATGGATCGACAAAGAGCAATCGGAGCCACGCTGATCCTTGCATTTATTTCCCTAGCAGGCTGCATATCGCTGCAATCTTCTCAGGCACAAAAGTCTCCCTCTCAAAAAAATAAGGACAGGCAATCCATCACACTACGGAATGGTGCCATGACCCAGGGAACGACTGTCCCAAACTATTGGCATCAGCAGTGGGTGGGCAAAGGCAAGATATCTGTTACACGGGATACTCAAATCTTTAAACAGGGGCCTGCGGCCTTAAAAGTAGCCAGTACTTCTGGCCCGGCAAAAGGACAAGCCTTTCAACTCATCCAAGGTTCACCCAATCAATCTTTCACTATCAGTGGTTTTGCCAAATCAACTGGAAGGGTCAAGGTCAATGTTGCGATTCAGTCCTTTTCTAAAAAATCGCGTCCCCTCCAATTCCGGCAAGTCCAGTATCTCCACAATACCCAAGACTGGAGTTCCTTCTCTCAGGAGGTGACCTTACCGCCCAAGACCCATAAGTTTGGCATTGTGCTCCTATTAGAGGGCCAAGGAGAAGCTTGGTTGGATGAAGTTAAGTTGACTGGCACTAATGTGAAAAATATTGCCGGGAAGCTTGAAAAATCGTCTGCTCCAAACCAGCAAGATTCCACTGTTGCTAAGAAACAGCCAAATCCTACGGTTCCGACGCCGGGTCACTACCCAAAGTTTCCCCAAGCCTGGCAAAAGCTTCACCAACAACATCTTCAACAAACACAGAAACGCGAAATCAATGTTGTCTTTCTGGGTGATTCGATTACTCGGGGATGGCTAAAACATAAAAAGCTCTGGCAGAAACACTATGGCAAACTTGATGCGGTCAATTTTGGTATTGGTGGCGATCGTACCCAACAAGTTCTCTGGCGAATAGACCATGGCTTATTTGATCAGATCCAGCCCCAGTTGGTTGTTCTCAATATTGGTGTCAATAATCTCTGGCAAGATGGTTATGGTTCAGAACAGATTGCTGCAGGAATTGAGAAGATTGTTGCTGCTATCCACACTAAAAGCCCGACAACGAAAATTCTGCTGCTTGGCATTTTACCGACAGGTAAGCAATTAAAATCTCCAAAAAGAGAAAAAATTCAGGCCATTAATAGCAAAATTAAACAGCTTGATAATGGCTCGGCTATCCGATTTTTAGATATGGGTTCAAACTTCCTGGAACCTGATGGTTCAATTTCTAAAGACGTTATGCCAGACTATTTGCATTTATCCAGGCAAGGCTATCAAATTTGGGCTACATCAATGAAAAAAACATTAAGTGAGATGTTGAATGATTGATTTTATATCTCTTTATTAGATTTTTATCAAATGCTGACATTTCAGATATCTCTGTCAGTACGGCAATTAGGCTGGGAATCATATAAATAAGAATTAGCGATTGTTCTAAAGCTAAAATATCAGAATCTATTTACTAAATGCAATAAATTTTTATTGGATAAAAATTGTGTTGTTTTAGTTCAAAGGGTGCAAAATATTTGCAAGCTCTAAACGGATTCTATAATGCTCTCTAGCAAGTTATAAGAAGAGAGTGTTTATTAGCTGAGAATATTTGTGAGTGCGAGTGATAAATGTTGGGGGAATTCGAAATGTCAATAATCTTAGTCAGATCAGCATCAATAAAATGTAGCCGACTGGACTCATGCCCGATGTCGAGAGCGTTAGGTCATACAAGATAGTATCTCTACAACAAATATCTTTGCTACTACTATCACAGAAATCAGGCTGAGTAGCTATTACGAATCCAAAACCATTTAGGTTGTGGTCGTCTATGACCTGTGGTGTCACTACTCTAATTTCACTTGGTCACCACTAAATAAAAACAAATTTAGTGGGTTGAATTAAAAATTTCCACTGATATATAAAGTTGTTTTCTACTAATTAGAAAGGCATCCTTTTTCTGAAAAAAGGATGGAATATTTGCTGGTTAAAAATAGATCACTTATTGGGAATAAAAAATAAAATGCTGAATTTTGATAATTATCTGATTGAATCTTATGGTAGCTCTCAAGGTCAGGGCCTAAGCTTTTCCACACTGTCGAATGGCAATATATTACAGTTGTCTGGCAATGGCTGGAGAAAAGTCAAACTACCTTATCAGATTACTAAAAATACAGTTCTAGAATTCGACTTCAAAAGCAATATCCAAGGAGAGATTCACAGTATTGGTTTTGATAACGACAATGTTCTGAGTTCAAACCAAAGTTTTCAACTCTATGGTAGCCAACCTTGGGGAATATCTCAGTTCAATGATTATCCGGCTACTGGAGATTGGCTCTCATATCGTATTCCAGTCGGAGAATTTTTTACGGGGCAGTTCACCTATTTAACCTTTGGTAACGATCAAGATACCCCTCAACCCAATGCCAATAGCTTTTTTCGAAATGTGAGGGTGTTTGAACAAGCTCCCTTGTCGACGCAGAGTGCTTCTGGGACGCCTACATTTGCATCCCAGCTTCCAGCGTCGATGCCAGCCACATCGATGGCCACAATTGGTGAAGTTGGGCAAATTTCAGGACTGACCCATCTCAAACAGACGATTGAACTTCAGCATAACTATGTTAATCCCGTTATCTTTGCCCAAACCCTGAGTTTTAATGGAGGACAACCGGCAACGGTTCGCATTGACAACATTCAAAGTAATCGGTTTGAACTCTATATCCAGGAGCCCAGTAATCATGATGGTCAACATGTACCCGAAAACATTAGTTTCATCGTCTTGGAGGCTGGTTCCTGGGTTCTAGAAGATGGAACCCAGTTAGAAGTTGGTACTTTGGAAACCAATCGTCTGGTCACCAGCGGATTTGAAACCGTTGATTTTAGCCAAAAATTTTCAGATTCTCCCATCGTTTTTAGCCAGGTTCAAACCGCTGACGGTTCGGATTTTGTCCGTACACGACAACAAAAGACATCAGCTATTGGCTTTCAGGTCGGCATGGAAGAGGAGGAGAAGAAAAAATACTCGGGTCGTGTATCAGAGTCGGTAGGGTGGTTAGCCATTGAGCCTGGATCGGGAACTTGGGGAGGGCTAGCTTATCAAGTTGGGCAAACCGGAGATACGGTGACCCATGATTGGGCTTCCATTGATCTGTCCGGCTTTACATCCACCCCCAATTTTTTAGCGTCTCTTGCTTCTTATGACGGATCCGATTCGGCTGGGGTTCGTTATCGTAATCTTCACAATACTTCTGTAGAAGTCAAGGTAGAAGAAGACACCACTGCGGATGCGGAGACTTCCCATACGAGCGAAGTTGTTAGTTTTTTAGCCATTCAGGGCAGTGGGTTACTTCAAGGTTCTAAAACTACGAACTCTACAACCGATACTGGAGGAACTGTGGCGACACGGGATGTAACCCAGCGGCCTTTTGCTGCCAACTCGATCTGGAATACCCCCATTGGATCTAACGCTGAATATGTCGATGCCAAGATTGAATGGGCTAAAAATGCAACAGTGGATGTCGATCATTTTTATATCCTCAAGGGTGATGATCCGCTACAACCACTTTATAAACATGGGACCTGGGGACCTGGTCGAACGACGGGCAGTGCCTATCAAGGAATTTCCCTGCCCCTACCGAATGATTTACGGATCGCGGATTCGACCAATAGCCAGACACCCAATAATTCAGCGGCTTTCTTGATGCCTGATGGTCGGACCTTGGTTCAGGTAAATGCATTGACCCGCGATCGCAACAACGATTTCGTCTATGGCCAACGATTACCCTTTACCCTGAATGTTGCTCGGTATGAGGATATTTATGGAACAGGTATAGAGGGAGCCCATGCGGGGTCTGGGTTATCCTCCATCGGCGGCACCATTCGAAAGGGCGAATTGATTGGCTCTGATCCCATCCGCCATGCCCTGAAAGTGAATCTTTGGACTCAAAAGTATTTTTCCTATACGAAAGGTCCAGGCGGGGGATTGGGATATCGGTGGCCCGCGGTCAAAGCGGATACCCATGCTAGCCCAGGAACCTACGCGGGTTCGGTACCTGAACTGCTCAACGGCAGCTTGCTGGCTATCCCACCGGATATGACACCGGATAAATTAGGGATACAGACAGAAGTTGGTAAAAAACTTTTCTATGCCCTTCAGAACTACGGGGCCTATCTTGCTGATGATACTGGATGGGATGCCCATGCTATTGCGGTTGAGAAAGGGGTCACCCAAGAATTCTCTAACTACTATGGCTTTAGTTTTACGGACAACAGCGGTCCTTTTTATGAAGACTATATGCAGTTATTTTCGGCTCTTCATGTCGTCGATAACAATGCCCTAGATAATATTGGCGGGGGTGGAACACCCCGTGCTCCCCTAGCCCCAGATTATGACGTTGCTCCTCCGCCAGCTTTTATCGGTAACGCCGACTCGAACAACCTAGAGGGAGATGACCAAGCCAACCGAATGGATGGCAAAGCAGGAAACGATCTGATCCTAGGTCGTGGTGGACATGATTTCATCACCGGTGGGTCGGGTAGAGATACCCTCGATGGGGGTAAGGGCAATGATCACCTCATTGGTGATAACAGCTCTGATCATTTGCTAGGGGGAGATGGGAATGACTATTTAGATGGAGGAGCCTATGGTGACACCCTGGAAGGAGGAGATGGAGACGATCATCTGACGGGGGGAACTGGTAAAGATCGCTTTATGGGTGGAGCTGGATTTGACACTGTGATCGAGTCTGATGATATTGACTTTGAGCTGACTAAGAACAAACTGATTGGCACCTGGACCGATACCCTCGACAGTATAGAGCACGTCATTCTCAGTGGTGGGGATAGCAATAACAAACTAGATGCATCCCAATTTCAAGGCACGGTCCATTTAAATGGTGGTGAGGGCCATGATCAGTTAATCGGTGGGCAACAGGGCGATATCTTGGTCAGCAGTTCTGGGAATGACAGCCTGACTGGAGGGGCAGGTGCCGATACATTTGATGTTGTAGGTCGGGTTGAGTTTCTCCAAAGTAATCGCAGTACCCCTTTGAAGACAGGTGAATTTGCCCTTATTAATGATTTCAGCAAAGATAAAGACACCCTTGTCCTTCTAGGATCTGCCCAACAGTATGTTGTAGGTATCAGTAATCAAGGGGCAGAAATATACTTGGATACCAATGGTGATGGCATCACCAATCAAGCGGATGAAATCGTCGCGATCATCAAGGGTGCAAATTCATTTAACCTAGACAGGTCGTTTGTTAAATACGTTGATTGAGCCGTTAATCGCGAATGGGCGGTGCCCAGGGTGCTCTAGGGTCGCCCCCTCCGCCCACTGACTCAGGGGTATTGTTAGATACGACTGAAAGTCTGGTAAACAGCTTCATCACATCCTCGAAAAAAGGACCGTCTGAGCGATTAAACCCATAGCCATAGGTCTGTCGAAACTCTTTTAGGACACTATGCTCCAAGGGGATGGCATGGGCATTCCAGGCCGTATCATCCACCACGTAAGCGCCATAATCTTGCAATGCATGGAATAGCTTTATAGCAGGTTGTGTTTTGAGTCCTAGGCTGGACGCGGTGATATCAGGGGGAATGGCCAATAGTGAACCTTGAACCAGCTCGGGATTCTTACCACCATATTGCTGAGCTGCATACTTATCCGCGCGATCTGCTGGCCAACGATATCCAGGAATGCCCTTAGAATAATAAAGATATTTTTTACCCCACAAGTTAATCTTTAACACATGCCGAATAGGGCTGTCCCCCACCAATTCCCCTTCTCGGATGGAGCCACCGATAGAAGACAATCCTGAGCCAAAGTGAGCACCGCCAATACCGGCATCGTAGATATCGACATTGGGAAAATATCGCCAGCCGTAGATGGGACCTCCGGGCTCACAACGTGCTAAAGGTTCCAGCTGAACCAATGTCCTGCCGTCTGGCATTAGAAATGCAGAGGCATTATTGGGGGTCTTTCCTTTCCCTGCATCGGGAACGATCAGATCATCCGGCACAGGCAGGGAAATCTTCATGGACTTCTTTTTGCCTTGACAGCGCTTTTTCCAAGAACCAGGTGCATAGACCGGTTGGCGAGGATCATCGCCCTTTAATTCAAAGAAATACTCTTCATCAGATCGCAATCGGGGAGCTGATTTAATGTGGGCAGGCTGATATTGAGCATTGGAGCCAATGGGCATATTCCAGATGGAGTCGGCGGAAAACGGCCAGAGGAATTTATTTCGAGAGGTGGGGGCATTGTGGCTATAGTCCACTGGATAAGACAAGATGCGTGGCTCGGGCGTCGAAGAAGAGCCGTTGCTAACCTGCTGACAGGCTAAGAGTCCGAATATGCCTATCAGAATGCACAATAAAATGAAATACCGTTTATAGCGATTTCTATTCAACATGGGCTATCTGTAGCTTCACGTTTTTGTTCACCCGGACTGGCACCTTTCTCAGAAACCACTAGCCAAATTTGAGTTGTGCCTTCACCCTTTCTAACGCCGTTAAATGCTTGATAAAGGTCAAAACAAACCATAACTGCAGTTTCTGGTGGACGGTATCTACCCGCGCCCGAGCAAAGGTCTTGAAAGGGGGGAAGACATCTCTGGCAATATCTTTGATGAATTTTTTTAAGGTGTAGGTACTAGACTGGCTCAAGTCATAGGGACCTCGGGTTGTTCGGAGGATTTTCTTGTAAAGCTGTGCAAAGGAATGTCGAGCTGGGTGATGGACATAAGCCTCTGCTGAATAAACTTGGGGATACCCTGCCTTAAAAACCCGTTGTCCCCATTCATAGTCCCCACCCGATTTCAGGGTTTGATCAAACAAACCGACGTTGTCAAAAACGGCTTTATAAGTAAAAACATTGGCAGTAGCACCAAACTTGGCATGCTTTAAATACAAATCTTGCTGTAAATACAGCACGCTATCACAGAGTTCAATGGCGTTTGGCTGTTGTGGATTTTGATAGCTGAATTCAATTCTGCCAGCCACTAGACCACAGTTGGGAGTATTGTGTAAGCTCTGAACCCCTTTTTCAATCCAGTCAGGGGCAGGGATACAGTCTGCATCTGTGAATGCTAGGATGTTTCCTTTTGCGATCGCAATCCCCGTATTGCGGGCGGCATAGGATCCCCGCTGGGGCTCCAAGATCATTGAAGCATGGGGAAACGGGTCTACCACTCCACTGACTTCATCATCGGAAGCATTGTCAACCACGATTACTTCATAGGTATTGCCAGAATAAGTCTGATTTTCTAATGCTTGCAAACAGTGAAACAGCCGCTCTGAATCATTGAACACAGGGATAATGACTGAAACAAATGGAAGGGTTTCTGGTGTTGCGATATTGATAGCTGGACGGGTAACAGTGTTAGACATGGCGATGCATATTCATAAACATCAAATATTCAGCCTGTAGCCTTTTAAGCACCTGATATCTGTAAATATATTTCCAGGGTTTGTTGCGCAATAGCCGTCCAGTCCCAGTGTTTTGCCAAGCAGCGATTATGCGCTCCCATAGATCGCAAGTCGTTTTTTTTGCAAGTGGTTTGCTCCATTGCCTTCAACAAACCATTCGTTTGACCAGGATCGTATAAGAAAGCGCCAGCAGGATCTAAGATCTCTTGGACACAACCAATGCTTGGAGCAATACAAGGCTTACCAAAAGACATCGCCAAGATCATTGCCCCTGATGTTAAGACATCACGATAAGGAAAAACGACCGCATCACTGGCATTCATATACGTTTGAATTTCCTCATCTGGGACAAAGCCAGGAATAAACTTGATGTTAGTTTGGGTTTCTGCTTTGGCTTTGATCTCTTGAGAGAAAGAATCGTTTAAGGTTTTTCCAGCAATGATGAGGGTTTTATCAGGGTGCTCTATCTGATTAAAAACTTCAATTAATTCCCCTACTCCTTTGTAGGGTCTGACTAAGCCCAAAAAGAGAAAGACAAGGCTTGTATTTTCGATGCCTAAAACTTGACGGGCTTCAGGCTGAGCGACTGAGTTGTCGTAGGACTGAATGTAATTTCCATGGGGGACTATTCGTATTTTCTCTAATTTCTTGAGTTGATATCGTCTGGCAATCGCAGCCTTAGCAGCAGGGCCGTGAGCAATTACAGCATCCGATAAATACACAACAATCAGTCTGCAAACGTAGTCTAGAAGAGGAAATAAAGCCTCATGGCTCTTAAGATTATGGGCAGTCCAGACAATTTTGATGCCCACAGCCTTCAAAAAAATTAAGCCTGACAGAAATTTTATAAGGGTCAATACTGCAAACGGGAATCTTAAAACCTTGAAGATAGGAAATTTCTTGAACTCTGGGGCTCGATAGTATTGATGTAACCAATGCAAATGGACAACGTTAAGGTTCTTAGATTTGATTGCCTTGGGCAAAAATACCGTCATCCCATTTACCCCCTCAACTCGAGCCCCCAGATCTTCTAGGGAGCTAGCCAACTGTTTTTGATAGGGATTAATGGATAGATACTGGGGGGCAAAGTAAATAGTCATTTTCAGATCAGATCTCTCGCCAATGGCTCCATTGGCAACCTGACACTGCTTCGATTCGTTCTCTATAGATGTAGGGAAATGCATGTATGATTTGTCTCTTCCAAACTTAATAACTAGCTGTAATGCCCTGGGCAGGACGAATCATCGTCTTGTTAGGGGCAGCTACAGCTTGTTGATAATGAACGAAATGTTGATTAAACGTGACTGGCAATAACAGTCTTTGCCTGAGGCGATCGACAGCTACATCTGTTGCTGTTATCCCTGTGGATAATAAGTGCTTAATCTCGCTAGCTAACGCTTCTGGGGTGTAGGGTTGAAATGTTTTAAACGCGTCTGGTGCAATTCGGTTATATTCCGCAATTTGTGGAAGATCAAACGCTAATAGCGGTCGAGCAACAGAGATCCAAGTTGAGAGTGATCCGGAAGCAGCAAAGGATTGAAAGGGGCAAACAGCTAAATCTGTAGCCACCAGATAGCGTTCTAAATTAACTTCAGATAAAAAACCTGTGATGCGTAAGCGATGGGCAACGCCATCTGCTTCTGCTAGGGCTAGGAGGTTTTGGACAAAATGTTCATTACCAGGACTCGCGCCTCCAGCAAAAACCACGATGACTTGTTCTGGGAGATGGGAAAGTGCTTTAACCAATAACTGATGCCCTTTACGTTCATGAATAAACCCGAGAAGGGTAATCACCTGAAAGCCATGTAGGTTTAATGCCTGCTGAGTTTCTGTCTTGGAATGAGTCGGCGATCGTTGTTCAACAAAGTGGGGAATCACTGTAATTGAACCTATCTCATCGTGGCTCAATCGCCTTCTCTCTTCCTCAGAGGAGACAAAGACTAATCTGACCTGGCGCAATAGCCAATACAAAGAGATGTCATCGGGGATTCTAAGTATCTCTCCCTGTACAAGCCAGCGGTATTGTCGAATGAAGTCAATCAAACTCCCGAAGGAAAGTCCCTTTGCCTGAGGGTGAGATTGATGGGGAGTGCTCTTAGCCATAAGCTTGGGTGAGCACCGGCGCAGAACACGGGAGACATAAGCAAGCATTTTGCTTGGGCTAGGGGGGATGTCATACACATCATGAAGCGTGACGACGAGGGGTTGAGTACAGTACTGTCTAAAAAGTCGAAGATGAGTCAGCTGGCTCCAACCTCGTCCCCACAAGCCTTTGTTGTTTTTTATGCTGTACTGCAGATGAACAATATCCACTGATAAGAGACGACTTGCAGCTTTGATAATTGCTGCTCGGTTTTGCTGAGGGTCTAACGTTAGCTCTATTTCAGCTTCTATAACAGAAAGAGTCGGCCATCTACGCGCCTCTGCCGCTAGTAAACGTCCATAGCGACATACCCCATGTTCCGGAGAACCAATATGCAAATATCCAAGTTTCATCTCAATAGCCCAAGGGTTGGAGATTTTAAGCGTGATATCGCCCTTTGAAACTTACTTTGCACGATCTGAGAAACTTTTGTAGTGGCGAGGACTACACGGTTTGTGATCGGGCTATAACCAAAATGCATCATTTCTGGCCAAACCACCGCCTCAATTTCAGCAATCATCGAGTTGGATAATGTAGATTGCCAGCGTCTCAAGGAGGTTTGGCAGAGTTGCTTTTTCGCATTGATTTTCCAAGGTTCACGCTTCGCATTAACCGTATGAGTCGGTCGTAGGTGAAATGCCAGCATGGCAGGTTCGAACTGAATCTGGAGAAATTGACAAAGGGCTTTTAAGGTAGTTTCCGGATTCTCAATGAGGGCTTCGTAATGCAGTGAATATAATGAGGGCTTTAACGCAGCCGGGTATTCTCTTGCCGCTGACATATAACGTCGCCATACTGCTGCATCACCTGCTAGGGTTCCTGTTGTCCATGGAACAGTTTGCCAGGATGCAACAACAGCTCGGGGGTCCCGAACAATATGGACAAAGCGGGCACTAGGGAAAAATTGCTGGAGTATGGATATATACAGCAAATGGTTGGGGGTCTTTTCCCCAACGATAGTTACGTCCCTTTTCTGGGCAAATTGCTCCAAGAGGAGGCGTAAAAGCAAAGGGTAACTTCGCGAAGAATACCAGGCAGCTGCTCGGTATACCTCTGGATCTAATGCCATTTCCTGAAATTCTGGCAACGAAACAATGTCTTCTACGAGCTGATGGTAATGATGGTCTTCTGCTAAGTCGCCGTATTTTTCTTGCTGCAGCCAAAAGTTTCGGATAAAAAATGTTTCGGGTGCGATCGCAACATCGGGATGGGCATCCAACATTTGCTGAAGGAGGGTTGTACCTGATCGGGGACAGCCCACTAAGAAAATTGGATCCTGAATGGTTTCAGATACTTTTTGTATGTCTTTCATGATCCCTACAGATACCCCAATGTTTGAAGCATTTGACCTGCCTCCTGTTCTATCTGTTTAACCTGTTCGGGAGTCAATGCATCTTTCCATCTCCCCACTGACTGAGAATTAACACGAGCAAAAGCCTTTTGTAGACGTTCTCGGGAGCTAAGCTGAACAATATTCAGATAGTTCAGCAAACGATCAGCCTCTTCATGGGGACGAGTGACGAAAGCTTCATAACGAAGTTCATAATATTGACTTTTGGGTAAGTGCTGGGCTTGTGCCAAAATGCTTTCAGTATGGCGTCTCCAGGCCCAAATGCAGCGGTGTATGTCACTGGTAGATTCAAATTCATCTTTTCTTTCAGGTTCAACCCAGAAACGGGCATAGGGTCCGTGGCGATAGCCGCTTGACTCTCTCTTGCCGGACTGGGCAGAAGCGGCCTGTAACCAGGGTTTCTGACTATGGGAGAGGGCCGCATCTCTCCCATCTCGAATAATATGGATAAATTGAGCATCAGGGAAAATCTGATATAAGAAGTTGATTAGAAAGCAATTGCGGGGGGTTTTCTCCGCGAAACGTAAATCTGCATCAAAATGAAGTCGCATCAACCAGGCATACACCGCTCGATAAAAGCTCTTAGCTTTGCTTAATTCCCACTCTCCGGCATGGACATACCGAGCTGCAGCTTTGGATGCTACCGGCTCGAAATGATATGAAATCTCTGGTAGTTCAGCAATACAAGCTCCCAAAAACGTTGTGCCTGAACGAGGAGAACCAATAATAAATAGGGGTTGGTGCAAGTTAGGCGTCCACATCGCCTTTAATCGTTGGATAGAGAGGGATCTTGGGTGAGCTTTATACGAGTGCCGATCTTGTTTCGCAGTTTCAGTCGCCCAGCTCAAGACGTTAGACCATTGGATCGGTTTGACAGTTGTGTTTCTTTGAGAACTTAAGATATTTTCATTCATAACTACTGCTCTACTCACCAAATTTTCAATAGGTGAATTTTCTGAAACTTTTTATGATTCCGAAAGAATATATAATCTGCAAAAATAAAATGTAGACTAGAAAAAGCCGGAAATACTCTCATGCTCTGAGGTTAAAAATTAAACTAGTTTGTATACACAAAGCTATAACTATGGGAATCCATTAGTGAAAAATCTCAAATTTACTTTTTTGTGGACTGGTTGACTATCCTTTTGATTGAGTATTCCAAAGTCACTACAAAATTTTTGAACAGAAATAGTGCCAATACTTTTATCCATATGAATCTTACCTTGCTTGGGACCATCATGATTACCGTGACCACATCCTTTGGCTGCACCTATGAAGTTAAGAGGTACCAATTTAAAGTAAGCGCTTTGATTGATATGCCGACCTAAAATATTGACAATGTTATTTTCACTTAAATAATGGGGTTGAGAAATATTACTAAGCCACACTACCGGCTCTGCAGGAACTGTTACAGATGCGTTTTGCGATCGCAATGGCCAACAGCTAAATTTACTAGCTATGTCACTATCAATTGTTTCTATTGATTTGATTAGAGCATCTGTCTTAAAAACTCTACAGGATCCACAGGTTCGATCAAATTCTCTAACCACATAAGCCGCTTCATAATCAACTGAGTAGTCAGGGGCAATTTCGAGGTTTACATGTAATCCCTTTTTTAGAATATATCCATCTAAATTTTTATTGAATTGACCTTTATTCACCAACTTTCTAGCAAGCCTTATATTTACATAGTCATCTGCATCGATTGGCATAATCAAAAATGGATTTAGATTATGTTTTGCATACAAAATACCAATAATATATTTCAATCCCTTATCTACTCTCACAGGATTTTCATCTGGAGGAAATGTTGGGATATTTGAGACGTTTAAAAAAGTCACTTTACTTCCTATTGACTTCGACCATGGAGGGATCTTATGGCAGACAATAACAATATGGGTGTGAAGATAAGTTTGTTGAACAAGTGATTTTACTGTCTCATGTAATACTGCTTCAATACAGCTGTAATCGACAACCTTTTGATCCCGAGGATTTCGAACTGGAATTACAAAAACAAATGCTCCTTTATCTTTTCTAATTATTGTATTTTTTATTAAAAAATCTGATAAATTCATCTTTTCTTACTTAAAAAAGTTAGATCAACTATTTATTGCAAGACATTTTTTTACTGCATGAAATCATTGCTTTAATAGCATATGTTGCTCCGGCTGCTTCCTCCTCCATGAAGCATTTTTGACAGATTGAATATTCATATCGTATGCCGTTCGACTATTTAATAGCTCTATTAATCGGCCAATCTTTGTCTCAATTTTTAAGGCATCTAAGTTTCCTTCCATTGGACATAAAAAAGAGGTAAACAATTTTATTGGTGTCCGAAGTAACTCTTTCAGGACTGAAACGGCCTGAAAATACCAGATTTGCCGCTCAACCTTGTGTTCAGATTTCTGAGTGACATTCCACCAGAAAGAAATATGATGTTCACTCCCCCGTTCTTCAAACGCAAATCGGTAAGGATCAAAGCCAATAGTTGCTTTTCCTCCATTTCTACGCAAACGGCGTAAGTATGACCACTGCAGACGTTCTGCTTGTAGGTGATGCTGAAGAGTTAGTCGGGGCTCATACCATAACCGCCAACCAGCTAGCGTAAGTGCAAATGTTAGTTCTGTATCTTCTCCTCGATTCAAAGCTTTTCCCTGGCAACCAACTAGTAAAGAGTTGAATCCTTTATCAACAAGTTGTTGCCATGCGCACTTTCGAATCGTTAGTCCTGCTCCAATTAACCTCCCTCTTGACTCAGTAATATCGCCTCCTTGTTCAGGTCCTTGTTTGCCCACTGCATAACTCCTCGAACTTAGGTCAAACCACCAAGGTTTTTCTCCATCAAATACCGGAATATTATGGCTACCACAGGCACCAATCTCAGGATGTTGAGACATTACCTCTGAAACGGTCTGTACCCAATTTGAACAAACCCAGTTATCGTCATCGACAAAACTAAGAATTTCATATTTAGCTTCTGCTAACGCTCTATATCTGGCATTGATTAGACCTAAATTTGGCTCATAGATAATCCTTAACGGTGCTGAAGTAGATTTCGGCCAGAGGGATTGGGCAACTTCTGCTGTTGCATCCGTTGAAGCATTATCAATAACTATCACTTCCCAGGGCACAACTGAGGAGAATTGCTGCAATGCTAGCTTCTGAAGTGTCTGGGGCAGCTCCTGAGCACTGTTAAAACAGCAAATAATAATACTGACGCCTAGGTTCATCTCATATTTACCTCGAAGCAGAATTAACAAAATTGACTAAGTTTCTTTGCTTAATTGAGCTTTTTAAGCTCCTTAACACCATCTTCCAAGTGGTTAGGGAATAAGGCCTATTGATTAAGAGAATAATGAAATGCTTTAAACCAGTAATAAAATATCCTTGAGATATGGCTGTTTGAGCCCATTGTTTTCTACTTTCCCTGGGAGATAAAACCGGCTGGCTTTTTAGTAAATCTCTGGGAGGTTCACCCATTCCCCGTTTACACCACGCTTGACACACAATCTCACGAACCTTTTCCAGCTGAATTTTTCTCCTAAGAGAAGTTGTTCTCTGAGAATGCAGGCGATACTTAATCAACACTTGAGGAAGATTCGCCAGTGTTCCAATCTCAGAAAGACGAACAAATAAGTCAAAGTCTTCTGCCGGTTCTAAGTCGCAACGGTATCCACCAATTGCTTCAAGCGCAGAACGAGGGAACATCGCACTAGGGTGGTTAATTATTCCTCCTCTACCATTCAATAAAGCTTGGAGGATTTCTTCATGCTTGGTTGGTTGTCCTTTAATACCGATGGGTAAACCCTCTGGATCAATTCTCAGGATTTCTGAACCTACTGCCACACACTCTGGATTCTCAGCTAAAAAAGTGAGTTGGGTTTCAAATCGATTTAACAAGGCAATATCGTCTGAATCCATTCGGGCAATATACTTGCCTGTGGCCTTTTTCAGCCCTTCGTTAAGTAATATCGTTAAACCCCTATGCTCCTGGGTAAACAATTGAATTCTCTTATCTTGGTTTGCATATTGCTGTAGTTTCTTCAAGGAACCATCAGTAGATCCATCATCAAAAATTAAAAACTCAAAGTCCCTGAAGCTCTGGGATAGGATACTGTTGACCGCTTTATCTAGATATTTTATAGAGTTATAAACAGGCATGATTACAGAAATGACAGGGGTAGAACTAACCATTGGGGGCATCTCAGGTAATAAGTTGTTTAATCTTTCTGAAGTCATACATTAGAGAACTTTTGCACTCTTACAAATCTCCGCAATATTATTTCGAATAGTGTAAATTGGTATCCGATTTGTCAGTAGTTCTGCCTTATTTCTAAGCTTTTCTATCCATTGTGTAACCACTAAGTTGGGAGACCAGAAAAGCGCAAACCCATAAATTTTGAATTTGACTAATAGCTGTTTGCGTAAACTTAGCCTATTGGCCCAATCTAAAAATTTTTGTCCGATCAAAGTACGCAGAGGCTGCCTAATGGAGTCAGCCTGATTAGTCACATAGGCGAGATAGATAAAACTGAGTTGTTGATTAAGAAGCTTAGCCATTTCAGTTGGAGGGAATCGATTGATCTGGGTCTTTTGATTAGTCGACCACAGACGATGCAGATTTTCAGCTTCTTTTTGTAAAAGTACTTTCCCAGTCAACTGCTCGATATTTCGTGTTACCTGGCTAAATACCAACTTATTCTGCTCAGCTCGTTTAATACTAGAAATGCTAGTACTGTGAAATCGCTGATGGAGTAAGACTTCTGGCAGTATGACAATCTCACCAGTTTTAGCTAATCGACACCAAAGTTCATAATCTTGGCTATACCGATAAGCTTCGTTGTAACCACCCAGGTCAAGTACAGGCTGACGCCTAAACATTACTTGACTATGGCCACCTAGATGATTGTGAAAAAGCAAATTCCAGGGTAACAATTCGGACAAACAGGCTCTGTTGCTTACATTACCAAAGGTGCCATCGGGTTTAATTCTTTGAATTTCAGAAGAGACTAAGGTTGTCTCGGTATGTTGAGTTAGCCAGGTGAATTGTTTCTCAAAACGGTTTAGCATTGAAATATCATCAGCATCTTGACGAGCAATATACTGACCTTGAGCAAGATTTAAACCTTTATTTAAAGATTTTGTGAGGCCCATATTTTGTGGATTACGGAGCAATCGAATTCTGCAATCGCGAGTTGCATAGTCACATAAGATAGACCAGCTATCGTCCGATGAGCAATCATCAATGATAATAAATTCAAAGTCGGTGAAACTTTGACTTAATATACTATCAACGGATTCCCGCAAATACTTAGGAGAGCCATTGTAAGCTGACATCAAAACACTAATTTTAGGGGTTCGTTCACTCATAAGTTCGAAACATAGTTCATAAAATCAAGCATAGCCAGCATTCTCTTATTGATTTAGAATTCATAACCAAATAACGATATATCTTTTGAGTATCTTGCCTGAAATAAGGCGAGCGATTCATCTGTATAATATTTTCTATAATGCTTGTGATATGTTTTATTTGACTGAGGTAGCTCTAACGCCGAAGAAGCATTCAAAGTATCAAGGATATAAATAAAATCCTTTTCTAATCTCTCAAATCTCCCTATAAAGTCAGCAATAATATTCTCAGAGCTATCAGTTAAAAATGTATATTGAGAACGAAAATGTTGCTCCGCCTCCTGATCAGGTATGCTTGCAACCGCCTTCAGGAATTCGCTAAAGGGCATATTTGCTTCAAAGATTTTATATTTTAAAAACCCTTTATGAACACCGTTCACAAAACTACCTGTTTCGCCAAAAAAGTTTTTGTCAGATTTTATCTTCTCTGAATAGCAAGACACTAATCTATCCCAGGGGTTTCTGACAAAGCAAAACTTCCAATAGCTTTCATACTGATCAAGTTTTTCTTTGTTTACAAATGAAAAATGTGCTTTATGAATGTTCATCCCATTGTTAGGTATCTCGATTTCTAGAAAATTTGCTATTGCTCTCTTGATGCTAGAACAAGCAACTTTAGGTATTGGGATATAGAGTGCTTTTAAGGGAGCTATATCAATGATTTTTTCTCCAGTATTTTTATTTGTAATATTTTTCTTTGATTGACTTAGTAATGAGAGATTTTGGATCAGAGAGTTCATTGCTTTTACCTTACCCAGGATTGATTATCGTAAATTGGCGTTATATATGATATCCGAGAAATGGTAGCCGCCTAAAAACAAAACTTTTTTTGGGATACTCTGTCGTATTTTTATGATTTATCAAATTTAGGCTCATAAAACGTAGCCATGTCGAAAAAGCATTGCTGTCTGACTTATTACAAGAAAGTAATTTCCAGCAGACATGATAAGTTCCTTTTACAGGTACTCTTATAGTGGGAGATATCCATCGCGATGCGCCTAATTTTTTTATCAGCTTGTATTTATAACTTTGTCGGTGTTGTAGTTTCTCTTTACTGTCTGCAAAACCACCATCTAAACTGTTATGTAGCCGTAAGAGAGACTTGTACGCAAGATTCATTGAATGCTTAACATCTTTTTCACGATAATCAGTCATAGTCGACGCTTTAGCTAATAGATCAATCGCATCAAAGTCTAAACAAGTTTGACCAACCACACTTCCTCCACTGAATAATCCATGGGGTCGCTGTAAACTAAGGCATGAATCAATTATTTTCTCCAAATATTTGATGGGTCGACCACGATAGAGGTAGAAAAATGTGAAATGAAATGTTGCAGCCATTGCATTGACTAACGAAACTTCATGCGGCCCTCTCCATAAACCTGTGTTCGGACTTTGGTGATTATCAAGCCAATCCAAAGCATTATCAACATAGTTCAACAACTCTGGTTGTTGATGACGTTCAGCATCATGGCAAAGTTGACTGAGAACAAACATAACGGGGTTTGAATCCATCCATGCATCATGCCAATCGAGTTCCTCAAAATAGTGGCTTATACCTCTCTTGACACGGTGATCAGACTCCCAATTGCGAGGAGGAGGAGGTTTAGCTGACAACGCATCAAGGGCTTGCTGACAAAGGGTTGTAGTTTCTTCTTGAAAATAGTTTAAATCATGATATTCACTTAATGAGTCTTTGAGATTGAACAGAGGATCAACAAAAGAACCATCCTGTTTGACGTTTTCTTTCAAATAGTCGATGACTGCCTCTTTTTGGGACCAACTCAACCTCTCCAAACTTTTAGTAATCTCTAAACCAAGGATGGCATAAGATGTTGCCATTAATGTTACTGGCTGATCAGGTGTAAATCGGAAACCACCTGTTCTACTATCCCAAAGGCTACAGAAATATGAAGCGACTTTATGAGTATCTAAGTGTTGGACATCCTGGTTTTTTGTGTCACATTCTTTCATATAAAATATTATTTTCAAATTCTTGTAGCTTAAGATTTTATGCTAAGAAAAATCTAATTAATTAAAAAAACTGAGAATTAGATTTAACTTACTTGACCAAGTTCATGTTGTATCTGGTGATACTTCCATAGCTTTCCTCGTCGTTTTAATAACTCCTGATACCCACCTTGCTCAACAACCCGACCTTGCTCTAGGACTACTACCTTGTCCGCACGAACCACTGTAGATAATCGATGAGCAATCGAAATCACTGTTCGGCCTTTAGATAGTTTTTCTAAGGATTCTTGGATCAGCCGTTCAGTTACAGAATCTAAAGCACTAGTGGCTTCATCCAAGATAAGGATCTCTGGATTTCTGAGTAATGCTCGTGCAATCGCAATTCGTTGTCGCTGCCCGCCGGATAAGCGAATGCCACGATCGCCTAATTGAGTATGTAATCCTTCAGGTAGTTCTTGAATAAAATCAATCGCATTAGCTTGACGTGTAGATTCCCAAACAGCCTCTTCAGATACCCCATCCAAGCCATATGTAATGTTGTACAGAACAGATGCATTAAAAATAAAAGTATCTTGGCTAACTATTGCAAGCTTATGGCGAAAAGTATGGACATCATAGTCGCTTAGTTCAATTCCATCAATTAGAATTTTCCCTTGCAAAGGATCATAAAATCTAGGAATAAGATCTGCTAATGTTGATTTGCCTGCCCCTGATGCTCCTACTAATGCAGTTGTTTGTCCTTTAAATATCGAAAGTGTGATGTCCTGAAGTATGGGCTCATCAATGGTATAGCCAAAATTAACAGATATAAAGTCAATAGAACATTTTAAGTGTGAAAATTTTGTTTTACCATTTTTTAAGTATGGTTTATTATCACATCTTAAAAGCTCTTTAATATTATGAAAAGCGCCTTGAAAAGCATTTAAATTAGTCCAAGCTCCATTTAATTTAGTTACTACTGGCATTGTTCGAGATAAGGTAAGCAGAAAAGTCAGTAATGTAACTGTTCTCATCTGACCACTTTCTACCAATGAATTATAGGCAAATGCAACTATAAGAATTAGCAAAGTACCAGATATAGCTTGAGTCAATGGTCCTACTATTGCAGAGAGCTTGGCAACTTTAACCATTGACTTAGCAACCTGCCGTGTCGACTTGTAGAAGCGTTTTCGTTCAAAATCGTGAGTTGCTGAAGCATGGACTGTCCGAATTCCATGAATAAACTCAAGTGTATTTGTTGAAAACTGTCCATTTGCTTTTGGGACATCAAAGCTGGCCTCTCTAACTCTTGCAGAAATATTAGAAATTACAACAGAAAGTAAACAAAAAACTAAGAAGGCTGCTAGTAAAAGCTTCCAAGACAGTATAAACATTAACCCAACATAAATTAGAAGTGTTGCTCCTTGGGTTATAAATACTGATATAACTCCAAAAGCTTGTTGAAGTTGATTTGTCTCTCCTCGAATACTATTAATTAATTCACCTGCTTTAGTTGATGAATAAAACTTTAAGCTCAACCTTTGCAGTTGTTCGAATAGGCTTCTACGTAAACGTTCAGTTAGGTTAATAGCGACTAATCTCGAATATAGTTGACCCAGATAAATAAAAGTAGCCTGTAGCCAAATGACGATAAGGATGAGTCCAGACAAACGCACAATTCTTTCAGAAGATGGAGAATATGTTCCGAGAACCCAAGAATCTAGCCAATTAATGCCAGTGTGAATAGGCGATTCATGAGGATTTGTAAGTCCCTGTAGAAAAACTCCAATTAGAGCAATTGAAGAGCCGGACATAAAAGCAGCGACTAACGAGAATGAGATCGCAGCTACAGTAACGCCAGGGAAAAATTTAAATTCTCTCAGGATCAATCGATTGTCCTGCCAAAATGCCGTTGCTTTTAAGAGATTCCGAATAGCAATACGTAAATCTGAAAACATATCAAACAATTAACTAGAATGACCGACGGGGCTAAGCGTATGATTTCGAGAGAAAATTTTCCGAACAGTATTGAATAGGCTCAGACACCAAACGTAACTCTTCATACCCACCATTTGCATCAGGGTATTTGCAATAGAGAATGAAATAAACTCTTTAGAAAATCGTAAGTTTGGATAGTGGCTTATTGCCTGCTGACAGAAAAAGGCTGCTTTCTCAAAATCTGGTTCTTTAGCCTGAATACATTTCCAAGCAATACACAAATTTACGCGTCCATAACTCCGGTTTCTAATCGGTAAATAATCATAAGGGACAGATTGAAAAGCCCGCTCAATAATCGTTCTAAAATCCTCCACCATTTCTGGATACCGCTTCGATTTACTCGTAGGGTGGATTCTGTATTGAACCAACGGATCTTTAATCACAGAAATCCGGTAAACTGCTGCAACTCGAATCCATAGATCCCAATCTTCAGCAACTATCAAGGCTGAATCGAAAATACCTGCAACATCTAAACAAGACCGCCTTACCATCACAGAAGAACAGGCAATCATATTAGATTCGACAATTTCCTCCCAAATTTCACCTTCACTCTTGGGTTTCATGACTCTACCCGTGAGCCGACTTTCTTCATCCATTAAGGCCAGCCAGGTATGAACCAACCCCACCTCATCTTCAAGGTCTAACACCTCAACTTGCCGCTCTAACTTAGAAGGAGTCCAAAAATCATCACCATCTAAAAAAGCGATATACTCTCCTCGTGCCAAGCTGATGCCAGTATTTCGGGCTGAGGACACACCTTGATTGGATTGGGAGTGGAAAACGACCCGCGAATCTACAACAGAAGTAATCCAATCAGAAATACCATCAGAACTACCGTCATCAACAACGATGACTTCAATATCAGAAAAAGTCTGTTTCAAAACACTTTCTAAGGTTTCGGGAAAGAAATGCATCGAATTAAAAGTTGTAATAATAACTGAAACTTTAGCCATAAGATAAGTTCTGTACTCATACTATTTATGGATTCAATGAAATGGGAATCAATTATTTCTTGAAAATAACTATCTACCAACGCAGGATAAGCTGGATTGAAAACGATTTAAGCGAATAACTTTAGCAGGATTACCAGCAACTACAGCATGGGCAGGAACATCAGATACCACGACAGCTCCAGCTCCAATTACAGCATTGTCTCCAATCTCGATTGGCCCAAGAATAACAACATTACAACCAATTTCCACATGGTCTCCAATGATTGGTGATGAGGAAACAGACCCATCCGATAGAATCTTATTTCCAATCGTAGTGGAGTGACGAATGATACAATCCTTGCCGATAGTTACATGGCGATTGATAACTAGTGAAAAGCCATGCTGAAGCTGCAAGTTTTTGCCTATTTTAGTGTTGGCAGGTAATTCTATTGAAAACAGTATCTCCGTAAATATTTGATATAGATAAGTTATTAATCTAAATGGATAGGGGAGATTTAATAGTAATTGAGAAGTCCTAAAAGAAGAAAGCACAACTCGCGATTTTAAACTGGTCTGCTTATTGACTTCCCAGTCTTGAAAAATATATTCGAGCAGCTGGTTTTTTATCATAAATCTCACCTGAATAACCCGGATCAAACTCGTTGATTAGCAACTCTAAGTGCAGGCCTAGCTTGACCAGCTGTCATTTGTTTATCGAATGCTTGATCAAGCCTACTGAGTAAGCCATCACAGAGTTCCTGGATATCCGCTGAAAGATCTAAAGACCTCCCTTTGTCTACAGAATATGAATTAATCTCCCACGTATTTATAGCTCTAAATCTTTTTCCCAAAAAAGAATAGATATCGTTTATAAATTGATTCGGATAGCACACCATATGCTCATATTTACACATCATTACTCTTGAGTTCAGATTAAGCTCTAACTCAAAAAAGAATGAATTTCTGACATACCAAAACAAAACAACTGCATCAGCAGGCTGGATATCATCCCTATAAAATTCAACTAAGGTTGATCGGACAGAAGATGGGATGGATTCCGAATACCAAAAATCTGTATTTCCATCAATAATGGCTTTGATGTTTCGTATTCCTACATTTAGACTGAATTTATTTAGAAATGAATTTACAACGTCTTTATACCCCCTATACATCCATAAGGCTTTAGATTGAGGAAAATGATCGAGTAAATGCAAAATATTTTGCGTTTCTACTAATGGCTTCAAAACAATAGTAGGAGACTTATCCTTTAATAAATCTGATTCCAAATCCTGAAATGAGTTGAGCCGAAGCTTAAAGTGCCCAGTTTGAGTTGGATCATTCGAGGACAGACAGCTAGATTCTCTATATACATTAATATTGAAATCCCTAGCGAAGATTCGGTTAATTAAGCTTGTACCTGAGCGTTGGCAGCCAACTATCATCAGAATTTGTTGTTGAGGACATGTTAGATGAAATAGTTTTTGATATAGAAATTTCAAGGCATAAATAAGATATAGGTCAAAGGTGACATGCTCGATATTTAATCGTTTTTTTATTCTATACATAAGTATTTTCCCGAGATAATCTAGAAACTGTAATTAGATATCTAGTTTGTAAGACTCACTATTTCTGGGGAATTCCAATCCCAGCTTGATATTGCTAATAAAATAGAAAAATAGAAGAAGAATACCGTATGGCTCCATATATTTTCTGTGAGCATTCCCACTAAAACTGCAATAATTAAAGCAGTAATAATCAGGCTTAAATCTTTGTGAGAGTCTAAAGTAGAAGATCGTACTAATTTAATCGACTGAGTAAGATATATCCCCCACAATACTAAATAAGAGAAGAGCCCTAATATTCCCCCCTCAATCAATGCCCTTAAATAGTCATTATGAGGTAAATATTTACTATCAATGGATTGCTTGCTTAGCCCCAAACCATAACCAAGAAAGGGATGTTTTTCCCATGCCTTTAAAACAGTATGCCAATGAGATAAGCGCCAATTAAAGCTATTATGATCTGACTCAGACAAAAGAATCCCTCGATTAATACTAATCTCTGGGTTTAATAAAGGCGTATTAATCGTTGACTCAAGTCTTGACCGACCATAGTCCGTACTAGCAAATAAACTAATTACCAGGGAAAAACTTAATATTCCAAAAATCAAGGTCTTCAAACTTAATTTAGGAAGAATGATTACCAGTAAAGATACTAACAACATCACTAGAACAAACAATGCTTTAGTACTAATCAACAAAAAGGATAGTCCACCTAACAGCGTTATCCATAGTCCCTTGAATCTAAATGCATTCTTATATTGCCACCACACTATTCCCATAAATAATAGGAGAAATGAAGCAAATGCATTTGAATGAGCAAAAGTCGAGTTAATTCGTTCTATTCCATTTTGTAACTGAAATAAGGCCATCAAAATTGGGATAGGTAAAGCCAGCAATAGGACAGAGAGAATCTTTTGAGGTGAGACCTTCCCTTTTAACTGCAGAACTAAAAAATATGCTGTTGGCCATATCAGTATTCTTAGCCACTCTCTAACACTTTCAGTTAAGTAAGAAGCATCAGAGCCTAATGCATCGAGAGGCATTAACAACAACCATAATCCTTGGGAGATTGTCCAGCCGAATAATAACCACCAAAATGAGTCTGTTTGAATTGATTTATTACTAATAAAACAAAACACCATATAAAATACGGCTAACATCTCAATTCCGATTCCATAAGCAGCAGGAATTTTAACTTGAGAAAAGAAATCAAGTGAGCTTCTAAGCACAAGTAAAAAAAGGATGCTGACTTCAAACTCCTTTAGAAAAAAAGACAATATAATAGCTGTTATTGCTAATAGTATGCTTGCTTTAAGGATGACTTCTCCCAACATGGCAGTACCCAAAGCAACTGACAAAGAGAGCAAGCCAAAACTAATACTTTTCTTATTAAGTTCAAATATAGTCATATATGCTTAAGAAAAAGATTTATCCATCCGAGTTCATGCAGCCAAGGCATAATCTTCTTTTAAGTAGCGATAATATTTATCCGTTGAGGCCGTTACTCCATTTATTGCCAGACCGACAACATTGACATTATTAGAATTTAAGATGTCTATGGACCTATTTAGAACTTGCTTAGGAGTAACGTCAAGCCTTGCAACCACAATTGTTTGACGCCCTTCTTGGCTCAATACTAAAGCGTCAGAGCAAGCCATTACTGGTGGAGTATCAATCACAATCACATCGTAATGTTGTTGCACCTCAGTAAATAGTTCCTTTGCTCTTTGGGTTTCAAAAGAGAAGACATTATCATATGAAAACTTCCCTGAAGTCATCACCGATAAGTTTTTTACGGATGTTCTGTGGATAGCAGCGGGTAAATCTTCCTTTACTGAATCTCTGAGGTAATCTTGCAATCCTGGATCCTGAGGCAACTGAAAAATCTTATGGATAGAAGGACGCCGCATATCAGCATCAATCAGTAAAGTTCTTTTTGACAACATTGCCGATAAAACAGCCAAGTTCGTGGCGACAAATGATTTACCCTCACCAGAAATTGCACTGGTTATGACTAAAACCTTGCTTTCAGTTGAATTTTTATATTCAATATTTTTAGATAATGCTCTTACTGATTCCAATAATGGCAAGTTATTATAAAGTTCAGCAAAAGGTAATGAAGGGAACAAACGGCTATTCTTTTGTTTGGGAATTATGCCTAACACAGGAACGTTTGTGTTTTCCGCTATGCTCTCTAAGTCTCTGAGTCGTCCATCCATCCCTTCCACGCTTAAAGTGACCCCTGCTGACAGTGCAACTGCAGCCATCATTCCTAGCACAAGAAAACTAGGAATATTCGGATATGAGGGTAAAGTTGGTTTATTCGCTTCCTCAATGATTCTGAGATTACTAACCAGTTGAGCTTCTGCAATACGGGCCTCATCAAGCTTCTGACGAAGAAGATTAACTGATTTTGTTGCCCCTTCCTTTTTTCTTTGTAATGAGGCTAATGTCTTTTCCAAGACAGGGTATTGCTTACGCCTAGCATCTAGCTTAGATATGTAGGCCCTTGTATTGGCTAATTTGTCCCTCAGTTCATCCCTCTCAACAACACTAAGGACTAATTTTTCTGATAGTTCTTGGGTAACTTTTTCATTCGCAACCTTAACCGTACCATCCGAGTTTAAGCGACTCCCTGGGGATATTGTTGCAAGCTTCTGTTGATACAGAGCTTGGGCAGCATCCTTCTCAGTGATGAGTTTTTGAATTTCTGGATGATCATCTGTCAAGGTTTCTTGCTTGATTTTTAGCTGCGACTCAAGATTAGACAGTTGATCTCTCAAGCTAATTAGCTCAGGATTCTGTCCAGCCTTCGCTGATAAGTATGATTCTTTATCAGAACTTTGGTCGATGACTTTACTAAGTGCCAAGCCTCGGGCTTGTACTTGTCTTAAATTAGCTGATATCTCCTCAGCCACTTTTTCAGCTTCAGAAATACTCTGAGTTAAGCGCTTATTATCTGTTTCCTCTAGTGAAACAATGTCGTATTGCTGCTTAAACTGACTGATGGAAGATTCAATTTTAATGAGTTCCTGTTGCCTGCGAGGGATTTGATTCTCTAGAAATTGTCGTGTTGCCCTTGCTTCAGAGCGAATAGTCTCAGCATTCTCTTGAATGACGCTTGAGGCGATCAAATTCAATAGCGATGAAGTTACTCCTGGGTCTGTATGGCGAAATGTAATTTCAATGATCTGAGTACCGGGAATAACCGCTGTGGCGACTTCTGGCTTAACTTCGCCTAGGGTAACTTTCTCAATGGCACTATCTTGATTGCTTTGGTTAAACAACACAATAGCTTTTGTGAGAACACTTTTAGAACGAACAAGCTCTTCTTGGGTTGCTAGCCCCTTGTTGTTATCTCCTGGCGTTTGAGCTATATCACGACCCAGGGGGGAAATACTTGTGGCTGGCCTTTGATCTAAAATTAACCGGACTTTTGCGGAATATAGACGAGGAGTAATCAGCAGATACACGACTATCCCAGTAAAAACAGATAGAAAAGTTCCTACGGTAGTCCAACGATTCCTATAAATTATTTTGATTACTTTTGAAACAGATTCGTTCATAACAGGTAAAAAAGCTAATGACTTACTTTGCTTATTTAGAACGCTTAGCTAAACTAAGTAGCTTTTTTACTTAATTAGTCCAAGCCAATACCCATACCATTCAACTCCACCCATCTAAAAAAGATGAAGTCAAAAAAGTGTGGTAATTTCGAAGACACTAGCCTCCCAATTACTTCACATCTAACGGTTCACTTTTCTCAGGATTAAGAGGAAAATCCGAACTCAAAAGTGCTGAATAAAGGTCCAAATTATCGGCAGTTATTTTTTGCCAAGTATAGTTCTCAGAAACGTGCTTTTTAGCCCTCTTAGCCATTTGGGATAGCTTTTCTAAATCCCTCAAAGCAGCATCAATGCTATCAATACAAGATTGTAGATTTCCTGCTTGGAACATAATGCCTCGGTCAGTACCTAGTAATTGGCGATGTGCCAAGATATCACTAGCCAGAATAGGAATACCTTCACGCATTGCCTCCAACATGGCCAATGGCAAACCCTCTAAATCTGAAGGTAGGGTAAATAACCCTGCACCTCTAACCAGCTCTGCCAATTGTTCACCTTTCAGCTCACCTGCAAACACTACATCATCTCTATCCTCAGCTCTCTTCAAGAGTTCTCTCTGATAGACTGTTGTATCGCTAACTCCACCCACGAGCACTAATTTCCAGCCACAGGTTTCTATCCTCTTAAAAGCTTCAATTAATAGCTCAGGTCTTTTTTCAGGAACAAGCCTGCCCAAAAAAATAAAATATTTACCAGATTCTAAACCGAGAGATTTTCCGAATTTAAAGTCTGGATCTGAATTTTTATATGTGGCAGGTGCATTGGGAATATATACTGTCTTTCGCTGATAGGTATGCCAAAAATAGGCTTCAAGTTCCCTTGAAACAACGGTTATTTCATCAGCGAACAGAGCAGCTGCTCGTTCACCTAACCGGATGATAGTGCTAGAGAAAGTGCCCCATTTTGCTCTTTGCCAGTCTAACCCTTGGCAAGTGACTACAATCTTAGGAGGCTTCTGGAAAGGATTTAACTTAGGTAACCAACAGAATAAAGAAGGTCCTAATGCATGAAAATGAACAATATTATATTGTCCTAAAGAGGCCGATATAGCTGCAATCAAAGAAGATAGAAAAGCATCAATCCCACGTAGCCAAATACTAGGAAGATTGACAACCTCTACCCCCTCATAGGAGGTTCTCTTAAACCACGATAAATTAGTATAAGAGGAACGGGCAAACAAGACCACAGAATTTCCTTGGGCAACCATTCGAGGATAAACCTCTGAACAGTGATGCTCGATTCCACCTTGTTTTGCTGGTAGACCCTTTGGTCCAATAACGGCAACTTTCATTTGGCAACCTTATTTTTGACATCAAGTACTTGGGTTTAGCGGTCTCAGATTGGCGTCGGGAACCGCAGATTAAAATAGTTAGTTTGATAACGTTAAACAATGTGCAAGTTTAAGCAACATTGCAAACTTAGGAAGATCGTTTTTCATGGGATTAATCTCTAATTCAACATAGTTTTTAACTCAAATACTCTAACGGGTTGGATTTGTTTGGTTAATATCTCTAAAAATTGCTGCTAGCATGGGATTAGGCTCCTACATCAGTACTTGGGAGTTAAGAGAGCAGTCTCAGATTGGCGTCGGGGGCTGCTCTTGCAGCTTCGAAGTAATGATGTCCCATAGACTCATTTGGGATAAAGTCATCATCAATTATGCTGTCGAGAAAGTTTTCTCTGACAATTGCTGTCTGTCTTTCCATCGTTCTCGCATATCGTTATAAATTTCTGAAACAACCAACCTTGCCCAATAGGGACTGGATAATTGAGTGCAGGCTTGACTGGGATAACATTGAGGGTTTTCCAATACAGTCCTGAGAGAATCAGCGGTGGATTTAGGGGTTCTCGTAGGAATGATGACTCCTGTTTTTTTCGTAAGCAATTTAGAGGTTTCACCCGAATCAGTCGAAACGATTGGAATCCCGCAAGTTAGGGCCTCCAATACAACCATCGGAAGCCCTTCATAAACGCTTGTTAAGGCTAAAAGGTCACTCACTCTGAGAATATCTGCAATTTCTCGCGAATTCATGGAGCCCAACAAAGTTACCTGGCTGTTTAACCCTAAATTCTTGATTTCTAATTGAATATCTTCTTTTAGTTCGCCTACTCCAATCATAAGTAGATGGATATTGGCATCATCAAGTTCTGCTACTGATCTAACCAATAACAAAGGATCTTTTTGAGGGTGCAATCGCCCCACATAGGTAATGAAGCGTGTCTTCAGAGACAGCTCCATTTCTGAGATCAGTTGGAGACGCTTTTGGTCCTTTAGTTGAGCAGATAGTGGGAAAAAGATTTCATCATCCACGGTATTTCGGATCAGCTGATAACAGCCCTTAGTGGAGAAGTAAGTTTTCTGTAAATACTTCAGGGATTCGGAATTGCAGGACAACACATAGGAGAATTGCTTAATCAACATATTTTCAAGCAGGAAATATGCAGAAGGTAAATATCTCCATAAAAAGGTTTTATTGCCGCCTTGACCATTGACTTGCTTTTTTATATCTGCATGAATAAATAGCGTTTTTTCGCCATGCCAACTAAATGAAGCTAAAGAAGGCTCAATTCTATGAAAATGGAGAAAGTCAGAATTTAAATCCTTTCCAAACAATGCTAGAAGGAATTTTAAGGTAGTGGGTATTAGTCCTCTGATGTTGTCATCTTCAATATAAAGTATAGGGAGATACTGTATCTGCTTGTTAAGAACTAAAATAGTTTGCCAGCTACCAATACTGCACTCCTTTCTAGATGTGATCCCTACCAGTCGAATATCAAAATCCTGAGGTGCATATTTAATAAAGTTCAGAACGGTTGTCTGAATGCCACCAATACTGACATCCAGTGGATCAATTTGATAAAAAATAGTCAAAGATGGATTTAACATTCAGCAGATTGCTAACGACTTCGCACAGCCTTAGATAGAAAAAAGAACGTCTGAGATAAGCAATTATTCTATCTATGAAATTCCGAGCAATCCTCAACCAACAAGGTTTTTAGTGGATTACTAAGAAGCATCTGAATTTACATCAGTAAACTAATTCAATAGTTCAATAAAAACTGTGTAATGACATACCAATAAATCTAGTTTCCTAGAGAAAATCCGTTTTTGTAAAACACACTACACACTTACACTTTTAGCTTTCTTAGTAATATTTTGTCCTGACGTTGTCATATTACACATAGTCTTTCATCTTGCGGGTAACCTAGGTTACATTATAAAAATAAAAAATAACGTTCCTAAATTAGGATGTGTATTCAGAACCGATATTTAGTGGCAGTAAAATAATCTTTTTTTTGCTGTCATCATAGGATTAAAATAAGATCAAGTCATGATATTTACCCTTCTAATAGGTCATTTACCTTATAAATCCTTAATCTAGCTATGCTTTACTACCTTGGATTTTGATATCCTCCTAGTATTGGTAAATCACGATGTTGAAATTTGAGTCGCATTTGACGTCCATTTCCTGACGCCAATGCCCCTCCAAAAAGCTAGAGTGAGAGGCAGCGCCAAATTATTCTGACACCATGAGAACGGGAATTATTGCAGCAGTGGTCTTTGTTGGACTATTAACTTGGCTAGGCAATAGCTCTAAACCATCTCCACAAAGCCTTTCACCCACAACAATTTCTCCTCCCCTGCCTGAGTCTTCTACGAATCTACCGACTGTTCCCGTTGACGAATCAGCGGGCCTATCGATTATTGCGCCCAATTCTGATGAAATTATTGAACGAATTCGATGGACAGGGAGTTGTGCTAACTGCAATTTACGGGGCATTAATTTGGAAGGGGCCGAGCTCGTCTTATTTCTACAGCCTCAAAAAGAGGAGCTATTCCAAGCGGAACAAGCTTCTGCGATCGGCGTAAACTTGGAAAAAGTTAATTTCAGCAATGCTCAACTTAGTAAAGCCAACCTTTCTAGAGCTTTTTTGCATAGTGCTGTCTTAGAAGAAGCTGTATTGAAAGAGGCCATATTGACTCAAGCTATCCTGAGACAAGCCAATCTTCGGTCGGCAAATCTTGAATCAGCGCTGCTAGAAAATGCCCGTTTCCAAGATGCGGATTTAAGGCGGGTGAATTTACAGCAGGCCTTTGTCAAATCAGCAAACTTTGCCCGGGCAAATTTGGTAGGGGCAGATCTAACAAAAGCAGATTTAAGAGAAACTGATTTTACCAGAGCTAATCTAACTCAAGCAGTGTTAACACAAGCTAAACTCCGGGATGCGAACTTCAGTCAAGCCAAACTCATCAATGCAAACTTATCTGACACTCGCATTGATGGTGCGAACTTCAGCGGTGCAGACTTAAGAGGGGCGACATTACCCAAGGCAGGACTCAATAATGTAAATTTCTGCCAAGCAACCATGCCTAATGGGAAAAAAAATACGACTTGCCCTAAACCTTCATCCTAAAGGTCAGTCGGAGACTGATATAGCTCGTGACCAAGAACGCTAGAGTAAAGTTGGGCGTTTAGGCATATAGATGAATTCATGGAATCTCCTAAAATCGGATTCGGAGTAGGATTGGCCTTCGCACTCTTCTTACCCATCGCAGGTTGTAGTGGAGATGCGGTTCAGCAAGCTTTTTCTGCAGATCCACAGGCCAGTCAGTGGAGTAATTTGTCAACGTTGCCCAAGGGGTTTCCTGCGGACTTAAGCTATCCCAATGCCAACTTACAAGGGGTGCAACAAAGCCAGACCAACTTGCCTTCCAGCCCAAATAGCCAACGCCCGCCCCAACAAACACGATGGGCGACACCAGATAATAGCCAGAAGGTGCAGCAATACTATAGTCAGTTATTGCAAAAAAGGAGCTGGCAGCTTTCAGGGCGAAAATTAAGTCAGCAGCAGCTTATTTTGCTGGCAAAGCGAGATCAGCTTCAGGTTAGAGTGACTATCCCTGCTACTGGGACCTTAGTTCCAGTACGAACGGGAAATAATAGTGGACGTCGAATCCCTATGACGGTCTTCTTCATCGATTATTCCCAGGAGAAGGCGTTGTCGAAGGTTGAATCACCGACCCAGTCTTTGCCTAAACCTGGGGACTTAGATTTTATTGGGCCAGTCGCAAATCAGACCCCTGAGTCATCGAACACCGACGCTAGCCAAAGTTCAGCTGAGGTACCCGCAACACTGCAAGCCTATGTCAGCGATGTCCAAAGGCTAGAAGTGATTGATCTAGGCAACCCCAACCAACCTATCCAGCGAGGGACTTTTGCCCGCTGGTTAGTCAAAACCAATAATCGGCTGTACCAGGATCGCCCTACTCAACAAATTCGCTTGGCCGCTACGAATCAAACCCCTATATTTAAGGATGTTCCTAGTTCCAATCCCAATTTTCCTTATATTCAAGGTTTAGCGGAAGCAGGCTTTATTCCGAGTCCTCTCTCAGGGGATGCCGACCAAGCTACGTTTCAGCCCAATCAACCCCTCACCCGCGAGGTGCTTTTGAGCTGGAAAGTGCCGATTGATTTTCGCAAAATCTTGCCTTCGGCGACAACCGCAAAAGTGCAAGAGGTGTGGGGATTCAAAGATACTAAGCAGATTTCTACCCCCACTCTCTCAGCCATTTTTACTGACCATAATAATGGTGAACTGGCCAATATTCGTCGGCTGTTGGGGTCAGCCCTACTGCTGCAACCCAAAAAATCTGTGACGCGAGCTGAAGCTGCCGCTACACTGTGGTTTATTGGAGTTGCTGGCGAAGGGTATTCTGCCAAAGACGTTTTGCGAGCTGAGCAACAAGCTGAAGCGGCTGGCCCTTCTTGAAGGGGTTGGGCATTAAAACCCTTTGAATTATTAGGCCGACTTAGCTTATCCAGGCTGTTGTTTGAGCTTCAATTTGATGGCTGGGATGAATCACTGATGCAGGCATTGTATTAGCGTTATTGAGCCATTGGATCGAATAGCCAAAGAAGGGCAACGCCAAAGTAATTGCTGCTGCATGGGAAATCAAAATGAATTGTTTTTGTACGGTATTCATAGCGATTACTGACCTCATCACCCATCACACTTCCGAGTATGCCCGGTTTATTCAATTGTCGCGGTGATGATGACGGAAGTTCCCAGTGATCTTGATCACAGAAAGCATTACACAGAGATGGATTGAGAGATCGCGACTTCTAATCCCTTGAGCAAGGCTTGATTCTCAGCAGGTGTCCCCACGGCTGTGCGGAAATAATGATTTCCTAATCCAGGCTTAGAACCAAAATCTGCTACCCAGATATTTTGGTCTTGGAGCGCTTTAACTAAAACTTTTGACTGTAGGTTTAATGGCTGGGTATCCACCAAGAGGAAATTGGTTTCGCTGGGATGGACCTGCAATCCTAGATCCGTTAATGCCTGCTGTAATCGAGGTGTCTCTGCCAGAATCTTCTGGATATTAGCCTCAACATACGCCTGATCTTCGAGGGCGGCAATACCAGCTGCGATCGCAACTTTATTCACAGGAAACAACTGGGCGGCTCGGTACAGATAATCGACGACTTGAGGGTTTGCAATCCCATAGCCAATGCGCAATCCTGCCAGCCCAAAACTCTTAGAAAGGCTACGCAGCACAATCAGATGGGGATAGGTATCCACGAGATCCGCAATCGTGGTTTTGCACAGCTCAAAGTAACATTCATCCACCACGACCATGCAGTTGACTCGATTCAGCACCTCCACCAAGGTTTCACGGGCCACTAAATTCGCAGTGGGGTTATTGGGATTGGCAATATACAACACTTTGGTATCCGGGGTGACCTTGGCCACCAAAGCATTTACATCCAGGCCAAAATCAGGGGTCCGTTGGACAAAGACCGGTACACCTCCCATCACTTGGGTTGCATGCCAATAGACAAAAAAGGTGGGCACGGGTAAAAGCACTTGTTGCCCAGGTTGAACAAAGACCTTGATAATCAGCTCAATCAAATCATCGGATCCATTGCTGATAATGAGCTGCTCAGGGGAGGCCCCGGTGTAGGCAGCGAGTTTCTCTCGTAAAACCCCGCCTAGGACAGCGGGATACCGATTACAAGTGGTGGCCGCTTGGGCAATGGCCTCCACCACTTTGGGGGAAGGGGGATAGGGTAGCTCGCCTTTGTCCAGACGAATCGCTTGGTCATCTTTATAGGGACCTACCGTTTTGGAGGCGAGGCTGCGAATAGAGGGGCTTACCCACTGTTCGAGGGTATCTAGATTTAGGGGCATGTCGGCTTAATTCCTAATACTTGAGGCAAAGCTTGGATACTCTCAATCACTCGGTCACAGCCAAGATTCGTGAACATCTGCACCTGTTCTGCCTTGGCCCGACTTGCCGTAAATCCCGTGAGGACGCCAACGGAAATACAGCCAGATCGCTGGGCTGCCACCACATCGCTAGCAGCATCGCCAATATAGACCGCATAGGTGCGCTCTTGTTTCTGAAAGGCTTCGGTACAAAAGCGTTGAGGGTCTTCGTCTACATGGAGCGCTTTGAGGATGACAAAAGGATGGGGTTTGCCTAACTTGACGGGGCCTGAGGTGGCTTTCAACTGTTCTTCGGCAGCCAAGACTTCATCGTAGGTAACGATACGCTTTGGGTCGAAAAAGGGGAGTAACCCCAGAGCTGTCAAGGGTTCAATCACTTCGTTGCGGGGGCGACCGGTTGCGATCGCAAGGGTAAATCGATCAGCGTCCTTAAGGGTTTGCAGAATAGTCTTAATCTGGTCTACATCCAAAACGGTTTCATCATCGGGCAGGGTAAACCCTTTACGACCTTCATACCAGGCTTGGAAGTTCTGATAACAGAGATTCCACAAGTCGCTGTGGGTCTCAGGCAAAGAAATGCCCAAATGTTTTTGATAAAAAGGTCGAACAAAATCAGTCACGGCTGAACCTTTTAGATCAGTAGTCTCCTGCCAAAACTGGGCAATGGTAGACTCACTGACGTTTGGATCAAACTTGAAATCCTGCAAGCATTGGCTTAATAGCTGCCACTGTTCAGAATTAGCCAGATCAAGTTGAGCATTGAGGCTAGACCATTTTTCAGGGGCTTGGTGCTGAAGTTGTTGCAGAATTCCAGCCAAATGGAGGCAGAACACAAAGTAGGTCAAATCCCAGTTGGAATTGATGGCCCTTCGTTTAAGTTCATAGATAAAGTCGTTGTTGATGGTCTGTTGACCGTTGGTGAGAACCTGTTGGGGTTGGGTAGGGCCAAAATAATCGGTTAACCCCAAGTATTCGGGCTGGGTGATTAATTCCCAGACGGTTAACCGCGCGGTGTTCCAATATTTTTGTTCGCTGGTTATCACCCCATCTAAATCAAAGACGAGAAATTTAATGCGGTCGGCTTGGTCAAGAATAGTCTGGGTTTTCAGAGATGGGTTGGTTTGATTCACGCTGGTATACCCACTCAACTAGGGGGATTGAGGTCTCAAAGTCTGACGATAGCATCCAGGCTGAGCCAAACCCAAGCATCGACACCGCAACCTCCCTAGAGGACAAAGATGTGATGCCTTGAAAGTGGGCATCGATTCCACTAACGCCCAAGCACGACTAAAAAAGCAAGTAATACCAGTAGAGACATTAACGCAAATAAACTAAACGGACTAAATTGCCAAAACTCAACGGTATTAGCAGAAAGAAAAATCAAAGAATTCAGAGAGCTATACACCATAAAAAATCTCCTAGTCAGAGCTTAAGTTCAAAGATGCTTGAGTTTTACCTCATTTGAAATTAATAAAGATCTAATTGGCTTCTGGGTCGTCTATACCCTCATAGAGCTTGGACGAAGGGAAGATACTGCTTTGTACATCACCCTGGGTCGGCAAAAAGATTTAAGTCTCCTTCTCAGGATCAGCCTTCGGTATGACTACTGTGCTTTCTAAAACCTCTCCCCGCTTGGTTTTGAGTAATTGAGTTCCAGGGCCATCCTGCCCCCACATGGGCAAAGTTTCAATATTTAACCGAGCGGCTCGCTCCTGATTACTAAGGACAATCACATCTTGGTTGGGACTGGCTGGTAACAACGCGATCAATCCATCCGATTTGATCATAAACTGCATTGCTTGAGTGCCTAGATCCCCCACTTTCCCTAACCGCAACAAATCAATGGGTAATCGTTTGCAATAGCCCTTACTAGATATCAGCAGCAAATCTGCATCGTCTCGAACTGCTGCTAATCCGACAATCGATTCTTGCTTTCTTAACCGAAACACTTGATTGCCCTGGGCAGTGCGGCCCATTTCAGGAATCTCGGTTATGGGAATATTTAACAGGCGTCCAGAAGAGGTTGCGATCGCAACATTGGTTTCCTGCTCAGCTTTAACCACCCAGCCCAACTGGTCCCCCGATTTAATCTTGGCAGCCCCCAATCCCCGACTCGTCATCTCGGCAAACTCGCTCATGGGCAGGCGCTTAATTTTGCCCTGTTGAGACAAAAGAATAAGCTGACTCGTATCCGAAATTTCAGTGCTGAGAAAGCGGGCAATAATTTCGTCATCGCGTCCCGAATCGGGCAGCAGGGTGACTAAGGGTTTCCCCTTGCCTTTGCTGGAGGTAAACGGGATAGACTGCAACCCGACGCCATAGGCCTTACCACTGCCTGTAAACAACAGTAGATCGGTTGTCAACTCTGCAGTTTGCCGAAAAATGGTTAAATCTGTTGAAGTTTCTGCTAGATCCCCAGACAAGTCAGGTGCACTATTTTTACGCTTAGACACGCGCATGCAGCGAGCATACCCCCGCTGGTTCAGCTCCACAACGATGGGTTCGTCACTGATCGGAGCTGCTAATATCTCGGTTTTAGCTGCGGCCCCCAGGATAACGGTTCGTCGCGGATCGCTATATTGCTTTTTCAGGGCTCGCAGATCTTTCTTTAATGCCTTCAAAAGTTCATGGCGATTTCCCAATAATCGCTCCAACTCGCCAATTTCCTGGGCCAAATCATCAAATTCTTGTCGGAGATTTTGTTGCTCTAACCCCGTCAATCGCCGCATCGGCATCGCTAAGATGGCATCGGCCTGACTGTCACTCAATTGGAAATGAGATTGGAGCTGAACTTTTGCCGTCGTCCCATCGGGGGCATGGCGAAGAATTTCGATTAGGTCATCTAAATGGTCGAGGGCTTTAATGAGTCCTTCAACTAAATGTTGGCGGCTTTGAGCTTGCTCCAACTGATTTTGATATCGGCGGGTTAAGGTCTGTTCTCGGAAATCGAGGAATTCTTGCAAAACCTCCTTCAAAGACAGCTGCAAGGGCACGCCATTGACCAGGGCCAACATAATTACCCCAAAGTTTGATTGCAGAGGAGTAAGCCGATAAAGCTGCTCTAGCACAGCTGGGGGTTGCGCTTCCCGCTTCAGCTCAATCACAATTCTCATTCCTTCGCGATCGCTTTCATCGCGCAGGTCTGCAATGCCTTCAATCCGGCCCTGATTAATTAAGCTAGCGATTTTTTCAATACAGCCTGCCTTATTTACCTGATAGGGCAGTTCCGTCACGATAATCACGGGACGGCGATGTCGGCCTCGGCCCGGCTGGATTTCCTCAATGGAGGTCACAGCTCGAACGGTGATGCTGCCTCGACCATTGGTATAGGCGTCGATAATTCCCTGCTTACCTACAATTTCCCCCCCAGTGGGAAAGTCCGGCCCAGGGACCAAGGCCATTAATTTTTCTAAGGTCATGTCTGGGGAATCGATTAGTGCTACCAGTGCATCAACAATCTCTCCCAAATTATGGGGAGGGATATTGGTGGCCATGCCCACTGCAATGCCTGAACAGCCGTTGAGGAGAAGGGTGGGAAGTTGGGCCGGTAAAACGGTGGGTTCTTGCTGGGAATTATCAAAGTTGGCGGCAAATTCAACAGTGGATTCGCCAATTTCTTCTAAAAGGGACTGATTGCCAATGGGAGACAAGCGGGTTTCCGTGTATCGCATGGCAGCTGGTGGATCGTTATCCACGGAGCCAAAGTTGCCATGTCCCGCCAATAGGGGATATCGACTCGAAAAATCTTGAACCAGCCTGACCAAGGCATCATAAACCGCCTGATCGCCGTGGGGATGATATTTACCCAGCACATCCCCCACCACTCTGGCGCATTTACGGTAGGGACGATCTGGCGTTAGTCCTAACTCATGCATGGCATAGAGAATGCGCCGATGCACCGGCTTTAATCCATCCCGGACATCGGGTAATGCGCGCCCGACGATCACGCTCATGGCATATTCCAAGTAGGACTGCTCCATCTCGGTATGCAAAGCGGTGGCGATGACTTTGCCGGATGAGAGAAGATTAAGTTGCTTGGACATGAGTGAGATTCCTTCAGATCTGGCGAAATCAATGGGGTACTGGAAGGGGACAATCCAATTCTGCCCAACCCTCGCGAAAAGGCATCAGGCTACAATGCACTTGTACTATGGAAACCCCATTTTTCTCAACTCTGTCCATAAAACGCAATTTCTTAATCTGTCTGGGTTATCCCGTCCCCTGAACCCATTAGCCCTTTCTAACCACACCATTATGCATCTGCTGTTGTCTTTGCTCTTTAGTTTTGGTATCGCTATTGCAGCGATTTTGTCTGTTCAAAATGCTACAGCGGTTTCGGTTCATTTTTTAGTCTGGCGCTCTGTTCCCATTCCCGTGGGGATTGTGTTGGGGTTCGCAACGGGGTTGGGCGTATTGGGCGGTGCGATCGCAACCCCACTCTGGACCAAGCGACAATCTCGCCGACGGCGATATGCCGAGTTTGAAGACTCTGAATTTACTGAAGATAATTCCTATTGACGTTCCATAACGCCAAGAGATGTTATCGAAACCCGACAGGCCCAAGCCTGAGTTGGCAGCCCTAATTCGAAGAGGTATGGGTTAATCGATGGTAAATAGATCGTAAATGCCCAGTACTATCAACGGGGGTCCGAGGCTGGGGCAGTTCATTATTCGGCCAGTTCGATAAGTCATGGCAAGGACATTCAGGGGAGGCGATTCCTGCCACTGGCAAACTTACCGGCATCTGACAGCGAGAACAATCCGTAATTTCCCATTGATCTGTCAATAGCTCTTCTATCGTGGGGACGACACCCTCCAAACAGCATTCTCCAGATTCCGAACTTTGGATATATTGCCACAAAGATTCAAACTCAGGACTATAGTGCTCGCCCTGAATGACGCGCGGAACAGAGTAGGGTTTTTGTTGCAGACCTACCTGGATTGATTTACCCAGTTGTAACCAAGAGGCTAGATAGTCTTTAACTTGCTGTTGGGAAGCCATAATGCTTAAACACCCTTAGGGTCACACGCTGATAGGGTGACTCTAACCTAAATTTTAGGATAATGACATCAATCTCCAGGCGCTGTTTAAAACACTTCAACACCTTATAATCAGACTCTTTCGGGACCGTCAGAGGAGACCATCGGAGTAACATAAGTCCCTAAAGCTTTAAGATTTAGGGCATAACCCGCTGACACTAAGTAAACTTGATCCGAGATCGCCCCAATCTGACGCAGCAATTCCCCCATGCGATCGCGAAATCGTCTCCCCAAGGGATACCCTGGCACCACCCCCCAGCCCGTCTCTTCACCCACAACAATAATTTGGCACTCCGCCTGGGTCAGGGCTTTCAACAACGTCTTTAAAGTATCTGCCCACAGAGCAGCATCCTGGTCCAAAATATTAGTCAGCCAAGTCCCTAAGGAGTCAATCAGCAAACAAACCGATTTTGGCTGGGCTTGAATCGTCTTGGCCAAATCCATCGGGGCATGTATGGTTTGCCAATTTGTAGGACGGCGCTGCTGATGGGATTGGATCCGCGTTTGCCATTCCTCATCTTCAGGATAGTCTGCTGCCGTGGCCACATATATCACCGACCTATTAGACTGATCGGCCAAGTTTTCCGCCCATTCGCTCTTACCGGAGCGGGCTGGTCCTGTCACTAAAACTAAATGCCGATTATCCATAGCCTTTCCAGCATTTGTTTACATAACACATCAACACATTCTCAAAAATCTACGCAAAATCTTTAGAGTCGGCCTTTCTGCTCCGAAACTTCGTACTTTGAGATAAGCTGCATTACGGGCACTATCCCTGATAATAACTAGAGAGTTCAACCCCTTCCCGTGCAAAAAAAATCTAACCGCTGGTTCATTTGGGTTTTTGTTGTTGTTGCCGTTGTCGCCTTAGTTGGATTTTCCTTCGGCTCGATCTTCGATAGCCTCCTTAGCTCCCGCCCTTCTCCTTCTCCCACTGTTCCAACCCCAGGTACGACTCCAACTCCACCGGTAGTATCAGATATTGAGAAGAAAAACCTGCAAGACCTTGAAAACGGTTATTTGCAAATCTTAGAGAAAGAACCAGACAATCCAGATGCTTTGCGCGGTCTAGCCGAAGCCCGGAGTCAAATGATTAAAATCGGTTTAAAAACCGAAAAAGATCTGCTGGACCCTTTAGAAAAACTGGTTGAGCTGAATCCAGAACAGACTCAATACCAAGTTCTTCTCGCCCAAACCCTGCAAAAAACGGGTAAACGGGAAAGCGCGGCTCAAACCTATCGAAGTATTCTAGCCACTGAACCTGGCAATATGGATGCCCTCCAAGGATTTGTCAATCTATTGGTCGAACAGCAAAGACCCTCCGCTGCCACCGAACTCCTACAGACAACCCTTAAAAATGCTCCTCAAGCCAATCAGGTAAAGCCCAACAGTATTAATGAAAGTGCAGTCCAACTCCTACTCGGGCAAGTCTATGCCACCCAAAGGCAATTCGATCAAGCCGTTGGCGTCTACGACAAACTTATTGCTAAAGATCCTAACGATTTTCGCCCAGTTTTTGCCAAAGCAATCCTTTTAAGGGAACAAGGGAAAACCAAAGAAGCTGATATCCTCTTTAACTCAGCCGAAAAATTAGCCCCTGGCCAATATAAAGATCAAATAAAAGCTGCGGCCCAAAAGCCGAATGCAACACCTGAAACTTCTTCCAGTTCCCAGTCTCCTAGCGCCAGTCCCCAACCCTCTCCCAGTTCAACACCAGGGACCCCTGAATAGACCTAAAAATTTCCCTAGCAACAGAGCGTTACTAGGGAAAATGCAATATTAATATTCAGCTGTATTTACCCCGTAATAGCAAAGGAATGTCCGCAGCTACAGGTCTCAATCGCATTTGGGTTGTAGAAGCGGAATCCTCCCCCCATCAGATCTTCGGTATAGTCCAGGGTTAAACCAGAGAGGTATTTCATGCTTGCTTTTTCGACAACCACCTGAATGTCCTCACAATCAAAAACTTGATCGTCGGGTTGGGGGGATTCAGCAAATTGCATTTGATAGGCCAACCCTTTGCAGCCGCTGGCATCAACCACAATACGGAGCTGGCCACCTGGTAAATGCTTCTTTTGGAGGCGTTTTAATTCACCTATTGCAGTCGGGCTGAGTTGAATCATATTGGGTTGAGTATTCCAATCGCAAAAGACTAGCGTGCGTAATCGTCATCAAAGCGCACAATATCATCTTCGCCTAAATACTCACCGTTTTGAACCTCAATCAAAACCAAAGGCACCATACCAGGATTCTCCAGCCGATGTTGGGTAAACCGAGGCACATAGGTAGACTCATTTGCACTCAGCATCAAGTCTTCCTCGCCTCGCACCACTTTAGCGATACCGGCAATCACAATCCAATGCTCACTCCGATGATGATGCATTTGCAAGCTCAAGCGGTGTCCAGGCTTCACCTCAATCCGCTTGATCTTATAGCCTTGGCCTTCTTCCAAAATCGTAAAGGATCCCCAAGGACGCAGCTCCGTTGCAGCGACACCTTGGTGAGCAGGTACTGGTGCTGCTAAAAGGTTGGATGGTTGAGTTTGGACCACGGTTCCGACTTACCTCAATAGGGTTTTGCATTGGCATGAGTTGACAATTGCTTAATCACGACAGGGCCATGCCATAATCCCCAATCGTCTAGGGCTGATTCGGATTAAGTTGTTTGAATGCACTGGAGCGTTCAATGCATAACATTATGATTTAAGCAACCAGAGGATTTTTTTTAGGTGATCTTTGTCACTCGCAAAGGTCAATTTATAAAAGCAAATATTTATTCACAATTAACGCAAAAAAGATTAAGCGATAAATAAATTTGCTTAAGGTTTTGTCTTTAATGCAATCTAGATTAAGAACATTCGAATTGACAAATTGTCAACCTTGAACAATTTAACCTAAGAAATTGGGCTCAGCAAATTTCCTGCGGAGACAAATTATCTAGCATTGGGCTGCCAAAACACCCCAATGCCATTTTGAACCCGTGCTGCCGTCACCGGATGCCGATCCAGTAGTTGACCGCCTAGATACAAACTCGTCGAACTTCCTCCATCTAGATTTAAGGCATTGACAGATCCCAACCGCTGCATGATGAGTGCCCATTCTTTCAATGTTGGGCCTGGACCACCCACTCGGTTATGAACTGCCGCCAACAAAATCGTGCCATCTGCCGTTTGCCCAATCCCACTCCGAGGTGCAGATTGAGTATCGAACGGAGGGCGGAATTCTTCAGCTTTAGCGTTCAATACCACTTGACCATTGCTCACTAACAAAGGTCCAGCCCCCACAATATTGGGAAACCCATTGAAGCTGGCAGGTGTTGTCGCAGTCTGGATTTGGAGTTGAGTACCAGAAGCCAAGGCCCCACCGACATCAAAGGATCTAAGCACCAGCAAATAGCCATTCTTAGGAATCGCAAAAGACTTAGCACTCGTACTGACCTTCTCAGAAACGACCTGATTGTTAATGACCGTAATAATTTTTTCGGTTTTCAAAATGGGGGTATATGCTGGCCCCCAGGTTGGTGTATATCGAGCAATCCCTTTTTGGGGATAGCCACTATCCAGGGACACAATGGATAACCGCTTGCCCCCCGATGTACTCAGAACTTGCTGCAGGTTGAGTCGTCCCATTTGGAACTGACCTTGGGGATTCCAAGCCACCACGCCTCGATTTAAAATAGGGCTGGAAATCCACTGACCATTTTGACGAATGGCTCCCAGGGGCGTTTTATTATTGCGATTAAAGTAGCCAGCGTTAATCGCTGCTGCCACTTGATTTCCTTGAGCCATTGATAAGAGGGGATGAATACCCAGAAGAGCATTCCGATTCCCCCAGATGGGCTGAAGCTTTAGCCCTGGTGTCTGAGGGTTCAATGCTAACCAGGTGACGGGGTATTGTTTGTTGCCTAAGCTGATGACTCGCTCTTGTCGAAGAATGCCCGGAGCCCACAAGATGCTGCGTTGTTCAGGGACACCACCTTTGATATCTATGACCAGTCGATTAGGATTCGTCAGCATCCACACTCGAGGACGCATTGTTCCTCTAATCACACCACTTAAGAGAGTTCTTCCCTGTTCTCGGGTGATTTTTAGGGATTTTAAAGCAGATTTTGGAGGGAATTTCCAAGCTTTACCTAGTCCAGCATCAGCAGTTGCATCAATAGCCAAGACAAACTCGCGGTCTTTTTCCCCACTTCGGCTATTAGTCAACCGCTCCATTTGCCACGGGGTAGCCTGATCTAAATCAATGACCAAACGATGCCCCCATTGTTGTCGACCAGACCTAATCTTGCCAATCTTGGCGGCAGGAGACTGGATCTTGAGCACATTGCCCTGGGGATGAATCTGCCAGTTAACGGATCGCGCCAAAGGGGAAACATCGAGATACCGAGACGCGCCGTTTTCACTAAACCGAGTTGTTAAGGCGATGGGTTTAGGGGTGAACCATTGAACGGGCTGCTGCCGAAAATCATTTGAACTGGTTAAATCTACTCCAAATCGGCGATTTAAACCACTATCGCTAATCCCTATGGACGGCATGGATTGGCCCGGATCTTGCCATTGTGTCCAAGCCACTGGATAGGTACGGCCATTGAGTTGGATCTGATTGCCCTGATGAGTACTGGCATTAGCGACCTGGACAATCGGTTGATTAACCGCAACCTGGGCAGCAGGAGTTACAGCCAGCACACCTGGGCCCAGCATCAAGAAAGAGGATAGGTAAGCCAAAAGCTAGAAAGGGGGGATAAAGGACAAAAATTAAAAACTATTTACCCAAGATACCCAGCAAACAGAACAAAGATTTCGATTCGAAATAGTCCTTAAGGTGTTTCGATGCCAGTACCGCTGGAATCAGGAGTAGACGGAGTCGGAGAACCTAACTGTTCCTGCTGTTTCTTGCGAAATGCATCAACGGCTGAGTCGAAATTAGCAGATTGATCTTCTGCGAACTCACTACCAGAGCGACTATTCACCTGCTGCAAGCGATTCAAAAGGTTCAGTAAGGATCCTGGGCCTCCCCGATCCGTAAAGACCTCCTCTGCACTATTTGAATCTTCTAGCTGGAAATCCTGTAAAGGATCATTGGTGGGTGAAGACTGAGCCAAAGCAGGAAGTGGAGTAACACAGGTGAGAACACCCAGGACTGTTAAAGTCGAGACTTGGGAACGAATCAGACGGATATTCATGGTTTTCCTCAGCTCAGAAGCAAAATAAACGATTAATTGATGAACATAAGCTATATACGATATTACCCATATCTACCCCTATGCAAAATTAAGGTCATACCTGTCACGGATATTCTGACTTGCAACTTTTTGGAAACCCAGGGCTGAAAGGTGATCAAACTCACTGATTAGAGTATGAACCATAATCTTTAATGATTCTTAGAATAAAAGATAACCAGTAAGCATTTAGACTCTCTTTTCGGTTCGAATGTTTCTTCTTCAGAAACTGCACTAAGGTTCCAAAATATTAATTTTTCGACGACTGTCGAAATTTAAGTGGAATTGGTCGATCCTAAGGAATGAGGGTTTTAAAGACGGAGTCATAGGTAGGCAGATGCATTCATCCAAGACGCAGCAAGATATAGAGAAGCAGCTCGTTCCATGTCCTGAAGCAGGATGTATAAGTCAATCAGATTCTTCATCTAGGTTTGTTCAGTTTATCTCTGTCACCCATCCCGAACTTGAAGCTAGTTTGCCCCAAGCCCTCCATTTCAAACATCAGTTCAAAGGCCAAATGGACCTTAAGGCTGATAAGGACACGGTAATGGCCTATTTGGATGCTCATCAAGGCTGGTTCTGTCGATGTGCGCATCCCATGAAGGTAGAGCCAGTGGGGAGTAATGGATATATTCTCTCCTTGGGGCGGTATGGCTCCTTTGGGTTTGAAGTGGAACCCCAAATTGGCCTAGAGCTGCTCCCTCAAGAGGAAGGGGTTTACCGGATTACGACCATTCCTGTCCAGAATAAGTTTGATCACTGCTATCAAGTCGACTTTCAAGCTGCTATGTATTTGAACGAGACTTCTGATCCGGACGATCATTCATCTCCCCCCCAAACTTCGGTGGAATGGGACTTAGCTTTAGACGTTGCGATTGTGTTTCCTCAATTTATTCTTCGTCTCCCTCGCAAAATGATTCAAGGAGCAGGTGATAAGTTGCTACAGCAAATTGTTCGACAAATCTCCCAACGGCTGACGAAAAAGGTACAAAATGATTTCCATGCTACCCACGGTATCTAATAACCCAAAGGCGGCTTGGCCATCTATGCCTTTCCCACTGTTGAGAGCGACGAGACAGATCAGGAAGTCACCTAGGGGGAAAAGCTAAACCTTTATGAGCAGTCAACGCCCAAGACAAAGAATTTAGGTATTATCCATTAGCAACTATAATTCGAACGAAAATTTGAGGATTGTGGCTGAATGGGCAACTTTCCCTGCTGTAGGCAGTCATGAATGAAGGTATTTTCCTCCTCGCAGCTAAATATTTTGACTTTACCTACCCGTCAGCCTGTCATAAAATCATGCAGGTTATGGCCCGTATGATGTCAAACTCCTTTTAGGGCAAGGGGGACTAGACCCTCGGTTTTCAGTGCCATTCCTGGTTATGTTGCTCAATTTCTCAGTTCATCATTGGCTTATGTTATCGGCATCTCAATTCAAACTTCATCGCTATCTGCCGTTCTGTACGGGATGCTTATCCCTGCTGCTGTCTTTGGTTGCAAGTCCTGCGATCGCATTAGAGTTACGCATCGCCCTATTACAAGGGCAAGGGGATGTCGTGATCGGGAGTTCCACCTCTGCCAACATCGTCAATGGTCAAGGGACAACGGTAGGAGCATTACCCCCCTTGGAAGGTTTCTTTGCCAAATCCACTCCCGGGGCTGTCACTTTTTTTGGCAAAAAGGGATGGCAACTTTCCATTGAGCCTTCTGAAGGTGGTTTTGTTTACATCAAAGATCGATGGTATCGAGGTCAGGTCCGATTAATCACAACAGCCCAAGGTATATCAGTGATTAATGAAGTGGATTTAGAGGACTATCTGGCAGGTGTTATTGGCAAAGAGATGCCGAGAACGTGGCCCCAAGAAGCCTTAAAGGCTCAATCTGTAGCAGCCCGATCCTTTGCTCTATACCGAAAAGGTAAACAGAAAAACCCCCTCTACGATTTAGTTAATACCACCAAAGATCAGGTTTATGGGGGCATTGATGGCGAAGCCGAGAGTACACGAGCTGCAGTCCGAGCTACAGCGGGTCAAGTGTTGACCTATCAAGGCAATATCGTGGAAGCCTTGTTTCATGCGAATTCTGGTGGCCATACGGAAAATTCTGAGCAAGTATTTAGTGGCGTTATTCCCTACTTGAGAGGCGTTCCCGATTTTGACCAAGAAGCGCCTAATTTTCAATGGTCTGTGAACTTTTCTCAAGCACAACTGCAGCAAAAACTATCGGGACTGGGTAATATTCTTGCAATGACTCCTCAAGGGACTACAGCCCATGGTCGTGTCAAAAGCATCAAAGTTGTCGGAGAGCAAGGGACAAAAATAATGAAGGGGCGTGAATTTCGCCGAGCCCTGAAGTTAAAAAGTACCTTATTTCAAGTTGTTCCCCAATCTGATTTAGTGGCGAGTCAAGCTCAAGCTGTGCCCAGTAAGCCCTCCGGCTTCACCATTAACGGTCGTGGCCATGGCCATGGGTTAGGGATGAGCCAGTGGGGCGCTTTAGCCCTTGCCCAGCGAGGAAATACCTACCAGCAGATTTTGCAGCATTATTACAAAAACACTGTTCTCCAAACCTCCTATTGACAGTAGGAACTCAATCCTTGAATCCATTTGGCAATAGGATCCGCGCCATTCATTTGTATTAGCAGCACCGTTGAATCACACATAGGATAAATTTCATGGCAAAAGTCGCTCTCATTACTGGCATTACGGGTCAAGATGGAGCCTATCTGGCAGAGCTATTATTGGCCAAAGGCTATCACGTTCATGGGATTAAACGACGCGCTTCACTCTTCAATACGGATCGGATTGATCACTTATACCAAGATCCCCATGAGAAGGATCGACGCTTTTTCCTTCACTACGGTGACTTGACCGATTCAACTAATCTCATTCGGATTGTGCAGCAAGTCCAGCCTGACGAAATTTATAACTTAGCGGCTCAAAGCCATGTGGCGGTTTCCTTTGAGACGCCAGAATATACCGCCAATGTTGACGGCCTTGGTACCTTAAGATTCTTGGAAGCCATTCGCATCCTAGGCTTGGAGAAAAAAACGAAGTTTTATCAGGCCTCTACCTCTGAATTGTATGGTTTAGTGCAAGAAGTGCCTCAAACGGAGAAAACCCCCTTTTACCCTCGCTCTCCTTACGCTGTTGCTAAACTCTATGCCTACTGGATTACGGTGAATTACCGAGAAGCCTATGGCATGTATGCCTGTAATGGCATTTTGTTTAACCATGAATCTCCCCTCCGAGGTGAAACCTTTGTTACCCGGAAGATCACCCGTGCGATCGCACGAATTTACCTGAAAAAGCAAAAGTGCCTATTTTTAGGAAATATGGACTCCTTAAGGGATTGGGGCCATGCTCGGGACTATGTGGAAATGCAGTGGTTAATGCTTCAGCAAGACCAGCCTGAAGATTTTGTGATTGCCACGGGACAACAATATAGCGTCCGCCATTTTGTCACGATTGCCTGTAAAGAAGTCGGCATTGACATTCGCTGGGAAGGGGAAGGTCTCGACGAAAAAGGCTATGACCAGGAGGGGAATTGTATCGTCGCAGTCGATCCCCGTTACTATCGCCCCACAGAAGTAGACACCTTATTAGGGAGTCCCGACAAAGCGAAGGAAAAACTCAAATGGGTTCCCAAAGTTAGCTTTCCAGAGCTAGTCCAGGAAATGATGGCAGAAGATTTGAAAGCCGCTAAGCGGGATAAGATTATTGAGGATCACGGCTATCCTGTTCCCCTTGTCCATGAATAAATTTGCGTTTTAGGCTAAATTCTAAGCCTATGGATAGGGGTGATTCCCAGTGAACATTATTTGGTAATGAAAGTACTGCTAATACATGGCCTGGGACGCTCACCCCTATCCGTATTTGGATTGTCTCAATACTTACAGCAAGCCGGATATCGTACTGAGTTATTTGGCTATTCATCCCAAATCGAATCCTACGCTCAAATTATTGAGCGTTTACAGAGCCGTTTAGGAGAGCTAGAACCGGGCCGTTATGGCATCATTGCCCATTCCTTGGGGGCCGTGTTAGTACGATCTGCCATTACACCTCATTCTTCCTTCAAGCCCAACCCAGTGATTTTACTGGGACCGCCTAACCAGTCTCCCCGTATCGCTCAGTTGGCTCAGCGATTGAGTCCCTTATCGCCATTTACAGGAGAATGTTTGCAGAACTTGGCGGACCCCAGTTTTTATCAACAGCTCCCTAATCTAGCCATTCCTCATATTATTATCGCTGGGACGAATGGTCCTCGGGGGACTTGGAGCTTTTTTGGCAATGAGGTGAATGATGGCATCCTCACCTTAAAGGAAATGCAGTTAGAGGATTGCAGTCGCTCCATCATACTTCCCGTCAACCATATCCAAATGTTGAATAATCCCCTAGTGCAGCAAACGATCTTACAAATTCTTGCTGATCCTGCATCAAAACTGGAGGCTCACCCTACATAACCGCAAGCTACCCTGGCATTTCTTGTCTACAGTAAGGGTATGACCATCATCACTTGCGACCACCTTGAAAAAGTCTATCCAGTTGCTATTAAGGAACCCGGATTTAAAGGCACTCTATCTCATTTTTTTCAACGACAACATCGCCTTGTCAAAGCAGTACAATCCGTTACCTTTAAGATCGAACCCGGAGAGGTGGTTGGTTTTTTAGGTCCGAATGGCGCAGGCAAAACCACAACCTTAAAAATGTTGACCGGTTTGATCCATCCATCGGGAGGACAGGTAAACGTCGCTGGCCAAATTCCCTTCCGACGCAGCTCAGCCTTCCTGGAAAAGATCACCTTGGTCATGGGGCAAAAGCAACAGCTGCTATGGGACTTGCCGGCGTTAGATTCCTTGCGGATCAATGCAGCTGTTTATAAAATCAGCCCCCGTGAATTTCAGTATCGAGTCGATGAACTATCTGAGATGCTGTCTTTAGGCGGCAAGCTCACTCAACCCGTGCGCAAGCTTTCCTTGGGAGAGCGGATGAAGGCAGAGCTACTGGCTGCCCTCTTGCATCGTCCTCAGGTGCTCTTTCTCGATGAGCCGACCCTGGGTCTAGATGTCAATGCTCAAGTCAGCGTTCGTGAGTTTCTCCGGGAGTACAACCACCGTTACGATGCGACGATTTTGCTGACCAGTCATTATATGGCAGATATTACAGCCCTCTGCGATCGCGTTCTCTTAATCCATCAAGGTCAACTCATTTATGATGGGGGCCTCAATCAGTTAATGAATCGCTTTGCTCCCTATCGGGAAGTCAAGCTAGAACTCATGCAAACGCCTGACCCCATAACCTTGGAGCAGTATGGCGAAATTGAAGAGATCACTGGACGAGAAATTCGCTTACTCGTTCGTCGGGAAACTCTAACCCACACCGTCTCCCAAATTTTGGCCAATCTCCAGGTACTGGACTTAACCATCACAGACCCACCCATCGAAGAAATTATTCGACGAGTTTTTCAATCGGGAAAGGTCACATGAGTTCTATCTTTCGAAAAATCACGACCTTCTTGACCGTCTATTACGCTTATATGTTGGAATACCGGGCAGAATTGCTGCTATGGGTATTAGCCAACTCACTCCCGCTGATTATGATGGGAATTTGGTCTCAAGCCGCCACAGAGGGGCAATTTTCCCTTACTGCCCTAGACTTTGCTCGCTACTTTATCTCTGTTTTTATCGTTCGACAATTCACTATTGTCTGGGTGATTTGGGACTTTGAGCGAGAAATCGTCGAAGGCAAACTCTCTCCCCGACTCCTCCAACCCATTGATCCCGTCTGGCATCATGTCGCTGGCCATGTATCTGAGCGATTGGCCCGCCTTCCCTTTTCCGCCGGATTAGTCATCCTATTTTTTGCTCTTTATCCTCAAGCCTTCTGGTGGCCTAGCCCCCTGGGCTTGGTTTGGGGGTGCTTGGCTACGGCCTTGGCTTTTATTCTGCGGTTTATTATCCAATACACCTTTGCCATATTTGCATTTTGGGTTGAACGGGCCACAGCGATTGAACAACTATGGTTTTTATTTTATTTGTTCCTATCGGGAATGATTGCTCCCCTCGATTTATTCCCGCCAGCGGTTCAGGTGGTTGTGGTGTGGACCCCCTTCCCTTATCTCATCTATTTCCCTGTCAGCCTCTTAATCGGCCTGCCAACGCCTATTGCCAAGGGCTTTGGTATCATGCTGGCCTGGTGTGTGTTGGGCCTAGTAATGAATCGTTGGCTGTGGCGTCGAGGCATCAAACATTACTCAGGAATGGGAGCTTAGGGTCTCAAGCAGCTATGGCTTGAGTAATAGCTTGAGCCATCGCTTGGGAATCAACCCCTTCAAAACCAACGGGATTTAAATCAGCAGTCGTATCAACTTGGTTTGCAACCACAGCCTCCACTGCGGTCTGTAATCTGTGGGCCGCCTCCTGTTCTCCTAAATGGCGCAACATTAGCGCACCGGCTAGGATAAGTGAGGTCGGATCATCCCCCACGTCTGTGCCCGTTGATTGGGCACCAAACACTGCATATTTATCGCCGACATTTGCAATCGGTACACTCGATCCACCCACCATGCCAGCACAGAGATGGGCAAGCAAATCACCATATAAATTTGGCATCACCAGCACATCAAATCTTTCGGGTTTCTGCATTAATTCCTGGCATATCACCTCTATGGAGCGATCCGCAAACGCTATGTCTGGAAACTCTTGGGCAATATCACGGGCAATCTCAAGAAAAAGACCGTCTGTATGGGCCATAACATGCGCTTGATGAACCGCAATCACTTGGTGCCGTTTGGTCTTTCGAGCATAATTAAAGGCAAATTCAATGATTTGACCACAGCCTTTAACGGAAATCGGTTTAATGCCTACCGCAGCATCTTCTCGTATCCGTTTGCCAGACAGTTTTGACAGAAAAGAACGAGCATCTGCAGCTTCTACTGAAGTGCGCTCAAATTCGATGCCAGCATAGATCCCCTCTGTCGTTTCTCGCACAATCATTATGTCAACATTCTGATAATTGCTGGGAATCCCCACCATCGTTTTTGCGGGTCGCAAGTTGACATAAAGATCTAGCTTTTCCCGGATGTCTGCTTCCATCTGACGATAATTATCCGGCGTCATCAATGGCCCAATGACAGCAGTTTTAGTCGTTCGGATAATATCAAAGATATAGTTCGGTAATAGACTCTGCTGATCCTCTCCACCGATATCGACAATCTGCCAATTAATGTCGACCCCTGTTGCAGCAATAGCCATCTGCAAGGCATTCGTTACCCGCGCCCCTAGTTCCCCCTCCTGAATCAAGACCACCGGATATCCCATTTACTTATCCCCCTCAATTTAGGACTTTAGCCGCGATCGTTCATCATCCGAATCTAGTTAACACTTGCACAGGCACCCTATTCCTGTCCTCGTAACCTCACCCCAAAATACTTCTTTGAGGGGGATACACTGATATACTCCACCAGGAAACGCTTGGTCACCTTACTATTAGGTTACCCATACAGCTGGTCAAGGTGCTGCAACCTTTAGAGAAGATACATGTCCCCAAAAAAAGCCACAAAAATCATCTATACCCATACGGACGAAGCCCCCGCCTTAGCCACCTATTCTTTCCTGCCTATTGTCGAAGTTTTTACCCAAGTAGCCGGTATTGAGGTGGAAACGAGGGACATCTCCCTAGCTGGACGCATTATTGCGAGTTTCCCCGAGAAGCTAACTGCTGACCAACAGCAACTCGATAATCTGGCTTACTTAGGAGATCTGGCAAAAACGCCTGAAGCGATTATCATCAAACTCCCCAATATCAGTGCCTCTATCCCCCAATTAACTGCCGCGATCCAGGAGTTACAGGCCAAAGGGTATAACATTCCTGATTACCCAGCCAGTCCTCAAAATGAGCAGGAAATCACGATCAAAAACCGGTATGCCAAGGTTCTGGGAAGCGCAGTTAATCCAGTTTTAAGAGAGGGGAATTCAGATCGGCGAGTGGCTGCAGCCGTCAAACAATATGCCCAGAAAAACCCTCACCCTGTCGGTTCTTGGACATCCGATTCGAAATCTCATGTGGCTCACATGGATACTGGTGACTTTTATGGCACTGAGCAATCTGTTGTGATCAGCCAATCAGGACAGGTCAAAATTCAGTTAGTAAAAGAAGACCATTCTCTGCAAGTTTTGAAAGAGAATATCCCTGTTCTTGAAGGCGAAGTCATTGACGCAGCAGTGATGCAGGTACAGGCGTTAAGAGCCTTTTATGAACAGGAGATCAATACAGCAAAGGCTGAAGGCATCCTCTTGTCTTTACATGTCAAGGCCACCATGATGAAAGTCTCTGACCCGATCTTATTTGGCCATGCTTTAACTACTTACTACCAGGGTGTCTTTACTGAATATGCTGATACGTTTCAGGCGCTTGGAGTTAACGCCAATAATGGATTAGGCGATCTTTTTTCCAAGATTCAAACCTTGCCAGATTCAGAGCGCTCAGCCATCACAACAGCCTTTAAAGCGGCAGAACAATCTGGTCCTCCCCTAGCCATGGTCAATTCTGCTCAGGGCATATCAAATTTCCATGTCCCTAGTGATGTCATCATTGATGCCTCTATGGCGGCTGCCATCAGGAACTCTGGCAAAATGTGGGGACCCGATGGTCAGCTCTATGATACGAAAGCGATGATCCCCGATCGCAGTTACGCAACCATGTATCAAGAGTGCATCAAATTCTGCCAAGAACATGGCGCTTTTGATGTCCAAACCATGGGAAATGTTGCCAATGTAGGGTTAATGGCTCAGAAGGCTGAAGAATATGGTTCCCATGATAAGACCTTTGAAATTCCTGCTGACGGGACTGTCCAGGTCATAGATCAGACGGGGCAAATTTTAATGGAGCACTCGGTCCAGAAAGGGGACATTTGGCGCCTGTGCCAAACTAAAGATATTCCCATCCAAGACTGGGTAAAATTGGCGGTTAATCGAGCCAAAGCTACAGGTTCTCCAACTATTTTCTGGTTAGATCCGGATCGGGCTCATGATGCAAACCTTATCCAGAAGGTGCAGCAATATCTGGCTCAATATGACATGACGGATCTAGATATTCGAATCATGTCTCCCGTTGATGCCATGTGCTTTACCTGTGAACAGATTAAAGGTGGCCAAGACGTCATTTCGGCTACCGGGAATGTCTTACGGGACTACCTTACGGATTTATTTCCCATTCTAGAATTAGGAACAAGCGCCAAAATGTTATCCATTGTTCCTCTACTCGCTGGAGGCGGATTATTTGAAACTGGCGCAGGGGGCTCTGCTCCCAAGCATGTTCAACAGTTTCTGAAAGAAGGGCATTTACGATGGGATTCTTTAGGAGAATTTCTGGCTTTGGCTGCAACTCTGGAAGATGTAGGACATAAGACCAGTAATAAAAATGCTCTAGCCTTAGCGACAGCACTCAATCAGGCGAATAGCCAATATCTAGAACAAGCTAAATCCCCTTCCCGTGCTGTCCACGAGTTAGACAACCGGGGGAGCCATTTCTATTTAGCCCTCTACTGGGCTCAAGCTTTGGCAGAGCAAGATCAAAATCCTGCCTTCAAAACTCTGTTTACGGACTTATTCCAACAGCTCAGCGAGCACAAAGAGACTATTTTGGCCGAACTTAATGCTCTCCAGGGTCATCCAACAGAGATTGGTGGGTATTACTTGCCAGATACGGAAAAAACTTGCCAAGCCATGCGTCCAAGTCAAACCTTGAATCGGATTTTGGCCTCACACCTTAAGAACAGCACAGGATAGGAGATTTTTATCGCTCACCCACTTTCCCCTTGAACTAAGTCCTGGTTTTAAGGAGACCTTTAAATTTTATTGTCGTTACACAGCTTTTGATGGGCATTCTAGAACCGGAAGGTTCTGGGATAAGCCTAACAGTTTATCCCAGACCTACTGCTCCCAAACTCACTGTGTCAGAATCTTGTATTCTGCGCAGTGAGTTAAGATTACAACCTTTATATACCTTTGCCAGTTTTTGGCAACCTAAATTACCATAACGGTTCATTGTTATTGGATTGCCCTGAGCCGGGTCCCCAAAGAGGCTCTTGCCGTCGCGGCGCGGGAGCTGGAGCGGGGCGCGGTGCAGGTCTAGGTGCCTGTCTTACCGGTGCAGGAGCGGGCGCTGGGCGCGGGGGCACATAAGTCGACCGTTGGGGAGGCACATAAGCTGGGGTAGATCGAGCCGGTACTGATGCAGCTTGAGCAGCTTGGGCGGCCTCTAATTTTCGCTGGGCCTCTGCTGCAGCCGCTATTTTCTTTTGCCTCTGTCCATTTAAAGCCTTAAGTTGCTTATCAAAATCTTTTTGCTTCGCTTCAACTTGAGAGGCAACCAAGGTGTCTTTCGGAACCTCTTTAAGCAGCTTGATAGCTTTCTCCCATTCCGCTTTGTGTTGATCGAGGGTTGCAACAGAGTCATCACTTTTAGCCTTTTTTTGCACCGCTTGGGCAATGGTCGTTGCCTGCTTGAAGGTCTCGTCTGCTTTGTTCTCTGTCTGAATTCGAGTCGCGATGGCTTTGCTCTCAGCTTGGTACTCGGCTATGGCCTTTTTGGCATCATCGTAAACCTTGACATTTTTAGGAATTTTTTTAAGCTCTGCAATAGCATCATCCATTTCTTTTTGAGCCGATTGGAGATCATCGATGGTTTTAGCCTGTTGCTCGCGAGTTTCTGCAGACTTGGCATCCTCAACGGCTTCGTCGAAGGTCGCTTGAAATTGAATGTCTTGAGAACAGTTATTTAGGACAGTGCAAACAGATTGAAGGTGGGGGGAGGTAAAGGCCAACGCCGTCCCACCCATTAACAGGGCTACCAATCCTCCAGTCAACACTTTAGTTCGACTCAATCCATTCGTTTTTTGGGGAGATCTGGGAGAGACTGCAACCGTTTCTGGAGGCATAGCCCCAGGAAGATTTGCCGCAGATGCCTGTGGAGTCGTGTGGATGGGATCAGCTTGTTGAGCGGTGTCTCCTATTTGTGACAACCCGTTAGAAGTATCTAAATTAGGAACATTGGTAGATTGTTGAGCCGTTGTTTCTAACTGCTGAACCGTATTGTCTGTTTGAGCTGTCGTTTCTAACTGTTGAACCGTATTTTCAACAACAGGTAAGGGTTGTGCAGGACTGTCCGTACTCTGACGAAGATTGACGACTGTTTCCGGTAAATTATCTATGGGAGGGGGTGGCGATGCTTCTGCTTCTCGCGCTGCTATTAAACTTTGAACGGCCAATAACGCATCATTTGCAGACCGATACCGCTGCCGGTAATCGTAAAGCACCATCTTTTCTAATAAGGTGGCAAAGGCAGGCGATACGGAAACGCGATCGCGCCAAGCAATTTCCCCTGTATTCTCATCTTCGGGCAACTCACCAAAAGAAGGACGCAACCCCGTCAACGCCTGCAAGGCAATGATTCCCACCGCATAGACATCACTACACAGGCGGGGTTGTCCCCGGAATTGTTCACTCGGCATATATCCCGATGTACCGATGAGGACAGTACGAGGCATTTGGGTTGCCGATTCTGCAATTTGGGTGGTGACTTGTTTTACCGCCCCAAAATCAATCAATACCAGTTTGCGATCGCTCTGACGCCGAATTAAATTAGAGGGCTTAATATCCCGATGAATAACCTGCTTATCGTGCACAAAGGACAACACCTCTAGGATGTCATGGAGCAGTTCAATCACCGTCTCTTCATCTAGCTGCTGGCCTGGAACCAGCTCATCCGCCAGACTTTCCCCTTCTACATATTCTTCCGCTAGGTAGAACTCTTCTCCATCTTCAAAGTGAGCCAGCAACCGAGGAATTTGAGGATGGTCTCCGAGCTGGTGCAGTACCTTCGCTTCCGAATCAAACAATCGTCGCACAGTATGCAGCAAAGCCGGCTCATGGGAACCTGTTTTAAGCTTTTTGACCACACACTGAGGAGAGTCAGGTAAATGGGTATCTTCAGCTAAGAACGTTTCGCCAAAGCCACCTTCTGCTAATGGTTTAACAACGGAATAGCGTCCTGCCAGTTTGCGTCCTAACATAGGATGGATCTCAGCGTCTAACAACGATGTGAAACAATGAAGGGTGTTTCTTTACAGAACACGAACTGTGTCACTCTCGGTAATCACTCTAGCACCAACCACAGGCCAACCGCCCGCTGGTCTTTTCGTGGCTTTACATGGATGGGGATCTAACGCTGAAGATTTAGCATCACTCGCCCCCTATCTCAGTTTTCCAACCTACCAATTTTGTTTTCCCAACGCCCCACTACCCCACCCTCATGCCCCTGGTGGATTTATGTGGTACGACCTCAATACTCAAGCTGGCTTGCCCGAAAGTCGTCAACTTCTCTTGGATTGGCTACAAGCACTAGCCGTAGAAACCCAGGTTCCTTTGGAACGAATGATTCTCGCTGGATTCTCCCAAGGGGGAGCCATGACCCTAGACATTGGTGCTCGATTACCCCTGGCCGGATTAATTTGTCTCAGTGGTTATCTACACCCTTCGATTAAGCCTTTATTTGGTCAGAATACAGCGCCCGTCCTCTTAATTCATGGTCAGCAGGATCCCGTGGTTCCTCTGAGTGCCGCCCAGACCTCAGAACAAACACTGCGCCAAGCAGGAGTTGCCGTTCAATACCATGAACTACCCATGGCCCATGAAATCAACCCCGAGGCATTAGGGTTGATTCAAGACTTTGCCGTTTCTCTTGCCCCATAGAGAAGGCCTTAACGAATCATTCAAAGCGAGTTTGGCAGAATTTATCCTAGTTTGAATCGGCTGGGCGTAGCCCTGTTAAATTGCCTTAAAACAGAGTAAGGAAAAATTAAATGCAAATTCCTTTAGAAAACCTCTATAAGCGTGTAACAGCGGTCTGATAGACTTGTAAACTAGTACTTAAAGATACAAAACAAATACAGTCGCAGTTACTTTAAGATACAGACGCAAGACACAGTCAGGCATTTAGGAGGAATCTTTGCGTGGATAACGTTATCGGCCTAGAGATCATTGAGGTGGTTGAACAAGCAGCCATTGCCTCAGCTCGATGGATGGGAAAAGGTGAAAAAGATACTGCAGATCATGTTGCAGTAGAAGCCATGCGCGATCGCATGAACAAAATCCATATGCGGGGCCGCATCGTTATTGGAGAAGGGGAAAGAGATGATGCCCCTATGCTTTATATCGGCGAGGAACTGGGCATTTGCACTCAGCCCGATGCTGCTCAAGTTTGCAACCCCGATGAGTTGCTAGAGATCGATATTGCAGTGGACCCCTGCGAAGGAACCAACCTGGTTGCTTACGGCCAGAACGGATCTATGGCTGTCCTCGCCATCTCTGAGAAGGGTGGATTGTTCGCAGCTCCCGATTTTTACATGAAGAAATTGGCTGCTCCTCCTGCAGCCAAAGGCAAAGTGGATATTAATAAGTCCGCTACCGAAAACCTACAAATTTTGGCTCAATGTTTGGATCGCTCCATCGAAGAATTAGTGGTCGTGGTCATGAAGCGGGAACGCCATAATGATCTCATTAAAGAAATCCGCGACGCTGGAGCAAGAGTTGCTCTAATTACAGATGGAGACGTCTCTGCAGCCCTCTCCTGTGCCTTCTCAGGAACAAACATTCATGCCCTGATGGGGATTGGTGCAGCACCGGAAGGCGTGATTTCTGCGGCTGCCATGCGCGCACTAGGGGGTCATTTCCAGGGGCAACTCATCTATGATCCCGATATCGTCAAAACTGGACTAATTGGCGAGAGCAAGGAAAGCAACCTAGCTCGACTCAAGGAAATGGGCATTAGCGATCCTGATAAGGTTTATACCGCTGAAGAATTGGCCTGTGGTGAAACTGTTCTGTTTGCTGCTTGTGGAATTACTCCAGGCACCCTAATGAAAGGCGTTCGCTTCTTTGGTGGGGGTGCTAGAACTCAGTCCCTGGTTATTTCCACCCAGTCCAAAACCGCCCGATTTGTCGATACCGTTCACATGTTTGAAACGCCTAAACGTCCTAAGGCACTTCAGTTACATTAGGCGATAGCCTCTTAATTCTGAAGTTTGAATCCCTCAAACGACGCGGCTAGATAAACAGAGAAGGAGGACACATGAATATTGCGGTTGTCGGTTTAAGTCATAAAACAGCGCCAGTGGATGTGCGAGAAAAACTCAGCATTCCCGATGATGTGAAAGAAAAGGCTACCTCTCAATTAAGGAGTTATCCTCATTTAGAAGAAGTGGCTATTTTGAGTACCTGTAACCGCATGGAAGTCTATGTGGTTGCGCAAGAAACCGATGACGGTATTCGTGAGCTGACGCAGTTCCTATCCGAGTGGAGTCAAATCCCTCTGTTAGAACTCCGTCAGCATTTGTTCATCCTTCTGCATCAAGATGCTGTCATGCATTTGATGCGGGTGTCTGCTGGATTAGACAGCTTGGTGTTGGGAGAGGGACAAATCCTGGCCCAAGTCAAACAGACTCACAAGTTGAGCCAAAAATACAGCGGCGCTGGCCCCATTCTCAATCGCTTATTTAAGCAGGCCATCTCTGCGGGTAAGCGAGTTCGAACGGAGACCAGTATTGGTACAGGTGCAGTATCGATCAGTTCAGCAGCCGTCGAACTTGCCCAGATGAAGACTGAAGATTTATCAGTCCATCGGGTCGCCATTATTGGAGCGGGCAAAATGTCTCGCTTGTTGGTCAAACATCTGCTTAGTAAAGGCGCTAATCAAATTGCCATTTTAAATCGGTCGTTGAAGCGAGCTGAGCAATTGGCCGACCAATTCCAAGGGGCTGATCTGAAACTGCATACTTTAGCCGATATGCAGGCAGTCCTAACCGAATCTGATTTAATTTTTACGAGTACGGCTTCAACGGAGCCTCTGTTGGATCGCGACATTCTAGAACCCATCGTCTGCGATCGCCAATCTTGCATGATCTTTGATATCTCTGTACCTCGAAATGTTCACAGCAATGTGAATGAGTTATCCCAGGTGCACGCCTTTAATGTGGATGACTTGAAGGCAGTGGTGGCTCAGAACCAAGAGAGCCGACGACAAATGGCACTAGAAGCTGAGTCCCTGTTAGAAGAAGAAGTTGCCAGTTTTGATGTCTGGTGGCGATCCCTAGAGACGGTCCCCACCATCAGTAGCTTAAGAACGAAGGTCGAATCCATTCGAGAACAGGAATTAGAAAAAGCGCTTTCTCGTCTAGGGACTGAGTTTGCCGAAAAACATCAAGAAGTGATTGAAGCGTTAACCCGAGGCATCGTTAACAAGATTTTGCATGACCCAATGGTTCAACTGCGGGCTCAGCAAGATATTGAAGTTCGTCGCAAGGCCATGCAATCCCTTAATATGCTTTTTAATCTCAATTCTTCTCAAGGGGTTGCCAAGCAGCGCAATACATAAGGCAGCCAGATTAATTGATGGTTCTTAGGGTAGATTGCCAAACCTGATCGCAGTTAGACTGAATGGACAAGAAAGGGACTGGAGGTAGGAAGTATTTTCGCGTATAGCGCCACATACTGATGAAGTGCATCCACATGTAGCGGCTCAGGAGTTTTTTATCACTTACTGCAATGTGATGGTGGATTATTTGGGCTGTAGGGACATAGTAAACATCCCAATTTGCTGCATGCATTCGGCGCGCCCAATCTATATCCTCCACGTATAAAAAATAGCCTTCGTCAAGGGGGCCAACGGTCTCTAGGATTTCTCTGCGGATAAACATGCAGGCTCCCAACAACCAATCAACTGGTTGCACTTGAGAGTGATCTAAGTCTTGCATTAAATGATTCTGGTTGAGGTGAGAATTGCGCAAGAATACTCGCAGTGGTGAACGCCGGGCAATGGTCGAACCAAGGGTTGGGAAACGGCGAGGAGAGGGCTGAATTTGTCCATCAGGGAATCGAAGTTGTGCGCCACACATGCCCACTTGAGGATGACTTTCCATAAAGTCAATCATTTGGTCGAGAGCACCAGGCTGTACTTCTGTATCAGGATTGAGGAGTAACAAGTAACGACCATTAGCCTTGGCCATACCAAAATTATTGTTAGCTGAAAATCCCCGTCGTTCAGAATTAATATAGACAGCTATGTTAGGGTATTTTTTGGCTATCTTGGCACTTTTATCATCTGAGCAGTTATCAACAACAATGACTTCTCCACCGATTCGACTTACTTCCGGGACAAGAGCATCCAGACATCTGCCAATATAGGTGGAGTGATTGTGTGTTACGGAAATTACGGATAGTGGAATTTGGGACAAAATATTAAATCAAACTCAGCAGTGCTAAATTTCGAGCTAAACCCACATCAAAGAGTTCGTATCGAATAAGTAGTTTTCTTTTAGCGCAAAAAGCTAATTTCTCACACCCACAGTAAGCAGAGACCATCTCTCTATCATGCTCTGAGAGCTGAGCACCATAGCGATTGAGAAATTCCTGAGCCTGTTTTGGGGTTTTGCGGTAGTATTCCCGAATTTTCTGGGGTTGTTGCAGTCTTGTGACAAGGTATCGCAGTTTTTGACTTTGCGCTCCAACTTGATTGTGTTGGTGCTGTCTGTAGAGGATAGTGGGTTGCTTTAAGTGAGCAATTTTGCCAAAGGCCGATGCAACTAAGCCTAGCCACCAATCATGCATAAAGGCTGAATCTGGAAGCGGTAGGGCTAGCTCTTTCAAGGCTTTATTGATGACGATGGTGCAGCCTGTGATGTGATTGCGAATCAGTAAGTGACGTAAAGCGTCACGAGTAGGGTCAAGATGATGCGATCGCCAAAAAGATGGATGGATGAGTTCAAGCTGTTCGCTGACCACCCTCAGATCGCTATGTACCAGCATTGGCAGGTCTTTACCCCATTGAGCTTCGAGTTGCCCGATCTCGGCCAAGCTAGCCGTGACTTTATGGGGTAACCAAATATCATCTTGATCACAGAAAAAGGTATAGCTGGCTGAGGAGTGCTCAAGCAAGTGATTAAAGTTGCGGAGAATACCTAGGTTTGTGGACTCCCCTGATTTAATCCATTGTAGTCGCTGGGGTTCTTTTTGTAGATAGGTTTGAATGATTTTGGGGGTGAGATCGCAAGATTCATCATCTCGAATCAACAGATGCCAATGAGGGTAATCTTGCGCGAGAATTGACTGCAATTGAGCGTCTAGGAATCGATCACCATTATAGGTCGCCAAGACAATATCAACGCTCATGGCGAATCCTTAAGCGGCTAAAGGGATTCTGTAGGATTGCATCACGGAGAATGCGACGGGGAGTGGGCGGAATTACCCACATGCTAATCAGCAGTGCATAGCTTTTGAAAGAGGCATTTCCGTAAGTCCAGGCAGACATCAGGATAGTCTTGAGTCCCTGCCAATCCTTACTAGCTGAGGCTAATGAATTGACCTGAGTCATCAGAAAAGCACCATAGGCTTCCGGTGTTACTAGATTACGCTGCCGACAAGACTGAATCCACTCAAAGAGTGTTGTCCAGCAACCACTTGTACCAATTCGGGAGCGATGCTCATCCAAGTTCCAGGTGCCCAAAGCGGCTTCGGCAAAATGTAATTCAGCACCTTGCACCTGCGTTGCTCTAAGCAACCAATCCAGGTCCTGACACATTTTTAGTCCTTCTTGGAAAGGCACATCTAGCATCAGTTGCCGACGGGTAAGCAACATAGAAGTCAGAAAAAAACCATCTCCCTGAATAAAGTCCGGTCGCAAGAAAAGATAGTTGCTAATCGGTTCTCCTAGCTTAGGGAAGCGTCTTGGCACGACAAACTCGCCACGGGGGGTTTTTATGGTCATCCGACAGGCTGCAATAGGGTATCGGCAAGTTAGTGTTTGAACTAATAGAAGTTGGGTTTCTAACTTACGTGGATACCACTCATCATCATCATCTAAGAATGCGACCCACTCCCCCCGGGCGGCTTGAACACCCCTGTTTCTGGCCCTAGACGCGCCACCACTGGAGGGCAAGGTGATCACCTGTAGTCTTGAGTCAGAGATGAGCTCTAGAACTGCTTCGGTATCTGAATCTGGACCATCAATGACAACAATCACTTCTAGGCTGGTCCAAGTCTGTTGCAAAACACTTTCCACTGCAACGCTGACGAGGGACGCGCGGTTGCGAGTGGGAATAATGACACTGACAGACACCATAGCTTTTAAAGAGTGTGCTTCACAAACTTACAATCTCTCATTCATTTAGACTCGCTTGTAACAAACAGCAACCATAAAGTCATGATCAATTTCTCCAGTTCTGATCAAAAAATCTTCCAATTCAAAGCAAAGCCTTAGTAGTTCTTTCGCTTCATCATCTGGATTGAGAAAATGATGAGCGATCCCCCCCAAAAGTAGATGTAAGATAGAGCCACCATAACCTTTCAGTTCTACCACTTCAAATATCTCTTTAAGAAGTGGCAAGATATTTGCTGACTCAATAGCTTCTGAAGGATCTCTTAAAACCATGCTTAATTGACTATGCTTAATGACTTTTGGTTTAAGCAAGTTACTATGCCAAAGCGTTTTAAATCTTTCAGGGAAAATACTTAAAATGGAATTCACAAGTTCAAGTTGCCTATTTGTCCATTGGAAACGTGTAGGCCCCACAAATTCATTGAGAATGAAACAACCCTCTGGCTTGAGCATGTCCTCAATTTTCAGCAATAGCTCTTTAAGCGGAGAGAAGTGATGTAGAGATTGCTCTGCAAATACCACATCATAGAGATTCTTTTTTGTCTCAATTTCGTAAATATTACCAACTCTATAATCTAAACATTCTCCATACATGCTTTGTTTGGCTGCTTTTATCGCATGCTCAATACGTACTGGCGACAAATCATAGGCTTCAATCTGGCTGAAACAATTTGTTTTTGCCCATCTCAATTCTCTTTCACCGCCACCACAACCAAGAGATAAGGCTTGCAAAGCATGTTTTTCTTTGAAGTATTTCTCTGCGATATACTCGTTGTAATCAATATCCTTATTACCAGAGATAAGATAATTCCATCTAGATTGCACCGTAGGAATATCCCACCAGTTAGTTGGAGAAGTGTCTGTATTTGACCAAGTATTTTTTACCTTTTCAGAGTCACTTGCATGCATCTTGGCAGCATATTTCAGAATTTTTCCTGGATTATTACGAATTCTATTGAATAAATATATTATTTCTTGTGGATTAATCCAGTTATTAAACATAATTTCAAATCATTTCTTTATGGCACTGTCTTACTTTTTATTGATCAGGCAAATATTTTGAGATGCTTGTCACTTACGGCAAAGCCAGACCTCGGACTCACAATCTAAAGATAATGTGTGCAAAGTTTTGGGGGCAGTCAATTCACTTTTGGCAATAATCGTGACTTGAAACCCCGTAGATTCCAGCCGTTGTTGGAAATCACGACCATACTGACGGACATGATCAGGCTGACCATATAACTTTGTCCGTAGTTGCGGATCGGTAATAGACAAGTCTTCTTGAGTATGTTCACCAACCATCGGCACTTGAATGCTAGCCCATCCTGAGGACTTAAGGACTCGGTATAGTTCTTGCAATGCTTTCATATCCGTGGGGATATGTTCCAAAACATGATTACAAACTATGGCATCAAAAGTGGCATCAGGGAATGGAATTTGGCAAATATCCATTTGTTGCATAGCTTTTGCAGGATCCATATCAACAGATAAGTAATCGTATTGCTGCTTGAGGGCAGAAGCTATGCATGGTTCTGGTGCAACATGTAAGAGTTTATGGTTTAGGGATCTAGATTTAACAATCATGGGTTGTAAAGCTAGCCACAGTAAACGATGTCGCTCAAGAGAGTCGCAGTTTGGACAACGAACATGAGGTCGGCGTTCCGTTCCCCCTGAGAGAAATCTACGAAAGTGACGATTGCACACCGGACAGTAATAGCCATCACCCCGTAATACATAAGCCCTAGCTGTTTTCACAACTGTGCGTCCTGCATTTCTCAACATTAAGAGACCTCTGTTACTGATGTTCGGCCATGACTTCGGTATAAATTGCAGCTAAGCGAAGACCCTGAACCTTCGCGTCATATTCTGCTTCGATATATGCACGTTGAGGAAGTAAAATACCTGCCCATTCTTGAGGATACCCAACCCACCAATTGAGAATGCGTACAAGTTGCTCTACATCATGTTCTGGTGCTAGCAAATCAGCAGGATATCGGTTCAACACTTCAGGAATATCGCAATGTCGGGTGGCAATGACAGGCATCCCTGTCGCTGCGGCTTCAATAATAGAGACTGGAGCACCGCCTTCCGTATCCCCATCACTAGCTTTGACACTGGGTGAAATAAATAGATGATGGCGGTAGGCTTGCTCTAAGAATACAGAATGGGGTTGATACCCCATGAAAGTGGGAGTTAGCCCATATTGGTGGACGGCATCTAAAATACGACGTTTCTCTCTTTGGCTGGCTTTATCATCCCCCGCATCACCAATGATGGTGATTTCTAGAGGCGTACTCTGCTGAAGATAACCTAAGGCTGCGATCGCATCTGGTATTCCCTTTTTCTCGCGAAATGCAGCTGCAATTAATACCTTTAAAGGTTCACTAGGATGCCACTTCCTGGGCTGATAGGTAAACTGATCTAACCTGATACCAAGGTGATGTATCTTTGCTTTGTGAGTGGGACAGCCCAGTGCAATTAAAGATTGGGCCATATGTAGACCTTCACATAGAACACAGTCTACATGTTCAAATAGCTCGTTATATCTGAGTTTCCACCGTTGATCTTGCTGAGGAAGTTGATTAACGTCAAGCCCATAAAAGGTCACAATGTGTTTTAGCAAAAGTACTTTTGCAACCTTGTAATTGCTCCATCCTCGATGACCAAAATGGGAATGGAGTAGATTAGCTTTTGTGCTCTTAGCTTGTTCTAACAGGAAAGGCAAATGATTGCACAATCCAAGTTTGCGAATTCCTTTTTGCCAGTTATATTGCCAACACGATGTGTCTGAAAGGCTATGGATATTAGGAATATAAAACTGTTCTAGATTTTTTGTATTTTCACAAACTATATGGTTATCAATATAGGTTGGGAGAAAAGAAATTTGGTTGTAAAGCCAAGTTTGTGTGATAGGTAGCCAACCTAATGAATCCTGAATAACAACGATAGAATAAGGCTTAGTTGCTTGATCTAGCGTCATTCTATTAAACCTAGTAGGTTGAACAGTTGTCGCATCTGGTCATGATTAATCCATTGGCTAACAACTACATATGTGGCACCCCCTAGCAATATTGAAATGCCTAAGTTTAATGCTGGAGAAAAACTCATAGGCAAAACTGCCTGTATTCCCAAGATAAGGCAAGACATTATTGCACTGCACATAAGTGGACGCCATAGAACAGCAGCAAAACGCGCCATACTGAGATTGATCAATCTAAAAGGGATAGCAAAGCTAGGATAGACTAAAATTAAGCTCGCAATAGCATACCCAGCAGCTACGCCAATAATATTCCAGCGTAAGCCCAGTACAAACCCACAAATAACCAATACACCAGCAAAGAGGCTCCAACAAAACATCCAATCAGTGCGGCCCTTACTCTGATAAATTGTCCCGACAGTTGTAACAACAGACTGGACTAAGCCTACTGGAGCCAATACTAAAATAATTGGTATTGAAGCTTTCCATTTTTCCCCAAGAACAATCAGGATGAAAGGTTCTGCGAGTACCCATATTCCAAGCATCAAAGGAAAAGTGACTATGGCTATCATCGCAACTACTCGTAAATAAGCAGAACGCAGCCGAACATTATCATCTTGAAGTTGGGAAAATACTGGAAAACCAACTCGACTAATTACTCCAGATATGCTTTGCAATGGATATAAAATTGTTCGGTAGGCTAACGTATAAAAACCTAAAGCTTCGGCGCCTATAAATTTCCCAATTAATAAATAATCAAAATTACGAATAAGGTAATTAAAAACATTAAATCCAGTTAAATTTGAACTATAGCTACTAATAGCTTTTAACTCTTGAAATGAGAAAATAAGTTTTGGTTGCCAGTTAGTGGTTTTCCATAGCAGAAAGGTAGTTAACGTTGTTACTGCTATAGTTTGATAGATTAAGCTCCATACCCCCAATCCTCCCATTGCCGATCCAATACCAATAAATGAGCCAAATGCAACTGAACTAACTTCTATCTTGGCCAAGGTATTGAAAGCAAGCTCTTTCTCTAAAAGGGCTTGCTGTAAAATGCTAATACCAGAAATAAAAAAAGTAAGTGATAGAACTCTCAACAATGGAGCAATTATTGGCTCTCTGTAAAAGCCAGCAATCAGGGGAGCAATTAGAAAAAAAAGCATTGTGCTCAAGAGACCAAAAGCTACATTAACCCAAAAAAGGCTGTGTAAAAGAGCCTCAGAAAATCCCTTTCTCTGAATCACTGCAGCTGATGTCCCTAGATCCTTAAAAACCCCTACAAAACCGACAACGATAGTGGCCATACCTAGGGATCCAAAGTCATTAGGTGAAAGCAATCGAGCAAGGATAGCTGTTGTGAAAAGCTGTATGACTTGCCTTCCTACTTGTGAAATAGTAGACCACTTAATACTAGATGTCGCTTGGTCCTTTAAAGACATTTTATATCAAGGCTTTTTACCTAAAACAGTATAGCTTCCTGTCTCTTGTGGATGTCTATCATATTTATCCATGATTGGTGCGGCAGTTTGCCCAATCCACCAAATCGGAATCCAAAGAAACTTCAGAAAGCCAAATGAAAAACGCATTGTGTGGTAATTGAATTTTAGAATCCACATTTGCCAGAAACCCATATTTTCTCTGATTTCTATATCAACAAACCCATTTTTCCTAAAGAGATATTCTAAACCATATTTTGTATAACGAAAGTAATCGTGAGGTTCTTCATGGATATGCCACATAAAAGGTACGGTTATGAATATACTCCCCCTATTCTTGAGGATTCTAAAGCATTCAGATATAAAAAAGTCAGGTTCTGGTAAGTGTTCTAAAACCTGAAAAGAAGTAACAGTATCAGCATAATCAGAAGAAAAAGGTAGTCTCTCGCAAAGGTTAGCAAAAATATCTACATTGCTTTGATCATGCTGACTATTTTCCCAGTCGACTCCAATATACTGCTCTGCAGAATCAAGAATATGTTGTTTGTAGGGTGATCCACCACAACCAAGATCAACAACTATTCCTTCGTATGGTAAGGATCTAGCAATCTTTTCATTAATGTTGTGAATCAAGAAATTATGTCTACTCATACCAACCGCTTCTAATCTTTTTGCAGGGTATACCTACATATATAGAATTTTCTTCAAGTTCACCCTTCACAACCGCACCTGCACCAATAATCACATTCTCGTTAATAATAGTGCCTGGAAGAATAGTGCAGTTTGCACCAATAAATACATTATTTTTAATTACTATATCTTTAGTCTTCTTTTCTGCAGTTACTTTTTTTCCAAAGTTATAATGGTTTGAGTAAGCGATAATTTTTGTCCCTGGACCAATAGCAACATCATCCCCTAATGAGACACTTCCTTGAAGGACATTAACATAACAAAATGCAGCTAAATGAGAATTGTTACCAATACTAAAAAAACCTTTTTCGTTTAAAATATAGCAAGAGTGATAAATGCTACTCTGACTACCTGCATTGAAGTTATATTTGTTTGTAATGATAACGTCTGTATCTATAAAGCATTCAGTTCTATATATTTTTTTTCTTAGGAGAGCAGCTAAAATAGATCGATTCCCTCTCATTATATTTTCAAAGTAGCTACAGAAAAAATCCAAAAAGTAGATAAAAATCTTTTCACTCTGTTTTATTGCATTAAGCATGGTAAATTTATGCAGCATTCAACTGCTTTGTCTGCCTTTGGAAAACCTTTAATATTTTTTGAAGGATGAATATTACTAGCAAACCAAATACCTAAATCAACACCAAGTTGTTTATTCGCCCAGGAGCGATTTTGCTTTTTGAACGGCTCTACCAAAACTGGATATCTTAGATAAACTGGAACTGAATTATCAATAACAACAGGTTTAGTATAGTTGTTGTTTTCGCACCAAATATCCCAGTATTTAGCAGTTTCTCTTCTGCGACTATTGTAGTAATCTAATTTTTTAATTTGATTAGAGCCAATAGCTGCGATTGGAGCAGGCATCTTACAGCCATAGTGTTTAGGTCGAATTCCTTTTTCTTCTTCGGCGGTAGTTGAGAGTAAACGTTTATGTCCGTACCTTAGCTGAATAATATCTCTCAAAATCCATTTTTTAGGATGTTTGCATTCATAGAAATTTAGTAATACGTTATACAATTGCTTTTGAATCCAAACTGAATCTGGATAAGCTGCGCAATTATAGTATTCTTTCATCTTATTAGCCAATTCTAAATTGTTTGTCGTAGAAAATCCTCCTTGAATTGTATTGAAAATCTTAGACTGCTCACTACTGTAAAAAGCTACATCTCCTAAATTACCTACTTTTTCTCCTCTATATTTTGCTCCTGTTGCATGACAGCAGTCTTCAATTACACTTAAGCTATAGCATTTCGCTAAATCGAGTATAGCGTGATAATCTCGGCAAACTAAACCATAAAGATGATGCAGTAAAATAGCACGCACTCTAGGTGTAATGTGCGCTTTTACCTCATTCACATCAAGTCCATAAGTTTCAAGTTCAATATCGCAATAAACTGGTTTAATTCCAGCAAAGTAAAAAGCATTAGGTACAACAACGCAAGTGTAAGCAGGTAAAATCACTTCATCACCTGGCTGCAAATTTAATGCATAAATACAAGCGCTGAGTGATACTCGTCCGCTCATAAAAGCAAAAGCAAATTTGGAATTATTCCAACGTGAAAATTCCATCTCATACTGTGAAATGATTTTCTTTTCATCCCAGCTAGAAGGATTGGATATTAATGCTTTGGCTAGTACAACATCATCTTCATCTAAAGTCATAGAGCTAAGTGAAGGAGCGGTTAATGACTGCCCAGTTAGAAACTTCTGCAGATTTCTCGTCTGATTCTTGCCAATAGCTAATATTTTTTTGGTTTGCCTCGTCAACATGAAATCTTTTTTACTGCCGTAACCACATCTTGAACATCTTAATCAGTCAATCTTGCTGATAATGGCAATCTAACCGTCTGCCACCCCAGACATACAACGTTTGGATAGTCTTTCAAGTCTCAGCCTAAAGTGTGCTGATTATAAGGATGTACAGGAATACTCAATTAATGTACCCCAACACTAATATTTTTCGCCGTTATCCCATCTAAAAAAGCATCACGGTTAACTCCAGCCCATTTCTCATTGATCAAAACTGTATACAAATGGTAGCTATGATGTGTATCCGATTCAGATGGCGCTGGCAACTCAATCGGTAGATCGGCAAACGCCTCATCATAATGTCGCCAAATCTCCTGTCACCTCAGCCAATATTGGATGTCAACCCCATAGGCGATGTCACAGTTATCTTGTTTTGATCTAAGCCCGGATAGACTACAATTGCAGGGCTGATTGGATTTGATATTGCAGCAATGAGTTAAAGGTAATTCCATCTTCTATGTTTATAGGTGGTGAAGAAGTTTTTTTGTGTGTTTTGGAGAATGGCAAATGACGAATGGGGTTGTCTCTCAGCAAGCCGTCGGGGCATTAGAAACATCTGGCTTGCCAGGAAATCTCTCAATCGCCGATGCAATGATCAAGGCTGGTCGGGTCACTTTGGTGAGCTATATCAAGGGTGGTAGTGCTCGATTCGCGATTTGTTTTCGAGGCGATGTCTCCGAAGTCAAGCGGGCGATGGACGCTGGGATTGCTGTGGTGGAGAACACCTATGGGGCGGTCTTACATACATGGGTGATTATCCCTCGTCCTCATCCTAATGTAGAACGTGTACTACCCATTGGGTACCCACCAGAAGTAGAAGAGTATCGCCAGCAAGCGAATGCAGGGAAATAGCCTTTTGCCTGCAACAATCCGTAAGCCCTAACAGCTGTCATATTGACTGGCTGTAAGCGTTGTAATTTTCTTAGATTCTTAGCAATGACACGATTAGCCCTCTTAAGTACTTCGGATAAGACTGGTTTAATTGAATTAGCGCAGCAGCTAATTGATAGTTATGGTTTTACTCTGGTTAGTAGTGGAGGGACTGCGGCAACACTGGAGCAAGCAGGATTTCCCGTCACCAAGGTGTCAGACTACACTGGGTCCCCGGAAATTTTAGGCGGACGAGTCAAGACCCTTCATCCTCGCATTCATGGTGGGATTCTAGCCCGTCGAAGTTTGCAGTCCGATATTCAGGATTTATCGGAGAACAATATTCAGGGGATTGATTTAGTAGTGGTGAACCTCTATCCCTTTGAAGAGACCATTGCCAACCAGAAAGCTCAGGGAATCACAGATCCAGACCAAGCATTGGCAGATGCAGTCGAACAGATTGATATCGGTGGCCCCACCATGATTCGGGCTGCTGCTAAAAACCATGCCCATGTGACGGTGTTATGTGACCCTCAGCAGTATGAGTCTTATTTACAGGAACTGAAGCAAGGGGAAGGAGAGACGTCCCTGCCATTTCGACAGGTCTGTGCCCTTAAGGTGTTTGAGCGAATGGCGAGTTATGACCGTGCGATCGCAACCCACCTCCGCCAATCCCTAACTACTACCGATTCCCAAACCCAGCTCTCCATCTTGGGTACAGCCAAACAAACCCTTCGCTACGGCGAAAATCCCCACCAAAATGCCGTTTGGTATCAAGAAAGCAATACGCCTTCGGGATGGGCCGCTGCTCAACAGCTCCAAGGAAAGGAACTTAGCTACAACAATCTGGTCGATTTAGAAGCCGCTCGACGGGTGATTGCCGAGTTTGCCCAGGCTGAAACCCAGCCCACGGTCGCGATTCTCAAGCACAACAATCCTTGCGGCGTCGCCCAAGGGGAAACCCTGCTCCAGGCATATGAAAAAGCGCTCGCCGCCGATTCAGTTTCTGCTTTTGGCGGTATCGTTGCCATGAATCGTGCCATTGATAACGATACGGCCCAGGTGCTTACCAAAACCTTTTTGGAGTGTATTGTAGCCCCTGATTGCCAGCCTGAGGCAGCGGCTGTCCTCCAGGCCAAGTCTAACTTACGGGTGTTGGTGCTGCCGGATTTAGTCAGTGGCCCTGCGGTTACGGTGAAAGCGATCGCAGGAGGTTGGCTCGCTCAAGCTGCCGATGAAACCTTAACACCCACCACGGATTGGCAGATTGTTACCCAGGCAAAGCCTACTGAAGCTCAGTTAGCGGAACTTCTGTTTGCCTGGAAAGTGGTCAAGCATGTCAAATCCAATGCCATTGTGGTGACCAAAGATCACACCACCCTAGGGGTCGGCGCAGGCCAAATGAATCGGGTGGGGTCTGTTAATATTGCCCTCCAACAAGCTGGGGACCAGGCCCAAGGCGGAACCTTAGCCAGCGATGGGTTCTTCCCCTTTGATGATTCGGTACGGACGGCAGCCGCCGCCGGAATTACAGCCATTATTCAACCGGGAGGCAGTATTCGGGACAAGGACTCTATTCAAGCCGCCGATGAACTGGGAATTGTGATGGCCTTTACGGGCACCCGTCATTTTCTCCACTAATCCCTTCGGGAATCAGGCCGTTTGGAGTAATTGCTGCGATCGCAGTCCCTTTTTCTGAATCTGAACAGATTGTTTTTGCCCTAAAGTAACCCCTCGACGTCCAGGCCGAACGGGCTGTTTATTTAGGAGGGCAAAATCACACTGGGTTAGCAGTGTTCCCAACACAATCTTCATCTCATACTGAGCCAAGGCCGACCCAACACAGCGTCGAACCCCTCCTCCAAACGGCAAAAACTCATAGGGAGAAAACTTCTTCTCCAGAAACCGCTCAGGGCGGAACTGTTGGGGGTTGGGGTATAAATCTTCTCGTTGATGGATGAGATAAATACACCCCATGATCAGCATGCCGGGATCGAGCTGATATCCACATAGCTCCATTGGCGTCTCCACTCGACGAGGGAATGTCAGCATGGCCACAGGATGAATTCGGAGGGTTTCGTTACAGACTGCCGTGAGAAAAGGGAGCTTGAGAAATTCAGACGGATCATTGGGATTCGCAACAGCATCCAGTTCAGCCATCAGCTTATCCTTCACCTCTGGCAAAGAATGGATCCAGTACATTGCCCAGGTCAAGGCTGTCGCCGTCGTTTCATGACCGGCAACGAGTAGCCCCATCATTTCATCCCGCAGCTCTTGATCAGTCAAACCGTTACCGTCTTCGTCCCGAGCCGCTAACAGTAAAGACAGAATATCGACCCGATCCGGGTCAGGATTGGCCCTTCTTTCCGCTATTTCAGCAAACAGTAGTTCATCCGTTTGGGCTGCAATTTTAAGTAGTCGGCCCCCAGGACTCCAGGAACCGTAATCTTTTTGCAACCAAGGTAGGAAAACGATGGCAGACGCTAAAGGAGACCCCGTCATATCCAATCGAATCCGCAGCAATTGTTCCAGCTGTTGATAGCGCTCGCCTTGATGTAGCCCAAAAACAGCCTGAAGAATGACCTGCATCGTGATTTTTTGCATGATTTCACGGGTATTACGGGACTCATGCAAGGGCCATTGCGTGATTAAGTCATTACTAATTTGCTGAATAATAGCCCCATATACGGTGAGTCGATCTCCATGGAAAGGGGGCAAGACCAATTGTCTTCGGTTTTGATGTTGAGTGCCACTCAGCAACATCATGTTCGTTTTGCCAACCATGGGTTCCAGCAGTTTGTTGACATCGCCAGGGGATGTCAACTCCTTCCTCATATCGTGAGTAAGGATATACTGAACAGCTTTGGGATCATTCACCATAATTAAAGGATCGGAGTTGCCCCAAAGAACACAGGCCTTAAATATGTCACCGTACCGTTTGAAATTGGTCTTCATGTAACCCACCGGATCAAAGATCCACTGAGTCGATTGAACGGGCATCGGTGTTTTGGGAGAAGGCAAGGTTTGCATAAGGACTGTTCACTTGCAACTGGTGTGTTATGGCTGCATTCTATCAAAGCTAATTAGATAGGGTAGGAAGTTGATTTTGCTACATCTCAAGAGATTGAGCGTATAGTAATGAAGTCAAACAGCCGAACAGGATATTATGAAAATTTCCGGTACTTTTTTGGATGAGATTACCCACGATATTCCATCCAATAACTGGGGAAGAGCTGAATGGGCCGAAGATTTCCGAATTATGAAATCTATCGGTATTGATACGGTGATTATGATCCGAGCTGGGGTCGGTCGAATAGCGGTTTGTCCCTCCCAGGTGCTGTCAGAGCAGGCTGATATTTTTCCGGTCTATGAAGATCTAGTGGAGTTGTTTCTAAACCTAGCCGAAGAGAATGAGATGGCCTTTTTCTTTGGCACCTATGATTCGGCAACTCGACCGTCGAGGGAGCGCACCTTAGATCAAGAAGTACAGTTGGGCAAAGACTTTATCGATGAAGTCTGGCAGAAGTATGGACATCGGTCCGCCTTTAAGGGCTGGTATCTCACCTTTGAGCTGGGCAAGATGGAGAAACATCGAGTGGAATGTCTGCGACAATTGGGTGCCCACTGCAAAGGGCTCTCTCCGCATCTGCCGAATATGATTTCGCCCTATTTACATGGCCGTAAATTAGTCGATGATCCGATTTCCTTGGATCAGCATTGTGAAGACTGGAATGAAATTCTAGGGGTGCTGGCAGGAGCCGTTGATATTGTCGCTTTCCAGGATGGGCAGGTGGATTATGATGACTTGCCCGATTTCCTGCGGGCAAACCGGGAGCTAATTTCTAAGCACGGGATGCAGGCTTGGTCCAATGTGGAAAGTTTTGATCGAGACGTTCCCTTTGACTTTCCGCCTCTAGATTGGCGGAAGCTGTGGTGGAAAATGCAGGCGGCAGAACAATCTGGGGTGGAGAAGTTAATTACCTTTGAATTTTCCCATTTTATGAGTCCCAATTCCTGCTGGCCAGCGGCCAAAAATCTCTTTAATCGCTACTGTGACCATCTAAGAAAAACGGGGGAGTTAGATTGAATGTCCGCTTTTGAGGAATTGGGGTAGCTTGCAGCCTCTGGGGGACTTAAGGGGGATAAGGATGCGATCGCAACCCACGACTCACGGCTAACACAAATAGAAATCTTCCTACAATCCAACCTAAACCCAGCTTTAAACCCCTATGTATTTTCGGTTGATATCCAGTGCAATACTGCTCATCAGCGGGGTGCAAGCACTGGTTTATTACAGTCCTTTGAAATTCCGTTGGCCCCTGGCCCTCTTGGTTGAGCTGTGGCCCTATTGGTGTGTCATCCCTTGCTTGAGTTTTATCCTGGTCGTCGTCATCCCGAAGCTGCGCCAGCAATCAGCTCGCGTGAGTATTGCCACACTCATCCTAATTTTGATTGTGGCGCCTGTGTTGAATTGGGTCGGTCCTCCCCAACTGGGGTCAGCTCCTGACGGGATGCGGGTAATGGCTTACAACATCTGGATTGACAATCCCAATACCGATGCGATCGCACAATCAATCCAGGGTGAAGATCCAGATATTTTGTTTTTGTCAGAAGTCAGCAAACCCATGATGACCGAACTGCAAGCTCGGCTGAGTTATCCCCATGACTATCGAACGGAGGGCGGCAATAATGCCCTGTTCAGTCGATATCCAATCCTCGAGGCGACAACAACAGATTTTGGGGTTACGACCCAAGGCCGAACTTTTAGCCTGATGGCGAAGCTGCAAGTGGAGGGTAGCCCAGTAACGATTATTGGGATTCACCCACCTGTGCCCATCATTCCGGGATTTTTTCATATCCGGAATCGGCAACTGGATACCTTTGCCAAGGCCAGTCAAACGATAGAGGGAAAGCTGATCGTTTTAGGGGATTTTAATGCAACCCCTTGGTCCCCGTATTTTCAGCGTTTTGAACGAATCAGCCAACTTCAAAATGCAGGTCATCGTCAGTGGATTTGGGCAACATGGTATTTCAATCAAACCCTGACCACCCGATATATCAAAATCCCCTTGGATCACATCGAAACGCGAGGTTATACCGTTCTCAAAACTTGGGCTGGGCAGACAGGAGGTTCTGATCACAAACCGATTATTACTGTTCTCAAGCCGACCTGAACAATCATGAGCTTCTAACCTGCATTATTCATGACAATTTTGGCAGTGCCTCGAACACCTTTCCAGAAATCAAGCTCAGCAATTGTTTCAACTACAGGCTGTTTTGAGGAGTTTCCATGCTATCGGTGTTTGAAGTCCTTGTGAATAATCCAGGCTAAGTACTCAGTTGAAAGATGACTGAAGTTGTGAATAAGAGCACACTGCAAGACTGGCTGGCAACTCCGAAGCATTTCGAGGAGATAATTTGCTAAGCGTTGCTCTGAACTTTGTTCATTGAGGTCAGTAACCCTTCGCTTGAACCGAACACAAACAGATAGAAATAGTTGAGTCGATCACATTGTTAGTTTTTGGAGGATAATCATGGGACTTTTAGTCAATGGTTTTTGGAAAGACCAGTGGTACGACACCGCTAAGACAGGGGGACATTTTGTACGCAAAGACGCCCAGTTCCGTAACTGGGTCACCCTTGATGGCGGTCCTGGACCCACCGGTAGCAGCGGCTTCAAAGCCGAATCAGGACGTTACCACCTTTATGTTTCCTATGCTTGCCCTTGGGCACATCGCACCCTAATTTTTCGACTACTGAAGGGATTAGAAGCCCACATTTCTGTTTCCGTCGTCCACTGGTTCATGGGTGATCATGGCTGGACGTTTAATGAGGGCGAGGGCGTTGTTGCTGACCCAATCTTCGATGCCAAATTTGCTTATGAAATCTATACCCACGCCGATCCTAACTACACTGGGCGAGTGACGGTGCCTATCTTGTGGGACAAACAGACCCAAACTATTGTCAATAATGAATCTTCTGAGATCATCCGCATGCTCAATAGTGCCTTTGATCAAGTTGGTGCAAAATCAGGAGACTATTATCCAGTCAATCTTCGAACGGAAATTGATAGCCTCAATCATCGTATCTATCATACGGTTAACAATGGTGTTTACAAATGTGGATTTGCCACCACTCAAGACGCATACGAAGAAGCCTTAGAACCATTATTTACCACCCTCGATTGGCTGGATGAACGGCTCGCAAATCAGCGGTATCTCACGGGTAATCAGATTACAGAAGCCGACTGGCGGCTTTTCACAACGATGGTTCGTTTTGACCCTGTCTATGTCGGTCATTTCAAATGCAATATCCGTCGTCTTGTGGACTATCCTCATCTTTGGCCTTATGTTCGAGATCTGTATCAAACACCGAGGGTTGCGGAGACGGTCAATTTCATGCACATTAAACGGCATTATTATCAAAGCCATGGAACGATTAATCCTACCCAGATCGTTCCCAATGGCCCAGAAATTGACTTTATGACTCCTCACCACAGGGGTAAATCAGGTTAAGTATCAACTTCATATAGTTGAGAGATTTAGGACAACAGACGAAATCGATGCCTACTTTAGTGCATTCTAAATGCGGTATATCAAGGTTTACCGCAATTTAAATCATTCATCTCGGCTTTACATTTAAAGCTTCAGGAACTTGAACTGGGAAGGCAGTTAACAATGTCATAAGCTCGTCCTAAAACCGATCTGAACAATTATGAGCTGTTAATCACTCAGTTGGAAGAAGTCTCGCAGCTCAGTCATTAACCACTTATTTTCTGAGTCTTCAAGCTCCCTACCAAACTGATAAATATCTAAGCCAGCTCGTATCTGGCAGAGTTTGGTCGTGTTATTTTCTTCCCAGGGTAATCGTTTAGTAATCAAAGTAATTTGATCGACATCAGCCGTATTTCCCGAAGTTTGATGTTTTATCCCCAACAAGGACCAACACAGCCTAAATTGAGTTCGATTGATTTCTAATTGAAACTGTGTGAGCCGGGTAATCACTTCAGCCAAAAATATCGCGCCTGCGGCAATCAAAGGCAATCCACAACCAGAACAGAAGACCATTGCCGGAACATTAGAAATCACGTCTGGAGAGAATGGCAACCACATAATACTGACACCAAGGCCCATCATGCCGATACTGAGTAACGCTGTAAACAGGCTATTGGGACCCAATTTAATCGTAGGGATATTGATGATCATGCGATCTCGACTGCGTTCCAGCTTGACTTTGCTTCCTGCAGGTTGAGGAGCGATACCGCTTTTACAGTCTTCAATGCTTTTTTCACCTTTGAGAACGGCCAGCGCCTCTGCGGCAGACTCAAATCGATCCTCTGGCATGGGAGCCAGCATCATCTCTATCCAATTAGCAAAGGCCGTAGATACCTCAATTTCATCGCGAAAATCGATTTTAAAGTGATGCTCCGGTAAGGCTGTGGGAGGTCGTCCTGTCAGCAAAAATAACAGTGTCCCTGCCAACCCATATAAATCCGTCACCGGAGTTGCTTTGCCCCGAAATTGTTCTGGGGCCATGTAGCCATAGGTGCCAACCACAGTGCTGCCATAGGTTTCTGAGCCATGCTCTCTAACCTGAACGGCCCCAAAATCGACGAGGACAATCTGTTGATTATCCTGCTGAATTAAATTTCGAGGCTTGATATCTCGATGAATCACAGGCGAGGGCAGGGTATGGAGATAAGTCAAAATCTCCAAAACCTGTTCGGCAACCTGTTTAGCTTCGTCTTCGCTAGCTCGCCAACCTTCGTGGACCAAATCAGCAAGGGAGGTTCCTTCAGCTAGGTTTTGGACGATATAAAACTGCCGATCTTCAAGCAGGTCAACTTGGAAATAGTCGAAGTACTGGGGAATAGCTGGGTGGTCTAGTTGGGATAAGACTTGGGCTTCTCGCTCAAAAAGTTCTATTTTTTTCCAGTTTTCTGCTTGGCGTAACTGTAAAACTTTTAAGGCTACCTGTTGATCCGTAAGCCGATCTTTGGCTCGATAGGTAATACCACTTCCACCCTGTCCCAAAACGTCTAAAATCTCGTAGCGTTGGGCAGCTTGTTCACCAGATTGGTGAAGTAATAATTCCATTTTTTACAGAAATTGATGATATTTCTATTTTAGCTCGCGAAAAAATAATCGCCATTTTCAAGCGTTTACTGGGGAATAGATTTCCGTTCTGCCAGTGAGATTATTTCAAAACAAACTGAGCTGGGTGGAAGGAGGTGTGAGTTGATCCCACGGTAACGGTGGAATCGTGATCTGTTCTTGCAACAGCTGTTGAAACAACTGAGCGGTTCTAGGCGACTGTTCTTCCAAAGGACAATGGACAAAGAAATAAGTATCAATCCCTTGTCGCAGCCACATCTGCAGAATATTGACCCAATTGTCCAGAAACAGATCATTTAATTCCCTTTGCGGATGGCTGATATAGCGCACCACCGTAAAGGGAGCTGTGGTCGCAGGCTGCAGGGGTAGCTTCGGTTTACGCCGTTGAGAATGCACTTGTGGATCATCCGGTCCTTGATAAATGGGACGCGAGTCCAGCAATACTCTGCCGATTTGGAGTGAACTCAACAAATCATTGAGCTGATCTGCATAAGGCGGCTGAAACCATTGCGGATGCCGCACTTCCACAGCTAGGGGCACATCAGATGGCTTTATCTCTGTCAGGAACGTTTCTAAATCCGACAATTGTTGTGGACCATAACTGGGAGGAAGCTGAACAAACAGCGGCCCCAAGCGAGGGCCTAAGCCTTGCATAAGCTGGATAAAATCAACCGCTTCATCAAGATGGGGTTGTAAAAGGCCAGCATGGGAAACGGTGCGGGGAAACTTGGGGCAGAATCGGAAGGAATCTGAGGTTTGCTCCGCCCAGCGATGGACCGTTTCAGGAGATGGGGTGGAATAAAACGTAGCGTTAACTTCAACCGTCGTTAGCCGTTCAGCATAAAGCGGTAACAACCGACTAGCAGAACTGCCCTGGGGGTAAAAATCCCCTAGCCAACCCTTATAGGCCCAGATAGCGCAGCCTAAATAGAAATCACCCTGGTGTTCAGATAATGATGCAGTCATGGTTTCCCCCTACAATTGGAGTGTTTGCTTCCTTGAGACCCATTTCTCAAGAGGGAAATCTCCTTATTATCTCACCACAAATCAGATGAGCATTGTAACGCTGCAGGGAATTCGCAAGGATTTTGGCATCAAGGAAATTCTGCGAGAGGCCAGCTTTAGCATTGAACCCGATGACAAAATTGGTCTGATCGGTGTGAATGGATCGGGCAAGTCCACGGTCCTAAAAATGATTTCTGGGATGGAATCCATTGATGGGGGCAAACGCCAGGTCAACTCTGGAGCAACCATTGTCTATCTGCCCCAACAACCCGATCTGGACGACGAACGCACTGTGCTTGATCAGGTGTTTAACGACAGTAGTGAGCAGATGCAGCTCGTCCGCACCTACGAGGACTTGTCCCACCAAATGTCTCAGGTGGAGGGAGCCGAACTCGAAAACCTGATGGCGAAGCTGGCCGGAATATCTGCTCAGATGGAGACGACGGGGGCTTGGGAGCTGGAGACCAACGCCAAAATTATTTTGAGCAAGTTGGGGATTACGGACTTTGAGGCCAAAGTCGGGGGTTTGTCGGGTGGCTATCGCAAGCGCATTGCCCTGGCAACGGCCCTACTTTCTGAACCAGACTTGCTGCTGATGGATGAGCCCACCAACCATCTAGATGCGGAATCGGTGGAATGGTTGCAGAGCTACCTGAAGCGCTATCGAGGGGCACTGCTGCTGATTACCCACGATCGCTACTTTTTGGATCAGGTCACCAATCGGATTCTGGAGATTGATCGGGGGGACTTGTATACCTACTCGGGCAACTATTCCTATTACCTAGAGAAGAAGGCTTTGGCTGAGACGGCAGCCGCTAAGAGCCAGCGGAAACATCAGGGCGTCCTGCGGCGGGAGCTGGAATGGCTGAAACGGGGGCCAAAGGCCCGCAGCACTAAACAGCAGGCTCGGATTGACCGGATCCATGCCATGCAGGATCAAACCTTTAAGGAAGCCCAGGGCAAAGTCGATATCGACACGCCGGGGCGTCGGATTGGCAAAAAGGTGATTGAGCTTGCCCAGATTTCCAAGGGCTATGGTGATCGAACGTTGATTCAGGACTTTTCCTACGAATTTAGCCCTGAAGATCGCATTGGCATTATTGGTGGCAATGGCACTGGCAAATCCACCTTAATGAATATTATGACGGGGCGGGTGGAGCCAGATTCCGGGCAAGTCGAGATAGGCACCACGATTCATATCGGCTATTTTGACCAACATTCTGATGAACTGGTGGCTGCAGCCAATCAGGAGCAGCGAGTGATTGATTACATCAAAGAGGTCGGGGAGTTTGTCAAAACGGCGGATGGCAGTCAGATTTCGGCCTCCCAGATGCTGGAGCGATTCTTGTTCCCAGGTAATCAGCAGTATGCCCCTATTCACAAGCTATCTGGGGGAGAAAAACGGCGGCTGTTTTTACTACGGATACTAATGAGTGCCCCCAATGTGCTGATTTTGGATGAGCCTACTAATGATTTAGATGTCCAGACATTAGCAGTTTTGGAAGAGTATCTCGAAGACTTTAATGGTTGCGTCATTGTTGTATCTCACGACCGCTATTTTCTGGATCGGACCGTAGACTATATCTTTGCTCTAGAGGATTCTCAAGTTCGTCGCTATCCCGGCAACTATTCTATTTATTTGGATATCAAGCAGTCTGAAGTAGAAGCAGAGCTGAGCCAACCCAAGGAAAAAGAAAATCCACCTGAATCTGTCCCCGAAAAAGCAAAGGGGAAGCCCCAATCATCTTCTCGGTCACGTCGCCTGTCTAATTACGAGCGCCGGGAGTTTGCCAGTCTGGAAGATAAAATCCCGGAATTGGAAGCGAAGAAAGCCAAACTAGAGAAAACCCTATACGGTTCACCTCCCAGTGATTTTTCCGAGGTGCAACAGCTTTCTGATCAACTCGCCACCTTGGAAGCAGAGATTGAGACTGCCACAGAGCGCTGGATGGAGTTAGCCGAATTGGAATCGTAGGGTTAAGGGATTTTTATTTAACGATCAGGAAATTTTTCCTCGGCTTGATAGCGCTCTATGCTTGAAGAGTGCCAAATCCCCATTATCTGAGTAAGATAAGAAGCGGCATCCGCGCAAGCATAATCATTTTCGTCATCAAAAACAATGGAAAATCCATCTCTCCGTGAACAACCTCGCGAACAGAAAGCTCCGATCATGGAGTCCCGACAAGATGCATCCATCCTGGGATGGCTGGAAGGATCGGGGCGGTTAATGGATCGAGATACCCAGGAACGGGCCAAAACGGTCTTAGAAGAAGATGAAAGCGAAGAAATCAATGCCCTGATGGGGGGCGATGACGATGCGGATGACGATGAGGAATAAGTAAAAAAACATGGTCCTTGCAAATAAGACCACTGCGTCAACCCGATCTGGGGCTGGCCGTAATTTGTATTGGTTATTACTCCTGTGTCTCAGTGGAGTCGCTTTAGCCACCGATATTTACTCCGGCCGTATTGACACTCCTGCTTTAACGATTGTGGCCCCTCTGTGGACTAGCACCCTTGTGGTTACGCTATTGGGCTTTTGGGCTGTTCCAATGTTGCGATCCCTCAAAGCATCCCAAGTCATCCAAGAAGACGGTCCCCAGAGTCACCTAAAAAAAGCAGGCACCCCCACCATGGGCGGCATTTTCTTTATGCCGGTGGCTTTGGTATTGAGTTGGGCTTGGGTCGCCGCCACTAGCGTTAACTTACTCGAAGTATCCGCAGCAGTCCTGCTCACCCTCTGTTTAGGTTTGGTGGGCTGGTTTGATGACTGGCAAATCCTGCGCAAAAAATCCAACAAGGGTATCTCGGCAAAGTTGAGATTGGGCATCGAATTAGGCAGTGGTCTGATCTTTGGATTGTGGCTCTTTTTAACCCGCTCAGACATTACTGGGTTGGCTTTACCCTTTGGGCTCAGCCTTCCAATCGGCGTGCTGTTTTTGGCTATCTCCACCTTTGTCGTAGCTGCTGAAAGTAACGCCGTTAACTTAACGGATGGTATGGATGGATTAGCGGCGGGCACCAGTGCGATCGCATTCCTCGGACTTGCCCTTGTGGTTGCACCGAGTTGGCCGGGACTAATGATCTTTTGCTCCTGCTTTTCGGGAAGCTGTTTAGGATTTTTGGCCCACAACCATAATCCGGCCCAAGTCTTTATGGGGGATACCGGATCTTTGGCGTTAGGCGGCGCCTTGGCGGCAGTCGGGTTAATTACGAATACCCTCTGGGCCTTGCTGATTCTGAGTGGCCTATTTTTGGTGGAATCTTTATCCGTGATTGCCCAAGTCACCTACTATAAAGCCACCAAGGGGCCAGATGGGGTGGGTAAACGCCTGTTCAAAATGTCCCCCATTCACCATCATTTCGAGCAATCTGGCTGGCCGGAAGTCCGAGTTGTGTCTACGTTCTACGCCTGTGTTGCCGTTTTAGCGGTGGCAGCCTGCGGCCTTAATGCCCTGAGCTAGCTCTTTTATTACACCTATTAAAACTGATCTTTCATGCCCCGTAGCCGTGCAAAGCACTGGACCGGGGTATTGCTTTTGGTATGGATGATTAAATGGGGCTGATCCCACCGCAGGAAGGGATTGGTCTGTTTCTCCAAGCCGATGTCAGAGGGAACAGTCGGTTGGGATAGATTCCGAGCGTCTTGCACCTGTTTAAAGCGATTTTTTAGGTGTGAATTGTCTGAATCTACTGTCAGGGCAAACTGTAAATTTTTGAGGGTATATTCGTGGGCGCACCAAACTCGGGTGGTCTCCGGTAAATTGCGCAGCTTACTTAAAGAGTTCACCATTTGGGCTGGGGTGCCTTCAAACAAACGTCCACAGCCTCCTGCGAACAAGGTATCACCGCAAAACAGTTCCCCCCATTCTTCGCCTGCAGCAGGGGGGAAGTAATAGGCAATATGGGCTCGGGTATGACCGGGGACAAAGTAAACATCAGCCCTACGATGGGCAAAAGAGACTTGATCGCCTTCTTTTAGAAAGTGTTGCTGGCCGGGAATCCGACCTCGATCCTGCTCTCCTCCATAAACAACGGTGTTGGGAAAAGCCTGGAGGAGGGTTCGATTGCCCCCCACATGATCCGAATGGTGATGAGTATTGAAGATGGCGACCAGCTCAGCCCCCAACTCTGCCAATTTCTTCAGTACGGGCTGAGGATCGGCTGGATCAACCACGGCGGCAATATTCTGCCCAGGATCATGGAGGATAAAAATGTAGTTATCGGAAAAGGCCGGTAGTCGGTGGATTTGCATGGGCGATCGCAAAATTCTATATCTCTGACATCTTATTATTTTGCGACTCCAACCGCTGTTGAAAGCTGGGTTGCACTGCTGACATCAGCCACCTTGCGACTCCAATCACACCATCCTTTGTTGCATAGGATTTAACTAGGCATATCGGTTTTGTTAATCATCCTTGAACAATGCGCTGCAAAAAAATTCCCTTCATTTTGCTGTCCCTCCTTCTGACAGTCTGTCTTTGGGGCTTAAACTCATGGAATCTTCGAGCAGAACCCAATCATCAGCTAGTTGTTGCCCAGCAACATCCCGCTGCATCAGACCGCAACCCTGGCACCGAGAATAAGCCGCTTCGGACCATTAATGCCGCTGCTCAGCAGGCTCGGCCCGGGGAGACCATCCTGGTACATGCCGGTATTTACCGAGAGCGAGTCATTCCTCCTAGGAGTGGAAACCCGGATCAGCCAATTGTCTATGAAGCTGCCCCCGGAGAAACTGTCGTCCTCCGAGGGTCAGAGGTTTGGTCAGCAACGCCCGTTTCCGCACACGGGTCATCCACCTTATCCGCTGATTGGGAAGGACCCTTGCCCAAGAACCTGTTTCCAGATACAGATCCATTCACCAAGCAGCTGGAGCGAATGCCAAAAGGGTATTTACGCGGTCAAGTTTTTTGCCAAAGTTTGCCCCTACGCCAAGTGCTCGATCAAGAAACCCTGACTTCCCAACCCGGAACTTGGTATTTCGATCCCCAACAACGTTGGCTGAAAGTTCACCTAGACCAGGCTTATCCCGTCTCAAAGCCTCCTTTGCTAGAAGTCAGCACCCGTCGAGCCGTCTTTGCCCCCAAAATTCGCGGATTAGGCTATATCCATGTTCGTGGATTTGTGATGGAGCATGGGGCCAACCCCTTTCCCAGCGGATTTTGGCGCAGTCAATCTCCTCAAGCAGGCATTTTGAGTACCCGCTCAGGACATCATTGGCTGATTGAAAACAACACCGTTCGCTTTGCTAAAAGCCTGGGAATTGATAGTGGTAGTGAAGGACGCTATGACATTGATGGCTTAGAGCAACCGATCCCGGAGGGCGTGGGCTATCACGTGATTCGGCATAATCGGGTGACGGACAACGGTGCAGGGGGAATTGCGGGTTGGAATCAAACTGCATCCTTGATTGCCTACAACGTGATTGAACGCAATAACCGTTTAGGCTTTAAAGCGCCAGAAACAGGGGGGATCAAAGTTCATGGGTTTGTAGATGGCCAGATTATTGGCAATGTCCTCCGCGACAATGAGTGCTTTGGCATTTGGGTCGATAACGTCTACCGAGATGCGCGTGTCAGCCGCAATCTTGTATTGGGGAATCAAGGGGCTGGCATTTTCATCGAATTGGGAGGCGGCCCCATTTTAGTGGATAACAATGTGGTTGCTTTTACAGTCCTAGGAGAAGGCATCTATACTCACGATGCCAGCGGGGTCACCATCGCCCACAACTGGTTACAGGCCAACACTCACTTTGGCGTGTATATGCGAACGGTTACCAATCGCCGGTATGCCAAAGCAGATGGGACTTCTGAGCAAGCGGCTACAAGAGGACAGCGGGTTTACGGCAATGTTTTTGTCGATAACTATCGCGGTCATATGAGCTTGCCGTTCCCTTCTGAACCCGAAATAGATAACAAATCTGACTACAATCTGCTGATTAATGGCACCCTATGGCAGTGGGAAGGCCAAGCCCCTCACCGATTTGTCTGGAACCACCGGTCTAAATTTGTGGAACGAGAATCCATTGTTGCCACCCTAGAGAAAGCTTTTTCAACAGGGCAACTTCCCAAGGCAGAACAACCTAATTTCGAGCAGTGGAGCCAGACCCTCGCTTTACCGTTACCTTGGTGGCAGCAGCTAACCGGGAATGACACGAATAGCGTTGCGCCTTTAATTCAGGGGGGGGAGGTTGTGAATGGTGCCATTGTCCAGGGAGCGATTACATTAGGGGTCAATACGCCCAATTTAGAGGTCGCCGATCCAACCGTCGTTCCTCAACTAGCCATTCCCTCCTTGCCCCTTCCCAGTCAAGACTTCTGGGGGACGCCGATCAGTAATGCCCCTCGTTTTCCAGGTCCATTCCAAAACTGGCCCCAAGCAGGTACAGTGCACTGGCCTCTCTGGCCGATAGAATCATCCGAATCAAAAAATAGGGCTGAGTAGCTTAGGATAATACTTGGCCAGGATGTCCACCGAACACTCCTGCCCTATCCCGTTGCAAGAGTATGAGCCATGCTAGCCAAGCGAATTTTGCCTTGTTTAGACGTTAAAGCTGGACGAGTCGTTAAAGGGGTGAATTTCGTCAACCTAAAGGATGCTGGAGATCCGGTTGAACTCGCCCAAATATATAACGAGGCTGGAGCCGATGAGTTAGTGTTCCTAGACATCACCGCCACCCATGAAGATCGCAACATTATCTTTGATGTGGTGTACCGGACTGCCGAAGCCGTCTTTATTCCCCTGACCGTAGGCGGTGGGATCCAATCCTTAGACACGATTAAAAAGCTGTTACGAGCTGGAGCCGATAAAGTCAGCTTAAACTCTTTCGCCGTCCGTAATCCCGACTTTGTAAACCAGGCTAGCGAACGATTTGGTCGGCAATGCATTGTCGTGGCCATAGATGCCCGTAGGCGTGGGGACGGCAATTCCGGCTGGGATGTCTTTGTGCGTGGCGGTCGCGATAACACAGGTTTAGATGCGATTGCATGGGCGAAGGAAATGGAAGAGCGCGGTGCAGGAGAACTCTTAGTCACCAGTATGGATGGTGATGGCACCCAAGCCGGGTATGACCTGGAACTGACTCGCACCATTGCCGAACAAGTCGAGATCCCCGTAATCGCGTCTGGTGGCGCGGGCACCTGTGATCATATTCGGGAAGCCTTGACAGACGGTAAGGCTGAAGCGGCTTTGCTAGCATCCCTACTGCACTACGGGCAGCTCTCTATTGCTGAAATAAAAACTCATTTGCAGGATCACAGAGTTCCGATCCGCCTGTCTTAATTCTTAAATCAAACTGTAAAATCACAGATTTGTGGTGGATTAGTCTTTAATTTTATTAAAATTAGTAAAGTTATGATTATTCTGCTTGTCGGTGCTATTGGACTTGTGATGTGGTCCTTGCAATTAATGAAGACGGCTCACCACTCCAGTGAGAAGTCTCTCATCTTTGCGGGGGTACTCGTCGCTGTGTCTGCAATCGGCCTCGTAGCAGTTTATATGCTAATGGATGGTTGCATGGGATATATAACGGGTGGAGAATCCGTTTCTGCTCAGGTCTCTAACCTGCCCCTTATGGTTGTCTCCCATTTCTCTTCAATCTTTTAAAATCATCTCAGTTCATCATCCAAGTTTCAAGATTTAGGTTAACGAAACATCAACTAGGCTCCTTGACTGCTGCAAATTAGCTTAAATCTTCGGTTCTAAACATTTTCAATTCTATAGCTGCTTAGTCTCAGCTCTTTTCCCTGTAAAAGCACCAAATATTGTTTATGGTGGTTGGTCTTCTTGAGAAGAGGGCTCATAACCGCACTATTTTGAGTGATTAACAACCACAATCAGGAATATCTGAGTACCTCTCCGACCTTGGATTTCTCTGCAAACATCTGCCTTTCCGTAATCCAAATGCTCCTGGCTTGGCCATTAATATCTTGTGTTCCTGAACTAACAAGCCTCAAAGGTAATGCCTGAGAGGATCCCTAGGTAATTCTCATCGTGCATCTTCTGGATCAAGGGAGGTGTTTGATCAAGATCAGCTAAAAATGGGAATACTCTTTTTACTTAATTAGGGCCAAACATTAATATATTTAACAAAATTAAAACAATTACACACGAATTTCAGAAAAGATCTAATACTATCGCTACTTGGTCAAGCCATCTTTTTTATTTGCGCCTTTCTTCTAGGTGAAATAAGCAGTTGATATTGTTTTTATTCTACCAAAAAAGACTAATATTGCAATTTTCTATTATCAGGGATAAACGCATAAAAGCATTACTAGATATTGCTTCTGGAATAATAAAAATTGTATTAACTGATACACTATTCCTTTTTTAAGATTTTAATAATCATTGTTTTTTTTATATGCGTTATCCTAGATAAATCTTGTCTAAACCTTGTCTTTTTTAGGGGGGAAAATGCAAATCTGGAAACTGGTAACCATTGAATTAACGCTAATTTTTGCTTATTGTCTTGTTTTGGTCTTTAACGTCTTTAATTCCAACCAAAATGCCCAATATCCTGTGCAATCAAATATTCAAGTCACTCGACCGAATTAATGCTTCTCAGTACGCGTAAAAGCGCTTATTGATCACCCGTAGATTAAAGTACCCTGCTAGTTTTGATAGCTAGCAGGGGTTTGTTTTATCGTTGAATTGCCAGGCAATAAAAAAGCCAGAAAACACTACCCAGTGGAGATAATTTGGGTAAGCTTGCCATTTTTGCGCAGCTTATACCGATATCCACGCCATTCCACCGTCGTTCCCACCATTCCATAGCCCCAAATGGCAAAGTTGATCAAGTCCCGAAGGGGGACCAACCACCATAGTCTCTGAGCCACCCGATCATGAAGATAGTAAATCGCAATCACCCAAGCCATTATCCAGCGGCTGGCTAGCATAACGACCAGTACAGACCACCCCAACATGGACCCTTGAGTTGCCAGCAAAAAAAAGATTCCGCTTGTGGTGCCGAAGGTGAACAGCAACCCCACGTAGCCCCAAAAACGCTCTACGCGGACACACCGAGCCCACCGAGCTTGTCGATGAAAGAACTCAGATAAATTTGTGGTCGCCAGTTGATGTTCCACAATATAGGGGGACAAAACAACCTGATAGCCCACTTGAGTGGGCAAATTGCCCATATGGAAATCATCAGCCAAGTGATCGGCTAAGGCCGCAAAACCTCCAATCTTGGCTAAGGCCGCTTGCCGAATCACAATAGTGGAGCCAAAGGCAAAATGCATCCCTTCTAGCTTATGGGCTGCTAAAACATTGGCATGGTTGCGGGTGGCAATCCCCAAGGCTTCAAACCCCGCCAACCACCCCTTGGCCCAAGAATTATAGAGGCAAGTTACCACGCCCACTTCAGGGTTTGCTAGGGGCTGAACAATTTGCTGTAAATAATCAGGTTGGACCAAAATGTCGCAGTCGGCCAGCACAATTACGTCATGTTTGGCCTTCTTTACCCCATTGGCTAGGTTGCTGACTTTCAGGTTGGTACCAATGGTGAGATCGCACACCACCAATTCAATATCCACTTCAGGAAATGCTTGGATGAGCTGCTCTACAACCTGGAGACAGGGGTCCGTCGCCTCGCGCACACTAAAGATGACTTGATACTGGGCATAATCCTGATGGCAAAAGGAGGCCAAATTCTCATAGGTATTCACATCCACACCACATAGGGGTTTGAGGATGGTCACCGGAGGATGAAAGTCAGGATCAACCCGATGGTCTTGATGGAAAAAATCGACCGTCGCATAAATGGCATAGCAGTAGTACAGTACCGCCGTGCAGCAAAACGGAAAGATCAGCCAAGGAAGATAAGCAGTCATACACCCAACATGGAAACAGGGGCCTAACCCGTTAAAGAAATAATGCCCACACCCCAACCAATGACAATAATGCCAGCTAACCGTCCCGGAGAAATATGCTCCTTCAGAATAAAGTGGGCACCACAGAGATTGATAATGTAACCCAAGCCGGTAGCCGGGCGAACCAAGCTAATATCAGCCCAGCTCAAGAGGGAAATAAACATCAAAAACGAAACCGTATAGCTTGCCACCCCGATCAGTACCCCTGGATTCACAAATACACTTTTTAGCCACTGCAAAATGGAAGTCAAAGAGCGAGCTGAAAATTTGCCAATTTTCTTGACGCCACGGGCCACTAAGATATCCGCCGTACAGTCTGCCAAGACTAGCACCAATACCCCTAACCACATCTTAGGCAAGTAAAAACTTAAGGGCAGCAGCAGCATCCAAGAGGACTTCATATTCGGATCAGTGTCTTTCTGCAGCTGAGCCTTGCGATCGTCTATTCGCTTACTCCAACCCACAATAAACACGCCCAAGGAGATAAAAATTGCCGCCAACCAACGGGCTAAAGAGACTGGCTCCTTCAAAATGAGCCAAGCCATCAAGGCATTGAGCACATAGCTAAAGGCATGCATCGGTAGCACAAAGCTCATATCCAGTCGGGTCAGGGATACGAGATAAATCAGCATGGAGACCGTAAGAGTGACGACTCCCAAGCCAATCCAAGGGCTTGTGAATAAATAGCCGACTAACTGCCCTAGGGCATCCGGATGAAATGACGTGATCTCACCGAAGACTTTCATCCCCCGACTCAGCCAAATATCACCGAGTACTTGAGTAGAGATCAGCAGGAAGATAAGCAGAAAATTGATCAAAATGCGGCTGAAGCAATCAGTTCAGGAAAATTAGTGAGTTGAAATCCACTGGCTTGCAACTGGTCTTTGACCGACTGGCTGAGCAAGGCTGACAATTCCCGCTCTCCCGCTCCCTCAGGGCCATTGATCGGTTCATGGGGATATGCGATCGCAGGATGGGCATACAGCTCCACAACATTGGCCTGAATTTGGGGAATTAATCCCAGCAAATAGGACTCCGTGACAGCGCCAGATTGCAAAAGCCCGTAGACCCGCTCAGCATACCGTATCCCCTGACCCGATAACACCTTCTCTCCATGGCGACGCAGCAGGCTAAACACGGACCAACCCAATCCCTTCGCTAGCCAGCCCTGGAAATCTGCCTTTAAGGTATAGGTCAACTCCTCATGGGGAAGCCGGATAACGGGGATATTGTATTTCGGAGCTAAAGCCAACAAGACCTCCAGGACAGCAGGATTCGCATGGTGGTGTAAATGTCCATCCACATGGGAAAGGGGCAGACCCGTTGCTAAAAAGCGCTGGAGTTGGGCTTCAATTTCCTGGTGCAGTTCTCGGCGAGCCGCCTGATTGAAGTAGTATCGCCAGCCCGCCTGGGCCGGATTATCCGGGAACCGACCCTGCTCATCCACCAAATGGGGAATTTGCTCAGGAGGCAGTGCTGCTTTGCCGCAGCCCAACACCACATGCAGACCCACCCCCAGACTTGGATGGTGTTTAGCCAAGTCAACCGCTTCGTCAACTGCGTCCCCCGTCACCATCAGACTGGTACTGGTGAGAATGCCGTGGGTATGGGCTTGAATAATCCCTTCATTCACCCCGTGGGAAAACCCAAAATCATCACCATTGACGATTACATACCGTCGGCCAGTCATGGTTGTCTGCCCCTTATCCACCTGGGCATCCTAGCCTCTCTGGACCGACGGAACCGGATCACGGCTGGGCCATAATCGCAGGCAGGTCAAGGCCAATTTGGATAACCGAGGCATTAATAGGGGCTGTAAAAGCTGCTTATCAAACCGTTGCATCCGTTGGTGGTTGGCATCCAAGCAAGTCCTAAAGAACTGATTGGCCGTCAAATCATCCATAAAATGCCCTGCCTCAGAAGCCGTAAAGGGCTTGCCTTCCTGGTCTGCGGCACTGCCGCCAAAGGCTTGAATTAAAGTCTTTAATGCCTTGCCGTAATGCCAGAAGGCTCTAAAACTGCGCAATCCTTCCAAGTTCCAGCCCTGCTGAATATGTAGGTAGGTTACCCAGTTGACGAAGAAGACAATATGGCGAGCTTCTTCATCCAAAATCGGATCGAAAATCTTAAAGATGCTCTCTGGCATGTACTGGGCTTGGCGAGCTAAATCAAACATGCCAAAGGCAAAGTAAGAATCCAGGCATTCGCCAAAACCAAAATCCGTAAAGGCCGTTTCAATCTGATCGGGAACGGTAATCTCGGGGAGAGGGGACATTTCAATGTCATACCTCTTAATCAGATGCCGCAATAAGCGGGCATGGCGATGCTCTTCTCGGCCCTGAAGCGCAACGGCTTCTTTAATCAGGGGGTCCGTAATGGTTTCGGCAAAGGCACTGACCATCACCCCGGCTTCACTTTCCGTTAGGAGGGCTTCCCGCCAAAAGGGAATCCCGCGTAAGCGCTCCAAGGAAACGGGATCGAGATCCGGCCAGGGTAAGTTTTCTGGCTCGTAGTCCAAATAGGTGTCTAAAAAGCTACGACAGAACAGTTGTTTATGGTCCCTGCTGCCCAGTTTGATCATCACTTGCATATCCCCCCAAATTTACTCAAGATTTATTGAACGATTTCCTAAAAAATAGTGAATTTCCTCTCTCCCTATCCACCGACTATCCCCTCCTGGGAGGGGTAAGGTGGGTTTACATCGGCCACTCAAACCGTTAGGCGATCCTTTATGGCCTCAAGCTTTAGCAGCCGCCTCAGTTTGCCGCTCCTTCAAATAGGCAAAAAACTCACGACCTTCCCGCAGACGGCGAACCAACATTTGTGGGTCTCCCAGCATCTCACCCACAATCGGAATAATCGCTTGGGGCCGGAAGTAGAAGCGGCGATACATGCGCTCGACGGCATCCTCAATGGCGGCACTAGAAAGATTGGGATAGGCCAAGGTGGAAGTTTGAATCCCTGAATCTGCAAGTAGAGAGGTATCGCTAAACCAGTTGTTCTCTTTGGCCTGGGCGTAAAGGGCCGTGCCGGGATAGGGGGCCGCAATCGAAACCTGAATGGTATGGGGATTCACCTCACAGGCAAACCGAATCGTTTCCTCAATGGTTTCCTGGCTTTCGTTAGGAAGGCCAATAATAAAGGTGCCGTGGACGGTGATACCGAGTTTGCGACAGTTAGCCATAAACTTCCGGGCCACTTCCAGTTTGATGCCCTTATTGATGCCGTCTAGAATTTGCTGGTTGCCCGATTCAAACCCCACTAACAATAGGCGGAGTCCGTTATCCCGTAACTGTTTGAGGGTGTCGTAATCCAGGTTGGCCCGAGCATTGCAGCTCCAGGTGAGTTTGAGACGTTTGAGATGTTCACTAATTGCGATCGCACGAGGTTTATCAATCGTGAACGTATCGTCATCAAACATATATTCCCGCACCGTATCCCCAAACAGGTACTTGGCCTGCTCCATTTCTTTGCCCACGGCCTCGGGGCTTTTAGCGCGGTAATTATGACCACCAATGGTTTGGGGCCACAAACAAAAGGAGCACTTAGCGGGACAGCCCCGCCCGGTATAAAAGGAAATATAGGGATGGAGAAGATAGCCAATAAAATACTTTTTGATATCCAAATCGCGAGCATAAACGGGCAAGACGCTGGGCATGGCGTCCCAGTCGTGGATCAGGTCCCGCTCGGGATTGTGTTGAATTTGATTCTCTGCGTCGCGATAGCTAAGCCCCTTGATCTCTGATAGAGGTAGGCCTTCGGCCACATCTTTGCAGGTATAGTCAAATTCGTTGCGACAAACAAAATCAATAATGGGGTTATCCCGCAGGGTTTCTTCGGGTAAAACGGCAACGTGGGCACCAATAAAACCCACCTGAGTACCCGGCTTCTGGGCCTTAATCGCTTCCGCACATTTGACATCATTGGCGAGGGAAGGCGTGCTGGTGTGCATAATCACCAAGTCATAATCTTTGGCGACCTTAAGCACATCCTCGACGGTTTGTTCATGGGGTGGGGCATCAATCAGCTTACTCCCCGGCACTAAGGCTGCAGGCTGGGCTAGCCAGGTGGGATACCAAAAGGAAGTAATTTCGCGTTTGGCTTGATACCGAGCGCCAGCACCCCCGTCAAATCCATCAAAAGAGGGGGGACTCAAAAATAAGGTTTTCTGCACAGTTTCACTCCTCACTTTTAAAGATGCAGTCACAGGGAAGTTTCTAAGGTTAGAAACATCAATTGAGGACCATCCCTCAAACGTCCAGAACACTGAAGCAACCATAGCGTATCAAAAACTGGCCTTGCATGGCCGCAGGTTCTGTATCGGTTGCAGTTGATTTATCCAGTCGGGATAGATATTATGGCAGTTCTGCTCCTTGAAGCACCAAACGTTAGTTTTAAATTGCATTCTGGATGGGTTTCCAACCGCCTGATTCAACCAGCGAAACAGTTAATTTCTTCAAATCGCTATTGTTGGGGGCCACCGCTCGATATTCTGTGATCATGATCAGTTAAGGGATGAGATATGGTTTCGGTTGGGGTGTTTATAGATTTAAGATGGCACCAAGCCGCAGGTGGGCATGTTAAATGTTGGGAATCCTTTGCCAAAGCCGCAGCCACATTGCCAGAAGAGCTTGAATTAAGCCTGCATTTTTTAGGCGACCAAGCACAGGAAATCAAACTTGCCCCTAATGTTCGCTATGTCTTGCATCCGCCTCGATTTAGTACAGAACGACTGACCTTCCTGAAAGATGTACCCGGCCATACAGATATTGCCCCCTCTAATCCAGCTCTCGTTCCCTATTTAGACCAACTTGATATCATCCATATCACCCATCCCCAATTTACGTTTGGTAAAACAGCCCTGCGCTATTGCCATAAGCAGGGCAAACCTCTAGTCGCCTCCATCCATACCGATACCCCGGAATATTCCCGAATCTATACGGAGCAAGCCCTGGGGAAACTCTTTGGCCAGGGGTGGTTGAATCAACTGTTCTCCCAACAACTGCAAATCCCCCGACGGTATAAGCAGTGGATGGTGACTCGGCAGAAACGGTATTGGCAATCCTGTGCCCATGTGTTCACCGCTCAGCCTTCAGACTTTGGGGTGGTGAATACCGTGTTGCCCAAGTCCCAAATTTCCCACCTTCGACGAGGTATTGATAAGGATTTGTTTCATCCTCACCACCGCGATCGCCCCTGGCTGGAACAAATCTATAACCTACCCCCGGGAAAATTTCTGCTGCTATTTGTGGGGCGACTAGACGCCTGCAAAAATATCCTTACCTTTGCCCAAGCCGTGAAGATTCTGTTGGATCAGGGGCTGCCCGTTCATGCCCTCGTTGTCGGTCAAGGCAGTAGCGATCAAGAAGTGCAGGCTATCCTTGGGAACCATGTGACCTTAACAGGCACCATTGACCATGATCAGCTGGGCCCCATCTTTGCCAGTGCCGATCTGTTTGTGTTTCCTTCCCAAACAGAGACCATCGGCAATGTGATTGTGGAAGCGAAAGCATCCGGCTTGCCGGTCATTATTTCTAGTCACGGAGGAGCGTACCAGTCGGTACAGGCATCTGGGGAAGATGGCATTGTGATTGAAGACGATTTGCCTGAGACTTGGGCGGGTGCGATCGCATCCCTGTATCACGACCCGGATCAGCTCGCCCAGATGAAACAAGCCACTCTCGCCCATATTGATCAGCATTGGCCCACTTGGCTAGAGGTGTTGCAAAACGACTTGCTACCGGTTTGGCAGGCAGTCGCTGCGATTCCAGACCGAGTCACCAAACGACCTTAGATTTAGTTAAAGTTTAGGACTTTCCCAAAGGGCCATCCTTTAGTATGAGAGGAAGGGACTACACTCTTTTATCTGTTCTTCAGCGGCGGTATCTCTGAGCAAGACTATGACCACAACAACTTCCGAACCCACTCAGACCATGACGGCTGATAAGCGCGGGTTACCCGTCACCATTATCACGGGCTTTTTGGGTAGTGGAAAGACAACCCTGTTAAACCACATTCTCTCTAATCAAGAAGGTTTAAAAACGGCTGTTCTGGTCAATGAATTCGGTGAAATTGGTATTGATAATGACCTCCTGATCACCACTGGTGAAGATATGGTGGAGCTAAGCAATGGCTGTATCTGCTGCACCATTAATAATGATTTAGTCGAAGCGGTCTACAAGGTTCTGGAGCGGTCCGACAAGATTGATTATCTGGTGGTGGAAACAACAGGGTTAGCGGATCCTCTCCCCGTTGCTTTAACCTTCCTAGGCACCGATTTGCGGGATGTGACGCGCTTAGATTCAATCGTGACGGTGGTCGATTCTGAAAACTTTAGTTTGGACTTGTTTAATAGCGAAGCCGCCCAAAGCCAGATTGCCTATGGCGATATTATTTTGCTCAATAAAGCCGATCTGGTGGATGAAGCAGATCTGGATCTGTTAGAAGTGCGCGTCCGGGAAATGCGAGAAGGTGCTCGGATCATCAGGACCACCAAAAGTCAGGTTTCCCTGCCGCTGATTTTGAGTGTCGGGCTATTTGAATCCGATAAGTACTTTGAAGATGATCACAACGATCATGGCCACAGCCATGACCATGGGCACGATCACGACCACCACGATCATGGACACCACGACCACCACAATCATGGACACGACCACGATCATCACGACCACAGCAATTGTGATCACGACCATGGTCATTGTGAACATGATCATGACCATCACTCCCATCATTTAGATAACGATGGGTTTACATCCCTCTCGTTCCAGAGCGATCGCCCCTTCTCAGTGCGAAAGTTCCAGCATTTCTTGGATGAACAACTTCCCCTCAACGTTTTCCGAGCAAAGGGGATTCTGTGGTTTGATGAAAGTGAGAAGCGTCATGTGTTTCACTTAAGTGGCAAGCGTTTTTCTCTAGATGATGAGGACTGGCGGGGCGAGCCCAAAAATCAACTGGTGTTAATTGGGCAAGATTTGGATCATGACAAGTTGCGATCGCAAATCGAAAACTGCTTAACCACCGATTCCACCAATAGCAGCAAAGGATTTGGCTAAGAAATGATTCTGGCGTTTATGGGTTGAAGCCATAAACGCTATACTTGCGAGGTAGATTAATCATCTACACCAATAAGGGCATGTAGCTCAGTGGATAGAGCATCAGATTCCGGTTCTGAGGGTCGGGGGTTCGAATCCCTCCATGCTCGTTTTTGAAAAAACCTCGAAATATATACCCTTTCAGGGATTCCTAAGTTTCAGGAGTCCCTTTTTGATCGCGAAAATACAGAACATATGTACTAAAATTGGGCCTCGTTGGGCATGATTGGGGTAAAAATTGGGGTAAAATTGGGGTAAAAATAAGCCGGGCACAAGAGCTTTTACCCCAAGTAAGATTTGATGGACACTCAAACGCCTAAAGCTAAAGCCAGCAAAGGTTCCGTTAAAATCAAGGTCTCGAATGATCGACTGCAGCTTGTCTTTTCTTGCGGTGGCAAGCGACATTACCTCAGTTTGGGCTTATCGGACTCCCAGACCCATCGCAAACTGGCGGAAATGAAGGCCAGAGCAATTGAGTTGGACATCGTCTCGGACAACTTTGATGAAACCCTTGAGAAGTACAAGCCTCAATTTACCCGCAGCTCCATTACCCCAATTACCCCAACACCACCCACCCTGCCCAGCCTTGATCAGCTGTGGGAACAGTATGTTGAGTTCAAACGCCCTAGCGTATCGCCAAACTATCTAGCAAAAGAGCTAGTGACTGCTGAACGGGTCATCACAAGACAACTACCAACGAGATCGCTAGAGGATTCCGTCCAAATTCGAGATTGGGTTGTGGCCCATAAACCTGCCAATGCAGCCAAGCGCTTGATCACTCAGCTGTCGTCCTGTTGTGACTGGGCCACCAACAGCAATCTAATTGAGGTCAATCCCTTTAGCGGTATGGCGAAGGAACTCAAGCTTCCCAAAAATGGAAAAAAGCAACAGATCGATCCCTTTACCCAGCAGGAGCGTAATCAAATCATTCAGGCTTTTACAGCGAATCAGTATTATGGCCACTACGGCCCCTTTGTCAGCTTCCTATTTAAAACGGGCTGCCGACCGTCCGAAGCCATCGCCTTGCAGTGGAAACATATCGCACCTGACTTCCAGCTGATTATTTTTGAGCAGTCAGCCATAGATACGGAATATGGCCTAAAAATGCGCAAGGGGTTAAAAACGCAAGAGCGTCGTCAATTCCCTTGCAACACTTCCTTACGAGACCTTCTGATCACTCACCAACCCTCGGACTGTGAACCCGAACTTCTAGTTTTTCCTAGCCCAGGTGGCAAGCTAATTGACTTCCATAATTTTCGGAATCGGGCCTGGAAAACTATTCTGGGAAACCTGAAGGAGATTCGCTACCGTAAGCCTTATCAAACCCGTCATACCTTTATTACCTTGGCCCTAGAGAATGGTTTGGATGCCAAGGATGTCGCTGGATTAGTGGGTAACTCTCCCGAAATCATTTACAAGCACTATGCCGGAACGAAGCGAGAACTTGTGGTGCCTGAATTTTAAGGGGAGCGCTTTTTCTTTCTTCGCCTTCGAGGGGGTGGCTGATTGGAGGGCAATGCCCCCAAAAAGTTCTCAATCGCCTGGTTATGGGTGCCTTTATCCATCCGCGTTGCGGCCCAGTCTTTCATCAGCTCGACGTTATAGCGGACACAGCGGCTGGAATAGCGAACCCAGTGAATCCCCTCAATCAGTTGATTGGAAAGCCGCAGCTTTTTCAAGCTGGATTCAGAAAGACCGACAATCTTAGCGGCCTCATGTTTGTTGCACCAAACAGCGGGTTGTGAATTGGCGGGAGTTGTCATGGCGTTGCCCTCCGAATTAGTCGTACATCCTGGCGCTCATATTCTTTGGTGATCAGCCAAGCCTTACCCTTAACTTCCACCCATCCAGGCTTTTTACGAGGAAACCCCACTACCTGCACCTGGCGACCCGTAAAATACCCCGTTAATAATTCCACCCAATCGCCTTCCTTTAGCTCTGGTGTAGGTGGACTCACACCAGTTTGCTGATGGTGATGATCAAGAGACACCGACCCTTGCTCTGACGGACTTTTCAGGACTTGATCATTTTGAACAGCGAGTTCACGCCCATTATTTAGGGTTTGCTGAAAAAGTAAATTGAGCTAATTCCTGGCATCAAATCGTACAATCAACCCAGTTGTGACGGCCAGGGCCATATTCCTTCACTGGCCCTAGAAAAGCCCCAAGGCAGCCCTGGCAGCTCCATAACGCTTTCCAACACCAGCAATCCCACCCAAAAATGAATGATAAAAGGTGGCGGAGCCACCGCTCTAGATTCATCACCAAGAACGTGATAGCAATCGCACTAGCAGCCGTATCCGCTAACTTCGCCATCACTCGATTCAAGCCAAATCTTCGCTTGGCCTGCCCAAACTTGCCCTCAATTTGGACTCTCACCTTTTCGTCCTCCCGTGCTTGTTGCTTGAGTTGGCCCTGCACCTGGGGGTCTTGTTGAGGTCTTCCTAACGGTGGTCCACTCAATCGGATACCTCGAGCTTTACACCATCGTCGATTAGCTCGGGTTCGATAGATTTGGTCGGCATGGACTGAGAGAGGATAATGGCCAAAGCGACGATGAAAAGCTTCCACTTGATATTGAAGATGCTGGGATTCATTGAACGCATCCCAGCTTAAACGTTCCAGAAACACACATCCGTTGACACAACTGAGGGATAGCTTGGCCCCAAACTCAACAGGTACTCCAGCTTTGCCTCGGACCATCGGTCGGACATGAGGCTGAGTGAGGCTGACAATACGGTCATCTACTCGACGCACGTGCTGTTGATACATCCACTCTTGCTGTCGAAAGACTTCATGAATCACCAGCAACAGACGGTACTGTCGCCGGGACAGTCGGGACAGAGACGCTCCTAAAGCTATCAATCCATCAATGTGGGCTAGATTCCGACGCACATAGCCCAACTGCTGACGAATCCCTTTACGAATCAGCTTGCGACTCGGTTGACGTTTCTTGGCAATGGCCAGATAAGCTTTGCGGGCCTTTTGGCGGTAGGTGCGAGGTTTGCCCTTGAGAGACAGCATGACTTGAGCATATAAAGCATCAAGGATGGCTTCACTCGCTTTGCGGGCATCATTGAGCAGATCTAAGTCTGTCGGATAGCGAATATCGGCTGGCGCACAGGTCGCGTCTATCAACAATTGGCCCTGGTTGGGAGGGGCAGGAGGCTCATCTTCGTCATCTTCAGGAGAAGGAGATGACTCAGGGGACATCACAACAGGAGAACCCTCAGATGCGAGCACTGATTCCACGACTGCGTCGTTGACTTGAGTCAGCAGCTCTAGATTCAACCGTTGGCGAAAGTGAACCAGCATGGAGGCATCAAACGGAGCACTCTCTCGATATTCACTAAAACCCAGAAAGTACTGCAAGTAGGGGTTCTCTCGAATCTGTTCTACGGTCTCTGCATCGGATACACCCAGTTTCTCTTTGATGATTAAGGTCCCTAAGGCCACACGAAAGGGTTTGGCAGGTGCCCCCATGGTCTGACTGAATTCCTCTGCATACTCTGACTCAAAGCTCTCCCAAGGAATCAGCTCGGCGAGTTTGACCCAGCGATTCTCTTCTGATAGTTTGCCTCCGAAGGGCAAGTAGAAGTTCTTAAAGGACAGTTGACCGGGGGATGGGCGACGATACATTGGGGTGCATGTGCAAAGGTTTTGAGTATTTTGAACGATTTTCCTTGCACTTCTCAAGGGCGCTCAACACTTGGATACACTGCAAATATTCAACCTTAGACTTTCGAAGCAAGCCCTATTTAAATCGCGTGTCTGAGCAATGGGGTGATCAGACGACAAAGATCCTTGATATACCGTTGTTGGAGTCACCTGATCCGAAGAGGGTGAATTACGATCACCTGATACTAGCCCTTGCCTAGATTGGGTTTCAGTCACTTGATCATCTGATTCGGGATACGTGAATATTTTTTTGCGGGATTTGCCACCGCGACCATTATTGGCATCAACCTCTCGGATCCCTTCCGTAATATGGCCCTGTCGCCACAGGCGCTTCACCAGTCTGCGCATATGAGATTCACTACAGCTAAACTGAAGGGCCAATTCAGCAATCTCAAACACAATCCCTGGAGCGTGTTGGAAATGGTCTAATAATCTCCCTTCAAGACCACCTTGCCCTTGTGGTGTGCATTTGAAGGCACCGTGGTAAACAATCACACAGTCATCTGGGTCATAGCTAATCACAAACTTGCCAGAACAGCGACTACGAGATTTATTGATACTCCAGATGCGCTGGTCTTCAGGCAAGTTGTCTTCTGACTTCGGGTGACGGAGATACCAAACTTCGCTGACATTATCAGGAATCGCAGTTGTCCCCCGACTCTCCCCTAGCTTGTTCGTATGGTGGAGAATCAAAAATGTGCAGCCATAGGTATTCGCAATATTCCGTAAGTCATAGATACAAGCCCCATAATTGGTATCCTTCTCTGCTAGCTCACTTGCCCGATTAGCAGCTGTAAAGGAATCGATAATCACTAACGTTGGTCGCTCTTGCTCAATCCAGCGGGTGAGCTGGGGCAGTTGGGAAAACTGCCATTCCGTCTCCACCTGCACCATCCCCGGCTGGAACTGCTCATAGTTGGCATCCCGCAGGGAATCAGAGAAATCCACATCCGGCTCATCAGTTTGGATAATCAGAACTTTACCCTGAGTCGTCCGAAAGCCATTCCAAGATTGGCCAGAAGCCACAGCATAGGCCAAATCATAGCTCAGCCGACTTTTACCCGTACCCCCATCTGCAATCAACGCAATCGTGCTGGCCTTGGGAATCTTGCCCGCAATAATCCACTCTCGACTTTCTGGAGCCCGGGCGAGGAAATCAACCACATCCATTGGGGCAAAAGGACGAGCACATTCCAAGCGCGTCTGGTGGATTTTGCGAAGCTGAGCGGTCGAGAGTTCGGCCCGTTTTGCCAGTTGGTTTAGCTCCCACAGTTGGCGAGCAGTATCTTCAATCTGAAGGATTTCGTCAATCTTCTCCAGACACTGCTCATAGTTGAGGCAGATATCATGAGTCTTATGATTGGGCCGAGTGGCCTGTCGTGCAGCGGCCTTGATTTGGCTGATGCTACAACCTGCATTCAGAGCATCGCTGATATCCCATCCCTTAGGAATGGGGGTCTGATTAAAAGGCACTTGAGCGATCCTGGCTCTATTTCCCAATTGGTGAGCCAGCTTTTCTGCACCCTTTTGCCCCGGAAGATCTAGGTCATAGAAAATCGTGACTGGGCCAGGCAGACGCTGAAGTTGCTCAGTGGGAGGAATGACATTACAGCCACAAGTGAAGGTTGCGATCGCAATCTCCGTATCGTCTCGCATCGCCCACCCCAACAAGATCGCATCCCATTCCCCCTCACATAGATAGGTCTGCGTAGCTGCCTTGGGCTTATGGGTGAAGTAGACCATCGCAGGCACCCCCTTCTGAGACCAGGTGGGTCGATTGCCCCAAGGTTCAATTCTGATCTTTCGGTAGTAACGAGTATCTTGATCATCTGCAGAAACAGGAATGACAATTCCAGCTCGACTATGATGGGTCACCAAACCTAAACGATAGTGTTGAATTAGCTCAGTGGTTATCCCTCGTTCTTTCAGCCACTGTTGTGCCTGTCCTCGTTTTCCATCATTGCCATTGAGCAACCAATCGGTAGTCGCCTGTAGTTGATTCGCAAAATAGACTAACGGGGGATCTGAATTCACCTGATTCTTAGCGACAGACCTTTCTGTACTTAGGCTGTCGCGGATTTCTTCAGGAGTACAGCCTGCATGACATTTGTACGCTCCACTGTCTAACAGAGCCAAGCTTTTCTGGGATGGACGACGCCCCTTTTTACGACAGCAGCTAGGACAGTACGCTCGTCCGCTAGCGTTGAAGTTGATAAAGTCTTGAATCTCAAACATATAAATGCCCAACGCAAAACCTATCTGCTGGTCAGACCCATGGATAGGACACCTGCAGAAAGGCGATTTCTTTAAACAGTATATATGTACTATCTCAAAAAAGGATATTGATGCAGAATAGTCATATAATTCTTGGCATGAGTCAGTGGTGGACAACCCCATGCGTAAGGTCTTTAATGCAGAGAGTTTTACAGGTCGAATGGCTATCTTGGTGGATGAGTACAAAAATGCAACTCATCTCGCTAAAGTGGTCGGGGTGAATGACCGAACGATCCGAAAATGGATGGCGGGCACGGAACCCGCTCGAAACTATTTGGAGCTACTGGCTGAAAAGCTTGAGGTCAATATTGAATGGCTAGTGTTGGGTCGGGGACCTATTCGGCGGTCGGATGGGGGGATTGGTGATGGCACTTATGTCCAAATCCCTCTCTACGATGTTCAAGCGGGAGCTGGGGAAGGCATGATTGCTGGGGACAAGGAGCAGATCGAGGAACTGATCGCGTTTAGTCGATCCTGGATTCGTAGTGAATTACGTACTAGCCCAGCTCATTTGAGTTTGATTCATGTCAGTGGAGATTCTATGGAGCCAACTCTGCGACCTGGAGATGTGGTGCTGGTGGATCAGCATCAAGCGGAAGGGGGAACGGATGGAGTTTATGTGTTGCGCCGGGATGGACATTTGCAGATTAAACGTCTGCATTGGTTATCGGGAAAGGTTTTGAAGATTATTAGTGATAATCCCATCTATCAGCCAATTGAGGTGGATTTATCTCAGTTGACGGAGGAGTTTCAGATTATTGGCCGAGTGATTTGGGGTGGGAAGCGATTCTAATTATTTTGCTACAGCTCAGTAGAAAAATCACTCAATATAGTACAAATAAACTAATATGGTTATTTGTATGCCTTTCTAAAAGACTTACCTATCAATGTGAATAATTCATTCAGCTATTTGTGAATCGTTCATCTCTGTTGTTGTCTCGTAAAGATGCCTTGCAAATTCTGTCGGAGGAGCGGGGAAGATCACCTGCCCATCCTCTCGACCCTAGCCTCATCAGTAAGTGGTGTGCTGATTTGAGCTTTGAGGTGGGTTTGCAGGAATTTGATGAAGAACAGATGGCACAACTGAGGGCTATGAACCAGCATTATGCGTGTGGCGGCAGTAGAACAGAGCTTCTTGAAAAAATGAGGAATCCCGAATGGTACCAATCACTGAACTGATGAAATATGGCAGTCGTCGCAAGATTGAAGCGATCGCAGCCGAACTCGGCTACCCTAAAGCGGACGAATACCCTGAAGAAGTCCTAGAAGAGGTCCAACGCAGAGCCAGTAAAAAACAGTCCGTCAGCTCCAAAGCCCATACTGCAGCCGATTCTGAGACGGAAGCCGAAGCGCAGCAGGATCTTCGCTATGTGCAACAGGCCGCAGAGCACCGAGCAGCAGGACTTCTCATTTCCCTCGATGCCTTGACCATGATGCATTGCGCTTCTCGCCAATTTACGGATCCTAAACTCCAGCAGGCCGTCAATGACTCCCAAACCCAGCTCAAACAAATGCTGGCGGGGGTCGCCGTTTACTATGACCCCGACCATTTTTTATCCCCCACCCCGCTAGCCCAGATCACGGCTGGGGGGAATGGTTCGACACAATCTCCGAAATCGCTCAATGGCAAGCCAAGCGACTCCGAGCTGAACGTCGTCGAAGTCGTCTGTTAACGGTATTGATTGCTGCGATCGCAATCGGTATCACCGTCATCCTTACTCATAGATCGGAGTCTCCAAAACCGGAACCCCAAATCGGAACTCAACACCATGCCGATTAAACGCCACAAACGGCGACTCGCCAACGGTGAAGAGCGGGTCTATCTCTATGCTGTGTCTAAAGATGGCTCCCAGCGGCGATCGCTTTCCAGTATTCCCGCCAGTTCCGTTTCCCTTCCCCTCTATAGAAGGGCAGAAAAAAATCGAATTGTTGCTGCCCTTCAAGCCAACTCCAGCTTGCTAGTCGTCGGTGAGGCGGGCATCGGCAAAAGTGTCCTGGGGGAAGCCGTGGCTGAAGAACTGCAGGAATTGGGTTTTATGGTTGCGATCGAACATCCATTAACAGCGAAACAAGCCTATTTGGATATAGCTCAGCAGTTAGGTGTTGAAACAGTAACCATAGAAGGGAAATCTCTTACCTCGAACCAGTTATCGACTGCGATCTCAGAATGGCTCAAAGACAATACCGCCTTTGTCATCTGTGATGATGCCCATCGGTATACGGTTCAGTTTCGCACCTGGCTGGCTCAGCTCCATGACCAAGGTCAGTCTCTATTGCTGCTAGCAACTTTCCCACCAGCCCGAGATATCTTTTTGCGGCTTCCTCGAATCGAATTGAAGCCATTACCTGATAAACCGATTCGTCAGATTATGCGGTCCACAGCTCAAAGTCTGGGTATCGATATGATGCCGTCTCAACTATCCAAGCTGCAGCAGCGCTGTGGTGGCAATCCAATGCTGGCTCAACGGGTTGTGCGTGAAGAATATCTGGGTCTCGATGCGACCAACCCGGACCACACGCAATGGATTGATGGCACTCCGTTTCTGATTGCTGGCCTGATGATTCTGGTTATTACCCGCTTTATTGGCCTGGGGCTTAACAGCACCAGCCTCTATTTAATCGGTGGCATTCTTACCGTGGCAGTCGGTGTAATTCGTCTTTTGGTCTATGCCATGCCGCGCAAGTCAGGGAAGTTAGGCCGATGATGATTGTCACCCATACTGCTTTGAGTATTGCGGGGACTGCTTTAACGATGGGAACGGCAGATCCAGTTGTGCTGGGAGCGGCTGCCCTAGCAGCCCAGCTCCCAGATATGGATACGAGTAAATCTCTTCCAGGCAGAATTCTCTTCCCTGTAAGCCGATGGCTAGAAAAGCGCTTTCCCCATCGGTCAGTTACCCATAGCTTGATTGCCACTGGGCTGATTGCTTTCATTTCTATGCCCCTGATGTCCTTTAGACAGAGCATTTGGCAAGCGGTTATCTTAGGTTATTTTTTTGGCTGGTTTGGGGATGTGTTTACCAAGTCTGGGGTCTGTGCGTTTTATCCCAGCTCTGCTCGGTTGGTAATTCCTGGCAATCCTCGAATGAGGTTGTCCACTGGCAGTGGTGCTGAAGTTTTTGTGTTTGTAGCTCTATTGGCGGTGGCGATCGCAACCATAAACATCAACAGCAACGGTGGCGTCCTCACTGCTTTCAACAAAGTCCTGGGTGTTCCCAGTGGGGCTGTGGAAATTGTCGGTGAAGAGGGCAGCAAGTATCTGATGATTGCCCAAATCCGTGGCCGAAATGCCATTACCCAGCAGCGCATTGATGCCAGCTTTGAGGTGATTAAACCCCTGACTCAGAATGACTTACTGGTCAGGGATTCACAGGGAATCGTCTACCGGGCAGGGGTTAGCCAAGAGTCTCAAATTCTAGCGAGTCAGATTCAGGTGCAGCGGAGTTCACCTATTTCAGTTCAGCTTCAATCCATCAATTTGGATAGTGATGATGTTTACGCTGCTGTTGCCAATTTACCCCCAGAACGCACCTACATTACCGGGACTTTGACCATTGAGGATTCGGAAGATCTTCAACTGCGGACCAACCCTCAGCAATTCAACACAATTACGTTACAGCCTGCTCAGGGATATGCGATCGCACATCTCGTATCAGCCAGTCCACAGGAAGTTGCTCAGCAGCTTGGCTCCTACTTTGCCTCTGGATCACTTATTGTGAGGACCATCAATGTTCGCTCGTGAGAAACCGCTACCCCAAGCTGTACTCAGCCCCAATACCCCACAGACTAATGATTTGATCGAGGAAGATGGGATCCTGTTGGGTAGTGCCTATTGGAATCCTGAAATGTTGCCCAATGGCCATATCGTGGCGATTGGTGCGAGTGGGTCGGGCAAGACGCAGACCCTGAAAGCGATCGCCTATGCACTGCGCCAGACCTATCCTCAAATCCAAGTCATCTTGATCGACTTTCATGGTGATCAAGACATTAAGGGGGAGACTTGCTTCCCTCTTCATATGAGTAGTGATTGGGGCATCAATCTGCTGGTGTTGAATTTGGATCCAGAGGGTGGGGGTCCCAACTTACAAGCAATCCAGGTGGCAGCACTGCTGAAGAAGACTTTGCGGTTAGGCCCTAATCAGGAGGGTCTTGCGTTGGAGGTTTTGGGAGAGTGCTATCACCGTCGGGGGATTCTCCAATCTGATAGTTCGACCTGGACGTTAGAGCCTCCCAACTTTACGGATGTGCAAAGGGTCATTGAAGACCGAATTGAGGATGGTTGCAAGGATAGCCAGAAGTTACAGCTCAAGTTAGCAGCGACCTTTACCTACGGCATTTTTAATCGGGCTCAACCGGAGTTGAGCGAGAAGCTGATTCGCGTGGATTTATCAAAGTTGCCCCCTGCGTTAGCAGCCATCGCTGCTGAATCCCTGGCCCGCCAACTGATGAACAATCATCGGTTGCGAGGTGAGATTGAGGGTAAGCTACCTCACACCTATTTATTCATCGATGAAGCGAAAGAGATGCCCAAGGTCACTGGGTCAGCTTGCGATCGTATCATCGCTGACGGTCGTAAATACGGTTTGGCTTTAGTTCTGGCCTCTCAATCAGAAAGACATTTGAGCTTAGACGTCATTGGCAACTCTGCCACCAAAATCGTTTTACCCGTTGATCAGACGGAAGCAAAGAAAGTAGCTCGGAAGTTTCGATTTGCGGAACAGAAAGTCGCTCAGCTAAAGCCATTGACGGCATTATGTCGATTTGGAACTCAAGCTCAAAAGGTGGAGATCACCCCTTATTTTCAAAGGATTCAGAAGGGGGGCTAATTTGATTACCAAAGCTAGAGCTATCATCAGAAATAATGTTCCAGCTTGGCTAAATGTGGAGGTGAACCGGGACTTTGTTCAGAATTTGCGGGAAGCACTGACTCCGCCTCCACCCTCTAAACCAAATGGTCCCCATTGGCGACGAATTGCTCAGGTCTATAAAGCGTTGGATCAGGCAGAAGCAGGGGCTACATATTCTACGTTGATTCAGCATGTTCAACAGGTGACGGGGACGGGATGTTCAAGAAAGTTGATTGCAAAATGGAAGCGAGAACGGGGATCGCGATAGCGTTGCTATTGGTGGGGTGTGCTCAGCCCCAGATTTCAAATGAAACTACTGAGACGATTGCTGCTGTGTCGCCCACCAGTACACTTCGACCAGCACCTCCCAAAAAGAATACTCCTCGACGATTAAAGTTGCGGTTGACCTTAGATCGGCCAGAAGATTTAAAGGTCAAGGTTGGTGATGAAGTCGTAAAGGGGCAACTTCTGAGCGAACGCTCTGCAATCCGAACCAGGCTCATGTGGAAGCGTAATATTGTGCGCCGCAAACTTAAGCAAATTCAAAGGCCAGCCATATCTTCCCTCTCTGCAGTGGAGGAAGCTGAGGTGGAGCAAGCCCGCTTCAATGTGGAACAGGCGAGAAGTGCAATCTCAGCTTTCTATGCCGATTCTCCCTGGACAGACTATGCCCGCTCCGTGCTGCCAATTTCTGAGAATATTCCATTGGGGCAATTGCAGAACCAGTATCTGCAAGCCAAGGGAGAGCTTGCAATCGCAATTGCCAAGCTACAGGACTCTCAGCAGAGGAATAAAGTTCTACAGCATTCTTCGACTCAAACAGGTGAGCTTACGGCCCAATTGCAGGAGATTGAGGAGAAGTTAAACACTATGGGTCTGGTACATTCCCCCATCAACGGCTGGATTAAATCAATCAAATGGGTGGGACAAACCAATCGAGAGTTGCAGATTGAGATGACTGTGACTGTACGGTCTAAGTATCAGGTCAAAGCCAATCACCCAAAAGCACATCATGGGAACGTCCACTTTTTCGAGTCAAGGTCAGATAGGCTAACCTCTTACTAGAGAACTATCCTGGCTCACTGGTGAGTCGAAAAGCTAGAGTTATCCCGAGTATCATTTGAGGTCCTCGTCGGTGCTTGCCAAATTGTGTAAAACCGCTTTAACCCTTTCGGAGTGACGTTGATCTCTTCATCTCTTAAGACCAACTCTCCATTGACAAACGTACACCCAACAGCCAAGAGAATGCCCAGGCGTATTTCCGGCATGTCAATCTCAATACACTCAAGTTCTATGATGACAAGCGCAAGCAGCTACAGAAGCAGGCTTCTGCGACACTGGCACAGACCGTCTCTTGGACGAATGATTCTAGTAAACCTGCTGATTAAAATTATTCCAACCAGATCAACTCACTATATTTCTCTCTTCATTCTGTACCCACTAGAGATTATTGAGCCCAAGATTGTGATATGAGAAGACTGAAATGCAAATTTCTTGAAGAAAAGTTATTCCTTTAATATGGTATGCCTACTAAGTTCCAAATTTGTGGAAATCCAAGTTTGGATTCTGTTGACTATGTTCACTCAAGATATTACCTAGCAAATTTGCATTTTTTTTCGAGAGTGCTAGTCTTCTTTGCAGCAAAAAATGATAATTTGACTGGATCTGTTCTTTAGTTTGTGGAGCTTTTAATCCATACCTTTGAACAAATTCATTCATGATTTGATTTACGATAAATTCTGTGACATTACGAAGATCTTCCTGCCATACCAGCAACGGGTCTGACATCATTACTGCTTCATAGCTGGGGAAATAGTCTACTTCCTCAATATGGGCAGCAATCTCTCCTGCTGCTGAGCGTAATGTCGATTTTGACATCATATTGGCTACGACCACATCTTGCCCAGAAAATGTACGCTTGAGAGCGACGGGTGACACGGTCAAGATAATTTTATGATTGGGTTTTCCATATTTTTTTAAAAGCGCGCAAATCGATTGGAGCACCTTGATGCAATCAGGATGGTACAGCTGTTTAAAACCAAACCGTTGAGGATAAAGCTTCATTAATCGGGGAGAAGGCGCTTCTGTAATCGCTAGTTTCGTTAATCGATCAAACCAAGTTTCTGTCAATCCAAGGGTAATGATCACCAGATCCGCTTGATAGATTTGAGCAAAATAGTCCTCCAGGGCAGTCCTGCGGGCCTTCATTTTTTCTAAGTCGCCGCCAGGGGTTTGCTCTCGAAGAAAGGGATCAGATAACTTCCCGTTGCAGTCTATAAATCCATTATTGGGGAATGAACTCTCCCCTGCGGCCCAAGCCAATTCTTGGTGAATGGAGATGGGATTGTATTTATTGAGTAGCCCCAGCTGCAAATTCGTGCGAACTTCCATAACATCGCTAAACGGATTGGCACTGGTGACATGAACCCCCAATTTTTGGAGTTCTATTTCAATATTGCGAGCAAAGCAAGACCCGATGGCAAAGACTTTTGCATCTGGCGCAATTTGAAAGGAGGGATTCCATTCAGGAATCACCACACCTTTATTCAGTCTTTCACAAGCAGATCGTTCACCTTTATTCCATCGGTTTAAAAGAGAATGTCCCGGAATAGCTGGATGGATCAACTTATTTTGCTGTTCAGGTCTAGTCATAATCAAAAAATCAGCCTAGTGTTCAATTCAGTTTTTTAATTGATTGAAGGGGAAAATTCCCTGTCATCCGTCTGCTATATCGCCTTAATCGTTATGCTTTAAAGTCTTTGAAGTGATTTCATATCTATTTCCAAATTCCTTACATTGAAAGAGTAAAGGAGAAATATCTGAATTAAAGTAACCACCCTTCAGATATTTCTCCATATTTATGGGCTGATGAACCGCTTAGTCATGTTAGACAAACACTAAATCAGACTCAGCAAATCCATCATCGACAAAGGCAATCAGATCATCATTGAGAAAATCGAATGTTCCATTGCCATCATCAAGGGCAATTGCAAAGGATGAGCTTTCTCCAATTCCAAAGAAGGAATAGTCGTTGATACTGCCTGCAAGCTGGAGGACATCCTCACCCGAAACGAAATCAGTAATGTTAGCGACATCCGTTGTCCCTGCCTCGGTGTAAAAGGTACCTGTTTCATCACCCAAGATGAACGTATCACTGTCTCCGCCACCGGTTAACTCATCAGTTCCCCCGATGCCATTGAGAACATTAGCGCCAGCGTCGCCAGTCAGAGAATCATCGAATGCGGTTCCCGTCAGATTTTCAATATTCTCTAGGGTGTCTGTGACCGTGACGTCCGGGGCAGGTTCATAGGTGGCTGTACCATCCTCTAAACTTGCAGTGACAGCAAACTCCAAATCGCTGAAGTCTGCGGTATCTATTCCTCTACCGCCATCGAGGTCATCCGAACCTCCACCACCGACAAGGGAATCATCGCCGCGACCGCCTCGCAGCTCATCATCACCAGCCCCCCCGATGAGGGTGTCATCCCCTCGACCGCCTCGAAGGGTATCGTTATCAGCACCCCCATTAAGGGAATCATCGCCGCGACCGCCTCGGAGTTCATCTTCGCCATCGGCACCAATCACGGTGTCATCTCCTCGGCCTCCGGAAAGGTCGTCATCGCCAGCACCTCCCCAAACGCCATCATCACCGCGCCCCCCTTTGACGTCATCATCGCCGAGTCCGCCAAACAGGTCATCATCTCCACCCTGGCCAGTGATATCATCATCTCCAGCCAGACCGCGAATAGAGTTATCTTCCGCGTTCCCCGTTAAATCATCATCCCCCTCTGTACCGAGCTTGATAGCATCGTTGTCCACCTCGATGGAGTCGGATCGGATGAGCAGGGCAAGCTGTCCCCCTTCAGATAAGTTGTCGTCCGTAAGAGCTGTCACATCTCCAAATACAGGGTTTTCATCGTCTTGGTCCGCTAAACCATGAGCTTGCACATCAAAGAGGAAAATAGTGCCTGCTTCTTCTCCAAATAAATCAGACACATCGACGATGCCAGAGGTTTCCCACTCACCCGCATCCAAGATGGTTCCATCCGCTAGCTGTATTTCTCCTGGGCCGAAGATTCCATCTTCAGTCCGCTCAAAATCTTCATCTACAGCGGTTGAGGGATCTGGAATGGTCGGATCAAAAATCTGACTGCGATCGACAACTCCGATGGTCGTCACATTCGCACCGACTGCGGCTTCCTCAGGGGTGGTATTGGGGTCAACTCTGACAATACTGGCTTCATTGGGATTGGCTGCACCCTGACCAAATAGAAACTCACCCGTGGCCAGGGTATCCTCTTCTGCTTCATCCTCTTGCACATAGATAAAGCCATCTGGGCTCCAGTCTAAATTGTCAGGGCTGCGAAGACTCCGGTTGGGATCTTCATCCCCATCGTAAATAACCTTGGCCGTTGCCGTGAGCGGCCCCCCATTCGTGAAGTTAGAAAAATCTGTATCCAGGGTATAGAGGGCACCAAAGGAATCCGCCCCGTTGCCATCAGGGCCAATCGCAAATGTATCTACCCCCGTCACCGCTTGGACAATTTCACTGGGATTATTGGGGTTAGTGGCAACGTCTTCGGGTCGGGAGACGACAAAGGCACCCGCTGCTTCAGCTTGAGTAATGAGGTTGCCTTGGGTGGGATACCCAAATTGATCAAAGCCGGTGGCCCCGTCTAATGAAGCTTGGTCTGGTTGCGCAGCGTTATCAATCTGTACCCAGGTGCCCGCTTCCGTGGTGCCTGCACCATTAAACTGGAGGGCATTTAAGACGTCATTATCCGTGGCGTCATCCTGGTTGGCGTCAGGCACCCAAACGTAAAGGTTCCCGCCAGCTAAGCCATTTCGCTCTAGGAAGTTATCGGAATTGGCATTCTTTTCACCCACATAAAGGTAGAACGGCGCGCCTTCAACTTCGCCATCGTCATCAAAATCAAAGGGAGATTGGTCATCGGCTAAGACAAAGGCAACATGACTGGTTGTACCCGTATCAATTTCAGTGGTGTTCTCCCAAGATCCTCTACCAAAGGCAGGTAATTGATAGATATCACCGGTAGCAATATCCAACGCCCAATTGGCACCCCCTACTCGGTTCCGGCTACCACCGACCTCTTCTCCGGCAAAGTAGATGTCATCTACCAACCCCATACCTAGGCCAAATTGTTCAGCTTCAGTCAAGCCACCGGAACAAAAACGGGAAAATCCCTCGATGGGTCGCAAGGTCGGATCATCAGAGCCTACACGAACTTGGCCAAAGATAGAGGTATCGGAAGCGATATCACCATTGGCATCAAATACACGGTTGTAAGCAATTCCGGCATCTTCAATTTCAAACGTGTTGATGTTGATATCAAAGTAAGAAATGCGTCCACCGGTGACATCAAAGGTGCTGCCATCCTCTGCTGTTAGGGAGTAGGGCACGCCACTTTGATCCACCAACTCATGGTTGACGAAAGCGCGAACCGTATCATCATCGAAGCGGATTGCCCCTGCACCATCCAAGATACCCACGGGTTGATAATCACCCGCGGTGGAGCTATTCAATGCACCCGTCGTGTCAGGGATAATCTCGCCGATAGTGACTAAGGGAACGACAGAATAACCGTTCTGCCCAATGACCTGAGAGGGAAATGCAGTCGTAAAACTCATAAAACAATTCCTAAGTCAATAAACATTAATTGGACTAAATGGAAAAAGCTGGAACTCTTGAAATTTAGATACGACGAACAAAAGCCAAAGAAAAAAAGAGGGCATTAATGTAAAGAAACTTCTCCCTATGAAACAAGAAATTAAAGAATATAGACTCAAGTAAAGTCGTACTAAAAAGCAGACTGAGGCTATGTTTCAAGCATTCAAAGTCTATGTCTGCCAGGTTAAATTTTGAATATTAAAAAGTTAAATATTCTATAAATAAAAAATTATCTTAACCATCTAATAACGGGGCTCTAATGGTTCTCTCAGGAAAAACTCATTCAACTCTTTAAACTTATTTTCAAGAGAATTTATTCAGCATCCATTAGAGTTTTAGTGTTGGTACTTTATCGATATTTATTTAGTTAAATTTTTATCTCTTAGCTCAAAAATGGTAACTGGCTCCGCTGCGTTTAGTCCGTGTCCTCGCAAGCGGTTGGGGGTTGATATCGATGTGCGATCGCACTTTTTCCTTGGGGGGCACCCCATCCCCCCGACCCAACCGGGGTGGCAACGCCGGGCAACATGTGGTTTCCAAAGAGCGTTGTTGCTGGTTATTCGCCATGCTTCTTCAGTTGTTTCTATTCGTTTTTATAGGGGTTACCATGCTGACTTTGCTTCGTTCTCCCGCGCCTTCCGTCCAGTTGCCTTCAGCCATGCCTTCTGGGGCTTGGTCTTGCTGCTTCTTGCGGTTGTCCGGGTCGGGCTGGGCCGAGTTAGCGGGTGTGCCTGTGGCTTCCGTCGATCCGGCGGTGGCCAAGCTCCAGGCCATGGGGGCGTCTCGGGTCTCTGTGGTGTCTTCTGGTGCTCAGTTGTGCGTCATTCGGTTCCAGGCTCAGCGGTCGGTGTTGTTGGAGTTGTCCAATGCATTTCCCAGTGCTTGCCGGGTTGCTTAGTTTGCTTGGGTCGGGGTCCTGCTGGGCCTCGGCCCTTTTTTATTGGCTGGCATCCAAAGAGTAACGAACACAAGAAATGTAGAGCGCATCATCTTGAAGACAGGATGCTTTCAGCCAGCTTATCTCCTCTCAGGCCAATCTTCTTCCAAGCCAACAGCAGCAATATCTTTGAAACCAATGCAGTCTAGCCTGCATTATTCATGACGATTTTTGGAGTGCCTCAAGCACCTCTCCACAGGTTAAATCCAGCATTTGTTTGAACTACAGTCTGTTTTGAGGAGTTCCCTTGCCATCAGCGTTTGAAGCAATCCAGGCTAGAACACGATAGACAACCTACATTGCCGGGAGGTTGGCATCCCTCAGTTACAATCAAGCTAGATTCCAAAGCATGTTCTTGCGAGTTATGAGTATTGCACTGCCCCCCAAACTCGACCATCTCCCCGAAACCCTTCCAGAAGGGGCAGTTTGCATTGAGTTAGAAGAAGGCATTCCGGTATTCCGAGCCTCTAGTTCGGTTCAAGCTCATATTGAGTCATTACTCGCCAAACAACAAACCACAACTTTAAGCGCAGCGGAAGAACAAGAACTCGATAGATATGAAGAGATTGATGATTATCTGAGCTTTGTGAATCGAACACTCTGCAATCTATCGCTCCCTTAGACATAGCAAATTACCTAACTTCAAACGATTCCGTGCCGTTCTTGCTGTGAAATCGGGTAGTAAAGGTTTTGCTTCTTAATCGCTCAATCTTTAGGTCTTTCCACCAGTTGCAGCCAGGCTATTAAATCACTGATATCGTCAAATTCAAGTAGCGCTTCCCCTAAAGCTTCTATCTGGTTAGTTTCTAGCGCTTGAATATCAGTCTCTACTTCAGCCGGAATTGTTCCAACCTTACGGTGAAGTAGACGGAGTACCAACTGGACTTGTCCTTCCAGCCTGCCTCGTATCAGGCCCCTCTCTTCCCAACTCGTTACTGTTTGCATAATGGCGTCCCGTTCTGCTGTTTCCAATCTATCAACTTCTGCTTGAAAGCGTTGCTCCTCATCCGCTGCCAACTTCAGGTAGGTATCAATAAATTGTGAGAGAAACATCGTTCTTGCTGGATCAAGCTGCAGTGTAGCTAGCATCCGTAGGCATTCCAGTTTCACCTGGGGCCGATCTTCCACCGCAATTTGCATCTTGGTCATTAATGCGGCAGCAACGGGATTTTGTTGCCTTAAGTAATCTCGCCAGTTTAGTCGATTCAGCTGAATCGCTTGGAAATTAAACTGTAAAACTTGAAAATCGGGAAATCCAATCTGATAAGAATTTTCTGCAGCCTGTCGAGGATTGTCATAGGAAAAGATCACTACAGGATAAATGGGCAAGTCATATTTCTCATGCAATCGCCCGAAATAGAAAAACATTCGTTTCTCAAATTCTTTTTGTTGAGAAGATTGCGGCTCAATTTGGAAGAGAAAATAGCTCTCCTGCTCTCGAAACTTAACGCGAGCCAGCAAGTCGATCAGTCGTTTCTCTTCAGCTCCAATGCTGCTGTAGACCTCTTGGGACAAAAAGGTAACAGAGGTAGGGTCCACATAGTCCACAACCTGAGGTAAAAATAATTCCAGAAATTCCCAAAAGAAGGTTTCAATCAGTTCTTTGAATAAGCCGTCATGATCAATGGACCCTTGTGATGCCAATCCTCTATACCTCCTACTTCCCTGGAATGACGGTGTTTTGCTTGATCTACAGTTGCTGAGTTCGTCGGTAGTTTCCGTGCTGCCGCACCGAGAAGAGGCACCGACCCAGCGGAGCCAAACCAATCTTGCTTATCGCAAGACATACCGCCGCTGTTCCCGTGCCGTCGGTAGGATACCATTCTTTCTTCAACAGTCCCGCCCGTGGCGCTTAGATTATGTTGGGCTATCGCTTCAAAATGCACCCCAATAGACTGCAGGTGTGGCGGCGGCGAAGCGAGGTGAGGGCAAGGGGGGCAACTGAGATAACACCGCCGCAAAGATTCCAGGGTGGGGGTGCATTTTGATTGTCAAGCCGGGGGCGATTGCCAAACAGGGGCCATTGGTGGTTTGCCCTTTTGTTTTAGGGTGCGTCCGGCCCCTCGACTTCATCGCTCCACAGCGAAAGGTATCGCTAAGAGCCTCCCGCACATTTAAGTTGTTGGGCATTGTATGACCTGCCCCAGTTTGCGGCTTGACAACCGCTCATAGCCGAGAAGGGGCAGCAGCTCCGCTCGGCTCAGGCAAGGGAGTCTCTTGCGGTTTTGCACCGATATCTATGTATTCATGCATCTCTGTTACGGAGCGCATACATGCTTTAGGAATTGCGTTCTAATAGCTTTTCTGCGATCGCCTCTCTGACAAATTCCTGCCAGTTAGGGACCGCTGTCACCTGCTCTTTCATTCGTTCAGTTACCCGGATCTGTATACGTGCCGAAAGGGGCTCAGGGCGGTCTGTTTTGAATTGATGGGCAACTAAATCGGGGTTACCACCAGGACGGGGCATAATCCTACCTCTACTAACAGCTCCAATATAGCGTGGCTACTAGGTATTGAAAGATAAGTAATACCTATCAAGCTTTAGGTGTTTTTCGGCTTTATTTGCATGTACACCAGTTATAATAGGTGTATAGACAAGCCCCTGCTGTTTCTTTGGACGGACCCAGCAGGGGATGACTCCAATACGCAAAGGAATCAACGCTATGTTACCAACCATTACGGATACGGCGCTTAACGCCCTGACTCAAGCAGCCAGTCAGATTCAATCTGCACTGCTAGACCATTCAGGCGAGCAGTACGAGATTCAAGATCTCAACGAGGTTCTAGCCCACTGGTTAGAGCGTTCCATCGAATCCCTCTGTGAAGATGCCTGTGAATTCTGCGTCACGGGCGATCGCACCCATAGCAGCTTTAACCGGGATGTCTTTGACGCGCAGTTAAAACAACGTCCTTCCATCAATATCTGGGAGCAAGCGGCGGCAATGGCTCAGGAGGCCAAAGACCAGACAGCTTTAGCTGTCGAACGCGCTGCCTAAATCTGCTCTGGGGAGCCTTCTCCCCTTGCCCCTGTTGAGGAATTTGAAATATGAAACTATCAGCCTATCCTGCTGCGATCGCTTCCTTGCAGCACCAAATCCTAGAACTTGATCAGCAGATCATCACCTTGAGCGAAAGTGTGGCGCTGTTTGCCTCGCTGATTGATAAAGCGATCGCTTTTGATACCACCCTTAAAAACGAGGCCCAGCGCAAAGCCGTCAAGCTGGAGCGTCAGCAGAATGACCCTGATTACTACCAGGCAGCCACAGCCCTCAAGGAAGCCAAACAGAAACGAGAACAGCTAGCCATAGAACTCGGTCTACTTCGCAATCAATTCAGCATCGCCAAGCTGGAAATGCGATCCACTATTGCCCATCTGGAAGCCCAAACGGCTGCCTAACGCCACATTCAACCAATTAGAAAAATCAAAATGCAATTAATCACTGATGAAATCAGGCGACAGCTGCCGCCGTTGTATACCACTGAAAACGCCTCAGATCCCGTTGCCTGGGTCAAGTATTTTACTCCCGATTCATCTTGGACCTGGTATGCGACTGAGTTCGATGGCCAAGATACCTTATTTGGTTTGGTTCAGGGGCTGGAGGAAGAGCTGGGCTACTTCAGCTTGGCAGAATTGCAGCAAGCACGGGGACCATCGGGTTTACCCATCGAGCGAGATCTGCACTTTCAGCCTACTCCCTTGTCCCAACTCCGGCAGCAGAGCTGGACTTAACTGCACTGCCCGAGGCAGCCCTTGCTGCCTCGGGTTAGAAGATTTTTTGTATCCATAGAATAGTGCATAAGAACTATAAGAGTGTTTTCTAAAACCATGTCGTCTGCTCTGTCTACGCGATCGCTTCCCCAGATTAACCGCCCAGCTTTCCGGTATTTTGGCGGTAAATGGTTGCTCGGTCCCTGGATTCGGTCTTACTTCCCGGATCATGATTGTTATGTCGAGCCCTTTGGCGGAACCTTTAGTGTGGGATTGCAAAAACCACCCGTCGCCACTGAAATCTATAACGATCTCCATCAAGCAGGCGTTAACTTCTTTCAAGTCCTTCAACAGCAGCCTGATTCCCTCCTAGAGGCCATTGCTCAATCCTCTCGCACAGCTGCAGAATTCCAGTGCTGTCTGCAAGCTTGTGATCAGCCATTGGAATGGGCTAGACGGCATTATCTCTATTGTCAGCTGGCCTACATTGGAGGCGGTAGTCGCTGGAGCCATGGCCTGAGTTCCTCTAGACTGCAAGCGTCGAGTTCTTGGGATGTGAGTCACTTGGTTGCGATCGCTGACCGTATCCAAACCGTCCAATTCCTCAATCTAGATGCTTTCAACTGCATCCAAATCTATGACTCCCCCAGTACTTTGTTCTACTGCGACCCACCCTATCCCCATAGTGCAAGGGGCAGTAAAGATAAACGGCACCAGAATCCAGTAACACCCCGACGTCAGTACCGACATGAGATGACCGATGAGGATCATCGCCAACTTGCGGAAATATTGCATGGCATTCAGGGACGTGCGATCGTCAGCGGTTATGCCTGTCTACTCTACGAGGAGCTTTACTCCGACTGGAAACGAGTTGAACAAAAGGCATTTACAACTTCTGGCGTGAAGCGGGTGGAGTGCTTATGGTTATCCCCCGAGCCTCCTCAGATCGTTCAGGTTAAGCTATCCCCAATACCGTTCTCTCTGACTCGGAAGATAAGCGCGATACCCGAGAGGGGGAGTTCCAATGAACCGTAATTCCACAGCGCGGAAGCCGAAGCCTATACTAGAAAATGAGGCTGATATCGCAGATGAGCAGGCTGAGTATGATCGTCTCATTGTGGCAGCAGCAGCCCAATAAGTGAGTCAAAGCCATCTTTTCCTCGATAAGGACTTTCAATGCTAAGCCCTAGCCCTAGCACTATGGAATGCGGTTGTAGAGGTAAAGACTAGGATTCTAAACCAACGGAGGATTCCCAATGACCCAAGTCACCCTTAATATCCCTGATGACCTTGTGGTTAATCAGGCAGACAATGGTGAAAGCTTTGCCCATCGTTTACAACTGGCAGCTGCCATTTACTGGTATGCCCGTGGTGAGATCTCCCAAGGCAAAGCTGCGCAACTAGCTGGAATGAACCGTAAAGAATTTCTCAAGAGATTGGCCCATGAAAATATGGATGTGTTTCAGGTTGATTTTGACGATTTGGCTCAGGAGCTAGCCCGTGGCTGAGTTATCGACACCGCCACCTGTCATAGATACCTCGCCTCTAATTTTCTTGACCACCGCTAATTATCTTCATCTCTTGCAAACGCTTTACCCTAAAGTGCTTGTACCCCAGATGGTTGCCACAGAGATTGAGCAATACGGTGAAGCAGACCCAACCTTCCAGGCTGTACAGGCTGTGGATTGGCTAATTGAAACTGAAATATCCAGCATTTCTAAAGCCGTGCAAGACTGTAACCTCGACCCCGGTGAATCTGCCGTTCTTACTTGGGCCAAACAGCATCCAGGAACCGAAGCCATTTTGGATGACTTGGCCGGTCGGCGCTGTGCCAAGAGACTGGGAATTCCTGTCCGGGGCACTTTGGGCTTAGTGCTGGCAGCAAAACAGCGGGGGCATCTTCCTGCAGCTCGTCCCGTGATTGCAGACCTCAAACAAGCCGGAATGTATTTGAGCGATCGGGTCATCGATCAAGCATTAGCTTTAGTGGGAGAGTGAAAGCGATAGCACTAACGTTCTCGTGCAGATATGAATGATACTTGCTCTAAAGCAGTAGAGTGAGGGATCTGAAACATGAATCCGTTATTATTGGGGTAAAATTGGGGTAATCATTTCGTTAAAACGCTAAAATCTTTATAGAATAAGGCTTTTCTCCAGATTCTGGTTCTGAGGGTCGGGGGTTCGAATCCCTCCATGCTCGTTTTTGAAAAAACCTCGAAATATATACCCTTTCAGGGATTCCTAGGTTTCAGGAGTCCCTTTTTTATCTCGTAAATACCATTGGCAACAAGTTAAAGCTACACCCCAGCTTGCAAGGGTATTTCAGCAGTTGGCTTAAAGAAGAAATTTTCAGAATTTGCGGGAAGCACTATCCACGCCTTTACTCTCTCAACCTAAGGGTCCCCATTGGCTCAGGATTTCAGCCTTGGATCAGGCTGAAGCAGGGGCGACTTATTCCACCTTGATTCAGCATGTACGACGGGTGACGGGGACGGGATGTTCAAGAAAGTTGATTGCCAAATGGAAGCGAGAACGGGGCTTGCGATAGCGTTGCTATTGGTGGGGTGTGCTCAGCCCCAGATTTCAAATGAAACTACTGAGACGATTGCAGCTGTGTCGCCCACCAGTACACCTCGACCAGCATCTCCCCAAAAGAACACTCCTCGACGATTAAAGTTGCGGTTGACCTTAGATCGGCCAGAAGATTTAAAGGTCAAGGTTGGTGATGAAGTCGTAAAGGGGCAACTTCTGAGCGAACGCTCGGCACTGGTCTACTAACAGGGCACATACCTAAACCCTTTATTGGTGAGGAGTTCTAGTGTGCTCAACGGACGAGAACAAAATCCCATCTCCATTGCTGGTGTGGTCTGCTTACTGAGCCCCCAATGGGGTCTAACCCAGTTATGAATCAGGCGTTGTACATCTAGCACTCGCTGTAACCCCGACCGCTTCTTAGCGTAGAGATTCTGCCGTCTTCGATAAGCACTACATCGTCTCCTCAAGGCAGCATTGTGAGCCTCATTATGATTGGCATGGACCTCAGACCCTAGACTGATAGCGGTAAAGGGATGCTCTGCTTTCACCCACTCTACTCGCCGATTCCCCTGAGACCCTTTAACTTTCATCGCGACTTCTAACCCCTCTCGCCAAACCTTGCGATGCCCATAGTCAGGATGACACTCCTCACCATTGAGATAGACATTGGCGAGCTTCCAAAGTTCTTGTCCATAACGCCTCTCACCATCGGTAAACCATCGAATCCCATCACAGGCTTTGACCCACTCCCAAGCTGAGTAAACGCCATTTGCAAAAAGTTGTGCATCCTTGAGGCCAGCTTGTGCTGTCAACCAATAGCGGCTTTCGCGTTCAAGGAAATGGATGGTCCAGCCCTGGGATTGGCTGGGGGGAAGATTTTTGCCTACACGCGTGTAAACTTCATCCCCTTCTACCGTCACATCAGAGGCTGCTGGTGCGGGAGGTGACCAGTTCTGTGCTTGGTCTGCTAGGCGTTTTTCCCAACGCATAATGGTGGTATGAGATTTACCGAAAGTTCGACCTGCAGCACGAATACCCATCCCTTCGGTGCGAGCTTTGATGGCATAGCTCACTACTGAACTAGCGGTGCGTAAGCGAGCCATTGGGGTACCCGTGCGTTCGTTGAAACGCCGATTGCAATCCTTACACTGATATCGCTGGACTAATGTCCCATCTTGCAGGCTATCAAAGCCGCGCTTTAGGATCTTCTCGCTTAGACAATATGGGCATTCCATTGATCTACATTAGGTTGCGTCGGAAGCATTATAGCTAGATCCTGCTAACAGACCAGTGCCCATGTTTGCCTCGTTGTGTGACGCTTTTGGCTCCACACTCAATGCAGCAAACGCCCTCAGGCCAACGCATCATACGAACGGTCTCGTAACATTTGACTTCATCGATTAACTTAGAAAGCGTCAGCATCGTTCTCCTTAAGGAAGGGGCATATTTACCTGACATTACCCTCCTCAACTTGAATCAAGCAACCTCCCTGAAACAGCTATTGAGCCATTTTGGATAACATGCGACTATCTTGGTGATTATTGCTAGTGGGCATGTAATCGTTGTAGTTATCTTGGTTGTAGTAATACAGCGTCCGAATAGGATAAGGAATAGTGATATCTGCTTTATCAAAGGCTTTCTTGATGGCGATTATCGCCTTTGTCTGGACTCGTCTTACCTTCGCTTGTTGGGGTTCCGTCCAATAGCGAACGATAAAGTCAATCGAACTATCCCCAAAGCCAACCAAGTCAATTTCCGGTGCAGGGTTAGAAAGCACCCCATCCAACTGCTCAATCGTGCCTTGCAAAAGACTGGCAGCATCTTCTAGAGGCGTATTGTAGTCAACCCCAACCCCTAGATCCGTTCGCCGACTGGGATAAGCCGTTTGCACCTGGACTGCACTGGTAAACACATTGGCATTGGGAATCAGAATCCGTTCTCCCTGATATGTACGAATCTGAGTGGTGCGGAAATTGATTTTCTCGACGGTTCCTTCAAAGCTATCGATGATGATTTGGTCATTGATACTGAAGGGTTCTTGTAGCAGCAATAAAATACCTGCGAAAAGGTTTTTGATAATGTCTTGAAACGCAAAACCAATCGCGACGGAACCTAAACCCAGAGTGGCAATAATATCCCCTAAATCTAAGCCAGGAAACGCCAGTACCCTGCAAAAACAACACCAATCACCCAGGTCATAACATAGGCCGTTTTCTCTAGGAGGATTTGAATTGAATGACTCCGAAAGGCTGTCTTGCCCGCTTTGCCCGCAATACGCTGCGCCAATTGCGCCATATATCGGGTTAGGAATAAAACAATGACAGCCGTTAACAGTGCTGGGAAAATTTTGACTGCACTTGCTAGCAGCTCATTTAAGCTTGACTCAATCGTCTTAAGAATATCGGACATTATCGTGATTGACTTCTACCTACAAAATTCTGGGACACTGCTGACTTTCTCAGAAGCAACGGAGGATGGATCACTCAAGTTCTTTACTGAAATTTCCCTAAAGCGGCTTCAAAAGATTTTTGTAATTCTTGCCCAGCTTTCTCTAAACCGTTTTGGATCTCTTCCCAAGCGCTCTCGCTGGACCGGTGAAGTTTGGTGAGTTGAGCCTGCATGGCATCTCGCTTCACTAAAGCCTCTTCCATCATGGAATGGTATTCAACTTGAGCACTCGCAGCTACTTGATCGGCTCTGGCTTTCATCTCTGCGAGTTGAGCATCGTATTGATCCAGTTGTGCTTTGACTTTTTCGATATAGGCTTGTCTGCTGTCGGTTGTCATGGGCATGGGAAACGCTCCTTATAGCAAAATCTTCAAATCCTTCTCCTCTGCACTTTGGCCATTCTCCAGATAATCTTGATGCAATGTCGAGTACAGAATGAATGTTGCAAGTGTGAAGGCTCATCCTTACCCTATCAACCCAAGCTGGGAAAGGGTTCTACCTTCAGGCATATATAGATCTACGCCTAGCGGTATAGATCTGTGTTGCAGGAGCCTTATTGGTTCGCCGGTCGCTAAATGACCGTAAGAGGGAGCTGAAGGGTGAAGGTACTTCCTTGACCGGGTTGAGATCGCACCGACAATTCCCCGCCATGGGCCTGGACCACTTGCTGGCATAAATGCAGTCCTAGGCCGTGACCAGCGCGATTATGCTGGGTCTGTTTAAACCGCTCAAAAATCTGAGCTTGGTCCGCTTCGGCAATCCCCACGCCGGTGTCTTGAATTTCAATGAGAAGGTGTTTCGGATCGGAGGTACTGGATACGGTTATAGAACCCGTGTCCGTAAACTTGATGGCATTGTTGATGAGGTTGGTGATCACCCGGCGTAGCTCCATGCGATCGCACCTCAGTTCCCGCACCTCGGTCTGCCAGTCGCAGGTTAACTTCAGTTGTTTTTCTAAGGCCAGGGGATTGAGTTCTGTGACCACCTCAGTGATCAGTTCCTGCATATCAACGGCAATAAAACTGAGTTTCTTTTCCCCCAGTTCGTAGCAGTAGACCTCTAGCAAAGTGTTGAGCATCTGCAGCAAATTTTGGTTGCTGCTGCTAACGCCCGCTAGGGCTTCCTCTACTGCTGGGGCGATGTCTCCAAATACCCCTTGGCGAACCAAATCCACCATGCGATCGCAAGCAATTAACGGCGTCCGTAAATCATGGGTGAGGCAAGAGATAAAGTTCTCTCGCTGATCGATGGACTGCTTGAGACGCAGAAGCGATCGCACCCGCGCCTGCAGTTCCTCTAACTCCACAGGTTTACGAATAAAATCATCCGCCCCGGCATCCAGTCCCTTGACCACGCTTGAGCGCTCATGGGCTGAAATCAGCAGAATAGGAATATAGGGTAGCTGAGGGTCATTGCGGATCTTTTGGGTGACTTCATAGCCACTCATTCCCGGCATCATCACATCCAAAATCACTAAATCAGGCTGGGCTTTTTGGATTTGCGCCAGCGCCACCGGACCACTATCCGCCAATTCTATTCGGTAGCCCGCACTCTCCAACATCATTTTGAGCAGCATCAAATTATCTGGCAGATCGTCAACGGCCAGAATATAGCGGTTCAATAATTGTATAGATGAGGCAGCAGGTGGCATGAGCTTGACTAATGGTACGTTTGCAAAAAGATCGGTCAGTCATGTTGATACCAGCAAGATGGCTCAGCTCAAATCATAGGGGTTTTACCCTCCCATTGGGAGCTTCTTTGGCGTGAATCGGCAATTGAACAACAAATGTTGTCCCTTCACCCAGTTGGCTTGTAACTGAGATTTTTCCTTGCATGGCTTTGACCAGAGAGTCTGTAATCGCAAGCCCCAATCCTGTACCAGGATGACCACGGGTCAAGGATTGATCAACTTGGCGAAACGGTTCAAAGATAGCTTCCAAATGCTCTTGAGGAATCCCCATTCCAGTATCTTGAACTGAAAGTTCGACTTGGTTTGTGTTGGGTTGTCTGACAGATATGGTGATTCCGCCAGTCTTGGTGAATTTTATAGCATTGGAAATTAAATTAACCAATATTCGACGCAGACATTCAGGATCATTGTTTATCTGTAAGGTGTGCAGAGATTCTGGAAGATTAGCTTCCAAAGTAAGGTCTTTATCTAAAGCAAGGGGTTGAAGTTCTTGAATGGTAGACAGAACAAGCACAGAAAGCTGGAAGTCATTGGGATGAATCTCTAAACGGTTGGCCTCAATTTTAGAAAAATCCAACACTTCATTGACCATGCTCAAGAGGTTACGGCTATTGTCAAAAATCCGCTTAACCATGTCTAACTGTTGTTCACTTAGCGGGTCGGGGTACTGACGTATGAGTAACTGAGAGAAACCCATAATTGCATTCATAGGGGTTCGTAGCTCGTGGGAGATGGTCGCAATAAACTCAGATTTGAGGCGATAGGCTTCAATGAGTTCTTGGTTCTTAGATTCAATCTGGGCCCGCTGCATAGCAAGTTCTTCATTTTGCTGGCGTAGTTGATTATTCGTCCTCCATAGTCTTTCACTGGCAATACGAGCAGCCTGTTCTGCTCGGTGAAGGCGGATAGCCCCCTGAACACTTCTAGCTAGAGTAGATGGTGCAATCCGGGCTTTTGACAAATAGTCTGCTGCGCCAGCTTTCATGACGTCTACAGCAACCTGCTCATCTCCTTGCCCCGTGAGCACTACTAATGGTGTATCAATTTCAAGGTGACGTATATGTTTTACCAGTTCCAAACCGTTCTGATCAGGTAAAAAATAATCAACTAGGATACAGTCAAACTGACTAGTCTTTAAAGTGGCTTGCGCAGATTCACTATCTTCAGCTTCTGAAAGATCAACCACTAAATCGGTTTTCAGCAAAGCCCGACGGACTGCCATCCGATCAACTGCATCATCATCAACGACTAGTATTTTTAGAGTCTCGTCCATCAGTCAAATCAAAGCATTTCACAAAGGGTCCAGTACTTATTGAGTGTGGCCATCACATCCGCAAATTTGGAGAAAGTAACGGGTTTGAGAATATAACCGGCCACATTATGGTTGTAAGCTTCGATGCGATCGCGATCCTCGTCTGAGGTGGTCAACACTATCACAGGCGTCGATTTAAGTTCTGGATCGTTGCGTATCGCTTCTAAAAATTCCAACCCATTCATTTTGGGCATGTTGAGATCAAGCATGATTAAACGTCGAGATTTGGGTACTTGGGCGGATTCTCCATCTTGTCCCCGAAGCATGGACAGTGCTTCCAAGCCATTACCAGCAACATACAAGGGATTTGTAATTCTCGCCTTTTTGAAAGCTCGCTGGACGTTCATCACATCTACTTCATCGTCTTCTACCAATAAAATATTGAGCGTTTTATCATTCATCTCCCTTTTATCCAACTTGCAACATGAGTTAAGTGCTCAAGAAGATATTTTTCTAAGGCTCTTCTAGATTACACAATGATTTCTTTTACTCACATCTATTAAAAGGAAGAGATTCCAAATCTCGTTTTGCATAACGCCTTCTGATATTGGGCATTGGTTTCTTGGGAAATACTCACTTTAGCCATGTGAAGTGAAAGGTCGATCCAGCCCCTAGCTGCGACACCAACGTAATCGTTCCCCCTTGTGATTCAACGATTTTTTTGACGATAGCCAGGCCAATACCAGTGCTTTCAAAGCTATCCCGTGCTTTTAGCGTTTGGAAAATATTGAACACTTTCTGATGATATTGAGGATCAATCCCCGGACCATCATCTTTTACTGAAAATTGATAATGGTTTCCTTGATCTTGAAACATAATTTTGATCTTGCCACGATCTTGATTATGATGTTTAACTGCATTGCTGATTAAGTTAGAAAAGACTTGTAGCAACGGTAATTCCTGAGTCATCAAGCATGGCAATTCTGGATCAATCTGCACTTCCATACTGTTAGGTATATTGAGAGAATTGATGATTTCGTTTACTAACTGTTTCACGTCAACCTTTTGACTGGGTTGATGTAAACGACCTGCTCTAGAATAAGATAATAGTCCGTTGATCAAATTTTCCATCCGCATCACACGACTGCGCAATAAAGTCATTTGGTTACGGGCTTCATCAGTGAAATGATCTTCAAGATCTTCTTCGATCCACTCAGAAAGATTAGCGATCGCTCTCAGGGGGGCTTTCAGATCATGGGAAGTCACGTAGGCAAACTGGTCTAATTCTTGGTTGCGTTTTTCCAGTTGCTCAGTAGTTGCCGTCAAGTCAGCATTTAATTGGATCAACTGATTCGCTTGGACTTTGAGATTCGCCGCTGATTTCTCCAGTTCTGTAATATCGTGAATGGTACCTTTGGTACCAATAATACAACCATCCATATCAAGAAAAGGGACTGCCCTAATTTCTAACCATCGTCGTTCCTGGGCTTTGGTCAAAATTTCAATTTTAAAGTTGATAAGGCCTTCTGCTTCATGGACTAAATCATCGAATAGGGCTTGCCACTTTAGCTGATCCGTTGGAGCAGGGATTAGCTTTTTAAGGGACTTTCCTAAGCTTTCGCTGATCTCATATTCCGTGATCTCTGTCCAAGCTGAGTTAAGAAACGTCCAACAGCCATGGGTATCTGTTTGAAAGATCACTTCTTCGACACTGTCTATCACAGTACGATATCGCTGTTCACTCTGGCTTAGAGCAGCTTCAGTTCGCTTTCTTTCCGTAATATTTTCAAAAGCTACTCCAATACAGTGATCCGGGAGAGGAAAAGCTTTTAGCGAAAAAATTCTGATTTCGCCACTAGGTTGTGTCAAGGTCACATGGTCGAAAGTTTGGGATTGCTGAGCCTCAATTACTTCTAACAGAGATACAAGAACATTGGGATTATGCTCAACGAAATCAGGAAAAACTACTTCCATCCGATGGCCAATTTTACTCTGTAGCTCTGTTTCCAACAGATTTTCTGCAGCTGGGTTAGCTGCCACCAGTTCTAATGCTTCAATTGTCATCAAATCGGGGGCCTTCCAAACCAAAAAACCAAGTTGGATATTGTGAATGATTTGTTCGTAGAGCTCAATGGCAGCTTTGGTATCTTCAGCTTGCTGACGAGCAGCTTGCTCTTGAGTCAGTAACAGTTCTTTTTGACGATTAGCTGCTGCTAGCTGAGCAGTTCGGGCCTTGACCCGTGACTCTAAATCTTGGTTAAGCTGAGCCAGTTGCTGCTCCGCTTGCTTTTGTCGCGTAATATCTTGATGGGACCCAATCATTCGTATGGGCTTCCCATCATCATTCCATTGAGTCTGGCCCCGGGCCAAAATCCACTTGATGTTACCATCTCTACATCGCATCCGATACTCAGCTCGGTAGAGAGAGCCATTGTTCTGTAGGTGGGCTTCAAGGGCAGCAGCAACGTCTTCAAGGTCATGGGGGTGAACCAACTGTCGCCAGCCCTCAAAGCTATTTTCTACCTCATGATCTTCATAACCCAGCGTCTGCTTCAACTGAGGCGACATAAAGGCTTCGTTAGTGACAACATCCCAATCAAATAGACCATCTCCTGTACCTTGGATGGCAAGCTGCCACCGGTCTTCGCTTTTACGCAACTCCAACTCAGCGCGTTTACGTTGGGTGATATCCTGCATAGCCACGACAGCGCCGAGTTTTTGACCATCTTTGGCGTAAATTGGATCACCATTGGCCAGAATCGTCCGGGGAATGCCTTGTTTCGGCTTAATCATTATCTCGGCATCTAGGACGGATTCTCCTTTCAGCGCCCTGAAAAGGGGAATATCATGCTGAGCCAGGGGAGATTTACCATCTGCTTCATACAGATCGTAGTAGTCTGCCCACTGCTCAGCGGGGATTGTACAAAGGGGGAGTCCATGTAGCGCTTGGGTTGCTTGGTTGAAGAGTGTCAATACTCCTTGAGCATCACAGGCAACGATGCCATCAGACAGATTATCCAGAACGGCCTGTAAAAATTGCTGACTATAATCCAGTCTAGATTGTAATGGAGTGGCAGTGTCAGTAACCTGTACCGTTCCAACCCATCCAACCAATTGTTTTTGATCATCCCAAAGAGGCTCACCCTGAACTATTGCAGAGCCAAGATTACCACTGCTCAAGCATAGACTGGTAGACATCGAAAATGCTTGCTGCTTATCACAAGCATTTTGCCATTGTTGACGACTATATTCCCGCTCCCTCTCCGCTACTGATTCCCAAAAAGCATCCCCTAAACTATCAGCAGGTAAACGCCCTGTTAGGACTTGCCATTGAGTACCGAGCCAATTGACTTTACCTTGATAACCTGCTTGCCAAACCACTGGAGATATGACCTCCAAGTCTTTCTGAATATTATTAACGGAGTCAGATGATGATAAGGGAGGAGGGGTGATGAGTGGAGAGTCGGAGGTCATATTATCTACAAGGCACTACTCTAAATACGGGCTTTTTCAGATCGCTTCGATAATATCCATACCGCATGGATGGAGCCCGGAATCCAACCCACTATAGTCAAGGCAATATTGATGACTAAGGTGATGCCTATTCCTTCATTTAGGAAAACACTTACAGGGGGTAACAAAATTGCAAGAGCGACATTGAGTAAACTCATCGTTTTTATCCTACAAATAGTTTATTTATTTTTATCATCTACCAATGCTTGGCAGACATCATCTATCTGTAGACTGACTTCTAATCAACCTCGCAAACTAGAAGTCAAGATGTAGGGCGTTGACTCACTGGTTGGCTACCGTATTCACTCTGCCTTGAGGATGATCAACCTTGACTATCTTTGTCCTTAAGGTAGATTCCTATGAGATTTATATGCTCGTAAGCTCATAACTAAATATAGCGATTGCTGCTGATTCCAGCAGTATCAACTACCCATTGAGGAAACAGCTTATGTTAGCTCGATATGATTCAAAAAATGTGCTGATAGGGTCCGCATTAACGCTCCTAGCCACCGCCCTCAGCCTATTAGTGGTGGACATCATTTTCCCAGGCATTAATCTCTCATCCTTTCCCGCTGCCTTGATTGGTGGAGGCGCTATCGGCGTAGTGAATGCTGTTGTTAAGCCCGTCATCTCACTCTTGTCTTTACCCCTAACATTCTTGAGCTTGGGGGCCTTTTCGCTAATCGTCAATGGCTTTTGTCTATGGTTAGCCGCTTTATTTGTGCCTGGATTTAAGGTCAGTGGGCTCCTATCCTTCCTTCTGGCTCCGGTCCTGCTCTCCTTCGTCAACACATTACTCAGCAAATATTTCAGTGAAAAATTTCCGAGTTATGTGACTGAAGATCAATAAATCGTCTGATCCAACCGACTCAGTATCACATTTTTCTCATGATTAGTTTGAAGCAAACTTGGCGACTTCTCAAGGCCACTTTTACAGAATGGAAAGAAGATAAATCCTCTCGCCTGGCAGCAGCCCTAGCCTACTACACTGTGTTTGCCCTGGCACCACTATTGATGATTGTGATTTTGGTGGCCAGTTTTATTTTTGGTGATGAATCCAAGACTGTGGTGATTGACCAATTCCAATCTTTGGTCGGCCGCCAGGGGGCTGAAACGATTCAAACTGCCATTGAAAATACCAGTCAGTCCCAAGGTGGGAGTACGGTGGCATCGATTTTTAGTCTTGTAGCTTTAATGTTCGGTGCCTCCGGGGTGTTTACCCAACTTCAGGGCGCTTTGAATACCGTATGGGAAGTGGAAGCTAAACCTGGCAAAGGTATCTGGGGATTTCTCCGCCAGCGCTTCTTATCCTTTGGCATGATCCTAGGAATTTGTTTTATCCTGATGGTCTCGCTAGTGGTGAGTGCTGGACTAGCTGGCTTTAGTGCCTATATCAATCGCCTAGTGCCGGGTTTAGGCATAATCGGTCAAATTCTAAACCTGGCGATTTCCTTCGGGGTTTTCACGCTCCTATTTGCCCTGATTTATAAGGTTTTACCCGACGTCAAAATCACATGGAAAGATGTTTGGGTGGGTGCTGGGATTACGGCCTTACTGTTTGCAGTTGGAAAGTTCGCCCTAGGGGTTTACATCGGCAATGGCAGTGTAGGGTCAACCTACGGGGCAGCTGGTTCTGTGGTTGTACTGCTGGTGTGGGTCTACTACTCAGCTCAGATCCTCTTCTTTGGGGCCGAATTTACTCAGGTCTATGCCCGAAAGTATGGGTCGCAAATTGTCCCTGATCAGCATGCTGTTCCCGTTTCAGATCAGGTCAGGGCAAAGCAAGGTATGGGAAACTCCCACCGGCGCCCAAAGACAGACCAGCCAGATTATCCCTATCGATAATCACCAACAGATAGAGAGCAAAGAACTCCGCAAGGGGTTCTTTTTTTTGATAAAAAAGCAAGACAAACTCCGGGTTCTGAACCCTATACATCTGTACCTCAGGGTAGATGCAGCCCTTTTATCCGCTGCCTATAGTTTTATCAATCTGTTCGTTTCTATAGCGCTATGAATCTCTCCGGCAAACCCATATCCTACTGGCTTGACTCATCAAACACGACCACTTTCCCTGTTCTAAACGAAGCTGCTCTGGTAGACGTTGTGGTCGTGGGGGGTGGGATAGCGGGCCTCACTACTGCCTGGCTATTAAAACAAGCGGGCAAAAGCGTGGCCGTTCTGGAAGCTGGGCGGATTGCTCAAGGGGCCAGCGGACATACTACGGCTAAGGTGACGGCGTTGCATCAGCTTATTTATGCGGATCTGATTCAAGAATTAGGCGAGGATAAAGCTCGGCTGTATGCAGAATCCAACCAAGCGGCCCTGGATAAAATCATCCACCTGATCCAATCTGAGTCGATTGACTGTGATTTTAGTTTCCAAGATGCTTACACGTTTGCTGAATCTGCAGATCAGTTGGATGCGATTAAAGACGAAGTGGATGCAGCGCTTAAACTGGGACTTGCCGCTACCTTTGTCCAACAAACTCATCTTCCTTTTCCCATCGCCGGGGCGATCAAGTTGGAGCGTCAAGCCCAATTCCACGTTCGCAAGTATTTACTCCACCTTGCTCAACAGGTTGCGGGCGAGGGTAGCTATATCTTTGAGCAAACCCGAGTTCACACGGCATCTGAAGGGATGCTCTGCACCGTCAAAACTGAAAGAGGAAAGATTCAGGCCCAAGATGTCGTGATCACCACAAATCTTCCCATCTTGGATCAAGGGCTCTTTTTTGCTAAAACTTTTCCCAAACGATCCTATATCGTCGGGGCTTGGATCAGTTCTGAACGGGCTCCCGCAGGTATGTTTATCGGAGTGGGGGATGATTACCGCTCTATTCGCACAACTCCTTACGAAGACGGTCAACTCCTCCTCATTGGGGGTGAAGGCCATAAAGTTGGCAGTCGCTCAGATACGGAGTCGGCCTACCAGGCCCTCGAAGCTTATGGTCGCGAGCGGTTCAACATTGATACCTTTGACTATCGTTGGTCGAGTCAGGATGTGGTGTCCTTTGATAAGTTGCCCTATGTGGGCAAACTGACTCCCCTCAGTAACCATATCTACGTGGCGACAGGATTCAGTTTGTGGGGAATGACCAATAGCATGGTGGCCGCGATGGTCCTAACAGATAAGATTTTGGGGCGTCCCAATCCCTGGGCTAAACTTTACGACGCTACCCGAGCGACGCCGTTTCTGACCCGGACCTCTATGGAAGAAAACTTGGATGTGGGTCGGCATTGGCTGGGCGATCGCATGAAGGCATTGCAAAAATCCTCCCTAGCAGACGTACAAAAAGGTGAAGGCGCACTTCTGACGGTGGATGGCAAGCAAATTGCAGTCTATCGAGATCATGAAGGTAAATTAGAGATTGTCTCGGCCACCTGTTCCCATCTAGGGTGCATTGTTAACTGGAACAGTGCTGAAAAAAGCTGGGATTGCCCCTGTCATGGCGCTCGCTTTACAACCGCAGGCAAAATCATTTGTGGCCCTGCAGTTCACGACCTAGAACAGCATCCGTTCCAATAATTGCAACGCTCAGTCTTGAACTCGCCTTGCCTACAGCTGCCACTGAATAAACCGAACTAACCCCCCGAATAATCGATGCCGCCACCAAGAACGGTGCTGCCAATCTTTCAAGCTCATGCCTTGACTTTGGGCGAACGCCGTTTCAAATACTTGCTCAACGGATTGTTGCAGCATGGGGTCCGCCGTAGAAAGATCCAGCTCTTCATTGTGGAAAAAGCTGCGGGGGTCAAAGTTTGCACTGCCAATATTCACCCATTGGTCGTCCACGAGCAGCATCTTGGCATGGGTCATGTTGGGAAGATACTCATATATTTCAATGCCATTTTTTAGCAAATCGCCGTATAGCTCATACGCGGCATAATAAACGTATTTTTTATCTATATTGCCCAGGGTCGAGGTCAGGATGCGTACATCCACGCCCGATTGTTTGGCCTCAATCAAGAGTTCTCGGGAATTACGATCTGGAATTAGATATGGGCTCGCTAACCAAATTCGCTGTCTGGCAGCCACAATGGTATTTTCTTTCAAGGCCCGAATAGGAGAAAAACGATAGGTAGGATTGTTGCCAGGCGTCACTAACATCAATCCTTTATCCTGAACGGGGTCCGCCCGAAACGTCTCGGCCCTAAGATTGGCTTCTCCCCCACTGTATGTCCAATGCTGAATAAACATCCCTTCTAAAACGGGAACGATTTCACCTTCTATGCGCACCTCAATATCTAGCCAGGGGGACGTTTGATCATCCCCATCCCAATGATCAGAAATGCCAGCGCCACCGATCAGGGCAACCTGACCGTCAATAAGGAGCAGTTTACGGTGGGTGCGACCTGCAAAATTAGAAGGGGCTCGCCAGTCAAACCGATTAAAGAACACGACCCCAACCCCTGCCGCTCGTAGTCGCTGCCAGTAACGTTTGGGTAACGTGTTGGCACCGTAGGCATCAATCACAAGTTGCACTTTAACCCCCGCGCTGGCGCGTTCGGCCAGGGCGGCTGCAAAATCATTGGCCCGGCGTCCCGGTGTCATAAAAAAGGTTTCAAAGTGAATGGTGCGCTGAGCAGCACTGATGGCTGCTAACCGAGCAGCTTGGATCTGATCGGGTTGGGACCAGAACTGGGTGATGGTTCCAGAGGTCATCAAGGAGGTAGAAAGACTGGCAAGCACCGTCGAAAATCTCGGTTCTGCTGGGCTAGGGCCATCTTTGACTCGATACTTAACAGGTGCGCGAAAGGCCCCTCGAATATACAGGCTAACGAATATCACCCCGGTACATCCGAGGAGGACCCATAACAGCGATCGCAAAACCAAAATTAGCGTCGACATATTGACACCACTGATAGCCAATGCATCAGTCTCTACGATTTACAAAGCATCATTAAACATTAGCTGATAACTATTTTGGGCAAAAGCTAGCCAAGAACTCGGAAAACGCCAAACAGCATCACCGCCAGATAGATACCATAAATCAAAATCAAGACGGCAACTTCTCGCAGGCTAAAGCTGTAGTTGGGGGTCCCCCATTGTACAAAGCCTGCATAGAAGCATCCTAGAATGATAACGAAGGCTAAGTTGACTGAAAATAACTGGATATCTTTGATAGGTAAGGACACCATAGCTAGGGGAAACAGTGCCAGAGTCATGGTTACCGTATTATCAGCTATCACGCTAGTTGTTGCTGCTGTTACCTGCCCACTCTTAGCAACACTCCAGGTGGCAAATACCTCCGGAGCAATACTCAAGGTCGAAGTGATAAAAAGCCCCCCAAGGATTTGAGAAATCTGCAAAATCTCAACGATCTTCTCTGTAGCTGTCACGGTTAGATAGGCTCCCCCTGCTAAAACGACGACTCCCAAAATAGAAACTATTAATTCTTGGCGTTGCCAACGCACCGACTGGCGTTTTTGCCGTTTTCTGAGAATGGCTTGTCCTACATAAATTCCATACACCAGCAGCATAATCCAGCCATCGATCGGCTGTAGACCTTGCCAAGGTTCCGGTAACAGCAGTATTGCTGCCAGGAGACAGATAACAACGTAGGGGATTGCCTGGACAGATAAGGCCTCGGATTTAAGTTGTAAAACTTTTCGATTGGACCAGTTTTTCATGAAGGACGAGGTCTTTCCTTGAGAAGCGATGTAAGCCACCCCGACAATGACAGGCACCGAGATAATATTGCTACCTAGTAGATTGCCTAAGCCAATGTCTGATAAACCCTGTAGGGCGCTAGCTGTATTAGTACCAATTTCAGGACTGGCCGTGGCCAATGCAACTAAGGCTGCACCTGCTGCTTCATTCAGCCCCCACTGTTTTCTCAGTTTTTGTAAAGGGTTAGCCAGTTGATCAGCGCCCCAATGGGCAGCCCAGACAGAGGCTAGAAGTACTAAGGTCCAAAGAATTAGATTCATAACGCCTACGAAGCAGCAAGAAAGATTGATTGTATAAAAACAGTTGTTTTAAGTAGTTTGACTTGTTCTAATCCTTTAGATTTCTACCCTTGTTCGCAACTACCAAAAGATAGATTTGCATGCAGACTTTCTGACACAGAATGGCAGATGATAGCTATTTCTAAATACCTAACAACGTTGGGTCATAAGAATTTCGACCATAACTAAATAAACATGTTCACATGTACATCTAATTTTTCAGTCTTTAGACATATTCACGACTGACCCTTTGATAGAGGAACGAAATTAGGGGTTTCTGATAGTTTGAGAATGTGATAGCCAAGGGGAGTAAGAAGTGCCCTAACTCCACAATAAGGGGCTCTCAATTCTTCAGAAGCTATAAGTCAACACTTTCAAAATCTTTGACTAACCCGTACTTAAACACATTGCAATTTTATTCTTGCATTACTAAATTGGAGGTAACTTATGAATTGGAAACCCTTAATCGCCTTACCCATTGCGGCAGCAGCAGTCGTCTCAGTGCAACACCCAGCTATCGCAGCCTCTGAAACGACTGAAATCATCCAAGAATCCACCAAGATTTTTCAGGAGATGATGATTAGTTCAGAAACGCAGATTGCTCCAGAGGTTCTGCGCCGTAGCCGAGCTGTCGCGATTATCCCTGATATTACTCAAGCCGGTTTTATCGTCGGTGCCCGCCGAGGAACTGGTGTGATGCTGACCCGCAACGCAAATGGAACATGGGGTAATCCCGCCTTTATTAACGTCACAGGTGGGAGCTTCGGCTTGCAATTTGGTGCCAAATCCAGTGATTTAGTGCTGGTTTTCCCTAATCAAGAATCAGTAGATGATGTCTTAAGTGACGGCTCAATTGAACTTGGCGGCAACGTAACTGGAACAGCGATTGAAGAAGAAGGTACTGCGGCTGAAGTACTCCAGGATGAAGATGGCAGTGACCCTATTTACGTCTATTCCCGTAGTCGGGGACTGTTTGGTGGCGCTGCATTTGAAGGGGCAGAACTCGGATTTAACGATGGCCTCAATCGCGAATTGTATGGCCGCCCCATCAGTGCTAGCGAGATTTTTACGAGTTCCAGGTTGCCAACGCCCCAAGCTATTTATCCTCTCAAGGATAGTTTGTTCAAGGCCCAACAGTAAGGAGTTTCACTACTGACGGATGCTTACGGGCTGAGGGGTTAAGTTCCACTCCCCCTGCTGATTTACAGTTCTATTTCCCATTGACTTCCAAATAAAGGAGGCAAAATTCCTATGGAATTTTACGTTCCCACCCTCAAACGGTCTGTTGAGGCCCAAGCCCTCAAACAAACATTATTAGCTGCAGAGCCTGCAGCCACGATCAATATTGATGTCGATCAACAATTGGTCGTCATTCACTCTGAGGCTTCTAAAGAAACCTTCCAGCAGATAATTACTGCGACTGGTCATCAAACCCAATAACAGATTCCAGTAACTAAGTTTCTATAGAAAAGCTAATTCGATATTGGAGATCTTCCACAATGAAATTCCCACAAAAAAACCGAAAAAAATTGATGCCGCTGGCACTTTTACTACTGCTCATTCCACTCTCTTCTTGCCAAATTGAGAAAGAGCAAGCCGCACAGCTTCCAGATGTCGATGTCGATGTCGATCCAGGCCAACTTCCTGAATATGATATCAAAGGTCCAGACGTTAATATTGGGGTCACAGAGCGGACGGTTACCGTTCCTAAAGTAGTCGTCATTCAAGAAGAAGAGACTGTAAAAGTTCCCTATATTGATGTTGATGTCCCTGGTACCGATCGAGAAGAGCGAACGATCACGACGGAAGTTGAAGTTCCATCTGGGGGATATACCTTAGATATTCGCAATGTTGCAGTTGTCAATGATCAGCTCTGGGTTGTGTCTGAGTTAAATGAGACAGACCCCAATGCGCCAAAAAAATCTGTTCGTGTCTCGGACCGAGTGGTGCTCAATGCCCCGGACATGCCTGTTCGCCATTACATCGTGGGGGAACGTCCGACCAAGGTTTTTAACGAGCAATATACGTTCATCAGTGACCGTACTCAAATTGCGTCTCAGCTCGATTCAGGCCGTGTTCTGTATGGGGAACAAGCGGGCTAGATTGCTCCCTCATCTCATTTCAAGAACAGCTCTGAATAGGAATTTAAGGTAATGGCCCCGTTTTACAGCAATAAAACTATCACGATTAGCCTATTTCTCGCCGACAGATGGTGGATGACGGCTCTGCGGGGCTTGCTTGCCATTCTCTTTGGTCTAGCCATCATGATTTGGCCCGGTATTTCCTTGGCAATTCTCCTAACCCTATTTGGTATTTTTTCTCTGTTTAGCGGTTGCCTACTCTTACTGATTGCCCTCCAGGGGCGAATGGTGGAAGGTAACTGGATGATTATTTTGGAAGGCTTTCTAGGAGTTGGTTTAGGGCTATTAACCCTCTTTCGTCCTGAGACAACAGGGCTCTTTCTGCTACTACTGGTGGCAGTTTGGGCCATTTTAACTGGAATTTTTCAAATCGGAGTTGCCCTGCGACTGCGCCGAGACATTGATAATGAGTGGTTACTTCTGTCAGTAGGAATTGCATCGGCCCTATTTGGCTTGTTATTGGCGCTTCGTCCTGTGGCCGGCGCAACTGCGATGTTGTGGTTGGTGGGTGCCTATGCGATCGCATTAGGCATACTGCTAATCGTTTTAGCCTTCCGACTAAAGCGGTGGCGTAGACAAAAACTTAAACTCCAAATCGAACGCAGTCTAGATCAAGAGTTTTAACCCAAAATCTAAACATCAAACTGCAGCCTCACCCCACTGAGACTGGCTCAGTTTGCCATGCAAATTTTTACTGATACAAATCGGAGGTTATTGATGAAAAAACTTTCCAAACTTCTAACGGTAACAACTTTAGCGACCCTCCCCCTGCTTCCAGTAGTTGCCCGTGCCCAACCCCCAGTGGCAGCGACCATCAAACCCAACTATGAAATTATAGATCCACTCTTTCTAGGGCGGGCGCAAAATTTAGCACGCCAAGCAGCCATCAAAGTGAATGGTGGGTTATCCAACTATCGTCCAGCCTCTGCTGCATTTGGTCCTGCCATTGAGTCACCCCATATTCAAAATGACAATGGCACTATCACTTTTATTATTCAGGGTGGCGCTGTGGGGTATGCGGTTCCCACCCAAGAAACGGTGGTCACAGTTGCTCCCAATAATTCCGTAGTAGTGGACTATAACGGTCCCATTCGAGCAGCCAACATCGGTGAGCCAGTTCCGCAAAAATCTCCTGAATCTGGGATTGGTGGAGACACGTTTTTGATCCGGGCTCAGAATCTTGCACGTCAGACTGCGGTCGAACTCAATGGGGGCTTAGAGGACTACCGTCCCGAGTCTTCTATGTTTGGTCGGACTGAGAACACCCCCTATGCAAAGAATGCCGATGGTAGTGTCACCTTTACCTTTACTGGCAGCCCTCCTGATGCTTCAACCCCTGCGGTGCAATCCATCATTACTGTGACTCGGAATAACACTGTCACCGTCAACTACAACGGTCCCATCCAATAATTGATCTTTCCCTGTGGTTCCGCATAAGGCCCACAGGGGCTTTCCTAACCATGTCATCCCCAACTATCTTGAGTACCAATCTCAAACAACATAGTACCGAAGCACTCAAGTGTCACCTGCAAGAGATCCTTACCGCTCAAGCGGGTTACTCCCTCAAGCAAAGGGTCGACTCGACAGATCATGCGTTAACGACCATCTTTCAAGAACTCAGATTACGGAATCCTCTCCTTCAACCTGAAGATCAAGTGCCCGTCATGCTGGGCACTTGGACGCCGATCTGGACCACCATTCCCTACCAAGATACTTTGCCTGGTCGAATTAAAAATCAGTCTTACCAAATCTTTCATGACGACGGATTCTATGCCAACATTGCCCGCTATGCCCCCGGCCACTCCAAGCTTTGGCAGCGGATTTCCAACCTGCTAGTTGCCCTTGACTTGATGGTTATCCAGAAGTTCGCTGTACGCAACCATCAATGGGATATCCAAAATATTGCCATCAAGCAAACCCTGCGATGTCGGACCCAGATGCTGACCCCTCAACGTGCCGATGACTGGTTTACAGAGGTTGTGGCGAGGTTATCCCATCAACCAGAAACGCAAACTATTGATCGGTCCATCGACAAAAGCACTACAAAAAAGCTGCAAACAGCTTTTCAAGCCCAACCTAAATTTGAGCATCTTTACATCGATAATGATTTTCGATTGGTGAAAACACGCCGGGATAACAAGCAGCGCTACTCCTACACCCTGGTCACCCGCCGTCTCCAAAATCCCTCGATTTCAAGCTCGCATTGAGTTAGATTGAAGCGTTAGATAGTCATCGGTGAATCAATATAAACCATTGGTTCCGGCATCGTAAAGCGCAGTCCATACGCTAGCAGTTCTGTGCTGATCGTTTCGTTGGCCAACTCGATTAACAGCTTTCTGAGTCGTAGAGAATCTTCGCTAGACCCCATAATAAAAAAATTCACTCGCGCCCGAGTATTCTTTTCCTCAGTCTGGGAGAACCGAACTCTCGTACTGGACTTGTCCACACCACCAAAATTATCGATACTTTCCACAACAATGCGCTTGACCAAAGCCTCCTCACTGGTTTTCAAAACCTGAGGAAAGTTGAGAAACAGCATGGCCATCACCTTTTTACCCCGAGTAATATTTTCAATTTCTTTATTGGCCATAATCGCGTTTGGTACAACATAGACCGTATTCCGAGCAACTGTGCGAATTTTGGTGGAACGGAGGCCAATGGATTCAATCCGACCATAGACATCTTCATTGTGGGGATTGAAGTTAACGCGGATATACTCCCCCGGCAGATAAGGGCGGTCCAAGTACAGCTCAATCGTACCGACCAGTTGTTCTAGGGCTTCCTTGGCAGCAAACGCCACCCCTACCCCTCCTAGTCCAATGCTGGCGGATAGAGCCAACAAGTTTAGCTCCAATCCCTGAGCAAAAATCACCACTGAGAACAACACAATCAGGATATTGACTAAGGTTTCAATAATCAACACCAGCTCATTCACTTCAACTCCCAGGCGCTGTACCAAATTCACCACGTACAAGCGAATCACTCGCTGGGCCAATCGAGAGGCTAACCAGGCCATACTGATGGCTAAAGCCAGATAAATAAACAATCCCAAAAACTTATAAAACCCTTCATACCGCCGTAGCAAGTTAGCGCATAAAGCAATAAAACCAAAGGTTCCCGTGGTAATCAGAGAGTTGCGAACGGGCCGAATAAATTCTCCATAGGTTTTCGAAATGCCTAAGGGAATAAAGCGATTGATCAGTCTCAGTAGCCACCAAATCAAGAAGGGCAATATGCGACCTACAAGGGGGGAAAGGACAACACCAACGGCAAATAACCCTACTCTAAGCCCCAGTTCTATTAAAAATTCCCGTAGGCTACCGTCCACTTCAAAGGCTTCTAGGAGGATGCGGGTAAGGTCTGCCATAGGTTAAAGATTCATGGGTTGAGAAATATCGAGGGTTTTTTCTTCTAAGTTGAAGGCAATCCCGTACTCTTGGAGACGATCCACAATGTTATCCTGAGCAATCTCTAGTAGATTCCGCCGCAGCTCCATGGAGTTCTCTGCCGCCCCCAAGATAAAAAAGATGATTTGGGCCTGGACGACCCCTTCCCTCAGGGTTTGGGTGATATCTTCAAAGGTGACCTGGGTGAGACGATGATCGATGCCCAGGATATCTCGGGTGCTGTCAAGGACTAGCTGTTCCACCAACGCTTGTTCTTCATCCGGGATGTTGCGGAAGAAGGTGAGTTCTACGATAGAAATCACGCGCCTCGCTCGGGTTAAATTTTCAATACTGGTTTGGGCAAGATTGCTGTTGGGAATAATCACCAAGGTATTTTTACCGGACAGCCTGATTTTGGTGGAGCGCCAGCCGATGGATTCTACCCGTCCCAGGGTCCGATCGGGCAAGTGAACATAGTCATCCACCACAAAAGGCCGATCGATATAGAGGGCAATACTCCATAGAATTTGCTCCAACACTTTTTGGGAGGCAAATGCGATCGCAATACTACCCACCCCCAAACTGGCTGTTAATCCAAAGATGTTTATTTGATGCGCCGTAGCGAAGATAAAAACAATCACCAGAACAATGGCTGCATTGGAGACAAACTTGGCCAAAGTGAGTAGCTCGGTATTAATTTTGGCCTGGTCCTTTAGGGCAATTTCTAGAAGATATCGGTCAAACAATTCATTAAATAGCGTAAAACCGAGAAAAATAATGTTAAGGGCGACTAGCAATCCCAGGGGAAATTCAAGAACCTGAAGTCCATAAGCCCGGGTCATTACTAGAATAATTCCATCGGCGAAGGTTAACAGAACCGTCCACAGCAGCCAATTTTTCTGGGGGGCAATTACGTTTTGATAGACACTTTGGGCTTCCGTCGAAGAGAACCGCTGGACGATCAAGCGAGTCACTTGCGGCAACTTCAGATAGGACATGCCAATGATCAATAGGATTGTAACTGCCGTGAGAATACTGAGAAACACCATCGGCCCTGCCTCTAGGGTTTGTGGGACGCCAATAACGCGGACAAACTTACGGGGAGCCGTCTGTGCAATCTCACCTCCCATTACCCTTAGCCACTGTGCCATCAATCGAGTTACTCCCAGTCCAATTCAGTTCGTACTACGTTCAGCGCTAAGATCCCAGCGCGCTTCAGGGTCTCACTGCCAGTCTAAGGGATGGTTCGAAGATCGGTGCTCAGCGACGGGTCTTAACTCCAGGCGTCGGTCGAATGCAATGGCTGCTGAACATGAATGGAGACGATGGCGTTCCTAGAGAGCCAGAGCGTCCGGTCTTAGGTAGGGGTTTGAATAATTTTGGAGTTGCTAGGGCTGCTGGTCATGTCATGACCGTCATGGGTGAGGTTAGCCTGATCCTGCATTAGAATTTGCTGGGTGGGATAAGGTAAATCAATCCCCTGGGCCATCAGTTTATTCTTGATCGCTTTGAGGATTTGACTCGTCATCTCTAGAACGTCTGCACGACGGGGCGGGTCCATCCACCACCGTGCCCGTAGATTAACAGTGCTAGGGGCTAAGTCCACCACCAGTACTTCCGGGGCTGGATCTGCAAGCACTCCTTCTGTTTCCTGCATTGCCGCCAAAATCAGTTGACTGGCTTGGTCGATATCTGCATCATAGTGAATCCCGATATCGTACTGGAGGCGGCGCTTTTCAAAGGCGGTATTCACCAGGACGGAATTTGTAAAAAGTTCTGAGTTGGGAATCACAATACGGCGATTGTCATAGGTCCGAATCGTTGTCGCTCGCGTTTGAATCTCTTCAACCGTCCCTTCGTAGTCCTGATATACGATTTGGTCATCAATTTGAAACGGCTGCGTCAGCAGAATCAGCACCCCTGACAAAAAGTTTTGCAAAATATCCCGGAAGGCAAAGCCAATGGCAACTCCGCTTACTCCAAAGAGCTGCACGAGATCATCTGCCTTGAGGGACGGCATGACAATGGACAAGGCTATAAATGCCCCAACCAGAATAACCGCACCCTGAACCAAGCGTCCCAGGACGACCTTGAGGTTTTGGGTATGGATGCGATCGCGAACCACATACTGCAGCAAATCCTTCACGATCCGACTGACCACCAGAAAGCCAGCAAATACAAACAAAGCCAAAGCAATGTTAGGGAGCAGGGCAATAAAGCGGTTCAGCATCACCTGAACCTTCGACCAAGCAATCGACAGATTTGTATTCATAAACGGCTTATTGCAACGGTTGAGTTGAGAGCGATATCCATTCAACTTAGTCATAACAACGCGGATATAACCTCTCTCTTGAGAGAGAATCTTCCTTCAGACAGACCAGAGCACCACCCAAGACCAAACGTAGGATAGAGGTTTCAAGCCTAAACCTCTGAGATATTGGGGGTGAAGAAAAATCTTCACTGGCCCAACATTAGTGAGGTGTTTATGAAAGTAACGACCCTTATCTCTGCTATTCCTACCCTATTTGCCCTGACCTTGATGCCCATCGCATCCCCTGCTCAAGCCCAGGCTCCGACCCCTGTTCCCCTATCCACCACCGAAACGCTGCGCTCCGGTGAATCAACCTATGACTACTACATGCGCATAGGGTACGCGGCTGCCCAACGAGATGATTACCAAACAGCCGCGTTCTATTTTCGCAATGCCCTGTTTGAGAAGCCGCGCGATCGCGATGCCACCATTGCCTATTGGAACAGTCGCGATGCCATTACTAAGCGGGCAGAGGGAAACAATACCGCTCAACCCGAAAGTGCCTACGATCGCTATATGGAAATTGGCTACGATGCCACGGAGTCAGGAGACTACCAAACGGCACTGATTAATTTTGAACGGGCTTTAGCTGAGCGTCCCAATGACTACTTTGCCACCCAAGCAGCCCGCAACGTTAAAACCTATATTCAGCGAGGTCAAGGGAAAGCGCCAGCAGCACAAGTCACAATTCCAAATTTTTATCCGGGAGAACTTCCCTACGATCGATATATGCGCCTTGGTTACGCAGCAGCTCAGCGCCAAGACCACCGAACTGCCGCCGATCACTTTAGGAGTGCGCTCAACTTTCGCCCCAACGACAGACAAGCCACCCTCGCTTACTGGAATGCAGTAGATGTTCTTAAGGGAGGGAAGCGAGAACAGGAAACCGCTGCTGCTGAATCAGCCTACGACCGCTATATGCGCCTTGGTTATGATGCGACGGAGAGAGGGGCTTACCAGCAGGCGTTGCGCCGATTCCAGAAGGCCCTCAATGAGCGTCCTGGAGATTCCTATGCATCACAAGCGATTCGCAACGTTCAAACCTATATTCGTCAGGGCCAGGCCTTCATAAAGTAAGGGTAGGGGTTGTGGGTTGTGTCTCAATGCAGTTGTGCCCAAACAATAAGATCTCAATGTTGCTGGTTTGAACCCAGTTGTCAGTCTCGACCGTTGTGTCGAACTGCCCAATGAGTCTACCTAAAATAGCTCAGGATTATATTGTTTAAGTTCAACCCTCAGCGAAGAACTTCAGTGAAACACGTTCTGAGTTAGAAATTGGAGATTAGGGCGGTGGCTCTGTATAAGCTAGAAGTATTAGTGCCTCACTATCGAGAGGCACTGTTTGGTGGTAGAGATATAAAAGGAATCGATGTTTGTATTGGGCAAACTGGCGAAAAAATTGGTTGGGTTCATTCTCTCCTCTTAGATGAAACGAGAACCATCCACTATCTAGTGATTGATAGTGGCTTTTGGTTTCCTAAAAAAAGAATATTGCTCCCCATTGCTTATTGTCGAATCAATTTCGACGAGCATTATGTGAGCACCTCGATCTTTGAAGAAAAAGAGCAAATAAACTCCATCCCGACTTATGACAACAGTGCTATAGTCGATCCCTACTACGAGAAGAAAGTGATTGCCGCCTACAGAGCTTTGCTGCGAGAGTCCATTGCAACAGTAGAGGAGTCAGAAGATAATTCCTCTGACTCCTCTGTGCTACCCAAACTTCCCCCTTCTACAGCCAGATGTTCATCTGAATTTACAGATGTAGATGTTTTGTCTGAGCAATCTTCTGATGACTATGTTTCGCTACAACTTTATACAGAAAAGTTAGTTGGGGAAAAACATCGGATAAAATCAGGCGAAATATCAATTCAAAAGAAAATCATTTCAGATATTGATGATGTATCCGTTCCGGTGGCAAAGGAGAAAATCGTCATTGAAATCACCACTTTAAGCAATGCATCCACTCGTCTCATCGTCAGTGAAACACCACTTCAAGATGGAGAAGTTGCTCGGCTGGATATTTATCAGGAAGTAGCCGTTGGAGATACGCAAGCATCAGTGCATCAGGACATCAATATCAGAAAGGAAGTTGAACAGAGTGTCGTTCATTTTCAAGATACGGTCCGTCGCGAAACGCTTGATATTCAAACCCATAAAAACTCAAGCGCTTAGTTCCTCTTCCCTTGGGCAAGAAAGATAGCCATATCTGCAAAAATCGATATCAGTGCCTGGGTGCGGTTTCTTTGGTGATGACTCGCATGGGTGGGTCGCATCAATTGATTCCTCTTATTGAATGCAACACCATCTTTATTGATTCAATTTCTATCCTTCCTAGAAGAAAGATCTTCCCTAAGAAGGACGATAAAAATATTAAAAAAAAATATGTTTTAAAGTGACGTATTTTTCAGAGCTTGGAGGATTAAATTTATGGCACTTTATAAACTTTACGATTTTGATCCAGACTATCGAAATAGTGCTTTTGGAGGAAAAGATATTAAAGGTTTAGATGTCTATGCAGGAGCGACAGAGGACAAAGTAGGGTCTGTCCATGATGTTTTAATTGACGAAACTGGCCGCATGCGCTACCTCGTCGTTGATACTGGTTTTTGGATTTTTGGCAAAAAAGTGTTGGTCCCGTTTGGGCGATGTCGATTTGGTCCAAGCCTGGAACGCATCCATGCCATTGGCTTGACTAGCAAAGAGCAGTTGGAAAATATGCCTGACTATGAAGATGATATGACCGTCGACTTCGACTACGAAGAACGAGTTCGTAAAGCTTATCGGCCTGCAGGCATCATAGGGCCAGCTAAGACATACGATCAGCATTCCTATCGCTATGGAGAACATGATCCCGACCTTTACAACCCCTCAGAGTCTGACCACCAGCAGATTAAACTCTATGAGGAAAGGTTGATTGCTCGCAAAGAACGACATCAAACGGACGAGGTTACCGTGGGCAAGCGGGTCACCACTGATACGGCAGAGGTCTCTGTTCCTGTTGAGAAAGAACGGGTCGTGATTGAACGAACACCCGCCACTAACCCTCAAGCGGTCGCACCTGGCGAAGCAACGTTTCAAGAAGGAGAAGTGGCTCGAATTGCAGTCCATGAGGAAACGGCAGACATTGAGAAGCAAGCCTTTGTGCGTGAAAAAGTCAGTGTGCGGAAAGAAGTCGATCGAAGCACCGTTGATGCGAAAGAAACGGTTCGACGGGAAGAGCTAGACATCAATGATTCGAAGGAATTGAATAATCGCTAACGCTCTAATTAGCCCTCTGGGGCTCCTATATCTTAAGTGAGTTTCCCTGTCTCTAGGGGCAGGGTATCCCTATTCCAGCTTTACCACAGCAATGATCGAGTTTTTATTAGGAGGAACAGTGCAATGAGTACCGAACTAGAAACCACTGCCACCGTTGCAGAAGTAGAATCTGCTGAAGAAGTGACCACGGATTCCTTGTCCCGGCGACTGCCCTCAGCAGATCCCTCAGTAACTGAAGGAGTGCAAGGCTTTGGCGTTAAGCTTCACTACTACATAGATCAGGTGTCGAGGCAAGCCCAGGAGGTGTTTGAGATTTACCAAAAACCTTTAATAGCGCTAGGAATGGCTTTGGCGGGGTTGCTGGGACTTGCGATCGCAAACGGTATCCTCAATGTCCTTAATGCTATCCCTCTCGTTAAACCTTTACTGGAAATAACTGGCTTGGGATACGCTGGATGGTTTGCCTGGCGATACCTAAGATATGCCGAAACTCGCCAAGAATTAATTCAAGCGTATCGTCGTCTGAAAAGACGCGTGATTGGTGATGCAACGGTGCATCTCGAGGCAGAGTAACGTTTAGCTCGCCTTTCCCCGCTACCAATCCCATCAATTCCACCCCTAACATGGAGAAGAACATTATGAATCGCTCTCGTATTCAAATCAAACTGGCCAAACTACTCGCCAATCTACTGTTAGTTTTGACCCTCATCATAGCCGAGCTAGGAATGCTGAGCGCACCTGTTCTAGCAGACTTCCAGCTCCAAACTGCTCCTGCCCTACGCCCTTCCTTGGCTACAGTGAGCCGCCAGAGTATGGCAGCCACTCAGAATAAAGCTGGAGATTTTGCCAAAACTAAAGGACAACTAGATAAGCAGCTCACCCGTACCGTGACTAATGTAACGACGGACATCCAGGATGCCACGTCAGGGGTGGTTAAGACTGCCAAGCGCAAAGCAAGTACCGATACCCAAAAGTTTGAAGAGGCTGCCTTGAGAACCAAAAAGCGCGCCCAGAAAGATATCGGCCAAGTCCAAGATTCCGCCGAGGAATTGGGTGAGACTTTGCAGGAAAAAGCCGAAAATGTTTTAGACGATCTCTAGTGGGCAGATTCTAAGTAAGCTCCCTTGATGGTCTGGATCAGAGATCAGGGGAGCGATGCTCATGATGCATTGATGCGCTAAAAAATTAAAAAAAAGCTGAAGAATTTACGAGCAGATTATTCTTATTAAGGACACGAAATCCCTTCTTGTCATAAGTTTGAGGGATTTTTCTATGTAGGAACATGGCGTCTGAATAATTGTCACGTTATTTAACGAAAAGATAAAATTTAGTTAGCAGAATTAACTATTAACCATCTACGAATAATTGCCTCTCATCGTTACCAACCTTTAATAACATCCCAAACTTAAAAAATAGTATGGCTAAGCCTGCATCCCCTTTGATAGAGGAAACTCGTCAGTCCAATAACTCTGCTGATTCCCATTTGCTAACCTGTGGAGAACAGGAGCGGGCTATCGTCCAAGGGATCCAGTCCTTCTGGTTTCGGCACCTGTCCCATCGACCGCAACGCATCACGTGCCAGCTGTTCAGCAACAGTGTGGCTATCGTCATTGAGGACTCAGTGACTTTACCAGAGCAGTTCTTAGTCACAAGGGACAAAGCAGCGACCGCACAGATGGCTCGGCAAGCAATTCACAAGTTTTTACGGCCCCAATTATCTGTACTTCTAGAAAAAATTCTAGGAACGAAGGTTCTGGTGTTGTTTTGCGATACGACGTTGGCGGAAAAATGTACGGGGGTAGTTGCTGTCTTAGCGCAGTCACCAGCAGTCCGCAACCCAGAGTCTATTCCCAAATCCACATCCAAGCGTAAGCCTATTCTGGGCGATTGAAACGCTAGACAGTAACCAGCAGAACCCAAATTAAATCTATCGAAGGGGTGAGATCAACGTTCATCCCAAAGTTAGATCCTGAGTGAGTCGGTCTCTCCGTAGGATGTATTTATGCAGTTTATGGAGAGGAAATTTATGTTTTTGAAGGATTTGCAAACAGGGGCATTGGTTAAAATTACTCAGGTGGAGGATTTGGCAAACCCTGTTCGCAGCCAAGTCAAGGGGCGACTTCAGGCAGGAGAGGAAGAACAGCCTCCCACTAATTTTGACAAAGCTAAACTGAGTTTTCCCTCTGGAGAATCCTTGCCCCAGTGCTGGCTTAATGCTGACTATCGCTTCGAGCAATCTAATTCCTAGGCAATCTGATCGGTCGATACTCTTCGATTAATTTCGGAATGAATGGCCTCCAGATTGTTTCGCAGGGTTCCTTCAAAAATGTCATAGAATCCTCCGTTTAGGATGCCAATGTTCGCTTCAGCAGTGACAACTTGTACAAGCAGAATATGATCGGCGGGATTCGACAAGGGAAAGATCTGCCAATATCCGTCTAACTGATCCAAATCGCCATCTAATAAGCGAAATTTTATCCTGCCAGCATCTGTTGCCACATTTTCGGTCAGAACCGTTGATTCAATGTTAGCTAGCAAAATCTGACAAGTGTTGGTTTGCTCCACGACTGTCTTGGGTCCTGTTTGGTCCAACACCTGGGTGTCAGTCACATTAGGTAAAAAGCTGGAAAAGTTGTCGTAGTCCGTCAGTACTTCCCAGGCCGCCTGTGGTGAAGCTTGTAGCACGGTTCTGGCAACATACTCTCCCGCAGAACCCGAGATAACCACCTGTCCCTGCTCTAGATCATCTTGATCAGTTTTAGGTAATTTATGTATCAGCTCGCTTAAAGGTTTTGGTGCGAAAAATTGAGGGGTCATTATGGCAAAATGCTTCCAACACTTAAAGATCACAAAGCAGCATTAAAGATTCAATCTATCGAATATAGGAAGAGTTACTTATTTGCTGCTGGTCTTCCACTTTAAGAACCACACACTGATTTCACCTCATTCTCCAGATATAGATTGTGGCAAAGTTCGCTTGCACGCACACAAGTGCTACAAAATATTCTTTAATTTGAGCGCACCATGCTTTCGGAAAGATGGGACTGTCGTCACGAGATATAATGCACCATCACGCGGTCGATTTTCTTTTGAAGATTTTACTACTCTATCTACAGGAGGAGTATTCTGTTGGTTTGACTCATTCGATAGGTAGTTACGCCTGAAAGAGGCTAAATATTATTCTAAATGGTGTAGTTATAAAAAGCTTGATTGATTTCCTTGACGGAGAAATCCGCAGCAAACGTTCAACCTTTCCCGTTAGAACGGATACTGGGGTTTACCGCTCCCCACTAAGCTACGGAAAATTCCTAACTGCTAAAATAGTTCTTTTTTGCCTATTATCTTTTTATGGGAATCAATTTAAGCACCGTTACCAGCAACTCGCAAATTCGTACTGTCTTTGAGCTGTTTTGGTTGTCTCGGTGCGAATTAGCATACGTCACAACTAGATTCAACTCGAATTCATAGATTGGTTCGGCTTGTTGGTAGCGGTCTTACCCAACGGAGAACCATGTCAGATCATTCACTCACAATCGGCCAATTCGAACGTTTTCTAGGTCAGCGTATTCGCAAGCACTATCGCGCAACCCTAGGGCATAATCCCAAGAAAATATCATGCAAGATTACGGATACTCAACTCACAATCATCATAGAAGAATCGGCAACTAAACTAGAGAGATTTTTGCTAAGAAACAATGAAAATCTTGTAGCTGCCCATGTCCGCTCGGATCTTGAAGAGGCATTCTTGCCTGAGTTAAAGACCATTATTCAAGAGTGCCTTGATGTTAATGTATTGGATATTGGGAGCATTAAGATGGAAAAGACAGGTAGTACCGCTGTAGTTGCTGTATTAAGTCACAGTCCCAATATGGAGGCATCCAGGAGAGCTTCCTAAATAATTAAGAATGTCCAGGTGAGACTGGACATTCTTAATTAATGCTCAGTTATCGAAAAAAACGACTTCCCTGACCGAATTGGCGCCTTAGTACCCAAGGGTATTTGAGAAGTCATTATAAACACATATTAATAAAACCAATGCACCGACAATATATCGGTGCATTGGTTTTTACGATTCTATTTTCTAGTTGCCTGAGAAGACTCTCGAAAGCTTCGGCTTTGGATTTTATCCACAGTAGGCTTTTCTCTAAAGAAGACGGCAAAGAAAAATAAACCAATCAGGCAAGCCAGAATAAATACATAGGCAATTACGTCCATAAGGTTTCCTCCTTAATATACTTGCAACTAATAAATACTGAACGATTAAACTCAAATCTAAGCTTAAATTAGCGAATTATAAACTATCAAAAGGATGAGGCAAGAAATCTGATAATCCTTCTTTAGATAGGTAGCCAGTTTTAGGTAGTTATGTAATGAAAATTCTGCTTATCTCAAATAGATAAATTTAATATTGGCAAGCAATAAAATATCTATTGAAGAGATATTAAGCAATAATTAAATTCTCTGCCTAGCGATAGATGATTTCCCAAATAAACTCTTATTGAATAATAGGTAGATTTTATAGCCTATTTGTTTTTTCTAGATTATGAAATCACTCAAGATCGATCAGTTTATTGCTTATTTACAAAATGAGTTAGATATCCCGCCAGAGTCAGTTCAACTCGCGCTCAAAAAGGTTGGGGCTTTCCCTTGTAGATTATCTATTGCTCTATGGCAGTACGGACTTGTTTCACTCAACCAGTTAAATGAAATGTTTGCATGGTTGGAAACTCATCATGTATCTTGCAATGATTTTCTAGGCTAAAAAATCGGCTTATTGATGTTCTCTTCCTAATCATGGCGTCCTGTCTTTTATGCTCAAGCGATCTTTTATTGCATATTTGTGGGAATCATCCGTATTGGTATTGCGATCGCTGCCGTGAATTCTTTCCCCCTACATTCATCCATCGTTTTAGCTCTCCCTCTATGCAACCGTCCCAACCCCCGCGGTATCATCACTCTCCTCGCCAACCGATTCGACTAAATACTAAACCCAAAAGTCATCCCATTGAATGTTTGTATCGGAATGACACCTTGCATCCCCAAATCATTAGGATTAGCAATCTCCCCAATCTGCATTGGGAGAAAGTCGTTCTTCCAGGCCAATGTGCCACCTTTCAAACCTTATCTACCGCAGAATTAGAAGTCATTTCTGGACCTGTGACTACCCTGATTGCAGATCGAATTCCTTGTAAAGCATTGAGTCTGCGATCGCTCAAATCATCCCAGTCTCGCCTGATCTCCCAACTGACCAGCCCCCAATCGCCTCAAGCCTCAAAATGCTAAATTCTCTCCCAGGATAGAGTGCTGCCATCCAAGAGTTTGAAAAAATAAGAATACTTTTAAACTGATTCGATCCAAACTCCATGTTTCCATTTAATCAACTAAAAACGGCTGCTCTTCTGGGTTTGATGAGTGGCCTAATTGTTCTAGTCAGCTATATCCTCGTGGGCAATGAACAGGGCCTCTATCTAGGCCTGGGGATTTCTGCGGTCACAACCTTGGGGTCCTGGTACTTCTCTGATCAGGCGGCATTGGCTGCTTATCAGGCCCAACCCCTGCAGCGATCTGATGCCCCCAAACTTTACGATACAGTGGCTCGCTTGTGTGATCGCGCTCAGCTACCTATGCCCAAACTGTTTATCATTCCCACAAAATCTCCAAATGCTTTTGCCACGGGCCGCGACCCACAACATGCTGCTGTCGCTGTCACCGAAGGCATTATCGACCTACTCTCGACTAAAGAACTGGAAGGGGTGATTGCCCACGAACTCACTCATATTCGCAACCGCGATACCCTTACTCAGGCTGTGGCTGGCACCTTAGGGGGTGCAGTCACTTTTGTGGGGCGCATGCTTAGCTTTGGCGGCCTCTATTACCCTGCCAATCGGGATGATCGCCGTGGCAATAATCCAATTGTGTTGCTGTTTCTCTTGGTGTTGGCTCCCCTCTCTGCCACCCTTATTCAATTAGCAATTTCACGTACCCGCGAATTTGCTGCTGATGAAGGGGCAGCCCAAATTACGGGGAACCCAACTGCCTTGGCGAATGCCCTTAACAAACTAGAAACCGTAGGTCGTCAAATTCCCATCAATGGCAACCCGGCCATGTCTCCCTTGCTGATTATTAATCCCCTGAGTCGAGAAGGATTGCAAAATCTCTTTCGAACCCATCCATCCACCGAAGAACGGATTCAACGCTTACAGGCGATGGCTAAGCAACCTCGGCAGTTATTTGCTAAAGCTTAGGGTACATCCCAGGTTAGACTCTGGGCCCATTACCTTTCCCTCTTGGGGTAGATCCGTAACCCAGCCCTTTCAGCGAGGATAAAGATAGCTTGTTAAGCGAACTTAAGAGTCTAAAGTCTCGCAATACAAAAGGATTTATTACATGAGTAATCAAGATATACAAAATAATGACCCCTTTTTGGAGAAATGGTCTATCGCTCTCGGAGCACTCCTCGTCGTCTTAGGATTCGTGGCTATTGCTATGCCCTTTGTTAGCACTTTGGCCACCGAACTGGTGATTGCAGGCGTCTTTTTTAGCAGCGGGATTATTCAACTGATTTATGCGTATCGGCCTCGCGCTAGCATCAAAAGCTTAGCCTTTAAGCTCTTGTTAGGGTCAGGCTATATTGGTGCCAGTCTGTTGCTACTGTTTTATCCCTTACAGGGTGTTCTGAGCCTAACCCTCGCAGTCGGCGCGTTCGTTCTTATGGAAGGAATTCTGCAAGCCATTATGGCGATATGGATGCGAGAGGAAGAATCTGGCTGGTATTGGACCCTAGGGAGCGGTGTGTTTGCCGTTGTGTTCGGTCTTTCCATTATGTTAGGCTGGCCTGCTGACTCTGCCTGGATATTAGGTCTATTGGTAGGCTTAAACCTAATCTCTGACGGATGGCCAATGGTTATATCCGGCTTAGCAGGTACGGATCTATTTGGTCCAGGTCCTCAACAGCCTCAAGCTAGCTAGGAATGGGCATAACACACGCCTCGAATCAACAGCAATCTCGCCACCAGTTCACAGGCTGGTGGCGGCTCGTTGTGACTGTAGTGGTCTTAGTCAATTTGGGATTGGTGCTGTTTCACCTCTCCTATGGATCAGTGCGATTGCAGCTTGTCCAATGGTTTCCCAAAATGGTGTATCGATACGACCCCATATACCAAGGGGGATTGTGGCCTATCGACCGATATTTCACTGCATTTTTTGGTCTAGAATACCTGCGCGAAACTTGGCTGTTGAGTCGCCAGCGATCGACCCTCACTTGGCCCCAAGCGATGCTGCGCCGCTGGTACAATCTGTTACTGCTGTTCCCCTTCTGGCGATGGCTTCGTATGATCCCTGCGGCGGTCTATATTCATCGTTCAGGCTTAGCCAATGTTGAAGCGGCCATTACCCATATTACCCATGAACCCATTGCCTATCTGGCGGATCGGGTGTCCATGTTTATGCTGGTGCGACTGGTGAACCAAACCCAGGACGCCGTCAAGCAAGGGGAAGCTGCTCGACTCTTGCTGCAAAGCGATAACTACATTCATGTGGGGGGCAGTGATACCTTGGATGCGATCGCGGATCGTCTCATTCAACTGACCTTTGGGCAGGTCATGCCCCAACTGCAACCGGAGCTGGAGATGCTGCTCCATCAAAGTCTTGCAGGTACGATCAAGCGCTCCGATATCTACAAAACCATTGAGCAAGTCCCAGGGATTTCAGTATTGCCCATGGATCTCACCGATCAGTTAGCGGACATATTAGCTCAATCCACCTATGAAGTCTTAACCACCTCTTATCAAGATCCCACCAATCGTCAACTGTTTGAACAGTTAGCCCAGTCTTTCAAACAAGTGCTGCGGCAAGAACTGAGTCAATCTGCAACCCAACAAGAATTACAGCATCTCCTCTCAGATTTACTAGAGGAACTCAAACTCAATTATATTCAACGCTCCAGCCAACGAGATTCTGTCGCTACCCTGCAAGAGGTGAATCAACTGCAAGAATCTATGGAGAATTAAATTCACAACAGCTTGCCTGATAATGGGCTATAAATCAGTAGCCCTTTTGATCAATTACGCCTGAGAAAACTCAATGTATTGTAGAGAGTGATTTTAAAGATGGGGCTACAAGTTTATTTTTTACGACATGGAGAGACCTCGTTCAGTTTAAGTGGTGGTTTCTGTGGTGAACTAGATTTAGAGTTAACTGAGCAAGGCAAAGTCATGGCTTCTGAGTTTGCCCAAGCTTATGCTCACGTACCCTGGCAGGCTATTTTTACCAGCCCCATGAAACGCACCGTCGCCACAGTCACCCCCCTTTGTGAGAAGTCAGGGATGAAGCCGCACTTTCGAGAAGGTTTAAGGGAGATGAGTTTCGGTGACTGGGAAGAACAGGCCAGAGATGACGTAAAATCACAATATTTAGAAGACTACATCCGTTGGATGACGGAACCCGCCTGGAATGCTCCAACCGGCGGAGGTGAAACAGCGGTTGAGGTAGCCAATCGCGCCATGCCGGTAATTGCGGAGATTGAAGACACCTGTATAGAAGGACCTGTACTGGTGGTATCTCACAAAACTACGATTCGGATCATCCTTTGCCAGCTATTGGGGATTGATTTGGGACGCTACCGCGATCGCATTGACTGTTTGGCAGGCTCAATCAGCATCGTCAAATTTGACGAACATGGTCCTCTATTACAGTGTCTTGGAGACCGTTCCTATATGTCTGAGGTGTTGCAACAGCGGCTTGGTACTTAGGATGCAGCCAAATTGAATTAAGATGAAAAAATTGATTGTTCTTATAGTTCAAGTCATAAAGATTTTCTGTCTCATAGATCTAAGAGATATATTTCATTTAGTTTGAGTGAGGTATCCCAATAGTCAATCTTCTTGGCTAAAGTTAATCTTATTTTTTCTAGGTGTTGTTATATGACTCACCAATTCTTTTGGATAAAAAACAACGTTAGTTTTGTTAAATAGCTTCTGTGCAATATCTCTTTAAATATAGGCGATTGCATTTAGTTCGCATCTCCATGAAACTCATGCTTTTGACCTATTAAAAAAGTGATAAATTTCAAAAAAATCTTGATTTCTTGTACTGAATTTGCTGGTATAAGAATGTAATAAATTTGTAAATTGAGAAATTGCAATATATAGCAATTGTTCATTGGCAAGTGCTCTCAGAAATAGAAAGAATGCGTCGTCAAATCGATAGGTTATTTGGGAACTGTCAGACTTAAATCCATCGCCAAGCTCACATTTTCAACCTTTAGATGAATTGTCAGACCACAGTGATAAATTCATGCTAAAAGTTGAAGTTCCTGGCATCGACCGGGAAGATTTGGACATTAGCTCAACTCGCGATGTTGTTGTCATTCGAGGGGAGCGGCGTTACGAAGATCCTCAAGAAAACAACAATCGATACGTATCCGAGTTTAGTTACAGTTAAACTGGATTATCAAGATCAGAAATTTGTTAGATAGATTTCTGTGACTAGCAAAAGGCCCCCAACTTATAAGTTGGGGGCCTTTTTTATGGATTGAGCTGACATATAGAGCAACATGCCATAGTCACGACTTTACTCAATAAGACTCTTCGACACTTTGATTCACCAGTTATGGATAAGTAAAAGATCATCCAAAGCCGCAAAATAAAAACTATAAGAAATAAGTTTGACTCAAAGTAAATGGTCATGCTTTCTTCACAGTAATTGGATTTGTGAAAAGTGTTGAGTTTGGGATCAAAATCCTTTCGTCTGGTGTTTCTAAGGTCGTGTAACGCAAATCGATCTCGTGAACTGTTCCTTCTAAGCCAGATACTGATATCCAATCCCCACGAACAAAAGGGCGGTACGTTAAAACCAAAATGCCGGATAACAAGTTAGAGAGAACATCTTTGAGCGCAAAGCCCAGGGCAAAGCCTGTCAAGCCAAGACCTGCGACAATTGCCGATACATCGACTCCCATCGTACCGAGTGCAACGGTAATACCAAATATGATGATGACCGCCGTGGCAACCTGACGAATCAGATTCACAATGTCTTGATCAAGATGGCTTCGCTTTCCTAGACGACGGATAATCTTTTGGATGACTAGACTGATCAGCCAAAACCCCAATAAGATAAGCAGGCTAGAGACTGCCTTTGGGACAAAATGAATAAGACTTTGAATAAGGGATGAAATACTGTTATTCATCATTCCTCTCCCCTATCGATATCGTTCAACATCGATTTTGATCCTCAAGCAACAATCAAACACCTGACTGCCTGACAGAAGTATCTCAAAGCCTTTATTTTCATAGTCTTTGAGAAAAGAGTGGAGCGACATGTGAAGCTAGATTTAAGCACAAATCAGCGTTACTCAAATGTCAGGCTCCACCCAAATTTATCGTCAACTGTTCTCCTTTTTACGTCAACACAGCCATTATCGAGATTTGCGTCATCTCATGACCCTGGGATGGATGGTGAGCGCCTTAATCTGCAGTGAACGATTATGCTTATCTGCTTGGGAATCCTATGTCCCCTGCCGAGCAAAAAAAGCCCAAAGTGTCGAGCGTCGCTGGCAACGCTTTCTGTGCAATCCGCTCATTGATGTCCACAAACTGTATGTCCCTTTGGTCCTTCTAGCGCTTAAGAACTGGCGAACCCATCGCCTTTACCTAGCGATGGATACCACGGTTTTATGGAATGAATACTGCATGATTCATGTATCCGTTGTCTGCTGTGGCAGAGCAGTACCGTTGTTATGGAAAGTATTAGAGCACAAGAGTGCGGCGGTTGCTTTTGAGGAATATCAACCGCTATTGCGTCAGGCCCGTTGGTTATTACGGCAGCATCCAGATGTCATGTTGTTAGCAGATCGTGGGTTCGCGAACCATCAACTGATGAGCTGGTTACAGCAGAGCCGTTGGCATTACTGTCTGCGTATCCCATGTGATGTCCTTCTCCATGGCCCCCGTCAATGTCCAAGAGAAGTCCGTAGGTTATGGCCATCCAAAGGAGAAGCTCTCCTCTACCGTAATGTCGGGCTTTGGGATGATGGCCTCTATCGGTGCAATTTGGTACTGGCGAATATCCGAGGCGTAAAAGAACCATGGGCAGTGATTACAGATGAATCACCCTCGTTACAAACCTTGTGGCAATACGCCTTGAGGTTTCGGGTGGAAGAATTATTCCTCGATAGTAAATCTGGTGTGTTTGAGCTTGAAGAGTCGAAAATTCGCTGTGCTGATGCTCTGGAGAGGCTGTACCTGATTGCTGCTGTGGCACTGCTATACAGCACGGCTCAGGGGATGGCTGTTCATATTAAAGGGCTACGCCAACAGGTTGATCCCCATTGGCACAGAGGCATTAGCTATCTCAAGATTGGATTGCGGTGGCTCAAGGGGGTGGTCCATAAAGGACGGGAGTTGTTGATGCCAGTCCCCTTATTCACCAAGGATCCGCAACCGTGTTTTGCCTCTAAAAAAGCTCAAAAGAAACACTACAACAAAATCTGGTTCTCTCGTATCCGCTCTCTACAGTGCAAAGCTTTATGAGCTATGGAATACAAAGATCTGTCAGGCAGTCAGATCAAACACTTCTCATCTTTGAGATGCCTTCTGCAGAATCTGAACGCCTGATTACCGACAAGCTAGTCAATTAAATACCCAATCAAAATAATAATCATCAAACTTGAAATAGCGATTGACAGTTCTCCCAGTATAGGGTTTACCAAATAATCAGCCCAGCTAAAATTTTCATTTATTGCATATAGGGTGAAACCATAGCCAACAATAAAGCTCAATGGTGTTGTAATAGGCATATGCCTTTGTCCATTTGTGAGTAGGATGACTGAGGCTGATTGAATCGAGATTCTTGGAATCTGCAAATCCATTCCTCAAAATGGCGACTTTGGACAAAGATATATTTCTTTTATCTAAAAGAGAGTAGATGTATTTTACGTTGACCTGAGTGGGCACGTCGGTCTGTACCCCAACATCCTGATATTCTCAAAGTGGCTACTACTATTCACAGATATGAAAGATTGACTCAATAAGAGAGCAATATGAAACTCGCTGCGATTGATATTGGCACCAACTCTATCCATATGATTGTGGTCAAAGTGTTGCAAAGGCGTACCTTTGAAATTATTGATCGCGAGAAAGAGATGGTTAAATTGGGGGCCGGGGTATTTTCTAGCAATCGCTTGAGTGATCGCGCCTTTAATACGGGCCTAGAAACCATTCATCGTTGTGTCCAATTGGCGGACAAGCTCGGAGTGGATGATATTATCACCGCTGCCACCAGTGCTATTCGAGAAGCCCAAAATGGAGAAGCCTTTCTTAATGAAGTTGTCCGCCGAACCAGGATCACACCTCGAATGATTTCGGGGAAAGAGGAAGCCCGTCTGATTTTTCTGGCTGTACGAAATGCGATCGCATTAGAAGACCGGAATGCCCTTGTTTTCGATATTGGCGGGGGTAGCACTGAAGCTGTGGTTGGTCATCGTGAAGCAATCTTGTTTGGCACCAGCATGAAGTTAGGCGTGCAGCGATTACTCGATATGTTCGAAGATCAAGGCTCCATCGGGGAGGAAGCCCGAGGGGTTCTAGAGGCTCATATTCGCTTCCTCGCCAAACAACCCCTGCAACGGGCTAAGCAGATTGGTTTCAGCCAAGTCATTGGCACTTCAGGCACCATTCGCACCCTGGGGGAAGCGGCATACACTCTTAAGCATCAACAGTCACTGCGATCGGTGAATGCAGAAGTGGTCCAGGTTAAGGATCTACAAGTCTTAACTGATCGTTTAGTCGATCTTAAGCCAGGCAAACGGGCAGAAATCAGCGGCATTAGCGACAAGCGCACTGATGCGATTCATCTTGGCGGGATTTTGCTAGTGCAATTACTGCAGATGGCTGAGGTCAAAGAACTCACTCTCAGTGATGCATCACTGAGAGAAGGAATGATATTAGATTACCTGGAACAACGGTCCCAAGATGTGGCTGATTTCCCGATTCAGGTTGATCTTCGGCATCGAAATGCAGCTCAACTGGTCCACAAATATGACGCCAATTGGGACAGTAATTGCCATATTGCACATCTGGCCCTGACGTTATTTGAACAGACTCAGCAGCTCCATCACTACGGTGACTTAGAACGAGACGTATTGGAATACGCCGCTCTACTCCATGATATTGGTCAATATCTATCCTTCCGGGGCTATCACAAAAACTCACGCTATATTCTGGGACATGCTGATCCTCGCGGATTTACCGACGAAGAAATACTGTTAATTGGTCATGTCATTCGCTATCATCGCAAAGCTTATCCCCAAACCAAACATAAGAAATTCAAGCGACTTTCTGAAGCTGATCAGCAAGTCATCTGGATTTTAGCGGGTTTGCTCAGAGTTGCCGTTGGTCTCGATCGAACTAAGAATCAACTGGTAGAAACGTTATCATGCCAGGTTTTTGACCAAACTCTCGAAATTATGATCTCCGGAACTGGCAGCTTGGAGTTAGAACTTTGGGCTGCTCAGGAGGATTGTGGTGTATTAGCTAGAGCGCTAGAACTTGATGTTAGCATCCAGGTTGCTACTTGAATCGATCGATAGCGTTGTCAAACGTTATTTCTCAAGCAGTGGTGAAGCGTAAAGAATCAGGACGCTTTCAGATTTTCTTGTCAATTTATTCAGACTACATTAGCGGCAATCTTAAACCGCGAGACTTAACTTAAACGGCATATAAATCAATCAGGACGCTGGAATATCTAGAATTCAAGTTAGAGCACTAGACATGTTGAAATTCCTAGCTTTTACATCCACCAAAAGTTGGATTACAGCTACATCGATAAAAATAGAGTTATTCCAGTAGGAAGATTAGATTGCACAAGAATTTAAGGTATGTACTAGAAAGTGCAATTTAACAATTTATCTCAAGGTTCAGTGACGTACTTTAGTTGCTAGTTTCTACCAATGATTGAGATGAATTGTTAATGCAAGTCTCAAATTATTTTGGTGAACATAATGAAAATAGATAACCGTGGCATAAAGTTTGTCCTACCTCGTCTTGTGACAAAAGTGTTGGTAGTGGCAATGTTCACGTTAGCGTCTCTGGGAATACCATTAATGGATAATGCGATCGCAGCTCCCCAGACAACCCTCGCTGCTGTCCAGACCCAGGATCGGATGGAGTCCAAACAGAATCGGGCCTTAGATTCCCAAAACAATCCCGACGGCATCGAATTTGGTTTTGAAGAAGAAGCTAGGCTGCTAAGTCTTAAAGATACGCAAGACAATGCTAAAGGTTCCTATGGAGGAGGAGCAAGCAATCAACGCTCTTCTGGGGCAACTAACAAAAGATCAACCCAACTTGATGAAGAAGAGTCAAAAAACATGAGCGCTGCCGCAGTCAACAACGTTCAAAGAACTGTCGGCGATACTCGCAACCTTTCTGACCGCTCTACCATTAAAGCCAAACAGCAGGCTAAGGAAGAGCTCAGTCGAAAATAAATGTGAACTGAGTTTATTAACTCCATAGGACACTACCGCAGCGGTGCAATGGTTTGAGACCTGCACCGCTGTTTCCTTCCAAACATCCTTTGAGATCAATGCAAGCAATGGCCTTTTAAACCGATGCAATGTGCTGAAGTACAGACAAAACACCTTTCTCTGCTGCTGAAAGGTGAGATAAGTCAGATAACTTCTGTTGCATCAATGTCGCCAGTTTTTCTTCGATATAGGTGTCAATAATGCCAGGGTGGATGTAATACTTTCGGCAGGTGGCAGGACGATTGCCAAGTTGCTGAGCCACAGCCTTGATCATCTCTCTCACATATTGTTCAGCTTGCTTTTGACTGGTAAAGTCGTGAACCTCAATGAGGTTGCTGGCTGCCAAGACGGTGCCTTTCCAGGTCCGAAAATCCTTGGCTGTAAAATCGGCCCCTGTCATCCATTGGAGGTAGTCATTGACATCCCCTGAGTCAATGGTCTGTCGCTGTTGATCTGCGTCAATATATTGGAATAACTCGTACCCTGGAATATCCTGGCATTTCCGAATGATATTGGCTAATCGCTGATCTTCTATGGAAATAGCATGTTCAACGCCGCTTTTACCCCGAAACTCAAAAGTGATTTGGGAATGGTCCACGTCAACATGGCGATCCCGCAGCGTTGTCAGCCCAAAAGACTGATTGCGGCGGGCATATTCATCATTGCCCACTCGAATAAGCGTTTTTTCTAATAATTGGACAACGGTTGCCAGCACTTTTTCCCGTGGCATGCCTGATAACTGCAAATGGGCGGCAGTTTGTTGCCTTAAAGTCGGTAACGCATGGCCAAAAGGTAACAGCCGATCAAATTTAACTTGGTTACGCAGCCGCCGCCATTCCGGATGGTAGCGGTATTGCTTCCGTCCTTTCGCATCCCGTCCTGTCGCCTGCAGATGACCTTGGGGGTATGGGCAAATCCATACGTCAGTCCATGCTGGGGGAATTGCCAGAGCTTTGATGCGATCGCGCTCTGGCGACGATGGTATGCGGCTTCCCTCTACATCGAAATAGCTAAACCCTTTACCAACTCGCTGACGTCTAATGCCAGGTTGGTTATCGTTGGTATACCGTAGACCCGCAGCTTTAGCAGATTGAACAGGATCAACAAGGGTGTCCGACACGGAATTCAAAACGAATCAAAGAGGGTTGATAGTTCAACGACTTCCCCTTAAGGAAGCTCATGGGTAACGACGGTTCCCGCAACGGGCTGCTTCGTTTCATAGAACTCACAGGCTGTTTGCCCCAAAGCAAACATTAGTGTTGCATTCACAGCAGCACCCGATACCGTTCCGATGAGGGGAAGGATCTCAGCAAGACTGGCCCCCGCCTTTAAAACACCTCCCCCTACCATGGATAGAGCGAAGATCCCCAAGACTTCGCCCCGACGGGCTGGATCGGCCAAAGGAAAGCCATAGGCTGCCGCAATGCGATATACCATCTCGGCCTGCAATCGCGTCATGGCAGCCAAATCGACTGCTAATAAAGATAAGGCTAGCGGTGGCACCAGATTGGTGACAAAGCCGACCGTGCCCGCCTGAATTGCCCCTTGCTGAATCACGCGATCAGCAATTTGTCTAGGCGACTCCAACGGATGTGCCTGTTGCAGCACCATAACCTCTCTCTGCATTTGGGCGACATCTACCTGTCCTAAAAAAGCGAGGAGTTGGTTTGCCCCTGGGAGGCGAGAGATCCATTGAATGAAAGAATTATGTGCTAAAGCATCTAGCGTTTTACCCGTTTGGTGCGTTGTTGTCTCAATCCACCGTTGACCCAGTTGCCCAATTGTGTCACTAAGCTCGGCAACTGTTTCCACCAACTGTTGTGGAGATTGGGGAAGGGAGCGATAAACGTCGGACATGGGCAATACTTCTTTTACGACTTATCTATTAAGGATGGCAAATCTTCAAAACTCTGTCGTCTACCCGAGGGGGGAGTTGGATTCATCGTTGTTGCATTGTTTGCCGCGATTGATCAGCTCACTCATTCAGGCTGACCTCGGCTGAGTCCGCTCCCCCTTACATTCCTGAAGTTCAAATAGATTAATCAGAACCCCTGCAATTGGGATAGATAAAAAAATACCCGCCAGTCCAGCGACCCTTGCGCCGATGAGTAATGCCAAAAACATCACCACCGGATTCATATCAATGGATCCCTGCATAATTCGAGGCATTAGAAGGTTCTCCTCGATTTGCTGGAGAATAATACAGATGATCAATGCTTTCAAACTCAACCACAGTCCTTGGGGTAAAAGGACAATGGAGACGAGGCTGACCCCTATGGTGGCCCCAATACCTGGAATAAGATCAAACATAGCCGCAATAGCGGCCAACGTGATTGCAAACGGCACTCCTAAAATAACGAAAACAATAAATGTCGAAATTCCGAAAAATACAGAAAGCAACAGCCGTCCCCAGAAAAAACCCAGGAAATTACTTTGGATCGCTGCTGTAATCTTCGTGCGTTTAGAGGGAGGAAATACCCGAAGTATCAACCGCCAAAGTCGGCGTCCATCCAAGAGCATAAAAAAGGTGATAACGGCAATTAGAATCCCATCAATAAGGTTGAACAGCAGGTCTTGGAGGAACGTAAAATTTATCTCCAAGATCTCTAGTCCCCAGCCGCGAATCTGCTCCTCCCAACCGCTAAAATCGACCTCCAGATTCCAGCGCGCTAGGAGTATTTGCAAACGCTCAAAAAGACCAATCAAGGTCTCAATTAGCTGAGGCGAGTTAGTCAAAAGTTGCTGGACCTGATAAACAATAACGGATCCCAAAGTAACCACCAGTCCCCCTAATAACAGCAGGCTGAGCAAAAATACCACAATCACTGCTAGTCCCCTGGGGACAAATCGAGCAACCCATTGAACCGGATAGTTCAGCAGGAAGGCAAAAATAGCAGCAAAGATAAAAATGACGAGCACTGCTTCAAAGTAGGCTAAAACTTGGGTAATTGCCCACCCCAGGGCGATAAGCAGCAGCCAACGCACGAGTTGAGAGGTTTGCAGTCTGTTCCAAAAGTCGAGGGCAGGTAGCTTACTCATAAGAATATGAACGGACAGAGATGGGAACAAGTCAGGGGGAAGGGCCTGACCGCAAAGACCCTAGAAGAAAAGGTTAGAGATTTTTAAAGTCGTTTGCCCTAGCAAAGACCAAAGGACGGTACCAGGCGGACATAACCATATACAATGCGTAGGCGATCAGCCCCAACCCGATGACACCTAGCCATAGTGGACCATATGGCTGGGCTGCCAGCCGCTGTAGGGCATTTCTTAATCCTCCAGCTGGTTCAGCACGAAATAGCACAGCGGCTTCCGTAAAGAAAAAACCGATTAGTACAAAGGCGGTGCCCCGGGCAGCAGTCCCCACCTGGCCTAGACGCATGATCCATTGACCAACGCGATCATCTAGCTTTGACGATCTAAGTTCAGTGACATACGAGCTTGTGATCGCTCCGTAAATATAGGACAAGCCCAGTCCTATCACCCCCAAACCAATCACCCCAACTAGCCAATTCCCCAATGGTTGGTCGAATAGTTCTGCCGTTAGGTCTTCTAAGGTATCGTCAGATTTGCCCGCTCCCACCGCCACTAGAAAGGCTGAGTAGGATATTCCCAGGTAGCTACTACCGCTTAAGAAATAGCCAAACCGCTTCAACGCCGTCTGAACGGTAAGACGATGTCCAGAACTCAAGATTGTCTGTAACAATCGACGCACAACATATCCCAGTAAGCTGGCAGCAAAGAAGCTTAAGAAGAGCCAACCAAAGGGTTGATCAACCAACGCCAGCAATACTGATTCGGACCCACCTGCCTCTGCATGGGGAAGCAAGGCAGCACGACCCGCTAGTAGACCAATGAATAAGTATAGAATCCCTTTGGCAGCATACCCTAAACGCATAAACGTCTTCATCCAAGGCTGCTTTACAACCTGTTGTAGGGCTTGTCGAACTTTACGCATAGAGAGAAGCAGGGTTCCTAAATCGCAACCCATGGGGGCCTTTAAAATGGAGATAAAGCTGGTCTAATTTTTGCTGAAGACTAATCTTGCGCTTAAGTCGGAAAGCCAGAGACATTCTCAAATTGTGCCTTAGAAAGATCATGGTCTCCTTTGGGAATAACGCTAAAAGTAGCGTCCGTTTCGAGGATTACCCACTGGGCATCCTCAAGACAAAGTAGGCCATTTTCTCTGAGAGCCGCCATTATTTCAGATTTCATCACGCGCTCCTTCCGCATTGCTCCACGAAGAAGCTGACCATCGTGAACCAGTAAAGTGGGGCTCGCCTTAACGAGCTTTGCAAGTTTGTTGGAACAAAGAACTCCCTTCGTTAGTAGATACTGGGCACCCAACAGCAGGGTAATGGCTGTCAGGGCCTCGGAAACAGTCACGCTATCGAGAACAATACCGGAAGCAGTGAGTGAACCGATCGCAACAGTAACGATCCAATCAAAGTTATTCATTTGCGACGTTGATCTTTTGCCGGTAACGCGTATGGCTAAGACGACAAACAAATACATGATGGGGGCAGCCATGCAGATTTTGATAATCCCTTCCCAGCCATCAAATAAAGCAGATAACAAGTTCATCATTGGCCTCTAAAATATTTTCAGTCCTTGATTATCAGATTTTGATACGGGAAAGGCAGGCGGAATCGACATGATCGAGGTGTTGAATAATTACTGGAGAATCACCAACAACAAAGTGCTAATTGCCGCCAGATCAGTCAGAAAGCGTCAGTTATAGCTTTCCTACTTATTGCCCAACCATTTGGATGCAACCACTCCCATAATTGCTCCAATCAGGGGATTGCTCATAAACTTGAGCAGTGCCGGTTGATCTGCCATAACCTCTTGGAAAATATCTGGGTGGTTATGATAGGCAAAGCTTGCTAATTTCCCAACATCGTCGGCTTTCATGCGATTGGGATTGTGAGTGGATAGCCCTAGTTGGGATTCGAGATTGCGATCGCTCAGTCCTCGTTCTTTAAGATGCTTGAAAAATTCACGAGCCACATCATCGCGCTCATTCGGTTTAATTTGTGCGATCGCCTTTTTCAGTTCGGGTTCCATCTGAGTGGGTGGGATCTTGTCATGGTGCAATGAGCGTCCAAATAATCCCCGTCGCTCCTCCCGAGAAGACCGCTGGGCGAAATCATCAAAACTTCGATACTTTTGAGAAATATCAGCCCTTTCATCATTCAAAGATTCTGTATCCCCTCCCGCCAAATCATTCATCACTTGGCGTTTGTACTTATCACTACTAGACATGAGCGTTCTCCTAAGATTGGTACTTAATTTGCTGACTTTGATTGTCAAACTGGGCCGTTAAAATCAGCTGCTTATCTGGTGCATACATCAAAACGGTTAGGTCTTTATTGGGGAAATTCTTATGAAACCCCTGAACCAAAGACTTAGTTAGTGAGCGAACCTCTTCCGGGCGCACTTCTGACGTAATCACTACCCCTAGCTTGTCGTTATCACGAACATAGGCATCCTTAATCAACCCTTGACCTGTCTGGGTTACCCAGGCGCCAAAGTCTTGACCCGCAGGGGTATTGCCTTGCTCAATTTGGGAATAGCGCCCCGTCAACGCTGGAGCTTGTGCTGTTGGTGGTGCGCTACTGCAGGCGGGGGTTACCAGCAAAACTAAGGCCAAGAGGCAGGGCAAGATCAACCGCCGCATTCGTTCAAATATAGCCATGATGATTTAAAACCTTCAAAAAATACTTGGAAAATAATCGCCAATTCTCTTGAGGTCCAGAAACTAATTAGGGTAGACCGGACCTCAATATTTGAGACTCAAGGACTAACTCAAAGAACGATTAGTCGATGGCATCTTTGACCTTGTCTTTGGCATCTTCAGCGGTATGGCGAGCTTCTGCTTCGGCCTGCTTCGCTTTACCAGCAGCCTGATCTTCAGAGTCACCCGTTACGTTTCCTAGTGCTTCTTGCGCCTTGCCTTCAATATTCTTGGCTGTAGCTTTCGCTCTGTCTTTGTTACTCATGGTTAATCTGTAATCCTTGTCTGAAATGTATAGCTCCACCGTAAAAAACTTAGTTGAGGAAAGTCCCCTACCCAGAGATAGACTTGACCACAATGCTGCCGAGAAAATGAATTTTATTTTCAGAATGAAATTTCTGCCACTAGTCCCTTAGATAGAGGTTGTGGGTCACTAAACTGACTAAATTGGTTTTTAAGTCTGCAGTTGAGCAGAGAAAACTGCGGACTCATGCATCCTTCTTAAGCTTTAGGAGTGGAGAGAAGAATTCTACCCTCTAGCTGATACCAAATCCTTGATGGCTGACCCTTTGGACTTAAATTCTTTTGAAGAGCCTGAATGGACGTATCCAGTTTGAATGCTGGGGGAGGACGTACTTTGCACTTAATGGAGTCTGATATGACTATTCAAAAACAGGATTGCTCACGTTCTCAAAGCGAATCCTTTTCCTATCACCCGATGCGTAGTCGTCATGGCAGAATCTACGACAGACACTAGACCCGATTGGGAAGTACAGTCTATTACAGATGGACAGCTGACCGTCAAGATGAAGGGAGGCGATGCGATGCAAACCTTCACTATTCTGCCAGAAACTGTTCAATCTCTGAGTCTTTAGCCCGGTTCAGTTATTGAGCTGAATCATGACAACGTTATGGTAGGGACCGTTGCCTCCGTCACTCAGACCAACATTGACGTTGACTTTGAAGACCAGAAGCGGATTACCTATCCTGTTTCAGAGACTGGCCGCGACTACGATTTAGGCGATAAAGTGGTGGTCACCCCTAACCGCGTTTTGGGTAAAGCATCGGAATGGCAACTCTCGGTCGCAGACATTACTGTTTTGGATGCCCAGACTACTGCTTCGTCCACTTCAACCTCCTCGAATCCAGACGTTTCCAGCTCCCCTTCTGCTTCCACTTCAGGGGAAGTAGAAACTAGCGAAGTTGAAACACAAGCCGAAGTCGAACCTGTACGCGGCCTTTGGTAAAGCAGTCTTCTCAACTGCGGTAGCGGCAGGGCAATGACAAATCAGAGTCCTGCACGCTATCTCATCGAACAGCGGGGGGTAAAGATACTTAGCCCCTGCGAAAGAAGCGTTTCAGGGGGTTTGAGGCAATTTGACCAGACAGATTAGACGAGTCTTGCTGGGCTGCCTGGACTGGATCTGAGCCAGTGAGGATGTGGACAGCGTAATCGAGGTATTCAGCGCTGTCGTCTTGGGCCAGAGAAGACACAAGAGTAGCCCTTGGTTCATCTCCGGTTTGGGGTTGCTCAGCCAGAGCCTTTCTATAGGCTTGATCAAGGCTGGGTAGGCTAGCGGCGATGACCCTCAGCTCCATTACCCGATTTTCTAAATTATGACCAATGGATTGGAGCTGGGCTTGCAGGGCAGTAGGTAAGGATTCAGTCTGCTGACTTAGGGCAGTTATAAAAGCAGTGAGGGTTTGTTCTTGCTGAAGGGTGAGGGGGGCCATAAAGAAAATGCTCCGATAAAGAATTAACGCAAGTCGATTTGGAACTATCGTTATCAATCTCTACTAGGGATTGATCTGCAGGTCTCCTGCTTTCATCTTAGAGAAGCCTGGAAGATCTAATCGAGGACGAGGCAAAGTTCATCCTTAAGGAAGAGAAGCAGATGCTTTCTGTCCTCCTCAATGTAGAGAGCAGATTCCAATTAACTTGTTTCAATAGAGAAACATGTTAGTCAATCGTAGGTTTTTCCCATCTGTTCTAATCGTCAGGTTTCCAGAACCTTCTCTAAATAGCGTAGGTAGCGCTGCAGCCCCATTCTTAGGGTGGGTAGCATAAAGCAAGCGCGACTAAATAGCGTTTTGTACCACTTCGATTTTCCTACTTTTTCCTTTATTTATCCTTTGCGTTTGTTGGCTGCAAAAGCGTCGTTGCTAGCCCTTTACGACTTAACTTCAAGTATGACCCATGACTTATTCACTCCCTCCCTTAGGCCGTCGATCCTCATCCAGTCCTAAAAAGCCCCAATTTTCCTGGTGGAAATCCATTAGACGGTTCAGTCATCTCCCTTTTGACCTAGGGATTGATCTAGGAACTTCCAACACGTTAATTTATAGCCCCTATCAAGGCATTCTTCTCCAAGAATCTTCTACGATTGCCATCAACACCTCCACCCAATCGCCAATTGCTGTGGGGGCAGTGGCGGGCCAACTCTTAGGACGAACATCTCCCAATATAAGGGTGTGCCGCCCAGTGCGAAATGGGGTAGTTGCCGATCTCGACTTGACTCAGCTTATGCTTCAATACTTCATTCGGAAAGCCCAATGGGGAACTCGTCTTTTGCGTCCGCGCCTACTCGTTGGCTGCTCTTGTGGGGCTACGGAGGTAGAACGATCCGCTTTAATTGAGGCTGCCTTTGAAGCAGGGGCGCGGGAGGTAGCCTTGATCGATGAACCTGTTGCCGCAGCCCTGGGAGCGGGTCTTCCGGCTGAAAAACCCCACGGGAATCTTATTGTTGATATTGGCGGTGGTACGACTGAAATGGCAGTCGTTTGCGCCTCAGAAGCGGTATTTAGCCATGCGATCGCAGTAGCTGGGAATCGGTTTGATCGAAATATTTGTGACTATTTTAGACAAATCCATCAGTTACATCTGGGGGAGTTGACGGCTGAAAACCTCAAGATACGGTATGGCTCAATGGCCTCTAACGACGATCGCGATCATACCCTCGTCGAAATTGTAGGGGTCAACGCCGGATCGGGCCTGCCTCAACGAATCTCTATTGCTTATGGAGAGTTGCGCGAGGCGTTGTCTATATCAATGGATAAAATTACGGACGCCTTATCCCATTTCTTAGAGACAATCCCCACCGAACTCATGACTGATATTGCGGAACGGGGAATGATGCTCACAGGGGGAGGCGCTTTACTGCCAGGGTTGGATACTTTGATTCGTGACCGTGCCAGTTTGCCAGTTCACGTGGCTAAGACTCCTCTAAAGAGCGTCGCGTTAGGTATGGGGAAAATATTTCAAGACCGTCATCCCCAGCAAGAGATCCGCTGGGCAAGTTGAGAAATGCCTTTTTCTTGGAACACAGGGACCCTTTGCTGAATGGCCCTATCAATTGACCAATAAGGAGCACAGCTGACCAATAAGGAGCACAGCTGACCAATAAGGAGCACAGCTGACCAATAAGGAGCACAGCCTTTGAGAAAAGCTGGTTTTCCAGCCGTTGTCTGTCTATCCCGGACTAGCCCACTGTTCTTGTATCGGGAAGACAAAGGTTGGCAGCGGTAAACCCCATTTTTAGATTCATATTTTAGTCATTTTAGGAGATAGAACGAGTGGATTTAGGTCTCAAGAATAAAGTCGCTGTCATCACAGGTGGAGATTCCGGCATGGGCAAGGCCACAGCCGAACGCTTGCTTAAAGAAGGAGCCAAGGTGGCCTTGATTGACAAAACCCAGGAGGAGCTAGAGAAGACTGTAAAACACCTCAAATCCCTGGGGGATGTCTTTGGAACCCAGGCCGATTTAACTCACCTGGCGGAAGTTGAGTCAGCTAAGCAGCAAGTTCTTCAGCACTATGGCAAGGTTCACATCTTGATGCATGCGGCTGGTATTACAGGAGCTACAGGTGATTTTCTAGACATTTGCGATGAGGATTGGGAAAAAACGATTGCAGTGGATTTGATGGCCACAGTGCGTGTTTGTCGAGCCTTTATTCCTGTGATGCAGGCAGAGCAATGGGGACGCATTGTTTTGGTTACCTCTGAAGATGCCATTCAGCCCTATACGGATGAAATGCCCTACTGTGCTTGCAAGGCAGCAGTACTCAACTTTGCCAAAAATCTGTCGAAAGCCTATGCCCAGGACGGTATTTTGGTCAATTCGGTTTCTCCCGCATTTATAGCTACCCCCATGACCGATGCCATGATGGAGCAACGAGCCGAAAAACTAGACGTCAACTTTGACGAAGCCATTGCTTCATTTCTGAAGGAGAAACGCCCTCATTTAGAGCTGAAACGGCGTGGAAAGCCCCAGGAAGTTGCTGCTGTTATTGCCTTTCTTTGTTCTGAACTTTCTAGCTTTGTCGTGGGGGCAAATTACAGAGTAGATGGTGGGTCCGTCGCCACCATCTGAACCATAGCCAACCGCTGTAGCGTCCAGCTACATCATCTTGTTTACACCCTTTGAGCTGATGGTAATATCATCAATTCAAAGGGGCTTTCTGTAAAGAAATCGACCAACCCTATAGTTAATTAAGGGTTGCTTTTTAAAGATCTTGATCCCATAAAAAAGGTTTAGCCTTCAGGAAGATGAGATTGCATCTTTAGGTAGATTTCGAACAATTGCTAATATTTTATCTTTATTAAAGAGAGCAAATTCTAAGATTTGCATTGTAGGAGACTTGCTTGTTTTCAAGCAAAAACAATGACTGTAAATTTGTTTTTTTGAATCAGAAATAAGCTTGAGGCTGAATTTATAGATTTTTGAAAATCAATCCATAAATTTCTTTATTAAAGCCCGGTCTTCTACTCCCTTTTTCTGTAGTTTTTAAAGATCAAAGAGGTACTAGCATGCCAGACGAATCCTATACAAAAAAACAAGCCCCCGACACTCCAAATACTGGAGGAGCAGACACGCCGATAGAGCCGGCTGCTCGTAAAAACATGGACAAAATGTCTGGGGATGGTAGATCAACTGCCAAGCCTGAATCTCAGCCTGGTTCTGGTTTCGTTGTAGCCAATGACGGACCCACACAAGGCGAGGAGCAATACTCGGAAGAGTGATCCATTTCCCTAGTTTAGGCGGAGTTATCTATGGAGCCAGGTTTAAAGAGTGCAGTAGCACGATTGACCCTGGCTCTTTCGTGGAATGGGAGTAGATGTAGGACCATCCCATGTCGCTCCAGAAGACACTTGTCGATGGAATTTAAATTTAGAACGTTGTAATACCAACCGCTAAAGAGTAAAGCTTTTTGATTGATACCTACCTGTCTTTTCTCCTGATTATTGGTTTATTGATCTTAGCGGTAACGCTGGGGTCGGGCTGGATCTCGCGCTTACCAGTCTCCTACGCTCTGATTTATCTGATAGTAGGGATATTGCTCGGACCCTATGGTATCGGTATTGTGCAAGGGGAACCCAGTTCAGTCCTAATCGAGCGACTCACCGAATTTGTGGTGATTGTGTCGGTCTTTGGCTGCGGGCTGAAAATGAATCGGCCTCTGAATCTGGCCAGTTGGCAAATTACGGGTAGGCTGATTGGTATTTTGATGCCTGTGTCTATTGGTGCGATCGCATTTGTCAGCCATGGGTTACTTGATCTGGAATGGGGGCCGGCCATCCTGCTCGGGGCCATATTAGCTCCGACGGATCCTGTTCTGGCTTCAGAGGTACAAATGGGCCACCTTGATGATCACGATGAACTGCGGTTTGGTCTGACTTCAGAGGGCGGCCTGAACGATTCCCTGGCTTTCCCCTTTGTCTATTTCGGACTCCACTGGTTGCAAAAAGGCGATTTGGAGAGCTGGTTCCAGCAGTGGGTGGTCGTCGATCTGTTATGGGCCATCGCTGCTGGTACTCTTATGGGGATCGTAGTGGCTCAAGGGATTCATTGGGTCGATCGACGACTACAACGTCACCAGCCTGCAGATGACCTGATGGAAGATTTGGTGGCCTTAAGTACCATTCTGTTGACTTATACCCTCACCGAAATTGTAAATGGCTATGGCTTCTTGGCCGTCTTTGTCGCAGGGCTGACACTGCGCAGTCACTACCACCATGAACCGGAAAAACGTCTGGCACAAATGACGCTGGTCGAGCAGATCGAGAAGCTGCTTGAAATTATCACCATTTTGCTCTTGGGCTCACTCCTGAGAATCGAGCCAATGGTGCAATACATGGGCCAGATAGGAATTTTAGCTGGATTCTTGTTGATCGTGATTCGTCCCCTCGGAGCTTGGATTAGCTTGATAGGGAGCCGCTTGCCCATCCCAACCCGTTGGCTCTTTGGCTGGTTCGGCATTCGAGGGGTGGGCTCGCTATATTACCTCACCTATGCCCTCAACCAGGGGATAGAAGGACCACTAGCTGAACGCCTAACCTGGATGGTCAATACCGTCGTGGTTGTCTCCATTGTCTTGCATGGGGTAAGTACGACACCGTTAATGCGATGGTATCATCGCGAGATTGAAAGCTAAAAAGCCTATAACAGTGGTTCTCAGGTCGTCCATGCCAATAAACATGGTGTTCAAATTTTCTATAGCTTATGTAAGCGGTAGTTGAACTGTAAAAGTCGTTCCTCTACCAACTTGGCTATCAACAAATATCTGACCTCGGTGCAAGCTGACACATTGCTGAACAATCGCTAAACCCAATCCTGTCCCTGGAATCTGCCCTACATTGCTGGCGCGATGGAATGATTGAAACAGTTGTGCCTGGTCTTCGGCAGGAATTCCAATCCCCGTATCTTGAACATTAATGACAACCCTCTGATTTTGAATCTTTAAGGTAACCCGAACGACTCCGTCAGGGAGGGAGTACTTGAGAGCATTGGAAACCAGATTGGTCAACGCATGCTCTATTAATGCGCCGTCCATGACAACGGCTGAGCAGTCACCGTTGATGGCAAGGTCAACCTGGCGCTGGAATGAATCGTTAGCTTGAGCGGTCTCAGTAATTGACCGACATAGGAGTTCCAGATTAAGTTGTTCAGGCTTGAATTCTAAGCGATTCGCTCCGGTTCGTCCCAAAATTAATAAGTCAGCAGTCAATTTATCTGATTTTTGAATGGCATTATACAGACGCTTAAAAATCTTTTGAACTGTTTCAGAAGATTGAGTATATTGCAGTTCAAGCATCTGAACGAACCCAGAGATAGCGTGAAGCGAGTTACGAAATTCGTGAGAGACGAGGTTAACAAATTGGGATTGAAGCTTATTGGCCTTTTGGAGCTGAATATTGGCCTCATTGAGTTCCACTGAGAGTCGTCTTGCTCGCAGCAGCATCTCAATACGTCGCTGCAGAATAGCCTGAGAGCAGGGGATCGTTATTTCCTCATCCATATTTTTCCAAAGACTAGGAGATAAATTTTCTCGCTCAGGATCAGGTTGCGGCGTCACTAAAAGGCAGGGCAAAAAAATGGGCTCAGCCACCTGACGTCGCACTTGTAATGGTTCTAAGAGGCGCAGCAGGGCTGTGCCGTCGAAAACAGCTAGGTCAAACGGTTCCTCTGCTAGGGCCTGAACCTGTTGTTCGCAGGGGGGAGACAATACTAAATAAAATTGACTCAGCCATTGGGCTAAGAGGCGACCGTTCTCTTGTTGGTCAAAGAGCAGAAGAATTTGGCTCATGGCTCTTCTAAAAAGCTATGTAGTAGGTTGAGTAGAACCTCTTGGACCAGGGGTTTAATCAGGACGCCATGGGCACCATGGGCAAAACTTTCATTCTCCAAGCCGGTACTTCGTCGAGCCGAAAGAATGATAAATGGGATTTGGCGCTGTCGAAGGCGTCGGCAGTGGGTCCAAATCTGAGGGTCAAATCCAGAAATATCAATCAGCGCCAGGCGGAGGAAGTGGGGACTTGCAAGTGCGTCCTCTAACCCTTCATAGGAGGTCGCACCCACGGTATGATATCCGTGCCCTTCTAAGAATTGAGTCAATAATATTTGATTACAAGCATTATGATTTAAGAGCAAGAGAGTATCAGCCATCTCTAGCATTCCTGCGGTGGCTCATTAACCCAGTCCGGTATACCGCTGAGAATCCGACGCAATTTGGTTAGAGGTGGGCCGACCTTTAATCCGTAGCGAGTGATTTCAAATTCTCGCAGCGTGTTTTCATACCCTGATAAGCGCTTTTTCAGAACGCCAATCGCTTTATGTAATTCACCGCGCACTTCTAGATGTCTCAGAAAGATTATATTATCAGCTAGGTAGCTGATTCCCATGCCAGTCGCTTTAAATTCGCCCGTAATCGATTCTGTTTCATTGATGAGGATGACCGTCACACCCATATTCTGCAAATAGCGGCACAGCGCATGTATTCGTTTAATCAGCTCGCCCCCTCGAATCGAAAGCTGATAGCCAGAGATACTGTCAAGCATGACAATTCGAGCTTGGTGCTGTTCGACTTCCTGGCGCACCTGTTGGGCAAATTCATCAGGACTGAGTAACAGCGCCTCTACTTGAACTGCTGATAGGGTACCTTGCTTTAGCATCGCTGCTACTGGGATATTGACCCCCTCACACCGATGCAGCATTGTTTCTATATTCTCTTCAAAAGAATAGACTACAGAACGTTCTCCACGACCGGCTGCTTCTTTCATAAACTGGAGACCAAAGGTGGTCTTGCCGACGCCTGAAGAACCACTCACTACAGTGATGGTGCCGCGCTCAATGCCGCCGTGCAGCAGCTCATCGATTTCTGGGACTCCAGAGGAAATCGATTCGGATACAAACTCATTTGCAAAGCTTTCTGGTCGCAATCTGGGGAAGACGGACATCCCTTTGTTCGTCAGACGGAAAGCATGGGTCCCACCCCGAAAATCTGAGCCACGAAACTTAGCGATCTCAAGCGCTCGCGTATCATCCGACCGGTTGTATGCCAAGTCAATCACGCCATCGCAGAGGAACTGAAGATCATCATCTGCATCGCTGGCAGTACTCTCTGACGTTAGTAGGACGGTACAACCTTGGTCGGTCAAGAAGCGAATAAATGAAAGCACTTGCTTATGAAACTGAAATTTATCAGTCGCTAGATAGCGAAACTGAGTCATCGAGTCAATAAAGACGCGCTGAGGTTGGATGCGATGGACCTCTTCCATAATTCGCTGAGTTGTCGGTTCACGTTCCACGTCTGCTGGCGAAAAGATGTCGTAGGTAAGGTTCTCGGCAAAGTATTCCTTCGAAGGAGTGAGATCAAGGACCGAGATACCTTCTAGGTCGATGCCTATGTTGGCTGCATTGCGGCGCAGCCGTTGTTCTGGCTCTCCCAGAGTAATCAGTAGCGTTGGCTCATGTTGGGCAACACCTGCCCTCAGATAATGCATCCCTAGTGTAGTCTTGCCCGTCCCTGTCCCACCCCTCAGTAGATAGGCTTGCCCGGAGATGAACCCATTTTGCAGGATATCATCTAAGCCTCTAACACACGTCGAAATTCTTGTAGGCATTGTACTTCCGCAATTGAACCAGGCCACTAATCAGTCAAAGAATAGCATGGTTTGATTAAGTCTCCGAAGACCTTACTGGGTGGCCATTTAGACAAAGGATTAGGAACAATAACCAACTTTTTAGCGGTTCATGGTAGCCATCATGATTGCAACCATATGAGCCTCTTGAGAGAGAATTCGATGCTGCCAAAGTTACGGTTCTGGAGAACCAGCCTTTGGCAACCATTGCTCCAACATTTGGGCCAAGTCGTTGAGGAGTAGAGGCTTACTGAGGTAGTCATCCATACCGACGGATAAACATTGGTTGCGATCGCTCATCATAGCGCTGGCTGTCAACCCTACTATTAGCGTTTGCCTCGACGTGTTGGCTTCCTGCTGGCGAATTTGTTGAGTGGCTTGATAACCATCCATCACTGGCATTTGACAATCCATAAAAACCAGATCGTAATCCTGTTCAGCCAGCCGTTCGAGGGCCTGCTGACCGTTGGCTGCCCAATCGGGTGAGGAATAGCCTAATCCCTCTAGCATCATAATCAGCAGGTCGCGGTTGTCGATATTGTCTTCTACAACGAGTAGCTTTACGGATCGATTGGATACCGAACTAGACCTGGATTTAGGAGGACTCGCTTGGCTCAGCTCAAGCGTCGGCGCTGCCTCTGCCTGCTCAAAACTAACCCTTACCCAGAACGTCGATCCTTGACCTAGCGCACTTTCGAACCCGATCTCTCCTCCCATCAACTGCACAATGCGGCGGCAAATCGTTAATCCTAGTCCTGTGCCGCCATATTGTCGCACAGTGGACAGATCTCCTTGGGTAAAGGGTTGAAACAGCTGATCCTGCACCTGCTCAGCAATGCCAATCCCGGTATCTTGCACCACAAAGTGAAGAGTAGTTGTCCTCTGTTCTGGTGTCGTTGGCTCAGCGGAAATCTGAGTAATGGTCAGGGTTACCTGTCCTTCTACCGTAAACTTAATGGCATTGCTAATCAGATTGCTCAGAATTTGCTGGAGTCGGAAGTCATCTCCCATCAGATGTTGGGGAACCTCGGGAGCCATCTCAACCTTCAGGGATAATCCTTTTGCTTCTGCCAGGGGAGTAAAGGTATGGGTCAACTCTGTTATCGTTTCAGGGAGGTGAAATAAACGGCTCTCTAAACGGAGTTCACTAGCCTCTAGTTTAGATAGATCCAAAATATCGTTGACAATTATGAGAAGTCTTTCACTGTTGCGGCGGAGCGTTTGCAGAAGTGTTTTCTGCTTAGGGTTCAACGGGGTCTGAAGCAAAAGCTCTCCGAATCCCAAAACGGAATTGAGTGGGGTCCGAATCTCGTGACTCATATTTGCCAAAAACAGATTTTTGGCTTGGTTGGCTGAATCCGCAGCTTGGGCCACGGCAATGGCGTCCTCTAGGGCTTGATTTTTACGGATAAGGTCGGCTTCATACTGTTTGTGGTCGGTAACGTCCATCATGGCTCCGTACATTTGAGTCACCTGTCCCTCTGAATCCTGTACAGCGCGTCCTAGCATGTGCAGAAAGCGTTGCTCTCCATCTGGACGTTGAAATTGGAGATCAAGACTATAGTCTGTTCCTCTAGTAATTAAGATCTCTAGAGCTTGCCGAAGCTGAGCTTGGTCTGCTGAAGCACAGCAATCCAAAATTTTGGCAAAGCTGGGCACCTCCTGGTCGGGAGCAAACCCACATAGATGAAAGAGCTCTGGCGACCATTCCGCTCGCGCTGCCTCCAAATCCAGGTCATTGGTCACTGTTAGCTCCCAACTGCCCACTTGGGTTAGTTGTTGCGCAGCCATCAATTTGGCCTCGCTCTGCCGCAGTGCCTCCTCCGCCTGAATGCGCTCAGTAATTTCGGTAATCACGACTCCGATTCCTTGAGTTCCGTTGGCTAGATCAACGGCATAGAAGTTGGTACACCAACATCGCTCCAGATCAGGCTCTGTGGCTGTCCGCCCCCTAATCTCGACATCACAGGCGGGTTCACCTGTCTCTAGGACTTGATGCAGGATCGGCTCAATCTGTTGGGCCATGTTCGGCAAGATTTCTTGGACAGTTTTACCCAGATGATCTGCGATCGCAATGCCATTGATGTCTGCTAGCGCTTGATTAAGACGCAAATACCGAAATTCATGATCGAGGAGGCCAAGACCAGCTGGACTATTGGCATACAGCTTTTCCAGAATATTGTTGGTCTGCCGAAGTTGCTCTTGGAACCGCTTGAGTTCACTAATTCTGACAAAGGTAAGGACCACCCCATCGTTGCTACCATCATCTTGGAGGTAGGGGTTAACACGCATCAGTAGGTGATCGCCAGTTGTTTTAAGCGTAACTTCACGCTCCAGGTCTTGGCTTTCCTGCATCACTTGCCGTAATAGGGTGAGGAGATCCTCACAATTTAAGTTATTTGTGATATCAGCGAGGGGGCGTCCTACATCAGCGGGTCTGATATTGATGGCCGCTGTGGCTGCAGGGGTAAACTTGCGAATATTAAGCCGACTGTCCAGAAAAACCACGCCAATATTGGTGCTGCGGAGCAGATTATTGATGTCACTATTGAGCTGGGTCAGTTCTTGGATTTTGGATTGATACTCGGCATTGACGGTGTACAGCTCTTCGTTGACGGATTGTAGTTCCTCATTGGTACTCTGAAGTTCTTCGTTGGAGGCCAGCAGTTCTTCGTTCGTAGCCTGCTGCTCTTCGTTCGTGGTTTCCAGCTCCTCAATTGTCACCTGGAGATTTTCACGGGTCTGCTGGAGCTCATATTCCAGTTCCGTGATTTGCTGAGCGGCTTCAGTATCTACATCAAATCGCAAGGCTACAGGGGTAGCGGCTGTTAGAGTCTCTACCTCTAGAACGACCACGAGATAGTCCTCCATCACAGGATTATTATGATTGTGCCTGACCCGCAAAGTGACATTTTGTTCTTGGCCTTCTCGCTCAAGCTTAATCCCCGTGTAGAGAACAGCCTGACGATCACTTCTGGCTCGATGCAGTGCTGTACTCAGGGGTAGTTTTAGCCCTGGAGGGACAATATTGGTTACATCCAATAACGTTTCGCCCACAGGGAAGTCCAGTAAATGAGCTGTGTTGTAGAATATCCGCAGAAGTTGGTTGCTGCGATTGACCAGCAAACAGGTGAGCTGACGGTCGGGCAAGCAGCACTCGAAGGCATCTTCTAAAATGAGGTCCAGCTGTTGCTGGCGCGCTTTAGCTCGGCCCGTAGATGATAAAGGGGAGACAACGACTTGCCGGGTCATCGGCATCAACGAGAGCTGTACGTCTCGCCGTTTGCGAAACAGCTTCCACTTAGGTTGGAGGGGGACAAACTCCTCTGTCAGATCGCTCAAATTTTCTGAGCTACCCAAAAATAAGACGCCTTGAGGTGCTAGGGCAAAATGAAGAAGATGCAGTACCTGTTGCTGGAGTTGGGGCTGCATATAGATCAAAACATTTCGGCAACTCACCAAATTCATCTTGGAGAATCCAGCATTTTTAGTGAGATCATGGGGGGCAATAATCAACATCTCCCGAAGCGACCGCCGTACCTGGTAGGCCTCTCCCTCACGAAAAAAATAACGCTCCAGTCGTTCCGGGGAGATATCGCTAGCGATGCTATAGGGATAGGCTCCTCGTGCAGCAACCTCCAGGGCATTAGCATCTAAGTCAGTGGCAAAAATTTTAACCTGTACAGGCTTATTAGCACGGCTAATCGCTTCGTCAATTAGGATGGCCATGGAGTAGGCCTCTTCACCCGTAGCGCAGGCTGAAACCCAAACCCGTAACTGCTGTTGGGGCTGTAGTCCCTCAATTAACTGGGGTAGTACCTCTGTTTCTAGGAAAGACCAGGCATCTGGATCACGAAAGAATCGAGTTGCACCAATCAACAAATCTTGCCGCAGCAGTTTTTGCTCCTCTTCCGAACTACTAAGGAGCCGAATGTAGCTTTCTAGGTTACTGCACCGAATCAGCGCACAGCGATGGTGGATGCGTCGGCTGAGGGTACTGATTTTGTAGTGAGAAAAGTCGATTTCCTCCCGCTCTGCCAGGATGTCAAGTATCTGCTGGAGTTGATCGGGGTCAATTAGGCTGGCTTCTTCGGGTGAGGTGGATGGAAAGTTATCCGAAAACCGAATCAATTCAAATACTGTTTGTGCCAGATCCTGGGGGGACAAAATTTCGTCCACCAATCCTGACGGAATCGCGCTGGTGGGCATACTTGTGAATTGGGCGGTTTCCGGGGACTGAACCAAAGCCACACCGCCTGCTCGGCTAATGGCCTGAATCCCTTCTGTACCGTCGCTTCCTGTGCCAGAAAGCAAGATGGCAATGGTGCGTTCACCCCAGTTTTGGGCTAGCGATCGCAAAAACTCATTGATAGGGTAACTAATGGACTCCGGTTGATCTCGCAGACAAAGTTTCTGCCCATCTAAACTCAGTTTCTTCCGTGGCGGCAGCACGTAGACATGGCTGGGGCTTACCATCATGCCGTTTTCAGCCTCTTGAACTGGCATCGCTGTTTGCCGCTGCAAAATCTCAGTCATCATGCTCCGATGATGGGGAGAAAGGTGCTGAACGACGATAAAAGCTGCATTAGGATCGTCCGGCAGATGGCCGAAGAACTCTTCGAGAGCTTGCACTCCTCCAGCAGAGGCACCAATACCAACAATAAAGAAATGCTCTGAATTTGTTGCTAGTTTGGACATCTCCACCATCTAAGCGTGACACCAGGTTCATTGTAGGTATAAGGAGGATAGGTGGGTATCTACCTTCTGAAATATTTGTAACTGGTTGAACCATGCCCATCGAACCAAGATCTATGTAGGTTCAATACGGCGATATCGAGCCTGAACCAACATATGAAGCCCATAAGCGAATAAACCAATCGCGATGAACGCTAACAAGACAGAGCCAAAGGGTTGGTTCTGTTGCAACACCTGGAGCACCCCTTCAGAAGAGCGGGCCTTACTCGGATCCGCCTGGTGTGCTGCTTGAATCAGGAAGCTGCCAATGATGATAAAAACGACCGCCCGAGCTAAAATTCCTAGGACGCCCACGCGCGTCGCCCATAGCTCTTCGGTGCGACTCATCTCGTATAACTTCAGCTTTTCACGAAATTTCGTGGCAAAGGCTCGATAGCAATAATAAAAACCCAGACCAATCATAAACGCTCCCCCTGTGCCTACCATCCAGGGTCCAAAGGGTTGAGACATGACCTTTGCAGTCCAGACTTGTGTGGAATCGTTGCTGCCTTGATCACCGCCCGTGCCCATCAGGAGTTGTAGGGCTGTAAGCGCAATCCCCCCGTAGACCAGGCCATTGATGGCGTAGCCTAACCGTCTAAAAACCCCTTTCGCATCATCGCTCCTTCTATGTTCGGGATCCTTAATGGCTTGGATAAAGCGCCAGAGCACGTAACCGGTCAGTCCTACCACTACGATACCCAGTAATATCTGCCCGAAGGGCTGTTGAGCAATCGCTTGCAGTGCGCCGCTCGAGCTAGTTGTTTCACCACCCATGTTAAACACGGTTAGCGTGGCCAAAAGACCGACCGTGACGTAAACGATTCCTTTTGCTGCGTAGCCCAGACGAGCCAGGAGGACAATCCACGATGCAACACTATTCTTCATCAGGACCCTAGAATTTCTGTGTAGTTAATTTCAATTGGGAGTGGGGACAATCAACTTTTTGGTTGCTCTGACTGCCTTGTCCGAAGATTGACTCCATGTTGCTAGCGCTGCTGGTCGCGCTGTTCCAAAGTCTCCTTGATATGTAGAGGTTCTTCCTCGGGCACCTCAACGCCTGCTTTAGCTGCAATTTCATCAATACTATTCTGTTCCGGCACAGGTTCTATATGACCTGCGGAAGCACCGTTTAAGTCTGTAGCATTTGCCTTAGTTGATTCACTCATCGTGCCACTCACCTCTGATATCTTTGAAACGGTAGATGTCCTTCCACATACCTTAATCACTTTGGAAAGACATCACATCTTCCGAAAGAAAGAACTAAAAACGTCTATTGGCCGTTTTCGCAAATTGATGCTCAATAGTCGATTGTTCTGTTAACTCATTTGGGTAAGAATAATCTTCTGACCAGCCACATTTTTGACAGAAAAGATTGATGTAGTACAAAAGCTTCTTTTCTGTTAAACGGGGATTGCCACATCTCGGACAGTCAGTAGGGATAGGCATCTCTCTACATCCATTACTAGTTTTTAACTCTGAGAATTTGCAAACTCAATGGCTTGTGTATACAGAGAACTGGAGTAAGATAATTAACCGAGTGAACTGAAGAATTACAAAGTATATAGAAACCACTGAAGCCTAGGCTTTTTTCAAAAATCTGAGGTCTCTTTAGTGCAACCAAAATTCCATTTTGAGCTTTTAGAACTTGTTTAAGGCCAAGCATCCATTTTTAGAGACTGGTCTGATCATTTGATGGGACTACTACATGGGGTCAGGTACTAGCTTGCTGTGCCCGTTTGGATAAAACCCAAACTGCATGGATCGAACCTGGGATCCAGGCTATAAGCGTTAGTAGGGTATTGATAATTAGCGTGACGCTGAACCCTTCGTCGAAAAAGATACTGACAGGGGGCAAAATAATTGCCAAGGCTAGCTGTATGGGACTCATGATTTTGCGTAGGTTGAGGGTTAAGGACTGATTTCTTCCTAAATCCATTGTGCTTAACTCTTCTGAATGGTCCATCTATCTGGAGACTGACTTTCCCAACTTGGAGTAATCCTTTAATGGGTTCCCTGCGGTGCAGCTATTCCTTTTGGCCGATGTCATTCGACTGGATAACTATCCTTAGGGCAGATGCAAGTTACATCCTTGCTCATCTAATTTAGGGATCGATTTTATTCTCAGCCTGGCAGAATGGCGAAGACTTGGAGATGCGGCAAACGTCGGTTCAGGCAACGCCAGGATGAGGTAGCTGGTAGAACGTGTTATCGTGACCCTAACTTTAGAAAAAGCACAACGTCTAAAGCAAGATCTGTTGGACTTTACCTTCGATGCTGAAGGCGAGATTGCTGTAGCCTTGGAAGAATATAGTGCTGCCCAACTTGCTCAACTTGTTGATTCATCCTACCAAGGCAATCAGAAAACTGAATTGGTGATTGATTCATTTGCTACAGAGGGCACTGTTGGCGATCAATCAATCCTTGACTATTTCCTAGAGAATCGACCTAATTTGTCTTTGGAAGATCAAGCTTTGGTATCGAGATGGTCTCAAGGGTTTGTCGGCCTTTTCGCTGTTCGGGAGAGAGCACTGGAGCATCTGGTATTGATGAACTGGTTGACGGAGAAGCAATACAAGGTTTTGATCCCTAAAGAACCTCAGGATCGCAACATTGCTCGTCTGAAAACAGGAGAGATTGTTCTGACTCGCCTTTTGCCCTTGGGCAAGAATTGGATGCTCTCAGGCCCCTCCATTTTCTTAGGGAAGTTAGGAAAGCCCAAATTAGCTGTCGCGATTGGCAATTTCAAGAAATACCATAAGAATTATTTGTATGGTGATGCTCCCGATCTCTTAGAAGAAGCTTGGCAATCTGTAGAAAGCTACCATCAAGCATTCGTCGATTACTTTGGTAGCCATGAAATTACCCTGACTGGGCATCAGCTAGAAAAAGAACTTGCTGACTTTCAAGCCCATATGACTCAACAGAAGCTTGCAGCTTTAGATTTAGATGGTGAGAAATCAATCGGCGAGCTAGCAGATGAAGCCGGAGTAACGAGAGAAGAAATGGTAGAGACGGCTGCTGCGATGGGAGTGGATGAGAAAACCACCTCTCGCCTGTTAGCAAAACAAAGTGTCTCAAAAATGATGCAACCCACCACAGAACTGCCAAAGCATCTTAAAAGTGCAGCCCAAGTGACTGTGCTGACCCATCCTCGGTGGGGACAGGTGATGGTTGCGACCTATCAACCGCTTATTGACGCTTTAGAGGCAGGCAATCAGACTTCAATACCTGATTCAGATGCACTGGTGCAGCAATGTCTAAAAAATCTTGAGATCAAGCCATTCGTTTGGCATCAACTGGCTCAGAAATATCCATCGCCATTGGAAAAAATGCTCCAAAACACTCTGGACCTTCCCCGCTTGAGCCTGAAGGAAGACCTGGCAACCATTCTCATCAATTTCGGACATCCCGAGAAGCCTGATCTTCCTGAAACGGCTAGCGTTCCAGTCCACCTTCATAATTTGTTCCAAGAGGCATTACTTGAGGTCAACCGCTCACAATCCTCTAAGTCTAAAGGTAAAGGAAAGCCCCAAAAAAAGGTTGGTTTTGGCTAGAAATCTATACCTTTTAGCGGATGTAGAAGGGAGCATGTCACCTTTGCATTCCAATTAAGCCATTGAGGTAAGCACACCGATGTGCCAGCACTTGCGGGACATTACTTTCATTCCACTGCGCCCCTGAAATTTTGACTCTGCGACTAATCTGCTTGATAGCAGATTCAACAGCCCCAGACCCAATAGAGCAGATTTGCTCACTCTGGTAATAGTCATAATTGACGATCCGATGCCGATGTTTGCGAACATAGTTGCAAAAGACTTGGGCCTGCTTTTCTTCAATGACTCAAATAGAGCCAAGGTTTCATCAACCTTCCCCTGCCATAAGAGCTGCTCAGCCTGGTGCAGACGTTTGAGGGACCCACCGACCTTATGAAGATTTTCCACCAGATGGTACCAGTCCAGAATCTCTCGCCGTTGCTCAGGTATGCTCAGCTGACGAATGATATTCCAAATGCCATCATGACCATCCCCTAAACAAGTCAGTGGAGAGGCTAACGGTTGCTGGTGAGTCCAGTCAATGAGCCGGGCATTATTGTGATAATCCGCGATGAGTCCCACATGCGTTGCCAGGGTTTTATAGTCTTTCCACTGACAAGGGTGTCCTAAAGGGGTGCGGATGCGCACTTTGCCACCATCTACACTCACTTCGGTTAAAGCTTCATGAGCCTGGGGGGTAGGAAACCGTTGTTGATGCACCAATCGCTGCTGGGTTTTGGCTGGTACCTGAATCCCAGTTAAATAAGCCACATCTTTAGCAGTTTGAGCATAGGAGACATTGGCACTGATGCGCAAGCAACAATTCTCTAAATGAGGACTGATTTGACGATAGGGGAAACGGCTAGATGCTGTGCCTGTTGAGTTGTAATGCTTAGAACGCCCAAGGTGCTTTTCAGGCGTCGGTTGCGGCCTGCTGCTGTGCCAGTAGCTGTGCGGATAAAAAATGACCGAGTTCGGGACTGACATGGGTCTGAATTTGCTGACGCACCGTCATCTCAATACCTTCTAGCGTCTTCAGGTTCTCTGGATCGCTTTCTTCGTACAGTAATTGGGCTATCGCATCAAGATGGACTTTGAGTTGAGCTGCTTTTTCGGAGTTCATTGATGAAGACTTCTGGGCAACACTTGTATCCTGAACGATTTCAAAACAATCTGCAAAGGTGACATGCTCCCGATGTAGAACGGCTAGCTAGACGCCTATTCTAAACAAAAGGGGGTATTAGAAACTCCCGATATAGTCAATATCTAATGTCTTTTGAAACTTGATTTTATTGGGACGCCGAAATAGATGTTTCAAAATAAAAAAGGAGAAGCTACGTTATGAACATTATCGCTTGGATCGTATTGGGTTTAATTGCAGGTGCAATTGGTAAAGCGATTTATCCAGGTCATCAAGGTGGCGGCATCCTTGCCACCATGCTTCTTGGGATCGTAGGTGCCTTTATTGGCGGGAGTCTCTTCAGCCTCATTCAGACGGGAAGTTTGAGTTTGGTAGGGGCCTCTCTCAGTATCCCAGGCGTGATCGTCGCTGTAATTGGTTCAATTATCGCCATATTTCTGTGGGGACTACTGACCCGTCGTACCGTCTAGTGTCAAGAACTTAGTACAAGTTGAAGAGGATATAGTATTTTCAGCCGAAAAAACTTGACTGTACGGCCTGTAGTCAGGGGCTGCTTGGAAAGTCATATAGGAAGATTGACCTGGAATAGGTTTTAGTCTTTTAGCTAAAGCCATTGAAAACCAGCCCTGGTCAGATTTTTTAAGGACTTTTCAAATAGCCTCTCGAGGGTCTGGTATTGCTGTTGCGATCGCTAAATAAGTGAGGGTTATCAACCCCCTTCACATGTCAGAGTGCAACTACAGCGAAGCTTCAAATTTAATTCGTCAAGGCTATGGCCGATAAATTTACACTTGATTTGGCGAATCAAGACTTTACAACATCAGCCATCACCTACCCTAAGTCGATTTTCACAACGCCATCAACCATCTATCAGGTAACTGCTTAGGATCTTTTGAGATTTTCAGCTCCCAGAAGGTTTGTCTAACAGAGTCAATTTCCTAGAAATCTGAAGGAGGGAACGCCATGGTTCAAATGCAGGATCCTACTATCACTCGGGTCGCCTTTTTACTAGAAGACCAATTCGAAGATTTAGAGTTCCAAGTCCCCTACACTGCTTTGCTGCAAGCTAGAGCCGATGTGACTGTTCTAGGAACACGGATGAATGACGAGTACCGAGGCGCGAAAGGTGACATCTCGAAAAAGCCAGATGCTACAACTGCAGAAATGAGGGCAGGTGATTTTGAGGCTATTGTTATTCCAGGTGGCGGCGCTCCAGACAAGATTCGCACCAATCCCCAAACCATTCGCTTCGTTGCTGATGCAGTAAATTCAGGAAAAATAGTAGCTGCAGTCTGCCATGGTCCTCAAATTCTAATAGAAGCAGACTTGATTCAGAATAGGCGGCTCACGGGCTACCAAGCCATTCGCAAAGATCTCATCAACGCGGGGGGACACTATTTCGACGAACCAGTAGTGATAGACGGCAATTTGATCACAGCACGTTGTCCAAGCGACCTGCCGATGTTTACTACGATGTTATTGCAGGCGATGGGACTAGCCATTCCAGACAAGCCATTGCCAGTTATCACAGATCGCACTTATCCCTGGTGAGAACTAGGTGCGTTGTGGCAAGGCTCTAGCAAGCAAGACATTTTGAATGCGCTGAACACAGCTATTGTAGGAGAACGCTATACCTTAGCTGCATTCCAGAAGTACAAAGAACAAGCAACGAATGCTGAATTTAGAACACTTTTGCAAGAAGCAATCGCTACGAAGCACCGCCACATCGAGTTACTGGAAAATCGATTAAGGAATTTTGGTGAAGCCATTACCTGGCAGACAATGGGTGGTGAGCCGCTTGCCTCTCTGCAAAGCTGGCTTCAATCTAGTGACAATGAATCACTGATACGAAGGACCCTAGGGGATCTGCAAACAGGAGCTGTGGATGCCCACGGACTCGACCTTCGATTGACCGATCCACAGACCACTGAGCTATTCAAGCAAATCAGCAATAATCTCCTGTACCATGTCGAGCGAGTAGGCGAACTTTATCGAGCTATCAAGGGAAATGCAGTGAAACCTCCCTTACCCAGCACTATAGCGATGGGATGACTATCTATGATTCCATCGAAGATTAATGATCAATTGATTTTTTCCGATGCCGCTGGTGATGCATCTTACATTCAATTAAGAAATAAGTGAAGAGGTCCTAGCAATGAGCAATTTGCCGTATCCTTCTAGTTCTGATCCTAGTTTTAACGAGCCGTCCCTAGAATCATCAAATCCTGCTACTAACGCGGAATTGAGTCGGACGATTCAGGACATTAGAGTTGATAATACTAGGCTCAATTCTGACATTCAGCAACTGCGAGGTCGTACTACCACCCTTGTGGGGTTGGTAGTAGGACTTATTTTACTAATGACTGGCGGATTTGTCTGGCTAGCAATTAGTTTGCAAACTTTAGAAAAAGAAGAGCAGCGGAAGACCGATAGTGTTGATTCGGCTATTTTCAGCCAGGTTGAGCAACTCGAAAAACAAGTAAACGATCTTAGTCAGAATATTCCCGGTAACTTAACAGATACCTTGCAATCCAATCAAAAAACATTGACACAACTTCAGGCCCAACTCCAACAAACAACGACTCAGATCAAAGCACTGGAAGCGTCATTCAATAATGTCCAGCCCCAACCCAAGACTTCGACTCAAGCGCCCCCACCCTCGAATCAGCAGTCTTCTGAATCCCCGCAGCCTACGAGTAATCCGTGATAGGTCACAACTACGAAGTTTACCAAAACAACAAAATGATGGAGACGATTGTCGGAGTGAAGTGGTGACATCCAATCGTTTGTTCTCTCTTGCAATGGCTTGTAACCCGTAGTCAGGTGAGACGATTTCACCTAACTGCGTGTTACCAGAGACAGCGGTCTTTCCATATTGGTTCAAGAATTGCTTCGCGGGGCTTAGTAATTAATTGGCTATAGAAAAAGGAAGATACTATGAGTACATAAGGCAGCTTGCATAACCTGAATTTTCATTCAATGTAAGTTTGTGACGCAAACTTCTAATCTAGGTAGCCCATCAAGTTCCCGTCTGATGTAGTTTTTTTCCCTGAAATAGGACGGTTTCCTGGCAATGACGAGGAAGGGGTGAGGGTCGATGGCAAACGAATTACTGGTCGGTTACCGTACATGGCGACAATATTCAGGTTGCTTTGAAAGACAGGGCGATGCTGAGGTAAACGATTAAAACTGCTGATTTGCCGAGTTCCAATAAGAATAGGACGCTCGCCAGGTAGAGCGCTAGACGGAACTAATGCTGGCTTTCCTTCATGAACGGACGGATGTTTTGGATCTTCGGATGGCGAATACACAATCACCTCTTTACTTGAGCTACTGGCAGTTGTCTTAGTCAATCGAGGCTTACCAAAGCCCCATCCTTTTTCAGGCAACGGCGGAAAAGGTTCACCCTTAACAACAGTCACCTCGTATCCCTTGTCTCCACCTTCAGGGCCGACAACGGGATACAGCCCGCTGTCTTCAACGATTTCTCCAGGACTGAAGATTTTTTGACTCATTAGATATACCTCATAAAAAGGATTAGGAATCACTCAGATGTGAGCAAAAGCCTGTCAGTAGAATTTCAAGAAGGTTGGCAGGTTTCACTCTTTCTCTAGCGCTGAACTGCAGCAATCTTGGCAGACTTGGCTGAGAAGAAAACTCATACAGTCGCAGGGACAGTAGTGTTGCATACTGCCATGTTTCATTCAAACGCCAAGGTCTTCGAATTTGCAGTTGCTTGAAAGATTAATACTGTATTTGGTCCCTACTCGTCTTCTCACTTAGGACGGGCGAGTGTTTTCAAAAACTGCACCTTAGGGAAGAAAAAGTGCGTTTCTTGGATCAGTCAAAGGGTTGATGCCTCAACCCTGGCAAGCCTGGTCTAATAATTATCAGATATTGATGCCAATAACCAGATATTTCACTTCTCGCTGCTCAATGCAATGTTCAGGATAAAGGATGGGGTAAGTCCACCCAATCTACCGAGTAGAACGTTGTGAGGCAGGAATTGAGTGTGAGGCAGCGATACTGAGCCCCGCCTGGATTGAAACCCGTGGTCTCCTTGGATTGAGTCAAGTCCAGATTAATGCGACTCACTGGTGCATCCCTGCCAACCCTAGGCTTTTGAGACAGGCGCAGCTCCTTTCCAATCCTGGCCCCGTTCTGACGGGGAAGGAGAACATAGCTTTGTTGGTTGAGGTAGGACAAGACTGTTTGGTCGCTCTACCCAAACTGGCCCTAAATGTTAGCAACACTTTGAGCCCCATTGGAGATTAGGCAATGGCAATTGCACTGGATCAAATTCCACCACAGACCCAAGACAGGCAACCGGCCCTTGAATCAGAAATGACGCCCAGACCTAAATACGATGACCCAGATTATCAAGGCGGCAACAAGCTGAAAGATAAGGTAGCGCTGATCACGGGTGGAGATAGTGGGATTGGCCGCTCTGTTGCTGTTTACTACGCCAAAGAAGGGGCGGATGTGGCCATTATGGCGGGCCAGGTTTTGCATCCCAACGGCGGCGTCGTGGTGAATGCCTAACTCCGCAGCGCTGTCCTTCTTCCTAGGGATTTCTAACCATCAGCATTCCACTAACCATCAGCAAAACTGTTGCTTTGGTAAAACAAATCTACTTTCAGGAGATCTTAAACGAACGATGTTTTTTCACACAAAAGAGCTAATCAACAAAACCGTTGAAGTGGATGAACCCGATCCTCGATTTGCACAACTCTTACTTGAGCAATTTGGTGGGGCCACTGGAGAGCTATCGGCTGCCTTGCAGTACTGGGTACAATCTTTTCACGTTGAAGACCAAGGCATTAAAGATATGCTTCAAGATATCGCAGTAGAAGAGTTTAGCCATCTAGAAATGATCGGCAAACTGATTGAAATCCATACGAAAAAAGTCGATCAGACCGAAGCCTACAAAAGCACCCTCTTTGCCGTGCGAGGACAGGGACCTCACTTTCTAGACTCTCAAGGTTCAGCTTGGACCGCGACCTATCTCAACGAGGGAGGAGATGTCGTGCGAGATTTGCGGGCCAATATTGCTGCGGAAGCAGGTGCTCGGCAAACCTACGAAAGCCTTATTCGGATGGCTCCTGATGCAGGCACCAAAGAAACCCTAGTCCATCTACTAACTCGTGAAATTTCTCACACGAAGATGTTTATGAATGCCCTCGACTCCCTAGGCAAACTCACCGATCCATTCTTCGGTGATATTCAACCGGACGAAACGGTGGATCTCTACTACAACCTATCTCAAGGAGAAGGCGATCAACGGGGACCTTGGAATTCTGAACCTGACTTTAAATATGTGGAGAACCCTCTCCATTAGTGGTGTCCGAAATCGTCGCATTGCAAATTTGACAGTATCCTGGGTCCAAAAATGATGCCAATGAATCTTTGGATTTATATAACTGAACTGGTTAATCTCACAGGCTTAGCCTGGTGGATTGAAGTTAAGACTCTGACGCCAGATTGTATCTATTTCTTTGGTCCATTCTTAACCTGTCAAGAGGCCCAGGCTGCTTTACCTGGATATGTTGAAGATCTAGAAGCCGAAAAGCCCAAGAAAATGACCGTCACTATCAAACGTTGCCAGCCCTCCCAACTCACGGTTTGCTGGTAAACGTTACCACAGCCAGCCTACAGATACAGGACAATGATCTGTTGTTGAGGGGCAATTGATGGGTACATGAAACGCTGACTCTAGAAAACCACCAGGTCCTACTGTTCAGTTAATCGCAACTCTGGGGGCAATCCCAGTCAACTGGTTCTGAATGGCAGCTTGTAATTGATCCAGCAAAAAAGGTTTGCAGATATAGTCAGCACAACCCGCCTGCAGGATGTCTCTGTGTTCTGCTTCCGTGCTCATGCCAGTCACAGCAATCACAGGAATAGACATCAACTTAAAATTCTGGCGAAGGTGGCGGAGCAACTCATACCCACTCATTTTCGGCATCATAATATCTAAGAGAATAAGATCGGGCGGATGTGCGGTAGCAAGCTTAAGGCCCGTTAAAGCATCTGAGGCTAAAAACACGTCGAAATGACTGGATCTCAGGAAATGGTATAGAAGAATAAGATTATCCCGATCATCTTCAATGACCAAAATAGAGGGAGGATAGAAAGAAGAATTGCCCTTGCTCCTATTACTACTCTGGCAATTAGCGAGCTTTAAGGAATTGACAATCATGAGTTTCAGACCAGTAAGAGTAGAGGTTTCTCTATGGAGAGGGAAACGAAATATGCTTACAGGGGAGGTACTCAATTGCACCTGAAACAGTTTGGTTCACCTTCGTATTACTCAGTTGACTTACTTCCTGGGCAAATGCTGAGAAAATGTGCAAGTGAATAAAGCTATATGTATCTTAATCGCAATAATATAACGGTGTTGATGAGCAAGCTGTATTTAGCTCAACAATCTTAATAAGCTTAGAAAGCGATCATTGTTCGGGCGGTCAGGCTGGTGCTGAAGACCCAAAATCCCTCTATTCATGCATCTTTTAGGTGGCACCAATCACTAGAAGAAGTATATCGGGGACGTACCATTTTGTTGTCCACGATTTTGCTGCTGCCGACGGCCCCAGGTGCAATTCAGGCTCCACTGCTAGGCTGGCCGTAAACCATCCTTTGAAACAGCACTAGCAAAGAGTTATTCCCTATGGCAGAGGTTAAACGATCATTTCTCTGTTTAGGATTATTCAAGACGCCATCAGTATTTTCAGGTACTGGCCCCCTAGATCAACAAAAAGACCTGCAAATAGGCAAACCGCTGAATGGATAATTCAAGGTTCACAACTTCCCTTCACCTTCGGGTTGAGCTGATGGTCTCTCGTTCCCCTATCGAATCTGGAGGCTAACTCATGTCTCAATCCCTCAAAGATCAAATTCAGGCTGATCTCAGCCACGCTCGTTCGCAAGGAGAACTGAGAGCGGAGCGTATAAAAGTTATTGTGCAATCTGCACTCTCTCAATCGCAGGCCGAATTACAAGCTGGCGCAAGTGAAATTGCCCCCGTGGTCAGAGAAGTCCTATCTGCTGTTATCGCGGCGTTTGCAGAGCAAAAAGAGGCTGCTCAGACAGAAGTCGAGGATGCGATCGCAGGGGCTGTAGAGGCAATTGAAATGTCCAAACGATTAAATATTTCTCAGTCTCAGGATAAAATTAGACGCCTGGAGGCTCAAATTGATGCCGAAGAAGCTCAATTACAGACAGAAATTAGGTCCTCTCTCAACCAAATTCAAGAATCCCAGCCAGATCAGTCATCTTCGATCAAATCGGCAATTCAATCCGCTCTTGACAAGCTCCAAGATACAGAGGAGATGACCTTGATGCGCAAGCGATATGCTCAGTTAAAGTCTCAGTTAGCGGTGGTGCAAGCCTATTTAGTGGATCGCTATGGCGATCGCTATGAGCAAGAGGTGACAGAGTACCTAGAAGATGCCAAAGCCTGGTATCAGCGGGCAAAAAATGAACCTGCCTTTTTCACTGAAAAAGTAGAAAACGTTGGCAACATTTTGAGGATAAGCTAGCCCAGTTGGGAACAGCGATAGCCAAAAGAGAACAACGAGATCAGCGATTGCTCCTTGAACTTTGGAGAGCGCTCACTGAATCGTCCTCCGCTGACGGGTAACTGGATGTCCAGGGCTGTTTTAAGTTAGCAGCGAAAAAATAATATCGACCCGATTAGCAAGCTTAGTCATCGCGGTTTTGAGGGATTGATAGTCGTTTAGCCGCAGGATATTAATCCCAATAGTTCTAAGCACTGACCGATTGAGTAGTGCTTGTTCATCTTCGAGTCGATAATCATCTTCCCCAAAAACAACATCCTTCGGCCAATGCAACCGATTTTCAATGCCCCAATGTTCTCGGACCAGAGATTGCCAATGCTGGGGTGAGGTGGCAGCTGAACTGATGTAATAGGCCGTGTTGTGATACTCCTTTCCTTTGCTTTGTGCCCCATCGTTGGACACAAAGCACAGAGCGAATTGCTGTCCATTCTTGTAGGGCTATGCCGACAGGCTCATAAACCTGTATACACCGATGTTCATCTCGTCCTCTACTTTGGGCGGAGTGGATGTGCTCAGCCATGGGTTTAAGACACTCAAAGTAAGTCTGGAGGTGGTCGTAAAGTCTTCCCTGGTTGGATTTGACCGCCACGAGATAGTCATTACCCGAGGCCACAATCTTCTCAAGTGTTTTTTTGGGCGTGTAAGGCATCCATGGTAATCAGTAAGCCATCGAGTTGAAGGGTTTCCAACAGTGCCTGCACGACTTTGATTTCGCTATTATCCTCCTGAGTGAGGGCTTCGAGCTTGAGGGTGATGCCTGCTTCCACCGCAAATAAACTCACCAAGCCCACAAAACGCTGCTTCCCCTTGGCATCTGTAAGCCCCTGACGAATCCGTTTGCCATCAATGGAGGCTGCATAATTATCGGGAGAGTGAGTCTGGGCTTTCGAGAGCATCCATGCTTCAAATTGGTGGCTCAACGCTTGGAAGTCAAGCCCCTTCATCACTCGACGAAAGGTACAGTGAGACGGAACTTCAAGGCTCTCAAGTCCCAATAGCTCACTTAAAGGCTGGCGATAATCGCTCGTAAAGGTTTCTAAGGGGCGATATCCCTGGTATCCAGCAAGCATACCCATCACCATCAACAGCAACAGAAGCCATAACGGATGAGTACGGCCATGGGCACTGCGGAAATCCGGGACTTGCTTCAAAGTATCAATTAGATGGCTCATCGGTCTCTCTACTGTTGGTCAGTAGAACCATCCTATTTTTTCTAGGAGGAACGTAAAACAACCCTGACTGGATGTCCCTAGAAGCAGATGATTGGACTCAAACCGACGCATTCAGCTTGGGAAACTAGCCGTTCTACCACTGAACTACATTCGCAGAGTATGAACAATTAAGACAGCATCGAACCCTCACACCTCAATCAAACTCTAGTCAGCACAGGAGCAAGCATGTGCTGCGGTCGTTGCCATTAGATGTGCGGCGTTGGCGCTGGCCGAGTTGTCAGGCGGTCAATGACCGCGATGGCAATGCAGCAAACAATATTAAAGAGGCAGGATCTCTGTCTCTGGGAGTAGGCGATGTTAGACCGTCTCAGACGGCAATTGCTGCTTGAGTCCCGAATCCCACGAGCTGCCTCTAAAGGAGGAGCTTCGCTAACAGCCGTGGGAGTGGATCAAAATCATCAATCCTGGCGGTCCTAAAAGATGAATACCGCAAGCCATCATTGCAAGCTACTCGCCATGGCCGAACTGCAACAACGCCACTTTCTTGCTAATGCTCTCAACGGCTAGCGTCAGAGACTGCATTAGCTCAGCCCCTTCGCTATAGTCAGCCAGAGCGAGATTGGTGACTCGTTGGCTGCGACTGACCTGATACTCTTGGCTCCAGTCAGCAGCAGTTCCTTTCGCAAAAACCCCGATCGCAATGCCACCCGTTCGATTCAGTAGTTCAAAACAGGGCAAATCAGAGGTGCCATCTCCTACGTAGATCACTTGGCTAAAGGGGACATGGAGTTTTTCTTCAGGAACATCTTGGTAAACAAAGAGCAGGTCATCTTGGGTGTGATTTTCGATGCCTTTGGAAAGATAGTTGAGATAGCGTGTCTTTTCTGCATGGGTGACCGAGCACTTCAGACATTGAACCTCTCCTATATCTGAATAGTGGAATTCACAGCCCCACATGGCCTTGAAATAGGGAGCGATCGCACTATGACGCGCAATTTCAACGAAGCCACTGGTAATGAGATAAAATTCAACGTCAATGTCTGGCACAATGGCCTGGGCCTGCTGACGCAGCCTTCCAAACATGTCGGTGACGCCCGGAAAAGGCTGTAACTGCTGACCAAATGCTTTTAGCGTCTCTCTGGTGATTTTTTGACCGTCTGGACGTTCTTGCGACGCTTGAACTAGGGTGTGAAATCGAGCTGGAATACCGTCCCAGCCTTGCTCTTTTAAGGGTTCGTATCGCGCTTGCCGAAATTGACTCACATCATAGCCCAGGTATTCTAGAAAGGCATCGTAACTGTTGGGGACTAGGGTTTCGTCAAAGTCGAAGGCGATCGCAATTCGATTGGCAACGGGCTGAGTCGCTTGCGTCATAGCTTTTGAGGTAAAAGGTAGTAGTAGATGATTTTCTTAGCCAGCAGCTTAAGACAAAGACTCGACGTTTTACATCTAACCTCAGGCATACAATTTTGTCCACAGAAGCTGTGGTCCCCTAAGGCTTTAGCGTTATTGCTTATGCTAGAGGGACGTTCTATCTTGATCATTTGAGGTCAAGTACATTCTTTAACACAAAGGATTCTAAATATGCCACAAACAGTTGGCCTTGCCCTGGGTAGTGGCGGCGCGAGAGGTTGGGCACATATTGGCGCCCTCAGAGCCTTGGAAGAAGCAAGTATTGAAATTCACTACGTAGCTGGTACCAGTATTGGCGCAGTAGTGGGTGCTTTCTATGCCGTTGGTGAACTTGATGCGCTAGAAGAATATATCTACCATCTTGACTGGAAAAAGATTGTCTCATTTCTAGACTTTGTCTTTCCCAGGCAGGGACTCTTAGATGGTGATAAAGTCTACGGCTTACTAGCAGACCATCTTCTAGAACACCAGATAGAAGACACACAAGTTCCATTCTGCTGTGTTGCCACAAACCTCAGCACTCAGCAAGCAGTTTGCATTGATCGCGGTTTGAGCTACAGCAAGTGTTATCTTTTTGCGACGACACCAACGCTACAGATAACTAATGAGGTCACTCTAGGACTCTTTTTTAAGACCTTAGGTAGAGGTGAATGGCGCAATTCATTCGTTAGAGTAACCTGCATGTCCCTGGTCACCCATTGACTAAGGTTTTTGCATTGTCCCCTACTGTTTCAGTAGCAAAACTGTACATTACTGCTTCCAGATTGGGCGTAGGGGGTCGATGTGCTAGTTACTAAGAAGGAGTCTTATATGGCTATCCATAATTCTGATCACCACATCGCTTGGAGGCGACTGATAGGCAAACGCGGTATTGTGATGTCTCTACTTCTGTTGACAACCGTAATGACCGCCTGTACATCTGAATCAGAACAAGCCAATCCTAATGCTGACAGCAATGTGACCACTGAAGAGGTGGCTGAGCAAACAGAAAAGGTGGAAGGTCAATCCGTCACGGTGAGAAGTGAAGTCAAAAAGAAGGTGGGGGAGAGTTCCTTTACGCTGGACAACAGTGATGAAGAAATTTTAGTGATTAATACCTCAGGTAAGCCCTTTGTATTGCCCGCAGATGAGGATATCGGCATCCAAGCCACTGGAAAGGTCCAAAATTTTGTGCTAGTTGATGTTGAACGAGATTATGATCTTGATCTCGACCCAGAAATCTATGCTGAGTACGAAACTCAGCCTGCTCTCTTAGCAAATTCTCTGGCACTGGCGCCTGACCCAGGCGAGATTACCCAAAATCCAGAAAAGTTTTATGATCTTGCGATCGCAGTTGAAGGTGAAGTTGAAGATATCATCGACAGTACTTCTTTCACGCTAGATGAAGAGCAGCTCTTTGGGGCAACGGATCTGCTGGTGATCAATACGCCAGTCACTGAGGCACTTGATGGTGAAAGGGTCACGGTAACTGGCAAGCTCCGCAAGTTTATCCTGACTGAATTTGAACGGGACTATGACTTAACTTGGGATTTAGACGTCAAACAGAAACTAGAAGCAGAGTACTCTGATAAGCCTGTTTTTGTGGCTGATTCCCTCTACCCCACTGCTCAGTAAGCGTCAGAAACGCATTGGCGGCATATCATGAATATTCTCAGCGATTATGCGGGAGCCTCACTCGCTGAGATTGTTGTGCTGAGTGATAGAGTAGGCTCCCATCTGATTTGGGACGAACATCATGAAAAGATTGAAGTGGTTCTTGCTGGGGGGACTGGGACTCTTAGGGTTATTGGTGGCGTGGGGGTTGGTCGAACCCCATGTCCTTAATCTCGAAGAAGAGACAGCGATTATCCCTAATTTGCCGAAGGCATGGGAAGGACAAAAAATTGGACAGCTTTCTGATTTTCAGATCGGAATGTGGGCCGATAATCCTGGAACGGCCCGTCGCGGCGTTAAGACGTTAGTTGAAATTCAACCCGCCGCTGTTCTCATAAGCGGCGACTTTATCTATCATGCGAACCCCGACCCTGCTGCCGAGATTGAAGAGGTTGTCGGCATTGTGCGACCACTGGTCGAAGCAGGCATTCCCACCTACGCTGTTTTGGGAAATCACGACTATGGTATGAGTAGCAAGACGGCTGAACCTCGAATAAAGCTGGCTAGCCGTTTGGCAACAGAGTTGGAAACTGCCGGAATTGTTGTCCTCGAAAACGAGTCCATCGAGATGCAGCTACCCGATAGCAACGATACCCTTATTTTAGCGGCGGTAAACTCGCTGTGGGCCAACCAAGCTGATGTTGACGCAGCCCTAAAGGGAATACCGACTAATCGCCCAACTGTGGCTCTGATGCATAATCCAGACACCTTTGAGTTTTTTCCTGCAAACTCAGCGCCGTTAGCCGTTGCTGGCCACACTCACGGTGGACAGATGCGCATTCCAGGCTTGCCTCAGTGGTCATGGCTTAGGTTCGTGCAAAAGGACAAAGTGTATGCTGACGGTTGGGCCAAGGGCTATGGCAACCTGGGCAATAATCTGTATGTCAATACGGGTATTGGTATGAGCAATATCCCCATTCGAATCTTTTGCCCCCCAGAAGTTACCATTTTCACGCTAAAGTCCTCCTGAATTTTTTTTACAACGACTAGCCGTGAGGTATCAAAATGACCTTGAAGTACCGTCAGCGGCAAAGCTCTAAGCTATCGCTGATTTGCGGTTTTGTTGGATTAGTAGGCTGCTTTGCTGCACTACTAACGGACATTATTGGCACGATTGTTGTTCAAAAACATAACCCAATTAGTGAAACGATCAGCAGTCTTGCCATTGGCAAAGCAGCCTGGATCCAGGATTCAGGGTTAGATCTATTTGCTGCTGGTCTGATTGCTTGTGCGATCGCACTCTACGCTTAGCGGTTGGGTAAAGCCAAATGGAAAGTAGGAACGGCAATGCTGATGCTCCTAGGTATTGATGTTCTCTTAATCTCTGAACACAATAAATACGCAGGTCGAGCGGATATCAGTGGAGCGGCCATTCACATTTACTGCGTATATGCCCTTGGTATTCTCTTCACGCTGATACCGATTCTGTTAGCCTTTGGGCTGCGCAACGTCCATCCTCGGTGGTTTACCTTCAGTTTAGGAATAGGAATCGCTTGGGCCATTCTTTCTCCCATCTTTTTCTTTGTTCCAACAGCCTGGGACGGAGCTTATGAGCGCTTCCTAGCTCTACTCATGATCAGTTGGGTGATAGCTATCTCTTGGCTACTCTTTTGGCGCGGGAATGGGGGTCTCAGCAGGATATCTAGTAAATAGAGCGAAGTGAAGGTTTGAGCAGCACACACAACATCTCTAATATCAGACACAACTTAGGTTGGCAACCGAACAAACTTTCTAGTTTGAATACTTTGCTATAGCTGAAACTCGGCCATACTCTTTCACATCTCGGAGGGCAGAAGCAGAACCACTGCCCAAATCCTTGATCACGCTAAAGCTACCATCAGTTTCTAAAATAACTGCTCCTGCGTCCTCTAATGCAGCAATCCCCTTGGAACGCAGCGCCGCTAAAACTTCTCCTTCAGCAACTCGCTCTTGCTTCAGAGTTTTGGTTTGCAGCTTACCTTGGTAAACCAATAAAGCAGGCTCTGCTTTAATCAACTTTTAAATCATAGAAGCGCGAGCAGCGATCCAAGTTAGTCCAGCCTGAAGAAATACAAGCAGTGCAAATCCTGTAAGACCTTGGACTAAAGAAGTCTTGCTAGATAACAATACGCCCCCTAAAATCGAGCCGAAGGCAATTGTAACTACGAAATCAAAGGAATTCCATTTGGATAAGGTGCGCTTGCCGGACACTCGCAGCAAAATGATAATACCAATGTAAGCAAGACTACCAACAGTTAGCGTTTCAATCACAAAACTGAGATGATTAAACATGAGAGTCGTAGAGCAACAGATAAGTGTGGAAGCGTCCAACGGACTCGACAAGACTTAAAAAGGTATTCCTAAAAATCAGAAAAGCGTGCTAATGCGAAGGAAATTGATGTCTATAGTATTTCTATCCGCCTGTAGCAAAGCCTGGATAGAGGGTCATTCCCCCATCAACATATAAGGTGGTGCCCGTCACATAATCCGATTCATCTGAGGCCAACCATACCGCTGCCTTACCAATATCTTCGACAACACCGATACGATTATAGGGAATCAAATTCAATAACTTGGCCTTTGCGTATGGTGTTTCCCAAGCGGATCGATTGATTGGGGTTTGAATGGCACCCGGACCAATGCTATTGATGCGGATTTTTTGGGGAGCAAGTTCCTGAGCCATGCTTTGCATCAGCAACATAACGCCTCCTTTGGAAGCTGCATAGTTACAGCGGCCAGCCCAAGGGATGACCTCATGAACGGAACTCATACAGATGATTTTACCAGCAGCACAGGAGCGTTCAGGGACAATACCTCGACGCAAAAACTCCTTTACAGCCTGCTGGGAGCAAAGAAACTGGCCCGTGAGATTAACGCTAATCACCTTATTCCAGTCATCAAGGGTCATATCCACAAAAGCTGCGTCCTTTTGCAAGCCAGCATTATTAACGAGAATATCGATTGTGCCAAACACATCGAATAATTGTTGAAACAGATGTTGAACCCGATCAGCTTGACTCACATCAGCTTGAACTGAGATCGCAGTCCCCCCTTCTGATTCAATTTCTCTGACGACTTGTTGAGCTCCTTCTGCACTACTGGAGTAGTTAACCACAACCTTTGCCCCCGCCTGAGCCAAGCATTTGGCTACACCAGCACCGATTCCTGAGCTGCCTCCAGTGACTAGAGCGACTTGATCTTGTAAGGGTTGCATACCAATATCCTAAAAGGGTGTCACAAAACTTCCATCATGAGAGTAACCAACTCCCTACTTCTCTACCTCTTCCTCAAGAAAGAGTTGAAGTATCGTCTTAATCAGAGTTAGATAAATCCGTCTCATCTTCATCGAATCGTTTTTGCATCTCAAAGACTTCAATCAGCTCTTTATTTAGGAAGTAGTTTAGAAACGTACGAATAATCGCAATGGCTCCTAGTTTTCCCAACGATTCAAAGGTGGGAGCCACAGTCGTTGCTAACACATCTGCCCCTAGTTGAAACTCAAGGGCCAACGCCAACCATCGTCCAAAGGTTAATCGCAATCGTCCCAAGGGAAATTGAATACTGGAACGACGACGGCGGAGCACAACCGCTAGCTTGATGCTCACCAATAGACCCAACACGATACAAAAGGCTGCTGCCGCCTCTAAAACCACCTCCAGAAAAGAAACAACAATTTCCAAGCTGTCCTGTAACTGTTGGACGACGTCCATCCGATTTGTGACCCCTACCCAACCTATGCTCAAGAGACTACCACCCTTAGGGGCTATTCTTGTCGGAGAATTGACACCTCAAAGGGCTTGAGGGTTGTTGGAACCTCATCAACTTCATCGATGGAAAGCTCTGTTGATAGCAATACTCGCCAGCGATCGCCCTTGCAGGAGAGACCCAAATCGATCTCTTTTGCACCTGAGAAGTTAATCAAGATCAAAATCGTTTCTCTATCTGTGGTTCGGGTATAGGCTAAATGTTCATGGGGATAGGCAATTAGGCTTTTCCAAGCCCCTCGGCGTAGGGCCTTGCTCTGTTTGCGAATCCGCAATAACTGACGATAGAAATTCAGAATCGAGTTTGGATCTTCACTCTCCCTCTCAACATTTACCTCAGCAGCATTCGGGTGAACGGGTAGCCAGGGTTCAACCGCTTTGCCAAAACTAAATCCAGCATGTACGGAACAGTCCCACTGCATGGGGGTGCGGGCTCCATCTCTAGAGGATTGTCCATCCTTTTGGTCTGGAGAAGACGCCTTGTCTTTTTGCTGTTCTGGAGGAATCTCTAGGTTATCTTCCATCCCGAGCTCTTGTCCGTAGTAGAGCACGGGAGTACCCCGTAGAGTGAGTAATAAAGTAGCGGCTGCTTTCGCTAAAGCGGTTGTATCCGTGCACAGGCTGCAGTCAACCCAACGAGATAGATGACGCGGCAAATCGTGATTGTCCAGAAAATAAGTTGGCCAGTCAGGATCAGGGACTAATCGTTCCTGTTTGACGATTGCCCGATGCAAGTACCCCGGATACCAGGGGCTAAACGGCAATTCAAAGGAGAAGGCTAAATCGAGTTCATCCTGGTCAGCCCCATAAAAGGCCACGGAATCATAAATTTGATTATCAATAAAGGTTTCTCCAATCAGAACCTTATGGCCATACTCATCCAAAACCTTGCGAATATCCGCAATAATCTGGTGATTATCTGGCAGATTCTTGTCATAGAGATGATGATAACTGCTATACCCATCAGCATCTGTAATTCCAAACTTCAGGGGATTATTCCGAAACTCTGGATCTTTGCTATAGACACTAGATGCATCCAGTCTAAATCCATCGACACCTCGATCCAGCCAAAACCGAATCACTTCAAAGATGGCTTCCCTCATGGGTGGATGACGCCAGTTTAGATCGGGCTGATGTGGGGAAAACGTATGGAAGTAGTATTGCTGACGCTGGGAGTCAAAGGTCCAGCCACTGCCTCCCAAGTAAGACATCCAGTTATTGGGAACCTGCCCCTCTTGGGTTGGATCGTGCCATATATACCAGTCGGCTTTAGGGTTATCCTGGCTAGTGCGAGATTGAGCAAACCAGTCATGCTGATCAGAGGTATGGTTGATCACCAAATCTAGGATGACTTTTATATCCCGTTGGTGGGCTTCATGTAGTAACCGATTAAAGTCGGCCAACGTCCCTAAGGAAGGATGGATATCCGTGTAGTGGCTGACATCATAGCCGTTATCCACCATTGGTGAAGGATAGATAGGACAGAGCCATATCGCATCGATTCCTAAAGATGATTGACGCTCTGGATGTCCGTCATTGATATAATCTAACCGTTGAATAATGCCTTGGAGATCACCGATTCCATCGCCATTGACATCGGCAAAGGTGAAGGGATAGATTTGGTAGATGACGCTATCTTGCCACCATTGGTCATATTTGCTCATCAATTTAATCGTACTAATTCTAGGCAAAAGTTCGTAACAGTTCCTCCATAAAGTTTTTCAGGAGACCCTTCACGGAGGAAAAGGATTAGCAGGTAATCTACTAATCCTCTCAAGATAGGTAGCGCGGGAAAAAGTCCAGAGGTTGCTTAACTTACAAATTGTCCTGGGAAAAACTTGTTGCAAAGCTGATGCAACTGAGTGAGGTAGAGTTGATCCATTTGATCGGCGACCCCCGGCCAGCTGAATTGAGTCGTCACCCGATGACGTCCTGCCTCTCCCATGATGTGTAACTCCCTCGGATGACTGAAAAGATAATCAATCGCATGGGCCAATTCATCTACTGCTTTGGGTGGGACTAGCAGCCCAGTCTGGCCATGTACAACCGTAAACTTGAGTCCCCCAACCGCACTGGCAATCACCGGGGTGCCACAAGCCATCGCTTCAATGGGCACTAAACCAAAAGGTTCATATAGACTCGGTACAACGCATAGGTCGGCAGCTGTGTAGTAAGCCGAGAGATGCTCATGGTCAATTCGGCCTGCAAAGATAACCTGATCTTGCAAACCCAGCTCATTGACAATGGCACGGATACGGTTTTGTTCTTGGCTATCTTTTTCGCCTGATCGGCTACCACCCACAATTATTAATTTCACATTTTGGTGATGCTGCACCTCAGGATTGCCGACCGCACGAACCAAGGTTTCAATCCCTTTTCTCGGATCAAAGCGACCCACATACAAAATTAGCTTTGTTTCATCACGAATGCCTAATTTTTGTCGTAACGCCGTGGAATTTTGGTGCTGGAATCTTTGAGTATCTGTACCACAAGGAATCACTTCAATATTTCCCTTGGTTGAAACATGCGATCTCAGATAGTCTCTTTCCTGTGGACTCGTCGCAATTACACAATCGGCTTGTTCCAAACATTGCTTCTCAATTTGCAAGCGAGTTTTGGCAATCATGGGAACAGTTGTCACAGTTCGATATTTCACAGCTCCCAAAGAATGGTTGTTGTGTAAAAGTCTAATAGCCTGGGATTGCTTCAACTCCAATCCAACCCAAGCAGACAACCAGTAGTTGGTATGAATCAAGGGATAAATAGTGCCATTTTGATGTTGAAACGTTTGAAAAGCTGATAGAAACTTAGGTAAATATTCAAATAAGCGATCTCGACTCACGAATGTCTGAGGGCCTGCTTCCAATCGAATTGTTCGACAACCTGGCTGATGTTTAACGACGTTTAGTTGATCCGGATGAGACTTGCGGGTGAACATGTCCACTGTCCAACCCCGCTCAGCAAGTGCCTCACCCATCTGGCGGACATAAACATTTTGGCCCCCTGCTTCTTCACAGCCAATGCTAACAGCAGGATCTCCATGAACAGAGATTAAGGCAACACTTCCTCTAGTTTTGTAAGCCATGATTCTAACTCGTTTTCTAGAAACCAAATAGGTCAATAATGGATGGTTCTTAGCGTAAAAAGCTTAGTCGGAATTCACATCATCCCCAAGATATATATCTGTTGATGGCTAGTCACACATAGAATGCCTAGCCTGGCATCTTCCTAAAGACAGAATGATGGATGCCATATCCTACTCCTAGAGAAGATGGCAATTTTTCGAACATAAATCACAATATTTCCTAATGAAGGGCATGTTTAGCAGTTAACAGTGATGCAACTGCTCTCTACTAGTTGTGTATCGTATTTGAGGAGTATTCCATGAATAAAGCTCTCCAATCGCTCCTTAGTTTTGGATTTTTTAGCATTACAGCAATTTTCACTTCCCTATTATCTAGCCGAGTTCAAGCAGCTGAGAGTATTTTTGTTCGCTACAAAGACACCGAAGTCACGGTGACCCGTAGCGAATTAAACAACTTTACGAGCACCGGAGAGTTACCTACTTCTTTGCAGAAGTTACTAGAGACAGACGCAGAACTACCAGAAGTAGTCCGCACTGCTCTTTCTGAGCAAATTACAGTCCCCACCTTCTTACAAAATTTTATTGAAGGGTCCAACGGAGAATTTTTGCTTTTCAAGCTTGACCAGGCAATTGCTAGCGCATCTGGCAGAACGGAAGATGGCCTGGAATCTCTGAGAACAGCAGTTCTCAAGTCCATTGAGGATGATCAAATCTCCTTTATGGAAATTATCGACAAATATCCCCAAAATACAATTCGGGTGAACCTAACGAGTTTAGAAGGGACCTACAACCAGGTCAGCAGCTTTGTTGAAAAAACTTTGCCCGCTCTGGAAGTCGCCAAAGATGTACTGTCGGATTTTATTTGCGATTGCAATACAGCTCAATCCTCTGCCGATGTAGCGGCCAATCCCTCCTATCAACCTCAAAATGTGGCAGAGAATTGCAAGGACAAAGCTCCGGCTACCACGATGTCCAGAAATAACAAGGCACCCCAAAACACTACCCGTGCATTAACCCCCGTCTTCCCCACTCCATTACCCTCTAATCCAACGCCGACTCCATAGAACGTTAGGAAATTTTTGAGTTTATCCCTACTTACAGGAAAACGATTGTTTTCTTCTCTGGTCTTTTGCTGACATAAATTTACTGTGTTTTTTGGAGTCCACTAATGGCCACTTGGTATTCGTTATTTCAACAAATTAGGCGTTGGCAGATCGGCCTCACCTTCAGCGCCATTGCCTCAATCTCAGTGGCAGGTTTGATGCCTACCCCCGTTCGAGCTGCAGAGAAAGTTGTCTTTACTTACAATCAATTTGGACAATCTCTGACCGTTGATGAACTCGAAACGTTTGCTCAGACTGGTCAAGCGTCTTCTAATCTTAAATTCTTTCTAAGGGTATCGGGTCAAGACCCCGAAACCGCTCGCCAGTTTATGACCAAAGATCTTAAGGTAGATTTGCGGACAGCAGATAAAATCCTCCATCTATTGCCTGGAGAATATGCTCTGTTCCAAGCAGGTCAGGTCATTCACACCCCCGAAAAAAAGGCCAATCTGCAAGCACTCCGATCAGCCATTCTGCTTTCCCTCAGTGATGATAACCAGATTTCGTTTTTAGAATTTCTGCAAAGGTATCCAACTCAACAGCTATACGTTGATGGTGCCCGTTTAGCGGATGTGGCTGGAACCATTGATAGTTTGATGGGTAGTGCCGAGGACGTAGCGGCAAGGACAGGCCCTCTAGCAGCTGCTAAGGATGTTTTGAGTAGTTTTATCTGCGATTGCCAACCTCGCACTGCAACAACTCCTTAGGTTGCAAAGGGTGACCTGTTTTCGTTCCATAATAAGGATTACCATTACTCACAAGTATATTTGTTTTCAATGACATCATCGGTTTCACCTGAATCTTCCGATCCAAACACGCAGGTTAGAGCAGAAATCGCAATCCTCACTGATCCTGATCTTGTGCCATCGGATGTGTCGTTGACGAACTGCGATCGCGAACCCATCCATATCCCCAGCGCCATTCAGCCTCATGGGGTTCTTATCACCTGCACTGAAGACGATTTCGTAATTCAGCAGATCAGTCAGAATGCCCTTCAGCTACTGGGACAACCTCCTGCGGCGCTATTGGGTCAACCTTTATCTAAGCTACTCCCCCCCAATCAATTGGATCAGATTCGGGGATGCTTGGCAGCTGATTTTGAACAGGTTAATCCACTCCAACTGAGGGTTAATGGCAGGGATATGGGTGGAGTGGCCCATCGGACTGAGACCGTCATTGTCCTGGAATTAGAACCCCTAGACAATCCCCAACCCATCGATTTTTTTGATTTTTATCGATGGGTCAAGGCCCCCATTAATCACCTACAGCAAGCTCAGACTCTGACGGAATTGTGTCAAACGGCTGCGGCTGAAGTTCGTCAGATTACGGGGTTTGACCGCGTGATGGTCTATCGGTTTGATTCAGACGGTGCTGGCGATGTGATTGCCGAGGATCGGCGATCTGATCTAGAGCCTTTTCTCGGACTGCACTATCCAGCTACTGATATTCCCAAACAGGCCAAACAGCTATATCGGCTCAATCGCCTGCGCCTGATTCCCGATGCCACCTATGAACCGATTCCCCTGGAGCCGCTGCATAGCCCCGTCACCCAAGCCCCGTTAGATATGAGCCTGTCTGTTCTGCGAAGTGTTTCGCCAATGCATACAGAATATCTGAACAATATGGGGGTGCGGGCGTCTCTGTCGATTTCGCTGCTGTGCAATCAGCAGCTTTGGGGCCTAATTGCTTGCCATCACTATGTCCCAAAGCCCCTATCCTACCCACTGCGCACAGTTTGTGAATTTGTTGGACAGGCCGTCTCCATGGAGCTGCTCACAAAATTGGACAAGCAACGTTTGGTGGAGCGGGTGAGACTACAGTCGATTCAGGCCAATTTTGTGCAATCCAGTAGTCGCTACCAGTCGCTGTTGGCCGCCATCAGTCATCATCCTATCGACTTGATGGTGCTGGCCGATGCCTCAGGTTTAGTGTTCTGCGAAGGCGAACAGTTGATTGCTTTTGGACAGACTCCCCCGGAACCGACAATTGCCCCTTTAATCCACTGGGTGAGCCAACAGCTTACTCCCCCCGCTCTACTCTACAGTACCGATCAACTGGGGAAAGTGTATCCTGCTCTGGCCGACCATCAAGTTGTTGCTAGTGGATTGTTAGCCCTGCAAATCTCTCCTGCCCAGAATATCCATCTGCTGTGGTTTAAACCGGAGGTGGTACAGACGGTAAATTGGGGAGGCGAACCCAAGCAGCAGCAAGGGGTTGATGCCGAGGGTTTACCTTATTTGACACCGAGACAGTCCTTTGAACGCTGGCAAGAGACGGTTCGGAGGAAATCGCTTCCCTGGAGCGATCTGGCCAAAGAAGCCGTCCTAGAGCTTCGTGGTGCCATTATTGGTATTGTGCTGAAGAAGGTGGATGAGCTGGCGATGCTCAATGCTGATTTGCAGCGCAGCAACAGCGAACTCGACGCCTTTGCCTATATTGCTTCCCATGATCTTAAAGAACCGCTGCGGGGCATTCACAACTATTCGAGCTTTTTGATTGAAGATTATGGGGAGCAACTAGATGCAGAGGGTCAGCACAAACTGGAAACCCTGATGCGCCTTACCCAGCGCATGGAGGATTTGATTAGTTCGCTGTTGCACTATTCTCGGTTGGGACGCGCAGACCTCGCGATTTACGATACGGATCTGAGCGCAGTCCTGGCGGAGGTCCTCGGCGTGATTCAAATGAGTCAGCCGGAATCTGTGGAATTTAGGATTCCCCGATCGTTGCCGACCTTGGCCTGCGATCGCATCCGGGTTACAGAGGTGTTCACCAATTTAATTAGCAATGCCATTAAGTACAACAACAAGCCCCATAAATGGATTGAAATTGGCTACATTACCCCCGACGAAGATCGCTCAATTTTGCCTGAGACGCTCGATACCGATCAAATGGTTCTGTATGTAAGGGATAATGGAATTGGTATTCGTGAACGACAATTAGAGAACGTGTTTAAGATTTTCAAGCGCCTTCATGCTCCCAATCGCTATGGTGGCGGCACAGGAGCCGGTCTCACCATCGTCAAGAAAATTGTGGAGCGCCATGGGGGCCGTATTGCGATTCAGTCTGTCCCCCGGGAAGGCAGCACGTTCTACTTCTACTTGGGGCAATAGGGTATGGATGACCCCACTTTATCTCACACTCTCTTGGTGGTCGAAGATAGTGATGAGGACTATGAAATCTTCAGCCGCATTATTCGCGAAGTTGACCGCTTTGATCTATCGATTGCTCGCTGCGTGGATGGGGAGGATGCTCTTGACTATCTAATGTCACCCGAGGATCATCCTTTGCCAGACTTGGTGCTACTGGATCTCAACCTGCCTGGTACCGATGGGCGGGAAGTGCTTGCAGAACTTAAGCAAGATGATCGGTTAAAGGTCATTCCCGTTGTGGTTCTCACCACCTCCTCCAATCCAGAGGATGTCTATACTTGTTATTATGCTGGCGTCAGCGGCTACCTACTGAAATCATTTAACCCAAATCAGTTTAGAGCCACAATGCACCAGTTTTTAGAATTTTGGTTTCAGGCGACGGTGCTTCCCTCGTCTAACTAATCAACACATATCAATACATACGTGGCAGATTGTCAGCGTTCCTATACAGCAACACGGCGATCTCTCATCTTGACAAGAGTTTAGCGATCCCTTGAATAAGATGTCAACCCACTTCTCAGTAATGAATATTGTTCCAGATCCTAATGCCCACTCTGTCGCGACTGGTCTGCCAGCACAGTTAATTTTGATTGTGGACGACTCGGAGACCGATCGATTCACCTATTGTCGGTCTTTGGGATCGGTCGGAAAAATCGAAGAATATGACTGTGGAGAAGCGGCATTAGTGGCTTGCCATAGCCAGGTTCCTGATCTCATTCTGCTGGATTATAACCTTCCCGATATGAATGGGTTGGAGTTGATGGCAGAGCTAACGGCACAATTAAAAATCTGTCCTCCAGTGATTATGTTGACGGGCCAAGGCAGCGAGGAAGTTGCGGTTGCAGCCATGAAGGCAGGCGCAAAGGATTATTTAATCAAAGGACAGTTGACACCCGCTAACTTGCTCCAGACCGTAGGCAATGTGTTGACCGAGCATCGGCTTAGGACAGCGCTTGAGCAGTACCAGCAGCAGCGGTCTCTCCTCACAGAAGTGGCTCTACAAATCAATCGAGCATCAGAACTGGACCAGATTTTACAGGTGATTACAGCAGGAACACGGCAGTTGCTAGGGTGCGATCGCACCCTGATTTATCAGTTTGAAATCAACATGAGTGGCATAGTCGTTGCTGAATCGGTTCTACCAACATGGACCTCAGTGATGGGACTCACCTTAGAAGACAACTGCTTTCAGGGGGAGCAAAGTTATCAGGCCCACAAGTATATTCAGGGACATAGAATGGTGGTTGCTGACATTACCACGGCTGGACTATCTGACTGCCATCTACGGATGTTGCAGCAGTTTCAGGTGAAGGCCAACTTGGTGGTCCCGATCATTAGCCACAGCGTCACCACGGATGAACCCAAATTATGGGGACTGCTGATTGCACACCATTGTCAGACGGCCCATGACTGGCAGCCAGAAGAGTTGACTTTGATGGATGAGCTGGCGGTGCAGGGGGCAATTGCTATCCAGCAAGCTGAACTGGTTACGAGTCTAAGAGCTGGATTAAAAAAGCAACAGGCGATTGATCGCCAATTACAAGAGCGCGCCACTGAATTGGGGCGAGCGAATCGAAAACTGGCTCAAGCGTTGCATCGGCTGAATCAACGGAACCAAGAGCTGGATGAGTTTGCTTACATTGTCTCCCACGACCTTAAAGCACCGCTACGAGGTATTTCTAACCTATCGCAGTGGTTGGTCGAAGATCTGCAAGAGCAGCTCCCCCAGGAAAACCAAGAGCAGTTAAGGCTGATCCAACACCGTGTTCTACGGATGGAAGAGCTCATCAATGGTGTTCTCCAGTACTCACGGGCGGGCAAGCAAACGGTCGAAATCCTCCAGGTAGATATTCTGCAGTTACTGCATGAGGTGGTCGACTCCCTCACCCCTCCAGCGGAGTTTCAGGTTGTGCTTCCTGACGCAGTTCCTCAGATTGAAACCCAACCCCTCTTGTTAAAGCAAGTCTTTGCCAACCTGATTAGTAATGCCATCAAGTACCATGATCGTCCCGATGGTTGTATCCAAATCCGATGTCAGGACTTGGGGGAGCAGTTGCAGTTCACCGTTGCTGATGATGGTCCTGGCATTGCTCCAGAGAATCACCAGCGCATCTTTGGTATCTTTCAAACTCTTGCTCCTGCCGATCATGCTAAAGGAACCGGCCTAGGATTAACCATTATCAAAAAGATTGTCGAGCAGCAGGGAGGAACTGTTTGGGTTGAGTCTGACGATCGTGGGAGTGCTTTTTTCTTTACCTGGCCTCGAAGATTAGCCTGAGAGTATAAAATCTCCCCTCCATAGTGAGCCTTAGTCCCAGTTAGTCTTGGTCTAAGGGAAGGGTTGTTCTCTGGTGCATCAAATTTCAATTGCATCAAGTACATGGTTCTGCCACTGATGCTGGAATCGTTCAACCACTAAGGGGCGGAGGATGATCTTGGGGGGGGATCCAGCTTTGACATCAATTCTCAAGCCCGAATAAGGTCGGTGTTTCTGAGAGCCATGTCCGTATCGCCCAATATAAAGGTGCGATCGCGCCACCGTTCGCTCAGATTCTCCGTCCTGTTTTTCCCTTAACTCAGGCCCTTCAGATCGCTGACGCCGCAGACTAAAACCACTGCCCCCACAAACTACCCAATTGAGATGTGCGTCGGCATGCCCTGTATCCCCAGTCTTGAGGTACTCCAAGCAATGGGCATGTCCATTAATCACTAAATCGACGATTGATCCACCTTGGATCAGGTTACCCACCTCATGCTGAACTTCATTCAGGACCCAACGTAGATTCTGCCGGACGGCTAAGGTTTGTCCTTGATACCATTTCGTTGCTTCCGTCACGTAGGGGGGATGGTGAAAAAACAAAATCCGGCCCCTAGCATTGGGATCTCGCCATGATGCGATAAGCTGTCGCTTCAGCCAAGTTAACTGTTCAATATCAACAATCGATTCAGAATCGTTGGTTAACTGCTTATCAATATCTAGAATTTGTTCTTCAATTTGTTCGACCTTGCTATAGGCATCCTCAAGGTCCAAGTCGGTGGTTTCTACCGCTGCCCTCAATGCCTCCGTTTTCTGCTGCATCAGATCTCGACGGCTTCTAAGCAGTTGTTGTCTCAGGAACTGCCCCGCCTCTGTATCCGGCAGAGCCTGAGGCGCATTAAACGTATTGGAATCCAAGGCAAAAAAATCAATCCCGCCTTGGCGAAATTGATAGTATCGATTAGGGAGCCGAGTGAATTGGCCAGGACGATATCGCAGACATCTTTCGGACTGTGAGCAGGAGGCGTAGTGGGTGTCCAGATGTCGCTCTAGCTCTGAATCACTTAACCCCTGTAGGTAATCCAAAAAAGCTTTGGCATAGACCTCTCCTTTATGGGAACCGTGCCAGCCTACATCCAAATCAAATTGGCGTTGAAAGAGCTTGCGCAGGGGTAAAGTGACTTGCGACAATAATCCCCAGAACCAGGGCAAGTCATAATAGTCGTGATTCCCTGGGACTGGGAAAAACGGGAATTGAAACACCATTTGGTCATAGGCAATGTTGTCAGGCTGATGTCCCCCCACGAGCCACTCGCGATAGGGATCGATAAAGTTTTCGGAATACTGTTCATTGGAACCGACGAGATACACAACGTCTCCCGTATGCAGGGCAAAGCTGCTGCCGTCTCCTTGTTCTAGGAGGAATTCCATGACCCGTCGCTGGGGGCTGTCTCCTCGATATTGTCCAGTGCCGCTGTCTCCGATGACGAGGAAAGAAAAATCTTGAGCATCTGATTCTTCAGTGTCCAAGACCAACCTGGTTTGATTAATATTTTGTCCCGAAACTAAAGGGTGTTGCCAGCACACCCTTTTCTTCATTTCACTAATTTTGAGAGAGATAGATGGATCAGAAACAAACTGCATAGATGATGGTTGTAATAGCTTCTATATCAGGCAGAACAGCCTGAATTGAATAAATCGGGTCTAACCAATGTGACGGAAGGCCAGCCAAACGATTTAATTCGAAACAAAGGACGTTCTGAATCTCACTTAGACAGCGTTGATTTGGTTTGCGATCGCAAACAGAAATACAATCAGACCTAATAGTCTGCGGAAATAATTGACGCCCTCAAACAATTCTTGAAGAGCCCACGTCAATAGAGAGATAAAAGCGATTGTTTCTAATCCTTGATGGATAGGCTCACTGGTAAAGACGAATTGTAAAAGACTCGCCCCCATCCAAACTGACAGAGTCAAATTTGGGGGCTGAGCAATGACAATTTCACCATTTTTATCCCGAAATAGGGTGTCAAAAAAAGTTGTATCCATTGATATTAAAACTCCAACTTAAATCTTCAGATTCATGCCGATGCTGGCTTGAGTACCCAAACCAGCATCGGCGCAAAAACCTATTGAACACTGGCTTGCAGATCCAGGCCAGATCGCGATCCACTCGAATCAACTTGCTCGCCTTCAATAAAGGACCGCAGCATCCAAGCCATCTCTTCATGCTCTTCCATCAATCCTGTTAAGAAATCTGCCGTTCCCTCATCGTGGAATTGCTCAGTACATTGATCAACGTGTCCTCTCAAGTTACGGATCACCTGCTCATGGTCGCGTACTAAACGAGCCACCATATCGGTTGCGGTCGGTAGGTCACCGGGATGTTCCTTAAGGGTCGAGTTATCCAAAAATCCCTTGGCAGTGCCTAAAGGATATCCCCCTAAAGCCCGGATCCGCTCTGCACAGGCATCCACGTTAGTAGTGAGGGTCTCATAATGTTCTTCCCAAAGCTGATGTAAGGTCATAAATTGCGGACCCACTACGTCCCAGTGATATTTCTTTGTTTTGATGACGAGTAGATATAAATCGGCTAAATCTTGATTTAAAATTTGAATAACACCTTGGCGCTGCTCAGTTGTTAAACCAATATTGTAGGGTTGCATATTTATTGTTCCATTCTTTGTTTCTACCAACCAGTTAACCAGTTAAGCTGTCAATTATCTTCCTCTAAGGGAGTGAGATTTTCTATCTACCGATCTACCGAAAGGTAGAGAGGAAGATGCCAGTTGCTATACTGATTTCCGTCGTAAACCTTAATGCATATAGACCAAGTATTTGGAAAAGTTCTAATACTTGGTCTATATGCTACAAACTGTAGCCTTAAGTCGCTGAATGGAATTGCTTTCTCATTTTGCTAGTAATGAAGGCCAGCAGAATACAAAGGAAGCCTATAGGGCTAGCAAATAGTTATAAAGGCCGTGCCCAGTGACTAACTCGGCAATAATTGAGAAGGTAAATCCTAGCATGGCGAGACGGCCACTCCAAGTTTCAGCAAACTGAGTGAAACCAAATTTTATTTCTTGGCGTTCCATAATTACGATGCTCCTAATTAAAGTATGTGACAGGGTTGTGAAAATCTGATGGACTAGTGCCCAATTCATGGAGACTTCCACAGTGAATAGTGGTGAGTTGCTCCGCTATCCTATGCAATATCTGAGTGAACAAAGCCTGAATATAAAATCAGTGAATACCAATTCTCAATCAAAACAGAACTTCGAATCTTCCACTGAAAAAGTTCCTTAAACTGGCTTATCTAACAATGACAGGATCAAGCAGAGCTTATTTGGGGCAGAGTCACTTCATCACATTCTGTATGAAATGGTGAGTGACTATATAATGTATCTAATGCCTAAAAACCGAGGCTCAAATTATCCCCAAATGGTGTGGATAATCCCTTTGCCGGTTACAAGTTCCGTAAGCACTAATAAATCAAAGCCGATCATGGCGACTCGGCCACTGAAGGTTTCCGCAAATTGATTGAATCCCCATTTCGGTTCAGCAGCATAGGGCTCAGGTTCAACCGCAAAAGTATTGGTCAAACCAGCGTCATCTTGGATGTAGCCTTGCTCGCGTTCTTCAGGTGTCAGCTCATCATTTAATACAGAAGACAAATTCTCGGTACTCATAAATAAAACTCCGTAATTTTGTTTGCGTTTAATGTCTTCAGTATCCAGGAAGTATGTCTGGCTCGACATCATCCTAAAGACGTAAACTTTTATAAAGCACCCGTTCCTAAGTCATAGCATCAGCAAGAAAAGCCAGAAATCTCATACGTGGCTTTTCGTAAAAACGCTTACATCCTCAACATTTTTTAGATGACACAGAAGGTACAAAGTGAAGGCACAAGCTCATCCAAGATTACTCTGCCAATAGAAAGATTTACCGATAAAACAATCAGTTTCTTTTCGGTCTCTAGGGAGATTCGTCTCCCTTCTCTCCTGGGGTACATATGAGTAGAAATTCACTTTAGGGTGTTGTTGCACCCGAACCTTAAAAGGAGGGGACTATGCGTCCGAGCTTTTTTATAAAGGGTCGCCAAGTTTTTTATACCTTGGCACTTTCGTTCTCAATTCTGATCAGCAGTCTAGGGGCGATGCCTATTGATGCGATCGCAGCTCCGAATCAGCCTCAACTCATGGCTTTATTTGGCTCTAACCGAGCAGAGCAATTAGATGATATGGCCAAAACTGATATTGATAAGACTTTCGGTAGTGGCACCAGCAAACAAGCAGAAGGGGTGGTGAAACAAGCCCAAGGCAAAGCTCAGAGGGATATCCAAAAGACTGGAAGCTCCCTGAAAGAAGCTCAAGGGAAAGCCAAACAGGACATTGGTCGCACCCAAAGTGCTGTAGGAGACCTTGAGAACAGTGCCGAATCCGCGGCTGAAGATGCCAAAGACACAGTAAAAGGTCTATTCAACTAATTCACCCACCATGCCGACTGGGTCTCTCTGTTACCCAAAATCAAACAGACTACAACAGATTCAATTTCTGAGAGGTTAATTTGAAAATGATTCGAACATTCTTTACTCAAACAGCTAAAGGAATAGCAGTTGCTTTTGCCTGTGGTCTACTGTTGCTCTCTAATGCTTTGCCTGCTGCGGCTATCAGCGGTAGTGGTCCAAGTTCTCCTGATAAAGGGCTTCCCAATCTTGAAAACATTCAAGAAAATACCGAGGAATTTATGACGGGCTATAACCGAATGCCCGGTATGAAGGAAACCCAGGAGCGATCTGCTGGCGGTCTTAATTCAGTACAAGGCAGTGCTGACAAAGACAAAATGCTACGCCCCGAAGATGCTGAGGGGGCAACTACGACGGTAGACAATATGCAGAAAGGCCTAGATAAGCTGTTAGGCAATCGTTAATTCAGCTACTGCTAGATGCAATAACCAACGTTCTTGGTCAACCATCAAGAACGTTTTTTGCACATGGGATTGGAGGTTTTTCTGCAAACTATCCCAATCTAAAGGCGAAACTTACGCCTTCTACGAACAACTCGATCCAAAGGAGGATTAATGACCCCTACTGAATACGATCAAACACCACTCGAATACCAAAGAGCATTAGGCGTGTTTGCCCGGCGGACTGACGCTGAGTCAGCAGTTGTCAGTCTAAAAGCTAATCACTTCCCCCTGGAAAAGCTGTCAATCATTGCTAAGGATAGTCAACTATCTGATGAAATGGAGGGAGTGGAAGTCAAAACGCAAGCTGGAGACCCTACGGGAGAAGCTGCAACCACTGGAGCTGTCACTGGAGGGGCACTGGGGACACTTGCTGGATTACTAGTTGGTCTAGGTACCCTCACCATTCCTGGAATGGGTCCTATTGTACTCGCAGGTACTACAGCATCTACCCTGACAACCACATTAACTGGAGGGGCCATTGGCGCAACAACGGGTGTGCTGATAGGTGGCTTAGCCAGTTTGGGCATTCCTGAAAAGCAAGCGATTATTTACAACAATTACGTTGCCAAAGGATACTATTTGCTCATTGTCGAAGGCACCAGATCTGAAATTCAAGCAGCAGAGAAAGTGCTGAATCAGAGTGGTATCCACAGATGGGAAATTTTTTATGCTCGGGCTAAACAAACAACGGCACTCAATAATGTTTTACCCAATACCTAGTTGTGGAGATGTCAGTTTCCTCACTGAACTTACGCTGTTTGATTAGTAGCCGTTGGTCAACAGCCAACTAAAACTGCCTTGACATTTATTTCCAATTAATCTATGAAACTTTCTTTACCTAAATCTATTTCTTGCAGTTTTTACAATGACAAAACGTATCCTCTCGTTATCCGGATTGAGAACATGGCCCATCGCTGCTTTGAGCGCACGGTTTTGCCTCAACAAAGGCTGCATTTCGAGGCTGCTCCCAGTGCAGTCTTGGAAATCCGTAGTCCAATGAATGCGACATCAATCAAGGCGGACCAGATTTCCTGTCAGCGGCTACAAGCTCTGGCCAATTGGTAGTTTATGGCTACCAGAATGAGTTAGCCCACGATGGGAACTATTCTTTCGGCATGAATAATGTTAAGACCGTATGTCTCCAAACACTTCTCTTACAGGAGTAGTGCCTGGGCAGTCAGCATATGTCAAGTCCATCTAAAGGGAGATCGCTCCTAACTCACTAACCCTCCTTTAGACAGACGAGTTTTAAGATAGCCTTCCCTAGGATAAGCCTATACACAAAAAATCGACGTAGCCCTAGGAGGCGCAACTTTTATGAGTACCGAAAATAGAGCAAAAGCCACAGCTAAAAATATTGAAGGTAAGGCTCAAGAAGCCCTTGGAAACGTGACGGGCGATCCTGAAGATCAAGCCGCTGGTAAAGCCAAGCAAGCTGAAGCAGAAGCCCGTCATACCGCTGAGGATGCTAAAGACAAGGTCAAAAAGGCAATCGACTAACAGTTGCCTGAATCAGTTATTGAGTCATTTAGTTTCTGGTATAAAGGTCCGGTTTACCCAAGTTGGTTTCTGGACCTTTTTCTATCCAATTTAAAATCCCTGAGATATTTTTCTAGATGAACAGAGCGTTTCCGATACCGCAGCCAATTCATTGGCCTACCAGCCAAAAGAAGGATTTTAGCTTGCCAAGCCCACGGCAGATGGCCAGTAGAAAACAACTGAGTGCTGGGCTGATTGATGCTGTGCTATTGGTAGGGCTCTTGATCGGCAGTGTTGCACCAACCTTGGCTCAAGAAAGCGACGTCCTTACCCCCCCGCCAACATCCACAACTCCCACCTCTGCGAGTCAATCGGTTTATTTTGCCGATATTCTCGTCAGGGGACGTCCAGTCTTTCAGGTGGGTAGCTTGTCTGATATGGATGCGACTAACAGAGCCGAAATTATCAACCGGCGGATTGCCAGTTTACTATCGCGCTCTGAGGCTCTAGGAGAGGTTTCGGTTCAAGACATCAACCAGCAGGTCGCCACTTTGCGGCTCAACCAGCGTGTGTTGATGACCGTTACCCAGCAAGATAGCGAAGATTATGGCCAAACCGTACAGAGCTTGGCTACAGACTGGGCTAATCGGCTCAACCAAGCCTTGGATAAGCCACCATTAGCGATTGATGTTGCTCAACGTTTAAGCACAACGATCCGGGATGCAGGGCGGAATACCATAGATATGCTGCCAGCCCTAGTGGGTGCGCTAATTGTCGTTGTCACGACTTGGCTGGTGGCCGTTGGCGTTCGCTACATTGCCTTTCGCTGGGCCCAACAAACCGAGGGCGATCGCAGTACAGAGATCTTAATTGGTCGGTTGGGGTATGGCGGGGTATGGGTGATTGGTGCCGTTATTGCCCTTGGGGTCTTGGGACTAGACTTCGGCGCATTGTTAGGGGCATTAGGTTTAACTAGCGTTGCCATTGGCTTTAGCCTCAAAGACGTTCTCAGTAACTATATTTCTGGGGTTATTCTGTTGGCTGCACGGCCCTTTCGCCTGGGGGACCAGGTGGTCATCGAAGATTTCGAAGGCACCATTACCCAAGTCCAATTGCGGGGGACGACCTTAAGAACCTACGACGGTCGGATTGTCTATATTCCAAACCAGGAAGTGTTCTCTGCCAGTATCACCAACAATACCGCTTCACCCCAGCGTCGCAGTTCCGTGATGGTCGGGATTGACTATGACGCAGATATCAATCAAGCGACGCAAGTGATTCAAACGGCTGTAACTCATCTCGATCTGGTGGAACCTAGCCCACCGCCTGAGGTACTCGTTCGGGAATTAGCCGCTAGCACGGTCAATTTGGAAGTGCGGTTTTGGGTGAACTCCCAGCGGGGCGAGTTTTTGACCATGACCTCTAAGGTAGCTCAAACCATCAAGGAAGCTTTGCAACAAGCACAAGTCGAAATGCCCACGGATATTTATACCCTCGTTTTCCGAAATTCCCCTTTCCCTGCCAGTGAGGCTCAGGCGATTCCAGTCCAGCCCTGATACGTGCAAGGCTCTGTTGGCAGTTATTCCAGTCCAATCTATCTTTAATTTTTATTCTCTGAGGTCGTTATGATGAAGAGTTCGATTGAGTTCAAGTTATTTGCCCCCTACAACCAAGGAGTGGCCTTAATCGGCTCCTTTAATAACTGGCAAGCTACCCCCATGGAAAAAGGAGAGGATGGATTTTTCCGCACCTATATTGACTTAGAAGATGGTTCTTATACCTATAAATTCCGAGTTCAGTCCAAAAGCTGGTTTTTTGAACCCGACGAGTCGGTGGAGGTCGTCGATCCCTACGCCACGGATATAGAAGATTCGACGCAGAACGGCATTATTCGGATTAAAGACGGGGAGCCCATTATTGATACCTATGTTTGGCAGCATGATGCTCATCCCCTACCTGCTGATCACGAACTGGTGATTTACGAACTTCATGTGGGGGATTTCTCTGGAGGAGAAGATGACCCCTATGCACGGGGAACTTACCAACATGTGATTGAAAAGCTCGATTATCTAACGGAGTTGGGCATCAATGCCATTGAGTTGATGCCAGTAAAAGAATATCCCGGTGACCATAGTTGGGGCTACAATCCCCGCTACTTCTTCGCCACAGAATCCAGCTACGGCTCCACGGCTGATCTCAAGCGACTCATTGATGAATGCCACGGTCGAGGTATCCGGGTCATTATTGACGGTATCTATAACCACTCAGAATCTTCTAGTCCCCTGACTCAGATCGATCATGATTACTGGTATTACCACGAGCCCAAGGACCCTGATAACAATTGGGGACCAGAGTTTGACTACGAGCATTTCGACGATAATCTAGAAACCTATCCCGCCCGGCGATTCGTAGGAGATAACGTTCGCTTTTGGATTAGCGAATACCACATTGATGGGGTGCGGTATGATGCTGCCCGCCAGATTGATAATCACGACTTTTTGCACTGGATTGTTCAGGAAACAAAGCAAACTGCGGGGCCAAAGCCGTTTTACAACATTGCAGAACATATCCCAGAAACGCCTGAAATAGTTGGTTTGGAAGGACCCATGGATGGCTGTTGGCACGATAGTTTTTATCACACTGTCCTAGCCCATATCTGTGGTGATCGCTTTAATTTAGAAGAACTCAAAGATGCCCTAGACGGAAAACGCCAAGGTTTCTTGGGTGCGACGGATGTGGTTAACTACTGCACGAACCATGACCACAATCATTTGATGGCGGAATTGGGAGATCGTAATATTCTCAATGAAGCGGCCTTTAAGCGGGTCAAGTTAGGGATGGTCCTACTGATGACGGCGGTTGGGGTACCGATGCTGTGGATGGGGGAAGAGTTTGGAGAATATAAACCCAAAACCATAGAGTCGGCCAAAATTGACTGGACCCTGCTGGACAATGATCTTAATCGAAGTTTGTTTGAGTACTGCAAAGGACTGATTGCCCTGCGCAAAAACAATCCTGCAGTCAAAACTGAAAATATTGATTTTTTCCACGAGGATCCAGATTCTCAAGTCCTAGCCTATACCCGCTGGAATGATGAAGGATCGAGGGTGGCCGTCGTCGCCAATTTCTCAGATCAGTTTTTGGCAGGATACCGAGTTCCCCATTTCCCTGCTAACGGCACCTGGCATGAATGGACGGGGAATTACGACCTAGAGGCGGGAGATGATCAGATTTTGATCGATCTGCCGGAGTATGAAGCACAAGTGTTTGTTTGGAACTAGATGAAAACCTATACCTGTATTTGTGGGAACACACTGTTTTTTGAGAACAGTCGTTGTATGCAATGTCAACGGCCTGTGGGCTGGTGCCCAGGGTGCGATCGCATCACCACTCTATTAGATCTCGGCAATCACCACTATCAGTGTGGCTATACTGATTGCCAAACCCTGTTGACTCAATGCCATAACTATCGAGTGCATCAAGTCTGCAACCGCTGCATTCCAACCAGTGAAGTGGAGTCGGCTCAGTCTCTCTGCGATTATTGCCAATATACTGACACCATTCCCGATCTTTCTATCTCAGGGAATAAGCAACGGTGGTACGACCTAGAAGTAGCGAAGCGGCGATTACTCTATACCTTAGACGTTTTAAATCTGCCCTTTGGTCATGCTGACTTTGATGTACCCCTATCCTTTGACTTCAAAGGAGATGTGATTCTCAAGGATGCCCTATGGCGGACCCTAGGCAAAGGCAAACGGGTCTTTACCGGCCATGCAGATGGTAAAATCACCATCAATATTCGGGAAGCAGACGATGAGGTCCGAGAACAGCTTCGGGTCGATTTGAATGAGGCTCAACGCACCTTAATCGGACATTTCCACCACGAAATCGGACATTATTACTGGCAGCTCTTGGTTAAAAATATTTGGCTTAACCACTTCAAAGATCTGTTCGGAGACCCAAGTTCCCCTTCCTATTCAGAGGCGATGGATCAGTATTATGCGAACGGCCCCTCCAAGGATTGGCAGCAACAGTATGTTAGTGCCTATGCCACTATGCATCCGTGGGAGGACTTTGCCGAAACCTTTGCCACATACTTGGATATGGTGAGTGTTCTTCACACCACCCGGCATCATCAGAGGGGCGCAGCCACCCGTTATGTGCAAACAGCTGAATTTGATGACATGATTGCAGCGTACAGACAGCTTGGGATTTTGCTCAACGAACTGAATCGAACCCTAGGATTAATTGACTTTATTCCTGAGGTTTTTACCCCGTTTATTATCAACAAGTTACGATTTATCCACCAACTCGTTCGATCCACTCAAAGCAGACAGGTTGGTCACTCCAAAATCGCTTAAATCCTGCTTGCATAAGGCTCCGTCAAAGAATTCGTTAGTCTCCCTGCTTGTGCAAATAACCTGATAAGAATAAAAGCAATTCAGAATTGGAACAGCGGCTATTTTTTATTTCTTAGGTGTAGATGAGCCGTACCGTTACTCCCCATATGTTGATAGATAGACACGTTGAATTGTAGTTGGATGCAACTCGGTTCAATCCCCAACCTCATTAGCCAACTCTAAACCTTGACGTTCGCGTAATCGGATCGCATAAAGATATTCAGCGTATGCTCGTCTAGCAATCAAGCTAGGACAGCGGCATGGCGGATCAACTTACTGTTACGACTGAGCGTATTGATGATGTAGTGCTCCTGCTGCACATGATGATGCAAATGGGTTTACCAGAAGTGCTCAACAAACATCTTCCCCGCCACTGGAAACAGGAAGGCTTGGATTGGGGTTGGGTGATTGTGATCTGGCTTTCCTACATCCTTTCCGAAGGCGACCACCGCAAAGTAGTCGTTCGAGACTGGGTCAAGCAACGCAGCACGATGATTGCCCAAGTCTGTGGTCTGACGTTAAGAGAGACAGACTTTACAGACGACCGTTTAGGCATCGTCTTGAGTAAGTTGAGCCAGCCAGATTACTGGCAGCAAATCGAGGGCGACCTAAACAGTCAAACTCTGCGTGTTTATGAGTTAGACCGTCATTGCATTCGTCTAGATGCGACCACTGTTTCGGGTGTCCACCTGGTCCATGAGGACGGACTCTTCCAGTTTGGCCATAGCAAAGATGATCCGAGCCTTCCTCATCTCAAAGCCATGCTGGCGAGCTTAGACCCACTCGGTATGCCATTGGCAACTCACATTGTTTCGGGGGAGCAAGCGGATGACGGACTGTACCTCCCGATTTTTGAGCAAGTCCGCAAAAGCTTTCCTCGGGTAGGGTTACTGTGGGTAGGCGATTGTAAGATGGGTGCTAAAGCGACCCGAGCACAGATTCATCAGCAACAACATTATTACCTGACCTGGAGGGGCGACATGCCCTGTGGACACCTTGCTTCTTTGGCTAATAATCAGGTAGACAAGAAAAAAGATGGGCTGAAAATGATGTATCTCCAGCTCACCTTATTGACAATGATATTGCCACTATACCAACCCCATTTACGCCGTCAACTGTCTCCTGCCCAGTATCTTCTCCTTGAGATTCTGGTTCATCTTTTACAAACGCTTCGCTGTGTCAAAATCGAGACCCTAGCAGAAGGACTGCCACTGCCGATTCTATTGAGAGTCGCCGAAAAAAATACAACGGTTCTTATCCTTACCGACCCTTGAGCTTGAAACGCTTTGGCTACCGCTGGTTGAACTGTGGCTGAGCAAGCAGTACCCTCAAGGCTCCCAGCTTTATATCGTCATCGACCGTACCAGTTGGGGTGTGATTAATCTATTGATGGTGAGCGTGGTCTGGCAACATCGCGCTATTCCCATATGGTGTGAAGCGCTCGCTAAAAGGGCAGCAGCAACTATGACGAGCAAACGGCTATTTGAGCAACGTCATTCGCCATTTATCCGCCTATCGTCTGGTTATCCTCGGTGACCGAGAGTTTTGTTCCGTCAAGCTCGGACAGTGGTTAGCTCAACAGAAGGTCCACTTTTGTCTGCGCCTCAAGCGGAATACCGAAGTGTCTATGGACCAGCAGTTTACTCAACAACTTCAACAGTTTGGCCTTGCCCCTGGTCAAAAGCTGTTTCTCAATGATGTACGCGTCACTCAGGCTAAAGGCTTTGGACACTTCAATGTGGCCGCCAAATGGAAACGACGCTATCACGGCTTTGCGCCTGATGAAGCCTGGTTTATCCTCACGAACTTCTGTGACCTCAACAGCGCTATCGTCAGCTATCAAAAACGCTTCTGTATCGAAGAAATGTTCCGCGACTTCAAACAGGGAGGCTATTGCCTCGAAGGCTCTCAAGCGATGGAAGAGCGTTTGGTTGCGATTGTCATTCTGATTGCCATTGCCTATACCAGTGCAGCCCTGCAAGGGCAAAGTCTTAAGCAAAAAGGACTCCAGCGCTACATTACTAGACCCGAATCTCCCACCTCACCGAACAAGCGTCATAGTGCATTCCGAGTCGGACTCTCTGCTCATCTGTGGGCGATAACAGGGGATGGAGTTCTGGCTCGATTGGTGGATGAGCTGATGAAACTCTCTCCCAATAAGCTACCTGAATATCAACGGGGGATGAGAGCGATGGAGCTTGTCTGTGCTGGGTTATAGTCGCCATGTCGCCCTTGCAGTTACCTGACACCTTTAGCCAGAGTGGGTTCAGTGCCAGAGTTACTGGAACAAGGACTCATCGCTGCAGTTGCCAACGAGTCTCCTCTATTAGGAGTTCATCGTCTTGATGAGAAAGGACACCCCCAGGAAATTGCCACGGGATATGAGTTCTCCAGAAAGCAGGAGCATCATCAAGCGGATGGCTCCACAATAGAGTGGAGCGAACGGGTATTGTTAGTCCATTCTCCTACCCATGCCCAACAGCAACAGCGAGGTCTTGAACAGCGACTTAAACGAGCAACCCAAAAGTTAAACGCACTGACACCTGCCGTTGGACGCGGTAAGCGACAAATTCGCAGCCTCTCAGAGCTTCAGCGGAAGGCTAACGCCATCCTTAAAGCCCATCGCGTTGAGGGATTGATTGAATATAGCTGTGAGTATCACCCAGCGGTAAAGCAACAGAAAGAGCGCTACCAAATCACCAAAGTTACACTCATAAAAGCCGCAGTTGAGACAACACAACAACGCTTTGGCTGGCGGGTTTACGTCACGAATGCTCCCCTTGAAGAGTTGTCATTTGAGGAAGCTGTCTTGACTGTTCGGGACGCTTGGATTCAAGGAAGTGGGTTCTCTCGCTTGAAAGGTAGACCTCTCGGGGCATCTCCACTCTTTGTGCAAAGGGATGACCAAGCCAAAGGATTGATGCATTTACTGAGTCTGGGACTGCGGATCTTGACGTTAATTGAATTCGTTGTTCAACGTCGATTAAAGCAACACAAGGAGAAATTGTTTGGACTCTTCCCGGGAAATCCAAAACGCGCCACTACCCGACCCACTACGGAAAGAATTCTAAGGGCGTTTAAGGACATATCTCTGACCATTCTTGGCGTAAAAGACGAAGAATATGGACATGTCTCCCCGTTAACTTCACTGCAACAGAGAATCTTAGAACTTCTAGGCTTGGCCCCTGATATCTACTCCAGTCTTGAGTCAAGTACTGATGAGGCTTGAATTACAGGAGGATGAAGCAAGACATTTATTCAGAATTGGATAACGCGAATGCCAAGATAATATGGCCCAAACTTCTTGAACACTTATAAAGGATGATCTTTCCCAAATAAGACCTCTTTACTTATATTATTTCGTCCCCATAATATTCAGGGTTTGGTAGCACTGCAAGCCAGAGTATATATTGCCATTGCTTTTCAGCTCTATGCCCCTTCATTTGGTTAATCGTTGTCATACCTCTACAAGGTCTAAAATTAAACATGAACCTTTCCCAACAATACCGACGCTAGCAACAATGTCATATCCATCTAAAACATCTGCTGAGCCCTCTGTAACGACCTTCGATGAGTTTGTGCAACTGGCGGATTATTCCCTGATGGACACCTTAAATGCCGATCCTGATGCCACGGTCGATGGTAATGATCACCGTCCCCGCCAGGTTTTTTCTGGTCATTTCGTACCTGTGGCACCCAAGCCGCTTGCAGAAGCAGAATATGTAGCTCACAGCAGCACTTTTTTTAAGGAGCTTGGGTTAAGCAATGAGCTGGCACTGAATGAAAAATTTCGCCATGTATTTTCGGGTGATATCACTGCTGCCCATGAGCCTATGCGTCAGATTGGCTGGGCGACGGGTTATGCATTGTCGATTCTTGGCACCGAATATACCCAACAATGTCCCTTCGGTACGGGTAATGGTTATGGCGATGGTCGTGCGATATCTGTGTTTGAAGGAATCATCAATGGCCAACGCTGGGAAATGCAATTGAAAGGGGGTGGCCCAACACCTTATTGCCGTGGTGGTGACGGGCGCGCAGTACTCCGTTCAAGTGTGCGGGAGTTTCTAGCGCAAGAATATATGCAGGCTTTAGGTGTACCAACATCGCGTTCTTTGACCCTGTATGTTTCTAAATCTGAGACTGTTAAGCGGCCTTGGTATTCTCAAAACTCCTACTCCGCTGACCCTGATGTTTTGATGGACGATCCTGTGGCCATTTCAACTCGCGTTGCCCCCTCCTTTTTGCGCGTGGGACAGCTAGAGTTATTTGCCCGCCGCGCTCGCAACAATGCTCATCCAAGAGCATTAGAAGAGTTGAGCATGATCGTGTCCCATTTAATTGAGCGAGAATACAAACGCGACATTAATCAAAACCTTGGTCTTACTAATCAATTGGTTGAGTTGGCTAAGCTATTTCGCCAGCGTCTTACGTCACTGGTGGCTAACTGGCTACGTGTTGGTTATTGCCAGGGCAATTTTAACAGCGACAACTGCGCTGCTGGTGGCTTTACCCTCGACTATGGACCCTTTGGGTTTTGTGAAGTTTTTGACCCTTGGTTTCAACCTTGGACCGGCGGCGCTGAACAATTTTCATTCGTCTATCAGCCCATCGCAGCAGAAGCGAATTATTATATGTTTTGGAAAGCTGTGAGACCGCTACTTGAAGAAGATGCTGATGCTTTAGAACAGTTCGACCAAGTAGGCCGTGGCTTTTCAGAAGCCATGCAACAACAAGTCCAAAAAATGTGGGCAGCCAAACTTGGCTTGACTGAATTTAACCCACAGCTGTTTAAGACATTAATGCAGTTAATGACTGACTCAGAGGTAGATTACACCATTTTCTTCCGGGAGTTATCCCACATACCTGAGGATATCTCAGCATTGAAAAAGAGCTTCTACGGTAAAACGTCTCAACAACTCGATGAGCAATGGCAATCTTGGCTAAAAAGCTGGCGCGACCTTGTCAAGAAGGACGGCAATTTGGCTGAGATATCAACACATATGAAAGAGACTAACCCAAAATACACTTGGCGAGAATGGTTGATTGTCCCCGCCTACCAACAAGCCATGCAGGGTGACTATACATTAGTTAAAGAGCTTCAAGAAGTACTGAGCTATCCCTATGATGAGCAATCACAAGAAATAGAAGATAAATACTATCGTCTAAGACCTAAGGCATTTTTTAACGCTGGTGGTGTGTCTCACTATAGCTGTTCATCTTGATTTTGCATAACAACTGAAGAATTGATTGTGCATCAACAAAGTGTGGGACAGGTGACTCAGTCTTGCCATCTCTACGAATGCGCCGATATGGAATCAGTTACACTTCATTACTTCGAAGGGTCACTGTGTATTCCACCAGTTCAGTGGTCCCATTGGGTAAATCGCCCAAGAGGCATAATTTGACGGATCGATGAGTTGGCGTTAGAGGAGAAGGCGATATGTCAAACCCTGATGTCCCTGCACCAGAACACCCTGGTGACGCATTAGAGACTCGATCAACGAGTGGATTTCCTGCTGAGTTAGGAGTTGTGGCTCGATAAATTACCTGTGGTCCTTGCCAGTTAGATCCCAAAGACGTATCAAATGTGTAGTAAGCAACGGTGGTGTCATCCGGCTTGGTGAGGTAGAGAATAGCACTATAGTTGGTCGGAACAATCCAGCCTGATGGCGCAGTAGTAGACACTGCCTTGGCCTCTCGGATGTCATCCGCGATAAAGTCTATGGCACGGTTCAATTGAGTATGCTGATCCACCTCAGCTTCCGATTGGCGATGACTTTGTAGAATTGAAATTAGCCCTGACCCTGCAAAGGCTAGAAATATACTGGTCACCACCATGCCGACCAACAGCTCAACTAAAGTAAACCCTTGATGAGTCGCGTTTTTCGACCTATTCGAGCCTTGATGAATCGTCTTAAGGTGCAAAGAATATGGGATTTGGGCAGTCATCGCGTCTAAAGTGTTGGCAATCATAATGTGGGGGTTTTACAGTTGTTGGCTAATGTTGTATCGGATGAGCCGATATATTCTCCAACTCTGGTCAATCCAATTCCAGGTGCAATTACTAGGCACTTTGAAGGGAAACTTGTTTCATTTGCAATCGACAGAACAACGGTTTGTTCTGAGGTGAATGAGGAAGGCACTCGCCCCTTGAAATCAAAGCTGAGAGGAGTAGCGAATGAATGTCTAAGCTGAAGCCCTTCTAGGGTGCGATTGCCATTGCGTAGGCAATCTGCAGGTGAACTGCTTAGCACAGCATTACTTCCCGTTGGCAGATTAATGGTGCAAGTCTTACTGAGACGGATAGCTTGGTCTTGGCCTTCGATTAGAGTCCCTTCCAGCTCAACTAAGCCAACTTCAAGCTTTCGGGAATTAACCCAATTTAGAAAGCTGGGGGCTGAAATTGCTCCTAAGATCCCCATAACGACCAAGACAATGACGATTTCGAGCTGAGTAAACCCTTGTTCACTACGGACAGGCAAAGAACGCATTAGGCACCACCTCTGAATTGGCTTGGGCTACTGTCTCCAGCTTTTCATCAATAACGTTATAAGTAACTTCTAAGATTTGATAGGGTTCTGCTGGCCGGACTGCTGTTGTCCTTTTCAGGGTAAATTCTTGGCCCATAATAGTTTTTTGCCCTGAGGTAGGCGTGCTACTGTTGTCCGTTTCTGACTGGACTGCAGGCAGTGATTCATCAAGATAGGCGGCAAACCCTCCTGTAGCCAAATGAGATCGACATCTTGCCAATACCAGAGCTGTGGAGTCAGCTTTTTGGGCATATGCCAAAGGATTGAGCAAGGAGACTTCTAAATAATTTGTGTTGGTTGCGGGGTCATTTTGAAACTGCAGATTGGTTATAACGTTACTGCTAGTCTCTGTACCGATAACAATGGAATCGCCTAACCTAAATCCAAGTTGAGTAACTTTGATCGTTGTATCTCCTGGAAGGGCATCAGCATAGAGTAATGCTGAAGTGAGAGGTACTTGGCCTACATCACTGGCGACTGCTTTAACTTCCTCTAAGTCTTGCTGAATCCAGTTATTCGCTGCAGTCAACTGTTTGGCGCGCATTTTAAACTTCGTTGAGAGAACCAACCCCTGCATGGCGGTCCCAATAAATAATGCTAAAACCAACATAGAGACAGCAACTTCAACTAAGGTAAATCCTTGTTCATGAGATTTTTTTTGTGTTCTTGTGATCACGGAAGTCTTCCTGGCAGTGAGGCTAAGTGAGGAGAATTCTATTGGGAGGTTTGTTTATTAAGGAGTTGCTTCTAAACGAGTCCAACTCGTTGCTGCAGACGTTTTATGGGACGCTGAAGTAACCACAACACCAGAATCTGTTAACAGTTGCTTCATGGCATTGGGGACCGTAATTTCAGCAGTGTTAGAACTTGAGCCATCCCACTCTCTGACCCAAATGGCACCTCGTATATCAGGATTGCTGCTGCCACCATTAATTCCCATACGGGCATCTGGGGCGTGAATGAAAACATTGGTGGCTGTGGCTCCACCATTCAATATGAAGTCTTGATCGGAGAAGCTATCACCATCATCAGCATTGCCATATATTCGAAAGCGTTCTGGGCTACCTAAACCACTCCCATAAGTTCCGCAATTATTAGCAGAACCTGAACAGGTATGGGCCAACGTGGCTTGGCCGCTCATTGCAATATCACCCGTAACGTAAAAATAGACGGGGGCTGAGGTGGTATCCACTGTGACCTGATCGCTGCCACTAAGGGTGATGTCACTTACTTGATAGTGGTAAGCACCATCGGCGCCTACTGAGTCTCCAATCCGAGGAAAGCTGGTGGCGACACTGATCGAGACATTGATTGCACCTGAGGGAATGGTGGGAACAGGAGGCCAAGTCACATCTCGAACATAAATTTGTCCCTGTACAACACCATTGTTAAGCGCATTAATGGCTGTGCGCAGTCCTGCATTTGTTGGTTGACCATTGACACATCCACTAACCGGCACTACACAGTTGAGGGTATCTGTGCAAACGACATTCCCCGAGATTGCACCTAATACGTCATTATTGCCCAAGGTAATATCTTGAGCCATCAGTCCTGGGAAACTAGCTAGAGAAGTTGACTGAGAAATATTCATCGTCTGCTGAATCCGCGATACTGCAGATGAATTAGGCGGATGACCTTTGACAATTAAGGTTCCAGTCTCATCTCCAGAATTGGAGATGCCATCTGGGTCACTGTAGCGATACGCTTCGACTGTATAGGTGTCGGCAGGTGCGTTAGTGGGAATCTTGCCTGTGAGGATATCATTCACCCCTGTAAAACAGGGAGGAGGCTTGGCGAGAAAAGACCATTCATCAGGACTATCTGATCCTAGGAGACTGTTGGGGTCGTAATTCGATCTCAACAGCATGTGATAGTTGTGATTTAAGAATCCGAGGGTGCGAGAGATTCCGCCTTCTGCAACGGTGGTACTGGCTGTTGTTTGCTTTTGAGAAACGGCTGAGACTTGATCATCCTTGGACTTAATGCTTAAAGTCAGGGCTACCAGCACCATGATTAACCCAAAACCGATGGCAATGGGTAAGGCAAACCCTTCATCGGTCGTCTTTCTTCTGGACTTCAACATATTTCGATGAGAAGAGAAATATAAATTGGATATGTTTATGTCGCTCTATCTAATCTGAGATAGGTTGCAGCGAACCCTCAATGAACCAAGAAAGATGATGACATCACCTTAGTTCAATAGGATTTATTTGTTGATAAGCCAGATGAACGTGAAAAGAGTTGATTGAAATTTTTATATGAATTTATTTTCGAGATAAGCCAATCACATTCTAAATATATAATAACAATTACTTAAAATATTGTTCTGAATGTTTTTATTGTAAATGTTTGATTTATGTATATTTTTAGTATACGAAATAAAATAGGACCTTTCTTCAGTGATCATACGTAGATCGTAGTGTAAACGGATATATATTCTAGGTAAAATCACTGAAAAGCTGATATTTTTCATTGTGAATCGAGTCTTGGGCTAATCTCATAAATCCTAAATTTTGCCGAATAATTGAGCATGGATGGGAATATATAAGCCTCTGAAAGAAAGTATACAGTTAGAATAAAAAAACTGGATATTTGACACTCATAGAAAATGTTTTCTTGGATTAGCTAAAAAATCTTGAATTTGATAGAAATATATTTTATTAAGGGAGACTTCGGTATCAGCATAGATAGCACTTAGTGGTTAACAGAATCTTCGAAACTAAAGCCTTTGTATAGAAAAGGCTGTGCCACAAGTAGTAGTTTCATAAGGCTTTAATTACTATGCGAGGGAGGCTCTTAGATCAACAGCTCGGGCGTAAGCACAGAATCGGGGATGTATGGCTCAAAGAAAAACGGGTCAAGGACAATAGATCCTGTACCCGAATCAAAAACTTGTCATGAGCCTAACATCGCAATTGCCAACCGTACTAGAGCATCACGAATTTCTAGAACAGGTCGAAGCACTCAAAGAAGCACCCAGCCTGAGTCAGATGGTTTATATCGTTCTGCAAATGGGTTTGTTTTGGCTCGCTGGCTTCTGGAGGATGAACTCTCACGGCGAGCAAAAACAGTATTGGAATGGCCGAGGTGTCCCACTTGCGGAACCCGCTTGCACTCGAAGGGATGGGAATCTCGTCAGATGCAGACACTGGTGGGAAATATTGCCTGAAAGCGACGGGTGGGTCGTTGTCCCCACAGGTGTCCAGGTAGTCTATCCGCTCCTTTGGATCAATCCATTGGGATTACCTCCTATCAGCACAGCAGTGAAGAATTGGTTCGTCTAGGCTGCTTGTTAAGTCTATTTATGCCCTATGAACTGGCCAGTTGGATGCTGAGTCAGTGGAGTGGTTTATCCGTCAGCTCATCAAGCTTGTGGAGTTGGGTGCAAGTCATGGGCAACAAAGCTTATCAGGAGCTAGAGACTCAACTCAAAGCTCAAGCCTCAGGTGACCAGACTCCTTGTGAAGCGATTTCAGAGGTGTTGTCTGCTCTACCTTTGGCCATTGCTGCTGACGGTGTGATGGTGCCCTTTCGCCCCACCCCGAAAACCCCCAAGGGAAAAATCCAGTGGCGAGAAGTCAAAGTTGCTATCTTAGCCCGCCTAGGAACACGGGGCACCCGAGCACAAAAGCGTGTCCCCCAACTACTACGTCGAAGACTGGTGGCAGTATTGGGCGATATCGACCAGTTCATCCCCTTACTGCACCTCGAAGCCCGCAAACAAGACTTTGAATCGGCCCCAAGCGTCATCTGGTTGAGTGATGGGGGCGAGGCTTCTGGCGAGTCTACCGCACCTTGTTCTCTCACTGTGCTGTGGCAGTTCTCGATTTCTTTCATGCAGCAGGCCATCTTGCACGAGCAACAAAAGCGATGTTTGGGGATGCTCGCTCTGCTCAAGCCCAAGCCTGGTTTCGGCGCTGGCGACACCAATTGCGACATGGGCAACACCTATTAGTATTGCGGTCCTTGACGATGTTGATTCACTCACAATTGTTTACGGGCAAATCTTTTACGACGTTGCTCCAGGTACAGGCTTATTCCAGCGCCATCTGCGACACATCCAATATCGCCACTTTGAACAACTACAGATACCGCTGGGGTCAGGAATGGTCGAAAGTGCTTGTAAGTGGCTGATTCAACAGCGCTTTAAGGGGGTTGGTATGCGCTGGAGTGAGGATGGTTTCAATCATCTACTCATGCTGCGGCTTGCCTGGGTCAATCAACGGTTTGACTCCCTATTCCCAGGGGTAACCATTCCGAAGTCTAAGGCATCCCCGATCCATTAGCTACGCCCAACAGCTCTTTTCAAATTTTATCCCTCTACTCGCCTATTACTGATCTTCCCAGTTATCAGCTGTACAACGGCCTGCATTAGTAATGGCAATGGGTTGAATATCACCTTTATAAGTACCGATTCGGGTTAGACCCAAGGTGTTGGATATAGCGATGCAGTGCTTTTTTCCACTAGCATTGTTTGGATCGAAAAAAATAATCTTGCCACTGGGGTCGGTTGGACTGGCTTGAGCGCTAATGATGGCAAACTCTGGATTTCCTAAAACGCCATATTTAATGGGAATGAGCTGATCTTTACAAGTCCCTAGCCCTAAGCCTTCATCAGTATTCCCTTTGCATTTTTCAGCAATAACCTGAACCACCATACCTGCGTCGGTCCATTGGCTTTTATGCTCGGGTGCAGAAGCCATGGCAATCTGCGAAATGTTCTCTCCGTCATTGAGGCCAAGGGAGGGTGCTTGGACATCTGAACTGATCCACACAGGCTGACTTTCATCGTCTTGGGCTGTTTTGGCTGTGGGATCAATCAAATTTGTCGCGATAGCCACACTGGTATCCAAACTGCGATCGCTAACTTTAAGACAAGACCCCGAAATTTGTCCTGCATCAAAATTAAGGGTCAGAGTGCAGATTTTATTACCTTTGATCGCTTCTCGTTGCGTTTCATTCAACGCGGCCTGTACTTTAACCATCGTCTGTTTCACTTTGGCTCGATTCATCGCAGCCATAATACTGGGAGCTGAAACAACAGCGGCAATGCCGATAATGGCAATAATCACCATCTTTTCAGTCAGAGTGAAACCTGTTTCTGAAAGAGAAGACCTAAGTTTAGAGACTGGGTTGCAGCTGGTGCGGAGCATGGGAAATTACAACAGGATAGGGAGACGGACAAGGATGTCTTCAGAACGGGGTTCAGGGAAATGAGCCATGAGAATTGCCAAGAATGGGTCTAATTTGGCAAGCGAACCATGAGTTAAAGCATTTTCATTACAACCTCACCCTTTGCCATTGCAAAACACCCCCAAATCGATAGCGGGCAGGCCAGTCAATATATTTCAATAGGTCAAGCAGGCTAGTAACGTCTTCGGACACAGCAATGCCAGACGTTGCACCTGATTTCGTGGTTGTGTCGTAGTCACCGCCGCCATATCCCAAATATTCCACATTACGATGAGTGGCCTCATTCTTAGAGCTGAGAATGGCTTCCATCCATAGAACCCCTTCAATATATGTGTTTTGTCCCCCTGGACATCCGGGTCCTGTGGTCAGCAACCTTAATTCATGATAGGGAAAGTGGACAAGCCCAAAATGACCATCACAAACCCTAAACCCAGGGCAAGAGGCAACGCAAATCCCTGTTCTTGCCACTTAGAATTTAAGCCTCGAGAACAATAAACAATTAAGGAATAGAGGAGTTTTGACAATGGCATACTTTGGATGTTCATTGCAGCCGATAGTCTGTCCCCAGACAGCATGGGTAAAAGGTTCTTTCCATGACCGATGGATTAAAGCCAAGCTTCTAGAAAGCTAGCCATCTTCAGACATGTGGAAAGAATGAATGCCATTCATGGTTATTGACTTTGCAAAAAAGACAATTCTCTCTTGATAATGGCTTTTGTCCAATGCAACTGGCGACAGGGAATACACTCAATTTCCTGTTTGATCAGGCTATAGATACTTTGAAAATTCAGTAATTATACTCCGAACGAGTTGAAAGTTTACTTTTTAGATGAGCTTTAAATTCTTTGTTAGAGAGAGTTATAGCTCAATCTGAAATGTTAAGCCCTCAGCCGTTGGCAGTATATAAGGAAGAAAAATAGGTTTCTAAGTTCTTCGAGTTTAATGAAGGGATTGAATATTTGAGCCGATGCTGAAAGGGCAGTACCCGAGTTCAGATTATACCTAGAACTTTATCAATTTGAACGAGGGCCTCTTTCAGTTGGTTCACCATAGAACGGGTGATCATCATGCCTTCCTGCACCAGAACAGTTCCATTCAGTGGATGAAGAATATGCTCTTGAATTTTTTTCCCAATTAACGTATCCAGATTGTCAATTTCGCTCAGATACATTCCCACTGGGAGTTCTACAACAACCCCTTCTCCTAATACTCTGGCTTGACACGCCAATCGAGAATTTTCTTGGCTATTCGAGATTAACTCTAGGGTTTTCACCTCTCTTTTACTTTTTGGAGATAAGCTCTCTTCTCCGGATTGAATGTAAATATGGCAGGTGGCACATCTTCCCCTGCCACCGCATTTCCACTGAACATCTAACTTTTCTTGGAGTAGCACTGCCAAAAGATGATCATTCGTCTTAATAGATGCCTGAGACTCGATGGGTTCCAGCGTAATTTTTTTCGCCATATTTTTTTGGAGTGAACGCTTACCTGTGAATTGTAGTAATGGAGTAAAAGCCTGTCTAAGCTAGGGGAACACTACTTCCCTCTATATTGCCCATCAACCAACAACCCTCCAAAGAGATGTGCTCTCTGACATCCCTATCATCTTGATTTAGACGTTTACACTCGCATCATTCATACTGTCTTCGTCTAAGTTGAGTAGGAGAAAGCTATTAATCTCCTCATTGGATAAAAAAAGAGACTGTTCAGAATTGGCAGGTGTGATAGTCATTGGATCTGGGCTAGAAGAGAAAATAAAAAGTGCTGTAATCGTTAGAAGATTTTCGGCTGTTGATAGGAACATCCTAACCATTGCAGCAAGCTTGAAGGTCAATAGAATAATGTATAAGAATAAGTTATACTTCGCAGTTTATGGGTATACTTTACGGCCTAAACCCCTTTCACAGCAAGCTTCTATGGCAAAGCTAGTGTTCGTTTTGAGTGTATATAGCGCAAATAGACTTAGCTGATTTTAGATTTCTTGTCTTGCTAACGGGTACAAATCACTGTTGAATCCAATAGGAGTCGCAGAAATAGATTATTTCATTGGAGCCCTATGGGTGGGTGAGGCAAGATAAATGCCGGTTGGTTTCAGAATTCATTGGGTATGGCTAAACTAGAGTACCCGTTGTTTTAGTACCTGAATTTCTTTTTCCTTTTGCTGCAGTTGTCCTTCCAACTGTGATTTCTCATGGGCGAGTTGGCTGACTTTCTGCTGTTCTAGAGAAAGCCGCATCTTGCAGGCATCTAGTCTTTGGAGCTGAATTTCCAGCAGTTCTGTTACTTCCATCAGCTTTGTGACATCCACATGGGCGCCTAACATTCGAACGGGCTGGTCAAACTGATCTCGAATGGCAATTCCTCGACATCGGACCCACACTATCTTTCCATTTTTCTTGGTATACCGAACGATTTGATCGTAGGGGTGAGCTGGATTGGCAAGATGCTTTTCTAAATTTTTACTGACCACGACTAAATCGTCGGGATGGATTAAGTCTTGCCACTCTGATGTTAGATGCTTTTTTTGGGTGGGAGAATACCCTAAAAAAAGCCAAAACTCCGGACTCATCCACTCATGTTCTGGGTTAACTAAATCCCAGTACCACACTCCATCTAGGGTCGCTCCCTGTAAAAAATCAAAGACAGAGGGATCATTTTGAATCAATTCATAGAGCTCTATACGGAGATAATGAGAATCTTCAGCTAGCTTCATCGTTACTTCAGAGACTACTTCAATATCGGCACCCTGGGCTGCAGGGGGAGTTGGATGACAAAAGTTGCCCCTTCACCTGGGGTAGATCTGCATATCAAGGTTCCCCCATAATTTTCGATAACTTTGCGACACAATGCCAAACCAATTCCTGTTCCTGGATATTGATCAGGATAATGTAAGCGTTGGAACATGGTAAAAATGCGCTCAAAAGAGTCTTGAGGAATCCCAATTCCATTATCCTTAACGGAGATTGTCCAAGATTCAGATTGTTGTTCTGCAGAGATCTGAATCCGAGGCGGAGTAGAAGAGCGAAACTTGATGGCATTATTGATTAGATTTTCAAAAACTTGAGTCATCTCTACGGTATGGGCATAAATCGAGGGGAGTGAGTCAAATTCGATAACAGCCTGATTTTCTTCTATCGATAAACTTAAATCCGATTGCACAATGTCGAGCACGTGGTTTAGATCGATCAACTCTAGGGGTTGGTCGTTTCGCCCAACCCGAGAGTATTGCAGCACATCTTGAATGAGACATTGCATCCGCGCTGCCCCTGACATGATGTACCCAAAGTATCGGCTTTGATCTTGATCTAGCTTTGTCGATAAATCGTCTTGTAAAAGTTCTGCAAAACTTTGGATTTTACGGAGAGGCTCCCGTAAATCGTGGGAAGCGATATAGGCAAACTGCTCTAGCTCCTGATTCGAACGTTGTAGCTCTTGAATCGCTTGCTCTAATCTTTTCTGAGAATGCTTGATATCGGAAATGTCCATACAGGAACAAATCAGGCCAGCAAACTGATCGGCCGCTAGCCTCGGGACTCCCGTTGCCAAAATCCAACGGTAGACGCCATCTGCTCTGGCTTGTAGAAATTCCTGCTCAAAAGGACATTGCTGAGCACAACTTTCTTGGAATAGGGATTGGACTCGTTCACGATCTTCTGGATGAATCGTATGCAGCCATCCTCCGTCAAGTTGGGATTCCAAGGACTGGCCAGTCAAAATCTCCCAGGTTTGGTTGACGTAGGTACAGTTTCCTTGGGCATCGCTGAGCCAAATTAGCACTGGAGCATTATCTGCTAGGGAGTAAAATCGGGCTTCGCTTTCTTGCAAGTTACCTTCGATGGTATGTAAAGAGGCATCTTTTTCAGCTAAATCGGCTTCCAGAGTGAGGTTGGATAGTTCTAAGGATTGTTCGGCTTGTTTCTGTAGGGTGATATCAATACAAGACCCAATCATGCCGGCAAATTCCCCTGTGGGTAGAAATCGAGGCTTGGCGGTATCTAAGAGCCAACAATAGTTGCCATTGCGATCGCACCGTCGAAACTCCTGGCGAAAGGGCTGTCGTTCTGACAGGGCTTGCTGATAGGCTGCCGCCGTTTCCTCTGCATCCTCGGGATGAATCCCCTCTGTCCAACCTTTATCTAGGGCTGGCTCTAGGGAATCCCCTGTAAACTGCAGCCACTCTTGATTCAGATAAGTACAGTGTCCGTGAGTATCCGTGAGCCAGATCATCACAGGGGCATGGTCTGCCATGGAGCGAAATCGCTGTTCGCTCTCTAGTCTCGCAGCTTCTGCCAGTTTGCGTTGGCTAATATCAACCGAAACCACTAAACATCGCGATACCTCCCCTAGATCATCTCGCTCGGCAATCATCGATTGCAATACATCAATGATCTCGCCGGATTTGGTCTGAATCCGCATTGGCACATCAATGCTTAAACCAGACTCTAGAAAACGCGGCCACAGCTTTTCAAACCGCTCTTGGGATTCTGGATTGAGAAATAGATCCACGGTCGCCCCCAAAATCATGTTGCGGGGATAGCCTAATTTCGAAAGCCAAAAATTACTCACTGCTATAACGACCCCTCGGGCATCCAAGGAGTACATCATCACCGGGGTTTCATGGTAGAGCTGCTGATAGCGCTCTTGAAAAACGTCTAGGGTGTCCTGGGCCAGCTTGGCTTTAATCCGTTGGGATTGGAGTTCAATCTGGACCTTGCGAGTGGCCGTAATATCAATAATCGACATCACTACCCCCTGCTGTTCCTCATCATTATCGATATAGGGATGGATCCGAACCAGCAAATGTTGGTCATTGGTGTTAATTTCCTGTTCGGTGACTTTGCCGGTCCGCGCTGTTTCCGATAAAACTTCGAGCAAAGAGGGATAGTTGACATTGATGGCTAAATTTCGAATCGGACGTCCCACATCCGTGGGTAGAAATTGAAAAATTTGATTTGCCGCCGGGGTAAATTTCCTAACCTGCAGGCTCTGATCGAGAAATACCACGCCAATTTCCGTACTGCGGAACAGGTTATCAATGTCATTACTCAGGGCCGTCAATTCCAGAATTTTGGATTGATGTTCGTTATTGACGGTGTACAGTTCTTCATTAACCGCATGGAGTTCTTCGTTGGTACTCTGTAACTCTTCATTGGAGGCAATCAGTTCCTCATTGGGCGTAAGCACAGAATCGGGGATGTATGGCTCAAAGAAAAACGGGTCAAGGACAATAGATCCTGTACCCGAATCAAAAACTTGTCATGAGCCTAACATCGCAATTGCCAACCGTACTAGAGCATCACGAATTTCTAGAACAGGTCGAAGCACTCAAAGAATCACCCAGCCTGAGTCAGATGGTTTATATCGTTCTGCAAATGGGTTTGTATTTGGCTCGATGGCTTCTGGAGGATGAACTCTCACGGCGAGCAAAAACAGTATTGGAATGGCCGAGGTGTCCCACTTGCGGAACCCGCTTGCACTCGAAGGGATGGGAATCTCGTCAGATGCAGACACTGGTGGGAAATATTGCCTGAAAGCGACGGGTGGGTCGTTGTCCCCACAGGTGTCCAGGTAGTCTATCCGCTCCTTTGGATCAATCCATTGGGATTACCTCCTATCAGCACAGCAGTGAAGAATTGGTTCGTCTAGGCTGCTTGTTAAGTCTATTTATGCCCTATGAACTGGCCAGTTGGATGCTGAGTCAGTGGAGTGGTTTATCCGTCAGCTCATCAAGCTTGTGGAGTTGGGTGCAAGTCATGGGCAACAAAGCTTATCAGGAGCTAGAGACTCAACTCAAAGCTCAAGCCTCAGGTGACCAGACTCCTTGTGAAGCGATTTCAGAGGTGTTGTCTGCTCTACCTTTGGCCATTGCTGCTGACGGTGTGATGGTGCCCTTTCGCCCCACCCCGAAAACCCCCAAGGGAAAAATCCAGTGGCGAGAAGTCAAAGTTGCTATCTTAGCCCGCCTAGGAACACGGGGCACCCGAGCACAAAAGCGTGTCCCCCAACTACTACGTCGAAGACTGGTAGCAGTATTGGGCGATATCGACCAGTTCATCCCCTTACTGCAACTCGAAGCCCGCAAACAAGACTTTGAATCGGCCCCAAGCGTCATCTGGTTGAGTGATGGGGGGCGAGGCTTCTGGCGAGTCTACCGCACCTTGTTCTCTCACTGTGCTGTGGCAGTTCTCGATTTTTTTCATGCAGCAGGCCATCTTGCACGAGCAACAAAAGTGATGTTTGGGGATGTTCGCTCTGCTCAAGCCCAAGCCTGGTTTCGGCGCTGGCGACACCAATTGCGACATGGGCAACACCTATTAGTATTGCGGTCCTTGACGATGTTGATTCACTCACAATTGTTTACGGGCAAATCTTTACGACGTTGCTCCAGGTACAGGCTTATTTCCAGCGCCATCTGCGACACATCCAATATCGCCACTTTGAACAACTACAGATACCGCTGGGGTCAGGAATGGTCGAAAGTGCTTGTAAGTGGCTGATTCAACAGCGCTTTAAGGGGGTTGGTATGCGCTGGAGTGAGGATGGTTTCAATCATCTACTCATGCTGCGGCTTGCCTGGGTCAATCAACGGTTTGACTCCCTATTCCCAGGGGTAACCATTCCGAAGTCTAAGGCATCCCCGATCCATTAGCTACGCCCTTCCTCATTAGTGGCTTGTTGTTCTTCATTCGTACTTTCTAACTCTTCAATGGTGGCCTGCAAGTTCTCTCGGGTATAAGACAGTTCTAGTTCCAACTGTTCGATCCGATTCATCACCTCCGTACTACTTTCCACATCCTGCAGTTGAGGTTGTGTGGGGTGTCGGGAAATAGTAGAAATCTCTAGCTTCAAGAACAGGGGGTCACGATGGTTGGGTTGGCATGGGCTAAGCTTAAACCTTAATTCAAACTGCTCATTCTTGTGCTCCCACAGGAGGCCACTGAATTGCACGGATTGCTTTTCCCGCTGGACTCGACTGATGGCTGAAATAAAGGGGAGATGCATCACTTCGGGCAGCAACGCTCTAACGTTCTCAGTGGCTGGACCATCTGGAATTCGTAAGATATCGAGGTGATCGGCACAGACCCGCAGTAACTTCTCGTCCGTATCTAACAACAGGCAAGTAACGTGTTGTTCTTCAAGATGGGCTTTAAAGGCATTCTCCAGCAGAGGGTCCGTTTGACGACGGTAGCGTGAATCTCGCCCCGAAATCACTGGGGTAGCAATCGTTTTCGTTCGGAAATAATTTAGATTTAGACGTTGCTCTCTTAATTTAGAAAAGACCTTATTCTTAGAATGTAGAACTTCAAATTCAGGCTCTACTTCACCTAAGTCTTCTGAGGTTCCCAACAAGAGGATTCCGCCCTTGTTGAGGGAGAAATGTAGGTTGCGGAGGACATACTGCTGCAAAATGGGTTGCATATAGATCAGCACATTCCGACAGCAAACCACATTCATGCGAGTCAGGCTGGCATTTTTGGTGAGGTCATGGGGGGAGAAAATTAGCATTTCTCGCAGGGTTCGCTTGATGGTGAAATGGCCGTTGTCGTAAGTGAAAAACTTGCGTAGCCGATCTGAACTCACATAATCCGCGATCGATTCATCAAAGACGCCTAAGGTGGCTTTGTCTAGCGCCATCTGATCGATATCCGTCGCAAAGAGTTTGGTGGGTATCTGTCGCCCCAATTCTTCGCACAGTTCCCGAATAACAATTGCCATGGAATAGGCTTCTTCTCCTGTCGCACAGGCAGTTACCCAGACCCTTAGGGTTTCAGCTGTGGGAAAATCTTCAATGACAGGACGCAAGACCTGCTCTTTTAAGTAATTCCAAACCTTTTCATCTCGAAAAAATTGGGTGACATTAATCAGTAAATCTCGTCGTAACAGCGATCGTTCATCAGCAGATGCTCCTAATAAGCTGGCATAGTCATGGAGGGAAGTGTTTTGGGTTAAGAGTCGTCGGCGCTCGACTCGACGACCCAGGGTGGAAAGCTTATATTGAGAAAAATCAATGCCCTCATGCTTGGCTAGCAAATCTACAATCTTTTGAAGTTGATGGGCTTCTGCTCCTAAGTTGCTGCTAAATTTAACTAAATCTGCCGGAACGATGGAAGGATTTCCTAAGTCGTTTACCATTTCAGCTAGAACTTTAGGATCCGCTACATAATCAATACATCCAGTACTGATAGCGGTATGGGGCATACCATCAAATTCGGCAGAATTTGGGTCTTGGACTAACGTAATTCCCCCACTTTCGTGGATATGTTGGAGTCCATGGGTACCATCACTCCCTGTGCCAGAGAGAACAATGCCAATGGCACGTTCTTGAATATCATCTGCCAAAGACTGAAAGAATAAATTAATTGGGAAATTTGGCTTTTGGTCTCGCTTCTGGGGATAAAGATAAAGACAATGGTCCCGAACAATCATATTTTGACCCGACGGAATTAAATAGACCGAATTGGGTTGAAGTTCCATCCCCTCTTCTGCGATTTGAATCTCCATTTGGGTGCGGCGACCCAAAATTTCATTCATTAAGCTCTTGAAGTCTGGGGACAAATGTTGAATGACGACAAAGGCTACACCTGAGTCAGGGGTTATATTTCCAAAAAATACTTCAAGAGGTTTAAGGCCACCTGCAGATGCTCCAACGGCAACAACGTAGAACGCAGTGTCCATCGTTTTTAAAGCATTTGAATCAGCATCCAGGGGTTGATGATCGTGAGAATCCATTATTTAAAAAATTCCTTCCAATTGGCCTAAAACTCTCCACAGAAGTGTAGAGATACTGATAGAAAATATTAACTACAGATAGACACTAAAACATGAAAATACTTTCTCAAACTTTTGGATATTCTAAATCAATATTGATCAATTTAGCAGTTAAATGAAGATTCTCTTGCAAACCATGGCTATAAAGGGGGAAGCCTATATCTTTTCCTGTTTTTTTGGACTCGGGATCAGCATAAAAAGTTCTTTATTTCTTTGATTTATGGCAAGAGTAAAATCTCATGTTCTGAAGCCTGAAAACATTATAAATTTATTCTCAGAAGCACTACCATCATCTATCTGCATCCATTGAGAGGAAAGATATATATCTATGCCATCTAAAATCTAGAAACAAAAAATCAAGTGATGCATGGAAGGTAAATTCATAGTGCCAAGCAATTCATGGCACTATAATTTCTTCACCACATAATCCTTTATGATGACCATAGGTTATCTAAAAAATTTAATTTCACCGTATTAAAGAATGAGCCATTATTTTCTTCCTAATGAGAAAAATGCGGCTCATTGGACTCGCTTATTTTGAAGGCTACATATTGATGCATGCAGTTAAGATATGGAAATTAGAGAACTAGCTATTTCCAATTGTGATAGCGAACCGATTCATATCCCGGGTTGCATCCAATCTTTTGGGGCTCTGATTGCCACCGATAAACATCTTGAATCCATCACCCATGTTTCCAGCAATATTGGTGATGTCTTAGGTGTTGCCCCTGATGATGCTTTGGGCCAGGACTTAAGCGTTCTCTTACCCGAACAGGTCATCCATAACTTGAGGAATGTTGGCGGTCATCCCACCATTGAATCCCAGCGCGATCGGGTCGGGAAGTATCCCTTGAACCAACAGCATCTCGATATCAGCCTCCATCGCAGCGGCTCTTCTTTTCTGATCGAACTAGAGCCGCTTCCCTCGGAGGATCGCGATAACCAAACGGCCTTTACCCAAGCCCGGATGTTGCTAGCCCGCTTGCAAGAAGAAACCAGCACTTCTGCCTTACTGGAAATGGCCGTTAAAGACCTGCAGCGGGTAACTGGATTTGATCGGGTGATGGCTTATCAATTCCTACCGGATGGGGCTGGGGAAGTCGTCGCTGAAGCCTTGACGGATAATTTAGAACCCTACCTGGGCCTCAGATACCCGGCTTCGGATATTCCTCAACAAGTCCGTTCGATTGCCCTAAGAATGCCTATTCGTGCGATCGCAGATATTGATGCCCCAACTGCAGACCTCATTGCTGCTGATTCGACTGCAGATCCCCTAGATCTTTCCCTCACCCATGTGCGAGCCGTGTCTCCCATTCACCTGGAATATCTTGCCAACATGGGCGTTCAATCCGCCATGAATGTGGCCATCATCGTCCGTCGGCAACTATGGGCCCTTTTTGCCTTTCATCACAATAGTGACAAGTTACTGTCCCCTGATTACCGTTCCACCTGCGATCTATTTGGACAGCTCTTTTCCCTCAAGTTTCAGCAAGTCCTGGAAGAAGAACGGTTTAATACTCGAAAACGAACTACCTCAGCCATTGCTCAAGTCGTTAAAACGCTAACTAATCAAGGCAGTTTTACTCAAACCGTCCAAGCATTGGGAGAACGACTGTGTTCCATGCTCTCATCCCATGGCCTGGCGGTCATTGCAAAGCAAGATGTACAAACCTATGGGGACGTGCCCAGCCACGGCTTGATCATGGAGCTGGTTCGCCAGATACAAACGAATCCTACTCCGGATTTAGTACCCCTGGAAAACCTATCCCAACTGGACAACTTTGATGCCTCTCAATTAGATAAAACGGCTGGTGCCCTCTGCCTCGGAATTTCTCCCAGCGACGAGGTCTTCGTTATTTTCTTTCGCAATGAAATTATCTATGAAGTTCGTTGGGCTGGATCACCCGAGAAAGATATTGTTGAAGGACCTGACGGTCCACGACTCCGCCCCCGGTCTTCCTTTGCAGAATACCGAGAAACCGTGGCCGGTCAATGCCAACCCTGGTCAGACGCAGAAGCAGAAGTTGCCCTAGAACTGCGCACGGGGTTAATGCAGTTAGCCATTACTCAAGGAGAAGTTCAGCAACAGGAGTGGCTCAGACAACGGCGACAACAAGATCTTCTGATTGCTGAACTCAACCATCGGGTCAAAAATATTTTGGCTCTAATCCGATCCATCTCTCGCCAAACTCGTCACTCCACCACCTCCATTGAAGAATACACCTTACTTCTAGATCGGCGAATTGCAGCCCTAGCATATGCCCATGATTTAGTGGCCGGTCATGGTTTGGAATGGCCCAGTCTCCACAATCTGCTCACCATCGAACTTCGCCCCTACCTAGCCGAAGCGGAACGCCAAGTCAGTCTCTCTGGACCAGAAGTCGGTCTAAAGGCCAACTTTGTGCCCATGTTTGCCCTCGTCATTCATGAATTGATTACCAACTCTGCCAAGTACGGTGCCTTATCGGTTTCTGAGGGTCAGCTTGAAGTCCATTGGCTGGAACAGGATGGTGGGCTTGCTTTCTATTGGCAGGAATCCGATGGACCGACCGTCTTCCCTCCCAAACGCAAAGGATTTGGACGGACGTTAATCGAGCGAGCCATTCCGTTTGAGTTTGAAGGGGAAGCGACAATCCGCTTTCCTAGATCAGGTGTCCAAGTTAATTTCTGGTTACCTGATCACCTCATCCTGCTCCAAGAAGATCAACCTGAAGCCACTTCTACCTCCCTTCCCTCCTCTCCAAGAGAGGAAGAGTCAGATCTCGACACAGGTCATGTCCTCATCGTTGAAGACAATATGTTGCTTGCGCTAGAGATGGAAAATTTACTGGAGTCTTTGGGGTTTTCAGAAATAGATACAGCCCCCAGAGTCAAGCAGGCCATTAAATACTTGGACCAAGAAAAATACATTCTGGGTATATTAGACATCAATCTCAAGGATGAGAATAGTTTTGTGGTGGCAGAAGAACTTTTAAAGCGACAAATTCCTTTCCTCTTTACGACGGGCTACAACTCCAAATTCACTCTTCCAAAAGCCCTCAACCAAGTGCCCATGCTTAAAAAGCCGATTGATGGGGACCAACTCAATGTCACAATTCACCAACTCCTAGCCTAAAAGGAGCTGCACCTTGGCCAATATCCTTATTTTTGAAGACGATGAAATCCTGGCAGAAACCTGGCAAAAGATGCTGGGCGAGCACGGGCACCAAGCTGAACATACCGCTGATATCGATGTGGCCATGTCCAAACTCTATGAAGGATATGTGGATATTGCCCTCATTGATATTTTTATTTTGGAAGGCAGTCAAGAGAGTCCGAGAGGAGGGATTATGCTGATTTCCAAAATCAACCTGTTGTCCCTAGAGCATAAACCTTGGTTAATTGCAGTTAGTGGTCGTTCCCATGATCCTGGCTTTTCAGTGCTGGAAATCGCTAAGACCGTAGGCGCAGACGAATATATGAAAAAGCCCATTGACCTACCAGACCTAATTGCTGTCGTTGATCGGGTGGAAAAGGAACAGGCTAGCAAGCGTTAGCCCCTGTAAATCTTGTCTGTTGTCACTTACTGGTGAGGAGGTAATTTGACGATCGTGAACCAAAACTCTTCAAGCAAGTTGACGACCTTGACTAAGCCTTTCAATCCCACTGGTTTAGTGACATAGGCATTCGCCCCAATTTGGTAACTCTTCAAAATATCTTCATCCGCTTCTGAAGTAGTCAGTACCACCACAGGAATTCGCTTTAGATTCTCGCTTTCTTGCATCTCGGCCAGCACTTCTCGACCATCTTTCCGGGGTAAGTTGAGATCCAGCAACATTAAATCTGGCATCGTAGCATTCTTGAATTCACCTTCTTGCCGGAGATAGGCCATGGCTTCCATCCCATCCCGAACCACATTTACATTCAGGGTGACTTTAGAGCGATTGAAGGCTTCAAGGGTTAGCTCTATATCCCCTTCGTCATCCTCCACTAACAAAATTTCAATCATTTTCTGTCCCCGCTATTGAATTGCACTAACTCTCTAGCACCATCTAAGAAACCAAGAAAATAAGAGAAAGTTATATATTACTGCCGGATAAATTTAGATAAAAATGATTATCCACATTATTCTAACTAATGAAGATAGATTTAGGCTGATTTTTTAAAAATATTATCTGGGCAACGTGAAAGAGAACAACGCTCCCTGACCTTCTTCAGAATCCACCCAGATGCGGCCACCATGGCGTTCAACTATTTTTTTGCAGATAGCTAAACCAATCCCTGTACCAGAATATTCCTCTCGATGATGTAACCGTTGGAAAATAATAAAAATCCGCTCATTAAACTGAGGATCAATCCCAATGCCATTATCCTTCACTGAAATAGTCCATAAACCTTGATTTTGAGTAGCATTAATGTAAATGCTCGGAATATCTGCTTGGCAATACTTGATGGCATTAGAAATCAGATTTTGGAATACTTGCCTCATTTGAACAGGATCAACTACAACCGTTGGCAAGGGGTCGATAACTATTTCAACATGGCGCTGTTCAATTACCTTGTCTAAATCAGTCAGGACCTGATCAACCAGCGAGGATAATGCGGTTGGTTCAATCTTCAGCTCAGCTCGGCCAACCCGAGAAAAGCTTAACAGATCATCAATCAAGCCTTGCATGCGGACTGCCCCGTCCGTGATGTATCGGATGTAACGATCTGCCTTCTCATCTAGTTGGCCTTGATAGAGATCAGCCAATAGATCCGCAAAACTCCCAATTTTTCGTAACGGTTCTTGTAAATCATGGGAGGCAACATAGGCAAAATGCCCTAATTCCTGGTTGGAGCGAACCAGCTCAGCATTGATTCTCTGTAGTTCTTGCTCCGCTTGTTTGCGATCACTAATATCGTGGTGCATCCCCACCATACGAAGCGGTTCGCCCTGACTGTTCCAGTCAACGACTTTCCCAAAAGCTGAAATCCATTTCCACTGTCCAGATTTGGTTCGTACCCGATAGTCAAACACATAAGGAATAGCGTCGTCCTGCAAGTGTTCTGCACGCAAAGCCATCACACGGGGTAGATCGTCTGGGTGGATCAAGCTTTGCCAAGTTTGCAACGAGGGAGATAATTCTTCTGATTTGTACTCCAGCATTTGAAAAAACTGATCACTCCAGTTCACTTCATCCGTGAACAAGTTCCAGTCCCACCAACCATCCCCCGAAACCTCTAGAGCCAGTTCTAATCGGGACTGGCTCTCCTTTAAAGACTGGACCGCGACTTGTAAAGCCCAAGTTCGGTTTTGCACCTTTTCATCCAAATCAGCATTGACTTGCTTCAATTGGTTTTCCAAGCGTTTACGTTCAGAAATGTCTCTCCAGCTTGATCGGCTGTATTGAAGCTTGCCCTGCTTATCTCGAAACCCTTGCGCATTAACGCTAACATCTAGAGTTGTCCCATTTTTGCGCTGTGCCACCAGGTAAATATTTCTTATTTCACCTGTATCGATAAAAGTCTGAAAGGCTTTCTTGGCTTCCGAACGAAAATCAGGATGATACAAGTCGATAACAGAGCGCCCCACGATTTCTGGATAGCTGTACCCCAACTCTTTGATTAACGTTTGATTACAACGCAACACTTTCGAGGTTTCAGGATCGACTGACAAGTACATATCAGGCGCATTGTCATATAGATCTTGGTACTGAGCAGCCGATCTTTGTAGGTTTGCATAAGCTTTATCTAGTTCTGTAGAGTGCTCTGCAATAGATAGTTTTAGCTGCTTAATGACTGATTTTAAGTCCGCTTCAATCTGTTTGCGTTCAGAAATATTATCGATTTGAGCAATAAAATAGAGGGGCTGATGGTTTGGGGCTCTGACTAAAGAGATACTCAACAATACCCAAACAAAATGCCCTTGCTTGTGAAAATATCGCTTTTCAAACTGGCAGACTGCAATCTCTCCCGACAATAATTGCTCAAAATATTGTTGCTCCAATTCTAAATCTTCGGAATGGGTAAGACTTCCGAGGGTTGTGTGCAATAGTTCCTCTTCCGAATAACCCAGTATTTTACAGAAGGCTGGATTGATTCTGATCCACTCCCCATCTGGGGATAGAATCGCCTGACCGACTAAGGCATATTCAAAGGCATAGTTGAAGAGTTCCAGGCTTTTATCTGGTCCTGATACTGGTTGGTGAGTCAGATCGAGCTCCTGCTTGAGGACTTGCTTTTCATCTATTAAGGATGAAGGATAACTTGGTGAAAACCCCTGTGGAACAGTGGCCAGATATTCCCTCGCAGTCCAGATCCCAATGACTGCGGTGAGAATCTTAACGCCCCCCTGTACTCCAGCAATGGGTATGCGAAGAGAGACAATATCTAAAACCGGAATGAGGCTACATGCCCCCAAGAAGGTAATCAGCAGACCATAGGGTTTTGAATCGCTCAAAAAGGTCTGATGACGAAATGCCATAGAGGTCAATAAACAAGCCATGCCTCCAAACATTAAGGCAACCGTTATATCCGGAAGGAGCGCGATGGGGAACGGTTCCTGCTGACCCAAAAGATTAGCAATCAATAAACTTGTGTAAGAAAAAAAGAAACCTAGGAGACTCAAATTTATTATCTCCTTCCACAATATTTAACTATCTATAAAACTAGAAAACTTTTTCAATGATGCGAAGGATATTAACCCGCAAAAAAATCTCCCTTTGAAAGTATAGATAAAATTTTAATTTAGTGTAGCTAGATTCTGATTATCTGCCAAGGCCTTGATTCAGATAGGGTTGGCAGGTATGGCTAATTCAGTGCAACATCTAAAAATTTGATGTCATTGTCCATCTAATTCTACTAGACTCAATGCAATTATCTATATCTTTATGCCTAAGAAAACGGGTCATTGAAATTTTATTCGATAGAATATATTTTTGATTAAGGGAAAGAATTTTAGTCGGAAAAATCTTTCTATTTTTGTGATATATAGTACCTGCCAAAATACTCTATTTACTGCTCGAATGAGCCTAAAAGCTTTCGAAGTAACTGAGTAAGATGGTCTATTTCAGATTTCTCTAATGTACTCAGAAGAAGGTGTTCATGGGTGACATGAGCTTCAACGGTTTTTTCTATTAGCTCAAATCCTTTATCCGTTAACTGAACCAGGGTTCCTCGACGATCGTTGGGGTCGAGGATGCGTTCAACCAGCTCGGCTTTTTCCAAACAATCAATGCGATGAGTCATGGTCCCGGAGGACACCATCATGGCGTGAAACAGCCGGGTAGGTGAAAGCTGATAGGGCTGCCCAGACCGTCGCAAGGTGGCGAGGACATCAAACTCGCCTGGATTCAAGCCAAATTTGGCAAAGGTGTCCCCCATTGCCCCTTGGAAATGTTTGGCCAATCGGGTCATGCGGCCAATTGTCCCCATGGGCGATACATCTAAATCAGGACGTTCTCTCTGCCATTGGGCCAAAATTTCGTCGACTGCATCGATATCCATGGGAACAGGCGGCTCAGCATTTGAATGGCGATTATCTTAACATCTGATAAATCTTAATTTCAAGATACTTGATATCAAGATAAATGCTAGAATCTTGATGTCAAGTATCTTAATGTCAAGATAAATTATGAATGCTCCCTCAGCTTGGCTGTTCAATGTCTTGTTGACAGCTCTAGCCCCAATCGCTTGGGGGACCACCTATGTGATAACGACGGAGTTACTGCCGCCAGGGCATCCCTTGTTAGTGGCAGCTCTAAGAACACTTCCCATGGGTCTGATCCTGATCCTTAGCCTGAGGCAGCTCCCCCAAGGTATCTGGTGGGGGCGGATGTTGGTTCTGGGGGGACTCAATATTGGTCTTTTCCAAGCCCTCTTGTTCGTGGCGGCCTATCGACTCCCAGGGGGAGTGGCCGCAACCGCAGGTTCGATTCAGCCCTTGCTGGTGGTCTTGCTTGCATGGCAACTCTTGGGGGAGAAGCCATCTCGGAGATCGATCCTAGCTGCCATCACTGGATTTATGGGCGTGGGCCTATTGGTGTTGGGACCCGAAGCTCAGCTGGATAGTGTGGGGATTGTGGCTGCGATCGCAAGTGCTGCAACCATGGGTTTGGGAACGGTTTTGGTGAAGCGATGGCAATCTCCTGTGTCCCTGATGGTGTTTACGGCCTGGCAACTCACGGTAGGAGGACTGATGCTACTCCCCATTGCTCTGATTGTGGAAGGCCCCTTCGAGCAAATTTCGGGAACGAACCTATTAGGGTTTCTCTATTTAGGACTGATCGGCACTGGGCTGGCATATGCCTTGTGGTTTCGAGGCATCCGTAAACTCAATGCCACTGCTGCTTCCTATCTGGGGTTATTAAGCCCTATCGTGGCGACGCTGTTGGGGTATCTCTTTCTCCAGCAAACCCTGTCCTCCCTTCAACTGTTGGGGGGTGTGATCGTGTTGAGTAGCGTTTTCTTAGGACAACAAACGTTTCGGAGATCAAGCGGGGCAGACTAGGGTCCAAGGGGCTCTGCTCCTCCTGTAGCTATCACAATTTACCTTCTATCTGATGGATCCAGATCTCCAATCGTGAGATACCCTCGTACCGTAGATTTACCTATTCACAGTAGTTTGCGGGCCATGTACATAAGTTAAGTTATGTGTTTTGTATTCGATCTGTTAGTGGGTTGCTGAACGATAAGCGTAGAATTGGGAATATTCAAATCTAAAGAAAATATTAATAATTCCATAAAAAACCTTTTCCGAAAAACACTCACCTAGGGTGAATGTAATGAATTCCAACCTTCTCCGGCAAGTCTGGGAAGTTATCGAAACGACTCAGACCGATATGTTGACCCAGCTCAACGACAATCAACTTGTCCAGGTTCTAGTGACCAATCTTAAAAACCGCAACCAACTGCCTCAGGACGAAGAAGCCAATGCAAAAGCTTACATTCGTTCTCGGCTACTGCTGATTCGCGAGTTGGCCCAATCTCGGAAGGATCTCTGTTGCCCCCTCAAAGTAAAAGTTGCTATCCACCCGCCCCTGGAAGTTCGCACACGGGACTTGATTGCGGGTTAGAACACCAGACGCCAGAACACCACAAAAAACTAACTGTGGGCATACTGCCTTACTAGCTGGCTGAGGGGGATTCTTCCGGTAAATACTGATTCAAGAACGCATTCACTACCGATAAGGCAATCGGCCCTAGAAAGAATGCCAATAGGCCATCCACTCGGAAGCCGGGTACAAATACAGCGGCGAGGGAGAAACATAACCCATTCAGCACCAGCAAAAAACCGCCTAGGGATAGTAAGGTCAATGGGAAAGACACCACTTTCAGCACGGGTTTGACAATGGCATTCACCAAGCCAATGGCAATTGCAGCTGCGATCGCAGTGGGGATACTGTCCAAATCAACCCCAGGAAACACGTAATCCACCACCAGTAGACTGAGGGCTGTAGCCAAAATAGTTAACAGAAGTCCACGCATTTCGATATCCTCTGAATCTGTGAGGTTGCCATAAAAGCTTCCTTTGGAGTGGGAAGATGGGGAATGTAGCTGCTAAACATGAAACTGTCTTAACTTTAGAAGACAAATCCGTTTCCCTCCTTGAAAATAAAGATCATTTCACCTTTACCTTTGTGCAACTGCTCAGCAATCGTCCTTCGTCGGTTCAGTTTTGGCAGATTTAGGTAAGGTTCAATAGGTCAGAGCAAAGCCATCTTTCCCCATTGTGCGCCCACCCATCCAGAGGAGATCAGATCATGGGTAAATCTCTCCCCCCCAAAGCCATCATCAGCCTGGGTAAGTTTGTTTGGACCACGATGTGGAATGTGATGATGTCGAATATGGCCCCTCGGAGTAAAGCTGGAGCCTATATTCGCCCTGAGAGTCAGTTCCGAAACACCGTTGGCAGCGAGTCCTTTCCGGCAGAGTCCCAACGGTATCGCCTCTATGTGGGATTAGGCTGTCCTTGGGCCCATCGCACCTTAGTGGTTCGTGCCTTAAAAGGGTTACAAGATGTCATCGATGTCGTCGTGGTTCAACCCTCGGATACAGAAGGGGGTTGGGTTTTTGCCTCAGAGCATCAAGGGTGCCGTAACCTTAGAGATCTCTATCTACTGGCCCAACCTGGATATGAAGGCCGTTGCACTGTACCTGTGCTTTGGGATACCCAAACCCAAAAGGTCGTCAACAACGAAAGTTCCGAGATCATCGTCAATCTGAATTCAGCCTTCAACGACCTGGCTCAGCAGCCAGATCTAGATCTCTACCCAGAAGCCCTACGTCCTCCCATCGACCAGTGGAATGAAAAAATCTATCATGCCGTCAATAATGGCGTGTATCGCTGTGGATTTGCCCAAACCCAAACCGCCTACGATCAGGCCTGCAGGGAGCTGTTCGAAGTACTAGACGAAATCGATACAGCCTTAGCCCAGCAACGGTATCTCTGTGGTGATACCTTGACACTCGCGGATGTACGGCTTTTTCCAACTTTATTTCGCTTCGATGTCGCTTACTACGGCCTCTTCAAGTGCAATCGACGACGCATTCAGGACTACCAGCATTTAGGCCCCTATTTGCGGGACCTCTACCAACTCCCTGGTGTAGCAGACACCTGCAACCTAGAAGCCGTCAAACAAAGTTACTACGGTTTTCTTTTTCCCTTAAATCCTGGCGGCATTATTCCTGCGGGGCCTGATATAACCAGCTTGTCTGACCCCCATGGCCGTGAACAGATAGGCAAAGCGCCTCAAGCGGTGTAGAAGATACAACATTCCCTTGAAAACGGCCTTGGCTGAAGTTACTGTTGGCACCACTGCCGAGCGATTTGCCCGACAAGGCTGCCGTAGCTGGAACTAAACGTACCCAGTCCAGCTAGCTCAGACACGGGGCACCGCTTTTGCATCGCTAAAGCGATCAGATGAACCACTTCGGCTGCCCCAATACCCACCATATGAGCCCCCAGTATTTGTCCATTCTTGTGGACAAGGACCTTACACCAACCCGTCTGGTCCTGGAGTTGGCCTTTGTCTGACTGTTGATAGGTGTGATAGAAACACCGAAAGGGGATGGACGCTTGTTGGGCCAGGGTCTCTGTTAACCCCACCCTGGCTAGCTCTGGCATGGTCGGGATAGCCCAGGGTAGGATGCCATATTCAATCGCTTGTCTAGCACCCAAGGCATTATTTACCGCTATCCCGGCCTCATGTCGAGCAATATCTGCCAGGGTATATCCCCCTAGCACAGACCCGCAGGCATACACTTGGGAGCGTGAGGTTTGCAATTGCGGGTTCACCCACAAACCTTGAGCGGTATGGCGAAGATCCACAGCAATTTGATGGGGATTGATGATGGCTGACGTTGTTTCTACGGCCCAAACTAAGGATCCGGCCATCAATTGGCCTTGATTTGTCGTTACCTGATAGGAGCTGGATGATGGAGTAACGTTTTTGATCTGGCTGTGGGTGTGACTATTGACACGATCGGCTTCTAGGTGGGCTTGCACTCGCCAAGCCGCTTCAGCATCTTCCCCAGGCAGTATCTGGCCCTGGGGACAAACTAAGTGAACGGAATGCCCCAATCGACCTAAGGATTGGCTGAGGGAAACGGCCACTGGACCATCCCCCACCACTAGCACTGGATCGGCTAAAGGCTGATGGGGATTCTCTAGGCGGGTGAGGACCTGCGCGGGACTAAGCCAGTCCGCTGAACCTGGAACATCTGGTGCAGATAAATCGGCATCTAAACAGAGAAGATACCGGCGGGCTCGCAATACCCGATTCTGACAATGCACCTGAAATTGCGGTTTGGTTTTAAATTGAGCGATACCATCGATCTGCTCAATGCCCAAACTGGCTAATTTGGCTGGCGAATAAGGTGCCTGCAACCGCGAGGTCATGGCTTCAACCCAATCGGCCAAAGCCATAGAGGGCTGGGTCTGTACCCACTGTCGCAACAGCAGATGATACGGGATGGGGGCTGGCGCAACAGCAATCAACGCCACTCGGGCCGACCGTTCTTTGGCTGCGATCGCAGCCCAGGGAGCCACCGCATTATTACCCACCACCACCAAATCATAATCAGCCATTGCCTACTCCCCAGGCGTTTATGCCCTCTCTCATCTAAACAGATAACTGAGGTAGGCAATCGGCCAAAGCAGTGAGTAACTGTTGATTGTCTGCTTGAGTCCGCACCGCAATCCGAAAATACTGATCTCCTAATTCGGGAAAGCTAAGACAATCTCGAATGAGAATATGATGATGCTTTAAAAGCAACTCCTGCAGCAAAGGTACTGAAACCTTCGTTTGTACTAACAGAAAATTCGCTGCCCCCTCCAGGGGATAAGCCCCCAACTCCACCAAACCTTGCATCAGTTTGGTACGGACAGGGGGCAACCAAGATAGGGTTTTATTTTGAAAAACGTGATCTCCCAACCCTGCTATTCCCGCCATAACGGCCAGAGAGTTTACAGACCAGGGATCACGGCATTTCTGCCAGCGCTGGAGCCGATCGGGGTGGCCAATGGCATACCCCAACCGCAACCCAGGCAAACTATAAAATTTGGTCAGGGAACGCAAGATAACGAGATTCGGAAAATCTTGCACTTTAGAGATCAAGCTGAAGTCAGCATCTACAGGCAGAAAGTCCATAAATGCCTCATCCACCACCACCAAAGGGAACTGCTCTAGAAACGGTTCGATTTGATGGATGCTGACTAACCCCCCAGTGGGATTGTGGGGGTTATTCAGTAATAGTCCAGCTTGAGCTGAATCGGCAGACTGACGAGCGATCTGTAATGCCTGCTCGATCAAATCACTGGAAGATTGATGTTGAATCTGTCTAATATTCAGAGGTAATGGCCGAATTTGAGCTTGGAACGCCTTCAATGCTCGTTGATAGTCAGCAAAGGCAGGCGTTAGAACCCCAGTCCATGCCAGTTGGGCCAAATCACGGCAGGCCCAAGTGAGTAATTCAGCTGAACCATTTCCCGGCAAAAACCAGTCAACGGGGAGCTGATGAACCTTACTCAACACCTGGCATATTGACTGATAACTCGGATCTGGATAAGCCGTGAGGGTATCGAGATGAGTTTGAATGGCTGCAATCGCAGATTTAGGCGGCCCAAGTGGGTTGATACTTGCCGAAAAATCAAGGATACAGCCGGGAGAACAACCTGCTATGTCTGCAGCCCACCGCAGGTTGCCTCCGTGTAAAGGGCGACTCAATAGTGACGCCTCATCCAGAAAATTAAGGAATTACTTTTTAGGAGCAACTTTTTCCTTAAATAGCTTACCTGCAGAGAAAGCTGGAACTTTAGTTGCGGGAATCTTCATTTTCGCACCGGTCTTGGGGTTACGTCCTTCCCGGGCCTTGCGTTCGCGAGGTTCAAATGAGCCAAATCCCACCAATGTGACTTTTTCTCCTGACGAGACAGATTCAACAATGGCCTCTAAGGCGGCAGTCAGAACTGCATCTGCCTGCTTTTTCGTGACACTTGCCTTATCAGCAACGGCGTCGACGAGTTCTCCTTTATTCATTGATTGACTCCTAATTGTTCAGTTAAGCGTGAGCAAAAAAAATCGAATCTGCAGTTCCAGAAAAATATAGACAAAACATCAGATTTATCTGGAGTGTGACTACAGTCTAACTGGCTGAAATGTCGCAACCACGTCGATTTAATGGAATATTCTAAATGCTATTTGCTAAATATAGATCGACAGAACCTTGATAATCTCTGGATTTCAGGTTTTTTTTGGTTATTACGAGTTTATGACTAGAAAATTTTGGAGTGTTTTGGCAAAAATTACAGGCAAGTAAAAATCCCAGAATCCTTCCTATATATACATTTAAGGCATTCTTATTGTGATGATTCTCGATTGTTAATGATCAACAGGTTTTATTTGTCAGAAGAAATTTAATCCTGTAAAAAATTATTAAGTTAAGGCTCTTTTGGCGGTCTCAGCTGATAAAAAGCTGTCCTTACAGTTGAAAAATGTGAATGAAGTCTGAAAATTATTCTGCTTTTACCCACCCGTTGATATCCGCTAGGTAAAGTTCTGCCTGAAATTTAATTTCTTTACGACCGATGGATCGCTGGCTATATTTACTAAAATTTTATCTTTTGTTAATAATTGACAGAGCCAAAACGAAAAATATTCTGATTAGAAAGCTAAGAAATATGCACGACTCCTTCTCGCTTCTGAATAAATCTAGGAAAGAGATAAATTGTCCATTAGACCTTATTTATTGATCACAGCTTCTTATGATCATAGAAAGCAGGTGCAAATTTAGACCTCTTTGAAGGTTGCAGTTAGACCTTTGGCTACTATCAGTTGCTTAGTTTGCCCCATAGAGTGAGGCTGGTCCCTTATACCTTGTCTGAAGCAGGGTGATTGGGGGTTGGCGGGGAGAGTTGTGAATAGGTACTTGCCATATGAGCCAAGGGAATCAGTCTCTAGGAGAAAACTGGGGAATTTCAAGGGGGAACGGTTCGCCTAGACTGTCTGAGCTATCTGAACGAGATAGGGTTTTCAGATTAGCAGCCCAGATTTTGCAAGATCCTCTGGCGCAATCTAAGTTATGCGATCGCATCTATGAATTGATGCAAAACGACTTACATTATCAGCGCGAGCGAACCTACGGAGGAGGGTACTAGTGGTTAGCAACAGTGAAACCCATAACCTTAACTACGTCACCGCCAATCGCTTCTATGTCGAAATCCAAGAAAAGAGCTACATCAGTGCTTGCTTCACTGAATGTTCGGGGTTAAGCGCCAAAATTAAGCATGACACCTATTTTGAAGGCGGCGTCAACAACCAGCAGCGGATCATACTCGGTCAAACTGAATTCTCCGATGTCACCCTCAAGCGGGGGATCACTAATGATCTGGTGTTTTGGGGGTGGGCCAGTCGTATGCTTACCCAATTAGAACCGACCGATCGTAATGTCAATCCCCAACGTCGCAACATCAATATCCTTTTGTTCAATCAAGCAGGAGAAACCATTCAAACCTGGACCTTAATTGGTGCAGTCCCTGTGGCTTGGCAAGCACCCGCCCTCCAAGCAGATACCTCCACCGTTGCCATCGAAGAACTCACCTTGGCTTACGAAGGTCTAAAGGTTGTTGCCAATCTGCAACCCAGCAGCAATGCAGGTGGTGGGGCCACCTTCTTACAAGGTAGAGATGCCAATGCTGGAGGATTCTATCCCAGTAATTAACCTGCAAAGTTTATGGATGTTAATTCAGGCCAAGGTCATCAATCTCCATCGGAAGAGATCCCTTCCTCAGACTCGCTTGGCCTTCAGCATCCATTGCTCCCCCCTCCAGCTCTAGGACAATCCTTTCTCCAACCCCATACCCTATCTCCCTTGGGCGCTGTATCCCTAATCAATTTGGATACCCGTCTGCCGACCGAAGCGGCTTGGACAAATTCTCTAGGTAGTCAGCTTTCTAATCAGGTGCCAGGAGAAGCCATCGGCAACAGCTCTACGGGCAATTCCAACATTTCTGATTCCTTCGTAACTCAGTCTCCTGAAACCCAACCCAACACACTTGCTCCGAAAGTACCCACCGAAAGTCTGCAACCCAAATTAGAACAAACACCCTCCAATCAGCGACTGTCAAGCGCTCAGAACAACCCTGGCAAAATCGATAGTTATGCCGCTAGTACACCAAAAGTGCAACAGGCACCCTCTCTTGAGACTGGTGCAGTCGTTCATAATGACCAACCCCAAATATCAGCCCCTTCTATTCAGCCTGCTCAGGATAGAGAACAAGAGACTAGGGAGAGACCCGTTACTAAGCAAGCTGAGTCAGGAACACAGATTGCCCAAGAACGAAACAGCCCTGAAATAACGCTTCAACCCAAACTAGACAAGGCTCAAAAATTTAGCCCTCCATACACGAAATCCCATCTTCAACAATTAACAACTTCCTCTATTCCCTCCCCAATAGAAAACACCCATGACCATCAGAAATCATCAGAGATGGTTTCTGAGCAGGCCATTTCTGAATCTAAGCAAAAGCCTGAACAAACACTCCAACCTAAACTAGACCCAGCTTCACAAACTAGCCCTCCACCCACGAAATCCCATCTTCAACAATCAACACTTTCCCCTGTTTCTTATTCACAGGACGAAACTGTTGGAGACCAGACATCATCAAAGGTAGTTTCTAAGCAGACCATTTCTGAATCTAAACAGAAGCCTGAACAAACGGCTAACCCAACCATCCATTCCACCACCAAAGCAATACCTCCAGAGGTGAGTACTTCTGCCGAAGCACCTGATGGGTCCCCCCTCCAAGCGAAGCACCAGGATATCCTGGAAACTAAAGTTGCTTCTGAACCCTCCATAATCCAAGAGAGTCTTCCCCAGTCTTATGAACAATCCACTTCTCTAAACTCAGAATTTAAATCTTCAGGCCCAAGACCTTCGCCTACTGCTAGTGCTACAAATGATGATCCGTCGCCAACCCAAGACTCAGTCATCTCTGCACCTCATCAGCCGAGCCTCCAAAAAGTTCCGGTTACCAATGACCATTCTTTAGTTCGATCTGCACAAACAACCCAGGTTACCCAAAGTAAAGAAGCCTCCCTTCCAACAGTATCTCCACCTTCTAGCCAAAAAACAGTTATCTCTGTTCAACCTAGCCCGGAACCGCAAGTATCCAGCACTCAACCGAACGAATCCCAATCCGCTTCAATCCAAACTTCGCTGGAAGCCACAGCTCAAAGCAATAAGGAGGTAGCCACTAAATCATCCCAACAAGGGACTGACACCTCAACGGACTTACTTAATAGTCAACCTATCGAATCTCAATCCATTTCAATCCAAACTTCACTGGAGACCACAGCTCACAGCGAGCAGGTTAACACTACACCATCCAAACAAGGGACTAACAGCAACACAGCTAAACCAGCTAGTGAGACTATCCAGTCATCTCCAATTCCCCCTAACGGTCTGCAACAGCTTTCCCTCACAAATTCCAAAGAAGACGCTAACCCAAGTAGCTCAACTGATAGCAGCTCTTCAATTGAGACACCCATAACATCTAGCCCTCCCACCATACCTAGGGGGAAATCAATAGAGACAACACCTATTGAACAAGCCGCCCAAGCATCTCCTCAGCAATCTCTAGATGAAAAGCCTTTTTTGCTTGAGGATTCTACGATGCCAAGCTCTACAGCCCAGAGTAGCGAGAGCCAAACCGATACAGCCGTTATTCAAAAAATAGAAAGTTCGGCAGCTCAGCAATCTTCTACTGACCACCTGCATACATCCAAGATAGAAACGAATCAAACTAGTCCGACTAGTTCCCCTCCCGCATCGACCGAAACTCCCCCTACACCCAGCACTACCAAAAAAACTGATGGGAATGCGACACGGGCAACCGTTATTCAAAGAGCAGACGAACCATCTCCCGAGGCATCCACTAAAGCAACTTCAAAACAACAGAAGAAACAGAATAAAAAAAACAAACAGAAAAAGATTCCCTTACAAGCTCGGCTATCGCGGGTGGGGGAACGAGCTAAGCAGGATATTCATAAAGTTGGGATTCAGCTCAAACAAGCATCTCATTCATTCCCCACTGGTCAATCAAAAGCCAAAGTAAATGGGTTGCAGAAATCCACTGGTGTTTCTCCCCAGCCGTCAAACCCTCCATCTATCCAAACCAAATCATTTCCCGACTCAACGCCATCACCTCCTGAAGTACCTCTAGTCCAAAGTGAAGTCCAGGCTTTAGCACAAGCTTCTCCACAGGAATCTGCCAGGGAAGATGCTTTACCAGAGAAAACTGAGATTGCTAACCATGAACAGAATTCTCCAATGGTTCAAGCAGTTTCTGATTCTGAAGACTCACCCCAAAAGCATCCTCATGCTACTCCAGCGACCTCTGAACTGACGATCAATCAAGACATACAATCTGACTCAGTCACAGACCTCCAAAAGAAGACTGAGTCAGCCTCAAATTCTACGATTACTGGACAGCATCGAAATAATTCTGAATCTTCAACACCCGAGATTAGTGTAAATCAGCTAAAGACGACTTCATCGCCTAGTGCTACTTCAAGTGCTGGGACTGAAACTTCCCGACCAAAAACAAAGAAGTGGGGACAATTACCAGCACACCCCCTAAAACGGCTGACCCATCTCAGCCAGCAGGTCATGGACACGGTTAGTCGTCAACTTGAACCTTATCCGAATGAAGAGTTTAATCCATTTCAAAAGCAAGAGCAAAATTTACCTAAAAACTCAAACCAGAAGCGTGAAGATCAGACCATTAGCCCTGTCTCACTTCACAGATCTGTAAATGGAGATTCCCAACCCTTACAAGATATTGGTAGTGAAGATAAATCCGCAGCAACGTCCATTCAATCAGACATTCAAGCGAAGTCCTATTCACCCAATACAAGCCTAGGCACCGCTAGCCCATCAAAGCCTGAACTGAGTTCAGATGAACAAGCACATCCTAACAACCAGACAGATCACCACACCGATGTGAATGCTGAAGATCATCTCCAAACTCAAGAATTACCCACTGTACAAAAAGCTGAAGACTCACAATCCTCAAGCCCTTCACCTCCCCAGTCTGAGCAAGTAAACTTTCCTACCTCGAACAGTATTGAGACCTCCTCCCCTGAAGAAGGGCATAGCTCCGCATCAGTCGTGGAGTCACAAACCAATGCCCCTATACCTGAATGGCAATTAATTCAGAATCAGCTTGCGGATCGGATTACAAATCTAGGTTCAGAAATTAGACAGAGGGTTGACCGGTCGATACTCAAGCAAAATTCAAGGAGAAAATCACCTCAACCCACGCAAATTAATGAAACTGACTCGGCTCAAATAGCAACATCATCTGGAGTTGCACAGACAGATCAACCACTCAATTCTGTAGTACCGGAGCTGAATGGAGAAAATATTCAAGCCACTACTGAGTCTATTGCAGATCCAGTTAATGGCATTGAACAACCATCACTGACTGCTTCAGAACAGCTAACCTCTACATCTGACGCTGTGACAGAAAGTCTTGTGCAAACAGAAACAAGTTCCGTTGTTTCCCCTTCCCAAGAAGATATCAGTCATCCGCAAGCGTTTACGACTGAGCCGTCCATTCAATCTAGCTCTGTAGATAAAGCAAAGACTCCTGAGCCTCAGCAGGATTCAGGACAAGACAATCCAGCATTGCTCCATGAGAACGAGGGAACAATACAGAGGGATAGCGCTGAGGCAAGCTCAAGCAGCTCAGAGCAGCCCATCACCAATGTATCGAGCCAAAGTTCAGCAAACTTTGGTACTGCAATACCAGAAGCGTCTCAAAGTCGCGATCGCAACCGTCCTTTCAATTCCCCTATTTCAAAGTTAGGTACAACCATTGTCCAGCAATTAACCAACCTAAAACCTAAAAAACATAAGTCAAAAACTAAGGCAAAGAAACAAAAATCAGTTTCGTCTCCCGCACAAATGTCTAGGGAGACTACAAAAACCGATTCGACGACGAGCCTGAACGTGCAGGCTAAACCAGAGAAAACTGCGCAATCAACAGAACACCCCAATTCTCCAGAAAAACCAAACGCTAATACAAGTGGTGTGGCAAAACAAGCGGTCTCTACTACAAGTATGAGTGACGCTATTCAACGTCAGGATATTGCGCCTCAGCAATCTTCAACACCTGATAGTTCTGATGATTCAAATACTTCTACAACTTCTAGTTCTCATCCTCTTTCTCAAGCTGAACGATCTATACAGAGGTCAACAGAGTTCAATGAAGCTCCAGGAGTATCAGGTAAAAGCGATCCATCTGGTAATCCAGACAGCTTAATCCAGCGTGAAACAATACAAGAGCAGTCTCAACCCGAGCAGCCTGAATCTCAAACCCAACCCTTGCTGACTCAAAATGTTTTAGAAACAGAATCACCTGTTTCAGAACGTCCACCTATTAGCGAAATTTCGATTCAAACTAAGGTTGAACAGCCATCGGCAACTGACCACCCCCAATTGCCTACTAGCCCAACTTCATCTGTCCATAAATCTAGTCAAAACCAGGAAAAGCTTTCCAGCGAGAGTAGCCAAAGTAACCTTCAAGAGAGTTCAGAGGTAGTTTTAGACGTTAATACCTCAAGAATGGCTAGTCAAAATTTGGCTAGCCCTAATGTCCAAGCATCCCAAATTAAGGAACAAGACGACAACATTCCACTTGGTACTTCCCCAACGATTCAAGCCCAAGAGAATCCATTGGAAGAGCCAGTATCTGAAAGCTTATCTGTCCCAAGCACCCATGTACCTGCGATCAACTCTGACAATACAGCTTTAGATTCAGCACGGAACTCCAAGGATCTTGAATCTCAGAAACATCATGCTCCTCAAGCTCCTATAAAGAGTAGTGATGTTAGCAGTAATGTCCTGGAGAAAGAAGGCAATGTTCAACGAAAGATTGAGGCTCACATCGATAGCGACCTGCCATTTGTTCCCCCAAGGGAGGATGTCAGTAACGCCAGCAAACCGTCAAATGCTCAGCCTAAAATCTCTGAAGCTTCTATTTTAGGAGAGACTTCAGCTCAAACTGAGCCCCATACAGCACCATCGAATTTAGAATCAAAGCAAGCCTCTACCGTTCCAATTCAAGCTGTTGAAATTTCTGTTGTCCAGCCCGCAACGGAGCTACAACCTACGAAAGACAACCTTGGACAATCGTTTGATAATTGCGATCGCACCCCAGAATCACCTCTAGAGTCTGGAGATAAGCTTAAAATCCAGCCAACCCCAGAAATCCAACCTATAGAGCAACCCGACCAACAGCAAGCTGTCCCTAATCGCGACTCAGAAACGGCTCCAACTACTGATAAGTCCCTTGCAAATGATGTAGCTAAAGCGACTACAGAGTCTACACTACAAGCATCCAGTATCGATATCGAGCAGTCACCCGATTCTAGTGCTGCTCCGACTGATATTTCAGCAACGTCAGAAATCATCCAGCCAAAACATCAATCCCATATTGGTTCAGAGCTAAAGACCGACCCTGACTTATCCACCAGCCAGACTCAAGCTAATCCCACTCTCTCGGCTGAACCCACTAATACTGATACCCCAACACCAGATTTACAGAAACATCCAACTGATAACCTGGGTGAATCTCCACCCGAAAATGTAGAGCGCATCCAGTCTCAACCAGACCAGATCGATTCTCCAAACCGTCGGATTATAGAAATTCCAGCTCAACATCCTGACGGAAATATTGAAAAAGCTAACTTATCCGATCAAGATATCTCATCCAGTTCATCCCTGGAAATCATCGAAAATCAAAGCCTGCAAAGAAATTCAGAGGCCAACTCTTCTTTGACAGAGGAAAATCTTGACCCTGTCAATCCCAAACCCTCTTCCAATATTGCTGAACAATCTCAGGTTTCAGCACTTCCTCAAGCTGATTCATCCCTCCAAAAAGTAGAGCATATCCAGCCTCAACCGGATCAGATCGATTCTCCCCACCGTCGGATTATAGAGATCCCAGCTAAACGTCCTGACGAAAATCTCGCAAATGATAATTTACACCCTAAGGATAGTGCGTCCAGCTCATCCTCGGATCTCCACGAAGACCCGATTCTTCAAAGGACTGTAGAGAGCAACTCTTCTCTGGTAGAGACAGATCTTGACCGTGCCAATAGAGACATCTCCTCACCTGTTGGAGAAACATCCGAGGTTGCAGAACTTCCTGCCGCAAAATCTGATTCAAAGTTGCAGCCTTCAGAGGCAGATAGCTCAGACTCCTCGCTCACTTCAGTCCAGCCATTATCAACGTCTCCCCTGAAGCCCACAATCCAGCACCAAGCTCAAGCTGAAGATACCCTCAACTCACGTCCTCAACCGATAGACCCGGTAGATACTCAGTCTGGCTCACGAGAGTCTCTGCAACGTCGAGTTATTGAGATAGCAGCTCAACCACCTGAGCCCAAACAACCAGAGGGGAATTCCCCAGACCTAACCGTTGCCCAGTTGTTGGCAACGGGCCAGTCGCCTACTCCCTTGTCCAACATTGCAGACAATTTCGTTTCTCCGAAACTTATCAGTAACCTATTACCTTCCAGTCAACCAAATCGTAAACATCATTCTCAGAAACTAAGGGATTTTCAAAATCCGAATGCACCATTACAACGAAAAGCTGATGATGAAACAGGATGGTCTAGCGAGCGCTATGAGATAAATACGGAGGATGCGATCGCACCCACAATCCCATCTTCAAGCAACCCAGCACTCCCCTCCAACTGGTCCAGTATCGAAGACCTATTCACAACCCGGTCATCCGTCATCCAACCTAAAGCAGAGAAAACCACTGCAACCCCTGAAGACACTTCAGATTTAGTCCTCACCCCCACAGGAATTCACCCAGAAAAGCAAGTCCAAAGGAAAACAGCATTTACCCAACGAACGGCTCAACCCTTACAAAAGTCTCCAACTACTGCTCCCCCAATCTCATCCACGCCCGAAATGACAGAAGTGGTGATGCGTCAATCCCAAGCTGAAAAGTCAACTGAACCTGAAGTAGATGAGCAAAGTTTCGAAATCCTAGCAAGAGAGATCTATCACGTCCTCCGACAGCGCCTAGAAGTGGAGCGAGAGAGACACGGAGGGTATCAATCGGGTCGTTTACCGTGGTGAATTATATATGAAGAGGTTGAATATAAACCATGACCTATAGTGGTTCTCGCAGCAATAATAGTGCTGTTGCCTCAGGCAAGTTAGCCAAAGCAACTTTAGTCCACCAACCCACGGACAAGAGTAAAGATATTGAATTTATGTTCAACCCCACAGAGTTGGTCTTTCAGCAGTCGATGCGTCTGAATGAAAGCCAAGGGGCACGAACTGCTAAGGGATTACCCAAGGTCACCTTTGCCTACCCAGAAGCCTGCTCTCTGTCCTTGAGCAATATCTTGTTTGATACCTACGAACAAGGGACCAGTGTGATTGATGCCTATGTCAGCAAATTGATCAAAGCTTTGGACTTTGATGACAGTGGCGACGCTGCCAACAAACGACCGCCCATCTATATCTTCACTTGGGGAGACCAGCAATATTTACGCTGTTTTGTCGAGCAAATTACCTACAAACTCACCTTATTTTTACCGGACGGTACCCCTGTCCAAGCCCGAGTCGATATGTCCCTAAAGGAAATTGACGAATCAAGCTTAGCAGGGGGAAGCCAGTCTGCCTCTCCCAATCGCTCCCAGGATAGTCGTTCTAACCGAACAACCTTTGGTCGCTAAAGTACTGAAATCAAGCTAACTGCCCATGCCTGCAACCACCTACATTGCCGAGCCACTTTTAGAAATTGATGGCAAAAAAGCGTCCAACGAGCTGATGGAAGATATTCTCCAGATTTCCGTGGAAGAAAGCTTGCACCTACCTGGCATGTTTGTCTTGGTGATTAAGAACGACTACTTTTCTGGCCGTTCCGTTGATGCCCCTTGGCAATATGACGATCTATTTCAGATTGGTAAAACCATCAAAATCGGCTTTAGTGGCAGCACCACCGAAGCCCAGGACTTTGATGAAGAGAATCAGGGCTATGTGCTGGATGGAGAAATCACCGGTATGGAGACGAACTTTACTGCGAGTTCCCAAGCCCCTATCGTGATTCGGGGCTACGACACGTCCCACCGACTCCATCGAGGTCGCTACAATCGGTCCTTCCAGAATATGACCGACACGGATGTAGTCAAGAAATTGATTGGAGAAGTCGGAATCCCCGCTGGCACCATCGATAATAGCGGGTCTCCCCATGACTATATTTTTCAAGAGAATCAGACCAATATGGAATTTCTACGGGAGCGGGCAGCCCGGAATGGGTTTGAACTCTATGTTCAAGACGGCAAGATGAATTTTAGGAAGCCCAAAGCCAATTCCAATATTTCCCTAACCTGGCTCAAGGATCTGCATAGCTTTCGAGTGCGAGTTACCAGTGCCGAACAGGTTAAAAGTGTTGAAGTGCGGGGCTGGGATTATGAACGCAAGGAAGCTATCGTCTCCACTAAAAATAGCGAGAAACTACTAACCTCCACCGATCATGGCTCCGGCCAGAAGCAAAGCACTGTCTTTAATGGCAAACCGACGACGCCCAAAATGATTGTGGTGGATCAACCCGTCTTTAGTGCCAAGGAAGCCGATACCATCGCCCAGGCTCTGATTGATGAACTGGGAGGAGAGTTTGTGGTGGCGGATGCTAGAGCTGAGGGTAATCCTGATTTGAGAACAGGGCAGGTAGTCCAACTCAAAGATATGGGCAAATACAGCGGCAAGTACTACATCACTGAAACGCGCCATTTATTTCAAGATCGGGTTTATTCCACGGAGTTCAGCGTGCGGGGGTTACGGGGAGGCGATTTACTCTCAACCTTGGCTCCCTCTCAACGGCTGCAGGCGGGGCAAACCCTGTTAGTGGGCAAAGTCACGAATAACAAGGACCCAAAAGGTTGGGGACGAGTTCGAGTCAAGTTTCCCACCCTGACGGAGGAGCATGAGAGCAACTGGGCCAGAGTCGTGGCCAGTGGAGCCGGGAAAGATCGAGGTTTTGACTGTTTACCCGAAGTCGATGATGAGGTGCTAGTGGGGTTTGAACATGGCGATATCCACCGTCCCTATATTGTGGGTGGGGTATGGAATGGCAAGGATAGTCCTCCAGAGAAAGTGGAGAGTTCCATTGTCGATGGCAAGGTCAATCTCCGAACAGTAAAAACTCGCACGGGCCATACCCTCCAATTTGTAGAAGCGGATAAAGATGCTAAAAAGAAAGGCATTTATTTAGATACGGTGTATGGCCATCATCTGTATCTGAATGACAGTGAAAAGTTCGCAGAATTAAAAACGAAAGAGGGGCATTATGCTCGGCTGGATGATCAAGGCAAAAAGCTAGAAATTAAATCCAAAGGGGGTCATAAAGTTTTACTGGATGATAATGGCTCCGCCAAGATCGATATGATTTCGACGGGAGATATCAATGTTAAATCCGGGACCAGCGGCAGTTCGCGGAAAATCAGCCTGAATGCAGGCGAAATCACCCTGACGGCAACGACCAAAATTACGTTAAAAGTGGGTAGCTCATCGATTGAACTCAGCAATTCTGGTGTCACGATTCAGGGGGTTCAGGCTGCGATCAAAGGAACTGCCCAAACCAAAATTGATGGGGCTTTGGTGACCGTTCAGGCCTCTGGGGTGAATACCATCAAGGGCTCAATCGTAAAGATCAATTGATAGTGACAGGAAGGAGTAGTCAATGGGACAACAAGTCGTCATGGGGGCGTCCTTACAATGTTCTTTTGGAGCAGCGCCTAGTTCTTTGATTGTGATTCCCAAAGGACCACCAGTTCTGACGGGGGGACCCGCTGCCGCCACCATTATGGACTATGCCCCCATTGCCAATATTCCACCGTTTGGCATGTGTTCTTCCCTGGCGAACCCGACGGTCGCCTCGGCAACAGCCGCCGCAATGGGTGTTCTTACCCCGATGCCCTGTATCCCCGTTATTCCAGCCCCTTGGACACCAGGTTCACCAACGGTTCTAATCAATAATTTTCCGGCATTAAACAATACGTCTAAGTGCTTTTGTACTTGGGGAGGGGTAATTCAGATAACTTATCCAGGACAAGTTACCACTCAAATTCCTTAAGAAGACGGGTTTGTAAGGGTTGCCATTAACGTTACCAGGACTAATCGGACGCTGATTCCTGATCGGATGAGGGTTCCTTCTTTCGTCCTGCTTTGCGGGTGGATTCCTTAAGTAAAAATTCGATTTGAGCATTGACGCTGCGCAACTCATCCGCCGCCCAACGTTCGAGGGTGTCGTAAAGAGCCTGATCGAGTCGTAATAAGAAGCGCTTCTTTTTGCTCACGTATACAGGGTTCCAGCATTAATGATCGGCTGTGTTGAACTTTCAGAAACCAGGGCCACCAGTAAGTTGTTTACCATAGCAGCTTTCCGTTCTTCATCCAGGTCTACCACCTGTTGCTCACTCAACCGATGCAGTGCCATTTCTACCATGCCTAAGGCACCTTCGACGATTCGCTCTTTGGCAGCAATCACTGCGATCGCTTGTTGGCGACGAAGCATCGCCTGGGCAATTTCAGGGGCATAGGCCAGGTGTGTAATTCGAGTTTCGATAATATCAACCCCGGCAACGTCTAACCGACGCTGGACTTCTTGTTTAAGCAGGTCAGAAATTTGATCAGGGTTGCCCCGCAAAGACTCTTGGGTATTGTCAAAAATATCGTAGGCATAGCGGCTGGCTAAACTGCGAAGGGCCGTCTCACTTTGAATCGCGACGAAATCACGACAACTTTCCACATCCAGGGTGGCTTTTGCGGAATCAATCACTCGCCAAACGACAACTGCTGCAATCTCAATCGGACTGCCCTGGGCATCATTGACCTTCAATCTTTCACTGTTGAAGTTGCGAACCCGTAGGGAGACTGGGCGCTTACTGACGATGAAAGGAATGGTCCAGTAAAAACCTGGTTCACGGATACTGCCGATATATTTTCCTAGCAAGATTAATACCCGAGCCTGATTCGGATCGACTAGGAAAAAGCCACTGGCCAATATCCCTGCCATAGCGAGTAATCCAGACCCTAGCCAGAGTTGTGGCCCTGCTAATGTTTTCTCAAAGAGAACAAAGGGAAATAAATACCAACTACTGATCCCCAAAAACAATAAGAGAATCGGCAACACCCCAAACCCATTAATTTTCCAAGCGGATGATTCTTTCGTGGAATTCATATCTTCGTTTCCTTTGAATCCATATCACTAAGATAGCAAAGTGATATCATTTTGATATTACTGTTACTGTTTGTCATGGAAGGCCAGGTCTCGCTAACGTAAAGTAGCGATAACAGCAGTTTGGCGCTTGAAGGTGAGCAATGAAAAAGATTGGAATGGGAGTGCTGGTGATCGGGCTTGCGATCGCATGGCTACTACTAGCCGCACAACCCGCCACAGCTATATCCTGGGAACTAGCTGCAGAAACTGATCAAGGCCGAATTCGCCAATATTATGATCGCGATTCTATCCAACGAATAGGTTCAGAGGTCACGGTCCTCAGCTACTACCTCAATGAAGGTGAAACGCCGCCGCGTATCGATTATGTAACTACGTATGATTGCAACTCCAACCGATTTAAAGATGTAGAGGTTAACGGTCAATTGACGAAAGAGGATTGGCATTTACTCATCTCTGATCCCCTTAATGAAGCGATTCGAGATTTGGCTTGCGCTCAATAGTCAATGTTGGCTCCAACAGACTTTTCTTGCCGATAAATATAATTTTTTGTTTTCTATTCACGGAAATTAAGTGCGCCGATCCATCTAATCACTCGGCAGGGTCTATCTATCTCCAATCCACCTTGTCCAAATCAGTTAAAACCATATTAGAGATTAGCTTTCAGGGATATTACTGATTTGCTATATCAAAATTTCAATTAATTTAGATATAGGGATAGAAAATTTAGAGTTTTCATCTCCCGCTTCATAGGTGTCCTTTTTAAGAGCTCAATATCTTTATGGTCACGATTGAAGATATCAAAGTTTTTTTCCAAAGGAATATCTCTCTATCTAGACAAACACCACAAGAGAGCTCCAGTAGGATTCCGATTATTGAGTCATGGATAGGCTTAGAAAAAGCTGGAAGGCCGATTATCAAAGGTAGGCTTTATGGTCACCCCAACCATTCCGTTGGGGCTAAGATTATAACCTCAACTATTCAGGGATATTTTGCAGGTGCAGGGCATGTCTATGTCAAAACGCGAAATTCCCTCTATGAGTTGGGACAACCCTGCAATGAACTAGGGTTCCTGAAAGAAATTTCTGGTGACCAACATCCAGAACAAGTGACAATCTGGAATGAGTAACATTCTTAGATTCTTAGAATGAAGACGGTTGTACGGCGCAAAAAAGACGAATGTTTACCGCTAACCTAATCTCATTCTGAACTCTTCGCTAAAAAAAGCGCCATCCCAGTTATGAGCTGTTTTAATTTGCGAGACAGTTAGACCTTCGACCTTCCGGAGGACAGCCCGATGCAAATTCGCATTATATAAATTCGTTCCCAGTAGCTGTGCTCTTTGAAGATTGGCCTCACATAAATCTGTTTCCATCAAGCTCGCTCCCATTAAATTAGATTTGGAGAGAATCGCTCTCCCCAGATCAACCCCATATAAATCAGCACCAGCTAAAGTCGCACTGTCTAGATTCGCTCCAAATAATCTAGTCCAACACAAGTGGGCCCGACTCATATCGGCTCCATTCAATAGCCCGCCTAATAAATCCGTGTTGGCCAAATTGGCACATCGTAATTCTGCCCCAATCAGAATAGTCCCGAGCAGATTAGCCCCACTCATATCTGCCATCTGGAGGTTAGCATTGCTCAGGTCAACTTCAACCCAGTTTGAGCTTGTCAAATTTGGAATCACATCAGGATACCTTTGTCGCCATTGGTTCCAGGATTGAACCCCTTTCTTTAACTCCGCGACATGTTCAGGATTCGCCATCATCAAGTCAAGAGTTACATGGCCTTATGTGGTCACAATCTCCAGTAGCTCTTAAAGCGTACTGATCAGAAATACATTGGGAAAATCACTCTTAATCAAAGTAACCATTTGTCGATACTCGATTGAGGAGGGTAGCTTTAGCGTCCCAGACAGAATAGATTACTGACATGGGTTAAACTCCCGATCTTTAGATTTTCAAGATGAGGAAAAACTTAATTCATTTCTACAGTTAATATTAATCAATTGAATTAGGGAGATTATTGTTGCAATATAACGATATTTTTGTCCGGTTGCAGAGTTAGCTCAATAAAAGGTAAATTCTCCCAAAAAGATCAGAGAAATTCATTGTAAATCGTCTATCTCGAATTCCAACACCTCTATCAATGAACCTTTACCTAACATACGTTTAATTTCCCCAACCCCTTTAAGGGCAAGATACTCAATAGTCTCTGGACTAACGATTGATTTAGATAACTACCCTATGGCTACCCATGGCTCAGGAATAAATAGTCAAACCCTCAAGGATAAAGCCATCGAACTGGGTTGCCACAAAGTTGGCCTTGTCAGTGTTGCTCAATGGCAGGACAAAGCGCAAGCCTTAACTCTCCCCTTACAACAATGGCTCAACCAGGGATATCACGCCGATATGGCTTGGATGAATGATCCACGTCGACAAGATATTTACCAAGTTATGCCCGATGTCCGCTCCATCGTCTGTTTAGGTATCAACTACTACACTCCCCACCAACGCCCATCAGGACAAGAGTATGCCAAAATCTCACGCTACGGTTGGGGCCGAGACTACCATCGTGTCGTGGGTCGCCGCATCAAAGCTTTAGCTCTGTGGATGCAAGCACAGGACCCGCGGATCCAAGTCCGCTACTACGTCGATACTGGTCCTGTCCAAGACAAAGTCTGGGCTGAAAGAGCTGGTCTTGGCTGGATTGGTAAACACAGCAACCTGATTTCGCGGAACTATGGTTCCTGGCTTTTTCTAGGAGAAATTCTGACGAATATAGACTTGGAACCGGATCGTCCCCACACTCAACATTGTGGTTCCTGTACCCGCTGCATTACAGCCTGCCCCACGGATGCGATTCGTGAACCTTTTGTCGTTGATGCGAATCGCTGTATTGCGTACCACACCATTGAGAATCGGGAGGCTGCACTGCCCGATGGAATTGCAGCGAATTTACAAGGCTGGGTTGCAGGGTGTGATATTTGCCAAGATGTATGTCCCTGGAATCAAAGATTTGCCCAAGAAACAGATATTTCTGACTTCCAGCCCTATCCTGAAAATGTTGCCCCGACACTAACAGAGCTAGCAACCCTATCGGTATCAGAACGCGATCGCAGATTTAGAGCCTCTGCCTTCCGCCGCATCAAACTAGAGATGCTGCAACGGAACGCCACAGCATCTCTTAAATCCAATCGTCAAAAAACCAAGCTAACTATGACTCAGAACCACCTGCACGAGCCGCAGCCGCTTCTTCAGGATGAATCCCCAAGCGAGTCAGATTAATGCGACCGCGATTGTCTAGCTCACGGATTTTAACCACCACTTCATCGCCAACGGTGACTTCATCTTCCACCTTGCCAACTCGATAGTCTGCCAACTGAGAAATGTGAATCATGCCCTCCTTACTAGGCGCAATTTCCACAAAGGCCCCAATCGGAATAATCCGAGTCACTTTACCCAAGAATACATCGCCAGCTGCCAGCTTGCGCGTCATACCAGCAATAATCTGGCGGGCACGAGATGCAGCCTTCTCATCTACTGCTGAGATCGTAACGCGACCATCATCTTCGATATCGATCTTAGCCCCCGTTTCCTCGGTAATCCCTTTAATGGTCTTACCGCCTGGACCAATAATCATTCCAATCTGTTCTGGATCGATCTTGATGGTCAATAGGCGAGGTGCATAGGGAGACATCGTTTTGCGAGGACTGTCAATTGTCGCCAGCATCTTATCCAAAATATGGAGTCGAGCGGGTTTCGCTTGATGAATCGCCTCAGCGATCACTTTCATAGATAACCCAGTAATCTTCATGTCCATTTGCAAGGCGGTAATGCCATCTGCAGTACCCGCCACCTTAAAGTCCATATCCCCCAAGAAATCTTCAATCCCTTGAATATCTGTCAGGACTCGGACTTCATCTCCTTCCTTGATTAAGCCCATAGCGGCTCCACTCACCGGCTTAGCCAGGGGCACTCCCGCATCCATCAAGGACAAAGTGGACCCGCAAACTGACCCCATCGATGTAGACCCGTTAGAGGATAAGACTTCGGAAACGACTCGAAGAACGTAGGGGAATTCTTCTTTACTAGGAAGCATCGGTAGTAAAGCTCTTTCAGCAAGAGCCCCATGCCCCACTTCCCGACGTCCCGGTGAGCGCATGGGTCGGGTTTCACCCACAGAGTAGGGCGGAAAATTATAGTGATGAAGGTAACGTTTTTGGCTATCAGGATGGAGATCATCCATCTCTTGAGCATCACCCGGTGTTCCCAAGGTCGCGATAGATAAAACCTGGGTTAAGCCTCGGTTAAATAAACCACTGCCGTGAACGCGCTGGGGAAGAACGCCCACATTACAAGAAATAGGACGGACTTCGTCTAGCTTGCGGCCATCCACTCGGACCTTATCTTCAACCACCTGGCGGCGCATCAAGGTTTTAGTAATACTCTTAAACACCTTACCAATAGCTTTGGGGTTTTCTACTGCTGCCACCTGTACTGGATCTGTTTCTGGAAGCTCATCGATAGCAACTTTCACAGATTCCTTAATCTCATCTAAGGCAGCATCCCGAACATTCTTATCCTTTTCAAACCGGGCCAGCACTTCTTTAACAGGGTCAGTTACGCGCTCTTGGACAAAGTTCTCTAGGGTTGGATCCGTTTCTGGAGCAGCTTCTTCTACCTGCTCAATCCCCAACTCAGCAATCAACTCTTTTTGAGCCTTAATAAGATCACAAACCACCTCATACCCAAAATCGATGGCCTCGATCATGTCTTGCTCAGCCACTTCATTGGCCCCGGCTTCAACCATGATCACCCCATCCGGTGAACCAGCAACAACGAGATCGAGTTCCCCTTCAGAGATCTCCTCATAGGTGGGGTTAATAATAAAGTCATCCCCCACTAGGCCGACTCGCACTGCAGCCATGGGCCCTTTAAAGGGTATTTTGGCCAAGAGGGTGGCAACAGAAGCCCCCGTCACGGCTAAGACGTCAGGGGGAACCTGCTCATCCATAGATATCGTTGTCGCCACGATTTGCAAATCATCCCGCAACCAATTTGGGAATAGGGGCCGCATGGGTCGGTCGATCAGGCGACAGGTTAAGGTCGCTTTTTCAGGGGGTCGGCCTTCCCGTCGTAGAAAGCCCCCCGGCACACGACCGGCTGCATACAGTCTCTCCTCGTAATCTACGAGTAAAGGAAGAAAATCAATTCCTTCACGTCCTGACGATCTCGTCGCAGTGACTAGAACTGAAGTTTCACCAGATTCAATCAATACACACCCACCGGCCTGCGGAGCGAAACGGCCGATAGTGAGTTTTATTTCCCGCCCGTCAACAGATATTGACTTAATAACTTCTGACATTAAGTGACTTGTCCTTACTTATTGTTTTGTCCTTTTTTTTTCTGTCGCAATCCTAACATTGATAGAGAACCGCTTGCTTTGCAGAACAGCAATCAGACATGTTGCTTATTGATTCCCATCTGACCTTTAAAAGGGATATCCATATGACAAGTTCACCCTGTAGCATAGGTATAGAAGATCACCGCCTAGACTTAAGACACTTAAGTTTGGGTGGCCCGTTTATGTTCATAACAATATTTTCAGATTGATGATGGCTCAAAAGACAAATCCCAGTCATCTCTTCACCGCATCATCATGAAGCAAAGGTTGCATCAATATTGTCATCACATTAACGAGTTTAAAGGTGATATCAACCCCGTTTTTACCAGTGAATGGACCATACGTCTCCAAGGGAGTATTCATAACTAAATTATGGCGATCTTGCATGGTAGTTGGCGGCCAACCTCAGACTTTAAAGATGGGCAACCGTCAAACGCTGCATCTAAAACCAATGCTCAGCGGCTTTTAAATGGAACATTGTTTATTTGGGCTGAAACTTGGCGCGGTACAACCGCCAAACAAAATCCAATTTCAGAAGAGACGTTGCCCCATCCTTTGGCCATGGACCCAAAGGAATTGAGTCAGTTTCTACTAACGTTATCTGAGTCTCGACAACTATCCCTCACCCCCTCCCTGCAAACGGTCGTTACATCCCCCCCCAAGCGGAAAAAATCTCGTTCAGCAAAAAGTCGTGCTGCCAAAGAATCCCCCATTACGACCTCGTGGAGTGCCCAGACTGTTACCTTACCGGCCTATACCGAGGAAGAAAAGCTAATACCATTGCACTCATCTACAGTATTCGATGAGGATGAATCCTATGAACTGCACCCTTTCATCGTGCAAGGTTTAGAGATTCCCCCTGGGCAAGCTTTGGATTTCTTAGCTGGACTCCCCTTACACACCAGTACCGGTGAAGAGGCATTTTTAGGAGCAGAACTTCTTTTTTGGTGCCATTCAGTACGTTGGGGGCTGGACTTACTTACCCGTTCAAAATTTATACCCTCAATTCAGGCTCAAACAGACCAAACCTGCCACTTTTTCTGGCAACCCTTACTAGATAGCGCGACGGATCGACAGCGATTTCAACAGTTCGTTAAAGGGATGCCTCAAGCTTGTCTGTTTTATCAGGCCATCGTTACTCAAGCACCAGCAGTGGGCTTACCGACCAAAGCTGGATATCTGCTTACAGATTTTTTAACTCACATCATCGATCATCAGGTTCGTCAAGGGATTGACGATGAGCTCATCACCTCCATGCAAAAGGCAGGGATCAATTCAACGTTTAAACAATGGTTACCAGCTTTTAGCTCATCTAACTCGCTTCTCAAAGAAACGAAAGAAAACTGTGGTACTTGGGTTGAGACCCTAAATCAATGGTTGCGTCCCATTGAACAAAGCCTACAAGAACAGCAGTATCGCGCCTGCTTCAATTTACAACCTCCAACCAGTCATGGAGACTGGAAAGTAGAGTACTTTCTCCAAGCAACAGATGATCCAACTTTTCTGGTCACCGCAGAGGTGGTTTGGAATACGAATTCAGAACATATGGATTATTTAGGCCGTAAGGTTGAGCGCCCCCAAGAAACCTTGTTGCAGGGATTGGGATTGGCCTCCAGGGTTTACCCCTTGTTAGAAGAAAGCTTACAGGGAGCACGGCCGACAAAATTGAGCTTATCCCCAACCCAAGCCTATGATTTTATCAAAGCAGCAGCATGGCGACTGGAAGATAGTGGGTTTGGAGTAATGCTTCCCCCCAGTTTGTCAGACCAAAATGCCATGGCAAATCGGCTGGGACTGCAAATTAAGGCGGCGGCTCAATCTCACAATGACAGTACCATTGGCTTGGACAGCTTATTGAATTTCCAGTGGGGGCTTGCCATTGGCGGACAAACCTTGTCCAAAGCCGAATTTGATCGGTTGGTTGCCCAAGAGTCTCCTTTAGTGGAAATTAACGGCGAATGGGTTGAATTTAGACCTCAGGATGTGAAGGCAGCTCAGAACTTCTTTGCATCTCGCCAGAATAAAACCGGTTTGTCCCTCGAAGATGCCCTTCGCATCAGCACCGGAGATACCTTAACCATCGATAAACTGCCGGTGGTCAGTTTTGAAGCCTCAGGGTCCTTAGAAGCATTACTAACAACCCTAAACGGCAACCAAACCTTAACGGCCATCTCTGAACCTCCTGGTTTTGAGGGGAGTTTACGTCCCTATCAAGCCAGAGGGGTGGGCTGGCTAACTTTTTTGGAGCAATGGGGCCTTGGCGCTTGTTTAGCGGATGATATGGGTCTGGGGAAAACCGTACAGTTTATCGCCTATCTTTTGCACCTAAAAAATGAAGGTCGATTAACTGGGCCGATGTTACTCGTTTGTCCAACCTCTGTGCTGGGAAATTGGGAGCGAGAGGTGCATCGGTTCGGTCCAAAGTTAAAGGTAGTAGTGCATCATGGTTCGGGACGACCACAGGGCAAAACCTTTCTCAAAAAAATCAAACCCTTAGATTTAGTGATTACGAGTTATCCCCTGATCCATCGGGACGAAAAGACCTTATCCGCCCTTACCTGGCAGGGAATTGTCTTGGATGAGGCTCAAAACATCAAAAATCCTGAGGCCAGGCAATCCCAGGCAGTCCGCAATCTGCAATCTAAAGTGCGGATTGCCTTGACTGGTACCCCCTTAGAAAATCGCTTAACTGAGCTTTGGTCTATTCTTGACTTTTTGAATCCAGGCTATCTCGGACCTAAGCCCTTTTTCCAACGACGATTTGCCACCCCTATTGAGCGATACGGTGATACGGCATCGCTGACAACATTGCGCTCCCTCGTCCAACCCTTCATCCTGCGCCGAACCAAAACAGACCGAGACATCATCCAAGACTTGCCCGAGAAGCAGGAAATGACTGTCTTCTGTAGCCTGACTCCTGAACAGGCCAAACTTTACCAAACCACGGTTCAAGAATCTCTGGACGCAGTGGATGCTGCCAAAGGAATTCAGCGACGGGGCATTATCCTAGCCACATTGGTCAAGCTCAAACAAATTTGCAATCATCCTGCCCAGTATTTGCATGAAGAAACCTTAGATCTCGATCTTCAGCGTTCTGGCAAATTGAAACGGCTACAAGAAATGCTGGAAGAATTATTAGATGAAGGCGATCGGGCGTTGATTTTTACTCAATTTGCAGAGTTAGGCAAACTGCTCCAACAGTATTTACAAACCAAACTGCAGCGTGAAACCTTGTTGCTTTATGGTGGCAGCAGCAAGAAGCAGCGAGAATCGATGATTGATCGGTTCCAACATGATCCCCAGGGGCCCCGAATCTTTATCTTGTCCTTAAAAGCAGGTGGTGTTGGTCTCAACCTCACCCGTGCCAACCATGTCTTTCATTTCGATCGCTGGTGGAATCCCGCCGTCGAGAATCAAGCCACTGACCGGGTTTTTCGGATTGGCCAAACTCGCAATGTTCAGGTGCATAAATTTGTCTGTACTGGCACCCTAGAAGAACGGATTCATGAACAGCTTGAAAGCAAAAAAGCGCTGGCAGAACAGGTTGTTGGTGCAGGAGAGAATTGGTTAACCGAACTTGATACAGATCAACTTCGTAATTTGTTGTTACTAGACCGAAATGCCGTTATTGATGAAGAAGAAACATAGTTCCACCTATCAATAACGGCATTTCGGTCAATGCAGTGTAAGTTTAGATGTACCTATACCGTCATCATCTGGGTTTGAGCTGTAATAGTATCACCCACAACAGTCAGAGTATCGCCACTACTTAGGTTAGCGACCATCCGGTCTGAGCTAATTACATGGGTTGATAGTACCGTTGCTGTACCCAAATCCATTTCATCTAAAACATCAAAATCCTTAAAAACAAAATGTTGTTGGAGAGTGTCCTCAACAACCTCATCTCCCAAGGTAAAGCGATCGTAGCCCTCACTTCCTTGCAAAGTAGCCTGAGAAGTACTGGCGACAAGGCTGTTGGGCAAGTCACTCCCTGTTAACCCATCTGGCTGCCACTGTCCACGAATCGCTCCAGCTGGAGAACCCACGGTATGAACATTCCAATACAAAGGGATATCCTCGCCAGCAGCCGAACCACGGATCGTATTCACAAAATCACTCAAGGGAATGAGAGCTGGATCAGACGTTTCCCAAATGCCTTGCAGGGTCACTGAGCCATCTTCATTTCGAGAGATTATGAGGTCGTCATTATCCTGATCGTTAACCGCTAAATCTTCTAAGTCAATCAAAGCAAAAGCAAGGGGACCATTGTCTCCTCGAACCGCGTTATGGATATGGACTTTAGTCACATCATCGCTGGTATCAGAGGTAAAGGCAGTGCCATCACCAATAAACTGTCCAAAGTCTAAACCAAAGATTGTAAGGGTATAACTCAAGGCATCACCAGCACTATTGAGTTGGAGCACCGATTGTCCCGAGGCTTCAGGATTACTACTGGGTGTAACTTCTTGGCTTGTCGTTAACTCTGATGTTAGACGGACAGGAGATTGCAATCCCCGCTCAATAAGTTGGCCCCGAATGGCCCCGGAAGGAGAGCCTTCAGTATGGATATTCCAATACAAAGGAATGTCACCACCTCTAACTACATTGCGAAAATCATCTACAAACTCGCTCAGGGAAATTAAGGCTGGATCTGTTAATTCCCATCGTCCGGTCAAGGTCACGGATCCATCCACATTTAGTTGGAACTGCAAATCGTCGGCATCCTGATTATCGATGGTTGGATCGCTTAAATCGATGGGGGCGAAAGCTAAGGGGCCATTCTCATTTCTAATTGCATTATGGATATGAACTTTGGTCACATCATCATTGGTATCCGCTGTAAAGGGGGGCCCATCCCCAATAAACCGGCCGAAATCCAAACCAAAGACCGTTAATTGATAACTTAAGGCATCTCCATCAGGATTAAGTAGAAGGATAGAATTTCCTCTGGCACCAGGGTTGTTGCTAGGGGTAACTTCTTGGTTTGCAGTGAGGACAGAAGCCACCCGAACCTGGATACCCGTGGTATCTTCCTGCTCTAGAGAAAGTGCAGGCACTATTGGGCTGCTAGCGACTAATGGATTGGATGGATTAGGAGGAACAGTAGGACTATTGGCTACAACATTGATTTGCCTTTTTGTGCTCACTCCAGTCCTGCTTGCCGCAGTCACATCTACGTTATGGAGGGAAAAATCAAATATGTCATCACTATTAGAAGAAGTAGATCTCCGATCACCACTGTTCCTGAATATATCTAGGTCGGCATCAGATTCCTCGGTAGTAACCGGATATTTTCTTGTTGAGATAAACATAAATTAACCTTCAAAAAAGAGTTTAGCAATGAAAATAATGCGAGATTAAACGGTCAAGGGGGAACCTTGAAATAGTTAACTATAGGTATAAAAGCAAATGGATGCGATAAAAATCAAGCCAAACTGGCAGATATTTAACACGGAATTGATGATTTTCTAAAGCATGGAAGCAAACTAATTCTATAGAGTTTGCACTCAGAACTTCTGGTGTGAGCTAACACCTATCTGGTTACTTCAGATCTGCTTTTTATTATTTTTTAAAAATTAATGTTTTGTCCTTTACATCCAAGCGATCAGGAAGGATTTTGTGGAAGCGTAAAGTATACATTTGTACCTTTACCCAGTTCTGACTCCACCCAAATGCGTCCATTATGGCGTTCTAGGATTTTTTTGCAGGTTGCCAATCCCATCCCCGTCCCTGAGTAATCATCTGAATTAAGTCTTTGAAAGACTTCAAAGATCAACTCAACTTGGTCAGCATCTAGACCAATACCATTGTCATGAATACTAAACAGGTAGCTTTGAGTTTTATAGTTTTCCTGCTGATCATAGTTTCCAAAGGAAAGAAACCCAGTACTGCCTGTTTGCTCAGTCACATCTTGTGGTAACAAATTTACTGAGATTTTAATGTCTGGTTTGTTATTAGGAGGCTGGAATTTCAAGGCATTTGTAATGAGGTGATAGAAGAGCTGCATCATTTGATTTCTATCTGCCATGATAGTTGGTAGTGCATCATGATGAATAACAGCAGATTGCTCAGTAATTTCCACCTGAAGATTATCGAGTACCATGGCCAAAATAGACTCGCATGCAATTTCCTCAATGGCTAACTCTTCATTGCCAACCCGAGCATAATCTAGTAAAGCATCAATGAGTTTCTGCATGGTCCCACTGGTATCTCGCAAGCGCTTTAAATAGTCGAACACTTTGGGATTCGTATTCGATTGACAGCATTGTTCGACTAGCCCGATGGCGAATAGAAAACTTTGTAATGGCTGTTTCAAATCATGGGACATCACATGGGCAAACTGCTCTAATTCTCGGTTAGACCGCATTAGCTCTTGATTCTGTCTGAGCAGTTTTCGCTGTTGGTTTTGCAGTTGAGTTCTTAGGCGACTAATGGTAATTTGATTTTCAATTCGTGCCAGTACTTCAGGTAACTCAAAAGGCTTAGTAATATAATCAACACCACCTAATTGAAACGCTCTGACTTTATCCATCGCTTCGTCTAGAGCGCTGATAAAAATTACTGGAATTTCACGGGTAACGGGATCAGCCTTTAGATGTTCACACACCTCATAACCTGACATTTGAGGCATTTTAATATCTAGCAATATTAAATCAGCACGAGTATTTTGTAATGTTGTCAAAGCCATAAGGCCACTGCGGGCACAGCGAACAGCGAATCCCTCTTCTGTCAGCATACTAGAGAGGATACGCAGGTTTTCTGCCGAATCATCAACGACCAAAATATTTGACTTTAGGGTCTTATTCGGCAAAGTTGTCATTATTTCATTCGCAAAGTCGGGCTGAATTTAACAGAAATCTGACTAAATGGCAAAAGATCGTTAATTTTATTCCTAATAGTACAGGCTTTACACCTTAACCAAGTACTATTTCCGCAAAATTTCAGATCCCTCTTTATCATTCAAGGATGTTTTGACGATAATTTTAGCTATGGTTTATAGGATAACCCTATCGATTGATTTCGATAGAAATAGATAACCATACCAAAAGTAACAAAATACTTTCATCGTAGACATTAACTCTTTTAATCACTGGTTATAGATCCATCTCGTTTACTAGCTGGGTAGGTAGGGATATCCGAATCCCATACCATCGGTGATCTCACCTGCACTTACAGTATCTAAGTGGCTGTTGGAAATGCGATATTTTAAGGGAAATGATGGAATTACTATTGATCGCCTGAACGGATACCAATGACTATGCTGGAACAAGGCACAATTTCGATACATACCGAGAATATCTTCCCGATCATCAAAAAATGGCTCTATTCAGACCATGAGATTTTCTTGCGGGAACTGATTTCCAATGCAGTGGACGCCATGCAGAAAATGAAGATGGTGTCGATGGCAGGGGAATATTCCGGTGAAGTGGGGGAACCTGAGGTTGTAATCACCGTTGACAAGGACAACAAGCAGCTCACCATTACCGACAATGGCATCGGCATGACAGCTGATGAGGTCAAGCAATATATTACTCAGGTGGCCTTTTCCAGTGCAGAGGAATTTGTCGAGAAATATAAAGACAGTGGTGATCAGGCTATAATTGGCCATTTCGGCTTGGGCTTTTATTCGTCCTTTATGGTGGCGCAAAAAGTTGAAATCGATACGCTGTCTTATAAAGAAGGGGCGGAAGCCGTTCATTGGTCCTGCGAAGGCAATACGGACTATCAGTTAGAGGCCTCAGAGTGGAATCAGCGAGGGACTAAGATTACCCTCACTTTGATGGAAGAGGAGATTGAATATGCCGAAGAGGCTCGCATCAAGTCTTTGGTGAAGACCTACTGTGATTTCCTGCCTGTCCCCATCAAATTAGGGGATGAGCAAATTAACAAGCAAAAAGCACCTTGGAAAGAGTCTCCTAGCAATCTTACCGATGAAGACTATCTGGAGTTTTATCGGTATCTATATCCCTTCCAGGAAGATCCTTTACTCTGGGTACATCTAAATACGGACTATCCGTTTATCGTCAATGGCATTCTCTACTTTCCGAAGCTGAAGCCGGATATTGATGTGACGAAAGGCCAAATAAAGCTGTTTTGCAATCAGGTATTTGTTAGCGACAACTGTGAAGAGGTGATTCCTCAGTTCCTGATGCCGCTCCAGGGCGTAATTGACAGTAGCGATATCCCTCTCAATGTCTCCCGTAGCTTTTTGCAAAACGATCGCACGGTTCGCCGGATTGCGGATTACATTGCTAAAAAAGTTGGGGATCGTCTAAAAGCCCTCTATCGTGATGACCGGGATGCCTATATTCGCTGCTGGCAAGATGTGGGGACTTTCGTCAAATTCGGCTCCATCAACAACGATAAGTTCAAGAAACAAATCGAAGATATTTTGATTTATCGAACCACTGCTGAACTTGCTCCAGCCCCAGAGCCTAAGGCTGAACCTGCCGTTGAAAATTCTGAAGATACGACGGATGATGCTTGGGCAGATTCTCCAGCTGATGCCAGAGAAGAGGCTTCTGCTGCCTCCTCTGAACCGCCCCATACGACGTTGAAAGAGTATCTGGAGCGCAATCAGGAGCGGCATGAGAACCAGGTTTACTACTGTACCGATGAGGTCAACCAAGCGACCTATGTCTCCTTGCTGAAAAATCAAGGTTTGGAAGTACTGTTCCTGGATACTTTTATTGACACCCACTTTGTCCCGTTCCTAGAACGAGAATATACAGACGTAAAGTTTGCCCGGGTGGATGCGGATTTAGATGAAACCCTTATTGATAAGGATCAAGCAGCCGAAATTGTCGATCCCACTACCAATCAAACACGCAGTGAAATTATCAAGGCCCTGTTTGAGAAATCTCTGGACAATTCTAGTCTAACCATCCGCACCGAAGCGTTGAAGTCGGATACTCCTCAAGGGGCACCTCCAGCAATAGTGCTGTTACCGGAATCTGCTCGTCGGATGCAGGAGATGATGGCCATGATGCAGCAGCAGAATATGCAGTTTCCTACTGAATATACGTTGCTAGTCAATACCTCTCATCCGCTGATTCAAAATCTGTTGACTCTGAGTCAGGGAGGAGTGGTCCAAGCGGATGGTCAATCCCCTGCAGGAGAATTAGCAAATCAGATTTGCCACCATGTCTATGATTTGGCTCTGATGGCTCAGAAAGGGTTTGATGCTGAGGGAATGCAAGCATTTACCGAGCGCTCTAACCAGGTGCTCACTCGGTTGACTGAGTTAGCTGCGAAATAGAGACCTTGAAACTTGGGGAAGCGCCCCTAAGCTTCAACATTTATAGCCCGCTTAGTATCATTGCTGAGCGGGCTATGTGATTGGGGGCAGATTAGGTGGAAGGGATAAGAGAGGCGTTACTGGATTAGACACTTAACAATCGTCCCAGCCAGGTATCCACTTTCTTTTGAAACTGATGCTTGCGTTCCCATCTCCGAAAAGCCTGTTCGTAGGCTTCATCCCCAGTGTGATAGACATTCCAGGCATTCAGTCCTAAACGCAATCCCCAGATCAAGGCAATATACAAAGACCATGGGGACGAGAATCCCATAAGGGTATTGATGAGGATGAGAGTGGCATTTGCGATCGCATATCGTCCTGCTTTTTTTCGCAAGTTAGCGCGACGATACAAATTAAAGCTTTGGCGCTTCACTAATTCCCCTTGTTGGGTTTTGATACTTTGAGCAGCCTGCTCCAAGGTGATTTGGGGAATCGCTAGTTCTTCGGCAATTTCTAGAAGCTGCGCATGGGAAAATTCACCCTCATAGTCTTGTTGTGCGATCGCAAGGTTGAGGATTTGCTGAACTTGCTCTTGGCTGTAGGTCAATGTTGCTTTTGACGGTTCCGCTGCCATGCCAAATATCCAGTATTTCAATCCTATTATGACAAACTTGCTGACCGACACGCTTCGAAGGTGGTGAGGCTAGCCCTAATCTTTTTTTAACTACAGCTTGTTATGGGGCATATCTGCAGCTATGGCGAAGGCCACAAATAGCCGTATTGTCAGCTGTTTAGCCCTAAGCTAAGTCCATGCGGAACGGGTTCGGAAATTTCTACGTCCTTCCCCAAGCTTTGCTTCACACAGGTCCCAAAGAGATTGTTACCAGGAAATTCGATGAGATTTGTCTATCTGTCATAAGCTATTTTTTGTCCGCCGCCATCCTATGTCTATGGGGCAATCATTCCGAGCAGAGCGGGGTTAACCGGAACTTCACAAATACATGAGAGGTTGAGCCCATAGGAGCTAACTTCTCGATTCAATTCAATCCCAGACAAGGTGAATTGAGAGTGGCTTTCCTTTAGGCGAATAACACTTTAATACATTTTTATGGCTAGATATACTTGCTCAACCACCGTTTCACAACCCTTAGACAATATCTATTCAAAATTACGAACATTTTTAGATGGAAATGGTCTAGAAGTCCTATTTTTCCAAAAGGACTGTCTGATTGCTAGAGAGCACCCTGGACAAGTTGCCATTGCCAAACTCGTCACCATTGAAGTTGTGGTAGACAATGCTTTAGATTCTGCCAATGCTAAGCAGATGGATGTGGTTGTGACGAATGAAGAGTTGCCTTTCCATAGACAGAATCATTGCTTTCAGATTTTCAACCAGCTCAGCGAATTACTCAATACGAATGGCTCAATGTCTGTTGAAGGCCCACAGTAACCACCTCTGTGGTAGATTGCCATGCAACACAATCAATCATGTTATTGTCCCTGACTCGTGCCAGTATTCGGCCAAGCAAAAATCTTCCTAAATTTGTCTCATCTTTATCTGGCTAAAAATATAAATCAATACTTTAACCGTATCTTTGTAAAATCAAAGTCGACACTATTTTTAGTCCGCCTACAGAATTAAATAATAAAGATGAGTCTTGATCATCCTCCCAGAATTTTGTTCCTTTATGGTTCTTTGAGAGAGCGCTCTTACAGTCGTCTTCTGGCAGAAGAAGCATCACGGATTATTGAAGAGATGGGGGCAGAAGTGCGCTTTTTTAACCCTCGCGGGCTTCCGTTACATGGAGCTGAACCCGATACCCATCCCAAAGTTCAGGAATTGCTCACCCTGGTCCAATGGTCCGAGGGGCAGGTCTGGTCTAGCCCTGAACTCCACGGCAATATTTCTGGCTTGATGAAAACTCAAATTGACTGGATACCTCTAAAATTAGGGGCTGTTCGGCCCACCCAAGGAAAAACCCTTGCTGTGATGCAGGTTTCAGGCGGGTCTCAATCCTTTAATGCGGTGAATACCATGAGATTGCTGGGACGATGGATGCGAATGTTCACCATTCCTAATCAATCTTCTGTAGCAAAGGCTTACCAGGAATTTCACGAAGATGGCAGACTCAAAGATTCTGCCTATCGCGATCGGGTCGTTGATGTGATGGAAGAACTGTATCGGTTTACCTTGTTACTGCGTGACAAAGTGGATGAACTCACTGATCGCTACAGTGAACGCAAGGCACAGCAACAGATGGATATGTCAAAAGTACTGAAATAATGATAGCCGGACTTTTTGAGCTGCCTCACCGCGTTGCGTAGGACTATTAACAAAAGGGGCAAAGGTGTCGATATGGCTCGGCTAATCATAAAAATACCAGGTTGATCAACCATGCGGATTGATCAACCTGGCATTTTGAGTTTGAATCTTTACTCAAATCCAGCCCAATAGATGAGAGTTACCACAGTCCACGGACAGGTTGTGGGGCAACCTCTTCTGCTGGGGTTGTTGGGGTAACCGGTGCTGGATCGCTAGGGTCAGCAGGGGCAACATCGCCTGTGGGAGCTGCAGGAGCTGGGCTGTCAGCACCACCAATTGCATCAGAACTTTCTTCCACTGTCGTGGGTGAGATAGTCTGGCCGCTATTGGGAGCCGCGGGTTCAGGAGTTGGGTCAGCTTCAGGGGCTCCGGGCGTTGGGTCAGCTTCAGGGGTGGGCGTGATTTCATCGGTTGCAGCTGGGGATTGATCCGGTTGAGGAATATCCTGGGATCTAACCAGCTGAGGAGACAGAATAGAGAAACTTGCCAAGCAACCCACGGTGGTTGCGGATAAGACTATTCTTTGAATACTGGGAGCAAATTTAGTCATTAAAAATGCCTCAAAGGTATAGGGAACGTTTGCCTAAAAAGACGAAATTTTCAGAATTAAAGTTTCAAAGATTCTGACACACAATTTCCATCTTTCACTAAAAATTTACCCTTTTCTAGTAGTATTTATAATTGGGATGTTATGACAATTTTTCTATAGCCTCGATCATTTTCTGGTAATCCTTCGTCTTTCCTTGAACTTGGTAAATATCTGCAGCTTTTTGTAAGTCCTGGATCGCCTCTTGCTTCTTGCCGAGCTGGCCTTTTACCGTACCACGGTTTTCATATGCTTTAGCGTAGGTTGAATCAATGTCAATGGCTTGGGTGTAGTCAGCAATTGCGGCTTGTTTATTTCCCAAGGTTAATTGGGCAGTGCCCCGATTAGTATAAGCTCTGGCATATTTGGGATCAACACGAATCGCCTGAGTATAATCGGCAATCGCATTCTTCAAATTGCCGAGGTTAACATATGCAATTCCCCGATTATTGTAGGCTTGAGCATAGTTGGAGTTCAGGCGAATGACCTGGGAATAATCTGCGATCGCAGCCTTGGTATTGCCCAGATCTGACTGCACAATGCCGCGATTAAAGTACGCCTCATAATACTGAGCATCAATCTGTATCGCTTGGGAATAATCGGCGATGGCCGCCTGTTTTTTCCCCACCTCAGAATAGATGGTTCCTCGATTGTTATAGGCCTGAACATGCTGGGGATTGAGGCGAATCGCTTCCGTAAAATCAGCAATGGCCGCCAGTTTGTCCCCTAGCTCGCTACGCACCAATCCTCGATTATTGTAAGCATCAACTGAGGTCGGCTTGAGGCGGATGGCGGTAGTGTAATGGGCGATGGACCCTTTAAGATCGTTGAGCCGACGTTTCGTAATCCCACTGTTAAAGTGGGCTTCTGCATTTTCAGGATCTTTCTGAATCGCAGCTGCATATTCACGCAATGCCCGTTGATAGTCTCCTTGGGCAAACTTTTGATCCCCTTGTTGGAGATGACCTTGAACTTGCCGGTTGACCTCAGCAACTGTGATCGCTTTGGGGGAAACAGCTGATTGTAGCCCTTGGGCCACGACATACCCGATTCCGCCCAGGAGTGTCAGGGTGAATAGGGCACTGCCAACTACCTTGCGACTCATGCGGGGAGACGAGTCTTTTTGAAGGGAAGTGGTATTGGATTGGGGTGCTAAATAAAAGATAAAGGGTTTGGACCGTCGGTCCACCGAAGATTCAACCACTTTTGTAGGGGGCAAAGACGCTTCCAGGGAATTCTGCACTTGCCCCGGTAACGGTAACGTCGAAGCTTTGGGGAGAGTCGTTGCTGTGGCGCTGGCCCCTGGGGTTGGGACCGTCCTGAATAACGCTTTTAGGGCTGCTTCTGCCGATTGATAGCGGTTTGAGGCTTCTTTCTGTAAAAGCTGACTCAAAACCTGTCTTAGCAAGGGACTGAGGGGCTGAGAAACATAGGAATACCATGACTCTAGCCAACTGTACCCGAGTTCCGTTGCCAAAGTGGATGGAGAGGTTTGGCTTAATAGATAAAAACAGCTCGCGCCTAATCCGAACAAATCACCGCTAGGGGTGGCAATGCCTAATCGCATTTGCTCAAAGGGTGCAAAACCAGGAGAACCCAGGACGGTCCCAGATAGCTCTTTCGCAGGATTAGGGATAGGTTTTGCAACGCCAAAATCGATCAGCACATATTTCCCAGTTCCAGGAATATGCATAATATTATCGGGCTTAATATCTCGATGAATAACGCCGCGTTCATGGATGTATTGCAGAACTGGAAGCAGATTAAGCAATATTTGCTCAATCTGTTCCCCAGAAAAAGGGCCCTGATGTTCAAGGAGCTGCTTTAAATTTTTCCCTTCTATGTACTGCTGGATCAGATACAGACAGCCTTCGTCTTCAAAATAGCCCAGTAAAGCAGGGATTTGAGGGTGAGTCCCCAGTTGCTGGAGCTGTTGGGCTTCCCCTTCAAAGAGCTGAATGGCTTTTTGTTTCATCCAGGCATTGGTGGATTGGAAGGTGAGCTGCTTTACAACACAACGCTCATTCAGGTTATCCGTATCATGGGCCAGAAAAGTCCGGCCAAACCCCCCTTTCCCTAAAAGTTTGATAACTTTATAGCGGTTTCTGAGTAACGCGGATAGGGGCGCACCACATCGTTGGCAGTAGTGATCTCCATCGTGGTTTTGGGGCTGATTGCAGGTAGGACTGAGGCAACAGATCATGTTGCAACATCGAAAGTATGAGGAACTATACTCAATTCTAACTTTCTGCCCACTGTGATTCTTGTAGCATCGGTGCTAAATCCATATTTTCACCTCTCCCAAGGGGAACAGAACCTCTGTGGGATTATACCCTTGCTTCAAGTTGATGGGTTTTGGCCCTGCGATATTGCTTCGATAAGATTCGGTAGGAATGCGATCGCATTGCCAATACGGTAATCATTAATCCCACCAGTCCCGTCACCGTAAACAATAGGGCGATTCCCCGAGCCCGACCCGTTCCAAACCAGGGACCCAGGAGTTCAACCCCAGCCCCTGTGGTCATAAACGGAATAAACAGGAGCTGGGCAATAGGACCCACCATAAATGCAGTCAAGGGGGAAGCCGCTTGCTCAATACTTTGGGCAAAGCCAAAAACCCGCCCCTGGCGCTCAAGGGGGATCACTGTTTGCAAGATGGTTTGTTCGGCAGCTTCCACCACGGGGGTTAGACACAGGTAAACAAAAGACCCCATCGCCAACAGCACAATTGACGCCTGAATGGTAAAAAAGATGGCCACTCCCCATATGCTTAGGTTGGCCAGAAATAAGGTTCGCAGGGGAATTTTCCCTAAGCCACAGCGGGCCACCCCAATCCCACCCAAAATAAAGCCCAAGCTTAAGAATCCCCATAAAATCCCCCAAACCTGAACAGATACCAGGGATAGTCCATAGGCATCCATTAAAGACATAAAGACCCCACCCAAAAAGTTGTTGATGGTATTGAAGAAAATTAATGCGAATAGACCAGGGACAAGATAAATCGATCGAATCGTGCCCTGAAGATCAACATTTCGAGTTTCTGACTCAGTTCGTAGGATTTTCTGCTCAGGTATGGGGATTGTTACAAGTTGAAGGATGGCTAACAAGGTCAATGCGATCGCGATTTCCAACATCCAATTCACACCTAAAAAACCAATCACCAATCCACTGAAGGTAGACGCCACTAAAAATGAAACACCATTAATGGTTCCCACGAGACCATTGGCCTGGTCTCGCTTAGATTTATGGACCAAAAGCGTCACTAAAGTAGGGAGAGCAATGGATCGTAAGTTACCTGCGATTACACCCGCTAATGCTAGAAGAATAAATCCCCAGAGTCTGGGGTTTGCAGGATTGGTAAAGACTTCGACCTGTGAGAAAGCAATAACCCCATAGGCCAAGAGGTATAAAACAAGGGAGCAGAAGCTGGACAGCAGCATCACGGTTTTCTTGAAATAGCTATCCACCAATGCCCCCAGGAAGAAACCGGAAATAGACACGGTAATTAAATAGATGCCCGCCATCATCGACATCGCCACAACAGACTCTGTTTGCAAGTACACCCAAAACGTTGCCGCAAACCAAACAAAGGTATTCGTCAACAGGGCAACTAGTGAGTTCACCAAAATGGCATAGAAAACTTTTGTCATGAATCCAACTTGCGATCGCGTAAGTCTTGGACAGAAGGGTCTGAGTGCTATGGCAGTAATTGCTTCCAGCACAGTTCATATGTCGAAAGTGGCACGCCAGCTCTATTTGGGGAAGAAGCAGTGCTTCCCTACTCCCCTCGTTCAAAATGAGTTTTGCCACATAGGTAAAGTCGGCAGAGAGTAATTATTAACATGTTGAACCTTAACGGCCTAATCAGGCTAGGAGCCTTATCCAAACAAGCCTATGAGAGCGGGGCTATAAATACTAAACGATTAAAAAATTTTGGTAATAGCTGAAGAATCATTATAGTATAATTGTACTATAATGGGTTAAGTTGACCGGAAAACCAAACCCTCAAGATTCAATGCAATGTATTGTCCACGCTTATTTACAATTGTGATATTCCGTGTTCATTCTCTATTCAATAAAAAATCAACACCTAAAGTAAAAAAGTTACAGCGCTGTATTGTATGCATCCCTCTTGATAAAACTAACTTTTCGTTAGACTGGGAATAACAGTCAAGCTTTTTCACTTTCTCAATACTGGTGGGTATCCTGATGAATTGGCATCCAAAATCAGCAGTTCTATTGCTAGGGTCTTGTTTATGTTTTTCACCTTCTTTATCACTGGCTCAGGAGAAAAATAGTCCATCTCCAAAAGCCTCAGATATACAGGACACTTCTCCTGCTTCTCTATCAGATCAGCAGTCAGAAACCTCTTACACTAACCAAGATCTCTGTCAAATCAGTAAGAAATTATCAAACACTGCACAATCGAACCCACAACCCAATTCAGGCTCAGATTCAGTGCTTTTGGATTCACCCAATAATGGAAGAATTCGCAAAGGGTTCCCACTCACTAAGGTTCTGGGTTCGCTATCAGAGAATGACAATAAAGACCAATCTGAAGCTTCGAAGTCTAAATCAAAATCAAATAGCTGTGATAAATAGTTTGACACTCATATATTCGATTATAGATTCACCTTGATTTACCCAAAACCTAAACTATACTGAGTATCTTAAAACGAGTCAAATCATTATAAACAAAACCCCTACAACTTCAGACTTTTGATGTAAATCAATGATGTATGTTTACCTCTTTGGCACTTTCACAGCCACTTCTAATCTTATCTCTGCGACTAAATAGTCTGTCATTAAAACTGAATATCGGATTATCTCTCATCCAATTATCACGTACTTCATCATCATAGAAAGTAACTGTTTTAAGATAAGAAGGGGGGATAACACCAAAAACTAGCACCTCGGCTTTAGAATCTGTTGGATATTCTTTAGGAAGATGATCATTTCCTATAAAAAGCTCTTCAAATGATTTTACGCTTTTTCTTTCCTCTAAAGAGGTTGATAATATTTTTTTGCTAGTGGATTCAGTAAAATAGAATGCACAGTCCAACTCCCAAAGAATATTTTTGGCATAACTTATGCAGACCCAATTCTTCTGAGTTCTTTCAGTGTAATCAAAGACTAGATCATAATGAGGAAAGCTTATATTTAGGGAAACTGAATCATTATAGCTATCTACTCTTTCAGGATTGACAGATTCATAATTAATATTTAGTTTTTTGAGATGTTTTCTAGGGAGTAAGCCATGAGTGAGTATACTTGGTAAGTTTTTGATTCTTGTAAAATGAGTACAAATATCTATATCCTTATCTTCACATATTTCCTTTATTTTTTGTTGTCTGTTATCAAGCCCCGTATTACTTAGGTAAATAAAATCTAAGGAAGAGAAGGAGTTTTTCTTGTCTTCTATGATTTCCTTATTTTTATTTAGTTTACTGATTTCTATATTTAATTTGCTTACTTCAGTCTCTTTGGCTTCAGCTTGAGAACTAAGAGCTATAATACGCTCTTGTAAACTCTTCTCTTCTGCATTATTCTGACTTAACTGTAGTTCTGCATTAGAAATAGAAGCATTTATCTCAGTTTTATTTTGTTCAATACTCTTAATCTCTTCATTAAGGGTTTCACAATTAGCTAGCAATCCAACTCTCTGTTCCTCTAGAGAACTTACTTCAGCTTCAATTAGGCTCAGGGAGGATCTGTTCTCTTCAAGTCTTTGCTCAAAGCTGGTTTGTTGGCCATGTAAATCTTTTAGAGTGCTTTCAAGATCTGATTTACTTTGATCTAATTGATCTATTTCCTCATTTCTTTCTTCAATTAAACAGCTGATATCATCTAACTCTGAAGAGTATTGATTGATTAAGGATTCTAAATCCTCTTTGTCTGACTCTAGCTGCTTATTCCTATCAGAAATCTGAGAATAAGCTTCATTTTTTTTATCTAGCTGCTCAACCACCACCGCCAGTGATTCACCAGCAGATGCTTTATCTTCTTGCAAATGCTCCAATTGAGCCGCTACATCTTTTTGTTGCTCAGTAAGATCTAATCTGCTTCTATAAATGTGCTCATCAATCTTATTTAGCTTACTCAAGATTGATACAGATGCCATAGTGCTAGCTGATGCACCTACCCCCATCAATAGAGATTTTTCAATATTTTTGTTAATGGGTATAGATAGACAAAAACCAATACTAAAACTTAAGCCACTCAATGCAATCCACTTGCTTTTCATTTTTCAGGGATAGCTATTATTTAGGTTAATAAGTGAGAAACGCCAGAAAAAAATGTTAGATCAATAATCTACTGAAAAAACATTTCTATTATCATTCCCCATCTTTGTTACCAAAACAGCCACATTTACCAAATCTTTTTTTTGGAATAAGATTTGGCATATGTGGCTGTTTCCTCAGAAAGCTATCATTTTATTGATTGCCACACAGAATCACAGCTATTTAGATATTTCTAAAGCTAACTCTGAAAAATTGGGTGTAAACATTAAATCAAGCTCTTGTTGCTCGATTCGCAGTATTCCGCTCCACATCCCGCAGCTTCTTCCCTCGCCAGAGTAGACGAATCGGGGTACCTGTAAAGTCTAAATTTTCTCGGAATTGTCGTTCGATATAGCGACGATAATTGTCTTTGAAATGGTCAGGATTGTTCACAAACAGAGCAATCGTCGGTGGTTGACTGCTGACTTGGGTTCCGTAGTAAATTTTGCCTTGCCGTCCTTGGCGAGTGGTTGGAGGCGTATGCCAGCTCACCGCTTCTTCCAAAACTTCATTTATCACAGAAGTGGTTACCCGCTGTTCAAACTGTCGAGCAGCCGTATCCACCAAGTTCAGAATTTTTTCCACCCGTTGCCCGGTCTGGGCACTGACAAAAATCATTTCTGCCCATTCCATAAAATTGAGGCGAGATCGAATCTGTTTGCTGAATTCATTGATGGTGTAGGTGTCTTTCGTGACGGCATCCCATTTATTCACCACCAATACACAAGCTCGACCATCATCAATAATCCGCCCAGCTAACTTCTGATCCTGTTCTGTAACCCCATCCAAGGCATCAATCACAAACAATACGACTTGCGATCGCCGGATTGCTTTAAACGCCCGATTAATGCCAAAGAACTCCGGTCCGTATGAGACATTTTTCTTGCGACGGATGCCTGCCGTATCAATAAAGCGGTAGGCTTGCTCACCCCGACGAACCACCATATCAATGGTGTCGCGGGTTGTGCCGGAGATGGGACTCACAATCGAGCGATTCTCGCCCACAAAAGCATTGAGCAAGCTGGATTTACCCACATTTGGGCGTCCTACCAACGCCACCTTAATCTCCGGTTCATCTTCAGATTCAGGGGTTTCGGAGAAATATTCGACCACCTGATCTAAAAGATCGCCAGTGCCATTACCGTGAATGCCTGAGACCGGTAACGGTTCATCTAAAGACAATTCCCAGAATTGGGCCGCCTGGGTGATGCCTTGTTCTGGGGATTCGCATTTATTCACTGCCAACAGCACAGGGGTATCCTGCTGCCGCAGCCAATGGGCAATCTCATGATCTGCGGGGGTGGGGCCAGCTTGGCCATCTACCACCATCACCACCACGGTAGCTTCCGCTAGGGCAATCATGACTTGCTGCCGAATAAAGGGAAGGAATTCCGTCTGGTCGTCAAACACCAATCCGCCAGTATCCACTAGGGAAAAATCCCGACCATTCCAGAGGGCCGGACGATAGGTGCGATCGCGAGTCACTCCTGGCGAATCATGGACAATCGCATCCATCATCCCTGTCAGTCGATTGACGAGGGTTGACTTACCCACATTTGGGCGACCAACAATGGCAACAATGGGTAACCCCATACTGATATCCCTATTTCTAAATAAATTGAATGATTGGCGCTTACTTGGTTGAGGCGGCATGGGGTAGTTCTTCGGGCGCAGGTTCGGGTAAAACTCCCATCCGCACTTCAGAATACCAAGTCGCTTGATATAGTTGATTCGCCTGTTTTAATAGACTGATGCGTAAACGCAAATTAGGGCTGGCGAACCATACCCGTTCCTCCAAATGCAATTGATCTTGGGTTCCCGTGAGGATCAGTCTCTGATCACCATCAATTTGAAAATTGAGTCGCATCAAAGGAGCTGAACCCACTTGTTGCAGAATTTCTCCTTGATGGGGTGTGTTTGATAGGGCGACCAACAACAACTCCCCCGTTTCTTGAGGTTGAACCTGAAACCCCTGTTCTTTCCAAGAAATTCTAGCGGCACATTGAGCCACCGTTGGATCAACTTCGGCAGCGTTGCACAACTCCAAAACAGCGCTATCTTCCAAGCTCAGTTGTTCCATCCAAAGCTGCGCCGATTGGGCCTCAGAGGATAAATTTCCCATCTGATGGCATGTGCGCTGCGTAAACCATCGGCCGCAACTTTGTTGAATAAATGCCTGGATGTCCATGGAACTGTGAGGGTGGGCAATCCCCTAATTTTAGGACATTGTTCCCCCTGGTATCGAATTTCAGTTGAGGAAACCCTCACGAACACAGATATTCGGCATGGAATTTGATGTGATCGCCGATAAAACTGGCGATGAAATAGTAGCTATGGTCATAGCCCGGCTGCATTCTCAGGGTTAAGGGACGCTGGGCCTGCTCACAGGCTTCTTGCAGCAAGTGAGGTCGCAACTGTTCTTCAAGAAAAGAGTCTGCTGTGCCTTGATCTACTAGCAAAGGGCGATCATCTTGGTAGTGATGCACCAACTCACAGGCATCGTATTGCTTCCAAGTTTCCATATCCACGCCCAAATAATTGGAGAAGATCTTATGGCCCCAGGGGCAGCGAGTCGGAGCCACAATGGGAGCAAAGGCAGAAATGGACCGATAGCGATCGCGATTCCGTAACCCACAGACTAAGGCCCCATGGCCGCCCATGGAATGACCACACACACTCTGCCGCTCTGGATTTGCCGGGAAAAATTGGGCAATTAGTGCTGGTAACTCTTCTACAACATAGTCATACATGTGATAGTGCTTGGCCCAAGGATCCGCCATTGCATTCACATAAAACCCTGCCCCGGTCCCTAAATCCCAATCCTCTTCTGCTCCAGGGGTTTCGCCATCCCGCGGACTGGTATCAGGAGCCACTAGCATCACGCCATACTCAGCCGCATATCGCTGGGCACCCGCCTTGGTGACAAAATTCTCTTCTGTGCAGGTGAGTCCCGATAAAAAATAAAGCACGGGAACTCGGCCTGTTTCAGCTTGGGGAGGCTGATAGACGGCAAAATTCATGGGGGTGCGGCAGGTTTGGGAGTCATGGCTGTAGAATCCCATGGTGCCGCCAAAGCAGACAGTCTCCTGGCGGCAGGTGAACGATACTGACATAGATGCAATCTAGAGCAACTTCGCCATTATGGAGGATGAAGATGAGATCGCATCCCTGATCATCAGATTGTTTACCTCAATTTACGAATCGCAAATTCGCCCACCATTGCTTTGTACCTTGAGAATAGGCGAGCCTACTTGTTGCCGCTTTCACAACTAGAGGTTTGGGCATAGAGCAAGATCAAAAAACGCAGGCACAAACAAGGGCGTGGCAATTAATCCCAGGTTTTTGTTTCCATAGCACCTCAAGATTAAGAACATCTAACCCGCGATTCCCTTCATATCAATCAGCTTACTTAGCCGATCAGTTTACTCTGAGAAATTGTGAACCTGCCGTCTATTCTGAAGAATTCAATTTAAATCCGTCCGCAAAGACAGGTTAAGTTTCGCATTTTTCTCGATTAAGGTTTGATTATGGTTGGTTCAATAACTGCTCCCGAATCGAGTCTTTCAACCCTAGCCAAACCGTTCGGAAATCGCCTTAAAACCCAGTTCAATCCATCAAAATGGGCTGTCAACCCGTTCTCAAATCGGCATCCAGAACACTATCTCAATAAAAAATAAACTTACTGACGGTCGTCACCATCTTCAGGTAGTCTGATAGCAACCCTTCCCGCTGAGGGAGCCACACCCAGAATGCAAATCGATTTCCATAACGGTGTCACCTATATCGTGGCCCGTTTGGCTGGGTTCGATCACCCAGAAGCCGATGTCATTGCCCACTGCGCCCAATATGTCGATGACGCCACAAATTCTGGCTTAATTCGCTTTAACAATGGCACCGTATTTAATCACATTAGTTCTGCCCATAAACTGCTGGATTATCGAAATTTTCGCCAGCTGGCAAACTATCAAGTTTGGATTCCGTTTCATTTTTTACCAGGGAATGAGGGACTGGCCGCTCACCAGAACCCCAATGGCACCTTTATCAATAAATTAATTTGCCGCCCCAACAGCCATGTCGCCCAGGATATGTTGCGAGAATGTATCCAGCTTCACCAGACCCATCATGGTCTATATCGGCTGGGTATCGCCATGCATGTTTATGCCGATACTTGGGCTCACCAAGGGTTTGCAGGCGTTAACCACCAGGTCAATGAAGCCACCAAACTGATTGACGCCCGAGGCAACCTCGACCGCAAATTCACTAAAAAGGTCAAAGCCTACTTCAAAAAGAATCTGGTCGACAATCTCACAGGCCATCTGCTCAGCGAAGTCTTTCCCCTGGGACATGGAGCGGTCTTAGGGCATCCCGACAAGCCGTTTCTGAAATGGGGCTATACCAACGGTCTCAACGAGAAAATTATCCGAAACAATCCGACAGACTATCTTGAAGCCGCCGATCATATGTGTCAGTGGTTGCGACGCTACCGATTGGGGGATCCGAATGCCCTCGTCCCCGGACTGCCTGCAGCGGATAAAGCTGTAATTGCTGAATACTTACAATCCATTACCCATAAGGATAATGAGGTGCGGTATCGGCAGTGGCTCGACTTAATCAACCAGGGGCGATTTAGTTTCGGCAGTGCCCATCTGTCCTATATCCATAAAGGCATCGGTTCTTGGAAACATAATGCGATCGGCACCGAAGCTTTTCTAGATACGGGTGAAGAAATCTTTCAGTATTACCCCAGTTTTCTAGAAAGCCATTGGAAACGGTTCCACGAAGCCTTAATCGCCCATCGCTCCTATATTGTTGATACCTTGCTTCCCCAGTACAACATTCATGTTGGGGGGAATAAAGCCGTTAAACTAACCCGCTGACACCAGTAAAGTTTTGGCAACCACCTGCAATAGATCCTGATGAACAGTCGCCGAAGTTGCCACAATCAGGCCCGGTCTTTGGTAATTCTGGCTGGTATGTAAGGGGGGCATCGGCTCTCCCGTTAAGGTGGTGATCATACAGCCTGCTTCTTGGGCTAGGAAAGCAATGGCAGCCCCGTCAATAAATTTTCCCGATTCCAAAATCGCCCCTGCTAGCTCTCCCTTGAGGATAGCGTTGATATTGGGGGCAAACTGCTCGTCGGAATAGGCCGTTTTTAAGTCGTTGATTTGGTAGTCAGGACCAACATCGGGAATCTGATCCGACAGTCCCCAACCCAAATAGATTAGGGGTTTAGGGTTCTCTATCTGTAGCTTCTGGCACTGGTCCAGAGAGGCATTGAGTGGACCAGAAAACGTACCCATGCCTCGCAGAGCATAGTAATAGCAATCTTGGGCCGGAGAAATGGCTAATACGGCTTCGTACTCATCCTGATTAAGGACACCCACAATAATCTGGTAGTTATCATGGCCATCCAGGTAAAAACGAGTGCCATCAATGGGGTCGAGGGTGACTAAATAATCTCCCTCCGGTCCTAAATCAATGGCTCGGAAATATTTGGTATTAGCTGTTTTTTCATACTCTTCCCCGTAGAAGCGGATTTGAGGATAAGCTCCCAACAGGGCCACTTCTACTAAGGTTTGAATGGACAGATCGGCATCCGATAAGGCCGCACCAAAGTGATTGTGCTGATTCGTTTTTTCCGGGCGAGCCGCAATGACGGACTGAATATTTTTGGAATAGGCAGCGGCTAATCTTAAGGGCGGCAGTAATGTTTCTAGGATCTGCCGAGGCGTGGGTGAGTTAGACATAGTTTCCATCGTTTACGGGCAAACAACCCCTTCTTACCTTAACTAGGTTAACGTCAGGTATGGGATGGGTTATTGATAAGGTCTAATGGAACGATTTAATTTGCAGGTTTTAGGGCGATTTTGGAAAATTGCCATTAGCTATTGGAATAGCGAGGAGAAATGGAAAGCCAGGGGATTGCTCCTGCTAGTGATGGTACTTTCTCTGGGGTATACCGGCTTAAGCGTACTTCTCAACAATCGCCGAGGAGTAATGATTTCTGCCCTTTCCGCCCAGGATGAAGCCCGATTTTGGCAAACCATTATGATTTTTCTGGGGGTGCTGGTGGCTTATGCACCTATTTTTGCAGGTTATACCTATTTGCGCGATCGCTTAGGGTTACAGTGGCGACGCTGGCTGACGAATCGCTACGTGGATAACTACTTTAGCAATCGCGCCTACTACAATCTCAACAACCTCCATACAGATATCGATAACCCGGACCAGCGAATTGCCGAAGATGTTAAAAGTTTTACCCAAGAATCCCTGACCTTTCTGCTGATTATTGTGGATTCCCTCTTGGGGATTATTGCCTTTAGCAGCGTGCTATGGAAGATTTCCTCTTCCTTAGTGTTGTTTTTGGTGCTCTATGCCGTCCTGGGTACCGTGGTGACGGTGGGGGTCTTTGGAAAAGGACTCGTCAGGCTCAATTTTGCCCAACTGAAAAAGGAAGCCGATTTCCGGTTTAGCCTGGTACGTATTCGCGAAAACGCTGAATCCATTGCCTTTTATCGGGGAGAACAGCAGGAAGCCGATCAGGTGAAAGAGCGGTTTATGGAAGCCTTTGATAATTTCAAGAACCTGATTATTTGGCAGTTGAATTTGAATGTGTTTTCCAATGCCTATGAGTTTTTGCCCTTTATCCTACCTGCCATTGTCGTCGCCCCTGGCATCTTTGCGGGTGAGCTAGAGGTGGGTAAAGTCTCCGAAGCCCAAGGCGCGTTTATTCGGATCTTCTTTTCGTTGAATTTGATTGTGGCCCGTTTCCAAGAGTTAACCTCCTTTGGGGCAGGCATCGACCGTCTCTATACCTTTGCTGAAAGTTTGGAACAGCCGAGCCAGACGGAAGAGGAATCGACAGAGTCTGATGCGGAAGAAGAACTCACCCAGCCCACTTTTACCGTAGAGGAAGGGGAAGGCTTATCTCTAGTTGAACTAACCCTGATGACCCCCAATTATCAGAGGACTTTAATTACCGATCTCTCTATAGCGTTGTCTGAAGGCGAAGGGCTGTTGGTCAAAGGGCCAAGTGGATGTGGCAAGAGTTCCTTACTGCGAGCGATGGCCGGGTTATGGAATTCGGGCCAAGGTACCATCCACCGTCCTCAACCTGGTGATATCCTTTTCCTACCTCAACGACCCTATATGATTGTGGGCAGTCTCCGGGATCAGATGATTTATCCCAATATGGAGATTGAGGCCAGTGACGAAGAACTCAAGGCCATTTTGCAGCAGATTAATCTACCGGACTTAGATGAACGGTTTGAGGGATTTGATGCGGTAGAAGATTGGTCTTCGGTGTTGTCGTTGGGTGAACAGCAGCGGCTCACCTTTGCTCGGCTGTTACTGAATAAGCCCCAATATGCCATTCTCGATGAGGCTACGAGTGCTTTGGATTTGAGTAATGAAGCTTCTCTCTATCAGCAGTTACAGCATCTGGAAACCACCTTTTTGAGTGTAGGCCACCGATCAACGTTAACGAACTACCACGAGCGCACCTTAAAGTTAGCAGCAGATACGACTTGGGAGTTGTCTGAGTCTGAGAAAGTGGAGAATGCGATCGCATAACCTGGATTGCTCAGGCGCATAATGGGGAGGCTCAACTTACTCTTCTGAGAAAGGGTTGCCTCTGTCCATTACACCTACTAAACATTGAGAGAAGATCATCGAAAGTGGCTGATCAATTAGCTAAATTACTAAATCATACCAAATCCGACTCATTAACCCCCGAAATATCTTATCTGTCAAGCTGGCCACCAATGGTAGTGAGTGAGAGCTTGAATGTCTGATTGCATTGTCATTAAAGTTCGACAGCGCTGCTCGAGCACATCTTCCAACTCATCCAGGGTCTCAAAGCATCGATTGGCCAGTGGTTCATCCGCTAGCCGCCACAACCGTTCAGCGGGCTGTAGCTCTGGAGAATAGGGGGGTAAAACCTTCAGATGAATGCCTTTAGGTACCACCAGATTTTTACAGGTATGCCATCCGGCTCCATCGAGAACGAGAAGAATCTGTTTGTGCTTTCCCGCTCCAACTTGCTGAGCAAAGCTTTGTAGGGCTTGATTAAACCATTCTCCATTGACCCGAGGCAGAATGAACCATTCGGTATTGCCAGTTGCGGGATGAACGAATCCATACAGATAGGTCCATTCATAGCGATGGTCCACCTCAGCAATTGGACGCTGACCCACAGGCGCCCAAATCTTTCGAATAATGGGTTTAAGGCCTAAACGATGTTCATCAAAGGACCAAACTTCGACCTGAGCCTTAGGGTAGCGTCGCTCCAATTCTGCTTTGTACTCAGGCAGTTTCTTAAAGCGGCTTGGGCCTCTGGTTCACCTTTACGGTGGTGAGGACGTGGGCATTGCAGGGACTGCTCCAATCGCTTGAGATAGTCCCAACCGCGTTGGGGCCAAACCTTATCGACTCCTGTCATCTGAGCGATGACCTGGGCTACTTTGGGGCCGTTCCATAGACCACCGTCGGCGGGTGGGGTTTGTAGACGAGTCAACAATTGTGCACATTGGTCTTGAGTCAGAAGACTGCGAGATTGATGAGGTCGCTTATCTTTGCGTCGGTTGCGTAACCCATGGGCGCCATTGTGGTTATACTCCCTGACGATTTCTCGAGCGTAATCGTAGTTGAGACCGACCACTTGGGCTGCTTGAGTTAGCGTTGTTTGCTCACTGACGAGCCACAGCAGATGCCAGCGGCGCGATTCTACTGGGTCTTGGCTGGCTCGATAATGAGACTTCAGCTCGTCAGGCGAAAAATGGGGTTCGAGATATAGTTTTCTTGGCATTCTCTAATTATGCATTATATCGGAGTTATATAAATCGGATTTGGTATAAGGCGGTAAATACCAAACTTCACATCCTGCTTTTTCCACCAATTCCTAGATTCGTCCTCCCTTGAGAAAGGTGGCATTATCAATCACCAGCTTTTGCCCAGGTTTGAGCAAAGGTATCAAGCAACGCTCCAGCCAAATTTCAAATACCGTCCGGTTGCAAACCGTTTCGATCGTGAACGGGGCCATCAACTGCTTTGCCCTCAACGCCGCAATCATATTGACTCGACCGCTTCTACGCCCAGTCTTCAACAAATAAACCCGCTCACCAGCTCAATACATTGTTGAAACAGTATGAAATTGATCTTGAAGGTTTGAGCCTTCAACTCTCTGAACTAATTTGAATAATGTACAGATTTGGCTTGCGCTTGATGTCACCACTCGCAAGATTCTGCTAATTATTGCCAGATTGACTGATTTGGACTGTACGCATTTTTTCAAGTTCAGCAGTGAGCAATTTTACTTGTGTTTGAGCCGCTCTTAGCTGCAATTGATTATGGATTCGAGCCTTCACTTCCGTACTCTCGAAAGGTTTGGTAATGTAGTCTGCTCCCCCAACTGTAAAAGCTTTTACCTTATCCGCATTACTGCTTAAGGCACTCATAAAAATAATGGGAATATTCGCGGTTTCAGGATCTTGCTTGAGCTTTGCGCAGATTTCGTAACCTGAGAAATCAGGCAAAATAATGTCTAGCATAATTAAATCGGGAGGTGCAGCAGTAATACATTGCAAGGCAATATCTCCAGTCACAGCCCGTCGAATTTTATAGGGCGAATCCGACAATATCCCTACTAAAACCTTGAGATTATTCAAGTTATCATCAACGATTAAGATGTTGGCAGCCTGAGGAGTTGTCAGTTGCATTGCGATGAGTAGCTATGATTAATTTCACTTGGGCTTATTTTGCCCAAGGTCTAACGCTTCTTGGGCAAAATAAACCAATTTATCAAATCGCAAGGTATCGAAGTATTCCATGAGTTTTTTGATTAATGCTGGCTCCTTTGCTTGAAAGGCCATCAATAGATGAAAGACTGCCTCTTCTTCTAAGGTGATCGCCGCTTGCTTAAGATCAAGTAAGTGATCTGCTGGCCATAACGATAAATGCTGTTGGATTTCTAAGTCAGTCCAGGTTTTGACTTCACTTTCATTAGACGCTTCATCCTGGGTTGGGTCATAGATATATTCCACCCCCAAGAACGTAGCCAGAACATTGAACAGTTCTTCTTCCTTAAAGGGTTTGCAAATAAAACTATCGCATCCCGCTTCTTGCGATTCCTTTTGGGTACTTTCAAAAACGCTGGCGGTCAATGCAATAATCACTGTCCTCTTCTCAGTGGATTGCGTCGTGGAAGGGGGAGTGGAACACTGTGCTTCCAGATAGCGAATCTGTTGCGTGGTTTGATAGCCATTGAGTACTGGCATCTGCCAATCCATTAGGATTAGATGGGGACGCCAAGTTCGCCATAGATCAATCACAGACTGACCATCTTCAGCTGCTCGAACCTGAAAGCCGACACTTTGCAGTAGCTTAACCATAAGTTGTCGATTTTCAGGGTGGTCCTCTGCAATCAGAATCCGTTGTTCCGCTTGATCAGGAGCGAGTCTCACCACAGTTCCGGGAGAATTACACCTTTGAGCTGGTGGAGTTACCGCGATTTTAACTGGAATTTGAATTTGGACCTTTGTCCCTTGGCCTTCTTTGCTAGAGAGATGAATATCTCCCTGCATCAGCTGTACAAATTGGCGACTGATGGCAAGCCCTAAACCAGTTCCCTCAAAGGACTGCCGCCCCGCATAGGCTTGTGTAAACAGATTAAAAAGAGTGGGTAATTCGTCGTCAGCAATGCCTACCCCCGTATCTGTAACAGTGATCTGCAAGAGCGTGTCGTTTTCCAAGGTTGGCTCAAGCGTTATGACTTCATTGTCAGAACTATTGTCACTGATCTGTTCACTTACAGATTGCAGGGGAAGGGTGGATACTGCTAAGGTGACTGATCCTACTTCCGTAAACTTAATCGCGTTACCTAAAACATTTATGAGCACCTGACGTAGCCGACTTTCATCACTCACAATATATTGAGGTAAATCAGGTGGAAGCTCAAAGTCAAGACGCAATTGGCGGGCTTCAGCCTTAAGGTTAAACATCTCAAACAGAGATTCTAGAAGCGCTCTCAGATCAAACTGCCCCTGATTCAGATCAACTTTTCCAGCCTCAATCTTGGACATTTCTAAAACGTCATTGATTAAGTTGAGCAGATGGGCACCACTGCTATTAATCGTTCTCAGGGTCTGCTTTTGCTCTAGGGTCAAATTCTGATCACGGCTGAGTAGCTGACTAAAGCCAAGAATCGCATTTAAAGGTGTGCGTAGCTCATGGCTCATATTGGTAAGGAAAACACTTTTTGCCTGATTTGCGGTCTCAGCAGCATTTTTGGCCTCACGTAAGTCTTTGAGTAAATTCGCTTGCTGCAGCGCTACTCCTAATTGGGCTCCCACTTTTCTAAGCAGTTTCAACTCTAAATCTTGCCAATGTCGGATTTGAGAATGTTGATAGGCAGCTAATAAGCCCCATAGTTTCTCACCCACAAATACAGGTACAACCATAAAGGCGCGGATATGAAACCGTTCCAACATGGCAAGATGACAATCTGTGTAGCCTTGCTCATAAATATCGGCCACTACGGTTGTTGCTTGGTGGCGATAGCGTCCTCCCTGGGTTTCTTGTAGATAGGTATCCTCCCAGTTAGTCGTGGTATTAGCCGTCACCAGGGGAAGGAATGAGCTGTCCGATGCCTCAAAAATAAATTCACCGGACCAGTCCGGTAAGAAATGATAGACAACAACGCGATCGCATTCTAGAGACGCTCGTACCTTTTCTGTTGTCGCTGTAAAAATATCGTTAATATCTAAGCTTTGACGAATTTGGCTGACAATCTGAGCAACATTGCGGTCATGGTTAGCAATTAAAATTTCCCGCTTGCGTTGGGTATCAACATACTTCAGAGCAGTCTGTAAGTCTTGCGAACGCTGCTGAGTCTCTTCTAAACGTTCTGCTTGCCTTAAGGCTTCACTCAGATGGTCCGCCACCTCCTGAATAAATTGGGTTTCGTAGGGTTGCCAAACTCTAGGGCCGCTGCATTGGTGGATACATAACAACCCCCATAATTTCTCTCCCTGGCGTAAAGGGACGACGAGATTTGCCCGAACCTGAAACCGCTCCAAAATTCGAATGTGACAATCGCTCAGATTTTGGGCATAGATATCTGAAACAGCAAACACCCGCCCTTGCTGATATTTATTGGCATAATTATGACCAAAACAATCGTCGCGTACATTAGCGGCTAAAGCAGAGGCAAAAGGCGATACTACTTTTTCAGCAACAAAGCATCCCGTTGTATAGTTGGCAGCTGGATCCAGTTTGAAGATGGCGACTCTATCAGCCTTTATTAATTCCAAAACCCGCTGAACAGAGGTTTCAAAAATAGTTTGGGTTTCCAGACTCTGCCGAATCTCTTTGGTAACCTCCAATAATAAAATCGCTTGCTGAAGTTGGGTTTGAAGAGCTACTTCAGAAGTCTGACTTGGAAGCGTTGTAGATTGAGGATCTAATTGCATTGGCTCTGAGCGATGAGACAAATGTATGCCACGATTGGCCATTCTTTAGTAATCGTGCATGAGTTACACACAGCTCTCCTAGCGTTAGGATGCCCCGCATTTGTGTAGATTTCCCAATTATTTCCCAAAGTCCTTATACAGGATAAAGATCCACCTGTTACCGGAGGCTCAGTATTGTGGGCATCACAGTTTGAGAATTTTTTTGCTAGATCCTGGTTGTCGGCACTTTTTTAGGTGCTCTGTGTTTTTCAACACAGTTACTGAATTGGGGTGTGAGCAATAATGAATATTATATAAATATATTCATTATTCACTTAACGTTTACATTATGCCTGATCTAGAAGAAGTCCCTCAACAGGGAACGAAACGCTATCTACCAGCCCCGCCTGGCCCACCAGGGTATTTGCTCTTTAAGCTTCCCTCCCTGCAAAAGACGCCCATTGAATACCTGGGCACGCTCCATCAGGAGTATGGGGATTTAGTCCGATTGCCGATCATGCCGGGTTTGACGCTGTACTCAGCCATTCATCCCGACCATGCAGAGCATATTTTATCCACATACCCAAACCGATATGGCAAGCCTGATTTTTTCCTAAAGCCAATGGGATTAGTTCAGGGGCAGGGGTTATTTACCAGCGAAGGTGACTTGTGGCAGAAACATCGACGGTTGATGCAGCCTGCTTTCCAGCAGAAAAAGTTGGTTTATATCCATACTGTGATGCTCAAATGCGTTCAGTCCCTGATTCGGGAATGGGAAGAAAAGCCCGAGGGAGCAGTCATTGATATCGCGGCTGAAATGACCCGCCTGACTCTCCAGATCGTTAGTCTAGCCCTGTTTAGTGTCGATATCAGTCAAGAATCTGATGCTTTGGGTAAAGCCTTCCGAACGGCATTGGCGTATGTTTACTTTCGTCTGACTTCCCCCCTTGCCGTGCCGGTTTGGCTGCCCACACCTCGAAATTTAAAATTTCGCCAAGCCAAACAAACCTTGAATCGTATCGTTTTAGATATTATTCAATCGCGTCGCTATGATCGGACCGAACATTATGATTTGCTATCCATGTTGCTGACTGCCCAGGATGCAGAGACTCAAACAGGAATGAGCGATCGCCAATTGCAAGATGAAGTCATTACCCTGATCAATGCAGGCCATGAAACGATGGCCACAGCGTTAGCCTGGACTTGGTATATTCTGGGCACCCATCCTCATATCCTGACCAGGATAGAGGATGAAATCAACACTGAATTGGGTGCAGAGGCTCCCAGTTTTGAGACATTGCCGCAACTCGAATATACCGGACGTGTCTTTGATGAGTCTTTGCGGCTTTATCCACCGGGAATAGGGCTAGCGCCGAGAATGGCACTGGAGCGGGATGAGCTGCAAGGATATGCTATTCCCAAGGGTGCCATTATTAATATCAACAGTTACTTTACGTCTCGCCATCGCCAGTATTGGGATGATGCTGAGCAGTTTGATCCAGATCGCTTTCTACCTGACCAAGTCCATCGCCACAAGTATGCCTATCTCCCCTTTGGGGCCGGCCCCCATGTCTGTATTGGTAAGAATTTTGCCCTGATGGAGGCGAAGACAATTTTGGCAGCGATCATTCAAAAGTTTAGGATCTCGTTAGTGCCAAATCAGCCAATTGAAATTGATCCAAGATTCACCCTGCGTCCAAAATATGGCATTAAAGTGACGATCCACCAAAAGACTGATCGATATGCAGCGACTGGATGAGGCCAAACGAGACGCGATCTTGCAAGCGGCAAAGCAACGGCTGAGTCAATATGGGGTCAAGAAAACGACCATGCAGGAAATTGCTAAGGATGCAGGTATAGCGGTTGGCACACTCTATCTATATTTCAAGAATAAGAATCAGATTTTGATTGCGGCAGCTGAGGCGTATGTTCAGCAACATATGCTTGATTCAAATCAGATTTTACAGTCACCGTTGCCAGCCCCTGAAAAGCTTAAACGTTATCTGGTTAATCGTTTCCGTGCTGTTCAAGACCATCGTTTAAGCGGAACTCATGCGGCAGAACTCGCTCGGGCGGTGATGCGCCTTAAACCAGAGCTGCAGGAAGAAGAAAGTCAGGTGGTTAGAGATAATGTTGCGTTTCTACTTAAAGAAGGGATTAAGGCAAACGTTTTTAAGGTTGAGAACTTTGAACAAGATCTGAAGGTGTTCTTGTACTCCATTGGGTATTTTTTCCCCAAGCCGACAGCAGAAGACCACTATGAATTGGATGAAAAGAGTCTAGAAATGGTAATTGAGTGGTTTATTCGCCAATGGCAAGGGTGAGTTTTGCAAAGCTAGAATCAACGTCCAGTTCTGCCATCCTCTTCCCTACCTGGGGAGGATGGTTTGGGCTGCACTGGCAACTTCACTTCTATTGTGGTTCCCTCACTCGGATGGCTGGTGATTTTGACTTGGCCTTGATAACGGGCCGTGCGCTCACGAATCCCCACTAGTCCAAATCCTGCTATATCTGCCACATCTTGGGGTTCAAAGCCCAGGCCATCATCCGTGACACAAAGGCTAACCTCTTGGTCCGTAAAGGTCAGGGTAACGGTGAGGGTTTGAGCCTGGGCATGGCGGAGGGCGTTGGTTATGGCTTCTTGACCAATGCGGAGGAGATTGAGCTGCAGCCCTTCTTCTAGAAGAATGGGAGTCCCCTGAATTTGGAATTCAGTCTGTAAGGACGTATTGAGAGTCATCTGGGTAAGATTTTTCTGGAGCGCTTTGACAAGCGTTTCGCTTTCCAGTGCTTGGGAGCGCAGGGCGTGAACCGAACGACGGGCTTCAGAGAGTCCCTGACGGGTGAGGTCGCGGGCCTGGTCGAGATAGCTTTTTGCAGTTTCCGGCTGTTGGTTCATGATATTTTTAGCGGCTTCCAACTGCAGGGAGATGCCCGTGAATGCCTGGGCCAGGGTATCGTGGATTTCGCGGGCCAGTCGGTTGCGCTCATCAGTAAGGGCATTGGTGCGGGCCTGCTCCGCCAGACGGGTGAGGTGAATGGCGAGGGTGGCTTGATTAGTGAGAGCCTGGACAAATTCGAGCTGTTCTGTGCTGAGAACCGTCTGATCGCAAAAGGCGAACCCAATAAATCCAATGGGTTGGTTGCCGATTTTCATACAAGCACAGGTGGCAGACTGGTGGCCTCGGGAGGTGTGCCACTCTACGGTTGTCGGCCAGAAGAATTCTGCTGCATCAGGATTGTTTTCATCCAGGGTAACTGGCTTAGGGGCATTAAGGAGGATTTGCCAAAATGCGGTGATATCAACTGGAATATCGGTGTGGAAAATTTCGGGATCGCCAGGGGCATTGCCTGAATAGACCGTGTTGTTTTGAACGGCAAGTTGGGAGTGCAAGGTATGGGTTTCGGCATCATACAAAAAGAGGTGGGTATCATCCGCGCCGATTTGCTCGATGATTTGGGTCAAGATTTGACCGAGGAAACGATCTAGTTCTGGCTCAGTGGTGAGGGCATCCAGAGTTTGAGAAATGGCCTCATTGGTCTTCGCCAGCTCTGCCGCTCGTTCTCGGGCAGCCTTTTCTTGCTCTTGCAAAATTGCGGCTTGTTTGGCTTCATCGGCTAGGCGGGTGAGTTGAATGGCAACAATCGCTTGGTTCGCCAGCGCTTGCATAAATTCGAGCTGTTCATCGCTGAGGACGGTGCGATCGTAGAAGCAGAATCCAATGTAACCAATCGGTACATCCCCTGCTTTCATGGGAATACAGGTAATCGCCTTATGACCCTGTGCTTTGTGCCACACTAACGTTTCTGGCCACCAAATTTCTTCGTCGTAGGGCAGGGTCTCGTCATAGGTGAGGGGACGTTCACCATTGATGATGGCATCCCACCCAGGGGTTATATCGGCTGGAATAGGATGGCTGAGCATTTCGGGGTCGTTTGGCCCAGCACCGAGATAAATATGTCCGTCTTGTACGGCAACGCGCTGAGTTAGGGTATGGGTAGGCTTGTCGTAGAGGAATAGATGCACCTTACAAGCATTGAGTTGTCGAGCCATTTCGGCAATGATTGCACCTAAAAATTGATCCAACTCGGGACTGGCCACTAAGCTGGTTAGACTTCTTGCGATCGCTTCATTGGTTTTGGCTAGCTCCGCCGCCCGCTCCCGTGCAGCTTTTTCCCGCTCTGCCAGAACCGCTTTTTCGGCTGTTTCCCGAGCTTGACGGCTGCGATCGCGTTCCACAGCACCCCCCACTGCAGAAGCAGCCGTTTCTAAAACCGCAATTTCGGTATCGCTCCAGACCCGCTCTTCCACACAATCATCTAATCCTAATAATCCCCACCATTCACCGCCCACTGTAATGGGAACGCCCACAAGAGAGAGAACTTGCCCTGGTTGACGATCTGCGGGCTTGATACCGTCCAATTCACTGGCCAGAAATTGAGTCGCCCGTCCTGCTTTGAGGGGAGCGGTTAAATGATCAGGAAAGCGATCAATGGGGACCGGGAAATGAGCCCCTACCTCCATTTTGGAGGGAATCTGAGGGGCATCCCACTCCAGCATCAGGTTAAACAACAGTTGGCCTGTTTGCTCATCTAGTGAATTCCGCAAAATATAGGCCCGACACTGGCCCGTTCCCTCACCCAAAATTTTCAGCATTGTGGGTAATGCCGTAGCCAGGTCTTCATTAGCTACCAAACTCTGGGCGGCAGCATTAACACTATTGAGTAACGTATCGCGCTGTTGAAGTTGGCGATTGTAGATCTCCAGGGCAGCAGCTCGTTTTTGGGCCGCTTGTTCCCGCTCGTGCTGCAGAAGGGTATCGCGTTCAGCCTGTTCGCGATCGCAGCTCATTTGCTCTCGATAGATAGCACTACCGATACAGGTGGCAACGGTTTTAAACACGGCTAATTCCGCAGAGGTAAGCTGCCGCAATTCACGGCAGTAATCCATAAACATCACCCCCCAGAACTCCGTCTCAATAAAGATGGGGACGGCATAGGTCGAGAGGGTACCAAGGCTCCGCATTGTGTTGCGAAAGGGTTCGGGCTGTTCTTCTACGGGGCCACCGACGGGTTGGCCTGTCATCAAATGCCAGGTCCACTCAGCAAAGTCACTGGCAGGCATTTGGTGAAGTTCTAGGTCGTCGATTTGAGCCGCAGTACCCGCTGAGTCCCATTCATAAAGGATCTGGAAATGACCTAGCTCAGTCGCATCAGCAACATGACGCATCACGCCCAGGCGATCGCTCTCTAGATTGGTGCCAATCGTCTGCAGAGCCGTGTTAACACTGGTCGAGATATCGGCGGTTAGGAGCTGGTTGGCAGCGGTAGCGGTGGTCTCTAGCCAACGATCTCGGGTGGTCAGGACTTGGTTTGCCGCTTCTAGCTCTACTGCACGGGCCGCCCTTTCCCGTTCGATTAGGGCAGTGCGCTCGGCAGCTTCACGGGCTTTGCGGATGCGATCGCGATCAATGGCATTGCCGATACAATCCGCTACCGTTTGTAGGGCCGTAAGTTCAGCTACGCTACGCTGCCGCTGCTGGCGACAATCTCCAAACACCACGGTGCCCCAATACTGCTCGCGCAAAATAATAGGGACCGCATGTAACGTTTGGATGTTCATAAACGCCATAGAACTACGAAACGGCTCCATCATCTGTTCCGTTTTGATGCTAAAACTTTCACCTCGTTGATGTATCTTGTAGAGCTGTTCAGCACCACCATAGGTTCCTTGCATGGGGTCTGGATAGCAAAGGTCGGCGACAGGGGTCATCTCAGGAATGGACCACTCATGAATCACTAGCCAGTGCCCAGGGCTGGTTTCGGTGAGATCCTCAAGATGTTGGGCAATGCCGACTCGATCTGTTCCTACGGCTTCCCCAATGAGTTGGAGTGCTTGCTTAATTTCACCTTCAAAGTCCTTATCTGTTAGCAAAACATTGGCTGCTGCTGCAGTGGCTTCGAGGATGCGATCGCGGTTTGCCAATTCTAGGTTATGTGTCTCTAGCTCAGCCGCATAAGCCTGAGCAGCAGCCTCTCGTTCCTTGCGGGTTCGATCACGCGCAATAGCGCTACCTATACAGTTTGCTAATGTTTTCAATGCTTCTAGTTCAGCTTCACTGCGCCGCGTGAGCTGATGACAATCATCAAAAGCGATTACCCCCCAATAATCGCCCTCAACCATAATTGGAATAGAGTAGGTAGATTTGACTCCTAACTCTATCTGACCACTACGAAACGGTTCGGGTAACTCATCAATGATTCCTCCAAAGATCTGGCCTTGACGGAGTGATTCATAGATAAACTCAATGCCTTCATCGCTAACTTTTACCAGTTCAGGATGCTCTATTTGGCTGGTCGTCCCAGCAGAAACCCACTCATTTAAAAACTGAATGTAGATTGGTTCTTCTGTCGATGACGCATCGATGTGCTGCCCAAGCAAGATTCGATCCACTTCTAGCCCATGCCCCACAATCGCTAATGCTGTATTAATAGCACTATCAAAGTTCTCGTCAGTGAGCATGATATTAGCTGCTGCTGCCGTGGCTTCTAAGATGCGATCGCGTTCTGCCAACTCAGCAATTCTTGCTTTAGCGACCGTCTCCCGTTCCTGCAATAAAGCGGTTTGTTTTGTTTCTTCAGCTAGCTGCGTCAGCTGCATAGCCAACGCCACTTGATTGGCAAGAGCATATCCTAGCTTAATAGTCTCCTCAGATAACTCTCGTTCCTTAGGTAAGAAAATTGCGATCGCGCCTAAAGATTGCTGACCCAGAATAATCGGAAAGTTAATGGCATGATCTGGTAGATCAACGCCGCGATCTCGACACCAAGAATAGAGATTGTCGTACAACGGCTCTACGAACGGATTATTGGGTGAAATATCAATCTCAACGTATTGCGTCCGCTTCGATAAATCATCTGCCTTAATCAACTCAGGTGGTATGGACAGACCATTGATGCCGTGATGTCCACCAAGCTGCTCTCCCGTTAGAACCTCACCATTAATGACAACTTGCTCTAAATACGCAACGTTTTCTTCGTCAGTACGCCAATTGCTCCAAAACTCTAGAAAAGGTGAATTAAATTGTTGGGCGATTGCCTTCAGCACCAAACCCAAGAAGCGAGACAGTTCGGGTTCAGCAACAAGGGTATCAATCGTTTCTTTCAGGACATGGTTCACCTTTGCCAACTCGGCCCCACGAGTCTGAGCTGCCTGTTCCCGTTCCTGTAATAAAGCTGTTTGCTTTGTTTCCTCAGCTAGGTTCGCAAGCTGAATAGCTAAAGCAGCCTGGTCTGCTAAGGCTCGAATCAGGTCTCGATCTTCATCCCTAAGATCAACCTCATGGTCAAAGGTGAGTCCTAGCATTCCGATAGGTTGATCGCCTGCAAATAAAGCCACAGCCGCCGCTTCTTTATGCCCAGACCGACGATGCCATTCAGCATTCCCAGGCCACATCAGGTCCGAATCGGTATACAAATAACCACCATATAAACCAATCTCACGGGTTTTACATAAATCCGGGTAGGCTGGCGTGATATCTGCTGGAAAGGGGTGTTGAAATAACTCGGGGTCCGTTGCAGATGCACCGATACAAACCTGTCCTTGTTTGACCGAAAGTCGCAACTCTAAGGTATTGGTCGGCGTGTCATGTAAGAATACATAACCGGAAAAAGCGCCAGCAGCCTGATTGATTAAGTGGGTAACATGACCTAAAAAAGCATTGAGATCCGTTTGACTTGCAAGATTCGTGAGACTGGTTTGTAAAATACTGTTGACTTGAGATAGCTCTTCAGCACGCGCCTGAGCCGTTGCTTCGCGTTCTTTACGGGTGCGATCGCGTTCAATGGCGCTGCCAATACAAGCCGCCGCTGTTTCTAGAACAGCGATTTCCGCATCGCTCCAAACCCGCTCGGCCTTACAATCATCGAAACCTAACACTCCCCACCAATGACCGGATATGTCAATTGGTACGCCAACTAAAGACTTTGTTTGTTCAGTTTCATTGTGTTTAGGTGCAGCCCCTTCCAAATCTCTCGTTAAAAACTGAGCAACTCGACCTTCCAAAATCGGCTGAGTTGCAACTTCAGGAAAGTCATGAAATCGAATCGGGAACCTACTGACTTTCTGAGAAGAGATAATTCCTGGCGCTACCCATTCAAAGGGCATCTCAAGCAGAATTTCTTCCGTTTCAGCCTCCACCACATTCTCAAACACATAAACCCGATCCTGCTGCGCTCCTTCCCCCAAAATTCGCAACGCCTCTGGAATCGCCTGCTCTAGCTCACTCGTTGCAACTAAGCACTGCGCTGCTGCATTTACACTCTTTAGTAATGCATCTCGCCGCTGTAGTTCCGCTAGATTATCGCGCCGTTCCAGCGCTCCTGAGAAACTCGCCGCTGCTGTCTCCAGCACGGCAATCTCCGCCTCGCTCCATACCCGTTCTGTGGTGCAATCATCAAAGCCAAAGTTCCCCCAGTAATAACCCTCTAAAAAAATGGGTACTGTGAGCACTGACAGCGCCTGTTCCTGGACTTGTTTATCCTGCCCTAACACTGACATTTCTCGGGCCAATTTTTGTACAGGTTGGCCCGTCTTTAAATCAGATAGCCATTCGCGATACCCCTCAATTTCGTCGTAAAACATTGGAAATTGATTGGGAAGCTTACTTGCTTTGACAACACCTGCAGTTGTCCACTCATAGGGACAGGTTGCGAACTCTCTATGGGTATTCAGCTCTATATGATTCTGATAGACAAAGATGCGATCGCTTTCTGCTGCAGTTGCGATCGCTTCCAGAGCACCATTGACCGCCGTATCAAAATCTGCGATCGCCAATAACCGCCTCGTAGCCTCAGCGACCCCCGCTAGCAGCCGCTCTTGCCTTGATAAATCAGATCTGAGCAAATTCTGATGCCCGTCTGCTCGAACTTCAGTAGTCATCACAACTGACCTCTTCTGACTGGCATTCTCAAATGCTACCGTAATCCACGAAAAAATCCCCTAGTCCATCGATCAGGAATAGCGGTCAATCAATCATCAGAGTGCGTCTCCTGAGGGTAGCCGACGTAATAACACCAGAAATTATGGTAGAACACAGCTCTAATATCACTGATAGCCCCTTGTGTCTTAATTGATTAGAGCAACAGAGTTGAACCTCCGTAGCCATAGAGCCTTCAATCTTGATAATCAGCCTAGATATAGCCTCAAAGTCCCCCAGAATGGGGGATTTAGGGGGCCTGGCGGTTGCTCTAGATATAGCCTTAAAGTCCCCTAGGATAAGGGATTCAGGGGGCCTGGTGGTTGCTAAAACAAACGGCAGAAATCTCAGCATTAATCAATTTGCAGTCCTGAGATAGACCTTTCACCACTTTTGTACAACATGACGAAATAACCATTCACTGACTTTAGTACAGGACAAACTTTTGTAAGCTAGCGAGGGGTAGTTTTTAAGGAGAGCACGACTCCTCACAACTAGATCCGATGTTTTTCTATCCAAAAGCCTCAATTATGCTGCATTAGCCCCCTAAATCCCCCATTCTGGGGGACTTTGATTGTCCATCAATGCTTTTGCTCACTTGCCTGTCGGATTTGCTGAAGTACATGATCTAGGTGGTGCATAACGTCTGAGTTATGGAATCGGATCACTCGGAGTTTAATTGGGCTTCCAAATCAACTTCTCAACGCGACTCATGATGACGACAGTGAGTGATGACTTCAATTTTTGTCCTGTACTGAGTTCTCTGAGCTGTAATCTTCAGCATTCTCATCAATAATCTGGAAATCCTTCAGATATCTTTTTGAATCCCTCAATCCTGCATCAGGGTTCTCTCAGAAATGAACCCTAGATTGGAAGTGTCGCTCTCCCCAACCACCATGCAAGAACTCAGACAGACATTTATTCCGCTTACTTGCCTTGCCGTTTTGGGTTTCGCTCTCAGTTCCTTTATTCTCAATGTTGATATGCCTGAGAACCCTCCTCAGAGTGCATGTGGAGATGGGTGCATCAACACCCCGATGATGCTTTCATAGAAGGAACTTCGGCAATTCCCATCCGAGTAAGATTCCAATGGGGGCGCCTACCGCAGAATTCAGCGAATCTCAAAGGGCAGTTTTGATCGCCCCAGGGGCAAACCCGAGTTCAGCCCCTAACGAAAAGGCCCAGACCCAGGTTTACCTAGCAATTTCAGATAATCAGGCCAAGGCCCTAAGAAATCACAGCAGAGTTACCCCGCACCAACACATCCAGACCTAACCCCGCATCCAAGGTAGCCACTTCAGTGCCATCCACAGATACAAAACCCGTCACATTGTCGTAGCTAGCATCTGTACTGCCGACAATGACGAGGGCATCGCTACCTGCTTCAAAATCCAGCACCACATCCAGATCGCCCACACCAAATTGGTCGGCAAAGAACTCAAAAATATCCGCCCCGGTTCCCCCAATCAGCACATCTGATCCTTCATTCCCGACGACGACATCATCGCCCGCGCCACCCCGGACGATATCGTCTCCGGTGCCCCCAAACATAAAATCCGTTCCTTCAGCCCCCATAATGTTGTCATCACCACCATTGGCCATAAAAATATCAACCTCATCGCCACCTGCAGCCACATCGTTGCTGTCTTCAAATACGAAAATATTCGTGGTGTCCTCTTGACCCACCGCAAAAACGCCACCGCCCTCTTGAGGAGCATCAAAAAACTGCGCCCCTTCAAAATTGCTGATAAACAGCGGATCGGTACTCCCAGGGGCCAGACTAGGGGCAGTATCTACAATCGATAGCGCCTCAGATCCTTCCTCACTATCCAAAGTGTCCGGCTGATCCTCCGCGTCTTCAGGTGTGGGCGCAGTGCCAAAACTGGACACATCTGCCCCCGCCTCAAAGACAACCGCAGAATTCGCCCGCGTCAACACCTCTAGCCCCAACCCGGCATCAAGAACAGCGGCTGTCGTTCCATCCACCGTTAGAAAACCAGTAGTGTTGTCATAGGTCACATCCGTACTACCAACAATCACCACCGCATCTTCGCCTGCTTCAAAATCTAGGATGATATCCAGATCTCCCGGCAAGATTTGATCGGCAAAGTACTCGTAAATATCACTACCGCTGCCGCTGATTAAGATATCAGAGCCTTCATTCCCAACAACAACATCATCCCCTTCGCCGCCGCGAACAATATCGTCCCCAAATCCCCCAAATAAGAAGTCCGTTCCTTCGGCTCCCATAATATTGTCGTCACCGCCATTGGCCATCAAGATATCAACTTCATCGCCGCCTGCAGCCACATCATTGGTGTCATCAAACACAAAAATATTGGTGGTATCTTCTTGGCCCACCGCAAAAACGCCACCGCCAACTTGTGGGCTACCGAAAAATTCAGCCCCCTCAAATTCGCTAACAAATAAGGGGTCGGTGCTACCTGGCAATAATGAGAACATATCAAATCTCCATAGTGACTCAATTGAGTCAGGTTCATGGCCCAGACTATTTTTTAAAAATAAGAACAAGCTGAGTAATATATGAGCTAAACATGTTTAAAAAATGAGATATAAATGCAATTTTCAAGAGAATATAAAACATTAAAAACAGGCTTCAATTCGTTAAATAGATTGCAAGAAAATGGCAGAGAAATACTTTTAAAAGTGATATCAATTCCCTCTAAAATAAGATTCACAAAAAGAATAACCTCGTTGAACCTAGACTTCACACCAGCCGATTTCAAAGGGCCAATTAAGTGAGCACTCATTCAATCTCTGCAGTGCATTTTGTCCTAGCTGTGGAACGCGGATTTATCATGCACCAGAACGCAACCCAGAAATTTTTAACGTGAAGCCTGGAACCCTCGACAACACCAAATGGTTCATGCCCGTTACCCATCTCTGGGTAACCAGTGCTCAACCTTGGGTACAAATCCCGAATGATGCCATTCTTTATCCCCAACAGCCTGAAACCTTCGAACCAATATTGCAAGCTTGGCAGACGTTATTGGGAAAACCCAGCCAGCGGCGATTTTGCGATTAGGAGGCGACTGATTGCCAGAGCAGATTGCTTTCCTGACCCGGCATTTGCAGCAACCCCCAGCGCAGGGAATTGGGAGCGATGACAAATAAGCGCATCATCACTCCGACCAATTCGGGTGTCGATAGGGTATCAGCTAAAAATCCCGACCATTGATTTTTAGGCAAACTAAAGAACGTATCGAAATGCTGGTTTAATAGCCCCTCATCAAACCGCATTAACTTCTCTAGGCCAAACCGATAGAGATAGTACTTGCGTAAGCGATCGCGATTCCATAGCTCCTGCCATGCCTTCCGGGCAATCTCGGCTGGCTCAGCTTGAGCATCCTGGAGAGCGATGGCAATCGCTGCGGCCAAACCCGGTCCACGGCGCAGTAGCGCCCCGACCATATAACCGGAAGCGGGATGTACCATACTCGCCGCCCCACCAAAAGCCACCACGGGCTGATTGAGATCGGGCAAGGGAAGCGTCATCGGAAAGATGCAGCGTTCCACCTCGTGGACAGCGGTCACCTGAACACCTCGGGCTGCCAATCGTTGGTGCAAGCGTCGCTCTAGGAGTTCAAAACTGACAGGAGGGGCCATCGCCAGAGATGTCTCTTCCACAAAATAGACATCATCCCCAAAATCCATCGCGTAGAGGAAGGTCAGTGGCTCGGTGGCCCGTTCAGTTGCTGACAGATGCTCACTGCGAAAATCCTGAAGCACAAATTGTTGCGGCTCAACGGGAGGTGCAGAAAAATGTCCGACGATACCATAGGCCGTTTGAAAGGCAACCGCCCCTTGATCTGGCCGCTGGATAAACATGGGATTGTGGCCGCTGGCATCGATCACTACCCTGGCTCGTATAGCTTCACCCGCCGCAGTCGTGACGATTGAGTACTTATGATTATGCTCTATCTGGGTGGCCTCACCTTGCTGCCATATCACTCTCCCGACTTCGCATTTGGCCAACAAATGGTTTTGCAGCTTGGCTTTATCGAATAAACCGTAGGCACGACCGTGGTTAACTTCCCCTTTACCAAAATAGGAAACACAATTGTCCCAACAATGGCCTAATAAGTCCGTTAATCCCAACGCTTCGAGTTCATCCCGCCAGATACCATAGGTATTCGGCCAGACTTGTTCCAGTGGGATAGCCGTCAGACCGCCGACGTTTACGCCTTGCTCGGCCAAGGCCGCCGCAATAATCATCCCAGCGGGGCCTGCTCCAATTACCAGCGCATCAAAATCCAACCTAGCCGTGTCCTTTTAGAGAGTTTTCAAGGGAATCCTCGGTCTTTGATCGCACTGTAACATGCAGTTGAATACGGATAAAATCTTCCTCGATCGCTCTAGTGCTTGGCCACAGATTGGTTTCAGGACTGAGTGGATAATCTAAAAACTGTTTGTCACTAGCAGTGTCTGTAATGCCCCCAGAGCAGTACCCTAGTCAGTATGGATGATCAATCTTCTGCACCCCAGCGTCAGCGCGGATTCTCTCTGACGCCAATCGGGATGAAGAAACTGCAGCAACGGTTACTCACCTTAGAAGCCCAAACGGGCGTAAAACATAATGCCGCCCGCATTGCTCAGCAGATTCAAATGATTGATCCCAAGGGCTTGCACCCTACCACTGTCCGCAAGATTTTGCGCCAAGAAACTGTAGACTTCACCACCCTGGAAGTTCTATTTTATGGCTTAGACCTCGACCTGTCGCAAGAGGATTGTGAGCAACCTTCACCCCTCCAGACCATCCCCGCCCAACAGGATTGGGGTGGAGCACCCGATATCACTCCCTTTTATGGCCGCCATCAGGCTTTAGAAACCGTCAGCCACTGGATCGTCACGGATCGCTGTCGTTTAGTTACCCTGCTGGGCATGGGGGGCATGGGAAAAACGGCCCTCTCCGTCAAACTGGCCCAGCAAGTCCAAGATCAATTTACAACCCTGATCTGGCGGTCCCTGCGTAATGCTCCCCCCATCGAGATGCTGTTACTGGACTACCTGCAAGTCATGTCTGGGCAACGGCAGGCTGACCTACCCCAGCACTTGGATGGCCAAATCGCTGAACTAATCAACTACTTGCGCCAGTCTCGATGTCTGTTGATTCTCGATAATGTAGAGTCCATCCTGGAGCGCGGTCGTCCCGCTGGTCGGTATCAGTCTGACTTTCAAGGGTATGGGGAGCTGTTACACCAAATCGCCAGCACCCACCATCAGAGCTGTTTAATTCTCACCAGCCGTGAAAAACCCCAAGGAATCGCAGCCTTTGAAGGGGAAGCCCTACCCGTTCGTACTTACCTGCTACAGGGCTTAGAAGCATCGACGGGTCAGAAACTTCTTAGTCAAAAAGGCTTTACCCATCTCAATTCCGCCGCTGGTAAGCTAGTTGAAACCTATCAGGGTAATCCCCTGGCCTTAAAAATTGTCGCCACCGCCATCCAAGATCTCTTTGGGGGCGATATCCAAGGATTTCTCGACCAAGAACAAATTGCTTTTAGTGAAATCCGTCTCCTGCTGGATCAACAGTTTGCAAGGCTATCTTCCTTAGAACAGCAGGTTCTGTATTGGCTTGCGATCGCACGTGCCCCCCTCTCGCTCGAAACTCTCCAAGCTAACATTCTCGTTCCCTCAGCTCATCTTCTAGAAGCCATCGAATCCATTGACCGTCGCTCACTGTTGGAACGGGATAGTACCGTATTTGAGCTGACCCTACAGCCCGTGATTATGGAGTATGTTTGCGATCGCTTGATTGATACCGTCAGTACAGAACTCCTTAATCTGCCCCTGCCTGAGACGTCTCTGTTCTACTCCCATGCCCTGATCAAAGCGAACAACCCAGACTATCTGCGCGACTGCCAAATTCGCTTGGTGTTGGCCCCGATAGCCGAACGGCTTCTAAAGAGACTGGGCAGCCCCGCCCAGATTGAAGTTCACTTTAAGCAGATACTGTCGCAACTCTCGTCCCAGCCCAGCTATGCTGCAGGCAATCTTCTTAATCTGCTGGTGTACTTCAATATCGATCTCACGGGCTATGACTTTTCCCGACTCACCGTTTGGCAAGCCTATCTCCAAGGGATTAATCTCCATCATGGGAGCTTTAAAAATGCTGATATCGCTAAAAGCGTCTTCACCCAGACCTTTGGCGATATCTGTGACGCCACGTTTAGCCCCAACGGCGAATGGGTCGCCACTGCCCATACCGATGGCATTTCCAGAATTTGGCGAATTCAGGATGGCAAGCTGTTATGTTCCTACCAGGCCCATCCAGAACCCATCTGGTCCATTGCCTTTAGCCCCAATGGTCAAGCCCTCGCCAGCGGCAGCTTCGATCAAACCATTTCACTCTGGGATCTGGAGCAGGGGCAGGGACAAAAGAACCTCAGCGGCCATCAGGATCGGATTTGGTCCATTGCCTTTAACCCCAATGGTCAAACCCTGGTCAGTGGCAGTAATGACTGCACCCTTCGCCTTTGGGATGTGACGACGGGACACTGTATCCACATCCTCTCTGGGCATACCGATGGCGTCACTGCTGTTGCCTACCATCCAGAGGGGGAATGGATAGCCAGCGGCAGTGCCGATCAAACAGTTCGGCTTTGGCATCCAACCTCTGGGCTCCTAGCCACCTTTACCGGGCATTCCCTACCCATTACCTGTATTGCCGTGAGTCCCGATGGCCAATATTTAGCCAGCAGCGATGCCCAAACAATTCGTCTCTGGCAGGTAAGAACCCTAAAGTGCATTCATGTGATTGAGGCGTTAACGTCTGTATGGTCAATGGCTTTTAGTGCGGATGGAGAAATATTAGGGGCAGGCGATCGCCAATTCCTCAAATGTTGGCGGGTTCCCACCGGAGAACTGCTGCAGTTCCAGGCCACATACGACCGTCAAATCTGGGCCGTCGACTTTAGTCAGAATGGTCTGCTTCTAGCTTGTGATAAGCAAACCCTAGGAGTCTGGCAGCTACAGCAGGACCTACAGCGACTCTGCACCCTTCAAGGCTATACCAATGCGGTTTGGTCTGTAGCGATCAGTTCAGATGGTCAAACCGTTGCTAGCGGCAGTACCGATCATGTGGTTAGGCTGTGGGATCTAAATCAGCAGCATTGTCGGCAGCGCCATCTACAATCCTCAGCTCGCCAGGTCACTTTTAGTCCCGATGGTCAACGGATTGCCAGCGGTGGAGAAGATGGCTCCGTCCAGCTCTGGGAGCCTGGAACCGGGCGGCAGTTGACCATGGCCCCTCGCCATAGTGGCCCGGTTTGGACAATTGCCTTTAGCCCCGATGGTCAGACCCTCGCTAGCGGCAGTGCTGACCATCAGATTCGGCTGTGGGATGTCGTTAATCACCACACCCTTAGGACATTCACTGGCCATGACAGTTGGGTCTTATCCGTTACCTTCTCCGACAATTTGCTGATCAGTAGTAGTGCGGATCAAACCATTAAAGTATGGGATATGGGCACTGGTGACTGTCGCCACACTTTGACCGGACATACGGGCACCGTTTGGTCTGTCAGTGCCGCTGGAGATATCCTGGCAACGGCCAGTGAAGACCGGACGATCCGACTTTGGCATCTCTCCACAGTAGACTGTTACCAAATCCTGAAAGGTCATCATAGCCTTGCTTTGACTGTCCAGATCAGTCCAGATGGGCAATATATTGCCAGTGGTAGTGCGGACAACACCGTTCGGCTCTGGGATGCCTTGACGGGGGAATGTCTCCAGATCCTCACAGGGCATACCCACTCGGTCTGGTCCGTGGCTTTCACCCCCGATAGTCAGTATTTGGTGAGTGGGGGACAAGACGGCACCTTACGGCTATGGTCCGTAGCATCTGGCCAACCGTTAGGCACCCTGTCCCTAGAGCGCCCCTACGAAGGACTAGATATTTCAGGAACGCGGGGCCTCACGGAATCGCGCCGTCAGATGCTGCGCCGCTTGGGAGCGATTGAATCATGACGCCCGACCGTACTCTCCACCTGTTAGAAGTCCTGACCTCCCTGAGTTACCGCCAGAGTGACTTGAATGCTTATCTGACAACCGTTGTCTCAGGAATTAGCCAACTGATTGGCACCGACTGGTCCATCGTCACCCTCTGCCAAGGAGAGCAATATCAAATCCTGGCCAGTAGCGTGGAAATGGACAATGCCGAAACCGTTTGGAACTTGCATGGGTCCATCACCAATTGCGTGGTGGAACAGGGGGCCACACTAATGGTGGAGGATTCGGCTCATGATCCAATCGGGCAGATGCCCGCAGGCTATGCAGCCTACCTGGGGATTCCCATTAAAACCCCAATGGGGAAAGTCTTAGGCACCGTCTGTTCGTTTTATCGACAGCCCCATCGCTGTACAGAGGAAGAGGTCCAGTTCGCTGAGGTCCTAGCAGAACGGGCTGCGATCGCAATCGATAACTACCAGCTCTATCAACGTCAGCAATTAGTCAATGCCCAGTATCAGCAACTGAGTGAACAGTTAGTGATTGTCAATGCCGCCCTAAAGCGGGCAGCAGGGCTCAAGGATGAATTTCTATCCACCATGAGTCATGAGCTGCGCACCCCTTTAACGGCCATTATCGGCTTGGCAGAAGTCCTGCGAGAGGAAGTTTACGGTTCCCTCAACCCCAAACAACTAAAGTCCGTTTGCACCATTGAAGAGAGTGGTGAAACCCTCCTAGCCCAGCTGAATGATTTAATTGATCTGTCCAAAATTGAGTCGGGTAATTTGGTCTTAGAGCGAGGGCGGGTCTCAATGGGTGCCTTGGTTGAGAGCTGCCTAGCAATAGTCCGGCCACAGGCTCTGGAGCAGAATATTACGTTGAGCCACCATATTCCCTCGGATTTAGCAGAGGTCACCGGAGACGAGCTGCGTCTTCGCCAAGTCTTACAGAATTTGATCAGCAATGCCCTCAAATTTACGCCCCAGGACGGTGAAGTATCTGTGCAGGCGACAGCAGACGCTGAGCAAGTCCAAGTCAGCGTTACCGATACCGGGATTGGCATTACTCCGGCGGAACTCTCCAACATCTTTGAACCCTTTGTGCAGTTGGATAGCTCCTGGGCACGCCCCTATTCAGGCACTGGGTTAGGATTAACCCTAGTGCAACGCCTCGTCAACCTCCATGGCGGTACCGTTAAGGTGGAGAGTGAAGTGGGTAGAGGCAGCACCTTTACCGTTACGCTACCCTGCTCTCAATTCCCCCCAGAAAAAGCAGAACCTACCGATTTGCCCCATCAACCTCAGAATATCTCTGAGCCGTTGATCTTGCTGGCCGAAGATCGAGAAGCTATTGTTCTGTTGCTCACGGATTATCTGGAAGAACAGGGATACCGGGTTGCGATCGCAACCGACGGCCAAACCGCCATCGACCTCGCCACCACTCAAATCCCAGACTTAATCTTTATGGATATTCGCTTACCCCAAATGGATGGCTTAGAAGCCACTCGACAAATTCGCAACCATCTCCCTGATACCCCTATCATTGCGCTGACTGCCCTGTTAATGCCTGAGGATCAAGAGCGCTTCCTCGCCGCTGGATTTAGTGACTCTCTCTCCAAACCCTTAAAGATGGAGCAACTCACCCAGATGCTCACTAAACACCTCCAGATTTAGCGATGTTGTAGGAATTATTATGGATAGCAAACAACATTCCATCCTTGTGATTGATGACGAAGAGCGGGTCTTCGACGTGATCGAGGGGTTACTCCTGCGGGAAGGCTATCAGTTGACCTATGCGGCCAGCGGCCCAGCGGCCATTCAGCAGCTAGATTCCCTGCAGCCTGATGTCATTCTGCTCGATGTCATGATGCCACAAATGGATGGTATTGAAGCCTGCCGCCTGATTAAAGCCAACCCCAACTGGAAGCATATTCCCATCATCATCGTCACGGCCCTTACCTCCAAAGAAGATCTAGCCCGATCCTTAGATGCCGGAGCAGACGACTTTATCTCTAAACCCATCAATAGCCTAGAACTGCGAGCAAGGGTTCGTTCTATGCTACGCATCAAAATTCAGTATGATGCCCTAGCTGCGACCCTCCGCCTTCGAACCCTCAACCTATTTGATGCCTTTTTGAGCTAGTCATCCCAGCCAAAACAACATCAAATAAGGTAGTGTCAGACACAGAAAATTCTGACATTTCTGCATTAACCAGATCATTTCCTTCGAACCGCAAGATTTTGTTATCTCCTGCAAAAAACTAAAAGACTCCCTAGGAGGGGCAACCGATAGGGTGATTACGCAACCAATCTATCAACCGATCTTTAGCTTGAACTGGGAATATCTTCCCATTCGATGAAAAGGCAGATAGAAGATTGGGTGCAGTTCACCGTATATGAGATCTCAAAGAATGGCTCTCCCCGGTAAAGTTAGCTCCATTGCTTCACTGATTGCATTAAGTATGGCCGCTCCTGCTGCTGCAGTCCCCTTACAAAAAACTCAGTCCAACTTACCCACCCAACCCAATTCAAGCTTTTTGATTGCTTCTCCGTTTCGGAAAGAAATCAGCCCAGCCTACCAAAGGCGGAAGAAGTTAATGGAAATGCTGGTTATGCAGATGGAAATCTCTGAAATGGCAGCAGAATTCCTAAAATCTGATGATCCTGAAGTCAAAGGACTCGCCAATGAAATGATGGAAAGTAGCGACAATCTCTCTTCTCGGATCTTGAATATGCTGTCTCCAGACAAGACACCCAAGACGGACCCTTAGTCAGGGCCTTTCACAGAGCTGTGGCAGCTCTCGATTCAACAGCTCTGTGTCATGTCTCAATCGTTCATCAGTGGTACAACGACTCCTTACCCCAGGGATATCAGTGCTTGCATCAGCATCACAATTCTCAGACAGATTGAAGTCCCCTTTGTCTGGTGGAGCAGCGGATCCTAAAGGTGTATCAATCTAGCAATCGGCATGCTTTTACCTAGGTAAAAGCATCAGTGTAGCTATTCAATCGTCAGGGCCAACTGCAAAATCAAGTGACTCTTGGACAAACTTCACAACAGATTGACACTGCGACACGATGTGCTTCGCACGATTAATATGTCCGATGCTTCTATTCTCCAGTGGGTTAATCTTTCCAATGAATACATATCAGGCATTTTCACCTCGGACCTTACCCCAGAGTAAGCCGTTCATCAGTCGAGACTATCAGTCTCAAATCCAAACACAACAGTCTGAGCTGAGGGCGTTTACCCAATTAGATGCTCTAATCCCTAAAGGGCAACCATTTTTAAGCAATCGTCAAACCGAGGATGCGCGCTTCGCAGAGCTAGGCAAGTTCTCAACCATGATTGTCCATGAAGTGCGGAACCCATTGACCACAATACTCATGAGCCTTCAGTCTTTCAAAAATCTCAATTTGCCAGAGATTTTTCAACTGCGGCTTGATTTCGCCCTAGATGAAGCGGACCGGTTACAACGTCTCGTCAATGAGATTTTGCTCTATACCAGACCTGACAACTTGAGCGCTACCTCCCTAGATCTAAACGCTCTAATCACGAGCTGTATCAAAAACTTACAAGCCATTCCTGCTGCGGTTAATAAGAAATTGGCTTATAACCCCAAGCGTAACCCAGTTAACATTCAGGGAAATGCGGACAAACTTAAGCAGGTATTGATTAATCTTGTAACAAACGCCTGCGAAGCATCCAGTATTGGAGATGAAATTGATATTCAACTACAGAGCCAAAACCATCGGGTCTGCATTAATGTTCATAACTGGGGCGAGCTGATTCCTGACGATCAGTTAGCCAAGGTCTTTCAGCCCTTCTATTCCACTAAGTCCACAGGAAATGGGTTAGGGCTACCCATAGTGCAACGCATCGTTGAAGAACATGGTGGACACTTGCGAATTAGCTCTGATCCACAGTCCGGAACTACCGTTACTGTTGAACTGCCTACCATCCCCCGCTAGCGCCTACTGAGGTTGTTTCATAACAATAGGGGCTTGGCCAAAATCTACAACATCGTGTACTTACACTCCTGCGTTAGATAATTACTGGCCTATTCTAATAGCATCATTACTATCCTGAGCTTTTTCTTTCCAATGTCCCTTTGTATTGCCCAATTCATTATGGTCAGTAAACCGTTTGCCTAATCAAGGGGGGACGCCTTGGTGCTGCCCCTTCTTTGATCTTTGGATGAGTTTACTGCTCTAGGACAAACCGTTTTTCGCTCACAAACCAGGGGAAGGCCAAAGTTGCAGAGCTTTCTAACCCAAGCTTTGAATGGTTCTTATGCCCATTAACTTGGGGGGACCAACGGTGCCGAGAATCTGGCATATCCTCCAGGTATCGAGGGGCTACAGAAAAAAATTCCTGAAGACCAAAAAACTTGATAGGTGTTTTTCAGCCCAATCGAGAAAATTCACGCAAACGAGGTGAGTCGGCAGGACGTTCATCAATGGGAAGGCTATCATGGCCTTGTAGATCCAGCGAAAAGGCAGGTATAAAGCTGCACTGAGATGTCGCTGGATTTTTATGGTGATGTACAAAAGCAAAAGCGGGTTATGAAGCAACATCGAGGGGTAATGTGGGGATTACTGCTGTTCAATCTAGGCCTACTGGGGCTGCCAGTACTCCTAGCCCCAACCTCCAGTCAAGCCCAGACCGTATCCAAGAACTGCGATGGCCAGAGGCCAGTCGGAGACCATCACACCAGCACAGCACCCCTACCCGCAGCTCTGTCCCCCTTCCCAGGGACGAATCCACCTGAACCGCAGCCTGCCACCGTCAGAATTGGTCATAATGTCAGCATTGGCTATGGGGTTCGTGTAGAAGGTCAGGTCGTCACCAAAAAACCGGGTCTACCGCTCCAAGGTCCAGGTAGTCCCGCGGTTCCTGTTCCAGAAGGCGTATCCACGGGGCCTATCGCCGCCCTTTATCCCGATACTTGCAAAACCAAAGCACAGCCCATTGCCCTGCCCCAGACCGACCGACCAACGGGGACTTCTCCCGTTGCTCTGGCCACTGGAAATATTGCCCAACGAGCTAAGCAGGTCACCGTTAGATTGGGGAATGGCATCACCGAGGGTTCGGGGGTAATTATTGAGCGCCAAGGCAACACCTATACTCTTCTAACCGCTGCTCACGTTGTGGCTGCAACCGATAGCCCCTACCGTATTACCACCGACGATCAGCAACAACATACAGCACTGCAGGTGCGCCCATTAAAGGATATTGATCTTGCTGTCGTCACCTTCCAAAGCGATCGCGCCTACAGCGTCTGTTCCCTCGCCAACGGGCAAACCGCTAGCGAGGGGTTACCCGTTTTCGTAGCGGGATTTCCGATGACAACGGCGGCTATCACTCAACCCGTCTATAACTTTACCGATGGTAAAATTACCGCCCGCAGCAGCCGCAGCTTTGCTGATGGCTATGCCATGATCTACACCAACCGCACCCTCCCGGGCATGAGTGGCGGTGGCGTTTTCAATAGAAATGGTGAACTCATCGGCATTCACGGGCGAGGAGACGTCGATAGTGCCCTAGAAGCTTCAACCATCAATACCGATATTCGGATTAAAACAGGGTTTAATCTCGGGATTCCTATCGAATCATTTCTGAAACAAGCCAAGTCCTTAGGGATGACCTTCAAGGCCCATCTACCTGCCAATGCACCGCCCCCCTCTCCCGTTGATGATGCACTGATTAACGCCGCGATTAAAGCCCAGTCGGGCGACTACGCTGGCGCTCGGGCCGTCTTATCTCAGGCTATTGGCACTTCGCCCCGTGAAGCTCGCCTTTATTTAGCAAGGGCGAATTATGCGATCGCAAGTGGTCAAACCCAAGCTGCTCTGCAAGATTTAGATCGAGTAATCGAATTCGATCCCAAGGCCGAACAAGCCTATTGGCTCCGGGGAGCCTATCGGAATGCGAGTCGTGATGCAGCGGGTGCAATTTCGGATTTTAGTCGGGTAATTGAACTGAACCCCAATCGGTTGCAGGCTTATCTGTGGCGCGCCACCCTTTATATGGCCCAGACCGATTATCAATCCGCGATCCAAGACTATTCCGCCATTATTCGGCTGGATCCAAAGAATGTATTGGCTTTCAGTCAACGAGGCAGTACCCGCTTTATTCAAGGGGACCAGCAGGGCGCTCTCAAAGATTATGACCAGCTGATCAAGCTCAATCCAAAGAATGTCGAAGCCTACGATCGTCGTGCCCATGTGCGCCGTTACAGTGGCAACCCCCAGGGTGCACTCCAGGACTATCGGATGATCACGAAGATTAATCCTCGCAATTCCCGTGCCTATGAGCAGATTGCTTCCCTGAGTGAAGATCAGAATGATATTGAGGGGGCAATTGCAGCCTATGGTCAGCTGCAAACCCTTAAACCGAATGATACATCGGTTTATATGAGTCGCGGGCAACTGTACGAGAAGCAAAAACGCTACGTTGAAGCCATCGCGGACTATACCAAGATGATTGAATTACAGCCCTTTCAAACGTCTTGGTTTATCATGCGCGGCAGCGCCAGAGAAAAAGCAGGTCAGCGTGCAGGGGCAAAGGCAGATTATCGTCAGGTGGCGAAGCTGTACCAACAGCAGGGAGATCCGTCCAGTGCCAAGGACTGGCTAGAACGGGCAAATAAACTATAGTCAGCCATCAACCAAATGGCAGGCCAGGTAAGTTCATCAGCCACGAACACAAAATATGATCGCCAACAGAGCTTCATGGGATTTATATAATTGATCATCCTTGGGGCAAATGGGGGCTGGCGTGGGCTGTAATCTCCCTAAGTCTGAAGTATCAAAAGGACCAGGACCTGACTGAGACTGTCTTAGGAGTCAACAGTAGAAACCTGGGTGGCGCAAATCGTTTGTACAATAACAACCGCTTCCAGATCATCAAGTACCACTCTATATATCGACAACCCCTTTAGTTTTGTATGGGTTCCGTTGCACAAATTGAAGAGTTCTCAATAAATTCTCACATTATTCACCTTTGCCTCGTAGGCTCTGAAATATAGCCCATATACCAAGACTGCTATCCAGTAGTTTTGTCAGGAGGTATCCATGATGAAACTTAGATTTGTCCCTCTTTTTTTGATGATGGCATTGGCATCTATTTTGGGTGCATGTGAAACGGCTAATCGAGAGATCCCTGCACCGCCTGTCAACCAAGGTGAGTCTCCTCAAGGGGGGGCAGAACTCAATCAATCAGAAGAAGAGTCATCCCCCTCTGTTCAAGAGGAAACACCTGCTTCTGAGGCACCACTTTCTCCTAATGAAGAAGAAAACTCGCCTGACAATTCTGAGGAACCATCTCCTTAAGAACCCTCACTAGCCAGTCTTAAACTGACATGGCATAAGTCTGGTGACTAGCCTAGCTTGCTGAACCATCGTGGGAGAAATCATTCATAACCCACAACCTACTTTGGTAATTGAATACTGTGCAAATCAATATTCCTATTTGATTTACCAGAAATAATCCATCACAACCTGGATCGTATTTGTCCTCAGTCGTCCTACGGATAAAGGACAGCATCCTGCGACCCAACTATTGTTCTGCCTACGAAGGCGAAGGAATTTTCGTGAAATATTTTAAATCTCTTTTTCCCATTCAGCTGGTTTCAACAGTTATTGGTATGTCTAGCCTTATGGCAAGTTTACCTGCACTAGCTGACACACCTGATTCAACTAAAGGTTTAGCCAGTACGAATACCCATGTTGCACAAGTCGATGAGAGTGAAACCCAGGAAGAGGAACTTTCTCCTGAGGTAATGAAAATCCTCTGTAAAAACTTCCCTCTCAACTCTCGTTGTTCAGGAACTAGTCAATCAGATACTGTTCCTTCATCTGACAATTCATCTGACGTTGAAGGGGCTGCAGATACGCCTGAAAGTGTCGAACCCGAAATTTCAGAACCTGAGGATTCCACTGCTCCTGAGATGGATTCTTCTGATACCGAGTCAGAAGAAACACCAGTAGACAGTTCTACGACGGATGATATGGATGAATCGATGGAAGGAGGGGCTGAACAACCCGATGGAACAATGACCTCCCCAGAAGAAGTCCCTACTCCTCCAGAGACCATGACACCAGAAAATACTATGCCGGTGGAACCCACACCCCCAAGCAATCCGCAAGGAGCACCAACGACACCGCCAGTGGTTCCAGTCCCAGAGGGAACTGAATAGCACATGTACTTTCCAAATAATAAAAAGTCCATCTAAAAACCATCTACAACCTATGAGCAATCCACCATACCCATCTAGTTCAGATCCTAGTTTCTATGAGTCATCCCATGAATCATCGTATTTGACAAAGTATGCGGAGCTAGATCGGACGGTTCAAAACATTAGAGTTGAGAATACTAAGCTCAATGGCGATGTTCAACAACTACGAAACCGTACCACATCCCTCATAGGGCTAATCATTGGACTTATTCTATTGGCGGTTGGTGGATTTGCTTGGTTAGTAATTAACTTGCAAAAATTAGACCAAGAAGAATTGCAAAGGGCTAATGGTATTGATCCAGGTCTCGCTAATCAGGTTGAGCAACTAGAGCATCAAATGACCGACCTCCGTAAGACTGTTCCCGGAAATTTAACGGATACCCTGCAGTCCAACCAAACTACGTTGGCACAACTACAAACCCAATTACAACAAGTTACTACTCAGATTAAGGATTTAGAGACATCTTCTAACAATATCAAATCTCAATCTAATTCTTCTCCGCAAGTTACACCCCCCTCAAATCAACCATCCCCAGACTCCAATCAACTGGACGGCACTGGTCTACTAACAGGGCACATACCTAAACCCTTTATTGGTGAGGAGTTCTAGTGTGCTCAACGGACGAGAACAAAATCCCATCTCCATTGCTGGTGTGGTCTGCTTACTGAGCCCCCAATGGGGTCTAACCCAGTTATGAATCAGGCGTTGTACATCTAGCACTCGCTGTAACCCCGACCGCTTCTTAGCGTAGAGATTCTGCCGTCTTCGATAAGCACTACATCGTCTCCTCAAGGCAGCATTGTGAGCCTCATTATGATTGGCATGGACCTCAGACCCTAGACTGATAGCGGTAAAGGGATGCTCTGCTTTCACCCACTCTACTCGCCGATTCCCCTGAGACCCTTTAACTTTCATCGCGACTTCTAACCCCTCTCGCCAAACCTTGCGATGCCCATAGTCAGGATGACACTCCTCACCATTGAGATAGACATTGGCGAGCTTCCAAAGTTCTTGTCCATAACGCCTCTCACCATCGGTAAACCATCGAATCCCATCACAGGCTTTGACCCACTCCCAAGCTGAGTAAACGCCATTTGCAAAAGTTGTGCATCCTTGAGGCCAGCTTGTGCTGTCAACCAATAGCGGCTTTCGCGTTCAAGGAAATGGATGGTCCAGCCCTGGGATTGGCTGGGGGGAAGATTTTTGCCTACACGCGTGTAAACTTCATCCCCTTCTACCGTCACATCAGAGGCTGCTGGTGCGGGAGGTGACCAGTTCTGTGCTTGGTCTGCTAGGCGTTTTTCCCAACGCATAATGGTGGTATGAGATTTACCGAAAGTTCGACCTGCAGCACGAATACCCATCCCTTCGGTGCGAGCTTTGATGGCATAGCTCACTACTGAACTAGCGGTGCGTAAGCGAGCCATTGGGGTACCCGTGCGTTCGTTGAAACGCCGATTGCAATCCTTACACTGATATCGCTGGACTAATGTCCCATCTTGCAGGCTATCAAAGCCGCGCTTTAGGATCTTCTCGCTTAGACAATATGGGCATTCCATTGATCTACATTAGGTTGCGTCGGAAGCATTATAGCTAGATCCTGCTAACAGACCAGTGCCAACTGGACAATAGGCAGGACTAAAAACTATCCAAAGCTGACAAGAGATAGTCATGTATGGGATGGTCTGCAAACTGATTTACTTATAGTGATTTGAGCAGATTTACTTATTTCAAAAAAGAAGGGATATGAGATTATATTGAACGCAGACATTACTCTGTTTGGAATTTCAATATGAGTTCCTAGTTCGTTTCTGACGTTACGCCAAGATTCTTCGAGGCAATCGGGATTCTTGTGCCTAAATGTCAAACTAGGAGACTCCATTAATGTCTGAAAAACAGGCTTTCAAAATTGGGTCGTGCATCAAAAAAGTGTGGGTTTGTTAAACCTATAGGGAGTTGAGTTATCCTATCTTCTGACGGTAAAACCAGTAAAGGCAGCCAACGTTACCGTTGCCCCCACTGTCACCAAACCTTCAGTGAGACCTTTGATACCCTTTATTATCGCCGTCAGATTTCTTCTGAAACCATCCAGACCATCCTTCAATCTCATGCTGAAGGCAGTAACCTCAGAGGCCTATCCCGCATCACAGGTGTGGCTTACAACCCTTGTGTGAGTGTGATTCGTTCAGCGAGCCATAAAGCCCAAATGATTCACAACCAAGACGTTCAGGCCGTTTCGACTGACGTCATCAATGCAGATGAGTTGTGGTCCTTTGTCAAAAAAGCAAAAGCCCTGTGACCCGGAAGAGTTGAGCGTCGGTGATTGCTGGATAGCGTTGAGTCTCGCCAAAGACAGTGGCTTGGTGCTCAGTGGCCGTATTGGCAAACATACCGACGAACTCGCTCAAGAATTAATTGAGAATACCGAAGGCAAAACTGCCTGTCACCATTGGCAAACCGATGGCTGGGAAGGGTATTCACGACAATTAGCCGATGAGGTGATCCATCAAGTGAGTAAAGCTCTGACACAGCGCTTAGAGCGGACCAATGGCATACTACGCCAACAGACCGGGCGCTGGCATCGGCGTCAGAACAAGTTTGGTAAAGTCTGGCAACAGAGTGCAGTGACATTAAGACTGGTGCTGACTTATTTCAATTGGATCTGGTGCCACTCTCGATTCAAGAACACGGCTGCCCAACGGGCTGGACTGACGGAGCATCCTTGGGAATGGCAAGATTTAGCCACCTATCCCACACTTTGTTGATGCACAATCGATCGATACCCATTGGTTTCGTTGCAATAGTTATTTTCGCATTGGATGGGAGTGGATCAAGGCCGCAGGACCCAGGTGCTGGCAGTTAATTTGCTCTGTGGGTTTTATTACTCACAAGGATCCTGATCGGGCCATCGCTTCTCGCAAGCAAGATGGAAAACGCTAAGATCAACTTGAGTTTCAGATTCACACGTTTGTATATGCAGTTGAATGACAGCTCTAAATCCACATCTGGCAGAAGTTTCAAGTTTTGTAATTTAACTTTTGTCAGTCAACCAGGCGTGAAACCACTCGCGCCAAAAGTGTTAGCGTTAGTGAATAAACGATATAGTCGATGAATCAAGATCAATTGACATGTTTGGATTTGGTCACCTTGCAAGATGTCTTCTTATCATTACGATGTAGTGAATGACAACAATGCTGAATTGTTATGTAATGATATTTAATTTATAAAGTACTAAATTAAAGTAATTAAAAGTTTATTAATGATTAAACTATATCGTTTAGATTCAATGAAATATACCCCTTTTGCAGTTAATAATGCAAAAGCAAATAATTTCTTCAGACAACACAATATTGAATTTACTGATAGTGCTAGCGATTGTGATCTATTTATCACTCGCCGAAACCCAGGAATTCGGAAAAGAATAAATTTGATGATTAAATACGGTGATCATCCAATTCTCCTTTGGACTCATGAGCCTCGCTTTAATACTGATTTTTGTGCTCAATTAAAGTCTTATTCAATATTACCAAAGTTTTATATTATGAATGTATATACAGGCGATATTCATATTAGTAATTATACAATTTACTCATGGGCAATTCGAGAAAAAGTTCCATTAATACAGAAGATTAATAACTCAGCATTTTTGAATAAAACGCGATGTATTGCTTTTCTAAGCACATATATTCCTCAGCCTGAAAAATTTACCTTAACTAAAGATAATCGCAATATTAATTTAACAGAAATTCGCCAGAATTTAGGTATTGCTGGTTATCGAAAAGGGCTTGTTGACATATATGGAAAAGATTGGCCTAATGGCATGTCAGTTGGAGAATCAAGAAATGATAATTGGCTAGATTCAAAGCAAGATATACTGAAGAAATATGATTTTAACTTGTGTCTTGAAAATACTAATTTTGACTATTATTGTACTGAAAAAATTTGGGACAGTATTGCAGGAAGTTGTCTTCCAATTTATTTTGGTAAATACAACCGCATCTATGAGACTTTTCCTAAGAATAGCTTTATAGATGTTGCCGATTTTTATCCACATGAGGATATATTTAATTTTGTTGAAAATATGACTGAAGATGAGTATATTGAACGCTTGAATCTATGTATTAGTGTTTACAATAACTTGGCTGATAATCGTGACAGAATTAAATATAAGTATCAAAAAATGCTTGTAAATATTATTGAACGCATCAATGAAATTCTTTCCTAAAAATAGGCCACTTATAAATTTTTGCGGGTTGTTCTATTCCTTTACAGTAGACCTCTTGCAATATTCGTTCCATGATGTGCTACTAACTCAATTTATGCTGCGATCTGACTTGGGCTGTTAGCGGCCAAAAGGTCTGGGTCAATCAAATACATTGGGAATAGACTGATAGGGTAAGGAAGAAAGTCATTCTAATCCTTATTGGCAGGGCATCAGATGGGTCACTTGTGTATTTCTATTGGTTGGGTTGAAGACGATTCTCCCTCATCCTCCATAAGTGAATTGAATCGGATTCCTGTCCCTACCTTGGAAGTAGATGAGCCGTCTCTGGGGCATACATTAGACGCTCTAGAGCAGCAGACTATCACGGTTGGTCAACAGATGATGCGTCATTTGTTATGTCTTCATTGGGATCTACTCGACCAACAGCAGGTCGATGAGTACTGTGCTCAATTTGGACCAGATGTTGTGGAACTTGATGGCTATGCTAGTCAAAAGATTGCCTGTTACTGCCCAGGCTGAAGCACTGGTCTAACAGGATTGTCAGCAAAAATACTTTTGAGTGCATCCAGTACAGGGATATCTTGCTTTCTCAAAGTTGAAATATAACCGCGAATGCGGCAGAACTGCTGGGCACCTGCCAAGGAGCGAAAACATCCCGATATCTTCTGCTTCAACTTCATCATGCGGATATCGCGCTCAGCCTGATTGTTATCAAAAGGCACCTGAAAATCATACATAAACGCCAAGACAGCAGCTTGGTGCTTTCGAAGTCGGTCGAGCAAGTTTTTGGGTGTACTCTGCTTCTGCTTGCCTCGTTTCTTGGGTGCATTTTCATCGACGGTTGGCATTGGATTATGCTTGAATCCATCGGCTAACACTTGGCGATACCGCTGCTCAAACGCCTCGACTTGTCTCGCATCGAGAACGCTTAAGTGTTCAGCTTTTGCCCGCTCTACCTCAGCTTTGATATCTAGCAGCAGTGAGATCATCTCCTCAGCCCAAGGTTGTTTGTAGCGTTCAACAATAAATCGGAGTTCGCGCAAATGATGGGCATTGCATAAGCTATGCGTACAACCATAGCGGGCATAGCTCTTCCAACCATCATGAATACTCGTGCCCGTAAAGTTTGGCAGAATATCCATTTCGTCCATCGCTGCTGTGCCGCGTTTGGCATGGACAAAGTAGTAGGTTAATCCACTCGTACAAGCGACATGCAGCCACCACAACTTGCTGTTGACTCGCAACCCCGTCTCGTCAAAATGTCCCACAGCTGCTTGCTCAATAGCGTCTTTGATCTGGGCTTCAATCGGTTCTAATTGCTGGGCACAGGTTGTACGGGTGTTGCACAGGGTTCCTTCAGAAACCTGACAACCCAAGAGGTCTTTAAGCAGTTCACGGGTGCGCTCAAACGGCAACAGTTGAGCCTCCATCAAATACACCATCAAGCCTTTGAGATTACTGCCATACTGAACCACATTGGTGACATCGCTGGGGAATTTACCCCGGTTCAAGGTTTGACAGTGCTCACAATATTTGACTTCTGCTTGATGCTCGATGACCTGTAATGACAAGGAGGGCAGCTCATGAACCTGGCGCAGTTCATACTCAAGGACGGCGACCTCTGTTAACGAGGCACCACAGCCTTGACATTGAGTGACTGGATGTAACACTACGGCATCGACGGTTTCACGCCATTCCAAGGTACTACCGGGATGGCCTTTTTGACCCCCACTTTTACGCTTACTCTTACCCCGTAGACTTTTGGTCCGCTTCCCAAAGCCATCGCTTGAGGGTGGTTTACTACTGTTCCGACTATCTTTGCCAAGATGCTCTTCTAGTCGCTCTATCCGTTTAATAAGAAGGGTGACCAGCTCAACAACTGCATCCTCTCCTTGATGGTAGATTGCTCGAATATCAGATTCACTAATTTTCTGGTCAGAGACTTTCTTGTTCAACGAATGAGTACGGATTGACTGCTGGTGTGCTTAAAACATAGTCTCAGATAGAGTTATACCTTCATTCTCAACACAATGATTTAAGCCTGGGCAGTAACGATTGCCTGTCGCTTGGGCATTTTGCACTTACAACGGCAAGTGTGTTTCAACCAGCAGACTGACAAACACATCATGCCCGGAAACGACCTATTACCCGAGCACCATGGAACGATTATTACTCGAACGCTGCAAGAGTGGGCCTGTTTATTTCCGCAAGATTTACCTTTCCGAACCGTCGAGCGGTTACTGAGCTGGCAAACTCAACAGCCCAAAGTGATTTCTAGAAGTGAAGTGAGCGTCCTAGTGAAACGGCATGGCGACATGATCCGAGCTGCCGAAGCAAAGGAAGTGGAGCAATGGGAGGACCAAAGCGACTTGAGCAAATTCCAGGTCAATCTCATTGAGGCGAAAACACCTCGTCATCGAGCCGCATGGCCAATCGAACTGACGGCTGCAGTGGAGCAAGCTCTAGCCACCCCCAATCCTAAAGCGCCTGAGGGTGTTACAAATCAGGATTGGCAACGGGTTCTGCAAGCCCGTAACAATGAAGCTGCCTGCTGGCCAGCCGAAAAGCTAAGACGTTTGGGTCCTGAAATTCAACCCGAACAGACCATCGCAGCAACGGATGACATCTTAGTTCGTCAGCCAGAAGCGAGTAAGTGGTTGACGATTCGGGTAGCCCGGATTGCGACGACTAAGGGGTTTCGCTATTTGAGTGCAACTGGCTCACTGGTGCTCAAACAACTTTCTCTGATGCTATTCTTCTGTGCTGGATTGAATGGATGGGTGACCCTTTTAGGCTATGCCTTACCCACAAGTCCTGAAGTACTTACCAGCAAAAGACTTGAGGTGAGCTAACCCCCCTTATTCTTTGCCCCAGAGAATGCCTAGTGGGCACGGCGAGGAGGTTGAACCCCTATTCTGTCGTTGACGATGCTGTGGAAAAGGCCAATCTACGGGATATTGAAACATTTGTCTTAGCACCAAAAATGCTTCTGCATATGCGTTTAATCCACTTGTGGGTAAGGCATAGCCCTTTTAGGAGATGGCGCTAAGTGGCTACGCAATTATTTCGAGACCGATCTGAGTCAGTTTACTCACAAAGAGCTGCTCCTCGACTGGCATCATCTTCGTCGAAAATGTGCCGATTTTGCGGGGATGATTTGCTCGACTCGTGAAGAGAAAAAAGCTCTTAAAAGGAAGCTAAACTCTTCTCTATGGGTAGGAAGAATAGGCCCTGCTATTCAAGCTTTAGAAGTCTGTCGGCCTAAGACCAAGAACGAGAACAAACTCCAAGAATTGATTGACTATCTCAAGGCTCGAAAACCCTATATCGTTAATTACAATGAGCGTCGCCTCCAACGACAATATATGGGTAGTGCTCATGCAGAGAAAGCGTGTGATTTGATTGTTGCCAAACGGCAGAAGAACAGAGGGATGCATTGGTCAGAAGCCACTGCTGATGCTCTTGCTGCGATGAAGACGGTGATGTTAAATCAGGCATGGGATCTCTACTGGGTTGACCAGCAAATTCTGCCTCTCGCTACAACCCCTTAACCCAGACCTTTTGGCCGCTAACAAGATCCGTCAATGTGCCATTGCTTATACCCATCTCTGAGATATTGATGATTGTGTGTTGCCCAATGCTATTGCATAACCACCTGTTCCTCGAGTAGCCTCTGCAAGATTTGATGTTGATCCGAGGCGATTTCGACTAGGGCACTGCCTTGGCCTCGCCATACAAGACGAACACTACGGATTGCGATCGCATGTTCTCGACATTTCTTCATCAACTCCGCTAAGGCCCCAGGCTTATCATTCAGCTTCACGAGCAGGGCATCTTGACTAACGGTCTGATAATCTGCCTGAGTCAGCATTTGAGTCGCAGCTTCTGTATTAAAGGGTCGATACTGACCATGACAACGACCAATATCTAGATGCTCATTCAAAATCTGTAATGCCCGAGCCCGGTCACTCACCTTCAGCTGGATGATGCTTCCCCCTGCGGCCTGAACCGCCGTAATATCTTCAATGGAAATTCCCGCTGACGCCAAAGCCACAGATATCTGAGTCAGCAAATATTCTTCAGATGAACCGACCAGGGTAATTTCTTCGTTGGTTTCCCCTAAAGTCGTTTCACAGACCGGTAGATCAGTTAAAGAAGGTTCTGGTGGTGATTCCAAGGATTGAATATCAGCCACCAATTGATCAACCTGTTCTTTCACCACATGGGGCATAGCAATCAGGTGGGTCAAAGAACCATTACAGGCCAACTGCCATCGCTGAGTCACCACAGGGGAAGGGCGATCAAAGACCACAATATTGGAATAGGGATGTCGCCAAGCATTGCGGTCAAGTTGATTCAGCTGGGTAATGGCATAGTCTGCCATCTTTAAACAGTTCGGTACGATCTGCTTAAACCCATCCACACCAATCGTGTGAAAGGCATACCAAAGAAACAACGGCGTAAAGCCATTCCGAGATCCACTGAGAGTGGTATCCAAGGTGCCGATATATTCCACACTTTGAGCAATTCGATCAACATTACCTTTTTTCGCCAAGACCACACCACAGGGAATCGGCGAACCAATCATTTTATGGCCACTAATGGCAATACTATCAATGCCATCCTCAAAGTTCCATGGAGGCGCAGTATCAATAAACGGAAGAACCATCCCCCCCAAAGCTGCATCGGCATGGAGATAATGACGCTTCAAAGCCAGATCCTGAAAAATCCCTTGAATTCCAGCAATATCATCGACGGCCCCTTTCATAGTGGTTCCAATCGCGGCACACACAATCGCTGGCACATCCCGGTGAATCCGTAAGGTCTCTCGCAGATCGTCTAAATCCATCGAGCCATCCGGCTGACTCCGAATCATAATGCTATCTAAATTCAGACAGCGCAAAACTTTGTCGATGGAGTAATGGGCATCTTGAGAATAATAAACGATGCCCCCTGGCATTAACTCCCGCGCAAGAAATAAACCATAATGGTTCCCCTCAGTTCCACCATTAGTAATATAGCCCCAAGTACTTCCCGGGGGAGCTTGGGTTAGGTCTTGAAAAATTTCCAGTAGTTCACATTCAAAAACGTGGGTATTGAGGTGATAGTTACTGGCGAGAAAAGGATCCCCCACATTGTTGAAGGGATATTGCAGAAATCGATACAGAGGGGAGTAATCAAAAATGCCGTTACAGGGATACCCTAAAAACAGCTTCGATTCTTTCTGAATATCATCAAAAAATTGGTCTAATCGCTCTGCATCTGCAGAGGATAACGAATACTTGGATAGCCATTGTGATTTCATAGATGTTCCCCATTCAACACCCATCACAGAACCGAGGATCTTTATTGTCAACCCAGATCCTAACCCCTATTCATGGGAGCGTTATACACCAAATATAGCCTTCCCCTATTAGATTGGATCGAGTCACCAGTCCTATTAAGCTCGACGGAATAATCGTGCAAAGGGGGCAGTATATCGTGAATTTAGGACATCACAAATCACAGTAACCATGCCACTCACTCCCCCTAGCAGTTTACTTCTGCATCCCATCAGAGGTGCTAGACGTCGGCTGGAAGAGCTAGATAACATCCCAGTGCTACCCTGAATTGAATCAGCACCTTGATAGAGACACTTTGATCAAGCCCTACCTTTTGGGTGTAGGAACTGTTACCAATCCATGCAGGTATAACGTCTCAAGGGTGTTTATGATCAAGAAAGCCCTGCTGTTCGCCAAACTTCTTGACCACCGGCATACATCGTCGCTGAAAAAAACTACTCAGTGTAGAAATAGGCAAATCGAACTCCTGAGAAATTTGATCCCATTGCATATCTGAGAAGATGCGCTTCAATAACAAGACTTGGCAATTAACATCAGGACGATTGAGGATATGCAACCCACGCAATTCTCCAGTGGGATCTGTTTCTACCCAATGACGGGTCACTTCTAAAATTGGAGGGATATCTGGTGGAGCGGCAAGGTTTGCCATGGCATCACAAGCTTGATTTGCCCCAGTTGAAGAGATAGGAAAACAAAATCTGGCATGATACTGAGCCTTGCTGATCTGGAAGTCTCGCAAACGCCATTTGAGATACTGATTTAACCAAGTGATGATGCTACTACGATCTGGGTCAAATTGCTTACCGGTACCTTCTTCACAAATATTCTGGCAAAAATAAAGCCAGGTCAGCTGTAGAGCATCTTCATAGTATGGGGTATGTTCATACCAAAGCTTTTTCGATTTTTGGATAATCCTAATTATTTTCGATAAACATTGCTTCCGCTTGTGATGACCTGGGGGATATTGACGTGCCTCCAGCAATAATGGAAGAACTTCTGCATCTATTGGATTTGAATCTCGATCAGTGATATTCATATGTCTTGCATCGTCTAGAGAATAGCAAAGTCGAAAACCATTCGTTTTTTACAACTTAATCCCCCGTAAAAAATCCATCTTTGTCAAACACACTGAAACCCTTTGAGCTAATGCGGAGACTTACCCCTCAAACAACAACAAAGTCTCACCAGACCAAACAACGACGTTGCGACTAGTCCATATAACCACTGATAACTTGATGCTAGTAACAACAAGCAACAGGTACTTTATAATCGCAAGAAGCTATACCAATAAAAGATTCTAGAGTTAAGAACAGTTGCCCAACCTATCAATTGCTATTAACTTTATTCTCGGTGTAATAACCAGAACCGACAGCATCTAGATCTATGATTAGGTTTGCATGTTGTATCTACTGTACATATCCTGTAATACATTCGACCTCGGCCCATGTTTGACTCTGGCCAATATCCCGATCATGAGAATGGGAGAAATCACTTAACCTATGGTCCAGTCCCTAGACGAAGGACAAAGCGTCTGCTTGAAGGATTAATTGCCTATGCCAATGATGAATTCGAAATTAGTGAGCAACTCCGATCAAAAATCAGGGTCAATTGGCAGACAGACTATCAACTAGTGGTCGAGACAACGGTTCAGGCTTTAGTGGCCCTAACCCAAGCTGATACCTATCATGGTCACCTTAATAACAATCAAGTCAAAAATTCACTCAAATTATTAGAAAAGTTCCTAAATATCCTTGTAGATAATCGGTCTCAGCCAAGAGGATCGCACAAGTGGAATTTTACAATTAAGCTTTGGTTTAATCGGTACAGTACTGCAGAGAATTTAGGAAAGTTTCACGACGAATGGGAGCGTCTTAGACCCTCTAAATCTAAACAAGTCACTGACTATGGTTATAACACAAGCCAATCAATTCCCACTTTACAAGGGGTTACTTATAGCGTTGCCGAAAGAAATAGAACACTAAACGCTTCACTCAACTATCAATCTGGTCCCCATAGCCATCAGCAATGCTATTTTTCTACGGAAGAGTATTTAAAACGGTATTCGGAACGTCATGGCATTTTGAAGGTATTGGGGATGAGAGGGCCAGCCCAGCTGGACTCCCTCTATACCACGATGCACTTACTCAACGAAGATTCCGTCCTTAGCTCTGAGTCCATTAATTGGCTGGAAGAGAACTACCGGCAGCGAAAAGTTTTTTTGCGAGAAGAAAAGCGGGCTAAACGACAGTCTGGCTTAGAGATAGCCAATACATATCAATATCTAATGGTATTAGGCGGTCCTGGTACAGGCAAATCCACCTTCTTACGGAAAATAGGCCTAGAAACTCTAAATCATAGGGATCAAGGTGGCTATCAGCATAACTGCATTCCCGTCTTTATTGAGCTTAAAAAATTTAGTTTTACAGAAGTTGATCTGGAATCCGCAATTATTGAAGAATTCAAAATTTGTGGATTTCCTAAACCTCAGCATTTTTTGGAGAAGGCTCTGGTTCAAGGGAATTTGCTGTTATTGCTAGATGGGCTAGATGAAGTACCGATAGAACAAATGAGCGAGGCAATATCAAAAATCCAAGATTTTGCCAATCGATTTCACCAAAATCGGTTCATCATTACCTGTAGACCTGCGGCCTATAAATATAATCTCCGCAACTTTACAGATGTTGTCATTGCTGAATTTGATGACCATCAGATTAGGCAATTTATAGAAAAATGGTTTCATCAGCAACCCCAACAGGGTCGAAAATGTTGGGAGCAACTGAATACTGACAGTAATACGGCCGCCAAAGAGCTGACTCGAACACCATTGCTGCTCACCATGCTTTGTCTTGTTTTCCAAAAGGAAGGACAGTTCCCGAAACATAGAGCAACCTTGTATGAAAAGTCTCTGTGGGTGCTTTTAGAAGAGTGGGATGCTGAAAAAGATGTGCCCAGAGAAAGTATTTATAAAGGACTGGCCATCAAACGCAAAGAGATTATTCTTTCAAAAATTGCGTTTGATGCCTTTCAAAGAGATGAACTATTTATCACAAGACGAACTCTAACCCAGCAGCTTGAAGATCTATTGAGTGAAATGCTGCCGGATGTTGCGTTAATTGATGGCAAAAAAGTCTTGAAATCAATTGAATTACAGCATGGACTATTGGTTGAGCGGGTCGAGGCGGTGTACTCCTTCTCACACTTAACCATACAAGAATTTCTAGCTGCTCAGTACATTTTTGCTCAGTCTAAACATGATGACTCACTTTTACAGGAGTTGATTGGAGAATATCTAACAGATGATCGGTGGCAAGAAATTTTCTTATTGCTATCAGGTATGAGTAAGGCAGACAGAATTTTACAAATCATGGCAAAGCATGCCCGTAGCTATGTGGAAAATTCTTCAGCACTCCAGAAGTTACTGCGATGTGCGGATCTAATGACTCAAAATACGGAAGGTGATTTCAAGGTAGCAGCCAAAAGAGCGACTGCGATTGGACTCTTTTTCCCTGGTGTACATCCTCTCTATGCTATTACCCGTTTCGCAAATCCAGAGGATGCCAATCTCAAACAGAAACTGTACTATACCTATGATTTAGCTCGTGAGCTTACAGGCACCCTAACACACAAACGACTACTAACTCTGGCTTTAGATCGCAATAGAACAACCGATACAGTGATGTATTGCGGCATAGAAAGCACCCATAAAAATGCATTTTTACGTGCTATTAAAATTTCAATCATTAGCGCCAAAAAGTTCAAAGAAGCGAAAATATTCAACTCTGTCGACTTCAATAAATTAGTGAACGATCTTGAATCACTAAAAGGTGATATCCCCAGTGGCTCAGCGCCTTTTGAGGAGAATTTAGTGTTCGCTAAGCGAGCCCAGCAGATCTGGATTAATGCGTTTAAAGTCAAGTTCGATTTGGTCAGCTTTTCCTTGGAAGAATTGGATTCCCTCAATCATTATCTCAAAGCCATGATTGTTATCATTCACTGTCAGAAGTCTGCATTATCATACTCACAATCAGTTTGGGACAATATTGAATCCCAAATATTAGTTGCTGATGCATAAGGGCGGGTAGAAAGCTCAAAATTGATTGCAGTGAGCCCAATTAGTCCCCCTATTCCACGCTAAGCTGATTGCTGATTGGATTTTGCATTTATAAAGTCTCCTCGTTCGGCTATCAATAAACAACTATGGTGCTACTAAAATTTTGGGCTGCTTGCTCTAGTATATGTTTGACAATCGGCACCTTAGTGGGACCTGGTATAGCCGCTCCACCTCTCGTTCAAGGCCGAACTGGCCTCGTCACCTCTACTCATCCCGATGCAACGAGGGTTGGCTTAGAGATCCTCAAACAAGGGGGTAATGCGGTGGATGCTGCCGTGGCCACAGCGATGGCCATCTCAGTAGCGGAACCCTTCTCAGCAGGGATTGGAGGAGGGGGATTCTTGCTTCTGCGACTGGAGGAGACCGATCAGATGATCGCTCTGGATTTTCGCGAGCGGGCTCCCTTCAAAGCAGATTCTCGACTCTACCTTGATGCAGAGGGGCAGGTGATTCCCCGAGCGAGTATTGACGGCCATCGAGCCGTCGCCGTACCGGGTACTATTGCGGGGTTGCAAGCTATTCACCAAAAACATGGTCGATTGCCTTGGAAAAGGTTACTGAATCCTGCGATCAAACTGGCTGAAGAGGGATTTGTGGTCAGCGATCGCACCCACCGTATCATCCGCCTGCGTCAAAAGGCCCTGGCAGCAAATCCCGCTGCTCGGGAGATTTTTCTGACTAAGGGGCAACCCTTGGCGGTGGGCAGTCGCCTGATCCAAACCGACTTAGCTAAAACCCTAAAACGCCTCGCTCAGGATCCGCAAGACTTTTACTCTGGCTCTATTGCCCTAGCCATTGCCAAGGATATGCGCAATAACGATGGCCTTGTTTCCCTTTGGGATTTAAGGACCTATGCCCCTACTTGGCGAGAGCCCCTATGTGGCGAGTTCCAACAAATGCAGGTCTGCTCCATGCCTCCGCCTTCTTCGGGGGGAGTTCATCTCAACCAAATCCTCAATCTACTTACCCTCGGCCAGCCATTTCCAGCCAAGTCCGATCATCCCGACTATTTACATGCCCTGGTAGAGGCGATGAAAATTGCCTACGCCGATCGTGCCGAATATCTTGGGGATACTGATTTTGTTGAGGTTCCCGTCCAGGAACTGATCAGTCCCCAATATGCCCAACGTCGCTTTCAGGAGATTGATCCCAATCAAGCTCGTCCAGCAGACCAGGTCAAGGCCATGGATGCTCGAACCTTGAAGTGGCTACAAAAAGAATCGAATGATACCAGTCACTTAAATGTAGTGGATCGCGATCGCAATGCCGTTAGCCTCACATTTACCCTCAATTTAGGCTTTGGGGCCGGGGTCGTCGTCCCCGGAACTGGCATCCTTCTCAATAATGAGATGGATGACTTTGCGACTGCACCGGGGATTCCCAATGCCTTTGGATTAGTTGGCAATACTCAAAATGCGATCGCACCCGCCAAAAAGCCCCTCTCCAGCATGACGCCAACCATTGTCACCGAGGCAGGAAAATTAAGACTTGTCGTGGGTGCCGCTGGGGGCAGCACGATTATCACCACCGTATTGCAGTTAGTGATGAATGTGTTGGTGTTTGAACAGGACGTCGCCACCGCCATTCATGCCCCTAAAGTTCACCACCAGTGGCGGCCCCTGCCCTTACGCATTGAAGAACGGGTGAAATTTCCCCCAACCACTGTGGAAGCACTAAAACAGCGCGGACATGACATTCAGATGAGAACTCAATGGGGCAATGCCAACTTAATTGAAGTGACGCCCCAAGATAAATTGTTTGGTGCAGCTGACCCCCGAGGCGAAGGGACTGCGTTAGGGTATTAACTCAGCGAGTGTCTAAAAAAATAGATGCAAATACGGCTCAATTTTACTCTCAACACATCAAAAGTTCTCAGGTATCGAGCCAGTTCTTTTCGGGTATCTTAAGACAGAATAGAATCTATAGCATTTCTCTATTTAAGTCACTTCCGTCGCTAGCCAAAAGAGTCACTGATACTATATTGATCTCGTAATTCGGCCCTAAAAAACCGTTTATTCAGGAATATCAAGATTAATCACTTAGCCGAACAACAAGTCCCTCTTCAGTCGAAACTTACCTTGGAACCGAATCTGGACCAACTCTTCAATATTTGCCCAGAGATTATCTGCATATTGAAGCCCAATTACACCATTCACCGAGTGAACACCTCATTTACTCAGCTATTTGGCTGGGATACGAGCCGAGTCCACGGGCGATCATTTCTTGATTTTGTCCATGCTGAATGGATACAGCAAACTCAGCAGGTGCTCCAATCGACAATCAACCAAAGTATTCCTAACTTTGAAACCTTACACTGCAAAGCAGACGGGAATCAGGCCTATTTAACTTGGTCCTTTAGCTTTGACTCCAGCTCAAACTCTATCTTGGGTATTGCCCGAGAGAGTGAGGCCCTCAAACGATTTCAAGAGGGGATTCTGCAAGAGAATTTTCGACTCACCGAACTGGCCTATACCGATTCTTTAACGGAGTTGATGAATCGGAGGGGGTTTTTAACTCAACTCCAGCAATATCAGTCTTTTGCGGCCCGCACTCAACGCCCTTTGTCAATCCTATTGCTGGATGTAGATTACTTCAAAACCTTTAATGATTCCTATGGTCACTCAGCTGGGGACCAAGCCCTTGTCTTAATTTCAGGTATCCTCAAAACCAACTTACGCAGAAGTGACTTGGCTGGTCGCTATGGTGGGGAAGAATTTGTGGTGTGTTTGCCAGACAGTGACCAGCAGGGTTCATTTACTGTAGCCGAGTCGTTACGGCAGGCGGTGGATAATTATGGCTGGCCCATTCAAGAAATTACGATCAGTGTGGGAGTTGCAACTGCGATCGCAAATCAAGACTCTACCTACAAAACTGCAAAAGAACTCATCAATGAAGCCGATCGGGCCTTATACCATTCCAAACAATCCGGCCGCAATTGCTCAACCCACCACGCCAATCTTTAATCTCTATCGTCTCGGACTTTCCCACATCGTCTGAGGAAATACTATGATGTGCCTTTTGGCATGACTTGGATTCTTACCAATGATGACGGCATTGATGCCCCAGGCATTGCAGCATTAGCACAAGCGATTGAACAGCCCGCTTTGTTAATAGCCCCCCAAACCCACCATTCCGGCTGTGGACATCAAGTGACCACTTCAGGCCCCATTACCATTGACCAGCGAACCCTACCGGTGGAGTCTAACCTGCTCGCCAGCTATGGGATTGGCGGAACGCCAGTCGATTGCGTGCGCGTCGCCCTCCAGCATCTCTGTCCCACACTGACTTGGGTTTTTTCCGGCATCAATATGGGCGGTAACTTAGGCTCTGATATCTATGTTTCGGGAACGGTTGCCGCCGTCCGAGAAGCTGCGTTGCATCGCATTCCCGGTATAGCCCTTTCTCAATATCATCGCCGAGACCGCCCCATCGACTGGTCCCGCTCAACTCGCTGGGCCAAACGGGTCATCCAGCACTTACAGGACCAGCCCCTACCTTCACAAACATTCTGGAATGTAAACTTCCCCCATCTACCTCCAGAGGCCCCCGATCCTGAAATTATTCAATGTCCACTGTCCAGACAACCTTTACCCGTTGCCTATCGCCAAGCGGAAGCAGGTTTAGTGTATGAAGGCAATTACCATGGTCGCGATCGCGAACCGGGTAGTGATGTGGACATTTGTTTTCAGGGCAATATTGCCGTCACTCAGATTCAAGTCTGATCTCATTTTTTATGTACTTATATTAAGAAATTGACGTCATAACGGTTTGACAGCTTGACAGCAATGTGTCTAATCTTTAAGCTGTTCCTTAATACCCGGGTATCCATTTACTAAGCCATATGCAAGATAAACAAAAGGTTACTCTTTACCTGCCACCCGACCTGCATCGTCAACTCAAAATTCGAGCTGCCGTCGATGCAGAGCCCATGTCAGCCATTGCTGAACGGGCCATTGATTTCTACCTGGGTCATCCTGAGGTGGTGGAGCAAACAGAAGCATCTGCTTATGGGGCGACCCATCAAGTTTATGCCTGTCCCGAATGTACGACGACTGTCGTTTTGCGTGCGGGTGAGTTGGTTTCAATGAAAGAGCAGCCTGCCATGTTAAGTGATGATGGACTGAAGGTTCAACCTGCAGCTGAAGAACTCGTGGGAGCGGGCGTCTGATTTTTCGGCCCATGCTTTAGCTGTCTGTCCAACTTCATGCATCCTCTGTAGTCAACCCTGCATTGGGAGACAAAGGTCATGAAAGAAGAGCTAAGTATTCTTATTCAAGCTCAATATCCTTTGATCTACCTCGTTACCCCCGAGGAAGAACGGGCAGAGGAAGCGATTGCTGCCATTGCTCAAAGGCAGGAACGAAAGGTTTTTGTTTGGACGTTGACTCGGGGAACCGTTGAGCATGGACAGCCCCGCAGTTCCACCCAACATAGTACTGTTTCTCCCCAGATGGCGATTCAATCAGCAATCGGGGAACGTCAAGACGCCATCTTTATTTTTAAGGATCTGCATCCGTTTCTGGATAATGCCGAAGTGATGCGGTGGTTACGAGATGCGATCGCAAGCTTTAAAAACACCCGCAAAACCATCATCTTGATGTCTCCCGTCCATCAGGTTCCCCATGAGCTGGAGACGGAAATGGTCGTTCTCGACTATCCCTTCCCTAACCTTGCTGAACTCCAAGACGTTCTAGATCAGCAGTTGCAGTTTACTGGGCGGTCCCTAGGCACTCCAGCACGGGAAAAACTGCTTAAAGCCGCCCTCGGGTTGACCAAAGATGAAGCTGAAAAAGTTTATCGTAAAGCCAAAGTAACGGCGGGTCAACTCACAGAAGCCGAAGTTGAAGTTGTTCTTTCCGAGAAGAAGCAGCTTATTCGCCGCAATGGAATTTTAGACTACATCGAAAGTGATCACACCATTGATGCTGTTGGTGGTTTAGAAGAATTGAAGCATTGGCTAACCCAGCGATCGGAAGCCTTTACCGAACGGGCACGGGAATATGGCTTACCCCAACCCAAAGGCATGTTAATTTTGGGGGTTCCAGGATGTGGGAAATCCCTGATCGCCAAAACCACTTCACGGTTATGGGGTTTACCTCTCCTCCGTTTGGATATGGGACGTGTCTATGACGGTTCCACCGTAGGACGTTCAGAAGCCAATTTACGAAGCGCTCTTAAAACCGCTGAGTCTATTTCTCCAGCCATCTTATTTATTGATGAAATGGACAAGGCATTTGCCGGTGGTGCCGGATCAGCAGATTCAGATGGTGGCACCTCCAGTCGGATTTTCGGGTCTTTCTTAACCTGGATGCAGGAAAAGACTTCTCCCGTCTTTGTTATGGCTACCGCTAATCGGGTTGAGCGCTTACCTGGAGAATTTCTACGCAAAGGCCGATTTGACGAAATTTTCTTTGTCGATCTGCCCAACCCCCAAGAGCGTCAGCAAATTTTCAATATCCATCTCTCCCAGCGCCGTCGAGATATTTCCCGATTTAACCTCGCTGAACTCGCAAACGTTTGCGAAGGCTTTTCGGGGGCTGAAATTGAACAGGTCGTCATCGCCGCCATGTACGAAGCCTTTGCCCAAAATCGTGAATTCACGCAACTCGATATTATTGCCGCCAGCCGCTCCACCTTACCCCTCTCCAAGACAATGACCGAGCAGGTAATGGCCTTACGGGACTGGGCTCGCCAAAGAGCCCGCCCTGCAGCAGCCTCAGTCGCAGAATATCAGCGACTTGAGTTCTAAAAGCTTTCTCCTGTTCCCAGCAGGAGGAACCGCTAGCTATACGCTAGTTCATCCAACCGCAATTCCGTCAGCGTTGCGGTTTATCCCAACCAAACGTTGTTATCTCAATTCCTGGAGGAACATCCAATGTCACACTTTAGCACTCTCCGCACCAAGATCACGGAAGCTGAAATTCTTAAGTCTTCCCTGAAGGATCTCGGTATTGAAGTTAAGACAAATGCCGACGTGCGGGGCTATAACGGCCAGCGTGTTCGGGCAGATATCGTTGCAGTTTTAGACGGTGAATATGATTTGGGTTGGTCCCATAATACTGATGGCTCCTTTGATCTGATTGCTGATCTATGGGGCGTTGCCAAAAAGCATAATCAGACTGAACTCATTAACTCCATTAATCAAAAGTACGCCGTCAACAAAACATTGTCAGAAATTAAGCGACCTGAACTCCAAAATGCCAACGTCAAGTTGGTTCTCCATCGCTAATTTCTCTGCGCGTTCCCAAATATCCTATTGGCTGACCTTAGGGTCAGCTTTTTTTATGCCTAGAATGTTTAACATTCGTAACCCCTCACAGCACTATTGATACGTCTGTTGCTATCAGACTTAATATATTCCTAGGTCCCATGTCCGGAGCACTTTTATGTCTCAGTTTATTCAATCGGTCTTAAATAGTGATGAAAAAACGGATTTGCGACAGTTTGCTAGTGAAGTCCACAATCAATCCGAGCGCTATTTACTCCGCAATGACATTCTGAGCGTATTTGACACCTTCTGCGAGAAATATGGGAAGACTCCTGCATTTCAACTCTCATCCCGTTTGCAGAAGCTGATTTACTACACCCAAGAAATCCTTGTCGAGGATGAGAACCTCTATCTAATTATTCGTCCCAAAATCGCATCTGAAGAAGCTTATCGCTTAGATCCTCGAGAATTAGTCTATGAGCGAATCCAGATTGATGAGCTACTGGACCTGCGCGATCGATTTGTAGGACACTATCATCCTCAAGAGGGCGACATCCTCGAAATTGATTTCCGTCCTTTCTACGACTATTCTCCCGTCATCCGAGATCCAAAGAATATTGGTCGAGGCGTTCAATATCTCAACCGATACTTATCGAGCAAGATGTTTGAGGGCTCTCAACAATGGCTCTTCTCTCTCTTTTCATTCCTCAAACTTCATTCCTATAACGGCACTCAACTCCTAATTAATCAAAGGATCCAAAACCCTGAACAGCTATCTGAGTGCGTGAAGCAAGCCATTAGCTTAGTGGGGGGGCTCCCCCCAGAACAGCCCTATCCTGAATTTAGGTTTAACTTCCAAGAGCTGGGTTTTGAACCAGGTTGGGGGAATACCGCTGCCAGAGTTCTAGAAACTTTAGAAATGCTGGATGAGCTAATCGATTCTCCTGACGATCAGGTATTGGAAGCCTTTATCTCTCGCATCCCCATGATCTTTAAGATCGTGCTGGTTTCGATTCATGGCTACTTTGGTCAAGAAGGGGTTTTGGGCAGACCCGATACTGGCGGGCAGGTCGTTTATGTCCTTGATCAAGCAAAAAGCCTAGAGAAGCAGCTGCAAGAAGATCTTCAGTTCGCAGGGCTAGATACCTTAGAAGTGCAGCCAAAGCTTATTATTTTGTCTCGATTGATTCCCAATAGTGAAGGAACCCTCTGCAATCAGCGGCTAGAAAAAGTTCATGCCACCGACAACGTATGGATTTTGCGCGTTCCCTTCCGAGAGCTGAATCCCAAATACACCCAAAACTGGATTTCCCGGTTTGAAATTTGGCCTTACTTAGAAACCTATGCCATCGATGCTGAGCGGGAACTACTGGCGGAGTTTCGGGGCTTACCGGATTTGATCGTGGGCAACTATACAGACGGTAACTTAGTCGCCTTTCTCCTCTCCCGTCGGTTAGGAGTAACCCAGTGCAACGTTGCCCATGCTCTGGAAAAGTCGAAGTATCTGTTCAGTAATCTGTATTGGCAGGATTTAGAGGAGCAGTATCACTTCTCCATGCAGTTTACCGCCGATTTAATTGCCATGAATGCGGCGAATTTTATTGTCACTAGTACCTATCAAGAAATCGCGGGTCGCCCCGATACCATTGGTCAGTATGAAAGCTATCGTTCCTTTACAATGCCCGATCTTTACCATGTTGTTTATGGAGCCGAATTGTTCAGCCCTAAATTTAATGTTGTCCCACCTGGCGTCAACGAAAGTGTCTATTTTCCCTTCACCCGGCACCAGGAGAGAACACCAGGGGATATAGACCGACTGGAAGAGTTATTGTTTACCCTCGAAGACCCTGAACACGTCTTTGGCCATTTAGAGGATCCAGAAAAACCGCCACTGTTTTCTATGGCTCGTTTGGATCGGATTAAAAATTTAACGGGTTTGGCAGAATGCTTCGGCCAACATCCCCAACTCCAGGACCACTACAATCTCATTCTGGTAGCTGGCAAGCTGAGAACCAGTGATTCTGTGGATCATGAAGAAATTAACGAAATTGAGCGACTATACCGAATTATTGATCAATACAACCTGCACGGCAAAATCCGGTGGTTAGGGGTTCGTTTTCCCAAGCAAGACTCGGGGGAAATCTATCGAGTGGTTGCCGATCACAAAGGTATTTTTGTTCAACCCGCCCTCTTTGAAGCCTTTGGGTTAACGGTTTTAGAAGCCATGATTTCTGGGCTTCCCACCTTTGCAACTCGGTTTGGGGGACCACTAGAAATCATTCGAGATGGCATTGATGGCTTTTATATCAACCCAACCCATAATGAAGAAATTGCGACTAAATTGCTAGAGTTTGCCAAAGAATGCTCAACCAATCCAGACTATTGGCAACAAATTTCAGAACAAGCGATAGAGCGGGTCTACACTACCTACACTTGGAAAATTCACACCAGTCGATTACTTTCCCTCGCTAAAATATATGGTTTTTGGAACTACACTTCTAAGGAAAAAAGGGAAGATATGCTCCGGTATATCGAGACCATCTTCTACCTGCTATACAAACCCATGGCGAAAAAACTCTTGGCTAAACATATGGATTCCTGAACAAAGGGTAGAATTTCTCCATCTGCCATTGTCAAACACTTAATCAAAGTCCAGTTGAATCACTTGATCAATGGTGACCCCAGCTCGACCGTGACGAGTATTATGACGACCTTTCAATCCATGGGCCTGATGGTGAAGTTGAATTTCATCTTTGCGAGCATCTAGGACCCGCTGAATCACGCCTTGGTAGGACTTGGTGAGCCGTTTGAGAATCGATGAGCTAATCATCCATTTTTCATCAAAAGTCCGGGTGGGAACATTGTTGTAGTCCATGATTGCATTAATGGCCTGGGAGATTTTGGCCTCTGCAGCGGCAGACGTCTTCCCTGCCCGCCTTCCTCTCTTTTTAGGAGAAGAAGGGTCTGGATCTGCAGTAGAAAGTTCAGGAGATTCAGCCGGATGGGCATGACCATTATTTTGGGCGTTTTCATTCTGGGCAGTTTCCAGCTCTGGAGTGGGGTGTGGAGCGGCCTGCTCCCCCTGCATCACTTGGATAAGCTGGGTCAGCACCGTGGTCAGGGTATCTAACTTTTGATCGGTTGCGGATGGTGGGGTTGTTTGATCAAGCGTTGAATCAATTTTAGGTGTAATGTCCGATTTAATAGGTGTAACTCGCTGCGACGGATCCGATTGAGAAGCTTCCAGTTCATGATCCAAATCATCTAGAAATAACAGAGCATAATGGGTGCGTTGCTCGTAGTTGACACCTTCTTTGGTATAGCTGGTTCGTTCTGCTGTTTTTCCGTCTATTAAAGGCAGCTGTCCCGAGCGAATGGCTTCTGCGATCGCCTGTTTATACAGCGGCAAGTAATCTTCTGGATAGTAATCCTGTTCCAAATCAGCAATTTCCTGCTGACATAGGGTTCGGATGGCTTCTGGGTCTCTAAGGGGCTGTAGTGGCTCAATAAATAGGTAAGCTAGCTGCTCTAAATCATCCGCAGACTCCTTGTTTGAGGTACCGTCTTTTAAGGATTGCTCCAGCCATTCCAGCAGAACGGACATCTTTTCTTGTTGGGTGCCACGAGGTTCAAACTGGTCGAGTACCTGGATCCAACGATCCCGTTCATCTTGGTAAAGTCTTAGGGTTGAAATTTCCCGCTTGGGGCGTTGGCGTTGGCGTTTAACAGGTCGGATCATTGGTTGTTCTTCCCATTCAGTGAGGGTTTCTGGTTCAAGTTGAGGGGCAGCACTTTGGAACACTTGCAGGACCTGCACCCCTGGATCCCGTAGTCGTATCCCTTGGCGACCATCTATATTTCCCTGGCCGTCCCCAATTTTGTAGTCATTGTAGTGTCGAGTGGAGGCAAGGGACCGGCGGAGTGCCGTATCTTGCTCATTCTGGATTAAAAAATGGCCTTGGATCGCTGCCATATATTCAACATCCGCCACGGTGGGTGGCGCATACCAATGGGTAGCGATCCGAGCATAGATCGTCCGAAATAAATGAGTATAGAGATTGCCACGCCCAGCTCGCTGGGGAATTAGTTCAGCAAAATAGAGATCGCATGCTTTAGCCACGGGAGGACTGTATTTCCGATTAATGGTTTCCAGATCCAATCCCACGGTATTGACTTGTTGTCTGAGCAGATCTAGGGCTGCGATCGCATGTTTGGCTGGGGCAAGGGTGGGAATTTCAAAGCGCAGCTCCATCGCTTCTTTCCGACGCTTCAAGGCCCCAGTAAACCAGACACTATAGGGAGAGGAATAAATAAATTCAGCCGTTTGCAATAGCTCTGTACAGCGACGTCCAGTGACCACTGCTAACCCAGCGGCAACCTCTGACCAGTCTCGGCTATCCAGGAGCATCTTGGCGCGATCAACAATGGCATCGGGTTGCTCTATCAGCCCTTGCTGTTCATTACGGGCTGCGACTCGATCATTAATCGACAAATTAACTTGAATCCACTCATCCCGTGAAAAATTCATGGTCTCTACGACCACATGTTCCTCACCCAACTGCTTCTTCAACGCCTGTCGTACCTCAGTCATTAAATTGCGCTGCTGCTTCAGCTCCTTGAGGCCATGGTCATACCACTGCTGTTTCATCCAGGTTGACCATTGCTCAGCAACCTGCCGATCTTGTGGGGTATTTCCCAGAGAAGCTACCGCAGGCAAAAATGGGTGGTCGTATAGTTTTTTTAGCCAGCGACGCATAGACTTGAAGGTTTCAGATTGCGATGATTATTACATACCTATTGGCCCATCTTCCATAAGGTATAAAACCTTTGCAAAGAGAGGGATAGTGACGCTTCCCTTTCGGCTCAACTGGATAGTTTTAAGTCTATCCTCACAACTTCCTCATGATTGCAAACTAAGGTTAATACCGAACAGAATCATTTTCCCCGGCAATCGTTTCTATAAAGCTTATGACTGACTGTCCTTGCTGCTCGAATCCATTGCTACGACAAATCCGCTTTGAGAGAGTGAGCTGGTTTTGTCCTCATTGCTGGATAGAAGTCCCTTCTCAGCTATCAGACACTTATCAGGCATCCAAAAAGCACCCTAAACAACGAATATTTTATCGGCCTGTGACGTTGTCAAAGCACCATTTGCGTAGCCCTAAAAGATTGAGTTTTACTAGCTAAGTCTTTTTGCGAAATTTTAGGGACGCATTTTAAGTACTCAGCCTTCTGTTTTTTGTCAGATATAGCTTCACTGGCAGATCATTCCGTTAACCTATCTGATTGCTGAAGCAGCAATCCGTAAGAGATGGGTGGAATGTTCTGAATTCGCCTACAGCCACACTGAGAGACACAGCACAACACCGGACCTTCATCCGTGGTGATTCCTTGTGGGCTGTTCATGCAGTTAGGAACTGAATTAAAAACTACATCTACAAATCAGAATTACTAACACTTGTCTGGAGGTTATTCTATGACAATTGCACTTGGACGCGTCCGAGAGCGAGGCTGGTTCGATGTCCTCGACGATTGGTTGAAACGCGATCGCTTTGTCTTTATAGGCTGGTCAGGGTTATTACTCTTTCCCTGTGCGTTCTTGTCCATTGGCGGATGGTTTACGGGAACGACTTTTGTCACCTCGTGGTATACCCACGGCCTCGCGAGTTCTTATCTCGAAGGGTGCAATTTTCTAACTGCAGCCGTCTCTACCCCTGCGGATAGTATGGGACATTCCTTACTCTTGCTGTGGGGGCCAGAGGCTAGAGGAGATTTTACTCGATGGTGCCAACTTGGGGGCATGTGGAACTTTGTGACTTTACATGGTGCCTTTGGTCTGATTGGTTTTATGCTGCGTCAATTTGAAATTGCTCGGCTAGTAAATGTGCGACCTTATAACGCAGTTGCTTTTAGTGGTCCCATCGCTGTTTTTGTTTCTGTTTTTTTAATGTATCCCTTAGGGCAATCCAGTTGGTTCTTTGCTCCCAGTTGGGGGGTAGCCAGTATTTTCCGCTTTTTACTATTTGTTCAAGGGTTTCATAACCTGACCCTCAATCCCTTTCATATGATGGGGGTGGCGGGTATCTTAGGTGGGGCACTGCTCTGTGCCATCCATGGAGCAACGGTAGAAAACACCTTATTTGAGGACACTAAAGATGCCAACACCTTTAGTGGTTTTAGCCCCACCCAGTCAGAAGAAACTTATTCGATGGTGACAGCCAATCGCTTCTGGTCTCAGATCTTTGGAATAGCCTTTTCGAACAAGCGCTGGCTGCACTTCTTTATGTTATTTGTTCCCGTGACTGGGTTGTGGGCTTCGGCGATTGGGCTAGTCGGCATTGCCCTCAACATGCGAGCCTATGATTTTGTCAGCCAAGAGATCCGTGCAGCAGAAGATCCAGAATATGAAACGTTCTATACCAAAAACATCCTACTCAATGAGGGACTCAGAGCATGGATGGCTCCTCAGGATCAAATTCACGAGAATTTTGTCTTCCCTGAAGAGGTGCTACCTAGAGGAAATGCGTTGTAACGGCAAAAAGCTGCTATCTACAAAAGAGGTAAGACGTAAAAACTTACCTCTTTTCTTTTGGAAGATCTAGGATATTGACAGATTGGCTGAGGGAAGACCCCAGATTTCTTAATGACAGCCTGGGCAGGAGGAATCCCTCAGCTACCCGTTATGCCAAATAAGTGCTCCACTGTTTAATCACTGCTGGGGAGCCATACCACAGATAATCCGTATTTTTAGGAACGGCTTGGGTGGGATGGGGGGAATGCCAAACCTGATCAATGGTGAGATTGAGCGCACCAGACAGATGGGCAGACTTTACCGGAGTAACACCATCGCCCCAGCATTCGCCTTCACCACAAGTGACCTTATAACTGCTGTAGGTAAACCACTGTCCCAATCGCCAACTGCGCTGTCCATAGAGGGCTTTCCCGGCAACACATACATATTTGACTTCAGGATGGAACGCTCCGGGATAATTATCGTTGACGAAATTGAGATTGCGCTGGGTCCATGCTTCTTTACTGGTGTGGGGGGTCCCTAGGCTAACCAACGTGTGAATTTTGGGCTGAGCTTGCCAAATCTGATCACAGTAGGGCTCTGCCCCCATATAAATCCGGGAGATCCATCCACCAGCAGAATGGCCGACAATGTTGACTTGAGGGGCTTGGGTGCGTTCTAAAACCTGCTGAACGGTGTGATCGAGCTGTTCGAGAATAGGGGTAATGGGACGTCCCCCTAGGGTGACAAACCAGTCTTTACGCTGGAGGGGAACGATGGTCGTTTCTATGCCTAAGGCATTCAGTTGTTGTTGGAGGTCTAGATAGTCTTTCGCCGGAGCCAGATACCCCGGCAATATGACAGTAGGTAGCATCTATGAACGTTTTCTGCGAGGAGTTTGCAGCCACATCGTAATGCCAGTTATCGCCAGCATCAGCAGGGCAAAGGAATTGATAAAAGGATAAATGACTTCTAGCTTGAGGGGACCAAAGTTACCTTTATGGATGTCAAGCAGCCAGAAGAAATCACTATTGGCTTTCATAAGACTGGCGACTTGATAAAGGGAGCCTGAAAGGGAGGTCAGGATAAGCGGCAAAAACCATATCGGTGCAATTCGAGCATGTAGCCGCCGTATTTGGGCTTTATTGATGGCCATTGGGGCGTTCGAGTTGAGTGTACTCACTTATTGTGACACTCTTAGATGTGATCGATGTTCTTGCTCTTCATTCAGCAAGCTAGGCAACCGACAAAATCGAGAAGCCTTGGTTTCTGGAGATTGAGCCAATCAAATGCCATTCCTTGTCCCATGCCCAACACCGTTCTTTAAAAACGGTCTTTAAAACATTCCATTTAAAAAATTATTAAACGAGTGTCCACCCTAAGAGTTGTTTATCCGAATTCGGTAATAACCTGCGGGTGCATACTGTCCCACTCAATCTCCTAGGGTTAACCCTTCAATGAACGGAAGAAGACTGTGCTAGCGATGGTACGAGACATCACTGCATCTTCCATTTATTAAATAGTGACGGTAGAGATTTAATGAGCTATCTTGGATGAACGAATATATTTATCCATTGTTTTGAGCTGTCGCGGGGAAATGCATCTTATCGTCAATTATCTCTATATTTAGCCATTAATCATAGCTAACCTTAGAGAGGCGTAGGCTGCTGTCACTCAATACAAACTTCAACGGATACATAGGTCATTCTCTGATTGTTTTTCAGTCTGGAATGAGGATTGACTGGGATTTCCATGTCTTTTCAAATTTGAGTGTTGACCTAATGGTGTGGGGGGAATTAACCGCATCGTAGGAGAGGCTACATGGATTGCAGGGTCAATTTGACCAATCGAGATATTAACAACATCATTGCTGTGCTGTATTTGCAAACCTATTTAGAAGATGAAGTGGCCTTAAGTCTGATAGATAAACTCAATGATGAGCTAGATGCCTGTATCGGAGAACAGAGTGGTAGCAGAATCGCTCGTTCCCCAGAGTATTATCAAGCGAGACAAGACCTAACTCGTCAGCTCTATTTTCAGCATCGTCGCCCAGAATTGGATGATTAAACGTCTACTTACAGGGCAAGATAGAGAGCATGACTTTCATGGCTGATTCATGCTTGGCAAATTTATTGTTTTTGAAGGTGGCGAAGGAGCGGGTAAAACCACTCAACTCAACTTGGTATTTGAATGGTTGACAGGGAGCGGCTGGATAAGCCGAATTAAGGGATATATACAGGGTGATTATCCCTCAGTCCTGACAACCCGAGAACCCGGTGGAACGGCTTTAGGAAAAAGCATTCGTAAGTTGTTGTTGGATGTGACTGCAACGGGGAATGAATCGATCGATGAACGGGCGGAGTTATTGCTGTTTGCTGCCGATCGGGCTCAACATGTTTCGAGTTGCCTGCTACCACATCTACAGCAGGGGTCTTTAGTTTTATGCGATCGCTATACGGATTCCACTATCGCTTATCAGGGATATGGTCGGGAGTTAGACCTAACCTTAATCCATCAGCTCAATCAGATCGCGACCCAAGGATTAGCCAGTGACCTCACCTTCTGGTTAGATATCGATCCTGAATTTGGCCTGGCCCGGACCCACGATCGGGAGCAGGATCCAGAGATTGAGACCGATCGCATGGAGGCCAACGAAATTGCCTTTCATCAGAGGTTACGGCAAGGGTTCGCAGATTTAGCTCGTCAATATCCAGAGCGGATTGTTCGCATAGATGCTTATCAATCGGATGATGTAGTAGCCCAGCAGATTCAAAGCATTCTAGAATCACGACTTCAGGAATGGTATCCCTAATGTTTAAGGGGATTATTGGTCAATCGGCAGCGATTGAGTATTTGCAGCGGGCCATCTCAACCCAACGCATCGCTCCTGCCTATCTCTTTGCTGGCCCTGAAGGAATTGGGCGAAGTCGGGTTGCTGAAAAGTTTCTCTCGCAGCTTCTAAATCTAGGGCAAACTGAGCAGCGTAGTCTTAGAAACCATCCCGATAGCCTATGGATTGCCCCGACCTATAAACATAAGAACAAACTGATGACGGTGGCTCAAATGCAGGAGCAGGAGATTGCTCTGCCGAGAAGCCATCCCCAAATCCGCTTGGCCCAAATTCGAGATATGACCCAGTTCCTCAGCCAATCCCCCTTGGAGGCATCCCGATTGGCTGTGGTGATCGAGGGGGCGGAAACCATGAATGAAGCTGCCGCCAATGCGCTCCTCAAAAGTTTAGAAGAGCCTGGAAATGCCACGTTAATTTTACTGGCACCCAATATTGACGCTTTGATACCGACGTTGGTATCGCGATGTCAGCGTATCCCATTTAGTCGACTGAACGCTGCTCAAATGGCTCAGGTGTTGGAACAGGCGGGATATGGAGAAGTTTTGGCGCACCCTCAATTAATCGAGATGGCTCAGGGGAGTCCTGGATGTGCGATCGCACATTGGCAGCAACAAGACTCCATTTCGCCTGATCTCTTGCAGGCCAATTTGGATGATCTAAATACGCCCCTTGCCTGTCTTGAGTTGGCTCAAAAAATTGATCAAGCCCTGGATCTCCCTTCTCAGCTGTGGCTCCTAGACTACTATCAGCAGCTCTATTGGCGCACCTATGGCAATTCTGTCTTGCTCCGTCAGTTTGAGAAAGCGAAGGATCAACTGCGTCAGTATGCCCAACCCCGATTAGTGTGGGAGGTCACCTTATTAGCTTTGGCCGAGCAACAAGATTTACAAACTAAGACGGGCAATTAACTTCCAAGCCAGTAAGAGATGAACATTGACCTATTAGCCTTGTTCAACATAGGCATCGCCTCGAAGGAGTTGATGGGACGTTGACTCCCCCAGTTGGGTCAGCTTGCGGTTCTGCAACCAGCTTAGACCTGCGACCAAACCCACGTGAATTCCAAACATTAGCAGAATACTGAAGGTTGGAATTTTTTCGATACCAGCTATGGCGAAAGGGGTTAATAAAATCAAACCGCCCCAGGCTTGTCCATGTTCAACGCCCAATATAGCGAGTATAAAAGTTGGAAGAATGGTGGGTCCCAATAACGTTGCCATTACCCACAAGTTGCGATTGGAAATAGGCCGCAACAACATAACCTGATTGAATAGAGTGAAAATCAAGATCAAGGTGGAATTGAACAAGAGTGCGGCAAGGCCAACTCCAGAGTCATCTTCCGGTAAGAACAGCAGCCAAAGCATAATCGGAAGATCGGCAATGCCTAGATTGATTGTGATCGCAATCCAAGTCGGACTGTTATCGGCCCACAATAAATCTCTAAAGCGCTGTATTTTACCCTTTGTAGAAGGATAATTCCCCCGAAACCGAGCCCAATCCTCTAGATCCTGGTGGTGTGGTAGTAGCAATACAATCATCAACAGAAACCACAATAAATGGGTGAGGAGAACCACTGAAGTCATATTAGATGGAGAGGTGCTTTTGGACGTGAATGAAAATCCCAAAAAGCAGGCAAAGAAGCAGGCGGTTGCCCAATAGCTTTGCTTTTTGCTAAGGAGGGAAATTGTAGGGTTGCGGAAGCGACGCTGTAGAGGACGCCATAACCACCAAGTCCATAATCCAAAATGAGTTAGTCCAAATAACCATACCCAGGTACCGTGATTACCAATCGGCATGTGAAACCATTGAAAGCCTGATATTCCTCGGGAATTGAAAGGGATGTCTGCACCCACTAAGGAGGGAAAGATATCCTCATAAATGAAAGGGAAAAGTGCTGATGGCGATAGGGTATATAGCCAGTCAACCGAACTGTAGGTCATCGAGTTTTGAGTCAGTAAAAGTAGGAGCAACAAAATCCCTGCACTACTGATCCAAGCTTGAAAGCCATTAAGCCAGTTGCTAACCAGCCCCAGCAATAAAGCCAGACTGTAGTAGAAACAACAGCTAGCCAACAGCAAAACATCGAAACCGAATATTCTGGTAGCCGGAATTTCTGCGGCTAAACCCGTCAGATAATGGAGCGGTAAAGCAAGCAGAACAGCCAAATAAATTAGGAAGGGAGCACCCAACATCTTACCCAGCAGGATGGTGCGGGCCGTTTGGGGGCTAAGACTAATAAATGTCAGGGTTCCCTGGCGATCTTCTTTCGAAAGATCACTAATTAGCAAAAAGGTACCGCCTACAATCAGGCCAAACATCAAAAATATACAGCTCCAGGAAAAGACCTGCAGCCACCACCCTTGCCAGTTCACTAACAGATATTGTTCTTTGCTGACTTGGAAACAGTCCAAGCCTGTTTTTCGATATTCAGCTGTTTGGCAATTCCCCCACCGATAATCTAACGTCCGATATTGCCAGAATAGAAACAGTCCTTGAGCAATCAAAGACAAAAATACTGTCAAAAGCACACTGCGTAATTTCAATCGGCCTTGGATCTCCCGCATCAACTGAGGGTTCCAGTCGCCCAGGGTTTCGATCCCTCTATTTACAAGGGAAAATTGAGCCTTGCCCATTTATGACACCTGCTTATGGTCTAGTTTGTCGAGAAAGATGGTTTCTAAATCTTCTTGAATGCACTGAAAGTTATAGATGGGAATATCGGCCGCCAGAAGCGATCGCAATAAGGCAGCAGCATCTGCTTGATTCCCTTGAAATTGGGCTTTGATTTGTTGGGTCGCTGAATCCACACGCCAACTGTCTATATGAGGGCATTGCCCCAACAGTTGTTCCACAGGCTGCAAGTCACCTAGGGTAGCAATCTGAATTTGCTTTTGGCTTAAGGCTTGGTAAAGCTGCTGGAGTGAAGTCTTTTCCACCAGATAGCCCAATTCCATAATCCCAACTGAGGTGCAAAGTTCGGCGAGGTCGCTAAGGATATGGGAGGAAATAATGATAGTCATCCCTGCTTCTCGCAGCACATTAATCAATTCCCGAAACTGAACTCTAGCAAGGGGATCTAAGCCAGAGACGGGTTCGTCTAACAGCAGCAAAACAGGTTCATGGATAATTGTCCGAGCGAGTCCCAGTCGCTGCTTCATGCCCCGCGATAGACTGGCAACGGAACTCCGTCGCTTGTGGGTCAACTGCACCAGCTCCAAAACATCAAATAGGCGTTGACGGCGGCGAGGCTGGCGTAACTCATACAAACGAGCAAAGTAATTGAGATATTCCCACACCGTCAGATCTTCGTAGAGGGGAAAATCATCGGGGAGATAACCGATCAGGCGCTTGAGATGGGCATTGGTTTGATTGCGCTCTAACAACTGGCCCCGAATATAGATATGGCCAAGGGTGGGCTGTTCTGCCGTCGCCAACATCCGAATCATGGTGGTCTTACCGGCACCATTAGGACCAATAAGCCCAAAAACTTCCCCTAAGTTAATTTCTAAATCTAAGTCGTTGACGGCAACGTGACGACCAAATCGCTTCGTCAATCCCTGGGTGCGTACTGCTATTTCAGCGGACATAATTGATCTCAAACCATTCCGTAGGGTGATCTTAATCATCCTGAGCAGAATAATTTGTGATCCAGGTACTCAAGCAGTGTGAGGATGATCCCTGCTGAAAATGTTCCATGGATATGGATACAGAAAGATCACGATTAATAGTCCCCCTTTTTTACTTAAAGGTTTGAGGAAGAGTCCTTGAGTCATAAATCTCTAAGGACTGAGCAGAAGCTACCAATCCCCTTCATAACCTGGGTATTGTTCAGGGGATTCCCCATGTACCTCCAAGATTTCACCCACAGGTGTTTTTTTCTTCTTTTCCTTTTTAGTTTGTGAACTGGGAATTTGATTGGGGTCTGGCTCGATGGTTTCGAGTTGAACTTCAAAAGTCCAGCAATCTCCAAAATCAAACAGATATTCCATCACGCTGCCTTCTGACAGGGGTAGGCTGCCAATTTTGACTTCATCCGTGTGGATAGTTTCTCCAGCAGAGAAGAAGCCACCATCAGCATAGGGATGTAGTACTTCCACTTTTCGCCCCATTGCATTGGTATAGGTAAATGAATCCAGATGATCGGAGTCAAACTCTACGGAGGAGAGAATATAAGCACTGAGATTCTCTAAGGTGGCCTCTCCTGAGATGGCAATCCGTCGCCATATTTTTCCTAAACTGACCTTAAAGATATGGCGATCGGGGCGAAAGCCTGAACTTGGCAATACAAGCGTTTTCTGCCATTTTGGGAAATAGGGTTGTAAGGTGTCTTGTAATTCATCGTAGGGGACAGATGGATCGACCTCAGAAGGCCAAGTCATATCATTTTCATAAAAAGCATTTTTAACCAAGTTTAAGAGGGGCGTTCCCAAAGGTTGTGCTTCCAAGCTCTTAATCCGCCATCCATTCCCGGCCGTAGGTTTGCCGGTCGTGATTTTCAGTAAGCCAAACATCTCCATTAACGCTAAATTATGGATGCCAGGATAGAATCTGAAAAAATCCTGAACGGTTCTTTTCTGGGTAAAGGTATGCTTTTTCTTGTGAACAATCCTTTCCCAGCTTTGTAGGCAGCGATTTCCCTCTGTGAGGGACCCCATTCTCTCTTCACCTAACATTTCTGCATGACCACGAATCAGCCACGCTTCCAGTAGCGTGCAATAACGTTCTGTTGAATTGAGCTGCTGCCATTGGTCATACACTGGCGGATTCAGAACCAGAAATTGCTTTTTCCCTTTAGTCACTGTTGTCGCAATGCCTGTTGCCCTCAACAGCAGATACAGTCCATGTATTGGCGGATAGGATTTTTGAGCTGGACGTTTTAGGTCAATGTCTATGGGAGTGCTCAATTGCTGGTTCAGTTCAGCGAGGTCCTTCATGGAGATTTGCTGCCGTTTGCCACTGACAGCTCGACCTTCGGGACCAATAAATGCCAATAGGGTTTGGAAGTCTTTAAGGATGGAACCAGGTTGAGTTTCACTAATGTTAAGTGCTTTAAGCTGCGTAATCTCTTGCTCTGTCAGGGAAAAGTCTTTCTCTAAGGACGCGGACATCAATTCGGTTCTGAGGGAGCGTAGAGCATCTCCTGGTCCCTCTTTAGGGTCTGGGGCAGCGGCATCTAGCATGTCTGCCATCTGATCGGCCGCATTCATGATTGTGTTGAGCAACTCTACCGGGTTGACCTGTTCGCCCACTTCCGGTAATTCGACTCCCATTAAATCCAGAAACTTCTGGATATCTGGCGGAGGAGCTGTCATGGGAACTGTTGGTTCAACAGGGATAAGGGGATTATTTTGAGGATCAGCTTTGATGCGCTGATTGTATTCAGCTTGGAAGGCCTCTATATCAGCTTGGCTCGACATATCAAAGCCCGCCTGCATCCCCTGCAGCATAAAGTTTTTGGCAATGCCGCCTCGAGATGCATCAAACATCCAGTCGGCAAATTTGTCTTGGATAGAGGTGAGATATTTTGCGATCGCACCCCCGCTGCGCAATTTATACACTTGTTTTAGAAAGGTCCAAAAGGCCACCAATTCGGGAATCGCATCCTCTGCGTCACTGCGATCACGCAAAGTGAGCTTGCGAGGCAGGATATTCTCCATCACCAGCTGGGCGTCCCCTTTGGTCATCTTCGATAGGGTAAATTCACCGTAGGTAAAGGCCATTTCAATAAACGTGCCGATCCAGAATCCCCCCTCTGGGTAAGTTTGGGTATGGGCAATTCCCACGTCTGATTGGATGAATTCGTGGATCAAACCATTGATGTAATCGTCAAATAAGGGTTCAGCTTCGTCATAATCCAGGCCGTCGAGCTGGCGAATATTAAAAGTCACGATCTAGATCCTCAGAGCAGATATCTATGAGGGTACCGACTAGTTCGCTTCCCATCAAGGTGTTAGAATTCAATCGGTTGATCTTTCCCGCTTCAATAATCGAACAGTTTGTCTTGGATCTATTCTTTGGTAGTTGGGGCTATTTCTGCAGTAGTTGTTTTTCTCGGATCGCGTTGGCTTTGATGGCTAGCCCTAGGCCAACCATCAGGTAGATAAAGATCATCCCCTTGGCAAAGACGATAAAGGCTGTGTTAAAGATGCCTGGATCAGCTGTGTGGGTCCTGAAGTAATCGAGTTGTCCTAAAAAGCTCAGAGCGAGCGCTCCTGCGGCAAAAGACCAAGCTGCGACGAGATAGGTAATGCCATTGGCGACCTGGCGAAGGACTAAGTATGCTGCCAGCAACAGCACGCCTCCCAGAATGTAATCATCAAACCAGTTCAGAAAGCGCGAGATATCCAAAATATGGTTGGAGCGTCGGACGGTTTCGGCAAGGGGTAGGAAAATGCCCATAACGACTGCCATTTGGACGGATTGCTTAAGGGGTTGATTATCCATATACGGTCTCTCTGACAAAGGTTGAGGGTTTAAATGCCTTGTGGAAACGGCTCAGCTGTGATGGGAGGTTGAAAAGTGAGCTACTGATGAAATCTAGAAACTGCAGTGATCTCAGTCTATCGAGCAGGGTGATTGAAATGCTGTTTTGTTGAGAGGGATCGGAATATGGTTTTTGGTATCTTGCGTATCTTTCTAGACGTGAGCTGACAGGTCTTATAAAGAGTAAGATTGAATACATTTTTGACAGCGGGGTTTTTAGGATGTTTAGTCAATTGCCTTCTCTATCGGTGGATCAGCAATATCGATCTTCCCTTGCTGCACCAAGGGGTGCAACCACAGCATCTACGCATCAACACCATAGTTCGGGTTTGTTGAGTGTGCTTCAGCAGGCTTCTCAAAAACTGTCTCATCGATCTCAATTGAGCCTTGAGAAAAAGAGTAATTACAAGGGTGAAGTCTGGTGGCAGGTTGCCGATCCCTGTTCGGGGAAATCCTTTTACGCTCAAACCTTAAACGAAGCAATTCACTGGATCGAAGTTCAACGACTCGTAAAATAACCCCCAAAATGACAGGGGTTTACCACATTTTTTCTTAACAATAGGCTTAAATCCTTACGGTATAAAGACCTCAAGCCTGCTAGACTATGGATTGGTCCGTTTTCTTGCAGAGGTATCAAGTGATGAAGTTAGGTCAGAAAGTTCGCGTTTGCCAAATTCGCGATCGATTTTCGAGTGCCCTCAACGATAAAGTTGGTGAAATGGGTACGATTCAAGAGTTCAAAATGACCGATGGTAGTGGTATTGGCGTCGTTGTTGCCTTTAGTGACAAAACCAGTAGCTGGTTTTTCGAAGAAGAGCTAGAGACTGGACGACGGTAATCCTGAATGGCATTTCTTCTGACCTTCTTAGGAAAAGGTGGTACTGGGCGGACGACGGTTGCGATCGCAGCGGCAAAACAATTCGCTGAACAGGGATATCGGGTCTTATTAGCCAGTCAGAACCCGGGTCCCGGTTTTGATTTAATGATGGGTGCCCCAATTGGCACGGAACCTCAAGAACTCGGCGTCAACTTAAAAGCAGTGCAGCTCCGCAGCACGGTTTTGCTAGAGAAAGCTTGGGAAGACCTCAAGAAACTCGAAGCAGAATATGTTCGCACGCCTTTTTTTAAGACGGTCTTTGGTCAAGAACTCGGCATTTTGCCCGGAATGGATAGTGCCCTCGCCCTCAATGCTCTACGGGAGTATGAGGGTAGCGGCAGTTATGACGTCATTATTTACGACGGGCCGGGCGATCTGTCTACCCTGCGGATGGTAGGCACACCGGAAATTCTCAGTTGGTATGCCCGCCGATTTCGCCAAGTCATTGCTGATTCCGATTTAGGTAAAGCCCTATCTCCCTTTGTTCAGCCCGTTACGGCAGCCGTATTTACGGTTAATTTGGCTGGGGATAATTTCGCTGAACCGACGGAACGCGCCAATGCTGTTTTAGATGATGCCAAGCGGGCAATCTCCGATCCGAATCGGGTGGCGGCTTACTTGGTTACCACGGGAGACGAGGTTGCGATCGCAACTGCCCAGTACTATTGGGGCAGCGCCCAGCAAGTGGGGTTAAGCGTAGGGGGTGTAATTGCCAATCCTGCTAGAACGCCCCTCAATCCCTCAGCTTTGCAAACTGCATTTGATCCACTCTCTGTAGTCACCCTGCCCGAGCACACCGGAGATTGGCAGCCCTTAATCGCAGCCCTACCGGATTTAAAACAAGCTGCAAAAGCTCCTAAACCGATTGAAATTGACATTATCCAGGGTCAGGTGAAGTTATTTCTGCCCAAATTTGAAAAATCCCAGGTTAAATTAACCCAATATGGTCCAGAAGTGACCATTGAAGCAGGAGACCAACGAAGAAATATTTTTCTCCCATCTGAGCTTCGTGGCAAGCCTGTGAAAGCTGCAAAATTTCAAGGTGGGTACTTAACGATCACTTTTTAGATTTTTTCCCAAATCATATTTTTGTTCGCTCGGAACTTTATAGAAAGGAAATCTTCACCTAGAATAAGATTTCCTTTTTTTTTGGCGACATCTATAGTTAACCGTTCATTAACTCAATTCTTTTCTATTATTTTGGATTGGGATTTAAATCACATCACAAACAATTAATATAAGTTACACTAGGGCTTCCGCAAAATTCAGCTCAGTGGGTTGAAAATACTTTTACGAGAGAGTTTTTAGGGTTACCTACTAAGTTGAGTCTGCTTATGAATACTGCTGTTCTTGGACGACTTCAACACGTTTTGTTCAAGCTACGCAAACCAGATTGGTTTCTCATGTATGCTTTAAGTCGCTTTAGCACAATGCGGAAGCTGATAACTCGCCTTTATGGCAGTACTCAAAGCAATAAAACGAATAATTCTCTCTTTTTTGGCATAGAAAATAGAGATTCTTTATTCTCAGACTTACAGGTTAATACCGTTGTCAATGGCATCAAAAAAGATGGATTTTACCCAGACATAACTCTCCCATCAGCTACAGTTCAGGAAATTTTTCAATTTCTAGAAACCATTGACTATTACCCTGACCATGACGGGCCAGCTTATATCCCTCCCCAAACTGAGGCAAATAATGACTCCACAGCACCTCAGTACAATAAGCTCTACTCTAGGGGGCGATATCCAGAAACCTTTCTCGATTGCCCGGCAATTCAGCGCATTATCCACGATCCCAAGCTATTGAAGATTGCTCAGGGCTATTTGGGTGTACGGCCGATTCATAACGGCTCAAGGTTGTGGTGGAGTTATGCCAATGTTCCTCCCTATGATATCGACCATGCAGGCCAGCGGTTTCACTATGATGTGGATGATTTTGGGGCCTTAAGATTTTTCTTTTATCTCACCAAAGTGGATTCTGCCTGTGGCCCTCATATGATTGTGCGGGGCACCCACGATCACAAACGTTTGACAGATAAAATCACCCTATCGCGCTTTCGTTCGGATGAAGATCTGATCAACCATTACGGCCAAGACTCCTTAGTCAGCCTAGAAGGAGAGGCGGGGTTTGGTTTTGCGGAAGAACCCCAAGTCTTTCACAAAGGCGCACAGCCCACATCAGGGGATCGTTTGATTTTACTGATTCGCTATGTAATGCGGGAGTGGGTGACGGGATAAGTCCTGGGTCATCAACTTCATTCATGAACTGATAAGTTCTACAAACCGTCTTTGGCAAAGCTTTGGCCAGATTTGTTACAAGGGGGAGGGATGAACTATGGATCTTTCATTCCGCTCCGTCAATAGGTTGCCCCTATGGATTTTTTGTCTGATACGGTTGTGCTGTCAAGGATGCAGTTTGCCTTGACAGCTATTTTTCATATGCTTTGGCCCGTCTTATCGACTGGGATGGCCATTTATTTAGTCGTAGTTGAAGGGTTATGGCTAAAAACCCGAAATCGTGATTATTATCTCCATGCCCGATTCTGGGCCAAGCTCTATGTCTTGAATTTTGGGATTGGTGTGGCTTCTGGCTTACCCATGGAGTTTCAGTTCGGTACCAACTGGGCACCGTTCTCGGAAGCTGTCGGAGATTTTTTTGGCAGTATTCTGGGCTTTGAAGGGGCAATGGCCTTTATGCTCGAAGCGGGCTTTTTGGGGATTATGCTGTTTGGTTGGGACCGAGTCCCCCCGTTGGTGCACTGGCTAGCGACGATCATGGTTGCTTTTGGTGCAAACCTTTCCACCTTCTGGATTTTGACTGCGAATTCCTGGTTACAAACGCCAGCGGGGGGAGAATTTATTGGGGGTAAGTTTATCGTCAGCGATTACTTCCAGGCGATTCTAAACCCCTTTATGCTGAATAGCTTTCTGCATATGTTTTTCGCCACCCTAGAAACGTCTTTGTTTGTGATTGGGGGCATTAGTGCCTGGTATATCCTCAATCACCGTCATCCAGACTTTTTTGGACGATCTCTGAAGGTGGTTCTGGCTGTTGCCTTCGTCGTTGCCCCACTCCAGATTTTTATCGGTCATCTCAGCGCTGAGCAGGTCTATCACTACCAGCCTTCTAAATTGGCGGCCATGGAAGCCCAGTGGGACACCATTCCTGCTGGCTCGTCTCCGGCCTGGAGCTTGGTCGCCTTGCCCAATGATCAGAAGGAGCGCAATGAATGGGAAGTCAAAGTCCCAGGAATGCTCAGCTATTTATTGGAGTTGAAGCCCACCCTATCGGAGCCCGTACAAGGTTTAAACGAGTGGGAACCCCAGGATCGGCCCCATATGGTGGGATTAATTTACTATTCCTTTCGAATCATGAGTGGGATTGGCGTTTTCTTAGCAGGGTTGATGGGTTTTAGCTTATGGCGATGGCTCCGGGGCAAACTGACTGCGGAGACGATCGTTGATCAAAAACTGATGCTGTGGGGATGGCTGCTCGCAGCTCCCATGGGCTATGTCGCAGTGGAATGTGGCTGGATTGTCCGCTGTGTTGGCCGCCAACCCTGGACGGTTTATGGTGAGTTACGCACCGCAGATATGGCCACGCCTCTGCCAGCTCCTGAAGTTCTAACCTCTCTGGTGGGGTTTGCGGGTATGTACAGTCTGTTATTTGTGGGAGCACTGTATTTTGGCAGCCGGATTATTCGTAAGGGTCCTAATTTGGAGCTGCCCCTACCTCAGGTGATTGGTAAAGACAGCCTTGAGGTTGAACCCATGCAGCATCAGCCGGATCAGCGTCCCATAGAAACCCAACAGTAGAGGTTCGTTTATGGAAGCATTAGAACATTTTCTGCCCCAGGTCTGGTTTGTGATTCTAGGGTTGTTTCTTTTCCTCTATGTCACCCTGGATGGATTTGATTTAGGGGTGGGGATTTTGTCCCTAACAGCCTCAAATGAGGAAAGTCGCAGCATTTTAATGACCAGTTTGGGCAATATTTGGGATGCCAATGAAACCTGGCTGGTGCTGGTGGGGGGAACATTGTTTGGCGCTTTCCCGTTAGCCTATGCCACGGTATTACACGCCCTGTATATTCCCGTCAGTCTGATGGTGGGCGGACTGATCTTGCGGGCGATCGCATTTGAGTTTCGGGAAAATTCGGTTCGCAGCAAGCAGCTGTGGAATATTGCCTTTGGCGCAGGGAGTTTTATGGCAGCCTTAGGTCAAGGTTTTGCCGTAGGAACCGTATTTGAGGGAATTACGGTAGATACTGCTGGCCATTTTGTGGGGGGTGTATGGGATTGGTTGAGCTGGAAATCAGTTCTGGTCGCTCTAACGCTGATTCAAGGGTATGTCCTGATTGGTTCCACCTATTTGGTAATGAAGACGACGGGCGCGCTGCAACAAACCCACTATAAAACGGCTAAATTAGCGGCTGTAACGACGTTTCTGGGGGCAGTATTTATTACGGTGAGTACGCCGGTGTTATACGAACAGATGCGCGATCGCATGTTTGATCCACCTCTATTTTATTTTTTTGCCGCTATTCCCCTATTAGGCAGCTTATTTGTAGCTCTGTTATTGCAAAGTCTCGGCAAGGAGCAAGAGCGGATGCCCTTTGTTTGGACAGTGCTGATTTTCTTACTCTCTTTTTTAGGTCTGGGGTTAATCATCTTTCCGTACATCATCCCCCCTCAAGTTACAATCTATCAGGCTGCTGCTTCGCCAAGTGCCCTGGTTTTTATGATCATCTTTATTGGTTTCTTAATCCCGATTATGTTGTTCTACAACATTTATAACTATGTGGTCTTTAGGGGGAAAATCACCCAAGCTCATGAGAGCGATTAAGGTCCAACTAATTACGGGTTTTAGTCAATCTTACCCACGAAATAAAACCCGTAATTAGTTGCACACTAAACTCACCAGACTCTATCCTCAATCTAGCCTGTCGAAATTACTATGACTGAGTAATAAGTTCAATTGCAGGTTTCCATTTGGTATCGATCAAGTTCTGATATTTCTGTAGTTCTGCCACAGTATCTGCTTGTAACTCAACATTGCCATGTCCAACCCCACCTTTTCTTAACTCTAGTGATTGTGTGACAGGCTTAAGTTTACGGATAGACTGATTTTCAATTACCCGATCTAGATCAATATTGTGTTGGGGGATACCGCAATAAGATAAGATTTCTCCAAGGACTTGGTTTGGGTATTGAAATAAGTTTTCATATTCAACTAGTAAGATATTTTCATACTTGCGGGTCTGTTGGATATGTTTGACCCAGCCTTCTACAGCATTCAAGCAAAACTCATCAATAGATAGATCTTGTATCCAAGGAAATTGATTTAAAAGTTTTGGAGATCCACAAACAAAATGATACCAAGATACTAAAGTATCAACTGGGTTACGCATTAAATAAATGGTTCGATGTCCTTTGGCATCCCGATGCTCATGACTTTTAATGATACGTTGACTGATGTCTTGATAATTATGTAAACAACTGGGTTCTAAGCTTTGAGTATAAATTGATGGGATTACGGTTTCAAAAGGAATATCTGACTGTATTGAGAGTAGACTTTTCTGAGACTCTAATATTGAGTTTGCTAAGAGTCTTCTCAACCAAGTATTTCCAGATCTTGGATAAGATAGTAGAACAATATCATTCAATTTTATAAGTGATCGATTTTTCCTAAGAAGATCATGATCAGGTTGAAGAGCATAGATATTAGAAGGGTGGAGAAATCGATCAACTTTATTCAGGATATGGGTAATTCTCATGACTTCATCTGTTACTAGAAGAAACTTTATCTCTATGGTCAAAGGAAAAAAGCATTATCTGGTTTTTCTAAGAAAAACCACATCAGAAATAACTTGCATCTTGCAATGACTAATTCAAAGCTGTGCTTTTAGGGTGCAAAGAAGCATGCAACTCTCATATAAGAGCCATCTAAACTGCATCTATCTATATTCAAGAAGATGTGTATCTGACTTTAGAACTGAGAATAGCTGACTTAAAACTGAGTTAAGCTTGAAGTATAGAGAGACAAAAAAATATAGAATTTTCTACTTACAGATAGTTTTCCATGGTCAATAAATTAATTTTTTTAATTGGCCTGTCACCAGGGCTGTTTTAAGTTAGCAGCGAAAAAATAATATCGACCCGATTAGCAAGCTTAGTCATCGCGGTTTTGAGGGATTGATAGTCGTTTAGCCGCAGGATATTAATCCCAATAGTTCTAAGCACTGACCAATTGAGCAGTGCTTGTTCATCTTCGAGTCGATAATCATCTTCGCCAAAAACAACATCCTTCGGCCAATGCAACCGATTTTCAATGCCCCAATGTTCTCGGACCAGAGATTGCCAATGCTGGGGTGAGGTGGCAGCTGAACTGATGTAATAGGCCGTATTGTGATACTCCTTTCCTTTGCGAGTGCCCCATCGTTGGACACAAAGCACAGAGCGAATTGCCTCCCATTCTTGTAGGGCTATGCCGACAGGCTCATAAACCTGTATACACCGATGTTCATCTCGTCCTCTACTTTGGGCGGAGTGGATGTGCTCAGCCATGGGTTTAAGACACTCAAAGTAAGTCTGGAGGTGGTCGTAAAGTCTTCCCTGATTGGATTTGACCGCCACAAGATAGTCGTTACCCGAGGCCACAATCTTCTCAAGTGTTTTTTGGGCGTGTAAGGCATCCATGGTAATCAGCAAGCCATCGAGTTGAAGGGTTTCCAACAGTGCCTGGACGACTTTGATTTCGCTATTATCCTCCTGAGTGAGGGCTTCGAGCTTGAGGGTGATGCCTGCTTCCACCGCAAATAAACTCACCAACCCTACAAAACGCTGCTTCCCCTTGGCATCTGTCAGCCCCTGACGAATCCGTTTGCCATCAATGGAGGCTGCATAATTATCGGGAGAGTGAGTCTGGGCTTTCGAGAGCATCCATGCTTCAAATTGGTGGCTCAACGCTTGGAAGTCAAGCCCCTTCATCACTCGACGAAAGGTACAGTGAGACGGAACTTCGAGGCTCTCAAGCCCCAATAGCTCACTTAAAGGCTGGCGATAATCGCTCACAAAGGTTTCTAACGGACGGTACCCTTGATATCCAGCAAGCATGCCCATCACCATCAATAGCAACAGCAGCCATAACGGATGAATACGGCCATGGGCACTGCGGAAATCCGGGACTTGCTTCAAAGTATCGATTAGATGGCTCATCGGTCTCTCTACTGTTGGTCAGTAGAACCATCCTATTTTTTCTAGGAGGAACGTAAAACAACCCTGGGGTGAAAACTCCGTTTATATCTGTCAAGAGTTATGAAAGAGCGATAATTTCTATAATAAGCACTCTATCGTCCTTTCAGATTTCACAACTTTGTCTTTTTATTCTGGAGGGGCGACATGCCCTGTGGACACCTTGCTTCTTTGGCTAATAATCAGGTAGACAAGAAAAAAGATGGGCTGAAAATGATGTATCTCCAGCTCACCTTATTGACAATGATATTGCCACTATACCAACCCCATTTACGCCGTCAACTGTCTCCTGCCCAGTATCTTCTCCTTGAGATTCTGGTTCATCTTTTACAAACGCTTCGCTGTGTCAAAATCGAGACCCTAGCAGAAGGACTGCCACTGCCGATTCTATTTGAGAGTCGCCGAAAAAATACAACGGTTCTTCTCCTTACCGACCCTTGAACTTGAAACGCTTTGGCTACCGCTGGTTGAACTGTGGCTGAGCAAGCAGTACCCTCAAGGCTCCCAGCTTTATGTCGTCATCGACCGTACCAGTTGGGGTGTGATTAATCTATTGATGGTGAGCGTGGTCTGGCAACATCGCGCTATTCCCATATGGTGTGAAGCGCTCGCTAAAAAGGGCAGCAGCAACTATGACGAGCAAACGGCTATTTTGAGCAACGTCATTCGCCATTTATCCGCCTATCGTCTGGTTATCCTCGGTGACCGAGAGTTTTGTTCTGTCAAGCTCGGACAGTGGTTAGCTCAACAGAAGGTCCACTTTTGTCTGCGCCTCAAGCGGAATACCGAAGTGTCTATAGTTGAGTGACAATTACGTAGACAGAGGTTGTCAATTGCATAGTCTTCTCTAGGAATCAGAATCTAGTTCAATCCAGAGATCACATCTGCAGAGAGAGCATCAGTCACTTTCGATTTTTTATATCCCCATACAGGAAAGACACTAGGGTTTGTACTCCTACGCAATTAGGAACCTCTAGTGCCAGCTCCTATTAAACCTCAACAGGTTCATCTTTATATGCAGACAAAACAATCCGGCTCTTCTCAAGAAACAGCAGCTGCTAAAGCCGGCATTTCTACCCGCACAGCCCACCGCATTGATAGTGGTACTCATCGCCCCCAGCGCGGCCGCCCTCATGACTGGAAAACCCGTGAAGATCCGCTGGATGGATTATGGGAATTAGAACTTGAGCCGATGTTAGAGCGTGAGCCTCGATTAGAAGCGACTACTCTATTTGAGACCTTACAAGAGAACCATCCTGGGCAATATGATGACAAGATCAGAACCGTGCAACGCCGAACCGCTAAATGGAAGGCAGCTCATGGCAAGCCCAAAGAAGTGATGTTCAAAATTCAACATCATCCTGGGGAGATGGGACAGTCAGACTTCACTCAGCTCAAAGGTTTCAGTGTGACGGTTCAGGGTGAAGCCTTTCACCATATCTTGTATCACTATCGACTGAGTTATAGCGGCTGGCAGTACGTGCAGGTGATTCAAGGGGGAGAGAGTTTTATCGGCTTATCTCAAGGACTACAAAATGCCTTATCTGCCTGTGGTGGTGTGCCTAAGACCCACCGTACCGATAGTCTGAGTGCGGCCTATCGCAATACCGGCGGTCGTAACCCCAGCTGACTCAGTTGTATTCGACCCTGTGTGACCATTACCGGATGGAGCCTACCCGCAACAACCTGGGCGTCTCTCATGAAAATGGGGGCATAGAGGGTTCCCATGGCTATTTCAAGCGACGATTATGCCAAGCCCTGTATCGTCGAGGCAGCTTTGACTTTGCATCCGTAGCAGCCTATCAGCAGTTCATCGAGCAAGTCATCGCCAAGCTCAATGCCAAGTGCCAAAAAAGTTTGCACTGGAGCTGCCGACATTACAACCTTTGCCCAGATATCGCACTCCTGATTATGAAGTGCGCAGTGCCAAAGTCAGCTGCAATAGCACGATTGCCGTCCGCTGTGTCCTATACACTGTTCCCTCTCGTTTGATTGGCCACCGCTTAAAACTGCATCTATACCATGACCGCATCGTTGGCTTCTTAGGAACCACTCCCGTAATGGAATTGGCGCGGGTCCATGTCCATGGCTCTGGGAAGAAGAGACGCGCTCGCAGCATCGATTACAAGCATGTGGCAGAAAGTCTCAGGAGAAAGCCAAACGCATTTCTCTACTGCCAATGGCAATCAGAGCTACTGCCCAATCTTCAGTGGCATCAGCTGTGGGAATCACTCAAAGCTAATTTGAGCGGGACCAGGCGGCACGATTAATCACCGAAGCCCTCTACATCGCCGCGACCCAAGATCAAGAATCCCAGGTGGCCGACTACCTACAAACTCAACTGGACCAGTCCACCCTGACCTTGAGCAGATTAAAACAAGCCTTTGAATTCAAGCTCTCGACTGAGCAATATCCTGACGTCACCTCACAACAGCACGATTTATCTGACTATGATCAACTCCTCCACAGCAGACCCGGACAACCCATACCAGTTGCTGATGACAACCCTAAAACAGTTGCGGTTGAGGCATTTCCTCGACGAGTGGCAGAGCATCGAGCATCAAGCGACTCAGGAGAACTGGTCCTACGCCCAGTTTCTGTTGGCTTTAGCTCAAGGCGAAGCCAGCCGTCGGGAGCAGAATCGGATTTCACGCGCTCTAACCGAAGCGCAGCTGCCCTACGGAAAGTCCTGGACCAATTTGAGTTTGCCCATGTTCCCACCCTTAATCCAGCTGCTCTCATGGAGTTTGCCCAAACGACTCACTGGCTAGAGTCCGGCAGCAACATTCTAATTTTGGGCCGAGCGGAACAGGGAAAACACACGTCAGCTCTGCATTAGGAGCTTCTATTATTGAGTTGGGTAAGCGAGTAAAATTTGTCACAGCCACAACCCTGGTGCAACAACTACAGCTGGCCAAACTTCAATTGGAATTGCAGAGTCTCTTGTCCAAACTTGACCGCTATGATCTACTTATCATTGATGATCTCGGTTATGTCCAAAAGTCCGATGTTGAAACCTCGGTCCTGTTTGAGTTGATTGCTCACCGGTATGAGCGAAAGAGCCTACTCATCACGGCCAATCAACCTTTCAGTCAATGGGACAAAATCTTTCCTAACTCAATGATGACCGTGGCTGCCATTGATCGCTTAATTCACCACGCCACCATTTTCGAGATGCAAGCAGAAAGTTTCCGTAAGCAAGAAGCTGCCAAACACACAGCCAAGTCTCAAAAGGCTGCCAGCTGATCCCTAGCTAGAATAAAACCCCTGTACCCCACCCTAAATAGAGCTTCTTACTTGTAAGAAGCTCTATTTAGGGTGGCTTTATTGATAATTGTCATTTGCTCACTGGCGCGATCACCTGCGGAAAAGATCACCATTTCTAGATCTCAAGATGGTATTGCCAAGACTCAAATCGACCCGCAAACCATAATCAAAAGTAGCAGGTAAAACTAAAAAATTTTGGCCTACGTAATTGACATCTGAGAGTCTATGGACCAGCAGTTTACTCAACAACTTCAACAGTTTGGCCTTGCCCCTGGTCAAAAGCTGTTTCTCAATGATGTACGCGTCACTCAGGCTAAAGGCTTTGGACACTTCAATGTGGCCGCCAAATGGAAACGACGCTATCACGGCTTTGCGCCTGATGAAGCCTGGTTTATCCTCACGAACTTCTGTGACCTCAACAGCGCTATCGTCAGCTATCAAAAACGCTTCTGTATCGAAGAAATGTTCCGCGACTTCAAACAGGGAGGCTATTGCCTCGAAGGCTCTCAAGCGATGGAAGAGCGTTTGGTTGCGATTGTCATTCTGATTGCCATTGCCTATACCAGTGCAGCCCTGCAAGGGCAAAGTCTTAAGCAAAAAGGACTCCAGCGCTACATTACTAGACCCGAATCTCCCACCTCACCGAACAAGCGTCATAGTGCATTCCGAGTCGGACTCTCTGCTCATCTGTGGGCGATAACAGGGGATGGAGTTCTGGCTCGATTGGTGGATGAGCTGATGAAACTCTCTCCCAATAAGCTACCTGAATATCAACGGGGGATGAGAGCGATGGAGCTTGTCTGTGCTGGGTTATAGTCGCCATGTCGCCCTTGCAGCTTTTTATTTCAATCTCCGATTCCACTTCTTCTGAGAAGATTTGTATACCCGCATAGCGAATCGCATATTGCCGTTCTCCATCCTGATTAACCATCTTGATCAGCTCAAGGATGACTCACTTGTTAAACTTCTTGATGATGGCAATTTCAACAAGCGCTCTCCGTCACGAAAGAGCCAATCAAACCACAATTTGATTAGCTGATGTCCCTCTGGCCGAAGTGGTGGACCAAAAACTAACAGGGCCTGGTCACGATGATCTAATGCTCGTATCATTAATTGACCTCGGACATCAAGACTATCCAGTAGGTCACGAATAGCATCATCCTTTCGGTCTTTCTGATTACAAAGCCTTGACACTGCTTCACCTGTACTACCACCATTCTCTATCCCTAGAAGTACAGGGTACGTATACAGTTCATGACCAGATTCTTCTGCATTGTCCAGAAACCAGAACGCCTCAATATCATCAAGTATTTGCTGCGCCCAACCAATATGACGACCACAGACTCGACACTTCTTTGTGAAATTTCCATCGGCAGTAACAGCATTGGCACCCACAACTGCTGCTAGCTCATAAGCAGCAACAGTCTTCAATTCAACGACTTCTTCGTATGCTGCCAATGAACGAACTTCTCTTTGAATGTCTTTATCCTGTCCAACAAATATCCGTAGCAGAGCATCAAAGTAGTCTCCTGTCATGAGGATGCTATCTGGTGATGCTTTAGAGAGAACTCCTATCTCACGCGAAGCTAAGGCAATGAGCGCAGCAGAGAAATTTGCTGCACGTCCAATACCTATTTTTTGATGCAGCGCATTAGAGTTATCTTGATCAGCTATATCATCGAGAGTACGAAGTGCAAAGGCAACCACAACTATTGCTGAGGTGACAGGGATAAGTTGCTCTATTGAACCACCGCACGCTAAACCTGTGGCCACAGGCAAGATCGCTACAGGTGGGAGTGGGTCTGGAAGAGTAGTAGACATTAGTTCCCCCAAAGCAATATCTGCATCACTCGCAAGGGTAATAACGCTGAGGCGAATAGCCTTAAGAATATCTCCGGGGATCATAAATATATGATTAGAAGTTTAACTCAATGCGCTTTGGGTCTTTTGCTGCGTTTAGGCGAGTGACCTGATCTCGGTAGTGGTTCGTTTTAGCGACTCCGATATAGTCTGAAAAATTTTCACAAGGGAAAAACTTTCCAAATGCTTCAAACTCATCGCTCTTACCCGCTTCTTTGAAGAAAGGTTCTACTTCTTCGAAGGTTTTTCTCGCAAGCTGAAAGCTATCCCACTCATAGTACTCTTGAATTGCAGCACGCCACTCTTCGGGAGTACTTGGATTTAGTGGGTCTAGAGAGTCTACTTCCCAATCAGACAGTTTTGCTCCATTTTCAAATTCACCTTTGTCATAAGCATTTTTAACTTTTGCAAATCGCGAATGCTGTATGGCATTTGCAGTCTCAAAAATTGCGTTCAAGGCTGTTGTTGTGTTCTGTCCTTTTGCCAGGCGGACCTCATGACTTTCAGGATCATACGAGCCTGATGTTCCCTTCTTAGCCGTTTTGTATGTCACTCCTGCCTTAGCTTTAAGACTAGCAAACTCTTCAGATTTATTGAGGATTGCTTCAACGATCACTCCTGGCTTACTGCCTGTCCCAACCAACTCATCCTTAAGCTCAGTCGGACCACTTGTACCACAACAGCGATGTATTCGACCTGCTGGAGATTGGTTGACTATCTGGCGTGGCTGACCAAAAGCAATTGCACTTTTCTCAGCCCGATCCCTTGAAGGCAGTCGATCGAAGGTCACACTACTTCTCTTAGCCTGAATTGCACTATTCTGTTGCACTACATGAGTTAACTCATGGGCAATCAACTCTTGCCCTCTACGGTTCCCCGGCTGATATGCTCCCTCTCGGAAAAATACATCCTGCCCGGTTGTAAATGCCCTCGCCTGAATTGATTGATTCAATTGGTCTGATTGGGCATCCGTATGCACCCTCACACCACTAAAATCTGCCCCCATAACTTGACCCATTGACTGTTGCAATCCTGTATCCAATGGCTGTCCGCTACCTCTAGCAGTATTAATAGAAGACTCTAACTCTGATGATATTTTTTCATCTGTCTTTTCTTGCTGACGCTGAATGGCAGGACGAATACTTTGCGCTAAGACTTCCTCTTCCAATTCTTTCTCTCGTTTTACGGATTGCCCTTGATTGAATTGAGATAAAGTAGGGGCATGAATTTGCTGTACTACCTGAGAAGCAACCCGATCCGCTTCCTGTTCATACTTATCTCCTGGTTGTCCAAGGGTTAGTTTCCGCTGAATCCAAGGTTGTGCCAATTCCCCTGAAGGATTAGGAACCTTATCTTGCCAAGGTGTTCCAAACCTGACTGCCTGACAGAAGTATCTCAAAGCCTTTATTTTCATAGTCTTTGAGAAAAGAGTGGAGCGACATGTGAAGCTAGATTTAAGCACAAATCAGCGTTACTCAAATGTCAGGCTCCACCCAAATTTATCGTCAACTGTTCTCCTTTTTACGTCAACACAGCCATTATCGAGATTTGCGTCATCTCATGACCCTGGGATGGATGGTGAGCGCCTTAATCTGCAGTGAACGATTATGCTTATCTGCTTGGGAATCCTATGTCCCCTGCCGAGCAAAAAAAGCCCAAAGTGTCGAGCGTCGCTGGCAACGCTTTCTGTGCAATCCGCTCATTGATGTCCACAAACTGTATGTCCCTTTGGTCCTTCTAGCGCTTAAGAACTGGCGAACCCATCGCCTTTACCTAGCGATGGATACCACGGTTTTATGGAATGAATACTGCATGATTCATGTATCCGTTGTCTGCTGTGGCAGAGCAGTACCGTTGTTATGGAAAGTATTAGAGCACAAGAGTGCGGCGGTTGCTTTTGAGGAATATCAACCGCTATTGCGTCAGGCCCGTTGGTTATTACGGCAGCATCCAGATGTCATGTTGTTAGCAGATCGTGGGTTCGCGAACCATCAACTGATGAGCTGGTTACAGCAGAGCCGTTGGCATTACTGTCTGCGTATCCCATGTGATGTCCTTCTCCATGGCCCCCGTCAATGTCCAAGAGAAGTCCGTAGGTTATGGCCATCCAAAGGAGAAGCTCTCCTCTACCGTAATGTCGGGCTTTGGGATGATGGCCTCTATCGGTGCAATTTGGTACTGGCGAATATCCGAGGCGTAAAAGAACCATGGGCAGTGATTACAGATGAATCACCCTCGTTACAAACCTTGTGGCAATACGCCTTGAGGTTTCGGGTGGAAGAATTATTCCTCGATAGTAAATCTGGTGTGTTTGAGCTTGAAGAGTCGAAAATTCGCTGTGCTGATGCTCTGGAGAGGCTGTACCTGATTGCTGCTGTGGCACTGCTATACAGCACGGCTCAGGGGATGGCTGTTCATATTAAAGGGCTACGCCAACAGGTTGATCCCCATTGGCACAGAGGCATTAGCTATCTCAAGATTGGATTGCGGTGGCTCAAGGGGGTGGTCCATAAAGGACGGGAGTTGTTGATGCCAGTCCCCTTATTCACCAAGGATCCGCAACCGTGTTTTGCCTCTAAAAAAGCTCAAAAGAAACACTACAACAAAATCTGGTTCTCTCGTATCCGCTCTCTACAGTGCAAAGCTTTATGAGCTATGGAATACAAAGATCTGTCAGGCAGTCAGGTTCCAAACCTTTCCCATTTCTCCTGTTGAGCTTTCCATTCAGCCAAACCTTCTTCATTTGTTTTAGCTTGAAGGGGGGGAGGAACTGGTGTTGTTGGTTGAGCTTGGTCTGGTGATATTGATTGAGGTATCGGTCGTGACTTAGATTTATCTGGCTTATAAGCATGAGTACGCTTCATCAACAGTCCCCCATCTGAAACCGAATTATATGCCTTCAATCCTAAACCCAAAAGCAAAATTTTCAAGATAGTTTTTAGTGGAGAAACGTCATGTCAAGACTGTCCCCGGCATCCTATTTGAGATACGAGAACAGTCCTTAGAAGTCGCTCAAGGCTATGAATTTATATCCGTTGAAATCAAGCAGGTTGCCTTCCGTATCAATGCCGTTTTCTTATCCACCCCAGAGACTTCAGATCAAACGGTTTGGTTCGTGGAAGTATAGTTTCAACGTGATCCGGTGTCTTATCAACGGTTCTTCTCTGAGATTTATCTGTATCTCAATCTGTACCTGATACCGTGGTCTGGCAAGCCGTTGTTATTTACCCTAAATGTAGCATTGAGCCTGATTATATCCAGTCTTCCGAGCCAATTTAAACAGCAATCAAGTTCACTGAATCTACCTTGATGATTTGAATGAACCCGTTGCCTCTCTTGGCATGGGTCTAATGCAGTTGATTGTGGCCGATTCAGAAGATACCGTCACCCAAGCTCAAGCTTTGCTATCAAGGTTCCAGCCTCAAGTACAGATCAATCAGAGACTTGTGGCGATAATGAAGTTAAGTGAAACGGTTGTGGTCTATACATTTCCACTACTAGACCTTATCGGAAATTAAATGGGTGAGAATAACTTCAAACGTCTATGTCGTAAGTCTTTGAGGCCGATTTTTCTCCAAAAATAAAACGCTTTCCCAGTAAGGCTTTCAGCTATTTCCGATAAGGTCTACTGAGTCGGGAAGAGATAGAGATGATGTTAGGCTTAAGCGAACTCAACCAAACGAAGGTTTACCTGAAAGTCATGTTGGAGGAGGGTCAATATCTCAAACTTCACCAACTCACTCATCGCATTTGTGACTGCTTATTATTAAATCATGCTAGCAACTGGGAGGAGTAGCAGGAATACCTCCACCGGGAGCTGACTGCTCAACAATCGAAAAATCTGTTGTGGCTAAAGTCCCTATTACAATATTGGCACGTGTACATCCCGTCAAAGCACTCAGGGAATTATCTTGAGGAGTAGCTCTAAACTCAGCAACAGTGGCGTTTGCTGCACCAAATGAATAAGTGTATTCATTTGTCGTCATAGGTAGATCAATACTCAACTGAGTAATTGAGTTAGCAAATGTTGCGCGCTCAAGACGATATACTTGCTGTGCTCGATTGACTGAACCAATATGGTTATGAGCAGCTGCTTGTTTTGCTTTAAGGGTTTGATTTAGAACAGATGGTAAGGCTATGCCAGAAAGCACTGCCATTATCACTATTGTTACCAATAATTCTAAAAGCGTAAAACCTCGATTACTATTGCGATTCTTATAATTGAGTAAATAGCGTAGAAATTGTTGATTCATCATGTCAAGCACTCAGAGGTAAAATTATTATTTATATCTACTTTTTTGTAGGCTTTTAAAAATCGGGAATTTCAAAATACATGCACTTTCTCAATTCTTGAGATGCAATTCATCTAGAATTAAAGGTTATATATGAATATAATTTTTGAAAAATCTTAGTAGTATTACTAACTTACCCGTGTCAATCATCTCAGCTGTCAGTATAAACACGGATCGCCTCCAAAAACTTATTTTATGTATAAGCTATTTATTTCTATATAGAGTGATTTTTACATAGAAAAACTACTGATAAGTACAACAAAAATATACTAATATTCAAAATACTAAAGATCGCTGAATATTATAAATAAAAAGCGTCACAGGCTCATTCAGCAATTAAATTTATTGAGAAGTCACATTTTCAACTTCACTTATTAATTCTATAAAATAGAAATTAAATTTCATAAAATATTGATATAATTGCAATTATCAACAAGGATATATTATTCCATAATTCGGAAATATTTTGTTTTGTTGCACATCACATTAAGTTGCAAAATAAGTAATATCACTGATTGTATTGATAGTTTTTAGATTTACTATTAGATATGAGAAAAATATTATTCATCACTAATGAGTTTTACATATTAATGGAACATGCTAAGCATTTCTTAGCGCTGAGACATAAAAGTACCGTATAGTCCTTCTTTATACAGCGTTTTACTCTATTAACAGGAAACCTGACATCGATATTTATCTACTTTCATATACAATATCTAAGGACCACACCCAGCTAGTCCAGGTTCAGAATAGTGATAATAAGAAATACAAACTATACTGCCAACGGCTGAGGGATTAACATTTCAGATTGAGCTATAACTCTCTCTACCAAGGAATTTGAAGCTCATCTAAAAAGTAAACTTTCAACTCGTTCGGAGTATAATTGATGGAACCTGTGATGGTGATCGAAGTTGAAATGGAGTAAGGGTTAATGGTCAACCTGCAACATATAGGCTTTTTTAATAATCGAAAGATTGTCATTTGGCAGAGTGATGATTTTCACCTATATAAATAATGATGATATTTTGAGTTATCTTATAGATATCACTCCTGAAAGAGTTCACAACCATCGTCTTTAGCTCAATTATCAACTACTTCTTTCTAGCGAAGATTCAACATCTATCATGATGGGAAAACCTTACAAGAACTCTTACAGCTCAATGACCTAAGAAAAGACTAGACTTTTAAATATAAATATTTAGCCATTATATCTAACATTAAAATACAAAAAGAATGAATAAAATATCATTAGAATTAGATCATTAAACAATCAACTTGGTTTAGTTGAAATGGCACAAAAATCATCGAACATTTGTTCTTTTAAAACTTGCAAACAACAGCATACTCAAACGGTTCACTTACTCGATAGCAACTTTAGAGTAAGTGATAGTTATGTAGAGGTTTCAACAGCGGAATTATTTGGTTTAGATGGTAAAATATTTTATTCATACTAACTAAATATTGGTAAGCCCCCGGCTCTGCCGGGGGCTTACCAATATTTACAACTCATTTCGGGTTTTATTCCATGGTTCAGATCAGCTAACCCCCATTCCCTGCATAGCCTTTCATCGTTACAGACTAAAATGACGCCAGTCATTTAGTTTACCGTTCGTGAGGAGTGCAGATGCCTCAAACTAAGTCCCATAAATGGATTCCAACATTCTTAACCCTTGAGCAGTTTGAGACATTTGTCTTACCCCATTTGCACATCGGCACTCGGGGACCTCAACCAAAGCTCTCTTTGCATGCCATCTTCAACTACATTTTGAAGTTGCTGCACTTGGGATGTCAGTGGAGTGAGTTACCCATTGAAAAGGACAAAAATGGGCGACCGGAAATTCACCACTCCAGTGTTTATCGAGCCTTTCGACGCTATGAAACCCATGGGTGTTTTGAAGACATTTTCAAAGCGTCAGTCTCAATGCTTAATGAAAAGGGAAGTTGGATGCCAGCGTTATTCATGGGGATGGGACGACCACTGCAGCCAAAAAAGGGGGCGACAATCTGGGATTTAGTGGACACAAGCACATGAAGGGTGACAAAGTGGTTGCTTTCTGTGATGGTCGAAGACCGACCTTCGGTCATCGCAACTGCAATATCATCTCTCCATTTGTGAGTGCCCCAGGTAACCGGAACGAGTCACCTCTATTCAAAACGGCACTGACGCAAGTGATGAGTACGGCCCGAACAGTAGGCATAGACTTGATTGGGACTGTCGTCAGCTTGGATGGCGTGTACGATAGTCGTGAGAATCGCAAGGCCATTTTTAATCGGGGTATGGTGCCGAATATCAATAAAAATCTACGTGGGAGAAAGACGCCAAAGCCAGGTCCAAAAAGGCTGTTCGATTCATCCATCTTCCAAGAAAGATTCAATACCATTGAGCGAGTCTTTGCCTGGGAGGATAAATTCAAGCGCTTGTTGCTGTGATTCAAACGGATCAGCAAACTGCACTATGCCTTGAAAAGCTTGGCATATACGATGATCAATCTTCGGCATTTTTGCCAAGGTTAGGATCGATTTGAAATCTAATCATTCCAGAGGTCTCTAATACAGTGACCGATTTTTTCATGCCTATAAAATGGAATAATAGGGAGAATTCTCAAAGTAAAGCGATTCAATTGCTAGTTTCTACTTTCTCAGTTGTTCATATTAGATTTAAAAGTCAATATTTTAGGTTAGCTGGTTAAAAACTCAAAATGAGTTGATAGTGAGTATAGTTAAATAAATTATAAGTCAACATCCTCTTATACTCCGAACGAGTTGAAAGTTTACTTTTTAGATGAGCTTCAAATTCCTTGGTAGAGAGAGTTATAGCTCAATCTGAAATGTTAAGCCCTCAGCCGTTGGCAGTATATCTCGTTCAGCAGCCTTCTTGTCTGCTCAGAGCAATGTTGGTGGCTGAGCTTCAACAGTGAATTAATTTTCTATTTCTCCATGGCAGGGTTGTTTTACGTTACTCCTAGAAAAAATAGGATGGTTCTACTGACCAACAGTAGAGAGACCGATGAGCCATCTAATCGATACTTTGAAGCAAGTCCCGGATTTCCGCAGTGCCCATGGCCGTATTCATCCGTTATGGCTGCTGTTGCTATTGATGGTGATGGGCATGCTTGCTGGATATCAAGGGTACCGTCCGTTAGAAACCTTTGTGAGCGATTATCGCCAGCCTTTAAGTGAGCTATTGGGGCTTGAGAGCCTCGAAGTTCCGTCTCACTGTACCTTTCGTCGAGTGATGAAGGGGCTTGACTTCCACGCGTTGAGCCACCAATTTGAAGCATGGATGCTCTCGAAAGCCCAGACTCACTCTCCCGATAATTATGCAGCCTCCATTGATGGCAAACGGATTCGTCAGGGGCTGACAGATGCCAAGGGGAAGCAGCGTTTTGTGGGCTTGGTGAGTTTATTTGCGGTGGAAGCAGGCATCACCCTCAAGCTCGAAGCCCTCACTCAGGAGGATAATAGCGAAATCAAAGTCGTGCAGGCACTGTTGGAAACCCTTCAACTCGATGGCTTACTGATTACCATGGATGCCTTACACGCCCAAAAAACACTTGAGAAGATTGTGGCCTCGGGTAATGACTATCTCGTGGCGGTCAAATCCAACCAGGGAAGACTTTACGACCACCTCCAGACTTACTTTGAGTGTCTTAAACCCATGGCTGAGCACATCCACTCCGCCCAAAGTAGAGGACGAGATGAACATCGGTGTATACAGGTTTATGAGCCTGTCGGCATAGCCCTACAAGAATGGACAGCAATTCGCTCTGTACTTTGTGTCCAACGATGGGGTACTCGCAAAGGAAAGGAGTATCACAATACGGCCTATTACATCAGTTCAGCTGCCACCTCACCCCAGCATTGGCAATCTCTGGTCCGAGAACATTGGGGCATTGAAAATCGGTTGCATTGGCCGAAGGATGTTGTTTTTGGCGAAGATGATTATCGACTCGAAGATGAACAAGCACTGCTCAATTGGTCAGTGCTTAGAACTATTGGGATTAATATCCTGCGGCTAAACGACTATCAATCCCTCAAAACCGCGATGACTAAGCTTGCTAATCGGGTCGATATTATTTTTTCGCTGCTAACTTAAAACAGCCCTGTTCTCCATGGTGCTTCTGTTCCTTTCTCATTTGGTCGAATACATTTTCTTCTTGTCTAAAATCAAGTTCTTTTTTCTGATGTTTTTATTCAGTCTGGGGAATGCTAGGGACAGTGCATCACTACCATGGGTGATGGACTCTTACGATCAACCTTGACGCCCCCTTCAGGAAGAAGCTGACTATGGGATCGCGCTGGCCTGTAACTTGGCAACCCGTATCCACCAGCATCATTAACCCCCAGCCACTAACCGTGACTGTCGATACTCCTGTGATGTCGGTCTTGAAGCAGATGAGCCAGCTTTATGGGGCAGCCTGTGCATTTCCCATAGACCCAAAGGAATCCTTGCTTCAAGCGAGCTGTGCCATCGTTACCCATTCATCAGGACGGCTGGCAGGGGTTTTTACTGAACGAGATCTAGTTCAATTGATGGTGGAGGGACAAGATCTTGCCCATGCCTACATTGGGGATGTCCTTCGTGACTTGCCAGTCACAATTTCTCCAGAACAGTGCCAAGATATTTCTGCCCCATTATTTTTAATGAGGAGGGCGAAGGTACAGCATTTACCTGTGGTGACTTCCCAGCAAAAAGTGTTGGGAATCGTTACTTTGGACAGCCTTTGTCAGGCAATTGAAGCAACCAACTTTTTGCAACTATGGTCTGTGCAGGCAGTGATGTCTACTGAGGTGGTTTGTGCAGCCCCCTCCATGTCAATCTTATACCAAATCCGATTTATATAACTCCGATATAATGCATAATTAAAGAATGCCAAGAAAACTGTATCTAGAACCTCATTTTTCGCCTGACGAGCTGAAGTCTCATTATCGAGCCAGCCAAGACCCAGTAGAATCGCGCCGCTGGCATCTGCTGTGGCTCGTCAGTGAGCAAACAACGCTAACTCAAGCAGCCCAAGTGGTCGGTCTCAACTACGATTACGCTCGAGAAATCGTCAGGGAGTATAACCACAATGGCGCCCATGGGTTACGCAACCGACGCAAAGATAAGCGACCTCATCAATCTCGCAGTCTTCTGACTCAAGACCAATGTGCACAATTGTTGACTCGTCTACAAACCCCACCCGCCGACGGTGGTCTATGGAACGGCCCCAAAGTAGCCCAGGTCATCGCTCAGATGACAGGAGTCGATAAGGTTTGGCCCCAACGCGGTTGGGACTATCTCAAGCGATTGGAGCAGTCCCTGCAATGCCCACGTCCTCACCACCGTAAAGGTGAACCAGAGGCCCAAGCCGCTTTTAAAAAAACTGCCTAAGTACAAAGCAGAATTGGAGCGACGCTACCCTAATGCTCAGGTCGAAGTTTGGTCCTTGGATGAACATCGTTTAGGCCTTAAACCCATTATTCGAAAGATTTGGGCGCCTGTGGGTCAGCGTCCAATTGCTGAGGTGGACCATCGCTATGAATGGACCTATCTGTATGGATTCGTTCATCCCGCAACTGGCAATACCGAATGGTTCATTCTGCCTCGGGTCAATGGAGAATGGTTTAATCAAGCCCTACAAAGCTTTGCTCAGCAAGTTGGAGCGGGAAAGCACAAACAGATTCTTCTCGTTCTCGATGGAGCCGGATGGCATACCTGTAAAAATCTGGTGGTACCTAAAGGCATTCATCTGAAGGTTTTACCCCCCTATTCTCCAGAGCTACAGCCCGCTGAACGGTTGTGGCGGCTAGCGGATGAACCACTGGCCAATCGATGCTTTGAGACCCTGGATGAGTTGGAAGATGTGCTCGAGCAGCGCTGTCGAACTTTAATGACAATGCAATCAGACATTCAAGCTCTCACTCACTACCATTGGTGGCCAGCTTGACAGATAAGATATTTCGGGGGTTAATGAGTCGGATTTGGTATTAGAAGTTGCCTGTCAAATGCATGCTCACCATACGAGTTGTGCAGTGGTTACTTGTCAGAAACAGCAAATGACACAACCCATTGGCATCATCACTGAACGAGATATCTTGCAACTACAAATCTTAGGGATTCCAACGACTACCACCTTCGTTGAGCAAGTGATGAGTAGCCCACTATTTTCTGTCGATCCTAGAGATAGTCTGTGGTCGGTGTATCAACAAATGCGTCACCACCACATTCGCCGGATGGTGGTGGTTGATTCAAATCAAATTTTGGGGATTGTCAATCAAGATGATCTGCTCCATTTATTCGATCCATTGGCGACGAACGCTTTATCAGAAGCTCTGCAAGGGCAGGTTAAGCAGTTAAGGCTAGAAAAAGTTGACCTATTGCAGGGCCAAAGTTATGGCACAAAGACCCAACAGTCGCTAGAAGATATTAACCATGCCAACGATCAAGTTCAACTCTTAAAACAGCAGAATCAGCGACTTCAACAGGAACTTAAGCATAAGGAGCAAGCGGAAGCAGAATTAAGCCAACAAATTAAGAAGGAACGACTCCTCCGACTCATCACCCAAGAGATCCATCGCACCACAGATCTCAAGGAACTACAGTCTATTGTTGTCCATCAAGTCCGTCAGGCTGTTGGTGCTGATCGAGCCTTGCTATTTCGCTTGATGCCAGGGGGTGGCGGCATCATTCTCGAGGAATCTGTTCTCCCGAACTATCCTGCAATGGAAGAGTTAGACGGGGAAGATCAAGATTTCCCACCTGAATATTATGAATTTTATCTCCACAGACAACCTCGAATCGTTTTGGATATGGACCAAGATGACTGGAGTCAATGCCTAAAGCAATTCTGGCTGCCAGCTCAAGTCAAATCTAAAATTGTGTCCCCTATTGTACAGTCCCAAGATCATGGCCACAGCCGATTGTGGGGGCTGTTGGTTGTTCATGCCTGTGAATACCATCGGGTGTGGCAGCCAGATGAAGCATTATTTCTGCAGCAAGTGGCCAATCAATTTGCGGTTGCAGTTCAACAAGCTGATTTAGCCATACAGTTGCAGCAAGAGTTAGTAGAACGTCAACAAAGCGATCGGGCTTTAGCTCAAGAGTTACAGCGATCACAACTGTTGGGAAAAATCGCTCAGAAGGTTCACGAAAGTTTGGATAGCCTGCATGTTTTTGAAACGGCAGTGGTAGAAATTCGTCGTGCTCTCAAAGCGAGTCGATGCAACATTTATATCTATAGTGCTACGGATGAACCTCATTTTTCTTTGATATTTCATGACTATGAAGCGGATTATCCTGACCGTGGTCCAGAGATTGTCCGCTTGGCCGACCATGAGTATGCACGACGACTGGTAAGCCAATCAGAAGCCATTGTCAGCCCCCAGGTTCAATCTGATCCATTATTGGCCAACTGCTTACCAATGGTTAACGCACTGTCCATTCAATCCATGGTTAGTATTCGTACGTCTTATCAAGGTGATGTGAATGGAGCGATTACGATTAGCCAATGCGATCGCAGCCGGGATTGGACTCCTGAGGAAGTAGACTTACTTGCTGCAGTCGCCACAGAAGTTGGCATTGCTCTAGCTCATGCCAACTTACTGGCCCAAGAACTCCAACAGCGAGCACAACTCTCCCAAAAGAACCAACAGCTGCAAACTGAAATCGAAGAGAAGCAACAAACACAGACCCTTCTCAAACTCGTGATGGATTCTATTCCCCAGGCAATCTTTTGGAAGGACAAGGCCTCTCGCTATTTAGGGTGTAATCAAGCTTTTGCCCAAGAAGCAGGTTTTAACACTGCAGAAGATATTATTGGCAAAACGGATCAAGAAATGCCTTGGTCATCGGAAGAAGCTGAATGGCATCGGCTCTCTGATCTAGAGGTCATGAACTCCAAGCAACCTCAATTCCATGTGCTTGAAACTCACCTACGGGCCGACGGGACCAAAACTTGGTTGGATACCAATAAAGTCCCCCTTCATAACCTTAAAGGGCAAGTCGTGGGTCTTTTGGGAACCTCGGAAGACATCACAGAGCGAATTCAGGTCGAAACCGAGCTGCAACAGCAGCTCCAACGAGAACAGGTCTTATCGGAGATTACCAACCAAATTCGTCGAAGTCTCGATCTTGATGTCCTTTTAAAGTCAGCCGTAAATCAGCTTCGTGATCTATTCCAAGTGAGCCGATGTTCATTTTTTACCTACTCGGACCAGCCTAATTCACAACTCATTCTCTCCGCCCAAGCCTATGCACACCCCGAATGGGAAGCCGCTCTTTCTGATCCTCTTCCCACCTCAGATCATCCTCGTCTCATAAAGTTACTTGCGAATGATCGAGTACATGCTGTGTCTGATATTTGGCAAGAGCCTAGCCTTTCAACATCAGAGAAAGAACTGTTATCAACTTCCCTTAGAATTGGGGCTTATCTCAGCGTTAGAACGGCTTTTAAACATCATCCGAATGGCATTATTTTCCTCGACCAATGCGAGCGCCGACGGAATTGGACCAAAGATGAAATCTCTCTATTGGGAGCAGTTGCGGCTCAGCTAGGGATTGCCGTTGCCCATGCTGATTTATTAGCGGATGAACAGAAGCAGCGTCAGAGTTTGAATCTTCAGAATCATCGTCTTCAAGAAGAGATCGTTAATCGAAATCAGGCGGAAAGGGCTTTAGCCAAGCAACTCGAAAAAGCTGAACTATTAGAGCAAATTGTTCGGCAAATTCGACAAAGTCTAGAACCCCAGTTAATTTTTCGCACTGCTGTGACCCAGGTAAGGAAATTACTGGCTGTAGATCGCGTCTGCATCTATCGGTTTATTGAGGATGCTGGCTACTCTCAAGGCATGATGGTTGCGGAAGAAGTACTCCCAGAGTTTCCGTCTGCCCTCACAGCACAAGTTCGAGACCAATGCTTTGGTGATGAATATGCAACTCAGTATCAGAACGGTCGCTTTCAAGCTGTTGCCGATATCTATGATGCTGGCCTCAGTGAGTGCCATATTGAGATTTTGGACCTGTTCCATATTCGTGCCAACTTGGTTTTGCCTCTCCTTCAGGGAGATAATTTGTGGGGATTACTCTGTATCCATCAATGTTCAGGGCCACGGTCTTGGCAGCCTGATGAAATAGAATTTGTGCAAAAGATTGCGAATCAGCTTGGTATTGCCCTCTATCAAGCGGAACTCTTGCTGAAAGAGCAACACCAACGTCATGTTTTATCCGTTCGAAGTCAAGAATTGACCTTCAATAATCAGCAATTAGCAAAGGCTAAACAGGAAGCCGAAACAGCTCAAAAGAAAGCAGAACAGGCTAATCGAGCCAAAAGTATTTTTCTGGCAAATATGAGCCATGAACTGAGGACACCCTTAAATGCCATCCTTGGTTTTAGCCAGTTGATTAGTCGCGACCCCAGCACCCCAAACTATCAGCAAGAGCAGCTCGAAATTATTAATCGCAGTGGTGAACATCTGCTGGCCTTAATCAACGATGTTCTCACCATGTCCAAAATTGAGGCAGGACGGTCTTCTCTACGTTCCCAAATTGTAGATCTACCGTTGCTTCTAGATACCGTGGAAAATATGCTTGGCCTTAAAGCAGAGAAAAAAGGTCTAAAACTGATATTTGATCGTGGACCTAACTCCCCTCACTACATTCGGACTGATCCAGGCAAACTCCGTCAGGTATTAATGAACTTATTGAGTAATGCCATTAAATTTACGACCAGTGGTCATGTCCAGTTATGCCTAGAGTCTAATACCTTAGATACCCCAGAGGGTTCTGGAGTTCCTCCATTATTAGACATCCGGTTTACGGTTTCAGATACCGGGTCAGGCATTGCCCCAGAAGAACTTAAGTTGTTATTTGAACCGTTTGCTCAGACAGAAACCGGGCGTCAATCCCAAGAAGGGACGGGTTTAGGCTTAGCCATTAGTCGGCAGTTTGTACAGATCATGGGAGGTAATCTTACTGCCCACAGTATCCATAATCAGGGAACAACGTTCACGTTTAATATCGTGGTTGAAACTGTCCTGCAGCAAAAGCAACTTGGTTCCCATCGTCAGGTCATGCAACTCTTACCGGGACAACCTCACTATCGAATTTTAGTGGTAGAAGACAATGTCGATAGTCGTGAGCTGTTGGTAACCTTACTGGAAACCGTAGGTTTTACCGTGAAGGCTGCCGAGAATGGTGAAGTAGCCATTGCACTGTGCCAATCATGGCAACCCCATTTAGTTTGGATGGATTTGCGGTTACCTGTTTTAGATGGTCTGAGCGCGACTCGTTTGATCAAGCAGCTGGAGACACCCCCAGTGGTCATTGCCTTAACCGCTAATGCCTTTGATGAAGATCGTGACTTGGCACTACAAGCAGGGTGTGATGACTTTGTCCATAAACCCTATCGAGAAGCCAGTATTTTCGAGAAAATGGCCCTTCATTTAGAAGTGCAGTATCAGTATCAAGAGAAGGAACTGCTCAAATCAACGATTCCCACCCTCAATGTGGAGCAGCTCGCTCAAATGCCTCGCTCTTGGCTAGTTCAATTACATCAAGCGACCAACAACCTCGACCAACACATGGTTGAACTTCTCCTGGATGAGCTTGATGAGACCAATCAACCCTTACAAGAAGCCCTTAGGCATCTAGTGCATGAGTTTCGTTATGACGAAATTTTAGCGGTGACTCATCCTCTCCTTTCCCCGCTCCTCCAAGACTCTACTGAACCCCCTCAAGACTCTACTGAATAAGCCCTCTGAATGTACCTTCAGAAAGGACATCAGTCAGAAAGCTGGACATTCACAACAGCTCTCGTTGAACAATCGGAAACAATTCGGACACCGAGTGGAGATTCTAAAACTCATCTCAACTACAAATTTAAATATCGATATTGGGTCAATGGAAAGTCTTATACGTCCCATCGCAACTCTTATAAAGCAGGAGATGGAGATATGGCTGGGATTGTAAACCAATTAAAAAAGGGAGATTCTGTGCAGGTCTATTACAATCCCAACAACCCATCAGACGTTGTGGTGGAACGAGGCTATTCCCTACTGCAGATAGTGTGGATCGCAGCAGGCTTAGGAGGGCTGGGTTTTTGTGGCCTGGGGTTAGCTGGATTATGGATGGATCCTTTAGATAGAAACCATCATCGCCATGCTTCCGATATGGAATAGCACTATATCTATTTTATGAATATAGTGCTATTTTTGAATATAGTAACCCAGACTACTTAGGTCCAATATGTCAGAACTCAACTTACGTTTGACACCTAATCAGGAGGTCATCTTAGCGGCCTTACGATTACATAGACGTTATGGTCTTGAGATTCTAGCTGCTATTGAAAATAGTGGGGGAAAGCAGATTGGTTTTAATTCCCTCTATCCCAATTTGAAGAAATTAGAGCATAAAGGACTCGTCCAGTCGGAATGGGGAGATGAGTCTCCAGAAGAGCATAGTAGGGCAAGACGGAAGTATTACCGGATTACTGATGTAGGCATTAGAGCATTAGATCTTAAACAAGAACTATTAGCTGGGGTAGCAGCCTGGATACCTGAAACAGAAGGGGCATGATATGAATGAGAAGGACTTAGAGCTTGCAGGCAAAACAGGACGGTTTGCTCGTCAGTTTCCTCAAGTATGGCAAGAGTATCAGGACTGGTTGAGAGCCATTGTCTCTTCTCGGGAGCAACTGCAACAACGCTATTCCAAGGGACTTGCCAGTCTGATATTCAGATGGCGATTGCTGTATTTTGCCATCTACATTGTAGCTATGGCTGGATGTAAGACTTTGGTTCAAAGCCGAAACCAGCTATCGACTCGGCAAGGTGATAGGGATAAGGCTCTTGACTTGGGCCAGACCGAGAACGCAACCCAATCTCTACAAATTAATAGCACCTATTTTATTCTGCAAAGGATAGCGACGCTTTTAGCCGTGGCGGAATTAACCCTATGTGGTCTAGCAGCGCTTACGGGTGTCATGCTGGCGTTCTATTATCAACCGACAGCGATTGGTGCTCATGCATCGTTGTATGCGATCGCATATCAAATTACCAACGGCAATCTGATTCTCAGCCTGCACAACATTGCTGGGAATGGCCTCATAGTTCTGGCTTTAGTCCAAATTGTTGTTATGTTTTTGGGGCGACAGTTTATGAGATATTGGTTAACGGCCTGGATTAGCGGTATTTGCCTAGCCCTAGCAACAATAAGTCTTAGCTGGACCGCCATTATTCTCAATTGGGACCAGGTCGGGTTCTGGCGATTCAAGATTGAGCTCAGCATTATTGGATCCTTACCTGCAGGCTCATTTCTCAGGGAGGTCTTAGCCGGTGGGAGCGCTATCAATACCCTAACGCTGCAGCATATGTATACTTTGCACAGCTACGTACTTGCGATCGCAGCCCTGCTTTTGTCTATTGTTCATCTCGCAGCCCATATCTTCCAAGAAAAATCTTGGGCTCAAATTGCTCCTGGGAGCTGGTGTTCTTCAGAAGATACCAGCACCGTTTAGTTGTTTTAAAAACCCAATAGTCTACGCCCAAAAGGAATCCCATTAATCAAGCCAATGCACTCCATTATCAGGCGTGGGGGGGGATTCATTGGCCAGATTAGCCTCTGAAGTCGAAGGCATTCCTTCATTGGGGTCAAACTGAATAAACGGATTGACGCTCACATCCGTGAGACTATCCGGATCAATAATCATGTAGGGGGGTTCCCCAATATGCTCTGGATAAAACTGCTCAACGAAAAAATCCAAGGTGGCTTGTCGAATATAGCCATTCAGAACGGCAAGGGCTCCAAACCGTAACCCTGTCTTTTTCTGAGCTGCCAAGATAGCATCGACCATGTTTCGATCAATCAGTCCAGCCCGACGAAAATAGCTACCAATGGGAACTGGCTCTGCTTGAGTATCTGGGTAGGGCCACTGATCGCCAAAAAAGTCAGCCGTTTGTTGTTGAACCCACCCATGGAGTGTCAGAATTTCACCCAAGCGCATCATTTCATACAGCCGCTGCTCATAAAGGGCAGTCTCTAGCTGATGGGGCGTAATCAGATCTGAAGCACACAAACGCTCACCAATTTTGTGAGAGTTTTGGATTAGGGTGGGGCCAATCGTCATGGCTTAGCCTACAGAATACTCTTCCCCAAAGTAACAAATTTCATTCTCATAAGTGAATATTGTTACGGAATGCAGGACAACAGAGGGGGATTGGAGAATTACCAGGGAAAGTACCCCATATACTGACACCTTTATCGTTTCTCAGTTAGAGCTTAAAGCCAGATGCTGGCAAAAACAAATAGCATGGCCCATAACGAATTCACTGATTCTTAATCAAACAACTCTCGATGGTAGTGGATTAAATATCCAAGAGAAGCAACAATCCAATCCATCTTTATCATTCACAAGATCACCATCGTAGAGAGAATTTCTACACGCATTAGCAGCAAATATCCTCACTATCATTGTGAACACAGTAAATCCCCCTCATTTTCGAAACCCAACAGGAGTAATGAGAATGAGGGGGAAATTCCAGTATTGTCAATTAGGAATGAAACCTTATTAAAACCATGAAGACAGAGGACGCTTATCCCTCTCCACCTTCTCCACCATCATCAGATGAACCATCTTCTCCACCTTCTCCACCATCATCGGTGGAACCATCTTCTCCGCCTTCGCCACCATCATCTGCAGGGCTTTCTACAGCTGGGCTGGGGCTTTCTTGTTCACCACCTTCACCATTTGTTGTGCCACCATCACAGGCAAAAAGGGTAGCCGATAAACCTAAGGCAAGAAATAACTCAACTGATTTGGAACGTTTCATTGTAGTCACTTAAATTTTCAACAGAGCTGGAATCATCCTACCGTTTATTCACATCAACTCTCATTAAAAAGAAAAATGATTGCCCAAAACTTCAGGTTTTTTTCAGATTGACTTTAAGCATTCGAGGGATGAAACAGCTGATATATAGGTGTTTTAGCAGGGTTTCATACATGATGTCGACCTAGAGGTTTCCGATTAGACCCTCAATATAGACCTTGGAAGATCAAATTTTATAGATATTTTCTCAATTAGATTTAATTGATATTGCTTTGAGCGGCTTACTTAAAGCTTACCACTATCTACAATATGGATAGTGACAAGCTGCTCAAATGAAAGGCTTACTCATTCTTTCATCGTCAATCCAGAGAAAAAATTTTTTAAAAAAGCCCTAAGCTTATTGCCATTATTGGCAATGCCTGCTTAAATAGCGGAAGAGCTTTATTGACTTTAATTCTCAATAAAGCTCTAAACCCAACAATCTTCCTTTCAAACCTACCCTAGGACTGGATAGCAAGAAGACGTTGTACCAAAACGCTAGCTAAAAAAACATCCGTCGGAAACGGCATTCCTTTTGTTAGCACAGCCCTCACATATATGTCAGAGGTTGGTTCCTTCAACCTCTGGCCTTTACTTAAAATCTTTCGCAATGCTCATAACAGAGCGATGAATATGGACATTCAAAAAGGAAGGAGACTTTCCTATGCAAAACTACGGTAACCCTGAAGTTGCCTATGGCTGGTGGGCGGGTAACTCCCGTGTAGCGAATTCTTCAGGATTATTTATTGCTGCCCATGCAGGTCATGCTGGCTTAATTTCGGTTTGGGCTGGTGGTTTTACGTTATTTGAACTGGGTCGGTATTCCACTGAATCTCCCATGTGGGATCAGGGACTTGTGCTCCTGCCTCACCTGGCTGCTGAAGGCATTGGTTTTGGGTCTGGTGGAATTTTAAATGATCCACAACAACTGGTAGCAGTGGGTATGGTCCACATTATCGCTGGGGCCGTTCTGGGTGCTGGCGCGTTGTTTCATATCCTGAAAGCGCCGCTTGATCTCAGCGACGCCTCAGGTGCAGCTCGTACCTATCACTTCGAGTGGGACAACCCTACTCAATTGGGGCGGATATTAGGGCATCATCTTCTCATCCTGGGCCTATATGCGCTCTTATTTGTGGGTTGGGCCATGTTTTGGGGAGGGCTCTACGATCCTGACCTACAAGAGGTTCGCCTAGTTACGAATCCAACCCTCAGCCCCTCTGTGATTTTTGGTTATCAAACTCATTTCGACAGCGTAGATAATTTGGAAGATATCGTTGGGGGCCATATTTTTATTGCTGTCCTAGATATTGTCGGTGGGATTTTTCACTTGCTTGTTCCCATGCTTCCTTGGGCTAAGAAGCGCGTCCCTGTCAATGGAGAAGCAATATTATCCTATTCCTTGGGAGCAGTGGCTTTCTTCGGTTTTCTCTCTGCCTATTGGTGTTCAGTGAATACCTATGTGTGGCCAGAAGAATTTTACGGACCGGCCTTACAAATTAAATTTGGCTTTACTCCCTATTTTGCTGATACGGCAGTACTTCCCTACGGTATCCATTCCGCCCGTTGTTGGCTATCTAATGCAACCTATATCTTGGCGTTCTATTTCCTCCAAGGTCATCTTTGGCATGCCTTGAGGGGGCTTGGCTTTGACTTTAAATCCGTTGAGAAGTTCCTCAATTCTTTGACCTACGATGAACCAGTGACCTCTGCCAAACCAGCGCAATCGAAGAATGCTATGGCACCTGTTCCGGCGACTGCCCCACCTGCACAGGCGACCGCAGATAAGTAGGTTTTTTCCCTATTCAACTCTGTTGAATAAGAGCGCCACGGTAAGAGCGTGAACAACCTGGGCGCTTCACGCTCTTGCCACTTTCATCTTAACGAAACTTAGTTTTTTAGTAGTAATCCTTTGGAGTAGATATGACACAAATCGGAATGTTCTATGGCACAACCACTGGTAAAACAGCAGAAGTGGCTGAAAAAATCCAGGAAGCCTTTGGCGGGGAAGATATTGTTACTCTGATCGAAATCCCAGATGCTGAAAACGATGACTTTTCCAGTTACAACTTCTTGTTGATTGGTTGTCCGACTTGGGATATCGGTGAACTGCAAAGTGATTGGGACGCATTTTTCCCTAACCTAGACAGCATTGATTTTTCCGGCAAGAAAGTGGCCTATTTTGGTACCGGTGATCAAGTGGGCTATGCCGATAACTATATGGATGCCATCGGCATGATTGAGGCAAAAATCTCTGAAAAGGGCGGCCAAACCGTTGGCTATTGGTCAACGGATGGGTATGAATTTGATGGTTCTAAGGCAGACAGAGGCGGAAAATTTTGTGGTTTGGCACTGGATGAAGATAACCAGTCTGAACTCTCTGATGAACGCATTGAAGCTTGGGTTGCCCAAGTTAAAACAGAATTCGGAATATAGGGTTCCAAAAGCCGGGTCAGGGCTTATTCCTGGCCCTTCATCTCCCATTTTTTGAATTCTTCCTTACTCCATTTGCGACGAAATACATGACTCACTCCATTGATGCTGTCTGGACAACGACTAGTCCCTATCTCAAACGTTTTGACCAACCCTTACTGGATCGATTGAGCAAACACAAAACGATTGCTCAGTGGCAGTACCAACAAACTGCGGATGAACCCAGTTCCCTGAGTACAGCAGTAGATCTCCTACATGAATATATCCAAAATTTTGACCATCCTATCCATTTAATGGGGCATGGTACAGGCGGGTTAGTGAGCCTATTGTATGCGCGTCAATGCCCACAGAATGTTCGGTCCCTCACCATACTGGGGGTGGGCGCATCAGCCACCCTAGATTGGATGGCCCACTATTATTTTCATCTGCAGTTTGTACCTAGCAATCGCCGTCAAATTTTAGCTCAGCTGATTCCCGATCTATTTGGTGAACAAAATTCAACCGTAACTTGCTATCTCAGTCGGCTATTGGAAAAGGAAATGATGGTTTCTCCTTCGCCTCATTCCCTGCTTCAACGCTACAGTTTGCCTCCCAGCGGTGTATCAATGCCCCTATTTGTTTGTGGCTGTAAAAATGATCCTGTTGTCGATAGCCAGGCTTTGAAGGAATGGCAGCGTTGGATGAAAGGATGCGATCGCATATGGCAATGCAAGAGCGGTTACCACTTTTTCCACTGTTTTCATCCACAGCCTATCGCAGAACAAATTCTGGACTTTTGGCAAATCAAATCAGAGCCTCCCCTTCCATCTGAAACTTGGGATGTTTGCTCCGTTTAATTCAGCATCAGTTTTTTACTTTGGTTGTCTGATGGTTTCTTCACTATCTACCGCTCCTTTTTCTTCGTTCATGCACTCTCAATCTAGTGGTTTGCAATCGTCCTTCTTCTCAGATCGAGCCTTTTTACCCTCTGAATCGCAAGAATTGTGGAAAATTACGCGAGGGCTTGTGCGAACCTATACCTGGGATTCCAATGGCAATATCACCACCTTGGGAATTTGGGGAACTGGAGATATCGTCGGCCAATCCCTGTCAAACGTTACACCTTATATGATCCAGGCCTTAGGAACCGTTGAAGCAACGTCTCAAGTCTCTAATCAATGGAATAATCCTGAAGCAATTCTCAGTCATGCCCAACAACTCACCATTCTGCTAAAAATCATTAGTATTAAACGAGCAGACGATCGGTTATTAAGCTTGCTTCAATGGTTGGCCCATCGTTTTGGCTATGTAACCCCAGCAGGAACCTGCACAACGTTGCCCATCACCCATCAAGAGTTAGCAGAAACCGCTAATGTCACGAGAGTTACAGCCACTCGCTTAATAGGTGACTTGGAGCAACAGGGCGTTCTATCATGGTCTCGCCGACGTCAATTTGTACTGTTGAAGCCATCCTAACTCCCATGGCAAGGCTTCTAATTTAGGTTTGCTTGCCAGTAGCGATTGTAGTCAAGCATCTTTCGTCAGAGATTGGACTATCTTGAGGGACTCATCAATATGGCCCTGGAAGTTCAACTGCGAATTAAAAATATGACGAACTACGCCGTCTGTATCAATCACATAGGTCACTCGGCCAGGTAATAGTCCTAATGTAGAGGGAACCCCAAAGGCCTTACGGGCTTGATTGGCTCCATCGCTCAATAAGGTAAAGGGGAGTTGGTACTTATTGGCAAACTGTTGATGGGAATTTGGAGTGTCGTTACTGACGCCAATCACCTCTGCCCCCGCATCTTGAAAAACGGTATAACTATCCCGAAAACCGCAGGCCTCTTTCGTACAGCCAGGGGTATCATCTTTGGGATAAAAATAGAGGACAACAATCTTTTCCCCTAGGAAGCTTTTAAGGCTAACGGTTTCTCCTGTCGGGGTTTGGAGAGTTACATCGGGAACTGAATTACCAACTTTGATTGCCATTGATTTGGTTTAAGGGTGAGATTTCTGTCCTTCTCCCAATGCTATCAGAGAAATCTCATCCCAATTATGGAGACCTAGAGGGTGCCCGTAATTGGTTCTCTGTTCCATACAATTGGCATAGTTTCTGTCTTACCCAATCTGGTTTTTCAGATGAGTCATAGCCTGCAGGTAAAGCTCCATTCCATCTTCTATCTCAGTTTTCCTAGGGTAGTGGTGGATGGATATTCGCGCCGATGAAGAATTTCATTAAAGTCATACCACTGTTGTTGAGACCATTGGTTACAGTTCATCCTTCCAGATTGAACTCCAGATTGGACTTGTTCTACCAAAGGTCTACGAATGTGCTCATATTGGTGAAATGCATTTGAGATTGCAGTTCTATCATCCAACTCGTTATTCTGAATCAGCTGAACGATATAGGTGCCAACCACAGCTGCATCTTCCAGCCCTTGATTAGCCCCTTGGGCCATAAACGGAGGCATTCCATGGGCTGCATCACCGACGAGAACTGACCGTCCATGACTCCAAATCGACTGCACATCCTTTAGACCTGCGATTGGATGTATAAAATAGGGGCGATAATAAACTGTTTCAGGGGCTGATGCCCTCACAATTTCAGAGAAAATAGGTAGAAAATCAGCATCTCTTAAAATTTTCAGCCCTAACTCGAGAACTTCTGCAGGTGAACTCTTGTGCAATACATCCAATTTAACTGTACTGGTAATGGCATAGCCTATTGCTGTATCAGAAATTCGGATCAAACTTACACGGGTCTGTTCTTGTTCTGGAGTATCAAATTGAGCTGAATCACTCTTAAGGGTAACGACCTTTGCTCCTTGCAAATATCGAGTCTCTAAAGTGTCGAGTATGGAATCTGGTAAATTGTCACACTTAAAGCAACTGATCGTGGCGAAACCAGAATATTGCGGTTTTGCCCATTCTTCTAACCCTTTATTTCTATAAAGCACTTGGCGTATCGTTGAGTTGATTCCATCTGCAGCAACGACTAACTTGGCATAAAATCGGCTACTGATGGATGCTTGATTGGTTTCAGGCGTAGTAGAAGGTTCTGAGCCAGAACGCAATATTTCCCAATGGGCAAAAGGATTTATGGGCGTCGCTGCATCCGAGGTCGAATCTACGCGCACCCAGTCAGGACTGTCCTCAATGTGAACACAACGATGATTGGCTAGGACCTTTTCTGCGGGGAGTAGATTTCTCAATTCAGTTTGTAAATTAAACCAGGACAAGGAGACCCGTCCTTCTCCATAGCGGTCAAACCAACTTTGAAAATCCATGGGAAACGAGCGCAAAATGTCTCCCTGTAGATTTCTTTTGCACCACCGTTGTGTTGCAGGGGCTGGCTGAGATTGAGAGACCGAAGAACTAGAAGGTTTACTCACGCCAAGCTGGGATGCTTTGATTTGCTCGTAAGCATTTGGGTCAATATATTTGATGGCTCGTAAGCCATTGGGGAGTAAATCAACGACTTGCCCCACCCTGCGAAATTCACGGGTCTGATCGATGACCAGAATATTCGTGATGCCTCGTTTTAGAAGTGCGATCGCAGTTGCTAAGCCAACTGGGCCAGCCCCTACAATCAAAACATCATAAATATGCTGTGGGGCAGTGAAATCTGGGCCATCACTCATAGCACTCAAGCAGATATGATTTGCAAGTTTAGAATTCAGTTGCTTATAGCTTATGGGTAACAGGTACCGGCAGCAATAAACGAAACTTGCATTGATCGAGGGGATGGATCAGTTATTCAGTGAATACTCAAAGGCAGTACTTTTTAATGAATTCCAATTAGCTAGCCATACTTTTCCATAGAATCGTTACACCTGAAAACGGGGCAGCCCCTCCTTGATTTAGAACTGGTCATAATGCTAGCTGTCCTCGAAAGATTAGAGCACTAGGGCATTATCCGTCTTAGTTTAGTTGTTAGCTTCTTAGGGGAAGCGAGAGCTGACATTTTATAGATAATTTGACCCCGACATAACCCCAACCTGAAGAGCTTTTCAGTTCTCAACAAGTAGTTCAGCATTCTAGAAGGTCGAGACGAGGACTCTTGATGAACAGTGGTATTTCCCTGTGTACTGTTTGGAGAAATCTGAATCCAAATCTCTGGAGAACTTGACCAGGGTGAAGAAGATTTTGATGAGCTGCCAAGTTCCAGCTTATCAACCGCAAAGTCGACCTGATTTGCAATCCGATGCAATCCGTCAATGGAAAAGTTGTACTTATGGGCAATGTGTAGGTACATCAATAAATTACCCAGAGCAGGTAGATGCCCAAACTGATCAATGCGGCTAATATCAGGCACAATCAAGACAATCTTCCCATTAGGGGTGAGATACTGACGAGCCTCTTGCAGAAAATTAAGTGGCTGATCAAGATGTTCAAAAACGTGATGTAGATAGATCAAATCAAACTTCGCTTTTCTTTGCTCTTCTGGCAGGGAATTTAGGTCGCCATAGTAAAGATGTTTAACCCCATAGTGGCGACCCGCTTGCAAGGCTGCTACATCGTAATCACAGCCAATGGCGTCATATCCCCGTTCCTGCATGAATTTAACACTACCTCCTCCTCCACAACCAACCTCACACAGTCGGCTTTTTGGTGTTAAGGAGTCACCGGCGAATTGAAGGAGTTTCTCAGAATAACTGCTTTGGCTCGCAATATAATCTCCATAATCAGCCGAGTCATCAACATCCATGGCATACATTTTTCGATAGATGTTGGTATAAAAATCAGCTAGGCTAGCTTCATCTAAATACGGATCAAATCTTACCGTTCCGCATTGATTACATAAGACTGATTTTAGCGGAATGCCATATCTATCGATCTCAGAAACGAGAATATCTTCTGATGATTCTGCTCCGCAAGGACAGGCCGAATGCTGAAGATTATATGACTTATTGGCAATATTTAATTTTATTTTGTCTATGTAATTTTTCTGGGTTTCAGAAACAGAAGGCTGATAAGGATTATCAGAATTAAACTCAAATCTAGGAGAAATGATTTTCCGTTCTGGTGCTAATATCATAGTCAAAAACTTGTCAGTAAATTAAAGATTCAAGTTTTATACTAAGCACCGGAAAGTTATAAAGAAGTGGCTTAGGTCACAAAGTAAAATCTAATTGTTGAGATAAAAATAGTCTGACTTATTTGGATGAATTCAATGTAAAAATTAGAGCTATTTGCTACCTAGCCCCAGTTCGGGTTAAGCCCATTTTTGAGATTCTTCTACGAAAGAATGCAGGTTTCAGTCTACGCAAGAATAAGGGTTTCAGCTTATCCCGAACTCAGGTTACCTAGGTATTTCTTTTGCTACAACTTCTTTGATAATCGGTTGACAATATGTTTAGCCCGAAATAAAGCGCCAGCCTGGTTTAAATGGTATTCACTATCAAAGAAATAATTTACCTGTAAGGCCATCTCTTTAGAGGTATCAATAAAATCAAGCTCAGAAGAATCCTTTAGGGCAGCACTAATTTCACCAATGGCCTCTGAATTATCCTTATAAACATTTTCAGCCAGTGGTGGATAAGAGAAATAGACTTGTGCACCCTTATCTTTCGCAACTTGATCAAATTCCTGAATGATTCTTAAGGCCGTTTGAATTGAACTATTCGTCACTTCCAATGTACCCTTTATCTTCGAAATATCTCGTGGTGTTCCTGTATTCGCCGTCATATCTCCAACTGGATTAAAATTAACCCGTTTATAGGTTTTATCTAGTTCATAGGTCCCAGTAAAGGTCGAAATGACATTACGAATTACACCGCCTAGATAGAGTTGCCCTTTATCTAACATCACAGGAGCATAGTAATAAGGAACAAACTTGATATTTTGAAATCGATTGTCAATGGTGTTAAACAGGCGTTCTGGAATATCAGGTAAATGATTAGAGAAATTCTCATATTCTAGGGAAACAACTACGACATCACCCGACGCCAACTTCTGCTCAACTTCATTCAGGGTATACTCAAGGCCGAGGGCAGCATGAAGTCCCATATTGACCGGTTGATGGTTAAGCTGACTGGAGATATAGTTAGAGTTAATTCCAAAAGCAACATTAGACCCTCCCACAAAGATAATTCTGGGTTGGGCTTGCCGCTTGAGGAGAGCGTGCTTGTCGATTGTTGCAGCTAAATACTGTTTTTGTGCTAGCTGATCATGAGTTTGAATGTAGTAGAACGCAATTGCAGCGAGTATGAGGAATTGGAGCGAAGCAAACTTAAAAAGCTTAAGTAAAAACTTATTCATATCTATTTAAGTTGTTTGTGGTGATTGGCAGTCAAATAGGTGGGTGCAATGCCATTTCTTTCTCATTAATTTGGCAGCAAAAAACCATCCTCATCAATAAATCCTCATCAATAAGACAGGCAATTTGAGTCACTGAGGTTACTCACTGAATGCCTATGCTCTTATTTAGCGATAAGGTTTCTGGGAGACTTTTCAATAATCATCTTTAACCGTACACGTTTTGCTTTTTTCGCATTGTGATCGAGCTTACGTTTTAGTGGTTATATCTAAAATAGTTGTCCCAAAGTCCCATTCAAGCTTCATCTGTAGTCCACCTACTCAGCCAAAGAGTATGTAATGGCATGCAAGATCTTTGTTGCTTACTAGCCTATATCCTAGACCTAACAGGACTGACACTCTGTTTCTGCTATCTAACGTAAGGGTTAATGATATAGCGGTTCACAGCTCAACTTTTATGCCAAAGTCTTCAGACGATAGCAATCGCTAAATTCATACCGTACCGGATACTATTCAATGTCAATCTTTGTGCTCATCAGACATCATCCGATTTGGACCGATGATGATTCGAGTACCATTTGTAAAATAGCCCCCAAACCTGAACTCATTTCTGCAGGAGTGATTTTGCCGTCATGGTCTTGGTCTAGGGCATCAAATACAGCATCTGTTCCTAACCATTCTTCCCGGGTGATACAACCATCACCATCTAGATCGTAGCTGTGAAAAATATCGGCGGTTGCAGTACTAACCTTAACGTCAGATTCTAGTCGCACCAATCGGTTAACTAGCAATTGTTCTAAAGTTTCCAGCGCTTTACTAAACCCCTTAATCCCTTCTTCTAATTTTTCGGAAGCCATGGGATCGTTGGCATGCATCTGCATAAAGGTTGCTTGATCGATGGCCAACTTTTCTATCTCCATCCCTGCTGCCTTACTGGGATCGAGTTTTCGCGGCACATTATCAGTACTGGCTTGTAGCTGTGCCAGTAGCTTAGGTGAAATGGTGAGGAGATCACATCCGGCTAATTCTAAGATCTCGCCAGTATTGCGGAAGCTAGCACCCATAACTTCAGTCGTATACCCGAACTTTTTGTAGTAGTTATATATCTGAGTAACAGACTGTACCCCCGGATCGTCAGAAGGTGTGTAATCTTGGCCAGTCTCTTTTTTATACCAATCCAGAATCCGACCGACAAAAGGAGAGATTAAGGTAACCCCTGCTTCGGCACAGGCGATGGCCTGGTGGAGACCAAAAAGTAGCGTCAGGTTGCAGTGGATGCCTTCTTTTTCCAAGACTTCTGCAGCTTGAATCCCTTCCCATGTGGAGGCGATTTTGATTAAGATGCGATCTCGGTTAATTCCTGCTTTTTCATATTCAGAAATAAGGTAACGTCCTTTGGCAATCGTGGCCTCTTGATCGTAGGAAAGTCTCGCATCAACTTCCGTTGAGACCCGCTGAGGAACGATTTCTAAAATCTTTTTGCCAAAGGATACTGCTAAGCGATCAAAGGCTAAGGACGCAATGTCTGCATGAGTTGCACCTGAACCTGCATCTGCTTTGGCTTGCAGCAAGGTTTCATCGACAATCTCTTGATATTCAGGCATTTGTGCTGCTGCAGTTATCAGAGATGGATTGGTGGTTGCATCACGGGGGGTAAACTGCTCGATCGCTTGAATATCACCAGTGTCAGCAACAACAACTGTAACTGCTTTGAGTTGGTCTAGTGCACTTTTGGCCATGACTGATTCCCTGTAGTAATGGGTGATGCCTTTACACTGTAGCGTTGAAGAACTAGGGCTTCGAGCCATGCAAGCATTGGTTCTAGTTCCCCGATCTCATTGTGAATAACAGACTTAACTTATTACACATTACTCACTCTAGATATGGATTAATGCCATATGAACCCTATCTTGGAAAATTCTCAGAATCCTCTGGATTCAACCTCAGTTTCCTATGACTTAATCAACATAGACATTCAAAGGTTGATGCATCTCTTACTCTAATCCTCGATGGATGAGTGATTTCAATGATTGCCACGTACGGTCTGCATCAATGTCTAGTTCTGCTACCAAAACAAAGGATTAACGATGCCCTCACTTCACTCCGCTATTCGTTCACTTGGTGTTTTAATTGCTGTGAGTTCTGTCAGCCTTCCGGTTTGGGCGGCTCCCCAGTCTTCTAACAAAACTGCATCTAGTTTGGGGGAACCCATCATCGTTTCACCCAACCCGAAAATTGTTGAGCCAACTCCGGCGACCAAACTCATTGAAGACGTTAATTCCCAACTGAAAGGCACAGAAATCTCCCGCCGTCTTTCCCCTCAGCCTGACCCTTCATTCCAGTGGCAGTCAGAGCTTCAGAACAATCAACGTCGTAGTGATCCAGGCTATCAATTCTTCCAGTCCAAGTTTTAAATGCCACCAGAGGGAACCTTGCACTTCCGTATCTAGGAAGGCACAAGTTGGAAGTCTGTTTGGTGCCCCGAAGCTGTTTATTTGCGCGCAAATCTCCATCTCCCATCGCCAACCTTGACAGCGTTTGCAGACCATAAAGTTTGGTCTGAGTCACCTATCCGTTTTCACCTACCCTACCCCTATCAGGTCACAATTTCAGATGGAGGCATCTCAGGAGCGACCTTTGTATCATGGGAATGGTAGCACCATAGCTTTTAGGATTCTGATGGAATCTGTATCCTTGATCCAAACGGTGCTTTAATTTGGATGACCTTTGATATGCTCGATTCCTCAAAGATTTTCGTTCAAGGAATAGCACTCATTGCCTTCGGAGTAGTGTCTTGTACTTCCCCACAACGAACGGGTCCAAGCTCTCTAGCTTCTGAGAAACAGGAGTTGGCTGCCCAGCCAGGAGCAGCTCAATGTACCTTAGTGGACAATGGCTTTGGCCCTCAAGGACAAGTTCAGATCAGGGTGGAAGAAGTGGTATCAGGGTTAGAGGTGCCCTGGGGCATTGCCTTTTTGCCGAATAACCGCATGTTGGTAACAGAGCGGCTCGGACAAATTCGGTTGGTTCAGAATGGCAAGTTACGCTCTCAGCCCATTGCTACAGTTAGGGTCAGCGATCAAGGTGAAGGGGGATTGTTGGGGATTGCCACCCATCCTGATTTTGCCAATAACCGATTCTTCTATATCTATTTCACCGCCAGCCAGCCTGGGAAATCTGTCAATCGAGTTGAGCGCTGGCGATTGTCAGAAGATGGGGGCAAAGCAATCCGCGATCGCATTATTGTAGACAACATTCCCGTTGCCCGCTTCCATAATGGTGGACGAATTCGATTCGGCCCGGACGGGATGCTCTATATTGGCACGGGTGATGCCCGAGATCCTGACCTATCTCAGGATATCAACAGCTTAGCAGGTAAGATATTGCGGGTTACACCAGAAGGACAGGTCCCCGCCGATAATCCTTTTGCCAATAATCCAGTCTATATTTCGGGGATTCGCAATACCCAAGGATTTGATTGGATCAATCCTTCCACCCTTTGGGTGAGTGATCATGGTCCAAGTGGTGAGTTGGGACGGTCAGGACATGATGAAATCAGCGTGGCCCAAGCTGGGGATAATTTGGGCTGGCCCACGGTGTATCGATGTGAATCCCAACCTGGATTGGTCCCTCCGACCCTCACCTGGCGTCAAGCCCTACCCCCTGGCGGTGCTGCAGTCTATACAGGGGATGCTATTCCAGAGTGGAAAGGGAGCTTTTTGGTAGCAGGACTGCGGGCTGAACAGTTGCAGCGCATCGTCATTGATCCTCAATCCGGTCAGTTGCAGCAGCATGAAGTTTATTTGCAAGGTCAGCAAGGACGTTTGAGAGAGGCTGTGATGGGACCTGATGGTGACTTGTATATCACGACGAGTAATTGTGACGGTCGGGGTAGATGCTCAGCAGACCGAGATAAGATTCTGCGCATTACTCGCTAATTGCTGGATGCATCGCTCTTGATCCAAGAGAGATTGGGTTTTGCCGCCGCTATCTCTTTTGGTATAGCTTGATGGTAGCCATCTATTACGACGAGTGATCTTTGGTAGCTTAAGGTATGGAAGCCATCCATAACCCATCGTCAAATAAATATTGTGAGAGGTCTAATATACTTGGGTAATTGTCTCATTATTGAGTAGTCACAACACCATATCTGCATGATGTAACCCCCTTTGTCTGCTGGAGTAGATAATGATTTTTCCGGGCTTTAATTTGTTAGTGATGGTAAAGTTCATTCCATTTCAATGATTAGTATCCCGTTCCTCGATTGATTGAGATTTGCAGTGTCTAGTTCTATCCTCAGTGCTAGAGCAGAAATACTATTCGGGAGCAATTTATGTCCCGTTCCCTCAAGGTTCGTAGTGATCGTACCGACCAAGCTAAATTAGCCCTTAAACGCAATGGATTTCATAGTCAGAGAGCACTCGCTGAAGCTGCAGGTTTTTCGTTAGCAACAGTTAGCAATTTTTTACGGGGGCTACCGGTTGATTTTGCAACCTTTGTCGAGCTGAGTGCACATCTGTCTCTAGATTGGCAAAGCTTGGCTGATGTTGGCGGCTCTCAGCCAACGCCAATCCATCAGTCTGCCGATCAGCTCCCAAGTCGTCCAGCTCAGGATCGACGTTTAAACTGGGGAGAGTCTCCAGACGTATCCTCTTTTGTCGGTCGCTCGGCTGAACTATCGATTCTTCGCCATTGGATAGAGGTTGCTCGATGTCGCTTGATTATGATTCTGGGGATGGGAGGCATCGGCAAAACCTCACTTTCGGTCACTTTGGTTCACCAAGTTCAAGAGAAGTTTGACTGTGTAATATGGCGGAGTCTTCGGAATGCCCCCTCAGTAGAGGCTATTCTGGACCAACTCTCTCAATGCTTTTTCCCTTCTCAGCAGAATCAAACGTCGTTGGATGCCAAAATTCTCCAGTTACTAGCGTATGTGCGAGAAAATCGTTGTTTGATTGTTCTGGATAATGTGGAATCGATTTTACAAAGTTGCGATCGCAATGGCCAATTCCACGCTGCCCACGAAGGCTACCAACATCTCTTCAAAGTGATGGGTGAAACTCAGCATCAGAGCTGTCTGATTTTGACGTCTCGGGAAGTTCCCCGATCCTTAACTACATTAACCGGAGACACGAGCCCAGTCCGAAACTTTATCCTCAAGGGGTTGCCCTATACAGAGGCTCAGCAACTCTTTCCTGTTAAAGGCGATTTTGAAGGCCAATCTAGTGAATGGGAAACCCTGATTGACCATTACAGCGGTAATCCCCTGGCCCTAAAAATTATTGCCTCTGCGATTCAGAATTTTTTCAATGGCAACATTTCCCAATTCCTAGCCCTGCTGAAGGAAGAGACATTTGTCGTTGACGATATCCATAACTTATTAGCAGAACAATTTGACCGCCTCACCGCTTTAGAACAAGACATTATGTATTGGTTGGCTCTAAATCGGGAACCCACCACGTGGCAAGAGCTGCAATCTGATTTAGCCAATCCCCATTCATCGGCAGAGATTTTACGAGCGATCTCATCCTTAGAACGAAAGTCACTGATCGAGAGACAAAATCAAGGCTTTACTCAATCTGCCGTAGTGATGGACTTCTTGATTCAAGAGTTTGTGGGGATGATGGTCGAAGCACTGATTGCCCAAGATCTATGTCGGCTGAGTTCCCACTGTTTGATCAAGGTCAACAGCAATGATTACCTGCAAGATATACAAACTTGCTTAGTTCTAGATCCTATTACTCAAAGATTGCAGACTCACCTTGGTTCCTTACCAAATCTTGAGGAACATCTAAAACAGATGTTGGCTCAAGCCCGACAGCAGCCGTTGCAACTTGCAGGCTACATTGGGGGCACCATTTTCAATCTGTTGCGACACCTACAGGTTGACTTAGGACATTATGATTTTTCCAATCTACCTCTGAAGCAGGCTAATCTTCAGGGTCTCCGTCTTAACAACATCAACTTGTCTGGATGTGATTTAGCGCATTCATCCTTCTCTCAGACCTTTAGCAGTATCCGGGCCGTTACCTTTAGCCCTGAATGGTCTCAGTCAGATGTGAAGAATCAACTTTTGGCAACGGGTGATACCAGCGGCGAAATCCGCCTATGGCAGGTGCCAGAAGGCCAAAATATATTAACCCTATCGGGGCATACTAATTGGGTTTGTGCTTTAGCTTTTCATCCCAAAGAAAAGTTGCTTGCTAGTGCCAGTGCCGATCACAGCATCAAAATTTGGGATACTCATACTGGACAGTGCCTCAATACATTGATAGGCCATCGCAGCTGGGTCATGTCAGTTGCCTATAGCCCTAGTGGGAAGGAATCGCAGCCATTTCTTGCCAGCTGTAGTGCAGACCGCAAGATTAAACTCTGGGATGTGCAAACGGGGCAATGCCTGCAAACGTTGGCAGAACATCAACATGGCGTCTGGTCTATTGCGATTGACCCTCAAGGGAAATACGTAGCCAGTGCTAGTGCAGATCAGACGATTAAGCTGTGGGATGTCCAAACTGGACAGTGTTTACGAACATTCAAGGGACACTCACAAGGGGTTTGGTCCGTGACCTTTAGCCCGGATGGCAAGCTTTTAGCGACAGGTAGTGCAGACCAAACCATCAAGCTGTGGAATGTGCAAACGGGACAGTGCCTAAATACATTCAAGGGCCATCAAAATTGGGTGTGGTCGGTCTGTTTCTATCCCCAAGGAGATATCCTCGTCAGTGGTAGTGCAGATCAATCTATCCGGCTGTGGAAGATACAAACAGGACAATGCCTTAGAATCTTGTCTGGCCATCAAAATTGGGTGTGGTCTGTCGCTGTGAGTCCTGAAGGAAATCTGATGGCCAGTGGCAGTGAAGACCGCACCTTAAGGCTATGGGATATCCACCAAGGTCAATGCCTCAAAACCTGGCAAGGATATGGCAATTGGGTGAGATCCATTGTTTTTCACCCCCAAGGGGAAGTACTGTACAGCGGTAGCACTGACCAAATGATCAAACGGTGGTCTGCCCAGTCTGGAAAGTATTTAGGGGCTTTATCGGAAAGTGCTAATGCCATTTGGACCATGGCGTGCCACCCCACGGCTCAATGGTTAGCGAGTGGACATGAAGATAGCAGTTTAAAGCTGTGGGATCTTCAAACTCACCAATGCATCCATACCATCACTGGGCATCTCAATACAGTGTGGTCAGTTGCCTTTAATCCATCGGGAGATTACCTGGTAAGTGGTAGTGCCGATCAGACGATGAAACTCTGGCAGACTGAGACAGGGCAGTTGCTACAAACCTTTTCAGGTCATGAAAACTGGGTTTGTTCCGTGGCCTTTCATCCCCAAGCAGAAGTGCTGGCTAGTGGGTCTTATGATCGCACGATTAAACTTTGGAATATGACGTCAGGGCAATGTGTGCAAACTCTGAAAGGACATACTAGCGGTTTATGGGCGATTGCGTTTAGTCCAGATGGTGAACTATTGGCAAGCTCCGGCACAGATCAAACGATTAAGCTTTGGGACGTCCAGACTGGACAATGTCTGAATACCCTGAGAGGACATGGAAATTGGGTGATGTCGGTTGCTTTCCATCCTTTGGGACGATTGTTAGCGAGTGCCAGTGCAGACCATACCCTCAAGGTATGGGATGTTCAAAGCAGTGAGTGTTTACAGACATTGTCAGGTCATCAAAATGAAGTCTGGTCAGTGGCCTTTAGTCCTGATGGCCAGATCTTAGCAAGTGGAGGAGACGATCAAACCCTGAAGCTTTGGGATGTGAACACCTATGACTGTCTTAAAACCTTAAGGTCTCCCAAACCCTATGAAGGAATGAATATTACAGATGTGACCGGGTTAACGCCAGCCCAGAAGGCGACTTTAAGGTCGTTAGGTGCTAAAGATCATCTACCATGTCTATGATGAGATTAGCCGATATGTCATTAAATGGAGAAGATTCTTTACCTATATGCAAGCCCCCCCTAAACCATCGGTAATTTCTACGGATAAATTTATAAATCCGTCATTACCCGCTCAATTTATGGTGATGATTGTTATCTCGTGGGTGTTGCTTCTATTTGTAGGCGGAAGTTTATTCTTCTTCCCTGGGTTTGCTCGCAGCCACTGGATGTGGGCATTGACTCCTTTTAATACCAATTTCTTAGGGGCCGTGTATCTAAGTGCATGGGTGCCTTTAACGGTGGTCTTATGGGTTCGTCGATGGGCGCCTGCACGGCTAATTTTACCGATGCTTTGGGTCGTAACTACTTTTATTCTGATAGCCTCGTTTTCCCACCCTGAGCAGTTTGCGTTAAACCGTCGTGTCACGGGGATTTGGTATTGGCTCTATTTAGTTGACTGCTTGGGAGCCACTTACTACTTGGGCAAATTTCACAGTCGTCCTCCTGCGCGTTCATCACGAGTCGGGAAACGGTGGGCTTTGGTATTGCGGGTTCAGAGCTTTGCATTGGGCGGGTTTGGCGTAGGCTTGCTCGGAATCCCCGCTTTATTTGGCCAATTTTGGCCTTGGCCCCTCGATCTTTTTCACTGCCAGTTGTACAGCTCAATTTTTATTGCTGGAGCGGTGGGCAGTTGGGTATTGCAGCGAGCGGCAACTTCAGTTGAGCTGTTGACGATGGGGCTGACTCAGTTGACATTTAGCCTTTTAGTTTTGATCGGGATGACAGTGGTAGATGCTTCGGTGCATAAAATCCAGTGGCTGCAGGCTGGAACTATTGTTTGGCTAGGTAGTTTTGTTGTTTTAGGTTTTATTGGCATGATGATGATTCGTCAGTCTTTCAAAGCTGATGAATAGACCTCTTGCAATATTCATTTCACGATGTGGTATTGCTGTTTGCCATCCCTTAAGCAGCCAAAGATAGCTCATGGTTTTAGATGGCTGAAATCAAGTTACACCGAAGCGCGTAGCGACGACGACGATTGCGATAGCGCTCCGACAAAATCCTGAAAATCTTCAGGCTGCGATTAATGTGTTCAATCCCCATTCGTTCCTGACTCAAAGCACGGTTATACTCTCGCTGCAGGGAAGTCAGTTCACCGTGTTGTGGCTTCTTGAGAGGAACATAGCGGTTGGCGTGGTAGGCTGCAATCCCTTGATATCTGCTATCTTGCAGACTCTCGGTATCTGGATGGATATGGATACCTGAAACCTTGAATATCTGAAAATCATGCCGACGACCTTTGTCAAAGCTCAGACAGATAATCTCTAATACCAAATCCGACTCATTAACCCCCGAAATATCTTATCTGTCAAGCTGGCCACCAATGGTAGTGAGTGAGAGCTTTAATGTCTGATTGCATGGTCATTAAAGTTCGACAGCGCTGCTCGAGCACATCTTCCAACTCATCCAGGGTCTCAAAGCATCGATTGGCCAGTGGTTCATCCGCTAGCCGCCACAACCGTTCAGTGGGCTGTAGCTCTGGAGAATAGGGGGGTAAAACCTTCAGATGAATGCCAGGTGGCACCACCCGATTCTTACAGGTATGCCATCCGGCTCCATCCAGAACGAGAAGAATCCGTTTGTGCTTTCCCGCTCCAACTTGCTGAGCAAAGCTTTGTAGGGCTTGATTAAACCATTAGACCTGTCCGAAATATAAATGGTGGAGAAAAAAGATAGTAGAACGGAGTTTTACCGCTCTACCAATGATCAAAAATCCCCTTGATTATATTCATAAATATCCCCATCGCAGCAAGCGAGTGTTGGGCATTGAATACCCTCAATTTCTCCAACTGTTGGAACAAGCCGAGTTGAAGCACAACGAGCAAAAAGCCGAGATAGAGCGACATAAAAGCCGGGTCAATGCCAAAGGAGGAGGACGCAAACCGCTGTTATCGGTCGCAGAGGAGGTTTGCCTGTGCCTGTTCTACTTGCGGCACTATCCCACCTTTGAGGTGAATAATACCAAATCCGATTTATATAACTCCGATATAATGCATAATTAGAGAATGCCAAGAAAACTATATCTCGAACCCCATTTTTCGCCCGAGGAGCTGAAGTCTCATTATCGAGCCAGCCAAGACCCAGTAGAATCGCGCCGCTGGCATCTGCTGTGGCTCGTCAGTGAGCAAACAACGCTAACTCAAGCAGCCCAAGTGGTCGGTCTCAACTACGATTACGCTCGAGAAATCGTCAGGGAGTATAACCACAATGGCGCCCATGGGTTACGCAACCGACGCAAAGATAAGCGACCTCATCAATCTCGCAGTCTTCTGACTCAAGACCAATGTGCACAATTGTTGACTCGTCTACAAACCCCACCCGCCGACGGTGGTCTATGGAACGGACCTAAAGTAGCCCAGGTCATCGCTCAGATGACCGGAGTCGAGAAGGTGTGGCCCCAACGCGGTTGGGACTATCTCAAGCGATTGGAGCAGTCCTTGCAATGCCCACGTCCTCATCATCGTAAAGGTGAACCAGAGGCCCAAGCCGCTTTTAAAAAAACTGCCTGAGTACAAAGCAGAATTGGAGCGACGCTACCCTAATGCTCAGGTCGAAGTTTGGTCTTTTGATGAACATCGTTTAGGCCTTAAACCCATTATTCGAAAGATTTGGGCGCCTGTGGGTCAGCGTCCAATTGCTGAGGTGGACCATCGCTATGAATGGACCTAAGCAGATGGACAAAATTAATTACATAGAATTTCCAGGTTGTAAACTACCTGAGTCCTCTTTTTTACATCCATTGATTTGATGTCATTAGTCCGTCCTATCTCCACCGAAAGCTTACGCTTATTGCATCGGATTTATCACTGTAGTCGCCATCATCAGGTCAGACAACGCGCCCATTGCCTCATTTTGTCTGCCCAGGGTTGGAGTCCCTACACCTTAGCCTCCCTTTTAGTGTGAGTCCTAAAACCGTGTACAACTGGCTTAAGGCTTGGAATAACCGTGGTTTTGCAGGACTCTATAATCGCCCAGGCCGAGGTCGAAAACCGATGTTTAATCCCGACCAACAACAGCAGATTTATGAGTGGACTCAGGCATCTCCCATCCAACTCAATCGGGTGCTAGCTCAGATTGAACAGCAGTGGTCAGTACGCGTGTCAAAGGCCACCGTTAAACGCGTCTTGAAGCAGATGGACATGAGCTGGCATCGCTTTCGCCAAGGGACATCAGGCCAGCCTTTATATGCCGACTACCTCGAAAAAAACAGCAGTTAGAACATCTCAAGAAACAAGAAGAGAAGGGAGACATCCACCTATTCTTTATGGATGAGAGTGGTTTTTCGTTAGTCCCCTGTATTCCCTATGGATGGCAACCCATAGGGACTTAGGGACTTGCCAAGAAATAAAGTACCTGCGAATCTAAGAAACAAGTCAATACATGATTGACCGATTGTTTTGAGGATATCTGATGCTAGATGCCCCTATAAAAGAGACGTTTCGAGATGCCGCCAAGAAACTGACAGGCCCACACAAGCGAGCATTCATGGCAAAAGTGGCTGAAGACTACCTGGACGGCTCTGCCCGCAAAGCTGAGCGTCATTTAGGTTGGAGACGTACCAGTGTTCAACTGGGCCTTGATGAACGACGGACTGGCATTAGATGCGTTGACAACTATCAAGCCCGAGGTCGTCAGCTTAGCGAAACGAAACTACCCCATTTAGCAACTGACATTCGGGATTTAGTTGATGGTGAAGCCCAAGCTGATCCGAAGTTCAAATCAACGTTGTACTACACCCGTATCAGTGCCAGGGCCGTGCGTGAGGCATTGATTGAGGAGAAAGGCTACAGCGATGAGGCATTACCAACCCGTCAAACCATCGGCAATCTATTGAATCGAATGGGTTATCGCTTAAAAAACCCAAAAAGTTAAACCCCTGAAAAAACTGCCGCAAACCGATGCGATTTTCGCAAATGTCGCTCAAGCCAATTATGCTGCCGATGCGGCCCCCAACCTATTGCGCATCTCGATTGATAGCAAAGCCAAAGTTAAAATTGGCAACCTCTCTCGTGGCGGCAAAGCTCGTACCCTAGACGCGACAAAAGCCAATGACCATGATGACCATTGGGACGCTATTTTGGTACCCTTCGGGATTCTCGATGTGCTCGCAGGGCAACTGTCAATTTACTTTGGTCAGTCTGCTGAAACTACTGATTTTATTGTTGATTGTTTAGAGGCTTGGTGGCGCGAACATCACGATAACTATCCTCAGATAGAGGGATTAGAAATTAACCTTGATGGCGGCTCTGCAGTGCGCAGTAACCGCACACAATTTATCAAGCGTATGGTTGAGTTTGTCCAAATGACACGATTATCGGTTCATCTGATTTACTATCCGCCCTATCACAGCAAATACAATCCGATTGAGCGATGTTGGGCAGCCTTGGAACAATATTGGAATGGCACTATCCTCAACTCCATTGATACGGCTGTCCAGTGGGCATCGAATATGACCTGGAATGGATTGAAGCCTTTGGTTCATTTGATTGAGGGCACCTATGAAAAGAACATTACTGTGCCCTCAGATGAGCTAGAAGCCTACAAACAACAATGGCTATGTTCTGAAGCGTTACCCAAATGGGATATCAAGATTGTGCCCAATTGATGGGTACCTTATTTATTTGTAGATCCCTTATCTGGAAATCCCGACTCGCTCAAGTAAACGCTTGAATGTTCTGGGGTTTTTGAGTCGACGACAAGGGCTACATGCTTATACATCAGAACAGACCATCACCAGTGAGGTTGTCAGTCATTGCATTGATACCTTCTTTGCTGACGTGGAGTTGCCCACCGTCATTGTGATGGATCAAGCCCCTATCCATACGAGCCAAGCAATCTATGAGATGAAGGCAGAGTGGGCCGAACGGGGAATTACCTTGTTTGAGTTGCCAAGCTATTCTCCCCATCTAAATTTGATTGAGCGTCTGTGGCAATTCATGAAATATCAGTGGATTGAAATGAGTGCCTACTGGGGGTGGTCATCTTTGGTCGAATATGTGGAAAGAGTTTTGAAAACCTACGGCGATGATTATGTAATTAATTTTAGCTAAGTACTTACCTTGGGTGAACTAAGCATTACAACTCAACAGGCACAGCATCTAGCCGTTTCCCACTATCATCAAATCAGTCCTCATTTAGAGAATTGTTGTTTGCGCATCAGTGCGAATGTCTCTTATGCTCAAGCCGCTAAAGATGTGGCTTATTTAACTGGGATTCAGGTTCCAGCCAAAACCCAGCAACGATTGGTCCATCAGCAACAGTTTCCTACCCCCCAGGCTCATGAAGCTTTAACCGAAGTGAGTGTAGATGGTGGGAAAGTGCGCATCCGCACCCCTGCAGGACAACCTTGTCAGTGGAAAGACTATAAAACCCTGGCAACGGATGTGGGACTCATCGCGGATTATCACAATAATGCCCGGCTCATTGACTGGACTCACCAGCAACCGTTAGCCTCTCCACTGACTTGCTTAGGGGATGGTCATGAAGGCATTTGGAATATCATTCGTCAGCTGAGCATCCCTGAGCAACGGCGAGAGATTCTGGATTGGTATCATCTGGTGGAGAATCTTCATAAGGTCGGTGGGTCCCTCAAACGTCTGCACCAGGCTGAGCAGCTTTTATGGCAAGGGAAGGTAGATGAAACCTTGGCTCTGTTTGAGTCGTTGAAGAAAAAGCAGGCCCAAGTTTTTTGCAACTATATTCGCAAACATCGTCATCGGATCGTCAATTATGACTATTACCAAAGTGAGGACATCTGCTCTATTGGGTCTGGGGCTGTTGAATCTGCTATCAAACAGATTAGTCGCAGAGTCAAAATTTCAGGAGCACAGTGGAATGAAAGTAATGTCCCGCAAGTGCTGGAACATCGGTGTGCTTACCTCAATGGCTTAATTGGAATGCAAAGGTGACATGCTCCCCCTGAGTTCATCAGAGCACTCTCGACCTGGTGGACAATACGGCAGACGGTTGATTCAGAGACTTCCCAATCTCTAGCAATGTGGAAATAAGTCCGATATTCTCGCCAATATTGAAGGGCCACCAACAGTTGATCACAACGACACAACTTTGGAGGTCTTCCTGCATTTGAGCGATTGAGGTGATAGGTATGCCATGCGTGGAGCATGCGTTTAAAGGTTTGTTTGTAGACTCCAGTTCGTCGCTTAAAGTCTTTTACACTCAGCTTTTGGGCTGCTTCGTAATTCATGGGGTATGGCACTGAATAGGAACAACATCAGATTCAATACCATATCGCAAATCCAATTATGTAAGAGGTCTAATGGGGCGTAGCTAATGGATCGGGGATGCCTTAGACTTCGGAATGGTTACCCCTGGGAATAGGGAGTCAAACCGTTGATTGACCCAGGCAAGCCGCAGCATGAGTAGATGATTGAAACCATCCTCACTCCAGCGCATACCAACCCCCTTAAAGCGCTGTTGAATCAGCCACTTACAAGCACTTTCGACCATTCCTGACCCCAGCGGTATCTGTAGTTGTTCAAAGTGGCGATATTGGATGTGTCGCAGATGGCGCTGGAAATAAGCCTGTACCTGGAGCAACGTCGTAAAAGATTTGCCCGTAAACAATTGTGAGTGAATCAACATCGTCAAGGACCGCAATACTAATAGGTGTTGCCCATGTCGCAATTGGTGTCGCCAGCGCCGAAACCAGGCTTGGGCTTGAGCAGAGCGAACATCCCCAAACATCACTTTTGTTGCTCGTGCAAGATGGCCTGCTGCATGAAAAAATCGAGAACTGCCACAGCACAGTGAGAGAACAAGGTGCGGTAGACTCGCCAGAAGCCTCGCCCCCCATCACTCAACCAGATGACGCTTGGGGCCGATTCAAAGTCTTGTTTGCGGGCTTCGAGTTGCAGTAAGGGGATGAACTGGTCGATATCGCCCAATTATTGGATGTCAACCCCATAGGCGATGTCGCGACAACCAAAAGTCGGATCAGCCCCTAAAATTGAACCGTATTATTTGGCGCACACCTCCTTTGCGCTAGCTCTTTTTCAGACCTAACACGACACTTTCAGATCAAAACGACAACCCGTGATCGAAATGACAACCTGTGATCGCTCGATTATTTGGACTGAGATTTTTGAGGTTGAGACTGAGTTTGAGTAGTCCTCTGAGTCGCTGATTTACGTCGATAACTATCGGCTTGAATTTCGATAATCAAACCGTGATGAATTAAGCGATCAATGGCAGCCACCGCCATCATCGAATCAGTAAAGATGTCGTCCCACTGGCTAAAGGGTTGGTTGGCTGTAATCAACAAACTCTTACGTTCATAGCGATGCGCAATTAATTCAAACAGAACGGATGTTTCCGCTTCCGACTTTTGCAATAGCCCAAGTCATCCAAGACCAATAGATCATAGCGGTCCAGTTTTTGAGCACCGGATGCAGCTGCAGTTGGAGCTTAGCCTGTTGCAATTGTTGGACCAATGCATTGGCTGCAAAGAACTTCACCCGTTTACCAAACTCCAGCATCTTTTGGGAGACCCCAGTAGCCAAATGTGTTTTTCCAACGCCCGAAGGCCCCAGAAGGAGGCAGTTCTCGGCCCGCTCCAACCACCCTGGATCTGCGGCTAATTGCATTAAGGGAGCTGGATTGAGCTGGGGGCAATGGCTAAAGTCAAAGTTGGTAAAACTTTTTGCGTTTGGGAGTCTGGCTTCGGTGAGAGCTCGCTTTAGACGAGCTTGTTCTCTTCGTTGAGTTTCCGTTTCGCACAAGGCCAGTAAGAATTCCGCATAGGACCAGCTTTCCTGCATAGCTTGGGATTCGATAGATTCCCAATGGGTCAGCATGTGGGAGAGCCTGAGCTTTTTTAAATAGAGGCTCAGGTGTTGGTAGGGGCTTAGCGGGGACTGAGTAGGAGGGGAGGAGTTTGTCATAAAGGTCGAGGGAATGTTGTTCAATGCTGAGGTCAGGAACCTGCTTCATCTGAGGAGGCTCAAACTGCTTTTTCAGGCGATTGAGGGTGAGACTGGACGCCTGGAGTTGCTGCTGTAAGTATGCTGCTACGGCCTGCTCTTTATCTTGAACTGCAGCAATATAGAGACCTTCAACGATGATTTTGGCAGCCTGCTCCAGGTCAAATTGAGCTTTGAGCTGTTTCCAAATTTGGCGGTATTCAGGATTGGGAAGTAGGTCTGATTGCCAGGTGCAATAGATAAAAGCACGAGGCTTCAATCGCATTGAACCAATCACATGGCGATAGTTGATGCAACGGTCTCGACGTTTGCCTTTGCCACTGACGCGTTTTCTTGGCAGTTCCACAACCGGGTGTCGTTCCAGATAGCCGACAATCCGGTCGTGGTATAGATGCAGTTCCAATTGACGGCCAATTAGCCGAGAAGGAACGGTGTATAGAATGCAGCGGACATCAATGGTGCTGCGTTTGCTGACTTTGGCCGTGAGCACTTCATAGTCAGGGGTTCGATATTTAGGTAAGGGTTGCAGATGCTCTTTTTCCTGCTCATACTTGGTTTGGCACTGCTGATTTAACTTGGCGACCTGTGCATCAATCAAGGCTTGATATTCAGCAACGCTCGTAAAATCTGCACTGCCGCGCAGATAGATCGCCTGCTTAATTCGGTTCTTCAAATGACCATGGGGAGACTCGATTGAACCGTTTTCATGGGCTATACCTTTGTTGTTACGAGTGGGTTCTAGCCGATAGTGGTCACACAGTTCGTCGTACAAACGCGTGAGATTTTTGGACCGACGGCCGCCCATGTTGCGATAGGCTGCACTCAAACTATCGGTACGATGCTGTTTAGGAACACCTCCACAGGCTTCAAAGGCATTTTGTAATCCTTCTGAAAGGGCGACAAAGCTTTCGCCTCCTTGGATAATCTGGGCATATCGCCAGCCGCTATATCCCAGACGGTAATGGTATATCAGATGCTCAAACGGTTTACCGGCAATGGTAATCGTGATGCCCTTGAGTTCTGTAAAATCGGAGAACCCTTGTACCCTGGTTCATGACGTAGTTCAAACATCACTTCAGGGCTCGGACCATGCAAGGCTTTCCACGTTCTTACCCGACGTTGCAGGGTCCGCAGGACTTGGGGATACTGGCCTGGATATTTATCCTGCAGATACTCGTACAGGGTCATGGGTTTGAGGCGCGGATCTCGACGCAGCATTGGCTCTAGCTCGTCTTCCCACACATCCGCCAAGGGGTCAGGGACGGTGCGTTGGTCCTGCATGCGGCCGCGATTAGGTTGATGGGTACCGGCCTCAATTCGTTGGCCGGTTCGGGGGGATATTTCGGCAATGTAAGCTGCATCAGCTTGTTTCAAGCCGAGGTCTCTTCCGTTCATATAAACACGAGTATGATAGGAATCAATTGTTTTGTTAGGCACTTGTACAGCCCTCTATCGAATGGGGATGTTAAAAGTGTCTTTTTTCTTGAGATTAAATTCTAGAAACGCGATCTCACACATCGTTTCTAGAGAATTGAGATTTTGTTTTATCCCTCTCAGGGGATGGCTGGTTTCTTCATAGCTATAGCCGACACGACATCGTCATTAATCCGTCAGCTCGATTGTCGTCTAATACCCAATACTGCTACCAGTCTTCGACGCAGTAGTTGGGGGACACTCTTTTTAGCTCGGGTGAGCCGTGTTCCCAGGCGGGCTAAGATAGCGACTTTAACTTCTCGCCACTGGATTTTTCCCTTGGGGGTTTTCGGAGTGGGGCGAAAGGGCACCATCACACCGTCAGCAGCAATGGCCAAAGGCAGAGCAGACAACACCTCTGAAATCGCTTCACTAGGAGCCTGTTCACCTGATGCTTGAGCTTTGAGTTGAGCCTCTAGCTCCTGATAAGCTTTGTTGCCCATGACTTGCACCCAATTCCACAAGCTTGATGAACTGACGGATAAACCACTCCACTGACTCAGCATCCAACTGGCCAGTTCATAGGGCATAAATAGACTTAACAAGCAGCCTAGACGCACCAGTTCTTTACTGCTGTGCTGGTAAGAGGTAATCCCAATGGATTGGTCCAGAGGAGCTGATAGACTACCTGGACACCCTTTTGGACAACGACCCACCCGTCGCTTTCAGTAAATATTTCCCACCAGTGTCTGCATCTGACGAGATTCCCATCCCTTCGAGTGCAAGCGGGTTCCGCAGGTGCTACACCTAGGCCATTCAAATACTGTTTTGCTCGCCGTGAGAGTTCATCCTCCAGAAGCCATCGAGCCAAATACAAACCCATTTGCAGAACGATATAAACCATCTGACTCAGGCTGGGTGATTCTTTGAGTGCTTCGACCTGTTCTAGAAATTCGTGATGCTCTAGTACGGTTGGCAATTGCGATGTTAGGCTCATGACAAGTTTTTGATTCGGGTACAGGATCTATTGTCCTTGACCCGTTTTTCTTTGAGCCATACATCCCCGATTCTGTGCTTACGCCCGGTCTAATGTCATAGAAATCATATTCCCCAATTTTTTATACTGCGGACGACTTGTGACTTAACATAGTCACGAAGAGATTTGGCATGCTGGGAGTATCCTCCAACCTACTCTCCTACTTGCATGATTAAAATTGATTTCACCGTAGAGGAAATCCAACACCTCAACGACGAACGCTATCATCATCCTCACCCACGGGTGCAGCGACGCATGGAAGTTCTCTACTTGAAGAGCCAAGGTCTTTCCCATACCCAAATCTGCCAGCTTTGTCAGATTAGCCGTCCGACCTTAGCCAAAACCCTTCGTCTGTATCAACAAGAAGGAATTGAAGGGCTGAAGACCCTGGAATACAAAGGTCAACCCAGTTCACTCAACGCTTATAGCGATAGTGTGAGAGCCTACTTTGAACAACACCCGCCCCGCACCAGTGCAGAAGCTCAAGCCGTCATTGAACAATTAACGGGCATTAAGCGTAGTCCAACCCAGATCAAAGCTTTCCTCAAGCGCATCGGTTGTCGCTATCGAAAAGTGGGGTATGTGCCGGGAAAGTCGAGTCTGCCCGAGAAAATTGAGGAACAAGAGCACTTGCGACACACTCGCCTTCAGCCTTTACTAGAGGAAGCTCAACGCCAAGAGCGTCTTGTCTTTTTATGGATGCTGCTCATTTTGTTCACCGGGCTTATCTGGGGTTTCTCTGGTGCATCCGTCGGATCTTCATCCCCTCCGCTTCTGGTCGTCAACGATTCAATGTTCTCGGTGCACTCAACGCCATCACCAAAGACGTCATCAGCATCACCAACCACACCTACATCAACTCTCATAGCATGTGTCTGTTGCTAGCCAAGTTCGCACTACTCGATCCAGTCATACCCATCAGCGTGATTTTAGACAATGCTCGATATCAAAAATGCCAACTGGTGACAGACTGTGCCGAGATCGTCGATATTGAGTTAGTCTCTTTGCCCGCCTATTCACCCCAGTTGAATTTGATTGAGCGGCTCTGGCGCTTTGTGCGCAAAGAATGTCTCTACTCGAAGTATTATGCTGATTTTCCCGCCTTCAAAGGGGCCATTCAACAGTGCCTCGACCAGTGCAATGGTGAGCACAAGGCGAAACTCACAAGCCTTCTATCACTCAAGTTTCAGTCTTTTAAGAATGTTAATATCTTAGCCGTCTAGAGTATAGTAGCTTCTTTAGCTTTACTAAACCCAAAAGTTAACTACTATATCTAGGTCTATGCCTTACCCACAAGTCCTGAAGTACTTACCAGCAAAAGACTTGAGGTGAGCTAACCCCCCTTATTCTTTGCCCCAGAGAATGCCTAGTGGGCACGGCGAGGAGGTTGAACCCCTATTCTGTCGTTGACGATGCTGTGGAAAAGGCCAATCTACGGGATATTGAAACATTTGTCTTAGCACCAAAAATGCTTCTGCATATGCGTTTAATCCACTTGTGGGTAAGGCATAGATATCTAGGTAAAATTAACTATAAAATAATCTAATATATCAATTATTTAATTTAATAGCAGATTCACTAGAACAAGAGCATCGCCTACAATAAATAAATTACTAACAAAGTAAATTCATAGCTAGCTTATTTACGTGCAGAAAGAGTATCTATCTTGAGCGAAAACCTGAAGGACAATTCAAAATCAGATTATCCGTATACCTATCTAGTCAAATTGTTTTCATGCTGAATAAAATTCTTTGACTAGCAAATAGGTTTAGAGGTAGAACGATCGGGTTCGACCCAATACTGTTCGGTTAAGCATAAGACAAGGTAGATTATTGGCTGTCCTGCTAGTAAGACTGCCCATTAATGCTGTTGCAAGATTTCACTCTGATTTCTCCTGATATCAAGCCAGGAGAGCTGTTCCAGGCCATTGAGACGGCTATTCCTGCGAACAAGATTACCGAAGCCATTGACGCTACTGATAGCCGAGAGCAACGGAACCGACGCTTACCCACGCACATGGTCATCGCCTTAGTGATTGCAATGCACTTTTGGTCAGATGACTCGGTTGTCGATGTTATCAAGAACTTAGTATCCGGCTTAAGCGGAGACTGGATACGGCTATCCCAACGCTGGCGAGTACCGAGCAAATCTTCCATCACTGAAGCGCGTCAACGAGTTGGTCCTCGGGTGGTAAGCCATTTGTTTGCCTTAATCGTGCATCCGTTAGCGACCTTACAAACTCCTGGTGCTTTTCTCGGGGGATTGCGAATCATGAGTCTGGATGGAACACTGTTTGATGTGCCCGATACGGACGCGAATGCCAGCGTATTTGGCTATCCCGGTAGTCGAGCAGGCACCCGTTCAGCCTTTCCTAAAGCTCGGTTGGTGATTCTGGTGGAAGCAGGGACGCATCTGATCACGGATGCGCTGATATGTCCCTATCGGATGGGGGAACGAGTTAGAGCGATTAAACTGCTGCGTTCGGTGAGCGAAGGGATGCTGCTGATGTGGGACCGAGGACTGCATTCGTACAAGATGGTCAACGCGACGCTCAAGCAGAAGTGCCACCTCCTCGGACGGGTGCCTGCCAATGTGAAATTTGAACGAGTCAAAGATCTTGCAGACGGGTCTTATCTGAGTTGGATTGCCCCAGACCGTAAATCCAAGAAAAAAGGAGGCACCCGCATTCAAGTGCGAGTCATTGAATACACCATGGAGGAAGCGGCCGAACCCCAGGTCTACCGATTGATAACGGACTTGCTCGATATTGCCTTGTTCCCAGCTTTATTGCTGGCGAAAGAATACCACCAAAGATGGGAGGTCGAAAACACACTGGATGAATTGAAGACCCACCTCAATGGTCGCAAAACCCCGATTCGTTCCAAGAATCCACGGGAAGTGATTCAAGAAGTGTATGGATGGTTATTAGCCCATTGGGCGATTCGGTGCTTAATGTTTCAAGCCGCACAACAACGTGAGATTTCACCATTGAGTATCGGGTTCACTGGCACCCTCAAAGTTCTACGCAGAGCAGTTCCCACTTTTCAAGCCGCATCTGCTAAAGATCTCCTTTTTTCTCAGTTGGCTAGCGCACGAGATTTTAGAACAGACCCTACCCCCTCGACTGGGAAGGAGCAATCCCAGAGTTGTCAACAAGCCAAGGTCAAAGTTCCCCTCAAGAAAACCAGTACACAGAGGCTGTGGAACTAATGTGCAGAGATTAGCTTTTGCCATACCTAACACGGCTTAGAGTCTATCCGAACTGTATTGGGGTTCGACCAACATCACTGGAATAGTGCTGGTTGCTAATACAGCTCTAGATACAGAACCGATAAAGACTTGTTGCCAAGGTCGATGCCCCCGTTTGCCCATGATGATTTCATCCGCTTGATATTGCTGTGCAGACTTGAGAAGTACATCTGATACCGTTCCAGCGATCATTATAAATTGGTGGGGCACATCTAATAACAATCGACTGATTTGGGTTTCTAAAATCTGGGTCGATGCGGCGGGTTCACCTTGGAGGGCATGGACGACGATCACTTCAGCTTGACAACGACGAGCAACTTCAGCTGTTTTCGTTAACACGGGCACCGCTAATTCTGAGGTATCCACTGCGGCTAACAGGATAGTCTTACGATTGACCGTTACTTTAGCGGGATCAATGGGATCTTGAGTCAGTAACTCAGGTGCAAAAGCAGGAATAGCCCAAGCACCAAAGGGAGCCGTGATCAGGATGGATAGAGCGGCTACCGCAAGAATAATGTCACCACCGTCTAGATTGAGACTGAGGGGTACAGCACCGATGGCTGCCTGAACGGTCGCTTTAGCTGAATTGCCCGGTAGGAGAAACAATCGCTCCTTCCAGTTCCAATTGCTACGGTAGGTGGATAAGGTCCACCCCAGCGTTCGGCCAAACACAATGCCAATTACCAATATTAGTAGTGCTGGCCAAAAAGTTTTGCCCAAAACCTGAAGCTGGATGCTGGCTCCCATAAGAACAAACAAGACGATTTCAGCACCGACCCACAAGGTGTTAAACCCAATACGCATGCGCCGTGCCAGGGGAGGAGAAAATTCAATCATGAAAAAGCCAAAGGCCATCACTGCCAGGTAGCCAGAATAAATCGGTAAGAAACGGTTGCCAACCACCAGCAAGAGGGCAAGACAGACCGCGACGAGCACTTCTTGCACCTGAGTTTCCACCCACAATGATTGGGTCAAGAGAAGGGTAAATAATCGGGCAACGCCATAGCCAAATAATGCACCGACACCAATTTGCATTACAACTTGTAGGGGAAGCAGGGCCAGCCCATTGCTTTGCTCCTGAGTCAGGAAATTGATCAACAAGCTAAAGACCAGGAGGACAAAGACATCTGATAAAGCGCTCCCTGTCAAGATGGCATCAGCGATACCTTTGCCTACGCCCCATCCTAGATTTTTCAGCCGCAGCATTCCTGGAACGATAACTGCAGGAGATTCAGCACTAATGATGCATCCTAATAGTAGCCCTGTAACCCAGTTGAATTGAAAGAGCACCATCGCGGTTACGGTGATTGCGATCGCTTCACATATTGCAGGTAAAAACCCCAGCCGCAGGGCCACACTTCCTTGCTGCTTCAGCTTGTCTCGATCGAGTCCCAGCCCCGCTCGCATCAAGATCACCATAACGGCAAACTGGCGTAACTCGGACGCATTGGCAAGCATACCAGCACTAATGCGATTGAATCCTTCGGGGCCCAGGAGAATACCGACCAAAATCATACCAATCAGGCTAGGCGCCCCTAGGCGTTTGGCGAACTGTCCAGCCCCAAACCCAACGATCAAAATCCAAATTGTACTTTCTAGCATCCCCAGCCCTATCTATTCCTGTCGAATAGTATGCAGGAAGAGCGATGTTAATACCGAGCGGGGGAATGACTGACCATCCAGGGACGTCCAGCTTTGGCCTCTTGTAAGCGAGGGGGAGGCACAGATCTTTTTTTACGAGTCACCAATTCAGGAGTGTCATACTTTTTGGGAAAACGACCCGAATTAAGACTAATGTTTGGAGCAGAAATGAGCCGATTGGCAACCTGATCACAATCTGAACAATAGACAGGTGAATCTAAATCAGAAATCTGGAGCCATTGTTCAAAATCTCCACATTCATTACACCGATAATCGTACAAAGGCATATAAAAATTTACTCTCCAAAACTATTGAATAAATAAGAAACGAGAGAAGATTGAGCACTGAAAACTGACTCAGCACTCAATCATTGAGGAGAAGAACACATCAACAATGGATGACCAATTAGATTGAATTAAGAGGGAACAATATCTTGCTCAAAAATGGCAGTGGGTAAAGCAAGGGTACAACAAGCATTGGGAACATCCACAATACCGCTAACTCGCCCTTCAACGGGAGCACAACTCAGTAACAAGTAAGCTTGTTCTCCCGTGAATCCAAAGTTTTTCAAGTAGTTAATCGCATTCAAACAGGCTCTTCGATAAGCCACATGAGCATCAAGATAATATTGCTCTCCGCTAAATTCATCCACAGAAATTCCTTCAAAGATTAGATACTCAGAATAATGAGGTTCAACGGGACCAGGTTTAAAGATGGGGTTGATCATCGAATACTTTTCCATCCCCCCCTTAATGATGTCGACGTGTAAGTCAATATAGCCAGACATCTCAATGGCCCCACAGAAAGAAATCTCTCCATCTCCTTGAGAGAAATGAATATCCCCCATGGATAACTTAGCTCCTTCAACATAAACCGGGAAATAGATGCGGGATCCTTTTGATAAGTTTTTGATGTCGCAGTTACCACCATGTTCTCGGGGAGGGACCGTACGCGCGGCTTCTGCTGCAACACGGTCAAACTCTGGTCCCTTATTGACATAGCTCCCCAATTTCCCAAGGACGGCATAATTTGGGTTGGGAAGCGCTGCATAGGGAGGGATTGGGGGTTTCCAAGGTGGCCCCCAACCACTGTCCCCTTTGTCAACTAATGCTTGTTCCCTTTGATTCCAGGTATTTAATAATTCTTGGGATGGAGCACATCCAATAAGTCCAGGATGGGTAATGCCCGCAAATTTTACCCCAGGGATATGACGAGTTTTAGTATAGATACCTTCTAAATCCCAACAGGCTTTTGCTGCCTCAGGAAAGTGATCCGTCAGGAATCCTCCTCCATTATTACGATCGAATATGCCTGTAAACCCCCATTCATCTCCGGGTAAAGCACCAATATCAAGCAAGTCCACAACTAGGATATCCCCTGGTTCTGCACCATTTACATGAATCGGACCACTGAGTACATGAACAACTTGTAGCTCAACATCTCGGATATCACTGGGATCATCATTATTGCCAATTTGTCCATCTGTCCAGTCTTTACATTCGATTCTGAAGATATCTCCTGGATTAACAGAGACGACAGCTGGAATATCAGGGTGCCATCGATTATGGCCTGGCACATCTTGTTCATGCATCGGTTTCGTCAGATCTATTTTGAAGAGAGTTTCGGGCATAGTGATGCAGTCCTAATAGTAGTAATAACGAAACTTATCTATTTATATTTATTTATCTATGAATTAGTCTCAAGAATATTAATTTCTGGAATGAATATGATTGTTAGATTAAAGCAGGAAAATTTAGTTAAAAGATAATTTAGATACTTTTTGTTAAAGATTAATAAAAATATTTATTTTCCCACGGATTAAAGTATTTTTATAAATTCCTAGCCGGAGTAAATATTGATTTAGATGGATTAAAGCAATTCCCTAAATACCCATAGAATATCCACCTTACGCAAAATTCTCTAAGCTTATTTAGAATAATTTTATTGACTATATATAAATCTAAAGTTATAAGGCTTAATTGTCTTAAAACATATATAGAAATGATTTCAGATTTGAATACTTACATAGAATAAAATTTTAAAAAAGCAAAGAAAAGGCCTACGTAGAACATAGGCTGGAGTGAATCTAACTAAAACTATACAACGACTAAATATTATTTTTGTTTGCTATGATACTATTTATATTTAATCTATTATTAAATAATTCTCAAACAAAACCTAAGACCCTAATTGTATAATTAGATCATTTTTTAAAAATATTAATATTATGAAATTATCTTGATTTAGTTAATCAAAAAAGGACTGGCCCAACGTTTTAAATAGATCCTTGAGGTCTCTATCCTGAGATTTCCCAACCATCTATTCTTAGGGAATGATTTGTCTTACCGGAATCGGCTCTGATTCTTTCACTCTCACTTCAGGGATCTTGGTAGCTTGATTGGGGATGCCATCAATGGGACATTCATGGGTTCCCACCGTTGGTCGTGTTAACGCTTCTACCTTTTTCTTCGTTGATTCAGGATCTAAAACCCATTCCCTATAGAAGTCATAGGGGCATTCCATCATGCCTTGATCTCCCTCCCCTGAATTAATGATGCCGGTATATCCCCGATGCAACAATTTGAAGAGGTGGTTTTGAGATTGGGCGTGTTTACGAAAATCGCGAATCGAAAATTTGGATAACGCAGCGTATTGAATACCATTTTCTTCTTCACCACATTCACCTAAGGTTCGACCATCAAACCCAACGATGGCAGAATGACCAAAGTAGCTATACACGCCATCAAAGCCCGCAGCATTTGCAACCGCCACGTAAGTATTGTTCATCCATGCCATCGCCTTCGAAACAATGATTTGCTGTTCTTTGGCGGGATACATATATCCTTGGCAGCGAATGACTAATTCAGCGCCCTTCATAACACAATCACGCCAAATTTCAGGATAATTGCCATCATCACAAATAATCAGACTAATTTTTAAACCTTTGGGACCATCGGTAACATACGTACAGTTTCCTGGATACCATCCTTCAATGGGAGTCCAAGGCATAATTTTGCGATACTTTTGGACGATATCCCCCTGATCATTCATCAGAATAAGGGTGTTATAGGGGACTTTATCTGGGTGTTGTTCATGGCGCTCCCCCGTGAGGGAAAACACACCCCACACTTTATTCCGGATACAAGCTTCTGAAAAAATATCCGTTTCAGGGCCTGGAATGCTGGAAGCTGTATCCATCATCTCTTGGGAATCATACATGATGCCATGAGTTGAATACTCAGGGAAAATCACAAGGTCTAAACCAGGCAGGCCCTGCTTCATTCCATCTATAACTTCAGCAATATTATTGCAATTAGCTAATACTTCATCTTGAGTATGTAGCCTCGGCATTTTGTAGTTAACGACAGCAACGCCAACAGAATCATAACTTGAAGAAATATCACCATGGAATGCCATCTGACTCTCCTATTTTAATGGGGTTCACAAGAGAAATTGACCATAAGTCAAACAAACATCTCTAAACAAATGTATTCCTTTATACATTGCATAGAATATTTTTAAAAAGGCTTATTCCCGTAATTAATACGCTTATTTCATTGGTGACAATACTAATTCATAAGCAACGATAAAATAGCAGAAGAATTATTGAGTTAATCAATAGGCATATTGTGAAACCCAATAATGCTGATGTTCAAGTAATCAGATTCGTCCTTTTCTCCAGATATCTCACTTAAAAAGCCCATGCATTAGTTTCTGCCTAGCTTCATAAAGTAGTGGTTTCATGACATACAAACCTATTTTTTTACGTATAAAGTCAATTTTATTATAATAGCAGCTACCTTGTATATAGGATTACAAAATCAATTTAAAACTACAGTAATCTTTTACTAATGATATTTCTTCTGATCGGTACTTAGGTCTTTACCTGCTAGCTGAGCGAGTAACCTATGCACCTCAAATAAAATAATTTCGAGTGAAATACTTTTGAAGGACAGCCATTAAAAGAGCACCAGCTTTTTTGTTGAATATTAAATGGCTCTTGTTCTTCCTTAGGCTTAAGTATTTTCGCCTGATTATGTTGTATTTGCACCTGTTTTGGTTAGCTAAAACTATGACAAAGCCCCAATCATCCTCTGTAGGCATCAGTCGTCGAAAATTTATTCAGTATAGTTCGTTAGCAGTTGGCTCTGGTATTGTCGCAGCATGTTCAAGCGGTTCTTCTACCCAGAGTGTTGATTTAGGAGAGAATCCTATCAAGGTTGGTGTGATGTATTCTACGACGGGCACCATTGCCATTGTAGAAAAATCACTCCAAGATGCGACTTTCTTGGCCATTGAGCAAATTAATTCTGGAACTGGACCCTGGGAAGGGAATGGTGAGGGTATTGCTGGCCGTAAAATCCAAAAGGTTGTCGTCAATCCAGACTCCAACTGGGATTTATATAATCAAATGTCCAAGCGCCTGATCGATGAAGATAAGGTCGTATGTGTATTGGGATGTTACACATCCGCTAGTCGAAAATCTGTCTTACCTGTTTTTGAAGACAAGGACGCCATTCTCTACTATCCGGTCTATTACGAGGGCAATGAATGTAGTTCTAATGTCTTTTATACTGGAGCGGCTCCAAACCAACAGATCACGGACTCTATTCCCTATTGTCACAAAAACTTTGGTCCCAAAGGATTCTTTATTGGTTCTGACTATATCTACCCTAAAGAGAGTAACCGTATTGCCAAGGCAGAATTAGAAAAAATTGGTGGAAAGGTTGTAGGGGATGAATACGCAGCTCTGGGTACAACAGAATTCATTACGATTATCAACAAAATCAAAGCAGCAAAACCTGATTTTGTTTTAAGTAACCTGGTTGGTGATAGTATTCCAGCCTTTTATCGGCAATTTAAGGACGCGGGAATTACTGCAGATAAGATGCCGATTATGGCTTATCCCACTACCGAAGAAGAAATTCAGGCTATGGGACCTGAATACTCAGCTGGACACTACACAAGCTTTAACTATTTTCAGACCGTAGACACACCAGAAAACAAGCTCTTTGTAGAGCAGTTTAAAGAGATGTTTGGTGGGAACCGGGTTACGAACGGTGTGATGGAAGCTGCATATTTACAAACTTTCTTTATGGCCCAGGCGATGAAGAAGATTCTGGATGAAGGTGGAGAACTCAATACAGCAACCATCCGGGAGGCAACAAGAGGGCAGGAGTTTAATGCACCTCAAGGAAAGGTCAAAATAGACCCTGAGAATTACCATACCTACCTTTATTCCAGAATTGGCAAGTGGAAAGAGGATGGCCAAGCAGAAATTGTCTTTTCGACAGATGCAGCAGTGAAACCGATTGCTTGGAGCCAGACCCTCTATAAAGGTAGGACTTGTGTTCATCCTACGCCTGACACTCGTGTAGACCCAACGGTTGAGACGGGTAAAGATTTAGAACCTAAGTATCTCTCCTAACTATCAATAACCAGATTCTCAGTCTAGAAATGTAGAACTGGGTGCTGTTTTTCTACTTCACCCGTAGTCTTTAGCTTTATTAGGTCTTAGGAATTAAGCCTATGTTGGATTATTCATTCTCTTCAGTATTTTCGACCCCCTACTTCTTGTTGGCTCAGGAAGAAGCTGCCTCTCCTGAAGGTTTTGATGTTTATACCCTTCTTAATCAAGCCCTCAATGGGATCGGTATTGTGGGAATTTTGCTGTTAACAGGTTTAGGCTTAGCGATCACTTTTGGAGTGATGCGCATTATAAATTTGGCTCATGGTGAGTTCATTATGCTAGGGGCATATGTCACCTTTGTGTTTCAAGATGCCTTTCAATTAGACCTACTCCTGACAATTCCTTTAGCGTTCTTAATTACTGCTCTAATTGGTGCAGCCGTAGAAATTACTATTATTCGTAGATTGTATGGTAATCCCCTAGAAACCCTATTAGCGACCTGGGGATTGAGTATTGTGATGCAGGGCGTTGTAAAGCTGATTTTTACAGCTCAATTGAAGTATGTGAAAGCTCCCGCTTATTTGTCTGGAAATATACCCTTGGTTTCAGATGAAAACGGTGCTGCGGTAGTCGCTATTTCCTACTATCGTCTTTTTATTGTTGGCGTCGCACTGGCATTATTAGGACTCACCTTGTATCTCTTTTATGGCACTTCCTGGGGAAGGCAGATTAGAGCAGTGACTCAAAATCGAGATATGGCCATGTGCCTTGGCGTGAACACCAAACTAGTAGATATGGGGACTTTTGCATACGGCTGTGGTTTAGCTGGAGTAGCGGGTGCCGTTATTTCGGCTTTAAAGTCTGTGGCCCCTCCGATGGGCCAAGATTACTTAGTAGACGCTTGGATGGTGGTGGTCACTGGGGGCGTTGATAAGTTGATTGGAATTTTAGCGGGCTCTCTACTGATTGGTGAGGCTAATGCCATCATCGCCTTTCTTCTCAATGACCCCCTGGCTAGAGTCATCGTGTTGGGAGCCGTCATCATGTTAATTCGTTATCGTCCGGAAGGTCTATTTACAGTTCAGAAGCGGGCATAATTCCCAGAATTAAGTCCGAACAAGTTGATGATCTTTTGGAGGTTTAAAAATGACGAATATTGTTATGGGATATAAACAAACAACTTTTCCCAAGAAGTTGGTTGTGGTGAGTGGTATTTCACTACTGATTTTTACTATATTGCCCTTTGCTTTGAATAGCTTTCAGTTGTCTTTGATGTCTAAACTGTTGCTGTTTGGCACGCTAGGAGTTTCCCTAGACTTAGTTTGGGGATTTACAGGTATTCTAAGTTTTGCCCATGGGGTCTTTTTTACGTTGGGAGGCTATGCTTCTGCCTATTATCTCAAGCTGAATCTCTCGGCCGCTTCAAATACTTATGGTGGAGAATTGCCAGACTTTATGGTTTGGAATGGACTAGAAAAATTGCCTTGGTTTATTGCTCCTTTGAAGCATTTTCCTGTGGCTCTAGTTGCAACTTTCGCTGTTCCAGCATTATTTGCTTATATTATTGGCTATTTTATCTTTCGTTCTAAAGTGAGTGGGGTCTATATCACCATCATTACTTTAGCGATCTCATCTGCCTTAACCACTTTTTTCATTAGTCAACAGGCCTATACCGGTGGCACAAATGGGATTACCGATGTTAGCAGCCTTAGATTTTTTGGGGTTCAAGTTAAACCGATAGGACTATATTTTCTGATTTTGGCCTATGCGGCCTTTGTGATTGCTTTAAGTTGGTTCCTCACGCAATCTAATTTTGGTCTGATTTTACGTTCGATTAATGAGAATGAAAAACGGATATCTTTTTTGGGATATGATGTAGCGCAATTCAAGATTTTTATCTGGACCCTTTCAGCTGCGATCGCAGGTGTAGCGGGGGGGCTATTTGTCCCCCTCAATCGCTTCATTTCTCCAGTGTACTTAGCGGTTGCTTTTGGTACTCAAGTGGTTATCTGGGTGGCTATCGGCGGTCGAGGATCCTTAGTGGGGCCATTGGTTGCCGCGATTTTATTGGGACAAGTACAAAACTATGCTGAAAAAGTGACTCAGGATTGGCAACTTGTTGTTGGGATTTTGTTATTAGTTGTCGTCCTATTCCTTCCGAATGGATTGATGAGTCTGTTACCTAAGCAAGCTTCAATGGCAAATTTATCAAAGCCGAAGCCATTACCCATATCTGCATTGACGAAAAATAAATAGTATTGGATTGAGGGTTGGAGTATATGGATGCTGTTTTATCCGTTGAAGATTTAAATGTCACTTTTTCAGGATTTAAAGCCTTGAGTGGTGTGAACCTGAATGTATTCGATCGTGAAATTGTGACGATTATTGGCCCCAATGGCGCTGGGAAAAGTACATTGCTGGATGCCATTGTGAGTAAATCTCCTGTAACCTCGGGGCATATTCGGTATCAAGGAAAGGAGATTACCAATAAGCTTCCCCATGAAGTCGCTCGGATGGGAATTGGCCGGAAGTTTCAAAATCCGAATGTTTATAACGAATTAACCGTATTTGACAATATTCTCTTAGCTCTCAAGGGAACCCATGGGATTCTGACCTCCATCACAGCCAAATTAACTCAAACCAAAAAAAGCAAAATTCACAATGCTCTAGAACGAACCGGCTTAGTCGACAAAGCATTTGAACAGGTTTCTTCTCTATCCCATGGCCAAAAGCAATGGGTTGAAATTGCAATGGTTTTGGCTCAGGATCCATCCATCGTCTTACTGGATGAACCTACAGCTGGGATGACAGGAGACGAAACCTACATGACAGGAGAAATTATTAAAAGCATTTCCAAATCTCATGCAGTTGTGGTGATTGAGCATGATATGGAATTTGTGAAACAAATAGCCAAAAGAATCGTAGTGCTTCACCAAGGCCAGGTCTTGGCAGAAGGCTCTATCGAAAGTATTCAAGCTAACCCTAAAGTTATTGAGGTTTATCTCGGTCGTGAAACCATCAACTCTGCTGCGTAAAGAAGATGATATGGCTGTCACTAGGCCATTATTAGATTTGGTCAATGTAACGGCTGGCTATGGCCAAACTCCAGTTTTGTTTGATGTTGACCTATCGGTTGGTGAAGGGCAGATCGCCTGTTTGTTAGGACGAAATGGTGTTGGGAAAACTACGCTATTGCGAAGCATTATCGGACTAAATAATATCACTAGCGGTGGGATTTTCTTCAATGATGTTGATATCTCTAAGGCCCCAACTTATAAACGAGCTAGAAAAGGAATTGCCTATATTCCTCAAGGTCGAGAAATTATTCCCTACTTGACCGTATTAGATAATTTGAAGATGGGCTTTAGCGCGAGCGGGAAGAAAGCAAAGCGTATTCCAGCCGAGATTTATGATTTTTTCCCAATGCTTAAAGAGCATTTGCAACGTCAAGGGGGACTATTAAGTGGAGGTCAACAGCAGCAACTTGCCATAGCACGTGGTTTAATGTGTAACCCTAAAATTATGTTGCTGGATGAGCCAACAGAAGGAATTCAGCCCTCTATTGTCCAAGAAATTGAAGATACTTTGAGACGTATCAATATTGAGAAAGGCATTACTATCATTGTTGTTGAGCAAAAAATTGAATTTGCTCGTAAACTTGCTCAGCAATTCTTCATCATGGAGAAGGGGGCTATCGTGGAAAAAGGTAAAACTGATAAACTCACAAATTCCTTATTGCATCGCTATTTGGCAGTATAAAAGTCTTAAGATAGATGCCTGTTTTAAGTAAGTGTTTTTATTGATTAGCTATCGCATTTTATTAACACAATAAAGTCGAAAAGATTTTGATTTTGATTAATGAGAACATCAAATACTGAAAGTTCATAATGTGTAATTCAATAGCTATTTTCTAGGATTTTAGTTGTTTAAACTTTGACTTGTAGCCTTTTTGATGGATAAGTATTGTCTTAGTAATATAGAGATGTCGGCCCTCATTTCTTTCATTGAAGTTGCTGAGAGAGGCAGTTTTACTGAGGCCGCATTAGCCTTGAATTTATCTCAACCCACTGTAAGCCAACAAATACAGAGACTTGAGCGTATTGTTGGGGTTAAGTTACTTAATCGTGGTTCAAATAAAGTTTATTTAAGTAAAGCGGGTGAGGCTTTTATTGAGTATTGCCAGTCGGGTTTGCAAAATGTTGAAACAGGCGTATTTGCAGCTCTTAAGGCAGCTCAAACCTCTGTAAATAAAGTAAGTTTAGGGTTAACTAGTGTTAATGCTGAACACTGTTTGTCGGTTGTATTGAGAAACTTCCATGATTTCAATCCTAATATCAACCTGCAAATCTTTGAGTATCCACTGGATGAACTTATTCATGGCTTGCAAAATCAGAAGATTGATTTAGCTTGGATGTCTTCACCTTTACCCATCGAAACGCTTCATACTGAAGTTTTGTATGAAGAGCCTCTGAGTTTAGTATGTTCTTCTGTTCATGAATTGGCTCAAGTCGCTAATTTTACATGGGACGATATTTGCCAGTATCCTATTGTTCTGCCTCGGCAAGACTCTAATTACGGAATACGTTCTGTTGTGGAAGAGTTATTTCGAATTAACAAGCACAGTATCAAGACAGTTGTTGAATTTAGTGGTGCCCAATCCTTACGATTAATCTTACTAGCCAACTTTGGAGTTGCTATTTTACCCGGTTCTCAGGTTGCCTCCAACCTTCAAAATAATGATCTAGTCGTTAAAGCTATCCCTGGAATTCCTCTTGTACATGAAGTTGTCATTGCTACTAACCCGAAATATTCCCTTAGCCCTGAAGCCAAGTCTTTATTAGAAACGATACGAGCATCAGTTCAGTTATCAAACTATCAGCTAATGATCAAAGGGATGTGACTCAACCTTAAATGCAACTTTATATTGCTATTTATACTTGATCTTCATAAAAGGACTTTGGAAAGTTTATGGAAGGTGAAGCCGCTGAATTTGCAATCGAACAAGCCACTAAAATGGCTTTTCCCCCAGATGATTACCAGGTGGATCATAATTGCACACCACAATCAGTCTTTTCTGACAGGTAACCTGGGCACAGCCGAATTTTCGGGTCTTTCCCCAGACAAGTTGGGTGTAGTGGCTAGCCAAGACAGCATTTGAACGGTTGAGCGGCTTCCCGTCATATTTATTCTTTTCCGTGTACCAAGTCTTGACAGCATCGGTCACGTTAAAAGCGGTGAAACTGCCCATAAATAAGTTTTCGCCGAATTTCTGCTTCCACTTTCCTTTAAAGGGGCGATGGGTGAGTTTACAGCCCCCTTTTGTGGCCAGGTAATTGGCCCATTCAGTGGCATATTCTGCTAAATCATCAGACCAAGTGATGGGGCCAACCCCTACCTCTGAACGGACTTGATTATGCAGGGGGACCAAATCTTTAATATCGTAGGTAGCACTGCCTTGATAACCGACGATATATTTGCGAGATACATTTTTGGCGGCTAGTTGGGGCGCTTTTCTGGCGTTGACTAATGCTTGGTAGATAAAGGCGGCCACTTCTCCTCGGGTTGCCGTGCGATTGGGAGACAATACTTGGGGACTGGGGTAGTTACTGACGATTTTACGGCGAGTGCTGGCTGCAATCTTTTCAACAGCCCAACTGGGAACTTGATTTGCATCTCTAAACTGTTGACTTAATTCCCGAACCGGATTGCCTGGAGCGGTCAGTTCTAACCCCGAGGAAAGGGCAACCAGTGCCTGCAATCGCGTAATCGCCTGGTTTGGGTTGAAACGTCCCTTGGGGCCACCGGACATAAACCCTAGGGCGTAGGCTTTGCCAATGGGTTGTTTCTGCCAAGAAATTGTGACATCGGGGAAGGATTTAGGAGATTGACGGGGCGAGCGATAGTCAAAGGTCTGGGCAAGCATGGCTGCAAACTCTGCCCTGGTTACCGGGGCATCAGGCTTAAATCTATTCCCTGGAAAACCGCTGACAATTTTTCGTTTGACTAAGGCTGAGATAAAAGGTTCTGCCCAATGATTACGGGTGTCAGAAAACGGTCTCTTAGCCAAAATACATGGAGGTAGAGCAGGATTCGATGGTGATCCAATACTGGCTAAAGTAAGTGGTTGAGCCGATTCACAACCTGGTGCAGCCAAAGCTATACCTGGGTTCAGCCAGAGAAAACCTATGCTCACTCCTGCACTACCCAACCCCAAAAAGTGACGTTTGAACATCGCATTAAGTCCCTATACAAATCCCAACAAACTGGAGAGAAGAAAATTCTCCATTTGGGAATTAATCTTGAAAAAGGAGACTCCCATTGGGCAAGGGAACATCATAAATATTTTTACTTCTTAGTAAAATATTTATGATAATTGCTGTTAGAACCGAACTTATTGATGGCGATTAATCTGGGAATAAACGCTTAAAGGTAACAATCTTCGTGTTTGGGGCAGACTACGATTAAATAAAAGCGGTATCTGTAGTCTCTTTTCGAAAAGTGCATGACACGGCCTTCATCCCCAACGCCAAATCCAGAAGAACAAAAGTCTTCGGCATCTCATCGATCAGTTGATGAGACGGAACGGTCTCTTGCAAATGGCAAAGGAGAGTTGTCTCCCTCATTAGCAGGATTAAAATCGTCTTCCACCAGGTTGTTGCAATCTGCTACCGCTTCTTCTTCTATCGAGCTGGTAACCGGAGCAGCAACGGTTGTCCTGATTGTGGGCTTGCTGTTTCATAATCCCTGGATTGGCCTACCGGCAGCCGTGGTGGTGCTGTGGTTGTCTCTCAGAGTACTGTGGCCTCCCTTGAGTAAAGCCCTGCAGGAATGGGTGTCTGTTCGGAATCAGCAACTGATTTTAGCGGGTGTTTTGAGTGTTTTTGGCCTGATCGGCGTTATTCAATTTACAGGGTTGCCCCAAATGTTACTGGGGGGACGGACGGTCAATTGGGAAGCAGTGGGTGCTCTAGCAGACTCCTTTGGAGCAGTGGGGCAAATTTTAGTGGCCTTTTTAGCGCTTTATGTGGCCTGGCGTCAGTACGTGATTTCCAAAGAATTAACAGAGCAGCAAAACCGGATTACCCAACAACAAACGATTGATGCCTATTTCCAGGGCATTTCTGATTTGGTCATCAATGAAGAAGGATTGTTAGAAGATTGGCCCCCGGAGCGAGCTATTGCTGAAGGCCGAACCGCAGCAATCTTGACGGGACTGAGTGCTGAAGGAAAGGCAAAGGTGATTCGGTTCCTGTCCAGTTCTAAGTTATTGACGCCGTTAAAACGCGATCGCAGATTAGGTCGCGCCATTTTTGATGGGTTAGGGGGATATGAGGAAGACTTGGAATATGGCGTACGAGTGATTGACCTAGTGGGTATGTTGGCGAACGTCGATTTGTCCGGGACGGACCTCCGACGGACGGAAATGAGTGAAGCTAATTTGGTTCACACTAACTTACAGGGCTGTGATTTGGGTCGGGCTAACTTGTCCCGCTGTATTTTGTATGGAGCCAATTTATCTAAGACGGATTTGACCCGGACCCGATTTTTCTATGGGGAAGTGGAACAGGTAACACCACGCGATCGCATGAATCCACCCAACTTTCAAACCGGTGTTCAAACTGGGGCTGTAATTGAAAATGCCGATTTTTCTAAAGCGAAAGGATTATCCGAAGAGCAACGGTATTACTGTTGTGCGTGGGGAGGGAAAAAGACGAGAGCATCAATTCCTGGTGGTTGCGAAGGGATTCCTAATAAACTTGAGAGCAGTCGTTGATCCCAGGAAGGGGACAGGCATAAAAGGCAACTGAGTAATTGTTTATGGGTATCAATTTAGCTTGTGTCTATTTAAATAATGGAGATTGCTACAGAAGCATTGCCCATGGCTGTCTGACCATCAGATTGTACTGATGCCTGACCCGATAATTCCACCGAAGCTTGCCCCATTGCCAGAATAGACACTTGACTCGTTGCTCGATTAGATCCATAGCCTGGATTATTCATGACCCAATTGGATGCGACTTTAACGTGAGTGGCATCGGGTTACATAATCGTTGAGCAATTAAGCGAATCTCTTTTTCAAAGGGACAAAATGTTGCTAGCTCCACAAGAACTCGTCACACAGACACTCTGACCCGAGCAGCCCCTTTAATCAGGGCTTGCTTCGAAAGTCTAAGGTTGAATATTTGCAGTGTATCCAAGTGTTGAGCGCCCTTGAGAAGTGCAAGGAAAATCGTTCAAAATACTCAAAACCTTTGCACATGCACCCCAATGTATCGTCGCCCATCCCCCGGTCAACTGTCCTTTAAGAACTTCTACTTGCCCTTCGGAGGCAAACTATCAGAAGAGAATCGCTGGGTCAAACTCGCCGAGCTGATTCCTTGGGAGAGCTTTGAGTCAGAGTATGCAGAGGAATTCAGTCAGACCATGGGGGCACCTGCCAAACCCTTTCGTGTGGCCTTAGGGACCTTAATCATCAAAGAGAAACTGGGTGTATCCGATGCAGAGACCGTAGAACAGATTCGAGAGAACCCCTACTTGCAGTACTTTCTGGGTTTTAGTGAATATCGAGAGAGTGCTCCGTTTGATGCCTCCATGCTGGTTCACTTTCGCCAACGGTTGAATCTAGAGCTGCTGACTCAAGTCAACGACGCAGTCGTGGAATCAGTGCTCGCATCTGAGGGTTCTCCTGTTGTGATGTCCCCTGAGTCATCTCCTTCTCCTGAAGATGACGAAGATGAGCCTCCTGCCCCTCCCAACCAGGGCCAATTGTTGATAGACGCGACCTGTGCGCCAGCCGATATTCGCTATCCGACAGACTTAGATCTGCTCAATGATGCCCGCAAAGCGAGTGAAGCCATCCTTGATGCTTTATATGCTCAAGTCATGCTGTCTCTCAAGGGCAAACCTCGCACCTACCGCCAAAAGGCCCGCAAAGCTTATCTGGCCATTGCCAAGAAACGTCAACCGAGTCGCAAGCTGATTCGTAAAGGGATTCGTCAGCAGTTGGGCTATGTGCGTCGGAATCTAGCCCACATTGATGGATTGATAGCTTTAGGAGCGTCTCTGTCCCGACTGTCCCGGCGACAGTACCGTCTGTTGCTGGTGATTCATGAAGTCTTTCGACAGCAAGAGTGGATGTATCAACAGCACGTGCGTCGAGTAGATGACCGTATTATCAGCCTCACTCAGCCTCATGTCCGACCGATGGTCCGAGGCAAAGCTGGAGTACCTGTTGAGTTTGGGGCCAAGCTATCCCTCAGTTGTGTCAACGGATGTGTGTTTCTGGAACGTTTAAGCTGGGATGCGTTCAATGAATCCCAGCATCTTCAATATCAAGTGGAAGCTTTTCATCGTCGCTTTGGCCATTATCCTCTCTCAGTCCATGCCGACCAAATCTATCGAACCCGAGCTAATCGACGATGGTGTAAAGCTCGAGGTATCCGATTGAGTGGACCACCGTTAGGAAGACCTCAACAAGACCCCCAGGTGCAGGGCCAACTCAAGCAACAAGCACGGGAGGACGAAAAGGTGAGAGTCCAAATTGAGGGCAAGTTTGGGCAGGCCAAGCGAAGATTTGGCTTGAATCGAGTGATGGCGAAGTTAGCGGATACGGCTGCTAGTGCGATTGCTATCACGTTCTTGGTGATGAATCTAGAGCGGTGGCTCCGCCACCTTTATCATTCATTTTTGGGTGGGATTGCTGGTGTTGGAAAGCGTTATGGAGCTGCCAGGGCTGCCTTGGGGCTTTTCTAGGGCCAGTGAAGGAATATGGCCCTGGCCGTCACAACTGGGTTGATTGTACGATTTGATGCCAGGAATTAGCTCAATTTACTTTTTCAGCAAACCCTAATCAGGGCACATCGCACATCGCAGACGTTCTACTTGAGCTGTCGCTAACTCCGTTCCCTGGGCAGCTTGACGTAACGTAATCACCAGTAAATAGGCTGCCTGCGCTAACAGCAGACGAAATTGATTCGCCATAAACCGGTGACAACTGAGTCGGTCTGCTTGAATACCTCGCTTGAGTTCTTTAATGGGATGCTCACTATCCCCACCGCGCTGAACATAAAACGTATCATAGAGCTGCTGCGGACTCAACATCATATTGGTCAGGACAAACCGAGGATTGGCCCCTTTGGGCAGATATTTAGCCTTCATCACCAGGCGTCGAGGATAGTCCCAGATGGTAGCCGCGTAGTAGACACCATCAAATAATCGAGCCTTTTGTTGGGTTCGACAATACTGGAGCCGGGCCTGCTCTAGTAAATTCGAGATTTTTCGCTTCAGCACAGCATTCGAGCTAACCTGGACAATTCACCTGAAAGTTCAAAATGAGATTGAGTGGTTGAAGGGTAAAGTCCCCCTGGAGAATCTGCTCAGTCCGAAGATGAAATTTGGTCACACTGCAACGCCTCAATTTGGACAATTCCATAAAGCTAGACTCGCCTTCAATTCATGTTGGGGAACCAATCTTGCGGGCGATTCAAGCCAATCAATGGGTTGCTATCCTAATTCTCAAACTCTCAAATTAGGCTCTATCAAATCAGAGCACTAAATAATAATGAAGACTCTATCCTCTAGCCCACTCTACTTCTCGCTCAAGGTAGTACAGCGCAATAGGTGTCCAATAAGGTGAGGATGTCGAATATGCTTGAGTTTGTGAGGCTGCTGATTGAGCTTGATTCTCCAGATCTGAGGAATCTTTAATAACTGGAATCTGAGTGCAAATATGGTCTGGCATAACAACCTTCACTAGTAATATTGATATTTCTTGAAAAGTTTGCAGTAGCAAGAGGATATATCAGTTAACAGAGCTGATAATCTACTAAAATGCTGTCGCAACAGATGATAGTTTCTGTCGCTATTATGGGTGGAGTGATAATGCTTGACTGTGATTAAAGTCAGTCAGGATAGTGATTAATATTAATCGCTAACCATCTTAATTAATTATTAAATGATTCTCATCCTGAAATCTGTTAAATAGAATACGGTCAGTTAGGATTAAACGATAAAATATGCCCCTTATTCATCTTTTTTGGGTAATAAACGATGAATAAGGGGCAAAAGAGAATTACAGGGAATGTAGCTTCCTGTTATTGCTCAGCGTAGTCTGATAGCGGTGCACAGGAGCAGACCAAGTTACGATCGCCATAGGCATTGTTAATCCGACTGACGGCAGGCCAGAACTTAGACTCCCGAGTCCAGGGTGCAGGATAAGCTGCCTTCTCTCTTGAATAAGGTCGGTCCCAGCTATCGGCAATCACCACATCGGCAGGATGGGGTGCATTTTTTAAGACGTTGTTCTGGGCGTCTGCCTGTCCCGCCTCAATTTCGGCAATCTCTGCTCGGATGGCAATCATCGCTTCGCAGAATCGGTCTAGTTCAGCCTTGGATTCGCTTTCCGTCGGCTCAATCATAATGGTGCCAGGGACTGGCCAAGACACGGTCGGGGCATGATAGCCATAGTCCATCAGTCGTTTGGCAATATCTTCGACCTCAATCCCAGCCGTTTTCTTGACGCCTCTTAAGTCCAGAATGCATTCATGGGCCACTAAACCCGACTTACCTTTGTAAAGGACGGGGTAATAAGCTTCCAGGCGCTTGGCAATATAGTTCGCATTCAGTATTGCCACCTTGGTTGCCTGAGTTAAGCCCCTCGCGCCCATCAAGGCAATATACACCCAAGAGATGGGTAGAATACTGGCACTGCCCCAGGGGGCGGCTGCTACGGCACCAATGCCTGCTTCTCCTCCCATGGAGATGACTGGGTGTTGAGGAATAAACGGGGCAAGGTGGGCTGCTACGCCAATCGGCCCCATGCCTGGGCCACCGCCACCGTGGGGAATACAGAATGTCTTATGCAAATTCAGGTGACAGACATCCGCACCAATATCGCCAGGACGACATAACCCTACCTGGGCGTTGAGGTTAGCGCCATCCATATAGACCTGCCCGCCACACTCATGGATCAGGTCACAGATCTCTTGAATGGTTTCTTCAAAGACGCCGTGGGTAGAGGGATAGGTCACCATCAGGGCCGATAGATGGTCGCGATGCTGCTCTGCTTTTTGGCGCAGATCGGCCATATCGATATTGCCCAGCTCATCGCAGGCTACCACCACCACTTTCATCCCAGCCATCACTGCACTGGCTGGGTTGGTGCCGTGGGCAGAGTCTGGAATTAAGCAGATATTGCGATGGGTTTCTCCTCGGCTGGCATGATACTGATGAATCACCAACAAGCCTGTGTATTCTCCTTGGGAACCCGCATTGGGTTGAAGAGAAATTCCGGCAAATCCCGTGATTTCTGCCAGCATGGCTTCCAACTGTTGAAAAAGCACTTTGTAACCCTGGGCTTGCTCCACGGGGACAAACGGATGGAGTTGACCAAACTCAGGCCAAGTCACGGGCGCCATCTCTGAGGTACCGTTGAGCTTCATGGTGCAGGATCCTAGGGGAATCATTGAGGTGGTTAATGACAGATCCTTAGCCTGCAGTCGATGCATATAGCGAAGCAGCTCTGACTCTGAATGGTAGTTGTTAAAAACAGGCTCAGTCAGATAAGGACTGGTGCGTTGATGCAGTTCAGGATAGTCAACGGTGGTTTCAGCGAGTAAATCTTCTAGGGTGAAGCTGAGATTATCCGAGGTAAATAGGCTGAGGACATCCCAGAGATCTTTTGGAGTGGTAGTTTCATCAAAAGCGATGCTCGCAGTTTCATCATCTAGATACCGAAGATTGATGGATTGGGATTGCGATCGCACCCGCAATTCCTCCGCCGACAACGTTCCTAACTTCACCGTTACCGTATCGAAGAATAGCTCTGAGGTCAGCTCAAACCCCAGCTTCTTCAACCCAACTCCTAGCAAACTGGTTAATCCATGCACCCGGTTTGCGATTTGTTTTAACCCTTGAGGACCGTGGTAGACCGCATACATCCCCGCAATTACAGCTAATAAAACTTGAGCCGTACAAATATTGCTGGTCGCTTTATCCCGACGAATATGTTGCTCGCGGGTTTGTAGCGCTAGCCTTAGGGCTGGCTTATCTTGTACGTCATGGGAAATTCCGACGATTCGACCGGGAATTTTGCGCTGATAGGCTGCTCGAGTTGCAAAAAATGCGGCATGGGGACCGCCATACCCCAGGGGCACGCCAAACCGTTGGCTATTACCCACGGCAATATCAGCGCCCCATTCTCCCGGGGGTGTTAGCAATAGTAGGCTGAGCAAATCTGTGGCTACGGTGACTAAGGCTCCGGCCTGATGGGCCGCCTCCACAAAGGTTCGATAGTCATGAATGCTCCCATCTGTAGCCGGGTATTGGAGCAGTGCCCCAAAGGTTGCATGATCAGCAAAATTATATTGCTGGTGATCACCGACAATGACCTCAATGCCTAAGGGTAATGCCCGAGTCCGAATGATATCAATTGTTTGGGGATGGCATTGCTCCGAAACAAAAAAGGTGTTAGCCGTCTGCTTCTTTTGCAGGTTATAGCTCATGGCCATTGCCTCAGCCGCAGCAGTCCCTTCATCCAACAGGGAGGCATTGGCAATTTCCAAACCCGTTAAGTCCATTACCATGGTTTGGTAATTGAGCAGAGCCTCTAACCGACCCTGGGCGATTTCAGCTTGGTAGGGGGTGTATTGGGTATACCAACCGGGATTCTCCAGAATATTCCGCTGAATGACTGGAGGGGTAATACATCCGGCATACCCCATGCCAATATAGGACCGAAAAATTTGATTCTTAGCAGCAATTGAGCGTAATTCTTGGATTAGCTCATACTCTCCTCGCTCATACCCCAACTTTAGAGGCTGCTTGAGGCGAATTTGAGCAGGGACTGCTGCATCAATCAACGCCTCCAAGTCCTCAACATTCATCGTGTCTAGCATCTGATTGATGTCTGATTCGCTGGGGCCGATGTGGCGGTGAGCAAAGGTATCAGAGGGTTTCAGGAGTTTAGCCAGGGAATCAAACTTGCTGATATCTCCTGAAGAGGATGAAAGTCCAGCAAAAACGGGAGTCGATGTTGGGGATTGGGTCATAATCAGCAAATATGCCTCAAACAGTGAGTCTATGTAGGACAGGCGTATAGGGGGACGTTTAAGCACCCTACTCGGTAAATAGGGGTGAAAATTCTATAAGTTTAGCAAAGAGATATCTAGCAAAATGATCATTCTGCACTTTTAATAGGTTCTTAGTTACCTATCAGTCCTCTCAAAACAGAGGGGAATCGACGCATGACGGGAAAAAAGTAACGGGACTGGGCGGACTCGAACCGCCGACCTAGCGCTTAGGAGGCGCTTGCTCTATCCAACTGAGCCACAGCCCCAACTAGAAAAAGACCGAGAACATCCTAGGGTGTTAACGGCGACTATAGAAAGGCCACATCATCATAACAAGATAGTCTGTTCTTCCAAATCGCATCATAGGAGAGCGTAAATTGCAGCTGAAGTCGTTGATAGTACTAAAAAGAGAGTCCACCAACTTTGGTGGACCACTTTGGCAAAAAGGATAACCTAGAAAAAATTTGGGTAACGTTAAAGAATAGATATCAGATTAAAGGGCAGTCATGAACCATCGAAGCGGCAGGTTTAAAGGGGTTGGCGGTCTCAGCCTGTTCTATCAAACCTGGCAGCCCCTAAATCAAGTCCGGGCTAACATTATCATTGTTCATGGGTTAGGTAGCCACTCAAATACGTTTAGCACACTCGTAAGCCACCTGGTTGAGTGTGGGTATGCAGTTTATAGCTTCGATCTGCGAGGTCATGGGCAGTCGGAAGGGATGCGCGGTTACATTAACCGATGGTCGGAATTTCGAGAAGATTTAAGGGGATTTATCCACCTTGTGACAACGGAATCTCCTCGATGTCCTTCCTTTATTTATGGCCACAGTTTAGGGGCAACCATTGCTTTAGATTATGTTGTTCGCCTCCCCCATGGCATTCAAGGGGTTATTTTGAGTGCGTTGCCGATTGGCAAAGTTGGACTATCTCCCGTTAAATTCTTTATCGGCCGAATTTTGTCTTCCATTTGGCCCAGTTTTGCTCTTAACACAGGAATTGATTTATCGGCGGGCTCTCGTAATCCTGCCGTTATTCAGACTCATGCTCAAGATCCCCTCCGCCATACCCGGGGTAGGGCTCGGATGTCGACAGAATTTTTCTCAACGTTGGATTGGTTAAACGCCCATGTTGAGAAGTTGAGCATTCCAGTGCTTATGCTGCATGGTGCGGCTGATCGAACGATTCCGCCAGACTCTAGTCGTGATTACTTTCAAGGCATTACCTATTCAGATAAGACATATATTGAATATCCGAATGCCTACCATGATCTTCATCTAGATCTCGGTTATCAGACGGTTTTAGCAGATGTGGAGCATTGGTTGGAGAAACATGTTGCTCACTCTGCATTGCCAGAAAAAGCATGAATAGAAATTTAGTTCAGACTCTTGAATAACCTGGTTTTATTAGGAATTCAACTCAATTCCACTTCAGTGAAATGTCTTGTTTATGAGTTAAACACATGGCAATGTCTTTTTCGTAATAGGCTGCTTCATTGATAAAAATGGGCCATACAGTCGAGCAACCTTCATAGAAAAGAGTTTGGCCTTCAAAGGTTAAGAATATCGGATCACCTGGATTCAAGGGCTGATAGTCCTTTCCTTGAAGCTGAGGATGAACCATACCTGCTAGTTCTCCACTAGATGTTTTGGGGAAGTCAACGACATCAAGATGCTGAAATAGAGGCAGAGTTCTGGGTAACGGGAGGGAGACATCTCGATTGATTTGCTCCAAATAGTCCAGGGTTTGATGAATTAAAGTTTCGGTCTCCTGAAATAAGGACGCTAATAGAATGCCTTGGGGAATGGGCCCCACTTCTATAGCGAAACCCAGTTGACACAGGGAGCTGACAAAAGCATTCTCCTGGTTCCCTTGGGTCCATCGGTAGACCCGCACTTGAGGATTGTGATGGGTCAAGTAGGCCGCTAAATGAAGATTAAAGGGATGGTCATTTACCAGTATGAGAGTTAGACCCATATTGGCTGTGGTGGAATGTAGATCTAATAGGAAATTATCGGAATTCCCTTTAGGACCTAATTGCTGGTGAAGGACTTTAGCCTGTCTCTCTTCGTGTCGACCTAAAAGCTGATTATCTAAATCAGCTTTGATAAAACACCGGTTCAAATCAGTATCAATGTATCGTCGATTTTCTTTGCAAGCTTGGGGATTGCCAATTAGACAAGTGGTTGTCAGGTTAGGGCGAAAGAGTAATGATGAATCTTGATTAAATTTCTTGACTAAGTACAATCCTATACGTTCGTTCCCATGGGTTCCCCCGACAATGACAACCTGTCGAATATGATTGTTGTTCAATAAGATTGCCTCAAAAGCATTATATTGTTTTGTGGAGGTCATAATTACCAATCTATACTGCAAAAAATGGAGTAAAGGTAGTTAAGAATGACAAATATAAGTATGGGGTTTCTAAAATAATTGAAAATTCTTTAGTGGATTACCAATACGCTGCTTCATAATTTTATCAAGTCCTCATGATTAGGGAATAATAAAATTACCCCCTTTGTATAGTTTGCTCCTTATGCGCATTAGGTCTCCTCGCCAGACCTCCCTCCGCCAGCGTTTAAGCATCGGCCTAGGAACGATGTTAGTCCCCTTTTTATTACTGGCAGGAGGGGCATTGGTATCCTTTGAGGGAGCAATAGATAGTTTTGAAAAGCAAGAAAATGTTGGACTAGAAGAATTATTCCCCTTAGCTAGAATAGAGGGATTAATGCTTGACATTTCTGGGGTTGTAAATGTAGAAGATACCACCTCTAAAACAGTTTCTGTTGCTAAATTTGAAAAAACTGCTGCTGATATTAACTACAATTTTAAAATTATCTTAACTCGGCCTTCACAATTGCCTGAACGGAATGAATCGATATACCGCATTCAGGAAGAATGGAATCAACTAGAAGATTTAGGCTTAGAGATCGTAGGATCTAGTATTCAGGCTTATAAAGCGGATAAAAATGCCAAAATATCAGAATTTCAGTTAAAACTGCAGGAAATACTGCAAAATGTACAAGAGCTCAATTATCGACTCATTGCATTTCAAAATACAGAAAATCTTCGCCAAGCTCAATTAGTCAGAGGAAGGGTCAGGCTATTAGTTGCCATCATTTTCCTTTTGGCTTTAACCATAGCGGTGATTTGTGCCTATGCTTTATCTCGATCGATCTTGGTTCCTTTGTATCGGTTACAAGAGGGGGTAAAGCATTTAGCAGATGGCAACTTGAAATATCGAATTAAACTCAAAACCCAAGATGAGTTTTCTCGCCTAGCCAATACTTTTAATGCCATGGCAGGAAGTTTAGAGCAAAGCCAAACAGATTTAGAACGGTTAGCAACTTTAGATGGCCTGACGGAGGTGTATAACCGCCGAGAATTTAACCGCTGGTTATCGGTGGAGTTTGAACGGTCTAGACGCGATGAACATCCCGTTTCTTTAATTATGGTGGATCTCGATCATTTCAAACAATTAAATGATACCTATGGTCATCAGGCTGGGGATGAAGCGTTATGTTGTGTTGCTCAACTTCTCAGGAAAGAAGTGCGTCCAGGGGATATCGTCAGCCGCTATGGCGGAGAGGAATTTGCGATTATATTACCCAAATCCTCTGTAGAAGACAGTGTAGCTGTGGCCCATCGTATTCGTCGAGAAATTGCAATTCAACCCATTCGTATTTCTTCGGAAGATCGCATCCATCTAACGGCAAGTTTGGGGTTAGCAACATTTCCGAGTGATGTGCAGTCAGAAGAGGCGCTTTTACGAAAAGCCGATCAGGCCCTATTTCAAGCGAAGAAACTGGGCCGAAATCGAGTTTGTTTGGCAACAGAGGTCTCTCGATCAAGTCCAGGTTAATTTACTCAGTTTTCTTCTCATTAGTCTAGTCAAAACTACGGAGTGAGTGAGAATATAACAGATTTACAGGGAAGAATATAATTCCCTGAGGTCTCGAATATCAGTGTTCCTCCGGTCGAAAAAATTGCGAGACCAACGAATAATGAGAATTAGGTGTAAAGATACATTTCTTTCAATGAAAGTTGTTAGTGGGTCTATCGATGCCTTCATAAATTAGATGCCTCACGTTTACAAGGCCCTCCAATGAAGGGGCATGGCAGTGTTAGGGGTATTGAGTTTAGAGCACCAATTAAGGTTTGATATTGACCGGATGTTGAGAACGAATTGATGCTACATCATTTGATGAGTGTAAGATTTGAACGCTGATGAGGCTATGAGGATGCGTCAAAGTGAGGTGAGGAATCTGATTCAGCGGCTGGTGCTGCAATTGAAATTGATGCCAGCCAGTTCAACTTGTGCTGACAGTCGAGGGATGGGTTTTACGTTGATAGAAGTACTTGTGGCGATGATTGTTGCCGCTGTTTTTGTCTCTATGACGATGCAAGCCATTGTTACCTCTACTGCGTTCCGCGTTGTAGCCACTCAATATGATGAAGCAGTGAGTTGGATCCAAGAAGACTTGGAAATGGTGGTTAATCAAGCGACCCAGTATGAAGTAGCGCCCCAACCCTATTCTTCTCGATGTTTAGCAACTCTGAGTAGTAATGGTTTAGCGGCAGGGTTTCTAAATGATTCTGTAGCGGGTTTAGGGGGGACCTCTACTACTATTGGCCCGAGGGCTTTGGGGGGAAAAACTATACACTAACGCGCACAGCCAATTATGCTAGTTCATCGGACCCATTTCGATTGTTAAATGTGACTTACCAGGTGACGGCAGAGGGGGAAAGCAAGCCGATTGCGATAGTTAATACTGAAGTGATCCCCCATGCTGTGTTCAAGTGTCCTTAATTCGTTCCGATATCCGTTTTAAGTCCTGAGGTTCGTGATGCTCCCCAACAACTTGAAATTGCCTCCGTACAGTTTATCTCCGGTATCTGGATTTACCTTGATAGAGAAGATGGTGATTGTGGCCATTTTGGGGATTGTTGCTAGCATTTCTGCGCCGGGGGTTTGGGGAATGCTGAATCGAGCCAAACTGAAGCAAACCGTTGCTGAAGTTCGGACTGCTCTGAACGAAACCCAACGGGAAGCGATCCGCGGTAATAAAGTTTGTACCGTTACCCTCAATTTTGTGGAAGGGAAGGTGACAGGGTCTTGTTTAAAGACGGGCGATCGCAACTTAGCTTCAGAAATTTCCATCGCTACGAATTTAACCAATGACGGTTCGAATCCTCTGACGAATCAAAAGAGTCGGGTCATATCGGATAGCCAGATTGTGCAAGGGGTCAGTAATGGGGTTTCTCCTTCTTTAATTGCCTTGTCAGATTCATCAGATCATGGAGATCGAGCTTCCCATGCGGGCATGGTTGTACAAGTCATTTCACCCTGTCGACCATTCAGCTCTGGACAGTGTGTGCAACTAGCAGGTGATTTTGTGGGTGATGAGGATTCACCAGGGACATCTTCTTCCGTAGTGTCCTATGACATTCCCATTCGATTTGGCGTTCTGGGTAACCCCGACTTTTCGATTGTTAGTGATGGGAGTAGCCCGACTGACCCTAGTGGCAAGATTGTTTTCTTTTTCCCTGATGATACCCAAGGGACGAAACGTTGTATTGCTATTTCGAATACTTTGGGACTGACCCGAGTGGGGACCTATACCGGCGAGATGACGCCGTTAGCGATTACGACGACGGGACGTTGCATTGCAGAGAAATGGGATCAGCAATGAGACGTTTCCAACATTGGTGTTTACAGCAGTTTGTGAGGCAGTTTACCCTGCAGGACCATCCTCAATGGCATGAGCAGGGCGTAACCTTGGTAGAACTCCTTGCGGCAACAATTATTACAGGTTTGGTGACGAGTGTAATTGGGTTTGGGGTGATTACTGCCTCCCAAGCTAACAAAAAAACTGAATCTGTTGCTGCCCGGCGCCATGACCTAAGTAGGGCCTTTGATTTCATCAGCAATGAGATCAGAATGGCCAATCGCATCAATCGCACCAATAATGTTGTGGCTTCAAACTCTTCGACCTTGGCCAATGTGGTTACGGATGCAGGATTAAACCTGGCTGATCTGGGGGCCTATGGAACATTGGTCCTATATCTGGAAATCCCCATTAATTCGTCCATTCCTGAGGTTTGTCCAGCAGATGGTCCCAATGCTGGTGTTGCGCCCCCGCAGCCAGCAAACTATGACCGGGTGGTCTATGATGTGCGGGCCAGTGGACAAGATTGGCTTCCCCCCAACTCAATTTTTCGATATGGTCGGATTCCAGAGTTGGACGGTAGCATTAATCCTTGTAGTGATCCTATTGCTAGCGATACTTTGGTGGATGCGATCGCAACTGCGAATGATGAGTCTCCCCCTTGCCCAGCACCGGGTGTACTCGTTGGATCCATGGGGTTTCAAGCCTGCGTTAAGGGGACACAGGTGGACTTGCTGATGCGAAGCAATATATCGGATGTCGAAATTCATCGTTTGAGTAGTACTGCCACCTCCCGATTGGGAAATACCCAGACGGTTCCGGTTCTGACGGGGACAAGATTGTCTGGCACCGATACGGTGGATTTGTCTTGGACATGGTCTGGTCAAACGGCATTGACCACCTATGCTGTGCAGCAAGTGATTGTCACCAATACATCGCAAGTTTACAGTGGGAGCAATTCTTCCACTTCAGTGGCGTTGTCGGGGAGTATTGGCGAACAGCATTGCTATTCAGTGACTGCAACCACTGGGGTGGTGACGAGCCCCGAAAGCAATACCGTGTGTCTTACGAAGTAAAGATCCTACTGTTGCAGACAAAGTTCTGCAGTGGGTTGGAGGAGGGCAGCCTCGATATCGAGTTGACTGAGATTCTCGCCGATAAACACTAGCTTTGTTTGACGAGCTTCTTGCAGTTGCCAGGGACGATCATAAAAAGAATCAAACCGTTGTCCCACACCATGGATCACGAGACGCATCGGTTTTTGGGGAACAGCCACAAACCCCTTAATCCGATAGATCTCATGGCTTTGCACCAAGGCTTCTAGTTTGACTAAGAGTGTTTTCGGGTCAAATTCTTGGTCTACAATCACCTGGATAGCATTGATGTCATCATCATGATCATGGTCCTCTTCGTGATCATGGTGACTGGGGCGAGAGTCTAGATGGTCCTCAACCGCTGCATTAAAGCCCAATAACAAGTCAGGGCTTACGCGTCCTGCATGACAGGGTAAGACTTTAACGCCGTGGGGAAGTTCTTGTCGTAGCCAGTGTTGGACTCGTTCTTGATCCTTAGGTTCGACGCAATCTGCCTTGGTAAGTAAGACTAGATCGGCACAGGCCAATTGATCTTCAAATAGCTCTTCGATTGGGGTTTCGTGATCGAGACTGTCATCAGCTTGACGCTGGGACTTTAGCGCGTCTAGATCGCCTACTAGGGTACCGGATGCGATCGCATCACAATCCACTACCGTAATTACCCCATCCACCGTCGCTCCTGTGCGGATTTCAGGCCAGCGAAAGGCCTGGATTAAGGGTTTAGGAAGGGCCAACCCTGAGGTCTCAATCACGATGCAGTCAATCTGATCACGCCGCTGTAAAAGTTTTTGCATAGTGGGCAAAAACTCCTCTTGGACCGTGCAGCAGAGGCAACCATTGGTCAGCTCTAGAATATTTTGGTCCGCATCTTCTGCTTCATCACAGACTTGGCAGGTCCGCAGCAAATCTCCATCAATGCCGACTTCACCGAACTCGTTGACCATGACCGCAATGCGGCGGCCTTGATTATTTTGCAGTAGATGACGAATCAGGGTGGTTTTACCCGCACCTAAAAAGCCGGTAACTACCGTTACGGGAATTTTATGCATGATTTTTTAATAGGGATAAATAACTGAATTAGCCCAGAAGGACTGAACTGAGGAATGCGAGGCCCATACCTGCTATCGCAAATCCGACAAATCGCGTGGGCAGGACTGAATCCTTTACAGCGTTAGCATTAAGGGCTTTACCACAGACATAAGCTATGGCTGCGATCGCCAGCTGCATCACTGAAAAACCCGCTAAATAAGAGACAAGCGGTGTTATTTCTGCACCGACAATGGCTTCGCCATAGGCATAGCCGTGAAAGACGCCAGCTAATGCGGCGATGCCAGTACTTAGCCAGAGAGTTGGACCTTGCTTAAGGGCTAGCAATCCACCCAAGATAACAATGGAGATGGAAATAAAGAATTCTGGGGCGAGTAAATTCCAACTTTGGAGATGGATGCCCGTTCCCAAAAGAGCGGTCGCTATAAAAGCAGCAGGCACCCAAAAACCATGTCGCAAAATAGCAGCCATCAAGCCAACTGCAACGACAAAGGCAAAGTGATCGATGCCAATCATCGGATGACCAAGACCTGATAAAAAGCCTTCAATAAAGTTGGTGGGTGTTTGATCGCCAAAGGGATGATGGGCAAGGGCTGCACGAGAGCTGGCAAGCCCTAACCCGGTTATTAAGCTGGCGCTGATCGTTCGCCAGATCAAAAATTTCCCAGACCGAAGCCTGGAGAGACCAATCTTGTTAGCCACTTTCTGTACCTCGCAGAAGTGTTTACGGTGTACATCGGTGGGCGTTCTGACTTACAGAGATGGTCTGTTTACAGCTGCGGGACAGTGTTGGACTTGCACCAAGCTTTCCCCATTACTTTAGTGGCTGCTCCCCACTAAAACCGATGTGACCCTCAGCGTATCACGTCTGACTCACCATCCGGTTAGTGGATTGTGAACAATAGTCTTTAAGGTAGGGAAGAAGGGAAACCCGAGACTGGTGGATACAAATTAGCGATCGCATATGCAGAGACTGCAGTGCATTCATCAAATCGATTGAGGAATCGATCTGGTCACCCACTGAATGCAGGTGAATGTCTGAGACGTTAACGGGTTGGGGTTGACTCGACAACCAAGCCATCAACTGTCCTTCTATGGGAGCAAGTCGGTTCAGTTGTTGTTCAATCATTTGCTGGATGGGACCGATGTTGCCTTGGCCGTGATTCAACCACTCTTTTAGATGACCATCAAATAAGGTACAAACCGTGTCGGCAATTATTTTCAAAGCGAGGGGATTGCCGCCATAGTATTCACTGATAGTTTGGGCGAGTTCGAGGGATGTGGGGATACCGAGATGTTCGAAATAGCGTTTGGTCTCAGTGGGGGTAAACCCTGGCAGTTGATAGGATCGAACCAGGTGACTTTCTCTGAGGTCCAGACCAATGGGACATTCTCGACTCGTGAGAAGAAGGCAGCTTTTGGTAGGCAGTTCATCGACTAATCGTAGTAAGTAGCCATATGCCTCATAGCTGGGGCGATATAAGTTGCCCAGTTGTTTAGATTGGAGAACCATCTCATAGTTATCGAGTACCAACAACAGCCTGTGATTTTGCAGGATTTTTACCAGAGTACAAACCATTGCATCCGTAGAAAGGGGGAGGGATTGAGAGTTGGTACTTGGAACATCAGGTATTGCATTGAGAATCGACTCAAAGAGATCTACAAATACAGGTGCATTTCGAAGAGAGAAAAAAATGATTTGTTCGAATTCGCCTTGAACGTCCCTAATGAGCTGTTGAGAAAGGATTGTTTTGCCAATCCCTGCTCGTCCTAGTAGGGTGATTAGACAACACTGATCCTCTGAAATCCATTGGGTGAGGGTTTGTTGTGGGCTAGAAATTAGGGAAAGTGGAGAGTGATTCTGATGGTTGGCCGGGAAATCTGGGGACAACGGTGTGGGTGAGCAATAAATGGTGGGCAATAGCTGCAGACGATCTGCCTGTGCCGTATTGATCCCTTTAACTACATATTGTTTGGATAACTGATCGATTTCGGAGCGATTACGCTGGTCAAATTGACTGGCTTTACAACGGCGAAATACTACATGGAGATTTCGCTTGGAGACTTTTTGGGATAAAACCTCAGATAAGAGCTGCCAAAATCGATGGCCAACATGTTTGACATAGTCAGAATCATATTGACTTGCTTCGGCAATTTCTTCATAGGTTTTACCCTGCCAAGCCATACAAAAAATGGTTTGCTGTAGGGTATTGATTTGATTAGGGGCTAAGGCGGAATCGATGACCTCAAGGGCCTCTTCGAGTTTCATATTGGTGTTCATTATGAGATCAGAGATAAGCAACTTCAGCACTAAGGGCTGTCTTGATTAGGGATTGAGTGCTTGATTATTTTGATCAGCCATGGATCGTTGATCTCCAATGCAGAAGAGGGGTTGGGATTATACTAGCTACGGCTAGTATTTGGCAGGTAATGGAAGATACTAACTGTTTACATCCCCAAAAAATCATGCCCAAGCTTACTTAAGAATGTGGGTTAGGAAAAAGCATAAGCCTTAGTGCATAAATTAATTCCACTATTCTTGATGGAAATTATCACCTTATTGTCCAATACCTCTGGCACTGAACAACTTATGCTGACCACATGTAGAAGACGCATACTTAATTAATATTTTCTTGAATAATATAAAAAAGATTATGTTTTGTTTCGAGTATCTTTCTTCACCGGAAATTCACATACTATATTTCTATCTGATTGTTTGGTGGTATCTGTTGTTGAGTAAATAGAACCATTCTATATAACTCAACTATTCCGGTGATTTAGAGATTACGGTATTTTCATTTACCTTGGATAGGTTTGCGTTTAATGCTTTTGTTGCAAGAAGTAAAAGATTAGTCTGCTTTACTTCATTTGATAAAAATTAGTTTTGTCTTTCTAGGAACTTTTTTATCGTGATGCACCTTATCAATCAGCTCAGAATTTATTGGTTATGGGTTGAAGACGAACCATAACTCTAATGCTTCGGAATCTAATGGAGTGTTGGAGATTGCCATCTGCATAGCGACTGCAGATGCACTGGTAGTTTAGGTTTTTGTTCTTGTTTCCTATGACTAAGCAATTTTGGCGGACGCTTTTCTATTCTTTGAACTGGCGACAATTAAGCTTTACTCTGTTGAGCGTTGGGTGTGTGTTTGTCAATGGGGCCATTGCAGAAAAAGCCGTGGAGGCAAAGCCTACTGAGCAGGTTTTAGTAGCCGAGGCGAATAACCTAGAGCCGAGAGGTAAGGCTCTTTTTGATGCTGGGCAATTTTCGCAAGCGGCTGAAGTATTGCTCGTGGCTGTTAAGCGGTATCAACAGCGTGGTGATCGAGTTGGTGAAGCGATTGCCCTGAGTAATTTGGCGTTGGTCTATGAGCAATTAGGGCAATGGCCCCAAGCGAATCAGGCCATAGAAAGGAGTCTGGAGTTTCTGGAAGGGCAATCTTCTCCTGAGACTGCGCGGGTGTTGGCCCAAGTGTTAAATACTGATGGGCAGTTGCAGTTGTCTCAAGGGCAAGCCCAGTTGGCATTGAAGGCTTGGCAACGATCGGAGGAGATTTTCTCGCAGATTAATGATGCAGAAGCGGTGACTCGTAGCCGGGTAAATCAGGCACAAGCGTTACAGTCGATGGGGCAGTATCGTCGTTCAATTAAAACGCTTAAAGAAATTACGGCTGATTTGGCAGAGCAACCGGATTCGTTGACAGAAGTGGTGGCGCAGAGGAGCCTTGGGGAGGCGCTTCGGGTAGCAGGAGAGCTGACGGATGCGCGGGAAATATTGGGAAAAAGTGTGGTAAAAGCTGAGCGGTTGGGCTTGGTGAAGGAGAAAGCTGCAGCTCAGCTTAGTTTAGGAAATGTTTTGCGGGCTGAGGGGGAGAATGATTCGAAGCAATTGCAAGCTGCTTTGAATATATATGAGCAACTGGTTAGTGAATCTGGCGAGAGTCAGGTTCAGGCTTTACTGAATCAGTTTAGTTTGTTGGTCCAAATGAGGCAATTTTCGCAAGCAGAGGCTTTATGGCCACAGGTTTCTGTCAGCTTGCAGCAATTGCCCCTCAGTCGATCTTCGATCTTTGCCTATTTGAATGTGGTTCATAGTTTGTCTCGACTGCAGACTAGCAGTCTGGACACGATTGTTGAGCGAGGGCGACTGTTGAAGAAAGCTTTGATGTATGCAAAGACTATAAAAGATAGGCGGGCTGAGTCTTATGCACTGGGTGCGTTAGGAGCTTTGTATGAGGAGACTAAGCAATGGTCGGAAGCTGAACGTTTGACTCAGCAAGCAATGAGAAAGGCAAATAATGATCCAGAAATAGTATTTCGTTGGCAATGGCAGTTAGGGCGGTTGCAAAAAGTACAAGGGAATCGAGTAAAAGCCATTGATGCTTACAAAGGGGCAGTTCAGTCACTAAAGTTATTGCGGAAAGATTTAATTGCCGTTAACCCCGAAGTTCAATTTTCATTTCGAGATAATGTAGAGCCAATTCATCGACAGTTGGTGGACTTACTTTTGGACGTAAAAGAGGAGCAGCCAAGCACAGGGAATTTGGAGGCTGCACGAATAACAATTGAATCATTGCAGTTAGCAGAGCTAGATAATTTCTTTCGAGAGGCCTGCTTAGATATTAATCCAGTGGTAATTGATGAAATTGATCCGAAAGCAGCAGTAATTTATCCAATTATTTTGCCAAACCGAATAGCGGTAATTGCAAGCTTACCTGGAAGGAAGTTGAGATTTTACTCTACACAGGTTTCTAATAGTAAGGTTAAAAGGACTGTAGACCGTTTTCGACTTTCATTAGGGCAATCTAATAGCTCAAGTTATTTATCATTATCTCAGCAAATTTATGATTGGCTGGTGCTTCCCACTGCAAAAGATTTAGAAAAAAGTGAAGCAGAGACACTGGTATTTGTATTAGATGGAGTATTGCGTAATATTCCAATGTCAGCATTAAATGACGGCAAAAAATATTTAGTAGAAAAATATGCGATTTCTATAGCTCCTGGCTTGCAATTAGTTAAACCAAAGAAATTCCAATTAAATAAAGCAAGAATTTTAACTGCTGGGTTATCTGAATCAGTACAAGGTTTTTCAGCATTACCTTACGTGAAAAGTGAATTAAATCTAATAGATGACTTGTTAGATAGTAAAAGTTTAAGGAATAAAGCTTTTACAAGACTATCTTTACAAAAAGAGATCAATAATTTACCTTTCACAGTGTTGCATTTAGCAACACATGGTCAATTTAGTTCAAAATTAGAGGATACTTTTCTTCTAACTTGGCAAGGTAAGATCAACGCTTATCAACTCAGTGATGTATTACGTCAGAGTGAGTTAAGGCAGTTTGGAGCAATCGAATTACTTGTTTTAAGTGCTTGTGAAACTGCGGTAGGGGACAGTAAAGCTGCTCTAGGATTAGCAGGTATCTCAACAAGATCAGGGGCTAGATCAACATTAGCAACACTCTGGCAAGTGAATGATCAAGCAACTTCTATATTAATCGGAAAATTTTATAAAAATTTACACCAAGGAAATTTGAGTAAGGCTGAGGCGTTAAGACAAGCTCAACTATCAATCATCAAAAATCCAGCATATAGAAAGCATCCTTATTTTTGGGCAGCATATATTTTAGCTGGGAACTGGTTATGAATTTCTTATTCAATCCAATTATCAATATAAAGAATGTAGCTTAACTGAATTAAAAATATTCTTTTTGGTATTAGAACTGCAATAAGTGAAGATAGAAGATCCCACTAAAAACATGAATAATTCATTACCTAATCCATCTGAACCTGGAAAATTCAAGTTTCATAGAGTGGTTTATTCATCCCCTAATCTTGATTATTCTGGCAATGAAAAATTATCTGATTTTATTATTTTTGATAATCCTGACCCAGACTACAAGACAAAATCAGTAAATCTTTCAAAGATTCCACCAAATATAAACTTACAAACTGTATTAGGGGGATTTAAAACAGATAAAATTTGCTCTCCAAAAAAAATTTATAAGCTTCTTACAACAGATAGAACATCTTCCCAAAAAAATACAGAGGATGATAAGAAATTATTTGGAAAAGTAAAAAGTATTGATCCCGAGTATAAATGGCCATTTACTATTGAAAATGTGCCTATTAATGGAATTTTATGCATTCCATATGAGGAAGAAACCACAGAAATTAAGAATAACTTACCCGTTGCTATTTTAGTTCACGGAAGAGAAACAGATAGAATTAGTAATTCTACTATAGGACTATTATACCTCTGTGATTTATTAGCTTCTCACGGAATCCTTGCTGCTTCAATTGATTCAAATTTCTTTAATGGCAAAACTAGTGGTGATATGTATGCTCGATCAATTCTTGTTTTAGAGCATTTAAAGCAGTTTAGGCAATGGAATAACCCAAAAGAAGGAAAACATCCTCTAAACAATAAACTGAATTTGGATAACTGTTTATTGCTAGGACATTCGAATGGAGGTGAAGCAGTTGGGCATGCAAGTACATTAAATCAAGTCAATCCTAATGTCCCTATTGAGTTTTATATACAGAAGCCTAAAGTAGAAATAAGACTAAATGGTAGTGATAATTTGGGACCATATGGCTTTGGTATTCAAGGAGTTATAGCTCTAAGTCCTACAGATGAAAGATACAGATTACCAAAAGGACCAACACAAGTTCTTGACAATTACCTTGTGATTCACGGTAGTCGAGATTTAAGTGTGCAAAGTTTTGATGGGCAGCTCACATACGATAGAACGCATCTAACTTATCTATCTAATTATAGTGATTTTTCACATTATGATTTATCTAAACTACTTGGTAAAGATATAAATAGTTCAAGTAGAGATAATTTTCCGAAATTTAAATCTCTATTATGGATTTATGGCGCAAATCATAATTATTTCAATTCCAAATGGGATGGAGATCATAGTTATTTTTGGAATGGTGACTTACGCTATTTATCTAATTTCGAAAAACTACCAACTATGTCTAGAAGTAGGCAAGAAAAAATTTGTAAAACTTATGTAGGTGCTTTTGCCAATTTCGTTTTATTTGAGAAAGATAAGTCATCTGAATATTTATATCTATTAAAGAATCATGAGTATGGTGTTATCAAGGAATGGCTTCCGAAAAGTGATAGTAACTTCAATGTCAATTACTTATCTCAATTTCAATATTCAAATCTTCAATATATCCAAAATTTCGAACAAGAGCAATTAGCACTAGTTGAGAATATTGAAGGAGAAGCTTCTTTTTCTGGGGAGATTTTATGTTTACCAGAAAGATTATCAAAATTTTATAATCCAATATTAAGTAGTATCCCTAGATTTACTCAAAAAAATATTGTTTATATAGGTGAACTAGATGAAAACCATTTTTTATTTAGAAATAAGAGAGGCTTGAAAATCAAATGGAGTAAACCTGATGGGAAATACTCCATTGTCTTTAATCCAAAGAATTTAAATTTTGATGATTGCAAATGTTTAGCATTCTCATCATGCCAATCACCTGAATCAAACAACCTTACAAATTCATCTCAAGAGTTTGAACTACATATACATGATGAATTAGGGCACTCATTTAATACGGGTATTTTACTACCATACTACAAAAAGAATATAAAATTAGACTACCCTGACATCTACTTGGAAGACGATCAAGAAAGCAAGTCGTATAAATATCCATTAGCAGTATTTCAGACATTTATGGTGGATTTTGATACGCTCAGCAAAGAAGGAGTTAGTCCTGAGAAAATTACATGCTTAGAATTTTATTTTAATAAAACTATATCTGGAACTATATATTTTGATGGTATTTGGATAATGTAAAAAAGTAGTTTTATTGATGAATCTATGAGATGATTTTAGTAGTTGTTTAGAATAATAAGGAACTCTATCCAAAATGTCTAAAATGAAAAAAAAATTTGTTTTTTTAACTAAGAGACTAGTAATATTTATTGCTCCAATTCTTTTACTTTTCTCACTCAATAGTTTCTCGCCTAGTTTTGCTGCACCTGCCCTAGATGACTTTGTACAAGTTGAGCAAGTTAGTGAGCCTACTACTCAACAAATTGCGGATGTGGCTAATGATTTAGCTTTTGTGGACAATATTTCTAGCTTTCAAGATACTTTGAGTGGAGAATCTTCGGCCGCTATACCAACAGAAACTTGCCTAACTTGCACTAGACAAGCGTGTAGTGTTTCTAATCCTTGTCCTGGTGGGAATTCGGGTGTATGTCGCTGTAAACAAGGTAAATGTTTTGGCCGAGATCCTAGACCATAAAAATTGAAAAATCTAGAAGTTGAAGAATTTAGTAGCAGTATTCTACTTTTTAGGTATTACTGCTGCTAAATTCTTCAATCCGATCAATATGAATTTTCATTTGCTCATTCCTTGTTGTTGAACCTGATTTAGACCTCTCGAAATTTACCTTTATGAAGAGCTACTAGCTCAGTTTATATCGTGATTGAGAACATCTACCATATCGTCAACTCAATTATGCATGAGGTTTATTAGAAGATATTTAGATAGTTATTTTTAGTAAGATATTTTTGGAAAAAATTTAAATTACCATGATTTTAATTTGCTATGCACAAGAAAAATACTATAAACTGAAAATTTAGTTTTTACGATATGAAAAAAATTTTAATTTTAGCATTTTTCTTGTTTGATATTCATTTTGCCTATTCACAGGTAGTACGGGATACTACACTGTCGTCCGAAAGTTCTATCGTTTCTTCAGTTAGAGAAGCGGACAAATCAGTTATTAGTATTTCAGGTGGTGCTACTAGAGGCGCAAATCTGTTTCATAGTTTAAACTCATTTTCAGTTAATCAGAATGAAATAGTTCAATTTATCAATCCAACTTCAATTAATAGAATAATAACTAGAATAACTGGTTCAGCTCCTTCAGGACTTGACGGAGTTCTAAGAACGAATGGCCAAGCAGACTTATTTATTCTTAACAAGAATGGATTTTCCTTTGGCCCCAATGCAGTTTTAGATATAGGTGGATCATTTGTTGCTACTACCGCGCAAGCTATAGAGTTTAAAGATGGCACAAACTTTAGTACAAATATCAATTCTGCCCCACCGACTTTAACTGTCTCAACACCTTTAGGTTTAAGTTTTGGAAATTCGGTTGGAGAAATTAGAAACCGAGCAATTGGTGACTCTATATCTGGTACTGCAAATATTAGTGTTCCACCACAGAAAACTGTAGCTCTTATTGGAGGCAATATTACGTTTTCTGATCGAGGTTCGCTTGTTGCACGTGGCGGAAGAATTGAACTAGGTAGTGTAACTCCAAACAGTTTTGTAGCAATTGAACAAGATTTATTAGGCTTTAAGTTTGACTATTCACAAGTTAGTCAATTTGGGAATATTTCTTTTAATGACTCATATCTTTCAGTCTCTAATCTCGATTTAGCTCCTGGAAGCGGAAATATTAATATTATTGGCCGAGTTATTGATCTCAGTAATCGGTCATTAATATTTTCATTCAATGATGGACCTCAGCCTTCGGATCTAATAAGAATTACCGCAATGGAATCTCTATCTGTTGACCAGGAAAGTGAAATAAATGCAACAACATTTTCTAGCGCTCCTTCTGGTAACATTATCATCTCAACTCCAAAACTATTTATCCGTGATTTATCTCTAGTTCAAACAAGAGCTTTTTTTGCAAGTGGGCAAGCAGGTAATATTGAAATTAATGCATCAGAGATAGTAAGTATTGATACATTAGGCTTTCTTAGTTCTCAAAGTGTCGATGGTGGAAATTCAGGAAATATAAATATTGATACAAAAAAATTAGTACTTGCCAGCGGTGGTCAAATATCTGGAGCAACTTTCTTTGGGGCTGGAAATGGAGGAAGAATTACGATTACTGCCACTGAATTGCTGTCAGCATCAGGTAAAGCTGATTTTTTTGGGACAGATATTTCAAGTGGTATCTTTTCTTCATCAAATGACTTTGCATCTGGAAATGCTGGAGATTTAATTATTAATGCTAGGAATATAAATATCTCTAATGGTGCACAATTATCCGTTTCAGCAATAAGAAATAGCATAGGAAAAGCAGGTCAACTGTCGGTTACTTCCTCAAGGATTCAAGTTTCGGGAAGTGATAGCCAAATATTAGCTATTAGTGAAAGTCCTGAAGCAGCAGGAGGTATTAATATATCCAGCAATAAAATACTAATTAATAATGATGGGCAAATAAACGTAAGTTCTTCTGGAGAAGGTCCTGCTGGTTCTCTTACTATAAGTTCTAATCTAATTAGACTTCAGAATAGAGGAAGTTTGAGAGCTACAACCAATAATTCTCAAGGAAATATTAATTTAAATACCGACGCACTTATTTTATTAAACGAAAGTAGTATCACAACGAATGCTTCTAATAATGCTAGCGGAGGTAATATATTTATTAAGGCTGGAGGTATAGCTGCCTTAAACAATAGTGATATAACCGCTAATGCTTTTGATGGCAATGGTGGTCGAGTCGAAATTAACTCGAAGGGCATATTTGGTTTAACTCCTCGTACTTTAGAAGACATACAGTTTCTCTTAGGAAGTAATGATCCAGCCCAATTAGATCCTTCTTTTCTACAATCAAGTGATGTAACCGCTATTTCACAACAAGGCGGCCCCCTGCTTGAAGGGACTGTAACTTTTCAAACTCCTGAGATTGATCCTACGCAAAACCTTACAGTGATACCTGAAAATATAGTGGATAGTACAACCCTTATCGGTAGGAACTGTTATGTCAAGCCTGGGTCTGAAAATAGTGATATTAGTAGTCTTGTTGTTACTGGCCGTGGTGGACTACCATTGGAGCCTAGCGAAACAACTAGTGTTCAATCGGTAATGTCTAGGTGGGTAGATTCATCTCCCCCTATTACAGCTAAAGATGGTTTACCTGTAAAGAAACCACTTAGTAAAGATATAGAACTGGGGATTTTAGAAGCTAATGGTTGGGACCATCTTCCTGATGGCAGAGTGATGTTAACTTCAAGTTCACTATTACCTTCAACAGGAAATCATATCAATATGAATGACTATTGTTAATTTTTCTTTCGATGAAAAAATTATTTGAAAGCACTGACTAACAAAAAATCTTGGATAATTTCTTTCTCTGCTCATTTATGTCTACATTAGAGAAATTATAAGCATATAGTACTTGAAGAACATCTGAAATTAATCCACGCTCTCCAAGGTACTGTATTTTTCTAAATAGATTACTTAAATTTGGCTTTTTAAGATTTTCTAAGCTCGACATTTTTTCTAATTCATATATTACTTGCTGCCGCTCTTTAGGTTTCATCACCTTAAACTCATATCTAATTGTTGTATTGGTATTAGTCGCTTCCCAAATGTAAGCTTTCCCAGGAATTAAGGGCTTACCGTTATAAACCAAATGATCTCTATCCTCAAGCCCAGAATTTTGCCATAATACCTCATCTGTTTCGTAATCTCGTACTAAAAGCTTAGTTACTTCCCCTCGCCATAAAAACAAAGGTTGATTACTCCAAATAATATTTGTCTTACCTAATATACCTGGTGAAATTGTGCATAGGTTTCCTCTGCTTACCAATGGAGGTTCTTGATGTTGTTTAAATATCTCAAGAATGCTGTTGAACATCGCTTCAATAGTCGAAGATATTGGAGTATCTTTATCTTGCTTAACTTGACCTGACTTGGCAGATGTTTTTTGTTGATACGTTTGCTTAGATCTAGAGTCTTGATGCGTAATAGATTCTCGTTTTTCTTGCTTTTCCATTCCCCAAACATGACTTGGGGAGAGCATCACTAGTACTTGGAATAAAATCAACAAGCTCACTCTATGCATAATCCCTTCTCCAACAATGCGAAAAAATGACGACCCAAACTGAAGCTAAGGGAACTACACAGGGAATTAAAATCGCAGTACCAACAAAAAATTGCCAGCTGATCAACACATACCCCCCCGTTAAGACTAATAGACTTAAGATAAGGCGTACTCGATTACCTGGCAATAATATTCTCCGAGCAACTAACAAAACGAAACCTTTTGTCAGTAATGCTGAGACGAGAACTATTAATACTGTAGGAATAGGCATCACTAATCGCTGAGTGAAGAAATGTTGAACCATATAGGCATGGGCTTCACCACCGGTATAGACTGATGGCTCTTCCGTTTTAGCGTTTCCAACTCCCCTCTCTCTTACCTGCCAATACACCATGGCCTTTGGGACTGCAAAATTATCCAGTGCGCCATCATATCCTCCAGGCGCTAGAATCACCACTTGGTTTGAGAAGTCAGCTTTTTCCCCGAAAGCTTCTAAACCGTTCAATTGCCACGCAGGTATCCGCTGAAATACTCGATTAGCCGGAATCGAAAAATCAATAATTGGCCGAAACCATAGTTGTCCTAAATAACTTGCCCCAGTTGTTATGGGATGCGAATTGATTTTTTTTAGAGCCGCGATTTTTCCTTGTTGCTGAGAAGCCGATTGCAGATTTGTCATTAAACGGGCTTGCAATACTTCTTGTCCATTCAAGCTAGGCCTAAGCTGATTATGGGCTGGAAACTCTTGTGAATAGGCAGATAGTAATGAAAGCAAGTAACCAAACGGACAGGACTGTTCACAAGACTTGAATGAGTGGGGCAGCTTTACATGAGTGGGGAAAGCATTCACATTCCCTTCCAAGCTCCACTCAGATTTAGCGATTCCCGTTTCTGGATTAACCCCTACCTCTCCATTAATAGAATCGGAAATAGAGGCGAAAACAAACCAAACATTCTTACGGTCAATCGCAGATCGGATAGATTGCCCTAAAACCTGATCCTTTCCTGGCTGCTGACGATCAAATAAGTAGTCAATGCCAATAACACGAGTATCTAATTCGACCAGTTGATCAATTAGGCCAGCTAAATAAGCCCGATCCATCGGAACAGGTTGACTCATCTGAGACCGCCGAATCGACTCTGAATCGATTTGTACTAATAGGACCGGAGGTGTTTCAACGGCTGCAGGAACCTGTCCAGTTAAATCTCGATAAATCGCCTGAGTCCACAGCCGATAGTCCAACAGCACCGACTGCAAAGGGGGCCAAAGACTTAACCCCACCAATAAGCCCAACGCGATTCCTTCATATCGGCCGGGAAGCCAAGCCTTCAGGTTTTGTCGCCAACTGGATGGGACCAGTTGAAAAGACTCTGTTTCAGGATGCCGAAAAAAGGATGGGACTAAATAAGCAGAAGGAAAACTGAGACTCTGCTCTAACTTCAGGTCCTGACTCGCGAGTCGCAATGCATCATGGGCATCTACATATTGGCTCAAGTGATGTAAAAACCGCTCCAGAAAAATCTGGGCCACTTGATTGTGGATGGGCTCTCGCATAACCGCCACCTGACTTAACCCCAAGTCAATCAAAGCGGCTGCGATACTCAAACCACTACAAGAATTAAAAATGGCTAACTGCAACCCCCTGGCCTGTAGTTTTTCTAGATAGGGTTTAATCTCCTTAATCGTGACCACTTCACCTGGCGCAATAGCTAGCTCACCCCCCGTCAACATCGTTTCATTGCTATGCCCCGCAAAAAACAAAATATCCCACCCTTGGGGGTCCGAAATTGCTTCACAGATCTGTTGTTTTAGGTCGGGGATAGAAATTTGGGGTTGCCAACCGACAAATTTCACCTCAGCTTGGGCCGCCAGAGACGTTATGGCCGCCCGGTCGGCCTGGAAATCCAATCCCGATTCGTCGCCCATAATGGCCAACACTCGGGTGCGTCGCCGCCTGCGAGGAGAAGCCTTCTGAGCTGCCCGTCGAACATTGACAGGGCAACGGGCAATCCGAATATTGTCATCAACTTCCGTTCCCAGTTCCCAGGTCTCCCAAGGTAATCGGGCTAAATCAATCGGATCGCAAACTAAATAGACATCTGTTTTTAAGTTGGGATCTGCCTGAGCCGATTTGGTGATCGCCGTCCTCAGTTCAAATAGAGCTGCACCACGCAACCATAGCTGAAACTGCTCTGTTAAGAGGGCTTCTGTCCGCACCAACTCACTTTGCCAGTCCACTCCAATCGGCGTGAGGCGTCCCTGAGCTTCCATGCGGCCTCGAATCGGCGTAACGGGTTGTGGTTGAGCAATGGCTTTATAGAAATTTAGGTAAGCCCTCAGCCAGGTTTGATAGGCTTTGGTGAGCGCAGTGGGATACTCAACTTGAGCCGATAAATGCTGCCCCTGTCCCCATGACAAATCAAACACACAAGCCTGGCCGATCTGCTGCACCTTAAGTCGAAAAGAAGGATAACTGCTGCTCATGAGTTTTTGTTGGAGGCGAATTTAAAAGGCGAAAGTCGTAAGGTTGCAGCGGGCGATCTCGAGTCTGCTGCTGACAAGGTCACCCAAAACTGTTCCTCAAACTCCCCGACCACTTGAGCATAAATACAAATGTCTTCTTCCGTCGGGGTAAGCATCGGATCTGCTAGCACTTTTTCGGTATCACTAACCAGAAGCTTCACCGTCTGTTCGAGAGTCGTTTCTGGTTTAGCACCGACAACAACAAGTAACGTCCATTCTGTGTTGGATAAATTTGGTTCCACTGGCCAGACTATTGAATATAAGCGCAGTTGAGAAAGTCCCAAGGTTAGATCCCGGTATGCACCACCCGCAGAAGTAGGAATATCCATACCCTGTCGTTGTAACTCCCCAATCACCGCAACAATCACTGGATCTGTCGAGCGCAAGGCGGTTGCCAAGGGGGGCATCAGTATCCAACTGAACTGCCGAGCGGCATCATCTAATCTCTGTTGAAGCCATGCCCCAACATCTATCGCCCGTTCTGGCTCAGTGACTGAATCAATTGAATCCTGGGTTGGCTCATGCTGCCAATACTCACTACACCGGCTTAGACATTCTGCATTACTCAGAATGGAAGCAGCTTCATGCCAAGTGAACGATTGCCAAAATTCGGCTCCTGAACGAACATGATCGAGTTTCTCAATTAAGAGAGATTCAGTGAGAGTCGTAGATATATGAGATTGCAGTTCTAGCTGAGGGACAGTCTCTAAACAACGCAGCCACAGGAGTAACTCATTGGCAGGCACAAATGCTTGAGGTGAAAGTGCATAGGTCCAGTCTGGTTGTGGGATTAAAGATGGTAATAGTTGAACAGCATCATCCCATCTCAATCCCCCCTGAATCTCTACCTGTGCTAGTTCTTCTAGGACTTCCACTTTCACAAAGCAGTGAGGAACAAATCCTGCAACTTCAAGTGCTGCTCTGGGGATTGCCACTTCTGCATCGGTTAAGCCGGAGACTAAAACCGCTACTCGCCATTCCCCAACCTGTAGATAGCTGGCATCGCAAAAGGGTAGGTACGTGGGATCTAAAAAGGGACGAACCCTTACCCCTAGATAGCTCCGCTCCGCCAACCACGATTCCAAAGCTGTGAGCGCTAATCCATGGAGGTAACCTCGCCATTGCCAGGCTTCTGGCAGCGATTCGCTTTGCTGAATAACTTCTGAAATCTGCATTTCAGACAGTGTGATCGCCGTAATGGGCAGGGCGGTGAAGTCTGCTGCCAGGTCTGGGGGAGTGGGAACAATAGTCATGATTCAGAGCGTCCTATCCAGATAATCACAGAGTCGCTGGGCATATAGGCTGCTCACGGGCCGATTCCGAGGAACACTGGCTTCAGCGGCAGCAGCCTGCATCACTCCATCGACTTGTTCAGTCAGAAGGGAATCGAGCTGTTTATTCAAAATGTATAGTCGATTAGGATCGGCGAATGGTTGAGCGGCTTGCCAAACCCGCTCCCGCAGGTCGAGTAAGATTTGATGGCGAATATCTGCTCTTAGGTCTTTGAGCTGAAGTAATCGGGTGACCTGATATTGGGCTTTCAGACCAACGTGAGGTGCAATATCGCTCATCGCCAACCCTTGGCAATGAAACAAAAATAAAGCCGTTAGGTACTGATGAGATTTATTAGATTTTTGAGTTTGGAATCTCTTGAGCTTATCTGCCAAAACGCCCTCTATGGTCTTGTCTAAACTCTGTTGGAATTGCTGTCGGTACTGCTGTAGAAATTGTGTTTGAGAGTCTGGTTCTTCATCTGAATGGGGGGTAGCAATCTGCATTACCTGTCCAGTGGTCGGATGCAGCTGGTCCAGGGATTGGGTTGGTGCTGGCCCACCTCGGGCATAAATTCGATATTCACGCAGCAATCTAGCCAAATTCTGTAATTGACTTAGAACCTTCTGGGGTTCAACTGGGTCAGAGTTGATGATTCTGAATTGGGCAATTTGCTGTAGCTGAGAAGGAGAGGGTTCCTGACATCGACCTGTTTTTCCCGCTTGGCGCTGACGAATGCGATCGCGTCGATATACAGAATGATATCTGTTCAGTAAGTTTATGTTGTGTTCGATTTCATGAGATGTGAGGGAGTGAAACTCTCCTAATATTCGGGATATCTGTTGAGGAGTAGTGTCGTTAAGAATTGCCCAATCACTTATGAGATAAACGCCATGTTCTAGCAGAAAAGTGTTGAGGCTACGGTCTCGGCGAACTAACTGAGCTGTCCAAGTTGATAGGCCTCCTTGTTTAATATCGAAAGAAGATAATATCTTTTCAATTAGAGACTGATATGAACTTCGGATTTGAGGTTCATTCTGGAGGTTTAAGGGGCCATGATCAAGCACAAAAGAGTAGAGATCCTTAGTCGTAAAGCCATGATCTTGGCCAAACTGAGCACAAAGTTGTCCACAAACTTGAGCAATCACATTAGAAATAAAGCACTTCAAACATAGTCCTGCCAGCTCCTGATCACTGGTTTTTGCTTCTTCAGGATGAAGCCAAAGTTGAAATAAACGTTGCTGTAACTGATCGTCAGAAAGGGATGACTGATCCTCTGCTATTGACAACTGTGTTCGCAAAAATTGTTTAGCCGGCATTACGACTTCCACTTTTTTTTGACCCGTTGCGTCAATCCTCACCCATTGCCAGTAACGAAAGGCATTTCCCACAATACGTTTAACTCTTCATCTCTGCTGTCCCTCATTATTTCATCCACTTTTAGCAGCGTTTCAGAAGCTATAGAAATTTTATGGAATGATGAATTGTTTCTGTATCTTGACTTACTGGATAAAAAAATCTTAAAGGATAAAATCAGACGCTCAACGTCGTTAAGTGTAAGTCGGCGGCTGAGAATAACTATCTCTGTCCGATTCCAACTTATGCGACTCTATCTGCAGAAACTGGCTGAAGAATAGTTGATCATACAATTTGATAGTTGTTGTCGAGGCGTATACAAGGATTTTCTTAAAAGATAACCTGGGGTTGTTTAGCCTGAGCGAAGTACCGTTCGAAAGCAGACTTTAACTCATCCACACGAATGGGTTTACTGACATAGTCGTGCATTCCTGCAGCCATGCACATTTCCCGGTCACCCTGCATGGCATTGGCAGTTAACGCAATAATATAGGGCTGATCCTCTTCCTGCCACTGTTCTTTGATGTGCCTGGCTGCTGTCAGACCGTCCATCTCTGGCATTTGCACGTCCATTAACACGACATCGTAGGATTGGCGATGCAGAGCTTCTAGGACTTCTTCGCCATTATTGGCTACATCTGCTCGGTAACCCAACTGTTTGAGAATCAGTAGCGCCACTTTTTGATTGACGACAATATCTTCAGCTAACAGGATTTGCAGAGACGGATCACCCTGTTCTTCGGTATTCGCCGGAGAAGGTACAGTGGGTTTAACTTGAACGCGCTGACCTTCAAAAATTTCTGCTAAGGCGTCGTACAAGTAGGATTGCTGGATGGGCTTATTGAGAATGGCAGAAAATTGAATTTCTTGTTTATGTTTGATAATTTCGTCTTGTCCCAAGGAACTGAGCATGACGAGGGGAAGGTGTTTCCTCTGATCGAGTTGGCGGATATGTCTCGCCAATTCGACACCATCCATTTCTGGCATTTGCATATCCAAAATCGCCAGATCAAACTTGGAATCACTTTCTAGGAGAGCTAGGGCTTCGGCTCCCCCGCTCACCGTTTGAATCCCCATGCCCCAGGTTTGGGCTTGTAGGGTTAAAATTCTGCGATTTGTGGGATTGTCATCCACCACCAGGAGCTGCTTCCCATCGAGAAGCTGTTGAGATTGATCGAGGGTATTTTCTCCCTCAGGGGCCACTGGCACCGCAATGGTAAAGAAAAAGCTTGACCCGACCCCGGCTTTGCTCTCGACCCAGATTCTGCCTCCCATCATTTGAGAGAGGGAGCGACAGATGGCTAAGCCTAGGCCGGTGCCACCATATTTTTTGGTGGTTGAGGCATCTACTTGGCTAAAAGATTTGAACAATCGATCCATGCGATCGGCCGGAATGCCAATGCCTGAGTCTCTGACTTCAAATTGAACCAAACGGCGTTGATTTTGAATATCGGTAAAATTTTTCCGCTGGGGGGTTGTCTCAGGTTGGGCGATGTCTGTATCTGTGATGTCCTGCACATAAATTACGACTTCCCCTTGCTCGGTAAACTTGACACCGTTGGTGAGGAGGTTCACTAAGATTTGGCGGAGACGAGTGACATCTCCCACGATGTGATTGGGGGTTGAGGGATCGAATAAGTAAGCGAGTTCGAGCTGTTTATCAATGGCTCTTGGCGCAACGAGACGCAGGGATTCTTCAATGCAGGCCCGTAGGCTAAAGGGTTGTTCTTCAAATTCCAACTTACCCGCTTCAATCTTGGAAAAGTCGAGGATGTCGTTGATCAGGGTTAACAGCGCATCCCCACTGCTTCGAATGGTTTCAACGAAATCCCGTTGTTGATTATCTAAAGTGGTATTCAGCAACAGCCCCGTCATACCAATGACCGCATTCATGGGGGTGCGAATTTCGTGGCTCATAGTAGCTAGAAATTCACTCTTAGCAACGTTGGCTGCATCAGCATCTTTTCGAGCTTGTTTCAGGGCTGTATTGTTCTGAGTCAGTGTTTGGCGCTGCTGTTGTTCCTGTTCCAGGAGATGACCATGGGCTAGGGCGATGCCGACTTGTCCAGCAACAGCTTCGATGAGTTCAGTTTCGGCTTGGGTCCAATCCCGTTTGCGATCGCATTGCTGTAGCACTATCACCCCATTGGCTTTGCGCTGATAGGACGTGCGAATCGCTAACATGGACTGAATTTGGCCTTGTTCACAAATATCTGAAACGGGCTGAATTAGGGGGTCCTCTAAGGCATTAGTGGAGGAAACGGCCCGGTCATGGCGGAGAACCTTGCGGGCATGGGGATTATTTTCCAACTGGATGTCGGTGCCGAGCATAGACGGCACCTCTCCGGTCAGGTATTCTGCAACGATGGGCAGATGGGGTTTAGGAGCGGTAACGTAGGTATGGAGATGGCATCGACTGACCTGAAAGGTTTTGCCAATTTCTTGAACCGTGGCTTTAAAAATTTGTTGACGGTCTAAGTTCTTACGAATCTTACGGGTGATTTCCTCTACCAATTCAGCCCGACGCATTTGCTGTTTAAGGGCTTCCGTGGCCGCTTTGGTTTCTGTAATATTGCGAATAGAGCCTGCCATACGGGTGGGCTTGCCTTCAATGTCCCAGATGGCCTGACCACGGCCGGAAACCCATAGGTAATAGCCTGCTTTCGATTTCAGACGGTACTCTACTTCATAGGGGACCAAATGTTCTAAGTGATGTTTGAGGGCCAAGGAGACCATCTCTTGATCATCGGGATAAATATGGGCTTTCCAGGTTTCTAAATTGCATGGCAATTCTCCATCTTCATACCCCAATAATTGACCAAACCGGGGGGACAGATAAAAGGCTTTGTTGACGATATTCCAATCCCATAGGACGTCTCCCGATCCCTTGACCGCCAATTGAAACCGTTCCTCGCTTTCCTTTAAGGCGGCATCTGCTTGTTGGCGCTCAATAATTTGTTGTTGTAGCTCGGTTCGCTGGGCATGTTCCTGTTCCAACAGTTTTGCTTGGGCTAGAGCAATGCCGATTTGGTCTGCAACCGCTTCTAATAAGTCGATTTCTGCTGTGGACCAGGCTCTAAAACAGTCTGTATAGGCCTCGGGTTGAGCCAGGTAATCTTCACGAGACAATCTGCGATCGCAATGCTGAAGGATAATTGCGCCATTGGGTTTTCCTTGATAGGACGTGCGGACCCCTAACATTGACTTCAAGGTCACGGGCTGAGGATCCAGAATCAGGGTTTCTAGTAATCGATCGGTGTAGATATTTGGAGTTGTAACGGCTTGATCTTGGGTGAGAATCTGCTGGGCATGGGGATTATCTGCCACAGGCATCTCGATTCCCAGCATTGAATGAATGCCAGGGGCGGTATATTCAGCCACTACGGGAATATAGTCGCCATCTTCCGTATAACTGTGTAAGTGGCAACGACTTACTTGAAAAACTTGACCCATTTGGTCTGCGGCAGTCTGAAAAATTATCTGAGTATCCAGGCTTTGACGAATGGCCTGGGTGATTTTTTCTAAAAGCTGTGCTCGCTTTACTTGCTGAGCTAGAGCAATCTCTGCTTCTTGCCGCTCTTCAATTTCTTGTCTTAACTTGTGGGTTTTGGCTTCAACCTCGGCTTCCAGAGTTCGAGAGTAATCCGCTTTAAAGTGGGCAAGCTGCTGCAATTCCTGATTGGCCTCGACCAGTTTTGCTGTCCGTGCTTCCACCTGCTGCTCCAGGGTTGCCTTCGTATCTAACAATTCCTGGTTAGACTTTTCTAAAGCATCAATGACTTGGTTATAGCGAGTCGCAATACGACCGACCTCAGTAAAGGGTTCAACGGGAGCCCGCAAGCTTAAGTCCAGATCTTCGGCTTGCTGATCCATCACCTCAAACAAATCCAGAACCTCAGATTTGGCATGGTGCTCGGCAAAGTTAAGCCCCATCTGCTCATCTTCAGCTAATACCCGCAAAGGCATCAGTCGATTCACCCCATTTAACAGCAGCCAACTTAAACCGAATGCCCAAGCCCCGCAAACAGCTATCCCCAGAAGCTGAATGCCAATTTGGCTCCCCCGATTGAGGCCAGTCTCAAGCAAATCAGGGCGACCGTAGAGCCCAACGGCCAAGGTGCCCCAAATGCCGCCTCCTAGATGTACTGGAACAGCATCGACTGCATCATCAATGTGTAGTTTCGTCATCCAAAATTTGACAACCATCATCACGGCTCCCCCGATGGCTCCGATGATGATGGCTAGGGGTGGGTTGATGACATGGCAACTGGCGGTCACGGACACTAGCCCGGCCAGGGATCCATTGATCATAAGCTCAATCTTGGGAATCTTGGTTCGCCACCACCCAAGAGCCCCCGATGTTAGAGTTCCGGCAGCACCCCCGAGAACGGTATTCAGTAAAATAATGGGAACACGATCGCTGAATTCTAGACCACTCCCACCATTAAAGCCGAGCCACCCCATCCACAGCAGTAACGCACCTAAGACGGATAGGGGCAAGCTGGATCCCAAAATCTCCTTGGGGGCATCTGTTTTGGAAAATCTCCCTTGTCTTGGGCCAATAATCAAAATGGCGGCCAGGGCAACCCATCCACCAACACTGTGGACGACCGTTGAACCGGCAAAATCAACAAACCCCATGCGCCCCAACCAGCCATTCATTTGCCCCGCTTCGATTCCATTCCAAATCCAATGCCCAAAGACGGGATAGACCACACTAGCCATAAAGGCTGTGATCACTAGATACCCTCCAAACTTGGTACGCTCCGCCACAGCGCCTGAAACGATGGTGGCTGCAGTGCTGCAAAACATGGTTTGAAATACGATAAACGCGGCTAGGGCGGAGTTAGTTCCAGGAGAAGCTAGAAATTGATCGGTGCCGATGATGGTGTTGATGGATGCTCCAAACATCAAGCCATAGCCAAAAAACCAGAAAATAATGGTAGATAGACTAAAGTCTGCAAAATTTTTAATGGCAACGTTGATATTATTTTTGGAACGGGTGAGTCCAGACTCCAGGCACATAAACCCGGGTTGCATGACAAAGACCAGTGCTGAACAGACAAGTAGCCATAACATAAGCGTTACCTAGTTAAAACCGGGGTTCCCCCTAATAAGACATTCCTAAACACTGCAGGCTGCCATTTCTGCTTCAAAGGCAATGCGAACCGTCTCATAGGCCTGAGAAATCTGAGAGACAATGTCTGCGGATCCTTCCGTAGAGTCTGAACGACCCAGAGCTTCTGCCTCAGAACAGAGACTAGCCAGTTGTTTAGCGCCCAGGTTGGCACTGGCCGATTTTAGGGCATGGGCTGCATCACTTAACCCATCTGGATCGGCATCTTTAACGGCCTGATGCATCTTTTCGACGCGACCCGGTGCATCTTCCAGATAAGTATTTAACAAATCAGCAATGAGTAAAGAGGCATGTTCCCCAGCGAGCTGACGGAAACTTTCCAAGGCTGTGGGGTCAATAATGCTTGGATCCATTGAGGTTTCGGCCATCGTTGATTGTTCCATGATTACAGTGGTTTCTTGAGAAGAATGAGGTGATCGAGTCTCGGGGCTGGGAGGGATGGAGGAGCTTGGAAGAATAGTGACGGATAGATTTTCTTCTAACTGGGGAATCGGCTCTGCCCCCTGGACTGGTTGGGAGGCTGTACTCCCCACTAAAACAGCAACAGGTTGAGGGCTTTCCTGAGACTGTGGAAAATGGGTTTGTGTAGGTTTATTGAGGCTGACGGGCTGGGATTGTAAAACAGGAATCGGAGGAGTGGTTTCCTCAACTTCAGGCTCTTCCATCGGTTGACAGCGGCTGAGGACGTCTCTGAGTTCATGGATACGGACGGGTTTAGTGATGTAAGCGTCCATCCCTGCATCCAGACACATTTCTCGATCCCCCTGCATCGCATTGGCGGTCATCGCAATAATGTGAGGACGATCTTCAGGAGACCAGCGTTGGCAAACTTCTCGGGTTGCGGTAAGACCATCCATCTCTGGCATTTGTACATCCATCAGGACAACATCATAGGCTTGCCGTTCTAAGGCTTCAATGACTTCCAGGCCGTTGTTAGCAACGTCTGCTCGGTACCCCAATTGTTTTAAGGTCAACAGGGCCACTTTTTGGTTGACCACCATATCCTCGGCTAAAAGAATGCGTAAGGGATGTTGATCACCTAAGTTAGTGGGGTTTTCTTGAACGTCAGGGGCCTGCTCCACTTTAATGAGGGGGTTACCCAACACTTGAGCAAGGACGCTTTGAAGTTGGGCTTGCTGAACAGGTTTGTTTAAAATGGCCGAAAAATTAATATCCCCAGCCCGAGCGCGGATGTCATCTTGCCCTAGGGAACTTAAGACTACCAGGGGTAATGTTTTACCGTTGGGCTCTGCCCGAATTTTCTCGGCTAAGGTTACCCCGTCCATCTCCGGCATTTGCATATCCAGGACTGCAAGATCAAAATTCACCCCTCGTTGTAGCCACTCTAGGGCTTTGATGCCTGATTTAACTGCACAGGTTAGCATTCCCCAAGATTGGGCTTGTAGGGATAAGATCTCTCGATTGGTGGCATTGTCATCCACAATTAAGAGTTGTTTGCCCGCTAATTGGACATCTGATGCTGCTTTGGGGCTGACATAGTTTGGAATTTCAGACGCTGTAATGGTGAAGGAAAAGGTTGACCCAACACTCACCTCGCTACTGACCCATATTTTGCCGCCCATTAGTTCGCTGAGCTGCTTGCTAATGGCTAAGCCAAGGCCAGTGCCCCCGAACTTACGGGTGGTGGAAGCATCAACTTGAGAAAAAGATTTAAACAAACGCTCTAACTTATCTGGTGGAATGCCAATGCCAGTGTCTTTGACATCAAATTGGATCTCATAGGGGGTGGCTTCGGCGATCACCTCTAGATCGGATTCAGCATCTAAGTCCTTAGATTCAATGGGTTTTGAAGATACATAGACAACGACTTCTCCTTCCCCTGTGAATTTAAGTGCATTGTTGAGTAGATTGACTAAAACCTGGCGTAAGCGAGTAATGTCTCCCAGAATGGCGGTGGGTGTGGGGGGATTAATCAGATAAGCCAGCTCCAGATTTTTCTCAGAGGCTTTGGAGGCCACGATCAGCAAGGCTTCTTCTATACAGGTCCTGATTTCAAAGGGTTGCTGTTCGAGATCTAGCTTCCCTGCCTCAATTTTGGAGAAATCTAAAATATCGTTGATCAGAGTGAGCAAAGCATCGCCGCTACTGCGGATGGTCTCGACAAAATCCTGTTGTTGGGCTTCTAGGGGAGTATTTAGAAGTAATCCAGTCATACCAATAACTGCATTCATGGGCGTGCGAATTTCATGGCTCATATTGGCTAGAAATTGGCTTTTAGCCTGATTAGCGGCCTCTGCTTCATGTTTAGCAGATTGAAGTTCAGAAACCATCCCCTCCAATTCTTGCTGCCGCGTCTTCAACAGAGAAATCATGCTGTCTTTGAGTTGGCCAATGTTCAGGGCTGCCCGTTGGAGAACGATATTAAATGTATTGATGACTTCAGCTAATTCATGGTTGCGATCGCAATCATGATTACTCAACTCCACCTGGCTGGGATCGCCGGACATGGCAACCTCAGCTTTCCGTAACTCATCTAAAAGCTGATTGAGGGGACGGATAACTGTGCGACTCACAGCCCGCAGGGTAATGACTGTAAACGTCATCCAAATCAGTAGGATTAAGCCGCCTAACTGGAGGGTATTGGTTAGGGCTGCCGACTGGATCTTCTGACCGTCCAGCCTTAAAGACAATTGATACCCTGTGTTCTTTTGCCGTGGCCAAGTAATATCGTAAGTCGATGACGTGTTATTCCAAACCCTCGTTATATCAAGATTAGAAAAATCTGACGCTGTAGGAGGAGTGCCAAATGAAACCTTTTTACTCCCGTTCTGAAACAGGGTGCCACCCTTAACTTTCGACCCCTGCATAAGGGTCTCAGCAGTATTCATCAGCTGGTCTATAGAAGAATTATTGTTAGCAAAACCAACTAACGGGGTGATGGCGGTTAGACTTTCAGCTTCCAGTTGCCCCAGTTTTGCGTCTCGAATCCTGAAATAGGACGGTACTAAAATAACGACCTCGGCAATGAGGCAGCTTCCAACCCCCATCATGCCAATCTGACGACCCAGTGGAGAACGAAGGGGAGTTAAACATTGTTTCAGACCATCAATCAGGCTAAACTTTGATGAATTCAGCGGCTGCATTTTTTTGCTTGATAGATGTTAGTGGACTACTAAAAAATATTCTTTTTCTAATAGTTATTGATGTAAATATTTTCTGAAATAGATGTTGATTTCTAGAAAGAGTTTCTTCGGTGAGAGAAAGCTTCTCTATTACTGCATCATTAGCATGCCCTGATCACTCCTAGACCGAACAAATTAGCCAGAGTTATCGGTCGTTACATGAGATCTACTCAGGGTTCTGCCAGCTATCTTAGCCTTCTGAATTCTAGGGATAAACAATCATGATTAGGGTGGTTTTATCGATCCTGATAGAGATGTAATGTTTTGACGGGTAGATGGGCTTACTAGGAGATAAATATTTGGATATTGGTGGCTAATTAAGCTCCCGAAAATCTGGCAATACAGAATCAAAAGCCAGGATTTACCCCGATCAATTGTTCTTCCCCATTCTCTAGTTTTGGTGAGATGAGTCAGACCTTGGAAAATCGTACCCCGCTTATTTTAGTTGTCGATGACGATCGATCAACTCGAATTATTCTTCGCCTGATTTTGGAGCAAGATGGGTGTGAGGTAGTTGATGTTGAAAATGGTCAGCAGTGCCTGAATGCTTATCTCACCCGCAAGCCAGATATGGTATTGTTGGATGCCAAAATGCCCGTCATGGACGGATTTACCTGCTGTGCTGAGTTGCAAAAGCTGCCCTTAGGACCGTCCACCCCGATCCTGATGATTGCAGGTCTGGATGATCAAGCCTCAGTAGATAAAGCCTTTGCCGCCGGGGCAATGGATTATGTGACAAAACCGATCCATCCCCCTATCCTGCGACGCCGATTACGTCATTTATTAGAAGCCAGTTGGGCTGAGCAAGCGGTGCGAGACAGTGAAGCCCGCTATCGATCGGTGGTAGATCACTTAAAAGAAGTGATATTCCAAATCAACCAAGAAGGGAATTTAGCTTTTCTCAATCCAGTGTGGTCTGAATTAACGGGCTTTGTAAGGGAAGAGGCCATTAACCATCGATTGGCAGGATATGTTCATCCGGGTGATCGACAACAGTTCAATCAGTACATTGATCAACTGTTTCATAGACAACAATCAGAATGTCGTTTTGATGTACGCTTTCTTCGACAAGCAGGTAGCTTTGGCTGGATGGAAGTTTATGCTTGTGCCATTCCTGGTCCAGATGGCAAAATCGTTGGAATTTCTGGTTCTCTGGCGGACGTAACCGAACGCAAATATCAAGATCAACGGTTGTCCGTTGAGCGGGCCACTACCCGGGTGTTGGCTGAAGTGGCAACCTTAAGCGAGGCTATCCCCAATCTATTGCAAGCAATTAGCAAAAGTTTGGGATGGGAATACGGTGAGCTGTGGTTGATGGATGAGACAAACAACACCTTGAAATGTGTGGAAAGTTGGTTTGAGCTAGAAGAAAAGATGGATTCTTTCCAGATTGTATCGAGTTCTGCTAATTTTGCCCTGGCTTCAGGACTGATTCAACGCATCTGGACCCATGATGGTCCCCTATGGCTAACGGATAATGCCATTCAAGATATTCATGCCAATTCGTTTCCTCAGGCCGGTATGCAAACCGCCTTTAGCTTTCCGATCTTAGAAGGCTATAACCGCTTGGGGGTAATGGTTTTTAGCAAGCGTGAACATCAAGCGATGGACGCTAGCCTTTTAAAGATTATGGGGTCTATTGGTACCCAGCTTGGTGAGTTTATTATGCGTAAACGAGCGGAGGAAGAAGTCCAACATCAGCATGCGAAATTGCAATCTGAGCTGGATCAGGCGGCAGGCTATGTCCGTTCTTTAATTCCCCCACCGATGACAGGTCCTGTTTCGATTCAGCATCAGTTTATCCCGTCCAATCAATTGGGGGGAGATGTTTTTGATTACTATTGGCTGGACTCGGATCATCTCGCCATTTACTTACTAGATGTGGCAGGCCATGGTATTCGTTCTACCTTGTTGTCTGTTTCCGTGCTCAACGTGGTGCGATCGCAATCCTTGCTGGATACTGATTTCTATCAGCCCAGTTCGGTTCTGGATGGCCTCAATGAAGTCTTCCAAATGAGTGAGCAAGGGGATGACTATTTCACAATTTGGTATGGGATCTATAACTGTAAGACTCAAAAACTCAAGTACGCCAGTGGTGGCCATCCAGCTGTGCTTTTGGCGTCTGCCCAAAACCCAATTCAGCCTTTAGAGGTGCGCAGTATTCCCATTGGCATGATGACAGGGTTTCCCTACGATCAGTTTGAATGTGATATCCAAACCGGTAGTGCCCTCTACCTATTCAGTGATGGGGTCTATGAAATTGTGCAGCCAAATGGCGAAGTATGGACTTTTGATGGATTTATGACCGTAGTCTCTGAATATCAACGTCGGCAGTTTGATACCCTCGATCCACTTTTCCAGCAGATTCAGCATATTGCTGGCAATAAGAGCTTTGAAGACGACTACTCTCTGATGAAAATATCCTTTGATCCGGTTCAGCCTAAGCAAACTTTGCCACCAATGCCTTATGCGGCCCAGGCTGCTACCCCGATAGCTGCTAATCCCTTCTAGATAATTTGGGAAAAACTGATTGTTACAGAGTTTAGCTATCAGAAATTGACTTCTTGCTTAATTTAGCTACCGATATGGAAGGGGACAAAAATTCAAGTTAGATTGCAGCATAAATTGAGTGAGTTACACTTTATAAAAAGAATATTATAAGAAGTCTAGTCTATTTTTCAGAATCTAGCTTGTGTTTGATTCTAAAAAAATCCCCTGAATAAAAAAGAAAAACACTAAGCTAGACAACTTAGACAATTCCTGAGACATGATGTTAAACCTGAGCTTGACATACTAATAACTAAGCCAGATTTACACCTTAGTATTGTCATCTCTATCATGATAAGTACCCAGCTCAATGAAACCTCTTTATCTCTAAATGGTGAAGGCACGATTGATCAGCTTCCATCCGTTTTAGCGATGCAATGGTTTCATGCTTTGAACGATCAAAGGAATGGGAGCTTGACCCAGAAGATGCAAATATCTTCTACTTCCTTAAAGATGCTTAATCGGATTGTCGAGAAATTTCCAGACCAGGAAATCTATCAAATCGGAAAGGAATTAGGAGAAAGAGAATTTAGATCCTTTTATCTTGCCTTTGCACCAGTAAATCCTTCTTTGCTCGATTTGGGCTGGAAGACAATTCTAGAGCGGTGGTGGGTTTATGCCTATTTATCTGAGTACGGTAACGTGAATCTTGAGTTAAGCCAAGAACAAAATGATTACTTCTTTGTAACATTTACCAATACTAAGATCCATCGCACCAAAGCGACGAAAAACAAGCCAGTGTGCCCACTAATTGCGGGAGTCCTAGCAGGTTTTTTTAGCAGCTTATCGGGTTATGAATATGAAGCCATTGAAACTGAATGCCATGAGAAAGGGCATCAAAATTGTACGTTTATTCTAGGGAATAGTGGCTTGGTTAATTCCGAGACATTTTGGCTAGCAATCCATGATATCCATTAATCTGGATTACTCATGAAAAGGAAAGTGTCAGATATAGTTAGCCACACTCTCTAAATTTGTCATAATCACCCCTAAATGTTGTCTTCATTGTTGTTAAGCCAGGGCTGTTTTAAGTTAGCAGCGAAAAAATAATATCGACCCGATTAGCAAGCTTAGTCATCGCGGTTTTGAGGGATTGATAGTCGTTTAGCCGCAGGATATTAATCCCAATAGTTCTAAGCACTGACCAATTGAGCAGTGCTTGTTCATCTTCGAGTCGATAATCATCTTCGCCAAAAACAACATCCTTCGGCCAATGCAACCGATTTTCAATGCCCCAATGTTCTCGGACCAGAGATTGCCAATGATGGGGTGAGGTGGCAGCTGAACTGATGTAATAGGCCGTATTGTGATACTCCTTTCCTTTGCGAGTACCCCATCGTTGGACACAAAGTACAGAGCGAATTGCTGTCCATTCTTGTAGGGCTATGCCGACAGGCTCATAAACCTGTATACACCGATGTTCATCTCGTCCTCTACTTTGGGCGGAGTGGATGTGCTCAGCCATGGGTTTAAGACACTCAAAGTAAGTCTGGAGGTGGTCGTAAAGTCTTCCCTGGTTGGATTTGACCGCCACGAGATAGTCATTACCCGAGGCCACAATCTTCTCAAGTGTTTTTTGGGCGTGTAAGGCATCCATGGTAATCAGTAAGCCATCGAGTTGAAGGGTTTCCAACAGTGCCTGCACGACTTTGATTTCGCTATTATCCTCCTGAGTGAGGGCTTCGAGCTTGAGGGTGATGCCTGCTTCCACCGCAAATAAACTCACCAAGCCCACAAAACGCTGCTTCCCCTTGGCATCTGTCAGCCCCTGACGAATCCGTTTGCCATCAATGGAGGCTGCATAATTATCGGGAGAGTGAGTCTGGGCTTTCGAGAGCATCCATGCTTCAAATTGGTGGCTCAACGCGTGGAAGTCAAGCCCCTTCATCACTCGACGAAAGGTACAGTGAGACGGAACTTCGAGGCTCTCAAGCCCCAATAGCTCACTTAAAGGCTGGCGATAATCGCTCACAAAGGTTTCTAACGGACGGTACCCTTGATATCCAGCAAGCATGCCCATCACCATCAATAGCAACAGCAGCCATAACGGATGAATACGGCCATGGGCACTGCGGAAATCCGGGACTTGCTTCAAAGTATCGATTAGATGGCTCATCGGTCTCTCTACTGTTGGTCAGTAGAACCATCCTATTTTTTCTAGGAGGAACGTAAAACAACCCTGGGCTTAATGACAAGCCATCAACTACTCGCCATTTAGAAGGAGGAATAAGGATAGATTGCACTGCTGTCATCCCTTAAGGTGCAATCTCTGGATTAAATTGCCGAATGAGCTGTATTGCTCGTTGATACTCTTTCTGATTGCCTTGTTGGGAAAATAGCCCTGCGGCCTGCCTCAGATCGACCAATCCGTTTGTTTGATCTCCCAAGGAGAGCCTGACGCTGCCCCGATACAGATAGGCTTCTGCAAATCGAGAATTTCGTTGCACTGCGTCATCAAAATCTTCTAGTGCGCCAAAATCATCCTCCAGCTCAAACCGCACTTTTCCCCGATGGAAGTAGGGCAAGGCACTATCTGGATTGAGAAGAATCGCTTGGGTGAAGGTTGCGATCGCAGCTCCATACTGACGCTGTTGGAAAAGGATCTGTCCTTGCCGAATCAATCCCGCAAGATTGTTTTCCGATGCGATCGCAGCCCTGGAGCCTAGCATCAGCAGCAATGCTACCCCGAAACCGCATAGTTTGTTTGATTTCAGCATGTCCCGATCCACCCACATCCCTCAAAAACGACACTGCTACGACATCGAGTTGTATGGTTAATCATGGAGCAGCAACCTGAAAATAGCCTGAGCGAACCCCAAATAAGCCAATATGTCTCCACCCATCCGTATTCTGGTCGTTGAAGATCACCCTGTTGTCCGCCATGGCATTATTGCTATTCTCAGCCAAGCCGAGGACATGGAAGTCATTGCCGAAGCCGAAAATGGGCTAGAAGCCATTGACCAATACCAAACCCATCAGCCGGACATCACCCTGATGGATCTACGCATGCCCCATCTTGAAGGGGTCGAAGCCATTGCCCGCATTCGCGCTAAAACCCCCAACGCTCAGATTATTATCCTCACCACCTACGACACAGATGAAGACATCTATCGGGGGCTGCAGGCGGGCGCACGGGGCTATATCCTCAAAGACACCACCGCCACAGAACTGATCCAAGCCATCCGCACCGTCCATAGTGGCAAACGCTACATTCCCTCAGAAGTCGCCCTCAAACTCGCGGACCGGATTGACGATAGCGATCTGACCGAACGAGAACTCGAAGTCCTGCAATTACTCAGCAGAGGGAACAGCAACCAAGAAATTGCTGCTGCCCTGATCATTTCCGAAGGGACTGTCAAGTTCCACATCAACAACATTCTGTCCAAATTGGGGGTCAAAGACCGAACCCAAGCGGTGATTATGGCCTTAAAAAAGGGGTTAGCCCGCCTCGACTAGATCGGGCAAAAGCTACCCGATTCAAAGGTTTGCCGATACACCTAGCCAAAAGTTAGGGAGAAGCCCCTGCTCAACGTTGGGAATTTTTCATAACTCCTCTATAGCTCGATTGCTAATCACTGGACTAGCGCTTTTACTGGTCTGACTTGGTATAAAAAGTCAAGTCTGATGACCAGCGACTGAACCCCTTGCCTCTCCGTAAAATCATCTCGTGAAGGCAATCCAATCTAGCAAACGGACAAAAACTCATATCTATGCCACCGCCCTTACGCTCCTGCGATCATTTTCGGGGGTCTCCTGACGGTGCTGTGATGCTTATCCTGTATGGAGATTACCAATGTTTTCACTCATCCCAAGCCTATAAAAAAGTCAACGATATTTTGAATACATCCGCCCACCCCTTTTGTTTGGTTTACCGACATTTCCCCCGAACGCCCCCCATACGTCTGCGTGGAAAGCTGCTGAGGCAGCCGAGGCAGCGTCGGCTCAGGGTAAGTTTTGGGAAATGCATGATCTCTTATATCAACATTCAGAGACGCTAGAAGACGACAAACTCGTTGAGTGCGCCGTCCAGGTGGGTCTCAATGTTCCTCAATTTCTCAAAGGTCTCGCCAACCATATCCATACTGAACAAGTAGAGGCGGATATTGAAAGCGGACGTTCTCAATCCATTACCACCCCTCCCACGATCTTGACGAGTATTTACTGGCAGAGAACCTCAGCCCTAGAACCTATCCTATCCAAAGTTCTAGAGATTGCAGAACTGACTCGGCCTGAAGACAGTTCTTGACAAGCCTGTTGGCATTTTAAGAAAAGACTAATTTCGATATTTTTTGGACTTAATAACATAGCAAATTTCATCACTGATTTCTGGTAAGTATTAGGAGACTTTGCCCGTGATAAACCTCTATTAAGCTTTCTAGATAGCCATATAAACCCTAGAACCCTATGTTTCTGCCCCTTGTTTGCCCAAGAGGATTGCCTTCTCATCCGTACAAACACAGCAGAGATATAACATGAGTATTCAAGATCAGTTAGAGCCACCCTCTTACAAACTTGAGGGCTTCTCGTTTTACACCGCTTTAGAACCACCGACCTGCTACGAGGAACATTGCCACGATGAACTTGAAATCTGCCTAATGCTCAATGATGCAGCCGCCCAGATTGCCTGGTTACCAACCGAAGGGAGATCGCAATACCGTCCAATTTCTGCGAATCAGCTGTGTATTATTCCGTCTCACCACTCCCACACCCTCGCCTGGGACATGCCTGCGGACTGCATTTTAATTTTTTTACATCCTAGCTTTATTTTCCAAACCACCTATGAATGGACCCTTGGCAGCTCTATCCAGTTTGAAGGGCGATATGCCATTGCCGATTCCCTGATTCATTCCCTCGCCCTTACTATGCGCTCCGCCTTTGAGAATCGGGAATTTACCGATTATCTCTACATTGATTCATTGGTCAACGTATTGGCCATGTATCTCCTCAAAGCCCACTCGGATTGTCACACCGTCGCTCAAAAAACACCTCGGCCCCAGCGGTGGTTGCGACAGACCCTGGACTATATTCACGATTCCCTAGGGCAGGATCTGCGACTCTCAACGTTGGCCCATATTGCCCAAATGAGCGAGAGCAGTTTTTGTCATCTCTTTAAGGAGCAAATGGGTATCTCTCCTCACCAATACGTTATTCGCCAGCGCATCGAGAAAGCCAGACTGCTGCTGATTGAAAAAAAGTTACCGATTGTGGAGATTGCTTATGACTGTGGCTTCAATAGCCAGAGTCACCTTACCCTTTATTTTCGGCAGCATTTGGGCATCACTCCCAAAGCCTATCAGGATAGCCACTAAATCAAGGTCAGGGCGGGAGACGGTTGTGCCCGTCTCAGAACAGATGGGGGAGTAGTTAAGGTTAGTCCTTAAGTTCTCTCTTAACCTCATTATCTTGACCCACAAACCGGACGGACTATTGCTCAATAGGGAGATTCTAGAAATAATCTCCCATGAATCCAAATGAGGATTTTCGTTCCCCTGAGGCAGATTCACCGATTTACTCCATCAACTGCGGTGATCCAGACGCTGTGCTTCAAATTTGTCCAGAACGTCCGCACCGCTCCAGCCAAGCGGCAGGATGGGATGGACTCATTCTCAAAGAGCACCATCAACCGGCCCATACCACCCCAGTCCATCAATTCACTCGCCATGTGTTGATCCTATCGCCCTTGGATAACGTATTTGAGGTGGAGTATCAGTTAGGAGAACTCTCCTTTCAGGGACCCTATGGTCATGGGGAGCTGATGATTATTCCGGCCCATACCCTCCAGCAGTGTCAGTGGCATCAGGCAGTATCCTTTCTCAGCCTCAGCCTCGAACCTCAATTTTTTGAGACGGCAGCCTACGATTTAACACAGGTCAACCGCTTTGAACTACTGCCCAATATTGCGGTTCAAGATCGTCTGATCTATGACATCGGCACAGCCTTACGGCAAGAACTCAATACCCTCGAATTCACGGATCACCTTTATATTGACTCCTTAGTCACCGCCTTATCCATCCATTTGATGAAACGGTACTGTACCCAAGTCCCCCGGCTCAAGGACTCATCCGATCAAGGACTGCCCCCGGCCCTGTTGAATCGAGCCTTAGGGTACATTAACGATCACTTGGACCAAAACCTGAAACTCGTGGATCTGGCCCAAGAGGTGGGCATGAGTCGGTATTACTTTTCACGGCTGTTTAAGAAATCCATGGGCGTTGCCCCTCATCAGTACGCCATTAAACAGCGCATCAAAAAAGCTAAGGGATTGCTGAGGCAAACGAATACCCCCATTGCCATGATTGCTCGACAGTGTGGTTTTACCAATCCGAGTCATTTAAGTAAGTATTTTCGCCAGCTCACGGGGGTTACGCCTAAGGCATTTCGAGACCAATATCGTTGAGTTAAATATGAGTGCAAGATCGTAATAGTTCCTGCAGGAATATAAAAGAATTATCCCCTACTGATTTCATATTCTAAAGGAGCATCACACACAGAGGTTGGCGTTGCTAGACGGTGAATTCAACCATCACAATGTCCGGATGACTGTACCCATATCATTCAGTGAATGGATGGCATGAATTTGATCTCTTAGCAGCGCCAAACACCAACAAGATGTTCTTGATATGGCCTCATTAGTGAATGACGATTCATGCATGAACACTTGCCCTTGTTGCACATCCCAACTCCTCAGACATATTGATCGTCGAGGAATTTACTGGTATTGCCTCCATTGTCGAGCAGCGATGCCGATCCTAATTAAACCGTCACACTATCTACTCATCAATTCTCAGTATAAAGTATCTAATCTTCAGGGACTAGGAACATCTAAAAGAGATATAAATCCTGCCATTCTTGTTAAATCTACTTGTCGATTAACATCCGACATTTAAGATGGACTGCTTTAGTTTTATTTGCATATTTTCATTGAATGCTAAGTTAAATTCGAAATAAAAATAATCCCCCTTTTTGCTGGTTTATCTCAGATCTTTATCGGTCCTTCAGATGACGGAAGGCCCTGCTATTCTTCATCCCCTAGGAGATAAAAATGAGTCCTGTTCAGACGCTAAAGCAAAATGCCCTACAGAAGCTGAAGGATTATCGGCAGTCCGTTTGGTTCGATTATATTCGTCGCTGCTCCCTAGAAAGCGGGGAACTACAGGAGCTAGTTGCCAACGAAGAAATTCAGGGCGTCACCTCCAATCCAGCGATTTTTCAAAAGGCAATGGTGGGAAGCACCGATTATGACGCAGCCCTGTCAGCCCTGGAACAGGACCATGATCAAGATGCGATCAGCCTGTATGAACATTTGGCAGTGGCTGATATTCAAGCGGCGGCTGATATCCTCAAACCCCTTTATGACCGCACCCATGGCTTAGATGGCTATGTCAGTCTAGAAGTTTCACCCTATTTGGCTGAGGATGCAGATCAAAGTCTTCAGGAGGCCCAACGACTCTGGCAGACAGTGGATCGGCCTAACTTAATGGTTAAAGTACCGGCAACCCCTGCGGGTATTCCCGTGATCAAGCAATTGATCAGTGAAGGCATTAACGTTAATGTGACGCTGCTTTTTTCTCGAGCTACCTATTTAGAGGTCGCAGATGCCTATCTTTCAGGGCTTGAGGCGTATATGGCCCAAGGGGGTGATCCCGGTCATGTGGCTAGTGTCGCTAGCTTCTTTGTCAGCCGCATCGATACTGCTGTTGATGCCCAAATTGCCCAACGCTTAAAAGAGTCTGAACTCGATCAAGAAACAGCCATTTTACTACAGAGTTTGCAAGGCAAAGTTGCGATCGCAAATGCCAAACGGGTCTATCAAGACTATCTGCAGTTATACAAAGGAGATCGATGGCTAGCCCTAAAGAGTAAGGGTGCTCAGCCCCAGCGCCTGCTTTGGGCCAGTACAGGGACCAAAAATCCCCAATATCGCGATGTTCTCTATGTCGAAGAGCTAATCGGGGCTGAGACCGTCAATACGATTCCACCGAGTACCTTGGCAGCGTTCCGGGATCATGGTCAGCCTCGCGCTAGCCTAACGGAAGGGGTTAAACAGGCAGATCTGGTGATTACTAGCTTGCCTGAGGTGGGTATTGATCTTGACGCAATCACGGATCAGCTTTTGGCTCAGGGGGTTCAGCTCTTTCAGCAAGCCTTCGATCAGCTGCTCAGTGCCGTTGAACAGAAGCGTGAGGTTCAGCTCGGTGATGCGTTGAATCGGCAGTCTTACAGCTTACCGCCAGATCTGGAGGCCGAGGTGCAAGCCACCCTTCAGGATTGGCAAACGACTGGCAAGGTAAGGCGGCTGTGGGCAATGGATGCCACCCTCTGGACAGGTGCTGATGAAAGCCAATGGTTGGGGTGGCTAGGGACGACGGAGGATCAGTTAGCTCACCTCACAACCCTAGAATCTTTGTCCCGGGACGTGCAGGCATTGCAGGTCAGCCATATTCTTCTTTTGGGGATGGGAGGATCGTCTCTATGCCCTGAGGTAATGAAGCTCACCTTTGGACAGGTGGACGGTTATCCAGAACTGCTCGTGCTCGATTCTACCGATCCGGCCCAGGTGCAGGCGATTGCCGATCAAATTGACCTTACGCGCACCTTGTTTATTGTCTCCAGCAAGTCGGGCAGCACCCTGGAACCCAATATTTTTCAGCAGTACTTCTTTGAGCTGGTCCAGCAGGCCATCGGGTCAGAGGCGGCGGGGTCTCGGTTTATTGCCATCACCGATCCAGGTTCTCATCTCCAGCAGGTCGCAGAAGCGTGCCACTTTCGCCATCTCTTTTTTGGCCTTCCCAGCATCGGAGGGCGATACTCGGCCCTCTCTAACTTTGGTATGGTGCCAGCGGCCTGTATGGGCGTCGATGTTGCTCAGTTTCTCGATGCTGCAGAGGAGATGGTCCATTCTTGTGCTGCTTCAGTTCCCGCTACAGATAATCCAGGGGTGGTCCTCGGCATTGTTTTAGGAGAAGCCGCCCAACAGGGCCGAGATAAACTGACTCTGATCGCGTCGCCAGGCATTGCCGATATTGGGGCCTGGTTGGAACAGCTCTTGGCAGAGTCCACGGGCAAAGATAGCACTGGCATTATCCCGGTGGATCAAGAACCTTTGGGGGTGAATTATGACTGCGATCGCATCTTTGCCTACATTCGCTTGAACGCTGCGCCCGATCCAGCCCAGGACCAGCAGGTCGCCGCCCTGAAAGCGGCAGGCCATCCCGTGATTCAGATTTGTGTCACTGATGCCTACCAGTTGGGCCAAGAATTTTTTAGGTGGGAGATGGCCACGGCTGTGGCGGGGGCAGTCCTAAACATTCATGCTTTTAATCAGCCAGATGTGGAAGCCAGCAAAATTGCCACCCGTCAGCTCACGGATGCCTATGAACAAACGGGCCTTTTGCCTGCCGAAACTCCGATTTTCCAGGAGGCTGGACTGCAGTTGTTCACTGACCCAGACAATGGGGCTGTGCTTACAGCGTCCCTCAAGGCTGAACCCACGTTGTGCGGGTTTCTCCATGCCCATTTGAGCCGTATCCATCCAGGGGACTACTTTGCCCTACTAGCCTATATCCAAATGAATGAGGTCCACCGAGAACAACTGCAGATCATGCGGAAGACGGTCTGCGATCGCAAACAGGTGGCCACCTGCCTTGGCTTTGGTCCTCGGTTTCTCCATTCCACAGGCCAAGCCTATAAGGGTGGCCCCAACACGGGGGTTTTTCTCCAAATCACCTGTCAGGACGAGGTCGATATTCCCATTCCCGGACATGGCTACAGCTTTGGGGTCGTTAAAGCCGCCCAAGCTAGAGGAGACTTTCAAGTTCTGGCGGAACGCAAACGTCGAGTCCTTCGAGTCCATTTAGGCAGCGATATCGAATTAGGGCTAAATACCCTGCGCGTTGCTATTCAGGGAGCCTTGCCCTAGATTGCCCTGACCCTGGCAGAAGGAGCTACTAGCTCTTAACCGTTCTTTGATTTTGCGAGAGTCACCAGAGCCTCTCAAACCAGTATTGCCACTACTCCTTTAACTCTTTATCCCAAACCACAGGAAAACATTATGGAAATCGGCATGATCGGCCTTGGACGCATGGGGGCCAATATTGTTCGGCGTCTGATGCGTTATGGACATAGTTGTGTAGTGTATAACCGCACTCCCGATAAAGTTGCCCAGTTAGAAGCCGAAGGGGCCATCGGCGCGGCCTCCCTAGACGACTTAGTCCAAAAACTCACGCCTCCTCGCATTATCTGGGTGATGGTGCCTGCGGGAGAGGTGACGGAGCAAATGATCGGGAAGCTAGCGGACAAATTGGAGCGCGATGACATCATCATCGATGGTGGCAATTCCTACTACAAGGATGATGTCCGACGATCCCAAGCGCTGCAAAAACAAGGGATTCACTATGTTGATATTGGCACTAGTGGCGGAGTGTGGGGGCTGGACAGAGGGTACTGCTTAATGATTGGAGGACCCCAGGAGGCTGTTGAGCAGCTGGACCCTATTTTAAAAACCGTTGCACCGGGCAAAGGAGAGATCGAAACAACCCCTGGCCGAGAGCAGCTCAAGGGAACTGCTGAAGAGGGCTATTTACACTGTGGTCCAGTGGGGGCTGGACATTTCGTCAAGATGGTGCACAACGGCGTTGAATATGCGTTGATGCAGGCCTATGCCGAGGGGTTTGATATTTTTCGTAGCGCGAACTCAGAGGAACTTCCCGTCGATTATCGATACAGCCTAAATACAGCCGACATTGCCGAAGTCTGGCGACGGGGGAGTGTGGTGGGGTCTTGGTTACTCGATCTAACTGCGATCGCTTTAGCCGAGGATCCAGCTTTGTCTAGCTATTCTGGCCATGTCCAAGACTCTGGCGAAGGACGTTGGACCTTGATGGCCGCCATTGAATCTGCTGTTCCGGCGGATGTTCTGTCCGCCGCCCTCTACACACGATTTCGCTCTCGCCAAGAACATACCTTCGCGGAAAAAGTCCTGTCGGCCATGCGCTACCAGTTTGGTGGCCATGTGGAAAAGTAAGGGGGACCCGATGATCGCCACTGCACCTAGCTTAAAATCGATGGATGCCATTGAAGTTGCTGGTCCCTGCATCATTGTTGTTTTTGGCGCTGCCGGAGACTTAACGAAGCGGAAACTAATTCCGGCCCTCCATAATCTCGCCCAAAACAAGCTGTTACCCGATGCCTTTGCGATTTTAGGGATTGGCCGCACCCCCACCCAAACCGATGCCTTTCGCAGCCAAATCCACCAAGATTTACAGGAGTTTGCGGCAGAGGCTCTGGACTCAGAGGTGTGGGAGTGGTTAGAGCCTCGGCTTCACTACCTGGCGGGTGACTTTCAGGCCCCGGACACCTATCAGCATCTTGCCGCCCAACTCCAACAGCTCGATCAAAAATTTAACAGCCAGGGCAACGTTCTCTTCTATTTCGCCACGGCTCCCACCTTCTTTACGGAGATAACCCAGCAGCTTGGGGCAGCGGGACTGGTTCAGGAAACACCTGACCAGTGGCGACGGATTATTTTTGAGAAACCCTTTGGTCAGGATCTAGCCTCTGCCCAGAGATTGAACCAAGAGATTGGTCAGGTCCTAACGGAATCGCAAATATATCGCATTGATCACTATTTGGGTAAGGAAACGGTTCAGAATATCTTGGTGTTTCGATTTGGTAACGGCCTGTTTGAACCGGTCTGGAACCATCGCTACATTGACCATATCCAGATTACCGTCGCTGAACAGGTGGGGGTAGAGAGTCGAGGCGGCTACTATGAAGGGTCGGGGGCGCTGCGAGATATGATCCAAAACCATCTGTTTCAGCTCTTGGCCCTGACGGCCATGGAACCCCCGGTGTCTTTTGAAGCCGATGCGGTGCGGGATGAGAAATCTAAAGTTCTCAAGGCCATTGAGCCTCTGACGGCAGAGGAGGTCCTCACTTGTGCCGTCCGGGGACAATATGGCGAAGGGCAAATCAAAGACCAGTCGGTTTCGGCCTATCGGCTTGAATCGCGGGTATCCCCAGACTCCAATACGGAAACCTTTGCTGCTTTAAAGCTCACCATTGATAACTGGCGGTGGGCAGGGGTGCCCTTTTACCTTCGCACGGGCAAACGACTGCCGGAGCGAGTCAGTGAGATTGCGATTCAGTTCAAACGGGTTCCCTCCCTGCTGTTTCGGGAGACCTCTATTGATCAGCTCACAGATAACTTTTTAGTCCTCAGACTGCAGCCCAACGAAGGTATTAGCCTCCAGTTTGGGGCGAAAGTTCCCGGCCCCAAGGTGCGCATGGGTAGCGTCAATATGGACTTTTGCTATGCCAATTACTTTGATTCCACCCCCACCACTGGCTATGAAACCTTGCTGTATGACTGCATGATTGGCGATGCCACCCTGTTTCAGCGATCCGACAATGTGGAGCTGGGCTGGCAGATAGTCATGCCGATTTTAGATGTGTGGAGTGCCCTCCCCAGCCGAGATTTCCCGAACTATGGGGCGGGGAGTTGGGGACCGCAAACTGCCACAGATTTACTCACGCGAGATGGACGCCAATGGCACAGCAGCAGTCCTCAGTTTTGTAGTGCTTAGGGAAAAGAGATGAGTCATCCCACCACCTTTAACAGTCATCTATGGCAACAACATCGATTGGCTCAGCAACCGATTGAAATCTCCATCTTGTTAACTCAGATGGGCTTTGCCGCCAAGGTCCTGGCCCGTGAAATCAGTCGAGCGGCCCTGATGGGAAATTTGGGTCTGATGGGTGAGACCAATGCCACGGGGGATGCCCAGAAGAAGCTGGATGTCTTTAGCAATCAGATTGTGATTGATGCCTTTTCGAATATTGGTTTGGTGGCTGCGATCGCATCCGAAGAACTCGATCAAGTCAAGTTGATTGAATGTGGACAGGCAGCCCAATATATCCTTTGCACTGATCCATTGGATGGTTCGTCCAATACCGATACGGGTAGTGCGGTGGGTACGATTTTTGGCATCTATCGTCGCCAAACCAGTGGATATTGTAGTACCGAAGCCGATGCCCTGCAGCCAGGGACAGAATTGGTGGCTGCGGGCTATGTCCTCTATGGCACTAGCACGATGTTGGTCTACACCACCGGGAGCCGGGTTGATGGATTCACCCTCGATCCCAGTTTGGGAGAATTTTTCCTCTCCCATGAGAATATTCGCTGTCCCGAAACGGGTAAAACCTACAGTGCCAACTTGAGTTACTACCAGGAATGGCATCCCCATATCCAAAACTTTGCGGATTACTTAAGCGATCGCAAGTCTCATACAGCCCATACCCTTCGCTATAGCGGTGCCCTCGTTGCTGATGTCCATCGCTGTCTACTGGAAGGAGGACTCTATTTTTATCCCCCCACTGAAGATCAGCCTGAGGGCAAGCTGCGGTTGCTCTATGAATGTGCCCCCTTGGCATTTTTAGTGGAACAAGCCGGGGGGATGGCCACTTCCGGTCTTGCCCGAATTATGGATCTAGAAGTGACCTCTATTCACCAGCGCTCGCCCCTAGTGATTGGTAGCCAAGTGGCCGTTAATTTATACAAAACCTTTCTGGAGCAAGGAAAAGCAGCTTAGCCACCTCTAATGAATGGGATGTCTTAGATGGAATAAGGTGATTGCTTAACTCGAATTCAGCGTGCCTTCAGCAAACTTTAAGTCCCCAACCGTAAGCTCATAGTCAGCATTTATAAGGAAGAGATTTGAACCATGATTACTAAATCTTTAATCACAGCTGCTGCCATCCTCATCGTTACACCCACCTTCGCTTGGGCCGCTGACATTTTAGAGGGGGCTACGGTAGTTGAATCGGCCACCTTTACAGGGGAAAGCGACCATACCGTGAGTGGAAAGGTTGAAATTGTCAAAAAAGGCAAAGTCTATTATCTCGTTTTAGGTGAAGACTTCTCCTTTGATGGTGCTCCTGATCCTCGACTGGGCTTTTCGAGTCAGGATTCGTATGTAGAAACCAGTACGTTTTCTGGCCTTAACTTTGATAGCGGCAAGCAAATCTATCGGCTACCAGCCACCCTCGATATCAGCAACTTTGATGAAGTCACAATTTGGTGCGAAAAGTTTGGTGTACCTTTGGCAGAAGCAAAATTCTAAAGGTAAAGTATTGTCCGCAGCTTGTTCCCAGGAATTTTGGGGGCTATTCGTCGACTCGATTTCTGGTAAATCCTGGAATACCTTGGAACGATTCACTTTCATTATTCTCGATTCAGCAACAATGCTCATCAAGAAATCTGTTTTTTATACATCGTTAATTTTAGGCCTGCTGGTCGGTCAGGTTGCCAGACTCCATCCTCCAGTACTCAGTCAAGCCGTTCTAGAAAAGACTACAGCAGCCCCTCAGTTGCTTCAGCCCGCGGCTCAAAAAAATCTCGTGGCCGTGAAGGGAGTGAGTCTCACGGTTTCGGATATGGACCAAGCATTGGCGTTCTATACAAAAGTCTTGCCCTTCAAAAAAGTCTCAGATACCGAGGTGATGGGGACGGAGTATGAACGGTTGCAAGGAGTTTTTGGTTTGCGAATGCGGGTTGTTCAATTGCAGTTGGGGCGTGAAAGCATTGAGCTAATTGACTATCTAACACCTGGGGGTCGTCCCATTCCTGTTGATTCCCGCAGTAACGATCTCTGGTTTCAACATATTGCAATTGTAGTGCGGGATATGGATGCGGCCTATAAGCATCTGCGGCAACATAAGGTTCAGCATGCTTCGACAGGTCCCCAAAGATTCCCAGACTCTATTCCGGCAGCAGCAGGGATTGAAGCGTTTTATTTTCGGGACCCGGATGGCCACAACTTAGAAATTATTTTCTTCCCACCCGATAAAGGGGATCCACGTTGGCAAGAGCCGACGAAGGAGCTGTTTTTGGGAATTGATCACACTGCGATCGCAATTTCCAATACCCAAGTTAACCGTAAATTTTATGAAAATCTTCTGGGTTTAGAACTCTTAGGCCATAGCGAAAACTTTGGAACAGAACAGGAACACCTCAATAATGTTTTTGGGGCCAGACTCCTAATTAGTGGCCTCAAAGCCCCCACGGGTTCTGGTGTTGAGTTCTTAGATTATTTAGCTCCCACCAACGGTCGCCCCATTCCCCTCGATAGCAAAGCAGATGACCTGTGGCACTGGGCCACTATTCTTCAGGTTACAAATATTGAGCAGGCTGCAGAACATCTTCGTCAGGGAGGAGCAACCTTCATCTCCCCTGGAGTGATCACCCTGCCCCCAAACAAACTGGGCTTTCGTAAAGGGTTTCTAGTCAAAGATCCCGATGGACATGTCCTTCGTGTTGTCCAACTCTAGTCTTTTTGTGCCCCACCAACCTCTAATCCTTAATCCCTTGGAGATGCACTATGGATAACTCATACGACATCATTATTATTGGCACGGGTGCAGGGGGTGGCACCATGGCTAGAGCATTAGCTCCCACAGGAAAACGCATTTTAATTTTGGAAAAAGGGGGCTTTGTTCCCCGGGAGATGGACAACTTTGACCCCCATGTGAACTGGGTCGAGAAACGATACACCCCTGATGACACCTGGTATCACCAGGACCAGCCCTTTAGACCCAGTCATCCCCACTATTACGTAGGCGGTAATACCAAGTTCTATGGATCTGCCCTGTTTCGTCTACGAGAAAAAGATTTTGAAGAAGTTGAACATTATGATGGCCTTTCCCCAGCTTGGCCCATTTCCTATGCCGATCTAGAGCCTTACTACGCCATCGGTGAAAAATGGTACTACGTCCATGGGGAAGACGGTGCAGATCCGACGGAGCCTCAACGTAGTTCTCCCTATCCTTATGGGCCGCTCCAGCATGAGCCTCGAATTCAACGACTCAACGACGATCTTGCCAATCAGGGACTGCATCCGTTCCCCATTCCGATGGGCATGCGGATGGGCCACGATGGTGAAGATGGAGCCACCAGCAGCTTGGATTTATGGCCGCAATTCGATGGCTATCCTGATCCCTATGAAATAAAGGCAGACTCACATATTGTGGGTATTCGTCCAGCTCTGACCTACGACAATGTAACCCTCAAAACCAATAGCCCTGTAGAACAACTTGTCGCCGATCCTACTGGCCGCAGAATAGATAAAGTTGTTGTGAAAACGGAAGCTGGAGAAACCGTTGAGTATGCTGCTGAACTGATGATTGTAGCCGCAGGGGCCTTGGGATCGGCGCTGTTGTTTTTGCGATCCCAACACCCAAAACACCCTAACGGCCTTGCCAACTCAACGCGTCTGGTTGGTCGCAACTTCATGGGGCATAACAACGCCACCTTGATTGCTATCAGTAAAACGCCAAACGATGCCACCTTTGAAAAAACCTTAGCTCTAGCTGATTACTACTGGGGTGATCAGGACTTTAAATATCCGATGGGACTGATTCAAATGCTAGGTAACTTTAATGAAGCTCTGATGAAATTAGAGTCCCCAGAACCGTTGCTAGGCATGACCCATGCGGAAATGGCGGCTCATTCCTTAGACTTCTGGCTCCAAAGTGAGGACTTGCCCAGAGTCGAAAACGGGATCTCTTATAACCGTTCTGGACAAGTAGTCTTTGACTACCAAGCCAATAATATCGAGCCTGCGAATCAACTTAAGAAACGGCTTACTGATTTCTTAGACTGTGTGGGCTGTCACCCAGGGACTCATGCCGTTGACCTGTATCTTGGCAGCATGGTGGGCATTCCTCTTGGACACACCATGGGCACGATGAAGATGGGAACAGATGCCAGTCAGTCCGTTCTCGATCCCTATTGCCAGCCCCATGATTTGGACAATGTATTTGTGACTGATGGTAGTTTCTTTGTCTCAGCAGGAGCGGTTAACCCCACTCTGACTATCATTGCCCAAACTTTGAGAGTTGCGGATTATATCAAAGAGCAAATTCTCTAGGATTGAGGAAATAATCTAGTGGATTCAGAATTCCATAAGCGAATGTTGATGCTTTTAATCTATTCCCTCCCCACCTGATCCGAACAGTAATGGGATGTTGGTCATTTTATGATCGCAACAACAAAACTGCTGAGTTAATCGCCGAATAATCTAATCTGATAATTTTAGCGAAGAACGTCTCTAGTTCTCTCCATGCCCAACACCTAGTTGGCTCCACTATGTTCCCTTGACCAAAGCCAGGTCGCAGCTTAGTGATATCCTCGACAGAATGAACGTCAATTCATTAGCTATTTACCAGCGGTTAGGATGAAGAATCAACCTTCTGTCGCCAGGGCCGGATCAACCTATCACATTCACCACAACAGACTGGACTGATACAGAACGTATCCCCGTTGGGGCAGAGCTTGCTGCAGATGGAACGAGATCGCACCTTCGAGATTCTCTGATAGAGTTCTGCTGCTAGCAGCATTCCTAAAGGGGGTGCTAAATAGTAGATCCAAAAAGCAGTCCAGGTTTGGGCAGGCAAAGCTGAACCAAAAGTTCTCGCTGGATTCATGCCAAAGCCAGAAATGGGTGCAGAAAAAATAACATAGAGGGTCACAAAGATACCTGAAAAAAATCCGGTTAGCTTCGCCAACTGAGGTGTGTTGCTAACCCAGAGCACCATCGTCATTAACACAAAGGAAATTGTAAATTCTGTGACCAGTGCTGCAGGCCATCCCCATTGTCCGGGTACTGTCACCACATAATTGACCGGGGGCTGCTGAAACGGGCCGCCTAGAACACCAGCCACGAACAAGACCCCGACGAATGCCCCGATAAACTGGGCAAGAATATAGAAAAACGCATCCCAGGCCGTAATTTTCTGAAGTCGAAAAAATGTTAGGGTCACTGCCGGATTGATATGTGCCCCCGATCGCTTGCCCCAGGGCGAGTAGATAATGCCCATTGCTGTCCCGCCCATGCCCATGCCCATCACAACGTCTCGCCAGAGCGGATGGGGAAAGGTTAAGGGTGAATCTGTGGCGTAGAGAAGGGTGGCCAACCCCCCGGCTGACACCATAAAAGTCCCTAAGCCCCAGGCTTCGATTAAATAGTTAGGCCAATGGTCTCTAAGGCTTTTGAGCATATAAGTGCTCTTGCCATCAATTGCTGTCTCCGATTTCATTGGAAGGCGTCTCGAAAATTTTGTTGATGCTAGTCATCTCTCTTTGGGGAGTAATATCATCAGCGAACGCAAAGTCTAGGATATTCAAAGACATGGGCATTGCTGATTGACCCTAGGGGATTGGCTCCGATGTTCAGCCATCTTCTTATAGGTCTTCACCCAGGGTTTCTCCCGTCTGCTGAATTAGTTTAGCGATTAACCCAGTCCAACCCGTTTGATGACTGGCTCCAATTCCAGCGCCGTTATCTCCATGGAAGTATTCGTAAAACTGGATGTAGTTTTTCCATTGGGGATTGGACTGGAAGGTCTCAGTGGCACCATAGACCGGACGATGACCAGATGATTCCTGGGTGAAAATCCGCATCAACCGCCGAGAAATTTCTGCAGCCACCTCCCATAAGGTCATCCAGTTGCCAGACCCTGTAGGACATTCCACTTTAAAATCATCTCCAACGTAGTGATAAAACTTTTGCAGCGATTCAATTAGCAAATAGTTGACTGGAAACCAGACTGGACCCCGCCAGTTTGAATTTCCCCCAAATAAGCCGCTACCTGACTCTGCAGGTTCATAATTTACGCGATGTTCTTGTCCATCCACATAAAAAACATAAGGATGGTGTTTATGGTGACGAGACAAGGCTCGAATCCCATAGTCACTGAAAAATTCCTGTTCATCCAGTAGATGACTGAGAATACGACGAAACCGATCGGATGGAACTATCCGACCGGGGGTCAAGTAGCACAGCGCTAATAACCGACGCGCTTCCGTGCCTTGAGTCTCCATACAGGCGACGTTCTTTTTGAGGTCGGTACGATGCTCGATAAACCACTCTAAGCGCTCTTTGAAGGCGGGGACTTTCGCCAACATGTCAGGTTCAAGAACGGTCACAGCAAATAGTGGAATCAGCCCCACCATGGATCGTACTTTGAGGGGTAGGCGATCATTATTCGGTAAGTGCAAGACGTCATAGAAAAAGCCATCTTCTTCATCCCAAAGCTGGGTGCCATCTCCACCTACATGGTTCATCGCCTCTGCAATATAGAGAAAATGCTCAAAAAACTTGGTGGCCATGTCTTCATACACTGCGTTCTCTTGGGCTAGCTCCAGGGCGATGGCCAACATATTTAGGCAATACATACCCATCCAACTGGTACCGTCTGCTTGCTCTATAAAGCCCCCCGTTGGTAAGGGAGAACTGCGGTCAAAGACTCCAATATTATCTAATCCCAGGAACCCGCCTTCAAAGACATTATTGCCTTCGACATCTTTCCGGTTCACCCACCAGGTGAAGTTCAGCATCAGTTTCTGAAAAACTCGCTCCAGAAACTGGCGATCGCCTTTCCCCTTTCTTTTCTGCTCAATTTTGTAGACCCGCCAAGTCGCCCAGGCATGGACCGGGGGATTGACATCCCCAAAAGCCCATTCATAGGCTGGGAGCTGACCATTGGGGTGCATGTACCATTCTCGCGTCATAATATCGAGCTGGTTCTTGGCAAACTCTGGATCCACTAATGCGATAGGAATGGTATGGAAGGCCAAGTCCCAGGCTGCAAACCAGGGATATTCCCACTTGTCTGGCATAGAAATAATATCGTCGGAGTGGAGATGTTTCCATTGATGATTGCGCCCCTGCTGATGAGTTTCAGGTGGCGGCGGGTTGTTGGCATCTCCCTTGAGCCAGTCCTTGACAATAAAGTGATAGTACTGCTTGGTCCACAGCATCCCTGCAAAAGCCTGTCGCTGGATATTACAAAGATCGGCTGTTAGACAGTTTGGGGTGACAGTGGCGTAGAACTCGTCGGCTTCGGAAATGCGATCGCAAAACACTTGCTCAAAATCAGACCCATCTTGATCGGGTCGATCACTGAGCCGCAGCTGCACCACCTGAGTTTCTCCAGACTCCAGAGTCAAAGGATAATACGCAGCAGCTTTGGTTCCGACTTGTTCAGGATTGATAGCTTGTTTATGACCCTGGACAATGTAGTTATGAATCCCGTCTTTGACATAGGGTTGCGAATTATCAACTTGAAACAGCCGCTCAAAATTCGTTTCGTTTTGGGTGAATAGCAGTTCCGTTGCCCCTAGACAGGTCCACCACCGTTCTCCTAATTCAGGATGAGAGACCTGAGCCGTATACGGGGTAATTGCCTTTAAGGAAGGTGCTGAAGCTCCTTTGTCCCAAGCCCAGGTATTACGAAACCAGAGAGTTGGCAGTAGATGCAACGTTTTCGTCTCAGGGCCGTGATTGGTAACGCTGATCCGGATCAGAATGTCCTCAGGTGATGCTTTCGCATACTCCACCCCAACATCAAAGTAGCGATCGCCCTCAAATACTCCCGTATCCAGCAGTTCAAATTCTGGGTCACCACGCCCCCGGCGACGATTCTCTGACTCCAGCCACTCGTAAGGAAATGCCGCCTGGGGATATTTATATAGCCCTTTCATATAGGAATGAGTCGGAGTGCTATCTAGGTAAAAGTAGTACTCTTTAACATCTTCGCCATGATTGCCCTGACTGCCCGTCAAGCCATACAAACGCTCCTTCAAAATGGGGTCTTCCCCATTCCATAGGGATAGGGCAAAACACAAACGCTGATGGTCATCAGAGATGCCTAACAGGCCATCTTCACCCCATCGATAGGCTCTTGACCGGGCCTGATTATGAGAAAAATAATCCCAGGCTTCGCCATAGGCACTATAGTCCTCACGTACCGTGCCCCATTGACGTTCGCTAAGGTAAGGTCCCCAACGTTTCCAATGAGCCTGGCGATGGTCTTTCCCTGGTGTGCGGTTATCATGATTTTCTATGAGTCGTTGTTCTTCGGGAGTGGTCATAGGGGCATCTCTAAAAAGTCAAAAAAGTGAACTTGGAGGTTAGGCAGCAAGTACAGCTCGTTATCGAGCTTTCCCCTCCTGGACATATTGAACAGCCTGATTGATGTCTGCTATCCCCAATCGCTTGGGCAAACTGGACAACCATAAGTAGATTCCCACTGTTGAGTAAAATGGAGCGTCTAACCACCTGTTGCAAATCCGGGGTAAAGGGTCATGCCGCCATCCACGAATAGGGTCACACCATGGACATACTCTGACTCATCGGAAGCCAGCCACACCGCCGCTTTCCCAATATCGTTCGATTCACCTACCCGGTTGTAGGGGATTAGGCTGAGTAAACTTTCTTCTGCCGCTGGTGTATCCCAAGCCTCTTTATTGATAGGTGTTTTGATCGCCCCTGGCCCAATACTATTGACCCGAATTTTATGCGGTGCTAGCTCCTGAGCCATGCTCTTCATCAGCAGCATTACCCCCCCTTTGGAAGCCGCATAGTTACAATGTCCTGCCCAAGGAATCACCTCATGAACTGAACTCATACAGATGATTTTTCCCGCTGAACAAGAGCGTCCTGGGACAACACCCCGCTTGATGAATTCCTTTGCAGCTTCTCGGGCGCAGAGAAATTGCCCTGTTAAATTGACATCTATAACCTTGTTCCAAGCTTCTAAGGTCATCTCGGTAAAGGGCTGATCTTTTTGGAGACCAGCATTGTTAATGAGGATATCGATTGTTCCATAGGCTTCATAGGTTTTAGCAAAAAGATTGAGGACTTGGTCTTCTTGGCTGATATCGGCTTGAATTGAGATCGCGTCTCCGCCTTGTTCTTTAATTTCAGCAACGACCGCATCAGCCCCTTTCTGGCTGCTGGCATAGTTAACAATGACTTTTGCCCCCTCTTGCGCCAAACAGAGAGCGACCCCAGATCCTATGCCAGAACTGGCTCCTGTTACCAAGGCCACTTGATCTAGTAAACGTTTCACATCAAAGACCTCTGTAGATATCAAAGACTTCCTTCTCATCCAGGAACAGGCTTTCAAGATCCTCAGTTACCTTGAGAACGATTGGGATGGAGATAACATCAGACTCAAGTTAAATCGGCAAGATTAAAAACTACTGAAAATTTCGCTAGAATTGATTGAATTTTTGGTGTTGCATTAGCATTCGGCAACAATGGGCTGTAACCTCTTCTAACTCTCCCCATGCCTGGTTGGTAATGGCTTCACTCGTTCAAGGCCATCCTTCAAGCAATATAAGCATTTATCCGGATTTCAGATAAGTTATGGGGGTAGATATTGAGCGATTTAAGTGCAAACGGTCTTGTTTCTCTGCACTGGGAATTACTACCGAAGTCGATTCTCAGAGCATTATTTCAACCATTTAGCAGCCCAAAAGGACCTCGGCTGGCGAGCAGATTCTCGGGGGCTTGCTTTGGAGCGGGGGCAAAACAATGCTGGCCCCATCTCTAAATATGCTCGCCAAGGGTTACTGAGTCGAAATATCCAGCTCTCGGATCCGCTTCGCTTTCCCTTGCCGCTGACCTTAAACGATCTCAATGCATCCCATCAGGTGATAGCCGTTGACGAAACAGAGCATCGTCCCCTGATACACGCACGATTTCCAGACTGGGAAAATAAAATTCACTATTGGTGCGTCCATGATGTCGATCGTGAGAATCCAGACGAGGCCCTTAAACAATTAGAAAACCACATCCAAGATCTGATTTCTAGACTGTAGGATCAGTTTCAAACCCCTAGGGAAAAACCGTCATGGCTTGGTCTCGGAGAAACTTTCTAATAACCGCAGGTTTGGGAACGGCTGTGGGTACTTTGGTAAACCCTCAAATCGCAACCAGCCAATCAGCCAACCATCGAACTAAACACCAAAACTTCAAGAATTGGCGGGCAGTCCGCACTCACTTCAATTTGGACCCTAAATATATTCATATGGCAGGTTTGCTACTAGCCTCCCATCCCACTCCCGTTCAATCCGCCATCGATGAGCATCGGGATGGTCTCGATCAAAACCCGACCCATTATCTCTATGACCATCGACCCGATTTAGTAGCAGCGGTGCGAGCCAATGCGGCGGACTATTTGGGGGTTCAAGCCAAGGACATTGCCCTTACGGACAGTACAACAATGGGGACTGCGTTGGTAATCAATGGGCTGAGCATTCGTCCTGATCAGGAAATGCTGACCACCACCTTTGATTACTACTCCACCCATACATCTTTGAAATATAAAGCTTCCAGAACTGGAGCAACGATCAAAGAAATTCCCCTGTATCGAGATATCCAAACCGTTAGCCAAGACGAAATGGTTGAGACCTTGATCAACGGGATTGGCCCCAAAACGCGTCTGGTTACGGCAACCTGGGTTCATTCCAGCACGGGCCTCAAAGTTCCCATTGCTAAAATTGCAGACCAGTTAAAGCAACTCAACCAAAATCGCTCAGAGGAGGATCGGGTCCTATTTTTTGTCGATGGTGTTCACGGTTTAGGGGTTGAAGATGATGCATTGCCCGCCCTAGGGTGTGATTTCTTTGTTGCGGGCACCCATAAATGGATGTTCGCCCCAAGAGGTTCTGGTTTTATATGGGGCAAGCCTGAAACCCAAGATGCGGTTACACCGACAATTCCAACATTTTCGGGCGGGGCAGGCTGGGGGGCTTGGATGACCCCTGGAGGATTTAAAACCTTTGAGCACCAATGGGCCATGGCTCAGGCCTTTGCCTTTCACCAACAGATGGGCAAAGAGCGTGTCACCAAGCGCCTGTATTCCCTCAGTCGGCAACTGAAAAAGGGGTTGTCAAAAATGCAGCATATCAAGCTGTATACGCCCATCGACGATGATTTATCTGCCGCAATTGTTTGTTTTGATGTGGAAGGACTCTCACCCAAGGCGGTGGTTGCTAAGCTAAAGGCTAAAAATATTATTGCCAGCACTACCCCTTATGACGTGTCCTATGCTCGCTTGACACCTGGTATTTACAACACCCCTGACGAAATCGATCGCATATTGAACCATATTCGTGATTTAGCTTGAATCGCTAACGATGGGCAAGGCGACGAGCTTGAATAACCCACTGGGTCACTTCCGCGACAGTTGGGCAAAGGGAGTTTTGTCCGAGCATCGCCACATGTAATCGGAGCAGTTGTCGATGCAGGCGCTCAGATGGCATCTGGGCAAGTTGCCCTGTCGAACCCACTCCTGCATGTAGGAGCAAGCCACAGTTCTTCGTCCCCACGCCAGGAATCAAAGACAGTTCTGCAAGAGCAGCCCATTTATTGATGTATTTTTGATGCAGTTTCAGTTGCACTGCTAATTTTTGCCGTTGCTGGGGCGATTGGGTTTGAGTGTGGAGTTTGTGAATGGTTGTAATTCCACATTGCTGAAGTTGGCTGAGATGGTCAGCACTCAGACCGGGCAGTTGGGAAAGGGGTTCCGCAGGTGTATAAGTGTTGGAGGGCTTCACTGGGATGGGTCCCCGCGCTTAGAGACTTGATCGGGCTTGTCCACTGTAGCGAGTTGGGGGCAGGGTCGTCTAGAAATAGTGGTCGGTCCCTGCACAATTAGATGCCTTTGGCTTGAATTTGATATCGACCTTGCTCGCCTCGATCAGATGTCGTTACCCCAATGTAATAGAGGCCATTTTGGAGGAGTGAAAGATTCAATTGAGCAGTGAAATCAGCTGGTCCACGGTCATCATTTTTGGCTACTGAAATATATTTTGGTTTGGGACCAGATTGATCCACAAAGAACAACTGGAGAACCGGATTAAATTCATCACTTTTTAGGGTTAGTGATACAGATTGTTTGGCTTTACCCTGGAATTGGTACAAGTCCATAAACGTTTGAGGGGTTATTTGGATATCTGTTTTTTCCAGGCTGGCATCCAATTCCCGACTTACGAGTTGTGGGATCTTTTTCTCCGAGCTTGGTTTGGGTAAGGTCGAAACACGAGAGGTTTTTCCAGATCTCATTGCCTTTAGAAAGGTGTGTAATCGGTCACCCGAGATGGCAAAGTTAATGCCACGGCACTGGTCTACTAACAGGGCACATACCTAAACCCTTTATTGGTGAGGAGTTCTAGTGTGCTCAACGGACGAGAACAAAATCCCATCTCCATTGCTGGTGTGGTCTGCTTACTGAGCCCCCAATGGGGTCTAACCCAGTTATGAATCAGGCGTTGTACATCTAGCACTCGCTGTAACCCCGACCGCTTCTTAGCGTAGAGATTCTGCCGTCTTCGATAAGCACTACATCGTCTCCTCAAGGCAGCATTGTGAGCCTCATTATGATTGGCATGGACCTCAGACCCTAGACTGATAGCGGTAAAGGGATGCTCTGCTTTCACCCACTCTACTCGCCGATTCCCCTGAGACCCTTTAACTTTCATCGCGACTTCTAACCCCTCTCGCCAAACCTTGCGATGCCCATAGTCAGGATGACACTCCTCACCATTGAGATAGACATTGGCGAGCTTCCAAAGTTCTTGTCCATAACGCCTCTCACCATCGGTAAACCATCGAATCCCATCACAGGCTTTGACCCACTCCCAAGCTGAGTAAACGCCATTTGCAAAAAGTTGTGCATCCTTGAGGCCAGCTTGTGCTGTCAACCAATAGCGGCTTTCGCGTTCAAGGAAATGGATGGTCCAGCCCTGGGATTGGCTGGGGGGGAAGATTTTTGCCTACACGCGTGTAAACTTCATCCCCTTCTACCGTCACATCAGAGGCTGCTGGTGCGGGAGGTGACCAGTTCTGTGCTTGGTCTGCTAGGCGTTTTTCCCAACGCATAATGGTGGTATGAGATTTACCGAAAGTTCGACCTGCAGCACGAATACCCATCCCTTCGGTGCGAGCTTTGATGGCATAGCTCACTACTGAACTAGCGGTGCGTAAGCGAGCCATTGGGGTACCCGTGCGTTCGTTGAAACGCCGATTGCAATCCTTACACTGATATCGCTGGACTAATGTCCCATCTTGCAGGCTATCAAAGCCGCGCTTTAGGATCTTCTCGCTTAGACAATATGGGCATTCCATTGATCTACATTAGGTTGCGTCGGAAGCATTATAGCTAGATCCTGCTAACAGACCAGTGCCAATGCCACTTTTAGTCACTCCAATGGGGCGACCAGTGCGACTATAAACAAGGCCCCGGACATCTCCACTGAAATGGACACCGACAACTTGTCCCTGGCGGTTGAGGACAGGTCCACCTGAATTCCCTGGATTAGTATTGGCATTATGTTGAATCGTTCCCTTCTGAGGGTCTACGCGACTGATCATTCCCTTCGATAAGGTATTTTGGTAATCCTCGGTCAGGGGGGTGCCAATCACAAAAATATCGTCGCCTATTTGAGGCGAATCTACAGGGGCGACAGGAAGGGAGGGTAAATTAGCAGATTCATATATTTTGAGGGCTGCTAGATCAACGCCATTGTGGGCAAAACCAATGACATCGGCGGACACTTGACGACCATCATTGAATTTGACGGTAACGATCCGGGGACCATTGGCAACGACATGAGCATTGGTGATAATCCAACCATCGGAGCTAACAATAAAGCCACTCCCATGTCCTGAACCGTTTTTGATGGTGATGACGGCGGGACTGGCTTGCTGGTAGATCTGTGTTGCGATGGATTGGGTAGATTGGGCTCTTGCAGTTTGTGCCAGGGCAGGATGGAGAGAAAGAGTGGGTGTTGCAATTGTTAGGAGTAGGGTACTGAATGAGATCAACTTAGATGTCAGCTTATGGGTAGTCATAGCTAATTTAGTGAATGTGTTGAATCATCTATCGTTGTAGTGAACGCCCCGTATGCAAGCGTAAATTTTACTAAGTAGATTTAATCTTCGGCATCTTAGGAATGAAAATTGGTTAATACCGAGATTTCTGCCATCTCTTTTGGCAACATCAGCTTTTGCACTCGCCCCCTAAATCCCCCATTCTGGGGGACTTTGAGCCTATATCTAGGCTAATGAATCTAGACAGTGAGATCTCTAGAACTGTTGAGGTTCAACTCTGTCACAGATCCTGTGTGGGTCGAGCGGTCTGTTGCTCTAATCAATTAAGACACAAGGGGGCCAGCAGTGGCGTTAAGGCTGTGGAGGATAGGAAGTAGAGCCGTGTTCAACTATATTGTCCGGTGTTGTTAAGTTCGTTATCTTTAGTGATGCAGTATCTAGGGCTATTCATGATGGGAACCAGGCTTGCCGATAAAATTCAGGACAAATGGGGCAGTTCTCAGGGAAGTGTGATCCTTTGGATGGATCTCAAAGCTGCTGTAGAAGTTGCATCACTTTTTGAGAATCTTCTGGCCTATTTTGTTGTTGAAAAAGCTTGGCAGCTTTCTGTAGATCCTGTTTGGCTTGAGTAATGTTTCCTGTCTGAGCATGGGCAAGCCCCCGATCTCGATAAGCTTCCGCATACTCAGGATTGAGAGCAATGGCTTTGTCATAATCTGCGATCGCTTGGGGGAATTGCTTTAAGAATTTGTAGGCAATGCCCCGAAAATTGTAGGCCATCGCATCCTCAGGATTGAGGTTAATGGCTTCATCAAAATTTGTGATCGCTTGGGGGAATTGCTTTAAGGCAAAGTAAGTAATGCCCCTACCTTGGTAGGCTAGTACAAACTCAGGATTAAGGTTAATGGCTTTGTCGTACTCTACGATTGCTTGGGAGTATTGATTTAAGTTTCTGTAGGTAGTGCCTTTATGCATGTAGGCGAGTGCATGCTCAGGATTGAGGGCAATGGCTTTGTCATAATCTGCGATCGCTTGGGGGTATTGCTGTAAAGCGTGGTAGGCTAAGCCCCGGCCATTGTAGGCTAGTACAAACTCAGGATTGAGGGCAATGGCTTTGTCATAATCTGCGATCGCTTGGGGGTATTGCGCTAAGACTCTGTAGACATTGCCCCGGTTGCTGTAGGCTTCCGCATACTCAGGATTGAGGGCAATGGCTTTGTCAAAGTCTGTGATCGCTTGGGGGTATTGCGCTAAGGCATCGTTGGCAATGCCTCGGTTGTTGTAGGCGAGTGCATACTCAGGATTGAGGGCAATGGCTTTGTCAAAGTCTGCGATCGCTTGGGGGTATTGCTTTAAGTTAGTGTAGGTAGCGCCCCGATTGTTGTAGGCTTCCGCATACTCAGGATTGAGGTTAATGGCTTTGTCATAATCTGCGATCGCATTGGGGTATTGCGCTAAGTCATAGTAGGTCAAGCCCCGGTTAAAGTAGGCTTCTGGTAGCTCAGGATTGAGGTTAATCGCTTTGTCAAAGTCTGCGATCGCTTGGGGGTATTGCGCTAAGACTCTGTAGACATTGCCCCGGTTGCTGTAGGCTTCCGCATACTCAGGATTGAGGGCAATAGCTTTGTCAGAGTCTGCGATCGCATTGGGGTATTGCTTTAAGCCAAAGTAGGTAAAGCCTCGGTTAAGGTAGAACGCTGCTCGTTCTGACAATTTCAAGGCTTGGTTAATTGCTGCTAATGCCTCATTTTTACGCCCCAGCTCACTCAAAATGCTATGTTTTTCGCTATACAAATTGGCATTTTGAGGCTGTTGCTCAATCGCTTGATTAATCGCTTCTAGCGCCTGCTCATATTGTTGTTGTTTGCGGTGGAAACTGGCTAGATATTCCCAAGCTGGCGTGTAGCTCGGCTGCCTGCGGATCACCTCTTTGAGGGCCGTGATGGCTAGTTGCAGCTTGTCTTGATTGCTTAATGCCTGGGCTTTGCCAAAATAGGCCAGATGCACATAGTCTCGATTTAACTGAATCGCTCGTTCAAAAGCTGCGATTGCTTCGGAATCACGACCCAATCGACGTAATTGGTTTCCCCGCTGAATCCAAATCTCAGGAGCGGCGTTTTCTGTGGGTATTGCTATATTCAATAACGCCTGTCGCCGTTCTGAATTTCGTTGTTGATCTAAAGTTGGGGGTGGTGTCGTTGCTTGCTTCTGGAGAGGAACTTGCAGTCGTGAGGCTAATCCCAAAAATGTATTGATAGGAATTCCCAAACTATTCCCTAATTGAATCACGCTCTCTCCAGACGAAGATTCTTCCGCCTCTGCTTGGCCATGAATCCCAATAACGTGACCTTGATAATTTAGAACAGGCCCCCCACTCATTCCCCCATAGGTAATGCTGGTGTACAGCAGGTCATAGCCCTGAGCAAAGCTGCCTTGGGTAACGGCAAGACTAGAACTGGCTTCCGCTTGAGTGCGGCCCGTAATTTGGATGTTGGTGGTATTGAACCGACCTTGTTCTTGCTCAAAAATACCGCCACTACTCATTAGCCATTGAGGGGCGGTCTGCCCTATTTTGGGAAACCCAGCAACAAAAACAACATCATTCTTACTTTGGCGATAGTTTGCCAGAGTTGCAACGGCATAGTTGGCTTTGCTCTCAAATTCAATAACCGCTAAATCAACCCCTGGCTGTCGGCGGATGCGATTGGGGGTCAGGGCATGGTCTTGGCCATCGGCAGTGGTGAGAGTGAAGTTAGGCTGGGTGCCTGGTTTTTGGTGGAGGACATGCTCTGCGGTCAGGACGGTATAGGTGTTGCCTTGTTTGGCAATAATGACCCCAGACCCATTGGTGTTCTCTGTCATGTTGTTGATACGAACCGTGAATTGTTGGGCTTGCTGTTCTAGTTCAGCTAGCCAGCCCGTCCAGTTGGGCTGAACAAGCTTTGTATCTTGTTGAGGAGTAGGCAGCTCGTAGGCAATTAATAGCTTTGTTTCAATTTGGGCTAAGACCGTTTGGATCGGAATGGCCCAATTATGCTGGCGCAGTTTTTTCCTATCTTCAGGGCTGATGGGGGTGCCATCGGCTTGGGTATAGTTATCAATCAGGGGATTCGCACTGCGACCTTGAACACCGATCAATTGTCCACTTGTGGCTTCGAATAGGGGGCCGCCACTGACGCCTTGGGGAACATTGCCATCAAAGCCAATTTGATAGCCTGCTTGGAGGGGTTGGGGTAGAATTTTCTGGACTTGGCCACTGTTGCTAGAGAAGGTCCCGGATTCAGCCGCGTACCCCCCCGTAAATAGTTGCTGGCCGACTTTGGGTTGAAAGGTGCCAATCTCAGCGAGGGTATAGGGTTGGGAACTTTGGAATTGGACTAGGGCCAGGTCATAGTTGTTGGGAAAAGAGTTAGGTACAACCTGAGCGGTATGGGTTTGGCCGTCGTGAGTTTGGACGTTGAGGGTTTGGGCACCTCGAATCACATGGGCATTGGTGAGGACTAGATAGGTGTTGCCTTGCTTGCTGAGGAGAGTCCCGCTGCCTTGGTTCGTATTGCTGCTGACTCGAACGCTAATTTTTTGGGCGTAAGTGGCCTGCTCTTGTCCGGGATTCGCTTGAGCTAGGGGGGCTAGTGGGGCATTTGGGGTGACAGGCATGCTGATTGCAGGTTTGATCACCATGGATGTCAGCAATAGCGGAAGTAGGGACAGAGAATATCGCAACATAAGCTAATAATCACTCGCCAAGATAGTAGTAGGAATCAGTAGAACGTCTTATGCCCTATCGTGTAGATCTAGGGTGAATATGCACAACCCATCACTCTTAGATCGTCTGATTTACCCGTTGGAAACCATCACAGCCCCAAATATTTGAGGGGATAGACTGCTTTTGGATCAGCTGAGATTGCCTAACGCTAACGGCTTTTTCATTCATCAGAGAAAGGGGATGGGCTCCGTCATTAAGTTGGAGAAAAAAATAGTTAAGGAGCTGGTAAAGCCGAATCGGCCAAAAGCTTTTGGGCCTCAGTGATTAACTGATCGCCCCAAAGGTTTTTCTTGAGAAATTCGACTTCTCGGAATTTGGGATCTTGCTTGAGGGCCGATTGGGCTAGGGCAATCGCTTGTTGTTGATCTCTGGGGTAGAGCGCAGTAGCTAGAGCAAGCTGAGGTTCTGCCAGAGAGCTATCAAGTTCAATCGCTTGCCGGAATTGGGCAATCGCTTGCTTTCGATTCCCTTGCTCATAGTAAATAAGCCCCAAGTTGATGGTCGGGATAATCGCTTTGGGATTGAGGGTGATAGCCTGCTGAAAGTCATTCAAAGCGAGGGACGGATTGGCCCCTAAGACATGTAAAATGCCTCGACGGGTATAGCTGGCTGCATTGGCCTGGAGTTCAATCCATTGATCTGCATCTGTGATCGCATCTTCAATACGGTTTAACGCCTGATAAGTTCTACTACGAAAGTCATAGACAAACCCTAGCTTTGGATTGAGTTTAATCACGGTATTGAAGTCAGCCAAGGCGTCCTGATATTTCTGGGTTCCCAAGGACAGGCGACCTCTACCGACATAGGCCATCACATTTTTGGGATTAATGTTAATGGCTTGATTGAAATCAGCCAAAGCATCCTCTTGGCGTTGCCAATTTAAAGAGTTATTGCCCCGAGCAATGTATAAGTCTGCCGCAAAGGGAACGGTGGGATTGGGAAGGAGGGCAAGGGCTTTAGAATAATCTGAATTGGCCTGTTCATATTGCTGCAAATTGCCATACATCTGGGCGCGGCTACTATGTAACAAACTTCGTTGAAGGGGGGTCTGGGGGGCTAACTTAATGGCCTGGGTATAGTCAGCCAGGGCTTCTGGATACCGTTTTAATGATTTATAAACATCGGCTCGGGCCTCATACCCCTGACTGTCCGACGGTTCAGTTTGCAGAACCTTTTGAAAATCTGCATTGGCTTCAGCTTCCTGGCCTAATGTGCGGTAAACCTTGCCCCTTTGGATATAGGTGGATAAATCCTTGGGGGCAATTTCTATGGCTTGGGTATAGTCTGCGATGGCCTCTTGATAGCGGTTTAAGGCTGTGTAATTCAGGGCGCGGGCGCGATAGAGATAGGTAACTTTAGGGGACAGTTCGATGGCTTGGGAAAAATCGGCAATGGCCTGTTCCAGCTTGCCAAGGTCGCTGTAAAGAAAGCCACGAGCGGAGTAGGCCAACCCCTTATACTTTTTATCTGTCTCTAATTGTTGGGGGAAATCAGCGACTTCAATGGCTTGGTCAAACTGCGCGATCGCACGTTGATACTGGCGAGTCCTTTGATACACCGTCCCCAGACCGATATAAGCCCGAGTATTGTTTTTGTCCACTGCAATGGCTTGGGAATAGTCGGCGAGGGCTGCTTCTGGCTGGTTCAAGGCGGCATAGGCATCGCCCCGGTTGTTGAAATAAATTGGATCAGGTGGGGCCAGCTGGATGGCCTTGGTTAAGTCTGCGATCGCAGGTTGGTATTGCTGAGTTGTGATATAAACATTGGCCCGACTGAAGTAGTCATTGGCACTGTCAGGCTCTAGCTCAATGGCTTGGGTATGGGCTGCGATCGCAGCTTGATATTGTTTTTGGGCAAAATAGACAAATCCTTGGCCCGAATAATTGATGGGATTTTTGGGATCAATGGCAATCCCTTGGTTAAATTGAGCCAAGGCTTCCTGATAACGGCCTTGGGAGTGATAAAGCATCCCTAAGCCGCCATAGGCAGAGATATATTGCGAGTCCAGGGCGATGGCCTTTTTAAGATCTGCAATCGCTTCCTTCGGACGTTTCAGAAAAGAGTACGTCACGCCTCGGTTCGTATAGGCAATGGCCATATTGGGATCGATCTCGATGGCTTGGTTAAGGGCAGTCAACGTCTCTTCGTATCGGTCCATCTTGATCAGCACCCAGCCGCGATTGATATAAAAGGCTGCCCGAGGAGCCTGGGCGATCGCAGCATCAATGGCCGTTAGAGCTTCTGGATACCGATAAAGTACCGATAGAACAACATATTTCTCATTCAGCAACTGAGCATCCGTTGGCGCAATTTTTAAACCTGAATTGACGGCAGTTAAAGCCTGTTCTGGTTTTTTCTGGAGCCGATAGACCGCGCTCAGTACTTTCCATCCGGGCTTATAGTTCGGCTTGAGGGTAAGGACTTTGCGTAAAGCCATTTCAGCCGCAGGAAAGTTTTCCTGAGACCGATACACAAGGGCTTTGCCATACCAAGCCAAATGGACAAAAGAGGGATTCAATTGAATCGCCCGATCAAACGCAGCTAGGGCTTCCGCATATTGTTCCAGCCGCCAAAGCTGATTACCCCGCTCAATCCAGACTTCTGCTTTAGCGTTGCTGGTTGGCACATCCACCTGCAAAACCGAGGTTTGCCACTGGGTTTGTTGGCCCGCCGAAAGGGGTGTCGGTGCAATAGAACTGACCTGAAGGAGTTCTGGTGGGAGGTTGAACTTAGGCAGGGTTCCTAAGACTGTACTGGTGGGAATACCTAAACTCAGCCCCAACTGAATCTTTAGATTCTCGGTTTCAGATTCCCCTTCTGCTAGGCCATGAATGCCAATCACCTGACCCTGACGATCCAGAACCACCCCCCCACTCATCCCCCCATAGGTAATGCTGGTATATACCAATTCATAACCCCCTCCAAAGCTGGCTTGGGGAAGGGCAAAGACGGCGTCATTTTGGCGGACGCTATAGCTGTTGACGCTGAGAAATCCATCGGTTTTATCGAATACTTTGCCACCGTTGAACTGCCAACGGGCTGCGGATTGATTCACTTTGGGAAAGCCGGCTACAAACACTTCATCGTCTTTTCTGGGGTTGTAATCTCCAAAGGTGGCTAAGGCATAATCCGCATCGCTCGTAAACGTAAAGATCGCGAGATCGACCCCCTCTTGGCGCTGAAAAGTTTGCGGATCGACTTTAAAGATCTGTCCATCTGGGGCAACCACAGCGTACTGTTGCAGGGGACAAGGCGGTTTGCCATTGGGCGTTTCGCAGAGCACATGGTTGGCGGTTAGTACAGTGTAGGTCTTGCCTTGCTTGGCAATGAGCACTCCCGAACCGTTGGCCCCGGTCGAGCTGTTGATCTGTAGGGTGAACGTTTTCGCTCTAGCTTCCAAATCTGCGACCCATCCTTGAGCCTGAGCCGTTTTTACTGTTGAGGCCACCAGGGGTTGGGGTAAACCATAGGCTGCCAGCAGGCTTGGCTGAATTTGGGCCAGGACAGTTTGGAGGGGGATCCCCCAGCTTTGTTGGCGTAGGGTCTGAACCGTTTCAGGGGGAATGACTTGACCATCTATAGTTTTGTAGTCATCCACTAGAGGGAAGGCACTCTGACCATTGATGCCGATCAGTTCCCCTGTCGTGGTTTCTATGATCGGCCCGCCACTCAAGCCCTGTTGGATGTCTCCTGGATATCCCAGTTGATATCCTCCCTTAAGGGGCTGTTCGAGAATCTGTTGTACTGGGTTGGAACTGAGGTGAAATTGTTGGGAGTCTGCTGCATAGCCTGCACTGATAACCGATTGACCTTTGCGAGGGGTAAAGTTGCCTAGCTCAGGCAGCGTATAGGCTTGGTTACTGACAAAAGTAACGAGCGCCAGGTCGTATTTGGCGGCAAATGGTTTCTCTAGAGCTTTAGCCGTATAAGTTTGACCGTTATGGGTCTGGATCTGTAGAGACGCTGCGCCACGAATAACATGGGCGTTGGTCAGCACTAGGTATTGATTATTTTGCTTGGCGATCAGGGTGCCGCTACCTTGATTATTGTCAGTCTGAATCCTAACCGTAATTTCTTGAGCGTAGTCCTTTAATGCGTTGTCGGGCTTGGCCTGGGCAAGGGGAGCAACAGTCGATAAATTAGGCGTTGCAGGAAGCGTTGCACTGACGGCAGGACGGAGGGCTATCGATAAAATCAATAGGGGTAGCAAATCCACAAGAAAAGGTAAAACGGGTAGAAAACGTTGCAACATAGACTTTGGATGACTCACCGTAACAATGGTAAAGATAAACGTGACCTAGAGATTTAGATGTATATCGTTGACGAGGCTTTCAATATGCAACATCTCGTTAGTGTCCCGATTTATTCGCCATGGTTATTGAGACGATCATGCTTGGCATGATCTCTGCGTGAGACGAGGAAGAAAATCGCTAAACAGCTCTCCTCATTGGGGAAAGCACCAATCTCATCAGCTTTGGTTCGGAATTCTCGGAACAACCGTTCTAGCGCATTGGAAGTACGAATCAGCGAATGAATGGATTCATCAAAATCATAGAAACTCAAGGTCAGGGCAAAATCTTTGGTAAAGGTTCTGACCGCATCGGGTTCAAGGTCTGTCCATTTCTGTGCAAACACGAGCAACGCAACAATAGCTTCTTCCCAGTCTGGCGCTTTATAGATAGCATAGGCATCGTGTTTAATTTGTGAATACCGCCTGCAAGGGCGACATGGCGACTATAACCCAGCACAGACAAGCTCCATCGCTCTCATCCCCCGTTGATATTCAGGTAGCTTATTGGGAGAGAGTTTCATCAGCCCATCCACCAATCGAGCCAGAACTCCATCCCCTGTTATCGCCCACAGATGAGCAGAGAGTCCGACTCGGAATGCACTATGACGCTTGTTCGGTGAGGTGGGAGATTCGGGTCTAGTAATGTAGCGCTGGAGTCCTTTTTGCTTAAGACTTTGCCCTTGCAGGGCTGCACTGGTATAGGCAATGGCAATCAGAATGACAATCGCAACCAAACGCTCTTCCATCGCTTGAGAGCCTTCGAGGCAATAGCCTCCCTGTTTGAAGTCGCGGAACATTTCTTCGATACAGAAGCGTTTTTGATAGCTGACGATAGCGCTGTTGAGGTCACAGAAGTTCGTGAGGATAAACCAGGCTTCATCAGGCGCAAAGCCGTGATAGCGTCGTTTCCATTTGGCGGCCACATTGAAGTGTCCAAAGCCTTTAGCCTGAGTGACGCGTACATCATTGAGAAACAGCTTTTGACCAGGGGCAAGGCCAAACTGTTGAAGTTGTTGAGTAAACTGCTGGTCCATAGACACTTCGGTATTCCGCTTGAGGCGCAGACAAAAGTGGACCTTCTGTTGAGCTAACCACTGTCCGAGCTTGACGGAACAAAACTCTCGGTCACCGAGGATAACCAGACGATAGGCGGATAAATGGCGAATGACGTTGCTCAAAATAGCCGTTTGCTCGTCATAGTTGCTGCTGCCCTTTTTAGCGAGCGCTTCACACCATATGGGAATAGCGCGATGTTGCCAGACCACGCTCACCATCAATAGATTAATCACACCCCAACTGGTACGGTCGATGACGACATAAAGCTGGGAGCCTTGAGGGTACTGCTTGCTCAGCCACAGTTCAACCAGCGGTAGCCAAAGCGTTTCAAGTTCAAGGGTCGGTAAGGAGAAGAACCGTTGTATTTTTTCGGCGACTCTCAAATAGAATCGGCAGTGGCAGTCCTTCTGCTAGGGTCTCGATTTTGACACAGCGAAGCGTTTGTAAAAGATGAACCAGAATCTCAAGGAGAAGATACTGGGCAGGAGACAGTTGACGGCGTAAATGGGGTTGGTATAGTGGCAATATCATTGTCAATAAGGTGAGCTGGAGAGACATCATTTTCAGCCCATCTTTTTTCTTGTCTACCTGATTATTAGCCAAAGAAGCAAGGTGTCCACAGGGCATGTCGCCCCTCCAGGAATACCGCAGCTTCTTGGCTTCAGAGTGGGACAGTTCTTGTCCTTGAGCATCCAGGTGTGGCAATTGCTCATAGCCCAAATGCCGGAGCATCGCTCGAACCTTATGGGTAATGCACCGTTGATGTTGCGCGAGGGGAAACAGAGCGCGAATTACCTTAGGTAGCCCAGTGGTGCCATCACTCACAATCAGCTTCACCAAATGGGTTTGCAATCCTCGTTGCCGCAGGTGCTCAAAGAACAGTAGCCAAGCTGCCTCAGATTCTTGGACAGCAATTTCATAATGGAGAACAGTTTGTGTCCCATTTGGCCATATCGCCATGGCCACTAAGATGACTCTGTCTTCCGCACGGCGTAGTTTCCGAATATGCCCAGCTTGGTCTTCCCAAAAGTCTTCAGACGCACATTGAACACTCGCCCAAACCCCATCAACAATCAAAATAAAAGGGGTTTTCTCAAGACGAGTCTGACGACTTTGGAGCATCTGCTTCTGGGCTTTAAGTGTAATCCGGTTAATGGCATTCACGGATAAGACTGCACCCAGGATCTCATAGAGAGCTTCTTGCAGATCTCGAAGCGATAAGCCCATGACATACAGCCCTAGGCAAAACTCTAGCAGGCTGCCAAGGGCTCGTTGGTAACGCTCTAAAATCTGCCACTCTCGGCCTGCATTCCCTTTCCGTAGTTTGGGAACGGACAGCTGAGTAATCCTGCCGTACTGGGTATCAAGGATCCGTTGATAGTAGCCTGAACGTCGAGGTCGATCCCCTTGAATCTCTGATAGATAAGCTTGAACTTCTTCGTCTAGAGCTGACTCTACTGCGATCTGGGTGACTCGGTTAGCTTCAAGACGAAGGGTTGATTCTAGGGCTTCGTTAATAGAAGCATAGGAACTTTGAGATTGGATGCGGATAATCTGCTGCTCGCGTTGGGCAATGTTCATAAAGGAGTGCTCTGAATTCTCTATTATCAAAGCATTTCAGCTATCTCAGCCCATGGCGAATAAATCAGGACACTAACAACATCTCAGTAAATTGGTGAGACTTTAAATAGATGCAGCAAACTTTTTGGCCGACTCTACTCCTTTGAGCGGCCTCATCACATGGTCATAGCTTTCAGTCCGATTACCTTTGAGATAGAGAACTGCTGCTGTCTTTAGATCAGATCGGTATGACTTTGTATGGTGAATTTGTTTTCACTCACCAACAGATCAAGTTAGATGACCCAGAACGTTCCTTCATTGGATGGATGAATCAAGAGAATGACAGCAAATTCAAAAGTGGTTTACAGAAGTTGATTGCTGATTCATTCCATCGTATAAGCTATGAAAAACTGGTGGAGAGAATGGCTAGGAGTCATTCTCTCAAAGAGATTTTGACGTGCCATCATGGAGATTAGAGTCATTCTTTGATCCAAGTATGAAACCCACCATACTCATTGTTGAAGATGAGAAAGAAATTGCTCAACTGGTTCGCAATATGCTTGAAACTGAAGGGTTTATATGTGAAACCTTAAGCAATGGGGCAGATGCGCTGCGGGTTATAACCATGCTGCAACCAGACTTGGTCATATTAGATCTGATGTTGCCAGGTTTAGATGGTTTGGAAGTTTGTAGCCGAATTCGTCAGCAATCACTCGCCAAGGATCCTTATATTCTGATGTTGACTGCCAGGGCTGAAGAACTTGACCGGATCATTGGCCTTACAACCGGAGCAGATGATTACCTAACGAAACCTTTTAGCCCTAGAGAGTTAATAGCTAGGGTAAGAGCATTGTTACGTCGGAGTTTGCGGGGTGAACAATCTGACCATTTACTTTATAGAACTGGATCTTTCACCGTTGATGTTGAGCACCATATCGCGCAAAGGCATCTGTCAGGTCAAGAGGCTGAGATGCTGGATTTAACAAGTCTTGAATTTAAGCTTCTGCAAACTTTCCTGAGTTACCCTGGACGGGCCTGGAGTCGTACTCAACTCATTGATAATCTTTGGGGCAATGATTTTTTTGGAGACGATCGCGTTGTGGACACGCAGGTTGCTCGGTTGCGCAAGAAAATTGAGGTTAACCCTACCCAACCTCAATTTATTAAAACAATTCAGGGAGTGGGGTATAAGTTTGAAGACGGGCCATGCTAAAAACAATTGGTTTGAAGTCGCGATTGTTTTTCTCTCATATGCTGGTAATGTTCATCAGCCTGGATTTTTACATCATTATTAACCGATTGACCTCCTTTAACCGTTTCAACGAAGATCTTGATCAGTTAGTGCAGCGCCAAATCGAAATTACTGAATTAAAGTCCATTCTGATTGCAGAATTCGAAACTGCTTGGCACATCAGTATGATTTGGTCCATTCTTTCAGGTGTGACTGCTGCTCTTCTATTAAGCTATTGGGTGGCTCGACGAATTACAGCTCCCCTCATTCAGATAGAACAGACCACTCGAAAATTTGCAGATGGGCAGTTAGATATTCGTTTACCTACTAGCTCTATTCCTGAAATCAATCGGCTCAGTCGAAGTTTTAACCGCATGGCCATGAGTTTAGAGCAGGTTGAACAAAAACGCCGAGAGCTGATTGGCGATTTGGCTCATGAATTGCGCACCCCCATGACCACTATTCGAGGCTATTTAGAAGAAATAGTAGATGAGCGCATACCTCCCACTGCGGATCTATTGGATCGCTTGATCAAAGAAGTGCGGCGGGTTGAACGATTAGTCATGGATTTGCAGCTACTTTCAAAAGCAGAAGCCGGACATTTGCCACTGCATTTACAATCAATTTCTCTAAATTCACTTTTACTACACGTCAGCGAAAATCTCTCAACTCAATTGAGAGAAGATGGCCCCACTCTGGCCTTAGACTGTCCATCTAACTTACCTCCAGTTTGGGTGGATCCTGATCGCACAGAACAAATTTTAGTGAATCTTGTTGGCAATGCCCTTCGCTACACAGAACAGGGGCAAATTGTGGTGCAAGTCCGACGAGATGATCGGAATGCTTGGGTTACGGTAGCTGATACAGGCTTAGGCATTGCTCCGAAAGATTTACCTCATGTATTTAACAGATTCTGGCGATCGCAACATTCCCGCACCCGTCATTCAAGTGGAACTGGATTAGGATTAGCTATTACACAGCGCCTAGTAGAACTGCAGGGTGGGACGATTAACGTCGATAGCCAGTTAGGTATCGGGAGTAAGTTTCAGTTTTCACTCCCTCTAACGGTATCTTCGTTGACACAATAAATCGGTAGTTTTGACACAACTTTGCCACACGTGGTTTATACGCTAATTACTTGCCTAATATGCCATTTGGAAATTCCAATGCCATCATTGGTGATTGCTGTGTGTATGATCGCTACTATTTTATCCATAGAAATTAGTAAAGAGGATCATCACTCTCTAGTTTTCAACCTCTTCTACTGAAGAACTATTGGATAACTAGTTCTAGGGTTGATTTCCTGATGGCCATCAAGAATTTTGTGTAAAAACTGGAAGATTTACATGAGTTACAACCGTGTTTTAGTAGCAATTGATACCTCATTCTCGGGTGGGGTTGTCTTCGAGCAGGCTCTAGAAACTGCTCAATTCCACAAAGCAAAACTATATCTACTCCATTGTGTAGAAACTTCAATGCAGCGGTCTAGTTTATTAACTGCTTCACAAACAAGAACCACCAAAGGCGCTAATTATTTTACTCCATATGATGACGCTGATTTACAGTTCGCTCAACAAAAATGGGAGACTCAGATTGAACAAGCTAATGAGTGGCTTTTGCAATATTATCAACAAGCAACTCAGCGAGGCGTATTAGCTACCTGTGAGTCTGTTTTTGGAGCACCAGGATATCAAATTTGTACCTTGGCAAATGAGTGGCAAATTGATCTAATTGTCATGGGACGTAAAGGTCACTCAGGTCTGGCAGAGCTTTTTATTGGCAGTGTGAGTAACTATGTGTTGCATCATGCACACTGCTCAGTATTGGTCGTTCAAGACAATAAAGCTTAAAGAACCCCCCTTTATGGGAAGTGTATTTGACTCGTATGAAAGCTTTGCTCTGGGCGGCTTAACTTTTATTTGAGATTTAAAGTTAATGCATGCCTTCTCCATAAGCGGATTTCTAAAGCCCGATTTTCGCAAAAGTGGGCTTTAGTGAATTTATAAAGAGATCACGAAATATCATTGATTTTACATCCTAAAACTGAGTAGCACAAAACTCCTGGAAATGAGGAGCGATGCTTAATTAGGAGAGCTATCTAAAATGCTAAAAACTATGGAGCCAGTTGAAAACCCATCTCGCTCTTATTATCAACTTTCTGTGACGGAATCTATTGAATTCTTTGATAGTAATTCTGAATGGGGGTTAACTTCAGAGGAAGTTGCCAATCGCTATGAAATTTATGGTTGGAATCAGCTCCCCATAAAACCTGGAAAACCTATTTGGTTGAGATTTCTATTGCAATTTAATCAGCCACTTCTCTATATTCTGTTGATTGCAGGGGGAGTTAAGGCATTTTTAGGATCTTGGACTAATGCCGCCGTGATTTGGGGGGTGACGGTAATTAACGCTGTCATTGGTTACGTGCAAGAAGCGAAAGCAGAGGGTGCGATCGCTTCATTAGCCAAGGTCGTAACCACCGAAACCACGGTTCTACGTGATAGACAAACGCTACGAATTCCCTCCCAGGACCTCGTCCCTGGCGATATTGTTCTATTGACATCTGGGGACAAAGTACCAGCAGATTTGAGACTTATAAGCATAAAAAATTTGCAGGCTGATGAGTCGGCATTGACTGGGGAATCTGTGCCTGTGGATAAATCTATCCAATCTTTACCAGAAGAAATTTCATTGTCAGAGCGAACCAATATGGCCTTTGCAGGCAGTTTCATTACTTTTGGGCAAGGGACTGGGATTGTTGTTGCTACTGCAGATGCAACAGAAGTTGGGCAGATTTCTCAATCCATGATGCATAGAATTAACCTAAGTACGCCCTTGACCCGCAAGTTTACTAAGTTTAGCCGAATTTTGCTCTATGGAATTTTGACCTTAGCAACCCTAACTTTTGTTATTGGGTTAGAGCAAGGAGAGTCTTGGATTTATATGTTTGAGGCTGCTGTTGCCCTAGCTGTCAGTGCCATTCCAGAAGGGTTGCCTGCTGTTGTCACGATTACTTTGGCGATTGGGGTTAATCGGATGGCACGCCGGCATGCAATTATTCGTAAGCTGCCAGCAGTTGAGGCACTGGGAGGCGCAACTGTTATTTGTTCGGATAAAACTGGAACATTAACTGAAAATCAAATGACTGTCCAATCAATTTATGCGGGAGGAATGCATTTCGAGGTGAGTGGTAGTGGCTATAGTCCCAAAGGAGACATTAGTGCTACAGACCCTAGTGATTGTAAGAAGTGGCTCGAATATCAGTTACCACCACCTCTGGAAGAGTGTCTGATAGCTGGAGTGCTTTGTAATGACTCCCAGCTTAGACAAACAGGAGATGATTGGTTAGTCGTTGGGGATCCGACAGAAGGGGCACTGATTACGGCAGCTTCTAAAGCCAGTCTCAACCAAGCCAGTCTAGTGGCATCAAAACCTCGATTAGATGGGATTCCCTTTGAATCCCAATATCAATATATGGCAACCTTGCATGATCATGTCTCCCCAGTCATTTATATCAAAGGATCCGTAGAGGCACTATTGGGTCGGTGCTCCCGGATGATGGACCGCGATAGTCAAACGATGGCTCTGGACGCTGTACGAATTCAGAAGGCGGTTGAAATAATGGCAGAGCAAGGATTGCGAGTGCTTGCCTTTGCAAAAAAAGAAATGCATATCCATCAGCATTCGATTGATCATGAAGATATTGAATCAGACCTCATTTTTTTAGGATTACAGGGGATGATTGATCCACCTCGCCCAGAGGCTATTGCTGCTGTTCATGCCTGTCAAGCGGCTGGGATCCAGATAAAAATGATTACTGGAGATCATATTGCGACCGCTCGGACCATTGCTCAGCGCATGGGAATTCAAAAGGCTGAGCAAGTGGTGGCCTTTGGGGGGCAGCAATTAGCCAGTATGGATGATCATCAGCTTGCCCAGGCAGTTGAAGAGGGAGATGTTTTTGCCAGAATTGCTCCGACCCAAAAGCTGCGATTGGTTGAAGCACTTCAGTCTAAAGGTGAAATTGTTGCTATGACAGGCGATGGTGTGAATGATGCGCCTGCTCTCAAACAGGCTGATATCGGGACTGCGATGGGAAAAGGCGGTACTGAGGTAGCAAGAGAAGCGGCTGATATGCTCCTCACTGACGATAACTTTGCCTCCGTTGAGGCGGCTGTGGAAGAAGGGCGTACCGTCTATCAGAATCTGCGAAAAGCGATCGCATTTCTCCTGCCTGTCAACGGAGGTGAATCGATGACCATTTTGATTAGTGCCCTCCTGGCAAGGGATTTGCCCATCCTTTCACTCCAAATTTTGTGGCTAAACCTGATCAACTCTCTAACAATGACAGTACCTTTGGCCTTTGAGCCGAAGTCAAAGGGGTTGATGCAGCAGCCTCCACGAAATCCCAACGAGCCCTTAATTACAGGAAAATTATTACGCCGGATTTTGGTGGTTTCACTTTTTAATTGGATTCTGATTTTCGGTATATTTGAGTGGGCTAAATCCACTGGAAGCGATATCACCGTAGCTCGAACAATGGCCATCCAAGCCCTCGTCGCTGCTCGCATCGTCTATCTTCTTAGTATTAGCCAGTTGGGTCTGAGTTTGTTCAACTCTATTTGCCATCGGGACTTATCGATTACCCATACTCCTATTTTGGTAATGGGTATTGTTGGAGCTGTGGCTCTTCAACTCCTTTTCAGTCAGTGGTCTGTGATGAACCAGCTTTTTGAGACCGCTCCCTTAACCTTGATGCAATGGCTTATTTGCTTGTTACCGATGTTACCCATGATACCCATGGCAGCCTTGGCTAACTGGATAGATCCATCATAATGATGGATAGCCACTTTCAATTGAATTACTGTTGAATACTTGATGAGGTATTGGGATGAACATATTAGTTGCATTGGACCTTTCCCCATCCTCTCAAGAAATTGTGAAACAGGTAGAAGAGCTGTTCAATTTACCGCATGTGAAATTTTGGCTATTACATGTTGCAGATCCTGAACCAGAGTTTATTGGATATGCAGATGGTCCTCAGTATATTAGGGATGCAGTAGCTCAGGAGTTTCACGCAGAACATAAAGCTATACAAGCAATAGCAACAGAGATGCGAAATGCTCAAATTGACTGTACAGCTTTACTAATTCAGGGATATTGCCCCGACACAATTTTGTCAGAAGCTCAACGCCTCAAAACGCACCTTATCGTCATGGGTTCTCATGGTAAAAACATGATGAAACAGCTCATTTTGGGTAGCACAAGTCAAGCGGTCATACAGGACTCGAAGATCCCTGTGTTAGTGATTCCTACAAAAACTAATTAGGAGTCAAATACGATTAAGATTTACCCCTGGAACATTCGCTCATAGAAACAGTTGCCATAGGTAAGATATCTGAATAATGTGGACCAAGATAAATCTTTGGCCAGGGGGGTTGGAAGTAGCTCAATCAAACGCGTTCAGCCCTATACTTTACTGTTTTTCCTGGAAGGCTATGTTGCTATCGGGAAAATTTTCTTCGTTTTGTTTGCAGTGATCATGCACAGAGCTAGGGGGAGACCGACTCTTGAGCTTGGGATAGCGATCCGTCCCCTGGAGTAGACTTCATTTGAGTTCCTGCGGATTTTCGACGACGCGGCGGGGTGCGATCGGTAATGGGAGCGCGACGAAATAACTCTGGAACAGGAACTAAGGTCTCTCCGCCAGAATTTTGCAGCAGCATATCAGCCGTCTTGCCCTTAAGAATATCCATCAGCTGGTGCAGTAGCTGATTGGGATTATCGTGGGGCTTCATGGTAAACAGTTGGCGACTGCTTGTGCAGGTATCGTTCTCCTGGGCCAGAGCGCAGACAATGGGATAGCCATTGGAATACCCTGCTGTCAGATATTTCAGCTGTTTGGCGTCATAAAACTGCTGGAATTTGGGAGTTACTGCTGCACATCTTTTTTGGGGATTCCAGCCAAACCGAGAGAAAAACTCAGACTTCCAACCAATAATGCGGATATTACCTTGCCGTTGGGGAATCCAAACAAGGGTAGCTGGAATCTTAGAACCACTGGCTGGGTCATAGACCTCTTTGCAAAAAAAGGTCACTTGATCGGGAGAAGCTGTTTGTGCTTGAGAGACAGGGGTTTGTCCCCAAGCTGGCAGACTGCTCAAAGAGAGGGTGACAGCCATTGTACTGGTTAAGCCCCAATGCCAAAGATGATGCGTCATAAGGTGGTATCTCCTTGAATTTGGTGAGCGGGTCAGCTTCACTGTCTTATCGTTGCGTGATGTTCTCATATGCACGGGGCAAAGACCGAATCGCCAGCCCCCCTATAGCGGTCGCTACAAAGGCAACGCCTGTTGGGATAATAGGTACCCATAGGCCGCCTCCATAGAGCAGAACCGCGCATATTCCCCCTAAACAAATGAATATGCAGCCAAGTAAGGCCCATTTTATCCTGCTAGAAGATAAAGTCGAGAGACTCATACTACCGAGACTTGCCCAAACTGCGATCCACAGGGTTTCTACCCAGGTCGGCCAAAAGACGATGGCAGGCCGTCCGTTTAGCATGGTGCTCAAGAGCTGACTGGTGGCGTGAGCATGTAAATATACCCCTGGAACCATCGCCCCTGGGCTTAAGGGGGTAAGGAAATCATCTTTCCCCGGTTCAGTCACACCAATGAGAACAACCTTGCCTCGAACGGATTCGCCATTAAAGGTAGGGGAGAGAACCTGCCGCAGGGATTTTTGCGGTGAAATTTTGGTGACTGCCCCTCGGGGGGTATCCGATAGGCGTCGGTAGTGGAGCATGATTTGGCGACCTGCCAGAGCTTCTCCTTGCTGGCTGCGGTAAGGCCCAGTGCTTTGCTGGAGCCAGTCGCCAAGTTGAGCGTCCCCGACACTCACTTCTAAGTCCCCTCGCTGGAAGTTTTGACAGTCAAAGTCTTTGTTCTGGGACTGTAGGTATTGCTTGGCAATCAGCAATCCAAAGCTAAAGGCATAGTCCTCTAATTGACATTGATCCAACGACGTTGTTGTACGAGAGTCCTGGATGGCTCCAGGTGACAGGCAGGGTGACCCTGGATCAAAACTGGCTTGGTAGAGATATCTTCGGACAATGTCCTGACTAGGTGTTGCTCCGTAATCTAGAGGAACATCACTAAAGCCAATTTGATTCAGCGGCACTTCTGGGGGTGGGGCGATGCCCGCAAACGCATCTGCAGGACGGCTGGGGGTGCAAATACCGATAAAGTTTTTCTGACGCAGTTGATGGGCTAAAGCTGGACTGGAGGCAGGAATGGGGCGCAGAATATCTAGACCAATCACGCTGGGCTGGTAGGTTTGCAATTTTGCTAGTAATTGAGCAAGAGCTTTGCCAGAGAGGGACCGTCGTTGGGTGGTTCCTGGAATGATGGATCGCTCCAACCCTTGCTGGTCTTGAAACTGCATATCCTGTTGATCAATGGTGATGATTAAAAAACGCTCATCCCATTTTTCTTTGGGCTTGAATCGAAACATCAGGTCATAGGTTTGCAGCTCGATGGATTCCATCCACCCCAGTTCACGGATGCCAATCACCCCTGCTGCCACGATTAGGCTAATGCTGAGGGCAATTCCCAGACGCAGACGTTTAGGGGGAGATGGACTGGGCTGGAGAGACTGCCAGGTTGGGGGTTCTTCTGTGGGATTGGGACAGACGACCGGAAGCCAACTGGCGCAGGGATATGTTTTCTCCCAGTCATCATGCAAAATGCGTTGGGCTTGCTGGACTGAACGATAGAGGGATTGATTTTGAGTAAAGGCGTCTAAAAAAGCCCGTAGGAATTTAGGAGAGATAGCATCCGGGAGCTTCTCGCGCATAAAGACCAAATGAGGCAAAGCGATGTTTTTCTCAGCGGCGAGTTGATGGGCTAAGCCAATGCCATCACAGGAATTAAAGATGGCAAGGCGTAATCCTTTGGCGGCTGCTTCTCGCAGCGTAAATCGAAAATCAGGAATCGCGAGTTGCTCTGTTTCATCCAGCTGAATCGCAAACCGTTTGCCATCTTCTGAGCTGGCGCTATGTCCGCTGAAGAAAAGGATGTCCCAGCGATCTTGACGCAGCAATTGATTGAGCTGCTGTGGAGTCGGAGCAGTCTGCCAGACGATTTCGGCTCCGGCTTGTCCTGCAATCTGGTCCAGTAATTGTTGGTCTTCGGGTAAATGCTGCAAATCTGTGGCATAGCCCAGGATGGCTAAGATTCGAATCTTACCTGGGTGATGGCTGGATCTGGGGACGGTGGTGTATTGATTTAAAGCCAAGGCAACGGTGGCTTCGGTCTTTTCCACCACAGCCCATCTCTCCCAGGGCAGTCGTTGTAACCAGACATTGTCAGTCTGTATCCACAGACAAGCCTGCTGTCCTGCCATTAACAAGGCTTGGCGAATCTCTTCTAAGTCCCCGGTATTGAGCCACTGGTTCAGCTGTTGCTCAACTTGGGATGCAGTGGTGTGACAGGCTGCGATCGCATCTTCTCGATCCGAACTATGGGTAATCTGATCCGGGTCGCTGTGGGTTAAAGCTCGGAATAAGCTTTCTAGGCTGGCGTAGCGTTGTTGCCACTGGCGATAAGTGGCTAATAGAGCCGAATTACTGGGTAATTTTCCCCGAACAACGGTTTGGGGAAGGGACTGCAAGTTTTCTCGAATCTCAAGTTTGACACGAAATCCCTGTTCGAAATCACCATCCAATTCCAGAATTAGCAGTTTCGTCATAGATTTAATGATTCTCGAACCTGAAACAGAGGATTTCTAAAATGATAGGGTTGACCCATATTTTATCTTTAGGTCTATACCTGAAAGGCTTCAGATACCGAAGCTGTCCCTAAACTGACCTGTATTGTGAAGCGATCGCCCGTTGATGCATCAAAACGATACCGAATAAATTCATCATCACTGCGGCTAATCACTTCCTTAAACACGTCTCCTGAATCCGTCAGAATTTTTAGGTGTAAATGAGGGGGTAAAGTCAACCGTTCACCGGTGGGATAGACACTGGCCTGTAGATTGATTCCCGACTCCGTGGCAGAAATCGTCATCATCAGGGACACCTGGCAGCCCCCTAACTCAACCCCCAAATCGATGAGTTTGGCCCGTTTGATTTGGGTATCCATAAAAGCCCCAACCAGCTGGGGGGCAATCAGCTCATTGATGGCCTGCCAGCCTTGTTCAAACTGATGATTCAACCATTGGCTGAGCTGAATGGCGTGAGGAATTGGGGGCTGTGGTTGCGAGAGTGCGATCGCATGTTGTCGCCATTGCTGATTTCCGAGAATGCTGGCCCAAGTATTAAAGCTAATGCGTCGGGCTACAAAAGGTAGTGGGGTTTCCCTTAGCAAGTCCCATGCATGAGTCAATTCATCTAAGTTTGGGGCAGTTAAGGCTGCAACTTCGCCCCTAACTTGGGTCTCAGGAAAATACTTCTGCTGTAACCACAATAAATTTAGGGTTTCGGTTAACTGCTCACGCTCCAGCCTATAGGTTCGATTTCTGGGGGTAAACTGCCCCTCTTCCTTCACGGTTTTATGCGTGGTCACCCCCCATAACCGTAATCTCCCTTCCTCTAAATCCACCTGGACCGCTACGAAATAATCAGCTGCCAAATCGGGACTATCGACCCATTCTTTGGGAACTTGTACTCCGTCTAAATCCCAAGCTTTACTGGGCAAACAAACAAAACGGAAATTGTCAGACTCAATCCCAACACCATTCAGTCCCAACTGCCACCGCTCATGCTGTTGGTCCAGTCCCTTGGCATTCGGAAAGTATTCCCGGAAATAGGGCAAAACCACTGTTTCACAGATTTGATTTAGCGCCATAAGGTCTTCAATCTGTGGGGAGAGGGTCCCTGTGGTCTCGTTGGAATGGATCAAAGGTTCAGGAAGTTCTAACCAAACATGCTCAGAAGTCAAATCATAGGAACTCATGATTCGTTGCCTCCTGACTGGGTTTGACAAATAGACCATAGCCATTGGCTCACTGCTGCATTAATAGTTTCAACATCGTTGACCTGTAGAGAAATATGCAGATGATCCCTAGACCATTCCAGAAAGCGATCGGTCACAATGGTTTTCACTTTATTGAGGGTACGGGACACAGTGGATTGATTAATGCCTAGCTGTTGGCTAATGTCTTTTTGTTCTTGCCCTTCTCCGTAGTAAAGCTGAACGATCGTTTTAGTGTGGACATTTAAGCGATAGGTTTTGAGGTCTAAACCCTGCCATTCTTCCCGCAACCAAGCCAAGATTTTGGTATGAATCGCACCATAATCGTGAAGGGAGTCAGCCCTCTCTGGGGCGTCTGGGGCTGCAATCACATCAATCAGTTCCTGTTGCCCTTCCGTAGAGAGGGGCTGGTTGATAGAGACTTCGGCTGGAGCCATGTATCGAAAGACCGCTTGACCACTCGTTTTGACCCATTGTTGGATGGTCTCAAGCTCTTGAGGGTGCGGCATTAAGAGGTTGTAGGTAGCCACAATATCTGACCATATTTCTGGAGAGGGGGCTTGCGTTTTTCTCTCTCGTTTAATTTTTGCTGGTTTATAAAGCTCCACATAGCAATCCCAGGCCTGTAGATGACACTCCAGCAGTGAGCCCTGGATTCCCATCGCGATTAAGGCTTTACGGACGCGGGTCTCGCTCGTGTGTAGCAACAAACTCCAAAGAGTATGGCCATAGCTTTTATCCAGACGACGGAGTTCATCCAGAATGCGCCATTTGAGAAAAAAGCTCGCATAGGCCCCTAAGTTGGGATTAAGGATGGGGTTGAAGGAGGCCAATAATTTCTGGAAACACAGCACGCCTTGGCTAAACAAATCGAACAATGGCCGATCATTGCGATGTTGATAGGTTGACCAAAGTTGAGCTGCAACCCGATAGCAAGGCTCTTGGAGATAGGCATATAGATGATCTCGGCTGATCGCCTGGTTGTGCTGTTGCCATTGCTGATGCCAGTAAGCGACCCAGTATTGACTTTCGCCACTACTCACCCGTTGGAGACTTTTTCCCATGTGACGGCTTAATCGTGGATCAGTTTGCCAGCGTTGGAACCGTTCCTCCGACCACGCAATAAAGGTGGAGAATTGCTCAATCAGACTCTCTCTTTTATCCATAAACAGTCAAGAAACGTTATGGGGGCGTCATTCTTGAAGAGTATCGTTGGTCCTAATCACAATATGCAAGATGGACTGATGAATACTCCGTTTTTACCCCATGATACTGATCCCTTGTAGAAGGAATCCTGTTGGTACTTCCCTGGGCAGGGGGCTTCTATCTGTCCATTCACCACCGGACTATTTAGTGGAGTCTATTTTCTTTATTGACGAAATATTTTGAGAAGTAAACGCATAAACATTTAGAAAATATAAATAATTTTGCTTTGGATGATGTTTAAAAAGGGGATTAACTGAAAAGTGGGTTGTTATATGAATATAAACAACCTGATCTGTCCTCAGATATACGGAAGACGGCTGACCCACGTTACTAAATCTCTCCATAGTTATACGGAAAAACCCCTGGAAACCATAGACTTCAGTATTTCTACCGTTAGCTAATGGCGTCTGGGTTGGCACTATATTACTAACCAGCTACCGTTGCGAGCTGACTGAGGATAGTAAGGGAGACTTCCTCAAATCACATCAAATGAACACCCCTTTCTTTTTTTGGATTAGGCAATCATGTCATCTTCACTTCAGCAAAAATTTATAAATTTTCTCCAAAATGATCTAGCGATTTCCACCGCTGAATTGAATGTTGCCCTGCGTCGTCAAGATCCATCATTGGGGCAGCTACATATTATCCTATGGCAACATGGACTGATCAGCCTCAATCAACTCAATTCCGCCTTCGAATGGCTTGAGCGGGAAGCCTCAAATCCTTTGGAAGTGCAGGTTGCCTAACATCGCTGCTGATATCCTACCCCTCAATAGTCCGCTGTTCTTTTGCCGTCCACAGTAAGCTTAAGAAGAATAAGTCAGGAATTTGAAAGGATATCGATCTCAATTCATGGAAACCACATCAGACTATCAATGCGCCTATTGTGGAGAATTTAACACCACGTTTATCGATATCAGTGTAGGCTTCAGTCAGTCCTACATAGAAGATTGTCAAGTCTGCTGTCGTCCCAACTTGCTGTCTGTGAGTGTAGACCGAGATAGTTTAGAAATTGATATTGCTACTGAATATAACGGCTAATTGTCCTTTTCTGGGCAATGAGGGGTGAGTTACGAATACTCAAGCTTCATCAATACAACCTTACTGAAAGTCCATAGACATTGAATACCAAGCATGAATTGTGTGGGGTATTCCTAGTTCAGGATTCTCAGGAGATTTCTGTATTACTTTAGAAGGGCTTAACGCATTTCTCAGGGAACCTTCAGTTCCCAGGCCTAACTTGGCTAATAAGAGGTTTTCTTAACCTTGATTGCCCTTTTGGGCAATACAGTTGGGAAGAATCTTTCTATGTAGTCACTCGGTTTGGTTGATGTTAGAGCAAGTTGAAATACCCTCTCTGCGCATGCCCAAAAGTCTGGAATCTTTAATCCAGCTGATTCGCAAGCAGTCTCAAATAACGCCTCAGATTGCCTGTCAATGTGTGCAGGATGCCAATATCCAAGCTGAAGACCTGATGCTATGGGCCGATTTTGACCATCCCCTTGCCGATAGTTATGGTCGACATTTGGTTTATGACGGGGGGCATTTTGAAATTATGGTGATGTCCTGGGCTCCTGGAGACTTCAGTGCCTTCCATGATCATGGTTCGGCTCAATGGGGAGCGGTCCAGTCATTCGGCCAGGCGGAACATAGTGTTTATCACTTTGAGGATAGTTTGCTGACAACGCAGGCCATTATGCCGTTTAATGCTGGGACGATTATTCCGGTGGATCATGATTTAATCCATCAAATGGGAAATCCTAGCTCACACCCTTTTCTGAGTTTGCATGTGTATGGCACTGAGTTTCCCCAAGAAGCGATTACTGGTAGTGCTCGCATCTTTGATTTGTTAGCGGGCAAAATTCAGTTCACCGATGGGGGCGTCTTTTTCTGCCTCCCAGAGGAACTGATTACCCGGGAAATTTCAGGTCTAAAGGGCGATCGACAAACGACCTTACGTCATCACCAACAGATGTTGGCCCGGATCCAGCGGATGGAGGAGCCTCTTTCGGCTCAACTTCAGCAAGTGGCCCAAGAACTCCGCACCCAGATTTATCAACTACAGGGCTAGTTCTATTCCAGCTTTAACCATTCATTTCCATAGATTGCCAACATCGAACGTTATGTTCAATCCCAAATTCTTGTTGGTGTTGTCTAGGGCTTTGCGATCCCTGGGAACACCTCTGATTGCGTTCCTACTCCTGAATGCCCCTGACTTAGCTGGAGATGTGATGAATCCCATTTCCTTCTGTAATGTCTTGTTCCTAGGCAATCTTTGCGCGGCCCTTGTGGTTCTTTCGCGATTCGGTTGGAAATCTATCTGGCAGGATTGGCAACGGCTTCACCATCGAGTTCGCCTGGGTCTTGTGATTAATGGCTGCTTAGCAGTGGTCTTGTCGGCATTGATTTTTCTGGCACTAATGGATACGAGTGTAACCAATACAGTGCTATTGGGCCGCCTGGGTCCTGTGATTTATGCCTTGGCAGGAGCGCTTTTTTTTCGGCAGCGGATCACCAAGGCAGAATGGGTAGGATTTTCCCTGATTGGTGGGGGTGTGATTGCCTTAGCCCTGCAGCAAAACCAGTTCCAATTTTCCCAGGGCGATCTGTTGATCATTGCTTCTGCGTTTATTTATGCCCTCTCCGCTTTGGTCAGCAAGATATTGCTGTCCAAGTCTTCGAGTTTGCGAGTCGTGGTCTTTACCCGGAATGCATTTGCGGCGGTTGTGTTCTTTGCGATCGCAATTAAGTTATTTGGTCCGGTACACTTTGTCGACATCTTTTCAGGGCAGCTATGGCTAATTATGCTGATCTATTCCCTATTTGTGATTGTAATTTCTCAATTTGCCTGGTTTGCCGCCCTCAAGCAGCTTGATTCCCAAACTGTAGCGCGGTGGACCATTCTCTCCCCCGTTTTTGGCATAGTCTATGCCTTTGTGCTCAATGGAGAACGCCCGTCTTACACCCAAGGTATTGCCTTCTTGATCATTATGACGGGGGTGCTGATTTCCAACGTCAGGAAAAAACAGCCCAAAGGTCTCCCGGAGGGTGGAGAAAACAGCTTATCTGCAGCCTAATTCTATAAAAAAACGATTATGAAACTTCTTTGTATTTGCGATCCATCCCTCTATACCTCACCATTACAGGATGTACCGACGACCTACCAATATTTTGCTCAACATCCGCAGATTGAGTTGTTTCATGCCCCTGCAGAATGGGTTACTGACCCGCATCAAGTTCAGGCAGCCCTGGTGCCTCAGTCCCTCACCTATGATCAATTTTTACGGTTAGATACCTTACCGCGCTCAGAATATACCTTATCGGAATTTGATTTAGTCTTCTGTCGTCGCCTGAAGCCCTTTCCCCCTGGTTATCTCGATATTTTAGGGCAATGGTCTAAGCAAGTCCGATTTGTAAACGACCCCATCAGTAAGCTAGAGCAAATGCAGCCTGACTTTTTGGCTAAGGTCGCTGGCCCCTATATTCCTGACACCTTGATTACCAGTGAATTGGAGGACGCTTATGGTTTCCTAGAACACCATCAAACCATTGTGGCCAAACGCTCCAATAGCTGTGGGGGCAGAGGGGTTTTCAAGATTTGGCGCGAAGCAGACCACTTTTGGGTGGATAACTCATTGACCGGAACTCGCGATTTCTCCTCCTTTGACCGGGTGATGGGGTATCTACTGGGCAATGTCCCGGAACCCCTACAATTTGTGCGGTATTTGAATAACGTTACGGCTGGCGATAAGCGAGTGGTGGTGGTTCATGGTGAAATTTACGGGGCCTATGTGCGACGCTCTCGGACCGGATATTGGGTAAATAATGTCAGTGTGGATGGTGACTGTGCCCTAGCCGAGGTAACAACTGAGGAAGAAGCCGCGATTGCGGGGACGGTGGGAGCCTATTGCGATCGCAACCTCCATACCTTGGGATACGACTTTTTGCTGGATGATGACGGTATTTGGAAAATCAGCGAAATTAATGCTGGCAACATCGGTGGCTTTGCCCGCTTGCAACATTTAACCGGGAAACCGATCTGCGATCGGTTTGCAAATTGGATGTTGGCCTATGCGGGTGGCCTGAAACCTTCTGAGCGTCGTTGAGTGAGTTGGGATCTGTTGACATGCTCTTGGTCATGAGTCCCTAATATACTCTAGACGGCTAAGATATTAACTTTTTTAAAAGACTGAAACTTGAGTGATAGCAGGCTTGTGAGTTTCGCCTTATGCTCACCATTGCACTGGTCGAGGCACTGTTGAATGGCTCCCTTAAAGGCGGGGAAATCAGCATAATACTTTGAGTAGAGACATTCTTTGCGCACAAAGCGCCAGAGCCGCTCAATTAAATTCAAATGGGGTGAATAAGAGGGCAAGTAGACTAACTCAATATCGACGATCTCAGCAAAGTCTGTCACAAGCTGGCATTTTTGATATCGAGCATTGTCTAAAATCACGCTGATGGGTATGACAGGGTCGAGTAGAGCAAGCTTGGCTAGCAACAAACACATGCTATGAGAGTTGATGTAGGTGTGGTTGGTGATGCTGATGATATCTTTAGTGACGGCGTTGAGCGCCCCGAGAACATTGAATCGTTGACGACCGGAAGGAGAGGGGATGAAGATCCGACGGATGCACCAGAGAAACCCCAGATAAGCCTGATGAACAAAATGAGCAGCATCTACAAAAAAGACAAGACGCTCTTGGCGTTGAGCTCCCTCTAATAAGGGTTCAAGGCAAGTTTTTCGGAACTGCTCTTGCTCCTCAATTTTCTCGGGTAGACTCGACTTTCCCGGCACATACCCCACTTTTCGATAGCGACAACCGATGCGTTTGAGGAAAGCTTTGATCTGGGTTGGACTACGTTTAATGCCCGTCAATTGTTCAATGACTGCTTGAGCTTCTGCACTGGTGCGGGGCGGGTGTTGCTCAAAATAGGCTCTCACACTATCGCTATGAGCGTTGAGTGAACTGGGTTGACCTTTATATTCCAGGGTCTTCAGTCCTTCAATTCCTCCTTGTTGATACAAACGAAGGGTTTTGGCTAAGGTCGGACGGCTAATCTGACAAAGCTGGCAGATCTGGGCATGGGCAAGACCTTGACTCTTTAAGTAGAGGACTTCCATCCGTCGCTGCACCCGTGGGTGAGGATGATGATAGCGCTCGTAGTTGAGGTGTTGGATTTCCTCTGCGGTGAAATCAATTTTAATCATGCGAGTAGGAGAGTCGGTTGGGGGATACTCCCAGTGTGCCAAATCTCTCCGCTACAATGTTAAGCCACTAGTCGTCCGCAGTATAACTGATCCACTATCTCGACGATGCCGATCTCATCTACGATGCCTGAAATGATGCCGAGATGGTTAATATCTTGAACGTCTATCTCGCAAGAAGTTGATATAGCCTAACTTTGAGGAACTACCTCAAAATTATCCACTGCTGCCAATCACCTGCTGAATCTCGGCTCTAATACCGAGAAAAATCGTGAGGCATTGCAAACCAGTCATGAGAAGTACTTGGCTACGTCCAGCTCTGATGTTCCTGACACCTTTTTTTTCGAGACAGTTCATACCTTGTTCTCTGGTGCTCCATCCGAACATCAATTAGCTATTCGCTATAATGGCACTATCTTAAAGGTCTTTTGCTAAGCGCAAACTCGGCCTTCTCCTGCAGCCGTAAGTGGGTGGCGTTTTTACGCATAAAGGCAGGAATTTTCACATGCACACTAAATCAGGTTATTTGTTCGGAGCAAAGCAGCACAGGCTTTACTATCGAGCTTGGTTCCCCGAACATCCTCCTCAAGCTGCAGTGGCAATTGTCCACGGCCTCGGTAGCCATGGCAGTACTTTTATGAATGCGGTCAATACATTTTTTCCTCAGGATTATGCGGTCTATGTCTTAGATCTACGGGGGCATGGTCGCTCTTCTGGACAACGAGGTTATATCAACCACTGGTCAGAGTTTAGAACCGACTTTCACATTTTTCTGCAGTTAGTTGAGCGCCAACAGCCTCACGTTCCTCTCTTTGCCTGGGGACATAGTTTAGGCGGTGCAATTGTTCTGGATTATGTCCTACATTCACCGCATCTATTGATGGGCATCATTGTGTCCGGTCTACCCATGGGAGCTGTCGGTGTTTCACCCTGGAAGTTAGCAATTTCCAGCCTTCTATCACAGCTATGGCCTCGATTTTCCCTCAATACGGGCATCGATCTAGCCAGTAATTCTAGCGATCCAGCCGTCCTTCTAGACTATTCTCAGGATCCACTGCGGCATACTCAAGGAACAGCTCGGTTAGCCACTGAGTTTCTCCGCATTCAAGCCGAATTACAAGTCCACGCAGCGAATCTCCGTCTCCCGCTGTTGATGCTCCATGGCAGCAACGATCAGACCGCTTCTCTCACCGAGAGCGTAGCCTTTTTTCAAAAGGTCGGTAGCAGGACCAAACAACATCTGGAATATCCAGGAGCCTTTCACGACTTACACGCTAATCTGGATGCCCAAACAGTACTCGCTGATATGAGCCAATGGCTCCGTCAACAGCTAGCATCCTTTGAGAAAAACAAGGATCGACGGCTTATAGGCATATCTTTAGCCTTCTGTGGCTTCTTCCAAAGAGCGTATGAACTCACGAATGATATCGGTCTTGGTCCGCTCTGTTTTTTTTGCATAGCGGTCCAGTATTTTTAGTTCATACTCTGGAATTCTTATACAAAGCTGATTCTGAGCCATGCGTATAGATATATGCTATACTGCGATTGTACCTTAAAAATTGTCATTCAACGCTACTGAGCATACTTTAAGGTTCCAATTCAAAGGACGCGCTGCATTGATGCCATTCAGAATTTTGCCAGCAGTGCTTCTTTAACTAACACTCCTGCAGCAACTAGGAGTATTAGTTAAAGAAGCCATCTCACATCAATAAAGCGCGGAATGGTTGAGGAGAGCCAGCACCGTTTGTGGGAGAGAGTCGCAATCAGCGGCTCTAGCTGATCATGTTTACACCCAGTCAGATTTACCGCCTACCCCCGCAGTCTGAGCAGGGGGTCCTGGGGCGAACTCTACCGTCACTGCTCGATGAAGCCTGCGAGGGCCATCCAACTTCCCAAGCCTTGAGTCATTGGACCCCAGAGGGCTGGGCATCCATCTCAACACTGGCATTTCGTGAAGCGACAGAGGAAATCGCTTTAGGTCTGAAAGAACTGGGGCTAAAGGCGGGTGATCGCATTGCCCTACTGATGCATAGTGATGTCAACTTCTGCCTAGCCGATATGGGCAGTTTGCTAGCTCACCTGATTAACGTCCCCATTTATATGGGTGAAACACCAGAAAATATGGTGTTTATTATGCAGCATAGTGGCGCAACGGCCCTGATGCTTTCTGATCTGCAGGTGTTGCAGCAAGTCGCCCCTTGCCTACATGAACTATCTACACTGAAATTTCTGATTGTGGCCAATGGCCTAGACTCATCATCTGGTGAGGATGCTTTGATCGATCTTCGAGTCACTCTTCCCGCAAGCATTCAGCTGATTGCTTTGTCTTCCTTGCGGCAATGGGGACAGAAGCAATTATCCGATCAAGCTCGGCAGAGGCTACGAGCTGAGATTTCGCCGGATGATGTGGCCACCATTGTTTATGTGGCCGGTGCGACGGGTCGTTGTCAGGCATTCAGAAGCCAGGTATTACCCATTTTTCAGGCAGTGACCTCCCTCAGACAGCGGCTACAGCATGGTGCTCCCTACCTATGCGAACTCCCCAAAGGGGTAATGCTCACCCATGAAAATTTGGCAGGGGACGCACTGGCAGCATTTAGCGTTATGCCGGGTCTTCGAACTGGCCCCCAGGAAACAGTCCTTTCTTTTCTACCACTCACCCATGTTTTTGCTCGCGTCATGCTGTATGGGCATCTAAACTATGGCCATACTGTTTATTTCACGACTCCCCAACGCATCGTAAAGCATATGCGGGAGATCAGGCCCACCATCTTATCGACAGTGCCCCGCCTTCTAGAAAAGGTCTATCAAAAGATTCAGGAGCGAGGCCACCAATTGCCCCGATTCCAGCAGATGATCTTCCAGTGGGCTTTCGATTTAGCCCAGAGATATCCACTGGGTCTTCGGTCTGACGGGTTCTATACTTTGCAGCTTAAACTAGCCGACCAGTTAGTGTATCGCCAGTGGCGCCAGGGATTTGGGGGAAAGCTTCGGTATCTCCTCTGTGGGGGGCTGCTCTCAAGTCAGAGTTAGCCACGGTTTTGTCGGCTGCGGGTATTCCGGTCTTGCAAGGATATGGCCTTACCCAAACGAGTGCCGTCCTGTGTGTGAATCGAGGGGAATTGAATCGAGCTGGTACGGTAGGGGTGCCCATCCCGGGTGTTGAAATTGCGATCGCACCCGATGGCGAAATCTTGGCTAAAGCGCCCTATGTGATGAAAGGCTATTACAACAATCCAGTGGCAACCCAAGAAGCCATTGACGCAGAGGGTTGGTTCCACACCGGCGACTATGGGGAGATCACCGATGAAGGGTTCTTGACCATTACCGGTCATAAAAAAAGTCTTTTTAAGTTATCAACGGGCAAATATGTGGCCCCTGAGCGGATTGAGCATCATCTCGTTCAATCCTCGTTAGTCGACTGGGCTTTGGCAGTGGGTAACCAGCGCCCTTACTGCGGTCTGCTGATTTTTCCCAATCGACGGAGACTACTAAGACTGGCCAAGAAGCTGGGGGTCCATCTTCCCCTTAACGAGATCGTAGACCATGCGCAGATTGTTGCTGAATATCAGTTACTGGTCGATGCAGCTAACCAGAAACTCCCGGCGTGGTCAAGGGTGAAGCGCTTTCGTCTAATACCTGAAATACTGACTGTTACTCATGGATTACTGACCCCCTCTCGACGACTTGATCGGGAAGCCACCTGTACGGCCTTCGCCGAAGAGATTGAGGCACTATATAGCGCTGTTGTGCCTGCGATAACCCAGCCCGTTTCTACCGCTATGCCACCAACGTCTACGTCGCTGACGTTGGAAGCTTCTTAGGGACTTATTCCTGCTGAATTGATGGAGGTTTGCTGTTATGTTAAAACCATTTCGGACCGCTGCTGTTCTCGGTGCAGGGGTGATGGGTACTCAAATTGCTGCCCACCTCGCCAATGCAGGTTTAGTAGTTTATCTCCTGGATCTGCCTGGGCCTGGCGTCCATAAAAATGCGATTGTTGAAGCTGCCTTCAAAAAAGGTCTGCAGCAAAAACCGCCGATTTTCTTTACCGAAAATACAGCCCGCCGCGTTATTCTGGGGAATTTTGAGGATGACTGGCATCGCCTAACCCATGTGGATTGGGTGATTGAGGCGGTAGTCGAAAAGTTAGAGGTTAAGCAACAGCTGATGGCCCGTTTAGAAGGCCATATTCGCGATGATGCAGTGGTTTCAACGAATACAAGTGGGTTATCCATCCAAGCGATTACTGCAGGTTGCTCCAATTCCTTCCGTCGACGATTTCTAGGAACACACTTTTTTAATCCTCCGCGTTACCTGAAGCTATTGGAACTGATTCCCACGGCTGAAACGGATCCACAAATTGTGGCGCAACTGAAGTGGTTTGGACATCTCCATCTAGGGAAAGGGGTCGTGGTCGCCAAAGATACCCCCAACTTTATTGGCAATCGGATTGGGGTGTTTATCAGTATGCTCGGCATCCGAGCCTTTACAGAACAGGGGTACACCATTGAAGAAATTGATACCCTCACGGGAACCCTGGTGGGTCGTCCTAAATCGGCAACCTTCCGAACTGCAGATATTGTGGGTCTCGATACCCTGCTGTATGTAGCTGAAAATCTCTATCCTGCCATCCCTGACGATGAAAGTCGTGAAGTTTTCCAGGTGCCTGAGATTCTGAAACGCCTAGTTGAGGCAGGACATCTCGGGGCCAAAACAGGTCAGGGCTTCTATCAAAAAGTAGGCAGAGATATCCTCTCCGTCAACCCGCAGACCCTGACATACGAAAAGGCTCAGTCCCTGCAGCTAGGGAACTGGAAGACCATTGCCAAAATTAAATCCCTTCCCGAACGCCTGCGAACCCTCTATCGAGATTTCGGTCGAGCAGGAACATTTTTCCGGCAAACGATGCTGCAGATCTTGAGCTACAGTGCCCATCGGATTCCTGAAATTGCCGATAGTCCCCTCAACATTGATCAGGCCATGCGCTGGGGATTTGGCTGGCAGTTGGGTCCCTTTGAAATCTGGGATGCGATTGGTTTCAGTCAGGTGATCCAAGATATGCAGGCCGCTGGAATTGTGGTCCCCCAGTGGGTGGAGAAAATGCGGCTTGCCGAGATTGATAGCTTCTATCAAGACATTGGTCCTAAAGGGGAACGGTTTGTCTATCAACCCCTGCATGGCTATCTCCCCACGGAAGGGCCTCAAGATGAATTGACGGTGGCCCAGTTCAAGACTGATCCAGCCCAAACGCTGTGGCAGAACGCCGAGGCAGCTTTGCTGGATATTGGCAATGGTGTAACGCTGTTTGAGTTTCGCTCTAAGGGCAATACCCTCGGTCAAGTTGTGGTGGATGGTTTCTCAGAAGCCTTAGATATCGTTGAGGCGGGCGACTATCGCGGCTTGGTGATTGGTAATGACGGGGAGCATTTCTCTGCTGGGGCCAACCTGGCAGACATGATCAAGTTCTCGCACCAAGACAAGGTCAATGTCTTTACAGATTGTGAGCATGGTGCCATTGCCCATCTCCTCGATCAGTTTCAGGCCCTGATGCTGCGAATTCACTACTTCCCCAAACCGATTGTGGCAGCGATTCGAGGGCGAATCTTAGGAGGTGGCTGCGAACTGGTGATGGCCTCTCCCCACGTGGTGGCAGCGGCGGAAACCTATATCGGCTTGGTGGAACTCAGCGTCGGTTTGATTCCCGGTGCAGGCGGCATTATGACCATGGCAACCTGGGCTGCTGAACAGGCTGCCAGCGATGACCCCAGTGATATTCAGCCATTTTTGAAGCAAGCCTTCGAGCATATTGGGATGGCGAAGGTAGCTGGGAGCGCCTACCAAGCTCAGGATTGGGGGTACCTACCGCCCACTGCACTGATTGTTATGAATAGCGATCGCCGTCTCTATGTTGCCAAAGAAGAAGTCCTGCGGCTTGACCATGAAGGCTATGCACCGCCACCCAAGCGCAATGCGATCCAGGTGTTGGGCAAACCAGCCCGCGCCACATTTGAAACGGCGGCGTATCTAATGCAAAAGGGTGGCTACATCTCTGAATACGATCTCTTCTTGGCGAATCGTTTAGCCTACGTGATTACGGGGGGTGATCTATCAGCGCCAACGTTGGTTTCTGATGACTACTTGTTAGGGCTGGAGCGGCAAATGTTCTTGCCACTATTTGAGGAGAAGAAAACGCAGGAGCGGATTATGCATACATTGAAAACTAAGAAACCGTTGAGGAATTAGGAGATCCTGCATTCGCCCCCCCAGCCCCCCAATTCTGGGGGGAGAATAGCGTTCATCTTGGGTGATGTACCGAATGCGGCCTTTAGTTCACTAGCTAGATCTACTGAGAACTCAATTCTCAGCCTTGAGATTGCCAAATGGGTCAAGTCTGAGAGGCACAATTCTCAAACTAATGATGACGCAACCAATGTGCCCACCAAAAACAACCAACCTATCGGGATTTCCCAAACGTTTAGGAATGCTCCCCCCAGAATTGGGGGGCCGGGGGGGCCAGTGCAAAGCACCCGATTCAGCACAGAAATTGTGAGTTATGCGCGATACGGAGAGTACCCACTGAAAACGAGGTAAATGAGATGAACAAGGCATATATCGTAAGCAGTGTTCGTACTGCGGTTGGAAAAGCCCCCCGTGGCACTTTGCGGAACAGTCGTCCTGACGACTTGGGCGCTGCCGCCGTCAAAGGTGCTTTAGGGAAAGTGTCCGGCCTGGAACCCGAACAAGTTGATGACTTGATTATGGGCTGTTCGTTTCCCGAAGCGGAGCAGGGGTTCAATCTAGGTCGCGTGATCGCTATGCGGGCGGGTCTTCCCCACTCCGTTGCGGGCTGCACCGTGAACCGTTTTTGTTCATCGGGGTTACAAACCATTGCTATGGCCGCGCAAGCAATTATGACAGGTCAGGCAGAGGTGATCGTGGCCGGAGGAGCTGAATCCATGAGTCTGATTCCGATGGGGGGACATTATCTGACACCCAATCCAGACTTGCTGTCTGAGGTCCCTGCAGCCTATTTGTCGATGGGGCTTACGGCAGAGAATGTGGCCGCAGAATTCCAGATTTCTAGAACTGATCAGGATGCTTTTGCCTTGCGATCGCATCACAAAGCCCTCGCCGCCATCGAAAAGGGCCGTTTCAAAGATGAAATTATTCCCTTCACCGTTAAGGAAACATTGTTAGTGGATGGACAAACCCAAACCACTGAAACGGTTTTCGAAATGGATGAAGGACCGCGTGCCGATACCAGCCTAGAGGCATTGGCCAAACTTAAGCCCGTGTTCAAGGTCGATGGCACTGTCACAGCGGGGACATCTTCGCAAATGTCGGATGGCGCAGCAGCAACGGTGGTGATGAGTGAGCATAGGGTCAGAGAGTTGGGCATTTCGCCGTTGGGCCGATTACTGGGCTACTCAGTGGTTGGTGTGCCGCCAGAAATTATGGGAATTGGCCCGGTGGATGCGGTCCCCAAGGTGCTCAAGCAGGTGGGTTTATCTCTGAAGGATATCGGCCTGATTGAGTTGAACGAAGCCTTTGCAGCCCAGGCTTTGGCTGTCATGCGAAAGCTTGGCCTAGATGAGGAGATTGTGAATGTGAATGGCGGTGCGATCGCACTGGGTCACCCATTGGGCTGCACGGGGGCGAAGTTGACGGCCACGCTCCTGCACGAGATGAATCGGAGGGGGATTCGCTATGGACTGGTGACCATGTGTGTTGGGGGCGGTATGGGTGCTGCGGGAGTATTTGAGAACTTGATGTTGTAGTTGTTTTGCTGTCTATGCCCAATGCTTTGCCCTGGCCCCCTAACCCCCTATTCTGATACCGCTGGCGAAATAAATATTTGTTTACATAGCAAAGCCTCTCGTGCCCCCTAAATCCCCCATCCTGGGGGACTTTGAGCCTATAGCTAGGCTGGATAATGGGGCCAAAAATCTCAAACCCTTTTCGCTCAAACCTGATCTTAAGAATCTGTGCAAGACAACAGGTCAAGTCCCCCACTGGTGGGGGATTTAGGGGGCGAGTGCAACAGTGAAAGCTATAGACATAATCACCTAATGTAACTGAATGTGAATTTCGCCAGGGGTATCAATTCTGGGGGGAAAGACGCATAGATTCTAGACCTCGTTCTTTGCAAAGTACTCCCAACAAGTTGTGCGGTACGTACTGCATTAGACCCAAGACTAGATATTTTCTCCTCCCAAAGTTGGGGGGCCAATGCAGGATTCAGTGGTTCCATTGTCCAACTCAAATAACCCACAGAGTGGGCCGTAATCCTTGTTCAAAATTCGCTAGCTACTACGGAGGCCGCCATGACTGTTATCAATACTGCGATGGTCGTTAGCGTAGCTCCTCTACTGGAGGTAGCCCGACCGGAGATCATCTCACTCGCCACCCTCTCCCTAATCATCCTATTGGGATACATCGGTGTCCCACTGTGGAGCTGGTCGCTATTCGCTGCTGCAGTCCTTAGCCTCAGCCATCCGCCAATCTGGGTGTGGAGCCTGTTTCTCTTCGTAGCGCTGGTGTTCAATGTCCCTTGGCTCCGCCAAAAGCTACTTACGTCCTTCGTCGTCAAAACACTCCAAACACTGCAAATCTTTCCCAAAATTTCAGAGACGGAGAAAGCTGCGATCGAAGCAGGGAACGTCTGGGTCGATGGTGAATTTTTCACGGGTAAACCTAACTTTGAACGTATCCTCAGCGAACCTTATCCCCAGCTCACCCCTGAGATTCAAGCTTTTCTAGATGGCCCGGTTGAACAAGTCTGCCGGATGGCCAGTGACTGGGACATCTATCAGCGTCAGGATCTCCCCCCCGACGTCTGGACCTATCTCAGACAGGAACGGTTTTTTGGCATGATGATTCCCGAAACATATGGGGGGCTGGGTTTCTCGAATCTGGCCTATAGCGCCGTAATGGCCAAACTGGCCTCCCGCTCCTTTACCCATGTGGCAACGGTTGGCGTCACCAACTCCCTGGGACCTGCTAAACTTTTACTTCGCTATGGCACCAAGGAGCAGAAACATCACTATTTACCCCGCTTAGCCAGAGGTGAAGATATCCCCTGCTTTGCCCTCACAGAACCCCAAGCCGGATCAGATGCGGCCAGCATTACGTCTAGTGGGGTGGTGTTTAAAGGGGAGGATGATCAGCTCTACCTCAAACTCAATTGGAACAAGCGCTATATTACCCTGGGTGCGATCGCAACCCTCCTGGGCCTTGCCTTCCAACTTCACGACCCTGACAATCTTCTGGGTAAAGGGGAATACCCTGGCATTACCTGTGCTCTGATACCGACTGAAACACCTGGCGTCATTCATAACCGTCGCCACGATCCCATGGGCATCCCCTTCTATAATTCACCGTTAGAAGGCCACGACGTCATTGTTCCGATTGGGCAGATCATTGGTGGCATTGAACAAGCAGGTCAGGGTTGGAAAATGATCATGCAAACTCTGGCAGCGGGGCGTGGGATTAGCTTCCCGGCCACTTGTACAGGGGTGGCTAAACTGGTGGCTCGCGTAGCGGGTGCCCATGCTGTGGTCCGTAAACAGTTTGGTTTATCCATTGGCCGCTTTGAAGGGGTTGAAGAACCCCTAGCCCGGATTGGGGGATTCACTTACATGATTGATGCGGCCCGCCTCTATACCTGTGGCGCAGTAGATAACGGCGAGCAGCCTGCGGTGGTATCCGCAATCGCAAAATTCCAAACTACAGAACTGGCCCGTCGTGCCGTACTGGATGGTATGGATATTCTGGGGGGAGCCGGGATTTGTCGAGGACCACGGAACCTATTAGCCAGTATCTACACGGCCATGCCGATTGCCATTACCGTGGAGGGGGCAAATATTCTGACGCGATCATTAATGATATTTGGCCAGGGCGCGATTCGCAGTCATCCTTATATTTACGATGAGATTTTAGCCTTAGAGCAGTCGGATGTAGCTGCCTTTGATCAGGCTTTCTGGTCTCATCTTGGCCTGATCGTCCGTAACGGCGTTCGGGCTGGTCTGTTATGCCTGACACGGGGGCGGCTCACTCGTTCTCCTGTCCAAGGCGAAACGGCAATTTACTATCGCAAGTTAGCCTGGGCTTCAGCGACCTTCGCAAACCTCAGTGATTTAGCCATGCTGTCATTGGGAGGTTCTCTGAAGCGTAGAGAAAAACTAACTGGGCGCTTTGCAGACATGCTTGCCTGGATGTATCTGGGGTCAGCAACACTCCGGCGCTTTGAAGCTGAAGGACAACAGGTGAAGGATTTACCCTTAGTGCATTGGTCGATGCAGTATGCCCTTGCTCAAATTCAACAGGCATTTGAAGGAGTTGTTTCTAATCTTCCGATCCCAAGTGCTGGCCTGCGCCAACCCATTTTAGGGCTGTGGCGTCTGAGTCCCCTTGGAACAATGCCATCTGATGAATTGGGGCACCAGGTTGCTCAGATCCTATTGATGCCTGGGCCAGAACGGGATCGACTCACTCGTGATATTTATCTTCCAAATCATACTGAAGAAGCGGTGGGTCGCCTGGAAGAAGCTTTACGTTTATCGGTGCAGACAGCCCCTATCCTGAAAACCATTAAGAATGCTATAGCAAGAGGGCAACTTCCTCCATCCAAACCATCGAAGCTGGTTGAAGAAGCCCTTGAGGAAGGAATCATCAACACTCAAGAAGCCAGATCTCTCCAACAGGCAGAAATCTCACGTAGCAATACCATTCAAGTGGACTCATTTACATTAGAGGAATATCAGCAGAAAAACTCTATACCTAGTGGGGCTTTACGTATAAATTCTCCTGTAACGTCTGCCTAGAGGTGAATGACCCAGGACGGAACTTAAACGATGGGCGTTATTGATGTTCCACTACGCGCATTGCAGGTCCAACCAATGTCCAAAAAGTCATTAAAAGCCTGAATTCAGGGAAAATCATCCGCTACGACGCTGCTTCCCAGTTCCTTGATTTTTCATGGGTAGGTTCTGGAGAACGCGATCGCAATGGCTGTTTAGGAACGCCAATATTACCCCCCCTTTGCAGGTATATTTCTTTGCGTCGTCGATGCTTCGTTTTCTTGGTTTTAGCTTTTGCCTGTTTTGAATTGGATGGCTTTTCTGTCGGCATCATCATCAACACCTCCTGTAGTGCACCAGCATCCTCCAACCTGTAATATGAGTTCTCATCAATAATTAAGATCTTGACGTTCGTGTAATCGAATCGCATATAGATATGTAGCGTATGCTCGTCTAGCAATCAAGCTAGTCAGTCGGTGTACAACTTTAAGTCCTGGGGCGGTTTTGGACCTTAACAGCTCTTACACTTTGATTGAATTCACTTTTATAGGATGCTGTGGACAAACAAAGGCAATTTCAATCAGTAACTGATTCTTTGGTTACGACAGGCTTTATTGCGCGGAGGGCAAACGCTCTTCTGTTAAGTTAGCAATATCAATAGCCCCTATGTCAGCAAACAACATGCAATTCCCAGGCCATTGGAAACCTCTAAAAAGATACAGCTCACTTATTCACCATAGACTGTGACGAGCACTTGGCGAGAACGGGGTTTATTATCACATTCGAGATGAAAAATCTGTTGCCAGGTTCCTAGAACAGGCCTGCCAGCAGTAATGGGGACAGTAAGCTCAGGTCCTAACCAAGTGGCCTGCAGGTGGGAATGTCCATTCCCATCATGCCAAGCTTGCTCATGCCCATAATCCTGGCTAGGAGGAATTAACCGATTTAAAAGGTCTGGTAAGTCTTGTTTTAGACCCGGTTCAAATTCTATAGCACCAATAGCTCCTGTACTGCCGATATTGAACACATTCACCATACCTGCTTGTATGCCAGAATCTTGGATCGCCTGTTGAACTCGATCCGTGAGATCCTGCATGTCGCCATGTCCATGGGTTGTGAACCGAATGTGGTCTTGATAAACCGCCATTCGCTACTTAGATTCTGATGCGATGACTTGGGGTAGACCCATACTAAAGTTGCGTACGCGACTACTGAGGTTATAGCCCACAATGCCTTTTTGCAACAGCGATCGCACATAATGTTCCAAATCTGAACCAATGCGACGCAGGTTATAGTCGGTTAAATCTTCACCTGAATAAGTTTCAACTAATTCATCAAACTTGGCATACACTCGCTGGAGGGCATCTTCACTCCAAACCAGCTCATTGTCTGGGTCCACATCTAGGGTTAAGACGCTTTCGCTAGGAATCAACTCGTTATTATCCACTTCGGCAGTATAGATGTGGATGTGGCGAGTCGTGGACTTCAGTAGCATAGGTTCAGGTCTCAGCGCTAGAATTTCTCTGCACCTATTGTAAACATGGGTCGGAACTTCGGGGCAATGAATTATGGAATATCTGACCTTTCCTCCCAAATAGTTGGTTCCCACTTCTAATGGTTGAGGTGAAAGTCTAAACACGCTGTTGACCTAGACCAAGCCTTGCTCCCTTGAGTTAATACTTTAAGGGCAAGATGACTTAACGGCTCTACGCTTAGGCATTTTCAATGCCCTATTTTTTTTAAGTCTTGTTGAGAAGACCGAAGTTCTTGCTAATAGGGATATTAGGCTTCCTTGGGTAAAAAGTAAGGCAATCAAACCATGGGCCAACCCGGTTGATTGCCTTGTCAAAGGAGTAAAGGCCGATCCAATGACAAAGAATTAGTGACCTTCATCCGAATAGGTACGACTTTTGGCCAATAGTCCCTCTTGTTCCTAGCCCTTATAGTAAGCCCTACGAGATGGGACAGGGGTATGGTGGACGGTCAAACTGCTCATTTGGGGACGGGTTGGACGTTTCCCATTGGGGTGAATACTCAGGGAAACCTACGATTTAGTGCCCACGCCATTCGTAATATTGAAGAATCTATCGCAATCATTCTGGGGACCAAACTGGGGGAGCGGGTCTATCGGCCTGAGTTTGGTTCCCGTCTCTCCGAGTTGACTTTTGCCCCGATGAATACTCAAACCCTGTTGCTGATTCGACTGTACGTCACAGAAGCCTTGCAACGGTGGGAACCCCGCATTGTTCTAGATGGTGTTTATACAGAACCAGACCCCATTGAAGGGCGGGTTGATATCACCCTCGAATACCATCCTAAACAAACCCACGATTACCGGAGTTTAGTCTATCCCTTTTATCTGACCCCCATTACCTAGGCAAGACATGGAGTTTGATTTCTTACCCAAGCTACCCAAGTCAGATCTCGATGACCGCAGTTTCGATGATCTCGTGCAAGAATGTCTACTCCGCATCCCTCGCTATTGCCCTGAATGGACCCACCATAACCCCAGCGATCCGGGAATTACATTGGTCGAGCTATTTAGCTGGCTAACGGACCAAATGTTGCTGCGATTTAATCAGGTGCCCCGTCGCAACTATGTCACCTTCTTAGAGTTAATGGGGGTCAGGCTGCAGCCCCCCTCCCCAGCAAAGACGCCAGTGACCTTCTACCTCAGTGCAGGTTTGTCGGAAAACTACACGATTCCGATGGATACGGAAGTGGCAACCCTACGCACGGAGACGGAAGAAGCGATTGTCTTTAGCACCGATCGTCCTGTCACAATTGGGCAACCCCAGCTGCGGCACTTTCTGACAGCTGATAGGGCTGAAATGGAGCCACAGCTCGTGCGAGATCGCTTTGCCGAATCCTGGAATTTAAATCCTGATGGAGAATGGCAAGGGTCTGCCTTAAGCTGCTTCAATCCTCAACCTCAAATAGGCAATTGTTTTTATCTCGTCTTTGAGCCAGAGCAGCCAGCAGGAAATGTTATCTCCGTGACATTTAAGGGGGAAGCGGCAACTCCCACGGGGATTAACCCTGAATGTCCACCCCGCCAATGGCAAGCTTGGAATGGGGTCTACTGGCAACCCGTTTTATTAAATGAAGCCGATGACCATACGGATGGCTTTAGCTTTGCCCGGTTGACTCGGCAAAATGGTAATCCCCTCCAGGGAGCAGATGTAATCTTACACCTGCCTCAACACTGGCCGGTCACTAACTTTGCCAGCTATCAAGGTCGCTGGATTCGATGTGTTTATGAAACGGCACAAGCCACCCAATGGGGATATCGTTGTTCCCCAGAAATTGTTGGGGTGTCTGTGCAAGCCATTGGCGCGACGGTTGATACGACACAATCTTTGCAAATCCACAATGAAATTTTAGGAACCAGTGATGGCACGCCTGGACAAACCTTTCAACTTCAATCCGCACCGATTCTGCCTCGCCGAGACCCGGAATACCTGTTGGTGACCCCTATTGGTGGCATTCCTCAGCGATGGACGGAGGTCTCGGACTTTGCAGACTCTGGGCCAGAAGACCTGCACTACACCATTGATGCCCTGACGGGGGCGCTACAGTTTGGACCTTTGATTCGAGAACCCGCTCAAATCAAGGTACAAACACAACAGCGAATGGCCCAATCCAATGCCGATCTCGTGGCCCTAGGCCCTGAGCAGCAGGCTCTGAAACGCCAATATGGCAAGGTGCCCCCTAAGGGAGCTGAACTGAGGATGGCCACCTATCGCACAGGTGGAGGGCTGAAAGGCAATGTGCAAAGCGGGATGATTCGGATTCTGAAAACGGCGGTGCCCTATGTCGCTAATGTGATCAATCATCAGCCCGCCCAGAATGGGACTGATGCCGAATCCCTGGATGCTGCGGTCATTCGTGTACCGCAAATGTTGCGGACTCGCGATCGCGCGGTCACCCAAGAAGATTTTGAGACGTTAGCTTTAACGGCAGGTCGAGGGGCAGTCGCACGCGTTCTCTGTTTGCCTGCGGATCAAACGGGTACCCCAGGGCAGGTCCGACTTCTGATTGTTCCCCAGGTGAGTACCGACGCCATTGAGCGGGGCGAGGGGCTTCATCCAGATGTTCTTAGTTTGACGCCCCAACTGGAAACCCAGATTAGTGATTACTTGGATGACCGTCGTCTCCTGGGCATGGACATTCGCTATGACCAACCACACTATGTGGGGGTAACGGTTCAGGCAGAAGTGGCCCTAGAGCCAAACTATAACAATCCAGAGGCCCAAACGGAGATGCGGCATCAGCTTCAGGTCGCCCTCTATCGGTTTCTAAATCCGATTACTGGCGGTCCCGATGGCCGAGGTTGGCCCTTTGGGCGTCCCGTGTATCCCTCGGATATTGTGACGCTGTTTCAGCCCATGCCGGGGGTTCGTCATTTGGGTACCGTACAGCTGTTTGAACTCCGTCGCCAGGAATCTCGTTGGCAGCGGATTTTGCCCAAGGAACCCGTGATCGATCCAGGCCCTTTGGGGGTGCTCTGCTCCTGGCAGAATGCCCCACTTCGCTCTAGTCACGCTATCAGTCTGCTGTAACAGGAGATAACTTATTTCCCGGTAACTGCTATGACCACCTCCCCTGATCTACTGCCCTTAAGACTGCTACTGGCCCCCATGTCCGTGGCGGCGACGATGCCTCAACCCATTGTGAGAACAGCGTCACAGTCCGTAACGCCTGAGATAGCGCCTTTTGCTTGGCAACAGAGCCATCTCTGTCAACAAGTGCTCCATCCGGGGGAACCGAGCGAAATTGTAGTGCAGCTGGAGAATACCTGCGATCGCACCCTTCGCATCAGCTTAGAGACAGAAGGAACCTTTCCTTTAGACTGGTGTCGGATTGGGCAAGAAGGCCAAACCTTGCCTCCTGGCAGCAAAATGGAAGCAGTCTTATACTTCCACCTACCGGAAGATTTTTTTGAAGCCGAGTCTAGTCCAGCCTTTATTCAAACCCAGGGGTTAGATTTTCGGGGGCGGCTCTGTGTGTATTTCGGCACTGTTGATGCTGAGACGAACGAAGCGACCAGTGGCTTAACCTTAGAGACAGCGGAGTTTTTACTGTTTGTTCGCCCCCGCAGTCTCTATCCCACCTTCTTACCCGACATCTATAAAGAGGTGGATTTTATTGGCCGCTTTCTCCATATTTTTGAGCAGGCCTTTGAACCAGCCGTTCAAACCCTGGATACCCTGTGGGCTTATCTCGATCCCCTGACAGCCCCTGAAACCCTGCTTCCCTTTCTGGGCCATTGGGTGGGCTGGCAGCTGGCCTCCGAATTGCCGTTATCTCGGCAACGGTCCCTGATTCGTCAGGCGATTCAGCTCTATCAATGGCGAGGCACGCGAAAAGGGCTGCGGCTCTATCTGCATTTATATACGGGGCTTCCCTTGGAAGAGTTTGTCCCAGAAGACCAAAAGCAGATCTCCATTCAAGATTCCTTCAATCGTGGGCTAGTGTTGGGGGAAACTCACCTGGGTCAAGAATCCACCGTCGGTGGGGGCAAGCCCTTCCATTTCTCCGTTTGTTTGCGTCCCCAACAGCCCCTCTCTGAACCCCTTATCCACAAGATCATCCAGCAGGAGAAGCCCGCGTTTTGCACCTACGACTTATCTATTGAATTGTCCTGATTTTATTTCACACCTATTAATTCTTACTTCTTAAATTTACACCTATTAATTCCTGCCTATTTACACCTATTAATTCCAATCTCACCCTAGTTCCTCCATGACCTACTCACCACCCACTCCCCCGGTCCAACCCCTGCAACGTCTGCGGGTGACTGATGGGCTGTTGATTAATGCTGAGCGCTGGCGGTTGGCCTATGATTACCATCGCCAACGCCAGAGTTTGTATTACCAATCCCTCCATCAGCCGGGGATTGTCTGTGGGTTAGGCATCCATCCCATTTCCCCACCGGACAAAATCTCCCAGCCGTTTCAAGACCAACGATGGCTGCAGGTTCAACCGGGCATGGCCATTGATGACCAAGGCAATTGCATCGTAGTCCCTGAACCCATCGACTTTAGGATTGCTTCTCGGGTGGAGCAACCGACCACTATCTATTTAGTTCTCCAATACGTCGATCCAGAACAACTTCAGCAGTCGGAGGAAAACCCTGTGCTGACGGAGGTGTTTCGAATTGATGAAAAGACCCATCCCCCTGGCCCCGGAGAAGTTGAAATTTGTCGGATCATCATTGATCCCCAAGCTCAGCTAAAGCTTCCGACGGATCCTTTCTTTCCCCAAATTAACCAGGTGGATTTGCGGTATCGACGACAGCCGCGATCTCGCCCTCAAGCCGTGCTTCAGATCGCTCAAGTCAGTCCCATTGCCCCCTCCCCTCAGAATCAGCAGTCAGTCACTAATTTCCAAGCCTTTTTAAGATCCATTGAGGTGCTGTATCCCAATCTGCTGGCCGTGGCTGCGCCCCATCCCATTGAGCTGGTAGATCGCAATCAAGCGGTTAATCTCAGGGATTACGATGTGCTGTACCTGCAGACGCAATCGGCTCAATCTTTGACGGATGTGCAAGTGCGATCGCTCCGATATTTCCTCATGCAAGGGGGATATTTGTGGGTGGAAGTCTCAGTTCGGGGCACCCAGTTAGCAGAACTATTTACCGTTAAAGCCCAACTACAAACAGCTCTGTCTCAAATCGATCGTTCACAGGCGTTGGGGGCATCTGCCGATCATCAGACTCTCCAACCGTTGCGCCAAGATATTACCCGCGAATTATCTGCTACTCAAACTGCTCTCAATGCCAAGCTAAATGAAACAGGACTCCCTTTTCGAACCTTAGCTGAGCAATTGGGGCAGCCTCTACAGTCCCTGCAAACCATGCAAGCAGACCACCCCATTCGATGCCAACCCTTTCAATTTGGTGCGTTACCCATCGTCAACCAACAGCCGGTCGAACTGTTTTTCAGTGACCATCTGCTGATGATGGTGGGCGATTTATCAGTGGTTTGGGGCGGCGGCAGCAAAGAAGGGTTTGCCCGGGACCAGATTCGCACGGCCCAAGAGTTTGGCACCAATATCCTTCACTATGCTTGGCAGCGCCAGCATTATCGTCAACTCTTAGCCACACCTGCAGCATCTACCCCTTAGTGCTATGCCTTATATTGCCAGCACCTTACAACGTCAGTGGCGACGGTTAAACCTAACCACCAAATTCAGCCTTATTCTGTCAATGGTTTTTATGGCCACGACCGGAATCGCAGGGGTGATCGTTCATCAATCTGTTCATAGGCAGGCTGATCACGAGCTGAAGTCTCGGGGGCAACTCTTGATGGCATTGGTGGATCAGCTCAATCAGGACGATTCTGCCTCTGAGGCTTACCCAGTCGTTTCCACCTTGTGCGAGACTCAACCCTCCTTGTGTTACAAAGTCTTGGTGCCAAACTCTGACACGATGCTCCCGGATATAGATGAGCTAGCCGAAGCCCTCAAAACCCAATTCCAGAAACAGATCGACCAAGAAACCTTATCCGGCTATATCACCCATGCTGACCAGGAAAACTATTATTTTGCCCAACGTCTAGATCAAGATGGCACCCTGCAGATTCAAGCCGTTTTTATTCCTTCCGCGCCTGTAAAAGAGTTGGCGAAAGCCAACTTTTGGATGGAGATGGGGACGTTGGTCGTCTTATGGGGCCTAATTCTGTTGTTAGTGAATGACTTAGTTCGACGAACCGTCTTAAAACCAATCCAACCCATCACTCAATTGGCTCATCAGCTTCGGCAAGCTCCGACTCGACCTCTGGATGCATCCAGCGCTGAAATTCTACATTTGCACCACCATGCCCGACATAAGGATGAAATTGGTCAATTGGCAGGAGCTTTACACCACTTATTCACCAACGTTTACCATCGCCCTTCTAGCTCTCAACAGGCTTCAGTCGCCCCCCCCAATACCGTCCCTAACTCTGTCCAGGCGTTATTAAGCCAAATTCAGATCCCCTATACCCACGAGCTTTTAGCAAAATCGCGCCAAGTCCGGCAACAACTGGGACAATCTCAGGATTTAGATCTACTCCGGTGTTTGCAAAGTGTAGATTTTCTCCAGGACTTTTCGGAAAATCAACTTCAAGATTTAATCGCTTGTGGCTATCAGCGCCAGTACGAGCCGGGAGAAGTGATCTTTCGAGCAGGAGAGCTGGGTCAAGTATTTTATATCATTCTCAACGGGGTGATTCAGTCCCAGATGGATCATCCTGAACGACAAGGAAATAAATGGGTTTCCGGGGATGCATTTGGTGAAACGGCTTTACTGTCTGGGGTTGCCCGCCAAAATACCATCCTGGCGGTTGAACAAACCACGCTTTTTGTGATTGAAGATCAGGCTTTTCAGCGGCTACTGCGCCAATTTCCTCAATTGGGTAACCGCCTCCTGCAACGCCATACGCAACTCGCCGACATTCTTAGACAGGTAGATTATTTTCAAAATTGGCCTGAAATCGAGTTCCAGCAGCTTTTAGATCGAGGCTATCGCCAAAACCTAGCTGCAGAAGAATCCTTGATACCCGAATCCGGCAAAGTCTATTTCGTGATCTTCGGCGGCCTTCAATTCCCCGATCAAAACATCACCTTGACGGCGGGGAATTGTTGGGGGGATCTCAGCTTGCTGTTCGATGATCTTCCCCCCGTTCAAGGGCAAACGTTTTACCAAACCAGCTTATTTATTGTCGAAACGTCTGATCTGCTGAAGCTGCTCAAACGCTATCCCCATTTAGTGAATATAACGGCCAATGTTTTATGGCAACGAAAACCTGAATGGCAGGGACATCAAATCTCAAGTCTGAACTGGATTCGAGACCGACTGCAATCTCAGTTACCCCCTATCTAGACTATGGAAAAGCAGCTTGCCACCCAAGTATTACCCAAGCAGTTGGCCTTTACCCCTGGAGGTCCTCCCTCAGCCTTTGCCGTGGAGGTGGTCAATCACAGCGATCGGTATGCTAGTTTCCAGCTTGAGGTCTCAGCGGCAGGGACCAATCATCTAGCTGGGCACAAGTGGTATCACGTTTCACCAGACATTAGTAGTAAAAATCCTCCTGGAGATACGACCCAATTCCAAATTGAGATCACCGATAGTCCCGTGCCAGGGTTTGTGGGCTTAATGAGCCTAGCCGTAAGGGTTTTTTCTATTGAACTACAGGAAGAAGAACGGGAGTCTCTAAAGCTCACTCTGGCGCAAGGAACAGGGGCAGTGCCCTTGGGGCTAAATTTACCCGTTGAAGATTTTGATGCTGATCCGGGAGAGGAAATTCAAATTCCGGTATGGGTCAATAACCCCAGTCAGTTAAAAACGACTGCAACCGTCAGTCTCCAAGGCATTGATGCCAGTTGGTTCCCGGAAGGCAACGAGCAAACCGTAAAACTGGCTCCTGGAGGGCGGGTGCAAACCACCTTTAACTGTAAAGTACCTGCTGATCCAGTGCAGGCTCCCAGTCATGGCTATCGGTTCCAGGTTGAGGCGAGTCATGCCTATGGGCCGCCCACTCAAATTGAAGGACATTTGAAAATTGATCCCTTAGGTTTTGTGGCCTTTCAGGCCCAGCCTGAGGAACATTGCATTCCAGAGCAGTTTCAATTGAAGTTTTGGCAATCTCCTCCGGTTATCTATGAATTGCAATTTAAAAATAACAGTAACCTATATCAACATGCGAAAGCAGAGATCGTCGATCCACCCTCTCACTGCACCTTTGAGGTGATGCCAGACAATATCAAGTTGGGATTGGGGGATTCTGGCAAACTGTCGTTAATTGCTGAAGCTGATCGCCACTGGTTGGGCTTTTCCAAGCAACATACCTTGCATGTAGAGGCCGTTTGGTCAAATGTCGAACGCATTGATAGTCGCGATGAAACCCATGTTCTCCTGCTAAAAGTTAAACCTCGGATCCCGTTGTGGCTCGTGATTTTAATGGCTTTGGTCGGCGGGGTATGGCTATGGTGGATTTCTCCCTTTAATCAATACAACCGCAATTATGGTCATCGGGGGGCCGTGACCTCCGTCGCCTTTAACGGTATTGCGGATCAGGCTGTGTCCAGTTCTAACGATACGACGGCGATTCGTTGGAGTGTTCAAGGGCTCAGCGCTTGGTGGGCTTTCCCCTACTTGGAAAATATTATTCAGCGGGGCCAACAATTGGCTCAGCAGCAAAAAGCCATTCGTGTAATTACCTATCGCCCTGTCAATAACGATTTGGTGGCGGTGGGTCTGGAAAATGGCCAAATTCAGTTATGGGATTTAAATACGGATCATACAGATCCGCTGCAAACCTTTAGCTACGAAAAAGCTGATCGCGTTTTGGATGTGGAGTTTAGTCAAGACTCTCGCTATTTGTTCAGTAGTCATGGCAGTGGCACGATTGTTGCCTGGGCAACCCAGAGGACGGCTCAACAGCGCAAAATCTTCAAAGAGCAAAAAATGCCTTTCGCCATCTACGATTCAGTGCTGTTGGGGAATCCTGATCAGTGGCTTGCGATCGCAGGTCAACAAAATCAACTGGTCTTATGGAATTGGCAGTCCAAACAAGCCCTAGAGCCCCTTATCTATCCCGAATCAGGCACCAACCGCGACTATATTCAAAGCATTGATACAGCTCGTGATACGCCAACGCTCCTGACTACCGCAGATACCCAAGGCAATATTACCCTGTGGAATTTAGCCCCCTGCCTTCAGGATTCGACCACCTGCAAAACCTTAAAGCCTGAAATCTGGTCCCATAGTGAGGCTATACAGCCCGTGCGATCCGTGTCTATGAGTGACGATGGCTGTTACCTAGCCAGCGGTGGTGATGATGGTCGGGTCATGCTGTGGCCCTTGTTGCCCAATGGTCAACGAGATCCTGAATTCCGAGAGGGGATTGAACTCTACGAACCCTCTACCGTTAGCATGGCAAACTTCTTTCAAAATATTCTGCATCCCCGCTCCTCCGATCGCATCAACAGTGTGGACCTGAAGGTGATTGGTGGCAAGATCCTCGTGCTGAGCGGCAGCGATGATACACAAGTGCGTCTATTTTCGACCACGGTCAAAGACGTTCAGGCCCGAATACAGCGACAAACTCTCCCCTGTGGCAAACCCTAATGGATGATTCAAGCTCATGACAGACCTCACCCATGTTGATCAAATTGGCCTGCAAGCCCAGAAAGTGGGTAATCCCTTGGGCATTATCCGCAACCCCTCCGGCGATGTCGCCATTCAGGCGGGGGAAATTTTCGAGCTGAGTGTGACCGTCACCAACGATGGAATTCACAGTGCCATTATCCATATCGATATCACGGACCCCACGGATATCGTCAGCCAATGGTGTACCTCCTCCCGCGAAAGTCTGGCCCTAAACCCAGGCGAAAGTAGCGAGGTGTTCTTCCGCATTCAGGTGCCAACGGAAACCCTACCGGGCTTTTATCCCTATACCTTAGCGATTGATGCCCCCAAACATTACCCAGAAGAGACGCCGATCCGCTATCCGGCTCGGCTACAGGTGCTGTCCTACATCCGGGAAACGGCAGAAGTTAGCAATCCGGTTTTAGGCATCACCCCAACCACCACGTCCGAGTCTCCCCTGTCTTTACAAGCTGGAGATGCGTTGGCCTTAACGGTACTGGTGGATAACCGATGCGATCGCGTCGATCGATTCCGCCTCATCTGTCCAGACCTGCCTGCCGAATGGGTCAAGATTATTTATCCAGAAGGACCCCAGACCGGCGTTGTGATTGCCAGTGAAGCCCTTGAACTCAACCCAGGGGATACGGGTCAAATTCAGGTATTGATTCAGCCGCCCCTAGGTACGGATGCAGGCATTTATACCCCCACCATCCGCCTGTTTTCCATGAATAACCCGGAACTGGTGTTGTTGGAAGCGGTTTATTTACAAGTTTTACCGATTTACCAGGTTGATATCGAGCTCATTTCCCTGGTCAGCCAAGTCAAGAGCCAGTCCGGATGGTTTGAACTGCGACTCCACAATGCTGGGAATACCCCACGAACCCTCAATTTACAGGTCCAAAATCTAGACGCGGAAGAACTCTGCGACTATACCCTTAACCCCACCCAAATCCATTTATTACCCCATGCCTCGACCAAGGTCAGCTTAGAAGTTCAGCCCACCAAATGGTGGAAGCGCCCCTTTTATGGTCGCCCCCTCAACTTTGCCCTGGAGTTGGAAGATGCCCAGCAACTCCCCCTTGCCAATAATCGCTTTCAAGGAGCATTGATTTGGGAACCTCGACCTTGGTGGCAATTATTGCTGGTTATTTTGACCCTGTTTGGCACCTTAGTTGGGATTGCCTTACTCGTATGGTGGTTACTGACCCGTCCCCCAGCCCGAGCCGAGATTATCAGCTTTGCCCCAGCAACCTACACTCTCAAAGAGGCCGATGGTCGTCCCATTGAACTGAACTGGACCATAAAAAATCCTCAGAAATTCAAGCAGCTTCAACTGAAAGGAGTTTCTCCTGACGGGGTCGTGATGAGTGGTCCCTTTGTCTACGATTTCCAAAAGGGAATGCCCTCAGACCTTAGCCATTTTTGTACCCTAACTGAGGTCCTGCGGTGTCAGCAGGTGCCGACGGATGCACGAAAACCGGGCACCTATCGATTTGAGCTGTCTCTCTCCCCTCAACCCGAGGGCGTCCCTCAACCCATTGCGGCCAAAACAGAGGCAATTGTGGTTCAACCCTTCCCTCCCCCTCAAATTCAACAATTTGAATCTACAAAGACCACCTATACAGAACCTATTGGTCAGGTTCCCCCAAAGGGACCATCAGGGATTTTTCTGAACTGGAAAATCACCCAGATCAAAGGGACCAAAGTGACACTAATTAGTCGGGGAGCAGATAATGCACCAGTCACAGCTCCCAAAATATTTGACTTCACTCAAGGTATTCCCCAGTCCTTACAAAAAAATTGTCGTTTGGACGTCCAAACCCTAGTTTGTCTGAATGTACCAACCGGGGTTCAAGACGCTGGGACCTATACCTTTGAGCTCAAAGTCGACCCGAAACCAACCCAGGCCAATCCGCCTGCAGAGCCATCTCCGATTATTCAAAAAACCGAGCCGATCCAGATTCAGCCTGGGCCAGTACAAATCCAGGAATTCAAAATTAATGGCCAGATTGCAAAACCGAAATATGTGTTTGCCCTCAAAGATCAAACGCCGTTGATCGTGAAGGTATCCTGGAAGGTTAAAGGGAGTAAAAATACTAAGGTCAATTTACTGCCTGCCCCAGGGACTGTTCCTCTCCAGGGCAAGGCAAATTTATCATTTGGCCCCACCTCTGCCACCCAAACCCTAACCCTGCAAGTCACGAATGCCAAAGGCGAACAACAAAATCGATCCGTGGTGATTGAAACCGTGGCACCTCCTGCTCCAGTGGCTCAAGCGCCCGATGCCCCCGCAAGTGCTGAGGCGAATAATTCAACTCCTCCAGCGGTAACCCCTGGGGTAGATCCCAACGCAGCGGCAGCACCTGCTCCGCCTTTACCCGATCCACCCGGCGGTATTCAACCCGTACCCCGCGATCGCAATTCGCCACCACCAGCAGAATTGCCGCCTCAGTTTTAGTTCACGAATAATTACAACCCAGTCTTTTATGGGGGGCTCCTCTAAACTGTTAGCAACAATAGAGGTAATACCATCATGTTGCCCAACTGGCAGAAACTGTCCCAAATCAAGGAGCTCAGACAATATTTTGAGGCTGATTTTGCCAGTTTTCAGCACCGGGTTGAGCATCATATTTTGGCCTTAGAACGGTTCGATTCCAAAGAGCTAGATAAACTGGCCCTATTGCGAGTACTGGAAGTCACCAATGGTTGCACTCATACCAAATCCGATTTATATAACTCCGATATAATGCATAATTAGAGAATGCCAAGAAAACTATATCTCGAACCCCATTTTTCGCCTGACGAGCTGAAGTCTCATTATCGAGCCAGCCAAGACCCAGTAGAATCGCGCCGCTGGCATCTGCTGTGGCTCGTCAGTGAGCAAACAACGCTAACTCAAGCAGCCCAAGTGGTCGGTCTCAACTACGATTACGCTCGAGAAATCGTCAGGGAGTATAACCACAATGGCGCCCATGGGTTACGCAACCGACGCAAAGATAAGCGACCTCATCAATCTCGCAGTCTTCTGACTCAAGACCAATGTGCACAATTGTTGACTCGTCTACAAACCCCACCCGCCGACGGTGGTCTATGGAACGGCCCCAAAGTAGCCCAGGTCATCGCTCAGATGACAGGAGTCGATAAGGTTTGGCCCCAACGCGGTTGGGACTATCTCAAGCGATTGGAGCAGTCCCTGCAATGCCCACGTCCTCACCACCGTAAAGGTGAACCAGAGGCCCAAGCCGCTTTTAAAAAAACTGCCTAAGTACAAAGCAGAATTGGAGCGACGCTACCCTAATGCTCAGGTCGAAGTTTGGTCCTTGGATGAACATCGTTTAGGCCTTAAACCCATTATTCGAAAGATTTGGGCGCCTGTGGGTCAGCGTCCAATTGCTGAGGTGGACCATCGCTATGAATGGACCTATCTGTATGGATTCGTTCATCCCGCAACTGGCAATACCGAATGGTTCATTCTGCCTCGGGTCAATGGAGAATGGTTTAATCAAGCCCTACAAAGCTTTGCTCAGCAAGTTGGAGCGGGAAAGCACAAACAGATTCTTCTCGTTCTCGATGGAGCCGGATGGCATACCTGTAAAAATCTGGTGGTACCTAAAGGCATTCATCTGAAGGTTTTACCCCCCTATTCTCCAGAGCTACAGCCCGCTGAACGGTTGTGGCGGCTAGCGGATGAACCACTGGCCAATCGATGCTTTGAGACCCTGGATGAGTTGGAAGATGTGCTCGAGCAGCGCTGTCGAACTTTAATGACAATGCAATCAGACATTCAAGCTCTCACTCACTACCATTGGTGGCCAGCTTGACAGATAAGATATTTCGGGGGTTAATGAGTCGGATTTGGTATCAATGGGGATTTCGCCGACAAGACCCACAGTGCCTTTCGGTAGACCAGACCCGTGAATGTATGAGAACCGTGATTGGATTTATTCTAGCCAAGCAAATCGATCTCCCCAGTGGAGACTCTATTCACTTCTCACCCCCGATTGAACAGCTGATGAATGAGGTCCGCGAGCTCTATCATGCTGCCTTTAAAAAGCATATTGAGGGTGCGGAGCGAGAATACTATGCTTCGTCCGCAGCACAATTCTTGGTCTATGGCCGCCAGCGGCTAGAATCCGCCACACAGGTCGTAGCTCAAGAGTTTGAGTCCCTTTTTACTCCCTACTATCTTGAACAGGGTCGCAACTATATTGAACCTTATCTAGAGGCAATTTTGCCAGAAGAATCATAATATTGTGCTTTGCATTTCTACCCTCAGTCCCAGGGTTGTTTTACGTTACTCCTAGAAAAAATAGGATGGTTCTACTGACCAACAGTAGAGAGACCGATGAGCCATCTAATCGATACTTTGAAGCAAGTCCCGGATTTCCGCAGTGCCCATGGCCGTACTCATCCGTTATGGCTTCTGTTGCTGTTGATGGTGATGGGTATGCTTGCTGGATACCAGGGATATCGCCCCTTAGAAACCTTTACGAGCGATTATCGCCAGCCTTTAAGTGAGCTATTGGGACTTGAGAGCCTTGAAGTTCCGTCTCATACCAAATCCGACTCATTAACCCCCGAAATATCTCATCTGTCAAGCTGGCCACCAATGGTACTGCGTTAGAGCTTTAATGTCCGATTGCATGGTCATTAAAGTTCGACAGCGCTGCTCGAGAACATCTTCGAGGTCATCCAGGGTCTCAAAACACCGATTGGCCAGTGGTTCGTCCGCTAGCCGCCACAACCGTTCAGCGGGCTGTAGCTCTGGAGAATAGGGGGGTAAAACCTTCAGATGAATGCCAGGTGGCACCACCCGATTCTTACAGGTATGCCATCCGGCTCCATCGAGAACGAGAAGAATCTGTTTGTGCTTTCCCGCTCCAACTTGCTGAGCAAAGCTTTGTAGGGCTTGATTAAACCATTCTCCATTGACCCGAGGCAGAATGAACCATTCGGTATTGCCAGTTGCGGGATGAACGAATCCATACAGATAGGTCCATTCATAGCGATGGTCCACCTCAGCAATTGGACGCTGACCCACAGGTGCCCAAATCTTTCGAATAATGGGTTTAAGGCCTAAACGATGTTCATCAAAAGACCAAACTTCGACCTGAGCATTAGGGTAGCGTCGCTCCAATTCTGCTTTGTACTCAGGCAGTTTTTTAAAAGCGGCTTGGGCCTCTGGTTCACCTTTACGATGATGAGGACGTGGGCATTGCAAGGACTGCTCCAATCGCTTGAGATAGTCCCAACCGCGTTGGGGCCACACCTTCTCGACTCCGGTCATCTGAGCGATGACCTGGGCTACTTTAGGTCCGTTCCATAGACCACCGTCGGCGGGTGGGGTTTGTAGACGAGTCAACAATTGTGCACATTGGTCTTGAGTCAGAAGACTGCGAGATTGATGAGGTCGCTTATCTTGCGTCGGTTGCGTAACCCATGGGCGCCATTGTGGTTATACTCCCTGACGATTTCTCGAGCGTAATCGTAGTTGAGACCGACCACTTGGGCTGCTTGAGTCAGGGTTGTTTGCTCACTGACGAGCCATAGTAGATGCCAGCGGCGCGATTCTACTGGGTCTTGGCTGGCTCGGTAATGAGACTTCAGCTCGTCAGGCGAAAAATGGGGTTTGAGATATAGTTTTCTTGGCATTCTCTAATTATGCATTATATCGGAGTTATATAAATCGGATTTGGTATCACTGTACCTTTCGTCGAGTGATGAAGGGGCTTGACTTCCACGCGTTGAGCCACCAATTTGAAGCATGGATGCTCTCGAAAGCCCAGACTCACTCTCCCGATAATTATGCAGCCTCCATTGATGGCAAACGGATTCGTCAGGGGCTGACAGATGCCAAGGGGAAGCAGCGTTTGTGGGCTTGGTGAGTTTATTTGCGGTGGAAGCAGGCATCACCCTCAAGCTCGAAGCCCTCACTCAGGAGGATAATAGCGAAATCAAAGTCGTGCAGGCACTGTTGGAAACCCTTCAACTCGATGGCTTACTGATTACCATGGATGCCTTACACGCCCAAAAAAACACTTGAGAAGATTGTGGCCTCGGGTAATGACTATCTCGTGGCGGTCAAATCCAACCAGGGAAGACTTTACGACCACCTCCAGACTTACTTTGAGTGTCTTAAACCCATGGCTGAGCACATCCACTCCGCCCAAAGTAGAGGACGAGATGAACATCGGTGTATACAGGTTTATGAGCCTGTCGGCATAGCCCTACAAGAATGGACAGCAATTCGCTCTGTACTTTGTGTCCAACGATGGGGTACTCGCAAAGGAAAGGAGTATCACAATACCGCCTATTACATCAGTTCAGCTGCCACCTCACCCCATCATTGGCAATCTCTGGTCCGAGAACATTGGGGCATTGAAAATCGGTTGCATTGGCCGAAGGATGTTGTTTTTGGCGAAGATGATTATCGACTCGAAGATGAACAAGCACTGCTCAATTGGTCAGTGCTTAGAACTATTGGGATTAATATCCTGCGGCTAAACGACTATCAATCCCTCAAAACCGCGATGACTAAGCTTGCTAATCGGGTCGATATTATTTTTTCGCTGCTAACTTAAAACAGCCCTGCCCTCAGTCCAACGTCTAATAAATATTGGCCAGAGTTAATAAATGCTAAGGATAAAAGAATTGCTCGACTTTATTAGCAGTACATTAACATCAACCACAGGTTCCGTTTACTGCAATGACATTGAGGGGCAATCAGGATTTTCAGAGTTTAACAACCTATCAACAGTTCATTCCAGTCGAAGTCTCACAGTCTGGATAAGGGAATAGCATTCCCAGTTCTGATGCTTTTAGCGCTTGAAACTCTGATTCCAGCAACCTTACCCATATCAGCTCTTCATGACTAACGGTGATTAATATCTGTTCATTCCCAGCCAGCAAGCAAGGATCTTCTGGCAGTTTATTGCCCAAATGCCATTCCCCTAGACAATCGTTTGATCGTAAAAATGCTTCTACCGTTGAGGTAAGCGGAAAGGTCCAGGTCTTTCCATCTTTAGAACAGCTCCCTTCAACCTGTAATTCAGCAGATGGAGACCATTGCCAAATCTTCTCATCCGTTTGATCCTGGGCAGAGATCTTAACTGGGTCCGCCTGAAACATAACGTGATCAGCTTTAGGGATACAAAAATCTAGTAACGTCAACCAATCTGCTTCCAGATCCTGTAACTCAAGATGATATTGACGACGATGGGTGTAGGGACCGCTTACAGGTATCCCTGTAGCATAGAGCGTTTGGGCTTCCTGTTCTGTCAACTTCAGCCAAAAACAGTTGTGATCCCATTCCATTAGTGCATCTCCCTGCCGATACAACTTCGGAATCGGTGGACATCCCCATTGATCACTCGTATGGGGGGAGACTTGATGGACTAAAAGGTTCAATACCTGAGGCGTAGGCTGGAGGCTATAGAAAAACCAGCGCAAATTGCTCGAAAGACTGGGCACAATCACTTGCTCCAATACATCCTCCTGCAATTCTTGTGTCGGCGTCCATTGCAGTTGTTCTCCAGTGTCGTAATAGGCAGTACGAGGTTGAAATTCAACTCGTTCAGTCAGCGGAAAAAGACGACGGATAAGCCGTCTCCAGCCTTGATTTTCCTCAGCTGTCATGCGCAATCGGTAGGTATCAAATCGGGGCATAGGACGGAGGAAGACTGTTTTCTTGAAGAAATCCTAACGGAAATTGGCCAAGTACTCAATTTTACAGATTTCGATAAATGAGGGGGCTATGATAGCGCCAACTAAAACCTGTGGTTCCAATTTTCAAATCACCCTTCCTAGACCTTACATCTGTTTCGATAGAGAACCGTCACTCATCCCACCCCCGGCCTCTCCTGCCGGGGTTCTTTCTGGAAACTAATGCTCTCTGTATCCTCTAAGTGTGCAATGGTTGCCAAAGGATAATCTACAGAATATTCCTTTCTGATGGGCACCCTAGTCCCAGACAACAATCTGGGATTAGAGATGAACAACCAAAAAGCTATTTTGAAATTATGGATTGGCTTGGGCTTATTATCTCTAACTAGTTGCACCAGTGTTTCTAGTCAACTATGCCTTACCCACAAGTGGATTAAACGCATATGCAGAAGCATTTTTGGTGCTAAGACAAATGTTTCAATATCCCGTAGATTGGCCTTTTCCACAGCATCGTCAACGACAGAATAGGGGTTCAACCTCCTCGCCGTGCCCACTAGGCATTCTCTGGGGCAAAGAATAAGGGGGGTTAGCTCACCTCAAGTCTTTTGCTGGTAAGTACTTCAGGACTTGTGGGTAAGGCATAGATCAGCATTGAGATTTAGGATTTGCTCTAGGCCAAAAAGATTGGCCGGTTGCGCCCAATGAACTGGTTTGGTTGGGGCAGTTAGAAACTGCGATCGCAAATCCAACACGGCAAAATTGGCAGACATTACAACTAGCCTTAAAGAAAGCCAAAATGTCTGAGAAAAGTATTGAGAAAATTGAGACGTTAATTGAGTGAGTCTTCCCCAGAGGGATAATGTAAACAGCCCTACTTCAGTATTACTCATTCTGTTTAGTCAACCAACATGAAGTGAAAGACAATACTTGAAACCTCGGCAGTTGGAAGTCTGGCTGTTCGAGTATAATTGGGATCCACGGAAACAATCATTTTGGCCTCATTTATTTAGCATTAGTGAAGTTGAGCTTAAATATATAAATTTAAACTAAAGCCGATGTTCATTAGATTATTATCATCTTGATAAAAAAACTAGTTAAAAAGAGTACTAACCCCAGATAAAAGCCTACAATCACCTTCTACAAGCGATTAATTGTTGATTGAGAGCCTATTCACAGATCCATGCCAAACGAGGTAATTATCTTTAGATTTAACATTGCTATTCATTCAAGAATTTGAACGAATAGCAATGTTAAGCGTTGATTTGATCCTTGATTATATTGTAGATAGCAAAAAAAATGGGCATATTAGAGGTATCCACTACCCCTGAAAATATCGATTGCCCCGGTTGAGATTTATTACCCTTTGCTCGGAGACTATCGAAATAGCAATGTTGCACTACTGCCTTTGAGGTGTTACGAATTTTTCTTAAAGTAAATATTTGAAAAATTACTACAAATATCTTGCATTGCATCAACTGAGTGTGAACACAATTTGTTAATGGCTTAATCGACATTCATATTTAGCATGGATGAATATCTAAATCTAGTTCTTCAACTATTACGGAACATTAATGAGAAAACAGACATAACATATCTTATCTCGACCAAAGATAAGCATACTGCGATGGTTTCTGTGAAAGAAGGTGAAATCTCGTATATTCGCTATGGCTCACTGTCTGGTACAAACGCATTGAACGCCGTTCTTGGCATGGAAGTTGAGAGTTTTGTTGTGCGCAAGCATTCTCTAGAACATTCCAAAACTCATCGAGTACTACCAGAAACGAGTGAAATCTTACAAAAGTTATGTATCAAACTGCCAAAGTCACTAGAGGAATATCAGGCTTCACTCAAACCCCGTGAACTTAATGGAACAGCCTCATTAGCTCCAAGTCCTGAGAATATTGCCCTTGAAGTTAACGGCCATAAAGAATCGAATCAAGAATCGAATGCATCTCCTGTAACCGTTGCACAGTCAGGTTTAGTAACTCCAGTTGAGCCAAAATATACTGAAATTCCACATTCAACGATACCTACGATAAAGTCTGCCTTACAGCAAGCAGTGGGGCCTATTTCTGGGCTTATATATGATGATGCTTATGCTGAAATCAGCTTATTGAAAGATCGGAGAGATTTAGCCATTTTCATTGAAATCTTAATCAATGAGATTGATGAAGAAGAGTATCAGAAGCAGTTCATAAGCGTAATTAAAGAGCAGATGAACGGTATTATTCTCGTCCAGAATTAAGAAGTCTTTATAGCTTTCCCATTATCAGAATTTTTTCTTCTAGTGATGAGGAAACATGTTCATACTGCTTTGGCAAACAATCCCATATAGTCGTTGCAAACTGTAGCTCTTTTACAAAAGTTTGGAATAATTCTGAGAAGAAATCAATCTATAACTACTTGCCAAGTGTTATTTATTTTTTTTCATTCACAAGATTATTTTAAGTAGAAATTATCCTAAAGCTTCATTCAGGAGCATCAGAATCCTAGACTTTAGCACGATAGCATAAGGGACTAAATAGTAATCTCTTAAGCATTATTGTACGTTTCGTTTTATTAATTAATTTTCGTAGAATATTTCTAATAAAATTTGCTCTTATATTTTACCAAATATTGTAGAAAAAGATTACTTTTATGTGCGATATTTTCCTTAGGTAGGGCACTATACATTCAGTGTATTGCTTAGATATGCTAAGCATTCTTTGTTTATTCAATACTTTGACAAATAGGAGCAAAGCAAGGTGGTCAATACAGTTGAAGATGTTGCATCGAAGAAGAGCCTTCTCTGGAGATTTAGGCAAATATTGATCAGCCTATATCTGCTAACTCTTTTCATTATGCTTCCTGTCATTGGTGTTTGGACAAATAAGGAAGTCCATGCCACTGCAAATAAAGAACTTGGCTTAATGGTTGATATGGTTAAGTCCCTTAGAACTTTTATTGCTGAGGATGTTCGTCCGCCCTTACTAGAAAAACAAATTTTCCACCCTCCGGCTGTATCTTCAACAGTTGCGACAAAAAAGGTATCAGGTCATTTTTTAAAAGTACAGCCAGACTACTATATTAAAGTAGCTTCTGATAATCCCTTAAACCCTGATAACTTACCGCAACCCTTAGAAGAAGAAATCTTAGAAACATTCCGGAAAGATCGAGATTTAAAGGACTTAATTCGGGAAGGCAAAATTGAAGGGAATAACTATCTTGTTTCCTCTCGACCTTCTGTCAGCAAAGATTCTTGCTTAAAGTGCCATGGCACGGCCTCGACAGCCCCTAAAGAAATCACAGATTTATATAAAGCGGGTACGGGTTATGGTTATACCTCTGGACAAGTTGTTGGCGTCAGCGTTGTAGGTGTACCTCTACAAGACGTTAAATCCCTAGTTTTTCAACGCAGCTTGGTTGCTTTTGTGGTCTTGACTGGATTGTTCTCAGGTATTTTTATCCTGATGGATCAGTTGATTCAGCGCTTTATTATCAAACCCGTTACTCATATTTCTCGTCTTGCTCGTGAAGTGAGTGGCGGTGTCTTAGAGCAAGAGATCAAATCGAGTCGAACAGACGAGATTGGAGAGTTGGCAAAGGCGGTCGAACTAATGCGTCGAAGCCTAGTTTCTGCAACCAATCGCTTGAGAAAGAAAAAGGACTAATCAACCGTTCCTTAGCCATCGATACTGGGTACCAGCTAGTGCTTCAGTTAGCTTTATAGAAAACGATTGCGAATACTATGTTGTTTCCATAATGGAATACATAGGCATCTCTAACTTCTAGAGGTGCCTTTTTTTATTCAATTTCCTCCAATTTGAGTGCGATAAAACAGGAAATCTACTTTATTAGTTACATTTTAGTGAGGGTTATCAGCCAGAATTCAATATAAGATTTCTGAGCTTGTATGGGGATGGTGAAAGCAAAAATGCATCTTTTATAGTCATAAGGTGAATATGGTTTAAACCACACTCACAAAATAATTTACAGCCTTCTAGACACGATAGTATCCTTGAATGGCCTAACCTAGAAGCCTTTTAATTCAAATGTCTCGGTAGGGTAACTTGTCATCCGTCTGGAATAAGGATGAAAATTAACTGCCCAACCTGTAAGCGTTTTTTGTATATACCCAACGATAAACAGTCGTTACGAAAATGCTCAGTGCTATGTTCTCATTGCCATTCAAGCTATCTTGTCTCTGCAGGGGCTGTAGTTGGAGCTTGGCTAGGGTATAGCAACGATCATCGAGTCATCTATCACGCTCGAATTCACCTACAGAATGGATCTATTAAAACAGTTGAACTGGAAACGCTAATCGGTATTGGTACATCGATTGTTGTACTAACTCCCCTTAAAGGTATTGGGAGACTCATTCCTATATTACTGATAGAAATGAATGCCGTGAGCACTATGCTTTTGATTCACCCTCGTCGGCAAATCTGTAGATTTCAGTTGCAAGGAGCAATGGCAACTGGGATTCTAATCTTCTTAATAGGTATAGTGTTGAAAGGAGCCATTAATGTAATTATTGTTGCTGCAATTCTATGTAGTCTTGCAATTGCAATAACAATCAATAAAATCTATCGAGGAGAAGAAAAAAATGTTGAACTCCGCGATCGATTACTCTTAGTTCAGCAGCTGCTCAGAAAGAGTGATAATTGGGGCCAGCGTTTCCGCCAGTTACGTACTGAGTTTTCAAGCTTATACCGTGTAACTCATCAGTTACAGCCCTACGCTGAAGATCACATATCTAAAAGAAATGCCCTGTCAACACTTCAAAAAAAACGCCACTATTTTGAGAAAAGGTATCACATTTTGAGTGAACTGATCGAGTACTATTTGCTTGCCAAAAGTCTTGTAGATACGAGTATCCCAGAGATTCAATCAACCGCCAAAGTACCAGTTGATTTAAATCAGAAACTCTCAGATTTTTCCCAGCAGATTGAGTATTTAGAACAGAAATACCGAGCCAATCATTAGCTGAGAGTTGGCAGGCAACAATTATCACATTCAATTTAAAATATATCTTCTTTAAATTTCTTTATGGCTGTAGCTAAAATCCCAGTTTCATCTTCACAAACCTTGATTGACACTGAGCTGTTTTTCTAGCTTTCTGGCCATCGAAAGCGCATTGCCTGGCAGGGCTGTTTTAAGTTAGCAGCGAAAAAATAATATCGACCCGATTAGCCAGCTTAGTCATCGCGGTTTTGAGGGATTGATAGTCGTTTAGCCGCAGGATATTAATCCCAATAGTTCTAAGCACTGACCAATTGAGCAGTGCTTGTTCATCTTCGAGTCGATAATCATCTTCGCCAAAACAACATCCTTCGGCCAATGCAACCGATTTTCAATGCCCCAATGTTCTCGGACCAGAGATTGCCAATGCTGGGGTGAGGTGGCAGCTGAACTGATGTAATAGGCCGTATTGTGATACTCCTTTCCTTTGCGAGTGCCCCATCGTTGGACACAAAGCACAGAGCGAATTGCCTCCCATTCCTGTAAGGCTATGCCGACAGGCTCATAAACCTGTATACACCGATGTTCATCTCGTCCTCTACTTTGGGCGGAGTGGATGTGCTCAGCCATGGGTTTAAGACACTCAAAGTAAGTCTGGAGGTGGTCGTAAAGTCTTCCCTGATTGGATTTGACCGCCACAAGATAGTCGTTACCCGAGGCCACAATCTTCTCAAGTGTTTTTTGGGCGTGTAAGGCATCCATGGTAATCAGCAAGCCATCGAGTTGAAGGGTTTCCAACAAAGCCTGGACGACTTTGATTTCGCTATTATCCTCCTGAGTGAGGGCTTCGAGCTTGAGGGTGATGCCTGCTTCCACCGCAAATAAACTCACCAACCCTACAAACGCTGCTTCCCCTTGGCATCTGTCAGCCCCTGACGAATCCGTTTGCCATCAATGGAGGCTGCATAATTATCGGGAGAGTGAGTCTGGGCTTTCGAGAGCATCCATGCTTCAAATTGGTGGCTCAACGCTTGGAAGTCAAGCCCCTTCATCACTCGACGAAAGGTACAGTGAGACGGAACTTCGAGGCTCTCAAGCCCCAATAGCTCACTTAAAGGCTGGCGATAATCGCTCACAAAGGTTTCTAACGGACGGTACCCTTGATATCCAGCAAGCATGCCCATCACCATCAATAGCAACAGCAGCCATAACGGATGAATACGGCCATGGGCACTGCGGAAATCCGGGACTTGCTTCAAAGTATCGATTAGATGGCTCATCGGTCTCTCTACTGTTGGTCAGTAGAACCATCCTATTTTTTCTAGGAGGAACGTAAAACAACCCTGCATTGCCTGGTACCAGGGTAAGCTGCCTGAATTATCTGATTCTTGAGAGAAAATGGGGGCCATCTCAATCAGACAACCTGGTAATGTCTAGCATTTTCGAATCTTTATAACTCATGCAAGATCATAAATGGGTTCTATACTGCTGAATGACTAAAGAGAGATCTTTGGTATTCTCCGGGTTACGCGCTGTCTCAATGGCATAGCATATGCAGTCAAAATCCACTCCAGAACAGAACCTTGAGCAGGAGAACCTTGTTGATTCTGCGATGTTGAAACTACGTCAGCTGACTCAGTTGAATATTCAAGGCAATTGGCAAGCTTGTTTAGATGATCTGCCTGTCGAAAAAGGTTTTAATCCACAGACTTGGCAAACATGGTCTCCGAGACAGTTAAATGCTAGGAAGCATGTTGACTGGCCCCAAGGTCGTTTAGTGCTGTGGCTGGGACAGGTTATCTCCATTCCCAATGATCATTTTCGCTACCCTCTAAAAGACTGTAAACTGAGGCTGGCTCTGACTTGGTGGGCAGAACAAGCCGAAATTTTTGTCAACGGAGCGTTGGTCCAAGCAGGAGATTTATACGACTGTACGGCTCGGATTGTTTTGAGTTCTGCGGCTCAACCTGGGGAGGAAATTACGGTTGCCCTTCGACTGGTTAGCCCTGGTCATGATCCGGGTGCATTAGTGGGCTCTCAACTGATATACGAACCCTCACCTCCTCTTCTTGATCCAGGTAAAGTCGCCGATGAATTGGCTGTATTACAAGGTTATCTCACAAAATTTGCGCCAGAAGCATCAGCCTCTCTAAATAAAGCCATTACCGCCATCAACTGGTCCCAGGTCGATGATCCTGAAGCATTTAGCCTTAGTTTGAACCAACTTTATCAACATCTTTCTCCTTGGAAAACCTGGTTACAGCAGCGCCAAATCAACTGGATTGGTCATGCCCATTTGGATTTAGCGTGGCTCTGGCCCGTAGCAGAAACCTGGGAAGCCGCAGAACGAACATTCAAGTCGGTTCTGAATTTACAAGCAGATTTCCCAGAACTTATTTTCTGCCATTCCTCTCCAGCCCTTTATGCTTGGTTTGAGCAAAACCGTCCAGACCTGTTTGCTCAAATTCAAGCACAAGTCGATAAAGGCACATGGGAGATAGCTGCCGGGCTATGGGTAGAACCGGAATTAAACTTGATTAGTGGCGAATCCTTGGTCCGTCAAGTTCTTTATGGGCAAAAATATACCCAAGAAAAATTCGGCTGCATCAGCAAAACAGCTTGGCTTCCTGATAGTTTTGGATTCTGCTGGCAGCTCCCCCAAATTTTAAAGCAGAGTGGCATTGACTATTTCTTAACCCAGAAACTGCGTTGGAACGATACCACGGAGTTCCCCCATGAAGTATTTCAGTGGCGATCGCCAGATGGTACTGAAATTTTCAGCATTATGTTGCCTCCCATTGGAGAGCAGATTTACCCCGTCAAAATGGGAACTTATGCCCAGGGATGGGAATTGGCAACGGGAGTGCAAGACTGTCTATGGTTGCCGGGGGTTGGTGATCATGGTGGGGGTCCAACCCGCGACATGCTGGAAGTGGCTCGTCAGTGGCAGCAATCTCCCCTGTTCCCAAAGCTCCAACCAACCACGGCTGAACGCTTCTGCCAACAGGTGGAAACTCAGATTCAACAGGTCCCCGTTTGGGATGATGAACTCTACCTAGAATTGCATCGGGGGTGTTACACCAGCCATGCTGATCAAAAACGCTACAACCGCGATTGCGAAAAACTGCTTTACGAGGCTGAATTGTGGAATGCGATCGCAACCCTCATCCTTGATCATCCCTATCCCAAAGATGACCTAGAACAAGCCTGGAAGAAGGTCTTGTTTAACCAGTTCCACGATATTTTGCCAGGGTCTTCAATCCCCCAAGTTTTCGTGGATGCAAATCGGGATTGGGAATCAGCCAAACAGACCGCAACCGAACATTTGCATATCGCGTTGGATGAGATCGCAAGCGCGATTGACATTCCTCAGGCTCCCACCTCAGATAGCCTTCCCATTATTGTGTTTAATTCTCTGAACTGGCCCCGCTCTGAATTAGTGTGGGTAGAACTGCCCGATGCTCAGAAACGATGGCAAATTTCCACCATTGAGGGAGAAACGCAGCCCGTTCAGCACCACCCCAATCAACCTAACGCCTTAGGGTTTATAGCTGCAGTGCCTTCAGTGGGGTATCAGCTCTATTGGTTATCTCCGTTAGAAAGTGCTAAACCTGTTCAACCCGACATTGCACCTAAAAATTGGATCTTGGAAAATGACTATTTACAGGTGCAAGTTATTGAATCAACTGGAGAGCTAGCTCAAATTTATGACAAAGCAACCCAACGCCAAATGTTGTCTGGCCCAGGGAATCAACTCCAGTTCTTCACCGACAAAGGCCAATATTGGGATGCTTGGAACATAGACCCTAGTTACGAGAACAAGCGACTACCGGGAGCAACCTTGCAATCCATTCAATGGTTGAGTCAAGGTCCCCTACAGCAGCGATTGCGGGTTAAACTTCAGTTTGGTCAATCCCAATTTTGCCAGGACTATGTGCTAGATACGGATGCACCATTACTCAAAATTGAAACTACAGTAGATTGGCAAGAGAGCCAAGTACTGGTCAAAACGGCGTTCCCCCTCACAATATCGTCTGACTCTGCCACCTACGAAATTCCCTGTGGTGCGATTCAGCGACCTACTTTGCCAAATATTCAACTAACCGATAGAGAACAGGCAAAGTGGGAAGTGCCAGCCTTGCAATGGGCTGACTTAACAGAAGCTAATGGTACAGCGGGTGTGAGCATCTTGAATGACTGTAAGTATGGTTACGATGCTAAACCTGACCAACTGCGGTTGACGCTATTACGCAGTCCGAATTGGCCGGATCCAGGATGCGATCGCGGTCATCATCAATTTACCTATGCCATTTACCCCCATGCAGGTTCCTGGCAAACAGCCCGAACCACCCACAAGGGATATGAAATCAATCGCCCTCTCCGGACGTTGATTCCATTAGATCAAAAAAAGCAGGGACGACTGCTTCAGAATCAGTTCCTATCGCTAGGGACAGATAATTTAGTGCTGATGGCCTTAAAGAGATCCGAGGATCAGCCTAAAGCCTGGGTGATGCGTTGTTATGAATGTCATGGAGAAGAAGCACCATTGACAGTCACGAACGATTTGAACCTCCATTTCAAACAAACTATTGATTTATTAGAAACGAATTATGAGATGGATCGCCCAAATGTCGTAGCCCCGTGGAAAATCAGAACACTAATGTTTACAAGTCAATAATGGGGGACGATCAAGAGGAAGTCCTCACTTAGACCGGTTGTTACTGCCCAGGCTTAAATCATTGTGTTGAGAATGAAGGTATAACTCTATCTGAGACTATGTTTTAAGCACACCAGCAGTCAATCCGTACTCATTCGTTGAACAAGAAAGTCTCTGACCAGAAAATTAGTGAATCTGATATTCGAGCAATCTACCATCAAGGAGAGGATGCAGTTGTTGAGCTGGTCACCCTTCTTATTAAACGGATAGAGCGACTAGAAGAGCATCTTGGCAAGATAGTCGGAACAGTAGTAAACCACCCTCAAGCGATGGCTTTGGGAAGCGGACCAAAAGTCTACGGGGTAAGAGTAAGCGTAAAAGTGGGGGTCAAAAGGCCATCCCGGTAGTACCTTGGAATGGCGTGAAACCGTCGATGCCGTAGTGTTACATCCAGTCACTCAATGTCAAGGCTGTGGTGCCTCGTTAACAGAGGTCGCCGTCCTTGAGTATGAACTGCGCCAGGTTCATGAGCTGCCCTCCTTGTCATTACAGGTCATCGAGCATCAAGCAGAAGTCAAATATTGTGAGCACTGTCAAACCTTGAACCGGGGTAAATTCCCCAGCGATGTCACCAATGTGGTTCAGTATGGCAGTAATCTCAAAGGCTTGATGGTGTATTTGATGGAGGCTCAACTGTTGCCGTTTGAGCGCACCCGTGAACTGCTTAAAGACCTCTTGGGTTGTCAGGTTTCTGAAGGAACCCTGTGCAACACCCGTACAACCTGTGCCCAGCAATTAGAACCGATTGAAGCCCAGATCAAAGACGCTATTGAGCAAGCAGCTGTGGGACATTTTGACGAGACGGGGTTACGAGTCAACAGCAAGTTGTGGTGGCTGCATGTCGCTTGTACGAGTGGATTAACCTACTACTTTGTCCATGCCAAACGCGGCACAGCAGCGATGGACGAAATGGATATTCTGCCAAACTTTACGGGCACGAGTATTCATGATGGTTGGAAGAGCTATGCCCGCTATGGTTGTACGCATAGCTTATGCAATGCCCATCATTTGCGCGAACTCCGATTTATTGTTGAACGCTACAAACAACCTTGGGCTGAGGAGATGATCTCACTGCTGCTAGATATCAAAGCTGAGGTAGAGCGGGCAAAAGCTGAACACTTAAGCGTTCTCGATGCGAGACAAGTCGAGGCGTTTGAGCAGCGGTATCGCCAAGTGTTAGCCGATGGATTCAAGCATAATCCAATGCCAACCGTCGATGAAAATGCACCCAAGAAACGAGGCAAGCAGAAGCAGAGTACACCCAAAAACTTGCTCGACCGACTTCGAAAGCACCAAGCTGCTGTCTTGGCGTTTATGTAGGGCTTGCTTCGAAAGTCTAAGGTTGAATATTTGCAGTGTATCCAAGTGTTGAGCGCCCTTGAGAAGTGCAAGGAAAATCGTTCAAAATACTCAAAACCTTTGCACATGCACCCCAATGTATCGTCGCCCATCCCCCGGTCAACTGTCCTTTAAGAACTTCTACTTGCCCTTCGGAGGCAAACTATCAGAAGAGAATCGCTGGGTCAAACTCGCCGAGCTGATTCCTTGGGAGAGCTTTGAGTCAGAGTATGCAGAGCAATTCAGTCAGACCATGGGGCACCTGCCAAACCCTTTCGTGTGGCCTTAGGGACCTTAATCATCAAAGAGAAACTGGGTGTATCCGATGCAGAGACCGTAGAACAGATTCGAGAGAACCCCTACTTGCAGTACTTTCTGGGTTTTAGTGAATATCGAGAGAGTGCTCCGTTTGATGCCTCCATGCTGGTTCACTTTCGCCAACGGTTGAATCTAGAGCTGCTGACTCAAGTCAACGACGCAGTCGTGGAATCAGTGCTCGCATCTGAGGGTTCTCCTGTTGTGATGTCCCCTGAGTCATCTCCTTCTCCTGAAGATGACGAAGATGAGCCTCCTGCCCCTCCCAACCAGGGCCAATTGTTGATAGACGCGACCTGTGCGCCAGCCGATATTCGCTATCCGACAGACTTAGATCTGCTCAATGATGCCCGCAAAGCGAGTGAAGCCATCCTTGATGCTTTATATGCTCAAGTCATGCTGTCTCTCAAGGGCAAACCTCGCACCTACCGCCAAAAGGCCCGCAAAGCTTATCTGGCCATTGCCAAGAAACGTCAACCGAGTCGCAAGCTGATTCGTAAAGGGATTCGTCAGCAGTTGGGCTATGTGCGTCGGAATCTAGCCCACATTGATGGATTGATAGCTTTAGGAGCGTCTCTGTCCCGACTGTCCCGGCGACAGTACCGTCTGTTGCTGGTGATTCATGAAGTCTTTCGACAGCAAGAGTGGATGTATCAACAGCACGTGCGTCGAGTAGATGACCGTATTGTCAGCCTCACTCAGCCTCATGTCCGACCGATGGTCCGAGGCAAAGCTGGAGTACCTGTTGAGTTTGGGGCCAAGCTATCCCTCAGTTGTGTCAACGGATGTGTGTTTCTGGAACGTTTAAGCTGGGATGCGTTCAATGAATCCCAGCATCTTCAATATCAAGTGGAAGCTTTTCATCGTCGCTTTGGCCATTATCCTCTCTCAGTCCATGCCGACCAAATCTATCGAACCCGAGCTAATCGACGATGGTGTAAAGCTCGAGGTATCCGATTGAGTGGACCACCGTTAGGAAGACCTCAACAAGACCCCCAGGTGCAGGGCCAACTCAAGCAACAAGCACGGGAGGACGAAAAGGTGAGAGTCCAAATTGAGGGCAAGTTTGGGCAGGCCAAGCGAAGATTTGGCTTGAATCGAGTGATGGCGAAGTTAGCGGATACGGCTGCTAGTGCGATTGCTATCACGTTCTTGGTGATGAATCTAGAGCGGTGGCTCCGCCACCTTTTATCATTCATTTTTGGGTGGGATTGCTGGTGTTGGAAAGCGTTATGGAGCTGCCAGGGCTGCCTTGGGGCTTTTCTAGGGCCAGTGAAGGAATATGGCCCTGGCCGTCACAACTGGGTTGATTGTACGATTTGATGCCAGGAATTAGCTCAATTTACTTTTTCAGCAAACCCTATGTATGATTTTCAGGTGCCTTTTGATAACAATCAGGCTGAGCGCGATATCCGCATGATGAAGTTGAAGCAGAAGATATCGGGATGTTTTCGCTCCTTGGCAGGTGCCCAGCAGTTCTGCCGCATTCGCGGTTATATTTCAACTTTGAGAAAGCAAGATATCCCTGTACTGGATGCACTCAAAAGTATTTTTGCTGACAATCCTGTTAGACCAGTGCTTCAGCCTGGGCAGTAACGACCGGTTTTAAGAAACTGAATCACTGCATTCAGTGATAGGCAATGGTAAGGGCCAGTAAAACTGTTATCCAATGCCAAGAGAGACATGCAAACTTGAATAGAATTCTAATCAAGCATTTTTTTGATTGGGGAAAATGAATTGGTATCACCAAATTACTTAAAAGCTAAACTGGCAAACCGATAACATAGCTGCTTGATAGCTAAGTATATGAATACGGGTATGGATGAAGCATAACGTTTCCATAATCTTTTAGGTTCTTGGATAAGTCGGTAAAACCACTCCATTCCCATGTGCCTGACCCAGCCGCTTGCTCGGCGATGTATACCTGCATAGACTGGAAACGCGCCTCCAAGACCAATCATAACTGCATTAATTTGGTCTTTATGAGCTGCCATCCAACATTCCTGCTTGGGGCATCCAAGGGCAATCATTACAAGGCCAGCCCCACTAGCATTAACCCGTTGAATTAAAGCGTCATCCTCTTCTGCGGTGAGCGGTCTAAACGGTAAAGGCTCCATATCAGCGATTACTAAATCAGGATACTCCACCTGTAAACGGGTTCTCATTTTTTGGAGAATGAGATCCATGGATCCCAAAAAATAGACGCTAACTTTTTCCTTCTCTGCTTTGCAGCAAAGGTCTTGTAGAAGATCAAGTCCAGCAACTCTATCTTGGTTTTTAGCTCCCAATATTCTCAGCATCCAAACCAAGGGCATGCCATCGGGGGTCACAACATCAGCTTGTTGAACTATTTCGCCAAAACTGGGTCTTCGGTGCGCTTCTACCAACATATGCGTGTTGGCAACACAAATACATTTGCTGAGTCGTTGTTTGGCCCAATCTAAAATCACCTCATTTAGGACATCAAAAGAAGCTGCCGTTACTCGGGAGCCAATGATATCAATGCGAGGGAGTTCTTTCACAAGAGTATTTTGTTCTAGAACGGATGCTTCAGATTGCATTTAGAGTAGATTCCAACAGTGAGTAATATTACATAAACCGCGCTGACTTTTTTTCTCTTGGAGAAAAATATAAACTCGTGCACATTTCTATATAGATGTCAGTGTTTGGTAAAGATATTACGCTGTTAAGACATTTTTTTTACTATTAACTTTATTATTAGCCCTAAATCAACTTAAATTAGTTAGAAAGATTCTCAATTAAAAAGCCCTTAACCAAAGATAGATAACTCTGCTACACGTCTGAAACAACGACTGCCTATAATCGGAATAGTGATAGCTAGCTCCTTTTCCTAGGAATTATGTATTTGAGAACCTGGGAAAGATAGCTCTTTTATAATCGATTTCAATACGTAAATGAACCAAAAAGCTACAAATATTGTGTTTTTTTTAGCACTTAAGCCGTTATAACACTGAATTATGACGTTTTCAACAGATTTAGATTGTATTGTACGGGCTACAGCAGTACTGAGCCATGTTTACATCACCTTAAACAATTGACATTCATTATCAATTAACTATTTTTCTACTGGAACTGTTTTTAATTTTTCTGTATTCATCGCTAGATGCCAATATTTTGAGTATGGGGTACCACTCTTTTCTATTATTTATTTTGGTGGTGATCTAAAGGATTTGCTAATCGATTATGTCAAATATAATTTGCCTTAAAGCAGTGATTTCAGGAAAGGTCCAAGGGGTGGGTTTTCGTTACAGTACAAGAGCTAAAGCCCAGTCCCTAGGACTAGTAGGATGGGTCCGAAATTTGCCAGATGGGCGCGTTGAAGCCATGGCGGAAGGAGAGCGCACCCAAGTGGATAAACTAATTGAGTGGTTTAAACAAGGACCTCCTGCGGCAGAGGTCAGTAAGGTTGATGTTGATGAAGAATCTTTAGGGAAATTTCGAGCGTTTGAAATTCTTAGATGATGGCAATTGGCTCATCTTTTTCAAGATTTTATTGATATTCATAATTGTAACTGTCAGGTTTTGGAAAAAAGAAATTAGCAGGCTTTATTGTCGAGGAACTGTATCAGTGATTATGATCGTCTAAGAAGTAGTCATTGTTAAACAACTGCCCACTATCGATGGCACATATTCTGATCGCAGAGGATGAACCTAGAATTGCATCCTTTATAGAAAAAGGTTTAAAGAGCCACGGATACGCTACGACTACGGTAGGAAATGCCCATGAAGCCTTATCCTTCGCTTTAAGTGATGGGTTTGAGCTACTGATACTAGATTTGGGATTACCCGGTAGAGATGGGCTAGAAGTTTTAGCTGATTTGAGAGGTCAAGGTTCTGTACTCCCTGTCATCATTTTGACCGCCAGAGATGATATTCAAGATAAAATCTCTGGACTTGAAGGAGGAGCGGACGACTACATGACAAAGCCGTTCCGGTTTGAAGAGCTATTGGCAAGGGTTAGAGTTCGTCTGAGAACAGTGTCTAGTGGCACTCCTCCTGAGGCGATGACAATGACAGCCCATAATGTGGTTTTAGATCTGCGTACTCGTAAGGCCAAAGTGGATGATCAATGGATCGAACTGCCAGCCAGAGAATTTATTCTGGCAGAAACATTTTTCCGGCACCCTGGGCAGGTCCTCAGTCGGCAGCAACTCTTGGATCGGGTCTGGGGATATGACTACGATCCTGGTTCCAATATCGTTGATGTTTACGTTGGCTATTTGCGCAAGAAGCTCGGCAACTCACTTATTGAGACCGTTCGTGGGGTTGGGTATCGGTTAAAGACTTAGAGTCAACTTACTGCATGAGAAGATTCTCATGTTCCTTAAGGGCTGTTTGAGCTAGCTTCATATAAATACACTTTGTAGTGCTTCGGCCTAAAGGGAGTATTGGTACTGACGCATCACTTCTATTCCATATGAAGCGGGTTCTCCTGGTTGAAGATGAAGAGCGCATAGCCCGTTTCGTAGAAAAGGGACTACTCAAGCATGGCTATCAATCGACATTGGTGACTGATGGTCAGCAGGCATTGGACCAAGCCAACCTGGAAGCGTTTGATGTTGTGTTGTTGGATTTGGGACTACCTGTTATCAGTGGTTGGACTGTACTCCAAACCTTACGCCAACGGGGATTAAAGGTTCCGATTATTGTAATTACTGCTTTTGTGGATCAAGATGAGTTGGCTTTGGCTTCTGGAGCCACAGATTTTATCAGTAAGCCATTTCAATTCTCTGAATTAATAGAAACGATTCAGCGACATCTCACCGATTAATAAATCTGTCAATCTATTCTTGTTCTTCAAAACAGTGAGACGTTGAGGTGTTGCTGTATTACCCAACCCTTAAAACGCTTTCTATGAAAGCTTTCTCATGAAACTGTTCTCATGAACCCTTTCTCACATTAGTTTCATTGAACCTTAACTCCTCCTTGTCAGGGTGTAGATAACTGAGCAGCGCAGTTAGGAGAGGTTCATTATTTATGAAAGTTTGTGTAATCGGTACTGGATATGTGGGAATAGGGCGTCCAACTCCAGCCCTACCAAAGGTTAAATCAGACCGTCAACTTCAAACAATTTAACTATATTCCCTTGCATCGACTGACCTAATTCTTTGAGGACCGTTCAATGAGACTGATGGTTTACTCTCATGACGCATTCGGTCTTGGCAATCTCCGCAGAATGCTTTCTATCTGTGAATACCTGCTGAAGGACCAAACAGACCTATCGATTTTACTGGTGTCTGGTTCACCGATGCTGCAAGCCTTTCGGCTACCTAAAGGCTTGGATTACATCAAACTTCCTTGCCTTAATCGAGGACAGTCAGGAACTTTATTCGCAAAATACTTGGGAACTGAGTTAGAAGAAACTCTAAAGTGGCGTTCCCACTTAATTCATTCAGCAGCGCTGCACTTCAAACCAGATGTGTTGCTTGTTGACAAAAAGCCCTATGGGATTCAAAAGGAGTTACTGAGCACCCTAGAACATCTTGAAACTCACCAGCCAAAAACCCAAAAAGTACTACTCCTTAGAGATATTCTGGATAGTCCTGCAAAAACAATTGGCGAATGGAAACGACAGGGATATTACCAGGCGATCCAATCCTGGTATGACCAAGTCCTAGTGGTGGGAATGGCCGAGTTATTTGATGTTGCTCAAGAGTACCAATTCCCATTACCGATTGTGAAAAAGGTTCACTATTGCGGCTATATTCGTAAATCGCCTCAAGGGCTCAATCGAATGGAACTGCGCTGGTTCCTGCGGATAAAGCCTTCAGAGAAGTTGGTGGTAGTGACTCCAGGTGGAGGAGAAGATGGTTATCCCTTGGTGAAAGCTTACCTCGCAGGATTGAAATACCTTCCAAATCAGGTGAAGGTTCGAAGCGTTATTCTCTGCGGTCCAGAGATGCCCTTATCCCAGCAGCAGGATATCCAAACACAAGCCTTGCAATTTTCTGGTGTCGAAGTTCAAGCATTTACGGACAATCTAATTGGTTATTTAGATGCTGCTGATGCTGTTGTCTCTATGGGAGGATACAACACCCTGACTGAAATCTTAGCTCTGGACAAACGTACAGTTGTGGTTCCTCGAATTACCCCTTCCCAGGAACAGCTGATTCGGGCAGAACGGTTTATGCACAACGGATTGATTCGGGCGATTCACCCCAATCATCTTCAGCCTAAGACCTTAATGCAAGCGGTCATCGCCCAACTAGAGGATCGAGCAACCCCTTCTTTAGAACTCGATTTCAAGGGTCTACCAAATATTGCGAATCAGTTATCCAACTTGTTCCTTCGCCCCCCTGCTCGAGAACCGGCTTTGGCTTAAGGGCAGCTACTTTTCTGTAATTCAAATTCTGGATATTAGTTATGAAAAAATTGATGTTTTATTGCCAACACATTCTAGGCATGGGTCACCTGATCCGCAGCATGGAAATTGTGCGGGGCCTAGTGGAAGACTTTGAGATTTGCTTTATCAATGGGGGGGAAGTGATTCAGAATTACCAGGTTCCCAATGGCGTCACTGTTGTCAATTTGCCAGCAATCAAGACCGACATCGAGTTTCGTGAGTTGCGTCCGGTGGATCAATCCGTGAGCTTGGAAGTTGTTCAGGAAACTCGTAAACACTTACTTCTTAACCAAATAGCAACTTTTCAACCTGATGTGCTGATGGTGGAACTCTTCCCCTTTGGCCGACGGCGGTTTTCTTTTGAGTTGATTCCGCTAATGGAAGCTGCTAAGGCCAATGGCACCAAAGTGGTCTGCAGTCTGCGCGATATCGTGGTGACCAAGCAAGACCAAGCCCGCCATGAAGCTAAAATTTGCCGACTGATGAATCAATACTTTGATCAGTTGCTGATTCATGGAGACCCCAGTTTACATCCCCTGGAAGACAGCTTCTCTCGGGTTGAGGATCTCAATTGTGAGGTTCACTATACGGGTTATGTGGCCCAACAACCCGAAAATAATCGACTGACATTGGTGGATCGATGGGCCTTGAGCCGACAGTCTCCCATGATACTCGTCAGTGTGGGGGGTGGTCGATTTGGGCATGAGTTGCTGAGGGGAATGGTCGGTGCAGCGGAATACTTGTCAACGCGCATTCCCCACCATATTCAGATGTTTGCGGGACCTTTTATTCCTGAGTCAGTGTTTTGGCAATTAAAACAGGCAGGCCGAGACTGTCATAACCTACATATTCACCGCTATACTCCCAACCTACTCGCCTATATGGAGCAGGCGGATCTCTCAGTCAGCATGTCGGGGTACAACACCACGATGAATATTTTGACCACGGGGGTGAATGCCTTAATGTTGCCCTTTACAGGCAACGACGATCAAGAACAAACGATACGAGTCCGCCGATTAGACGAGCTTGGGGTGGCTCAGATGCTGCAAAAAGTTGATGTAGCCCCTGAACGTCTAGCTCAACGGGTAGAAAGAGCTCTGAATTCAAAGCCTCAATCCACTCGATTTGATCTGGATGGGGTACAGAAAACGGCTCAGCAAGTACGATCCCTTGCTTATGACAACCATCCCGCTGTCGCGGCTTAATCGCCTGAGGAAGTCAGATGAAGAAGATCTTATTTTACTGCCAGTATTTGGCCGGAATGGGCCACCTAGTCCGCAGTACTGAAATTATTCGTAGTTTAGTTCCAGGCTTTCAGGTTTGTCTGGTGATTGGTGGAGAGCCCATTGATCAGTTTGAAATTCCTGATGGCGTGGAGGTGGTCTATCTCCCTGCTCTTTGGGAAGAAGCAGGTGAATTGATTGCCCTGAATCAATCAGTTGAATCAGTAAAGATCGCTCGTCGACAAAGACTTCTTGGCCTATTCGAACAATTCCAGCCGGACTGTGTGATTACTGAGTGCTTCCCCTTTAGTAAGTACAAGATGGCGTTCGAATTGCTGCCCTTACTAGAGCGCGCTAAAGCAGCTCAAGTCAAAGTGGTCTGCAGTCTCAGAGATCTGATCATGACCCAATCCATGAGTGAAAAGGGGTTGGCTCGAAAGCAGACTCGGATTCTAGATCAAATTCGGCAGTTCTATGATTTAGTGCTTTGCCATTGCGATCGCAATCTCCAATCCCTAGACACTTGCTTCCCCTCCGCCCATGCCCTGACTTGCGAAGTCTTTTACACCGGGTATGTCGCCCAATCTCTAGCCACTTCGTCTGTGCAACAGGATCTAAAGTCCCCTCGGATTGTCGCCAGCGTGGGAGGAGGGCGATACGGTTATTCTTTGCTAAAGGCTATTGGTGAGGTGGGTCCCCTTCTGCACCAGACTATTCCTCATCGGATCTATGCTTTTGCCGGCCCATTTATGTCGGAGTCGGAGTTCCATTCCCTTAAGACTTTAACCTCTTCTCAGCCCAACATCACCCTGCAACGGTTTACTCCGAATTTAATGGATTACCTCTATGGGGCCGATCTATCTATCAGCTTGGGGGGATACAACACCACCATGAATGTGTTGAGTACCCAGGTTCGGTCTCTGATCCTGCCTTCCCCTTCCCCAGACCAAGCGGATGAGCAATGGCTTCGGGCCTCCCGACTGGCCCAACTGGGGGCCGTTGATGTGTTGTCCCCTGACCAGCTTTCCCCCTCAGCTTTGGCCCATTCCATCCTCCAACACTTACATACGGCTAAGCCATCTCATGCCATTAATCTCAAGGGTTCTGAAAACACGGCCAAGCGCTTGCGCCAGCTTTGTAATCAGACGGTTGCCCTTGCTCGGTAAATAGACCCGTTAGGAGAACATGATTATGAAACGCAAGATTTGTATCACTGCTCTGGAATTCCCACCTGATATTGGCGGTGTGGGCGAGTCAGTTCTACGCATTTCCCATATGTTGATCGAGCTGGGATTTGACGTCCATGTTGCAGTTTTTCGGGCTGTATTCCGCGAACAGCGTGCCCAAGCTGCAGCGGGAGAATTCCAACGTCCTAGCTGTCGAACCACTCAGCAAGATGGGGTGACTGTTCACCGCTTGCAGCCCGCTGTCCGGTCAACCCAGGCGAAGGAACAAGACTATTTCTGCGATCTATACGGACAGCTTCAGCTGTTGCAGCGGCAATATCAGTTTGATGCCCTCCATGCCTTTTTTATTAACGAAATGGGGTTCCTAACGACGTTATTAGGACAAGAGGCCGGAATTCCTGTTATTAACAGCGTGCGAGGCGCGGATCTGCACAAGCATGCCTTTAGTCCTCAACAGTTCAGCCAAATTACATGGACTCTAGAAAATTCTGCTTGGACCACCTTTGTGAGCAGAGATTTAATGCAGCGGGCTTGCGCTTTAGTCCCTAGTATTCGGGCTAAATCATCGGCGTTTTGGAATGCGATCGCACCTCTCGATTTCAGCAATTTATCTCAGCCCGCACTAGCCAACAAACTGCAGGGAACCGTCATTGGCTCTGTTGGCAGTTTCCGGGACAAGAAAGGTTTGGAATATTTGCTAGATGCCTGCCAATCTCTAGCACTCAAAACCCCATCAACCCTGCTATTTGTGGGTGATTTCGTTGCCAAAGAGCGTGAATATTGGCTGCAAGTGATTGAGGACAGCGGATTAGCCGAGCAGATTGTGATTACTGGCAAAGTTAGCCGTAAAGAAGCCTTAGCCTATCTGCCTTATATGGATATTTTTTCTATACCATCCTTGCATGATGGCTGCCCCAATGCCTTATTAGAAGCGATGCTAGCGGCTAAAGCAGTGGTTGGAACCCACGTCGATGCCATTGGCGAAATTCTGGAAGATAACGTTAATGGTTTGGTGGTCAGTCCAGCTGATAGCGATGCGTTAGCCCAAGCCCTGCAATCTCTGATAACCCAGCCCCAACTCCGCGAACGACTCGGATTAGCTGCGAGGGAAACCGTCCTCCAGAAAATGGCCCCATCGGTTGAACAACGTCAATGGCAACAAGTCTACGAACAAGTTTTGGGGACTGCTGCGCCTAAAACGCTTTCACTCGTCTAAGGTGCCTATTCCATCCCCCTTCCGCCACAACCGTTCGGAGTGAGCCAGTATGACTCAACCTATCCAAATATTTCCAGGTCTGGGCAAAGTGATTCACCAGTTTTGGCCCCAGATCCGTCAAGAAAAAGCCCTACTTTCAGTTGCCATTATCGGTTTAGTGATCGAGGTGTTGGCCCGCCTACTCAGTCCCTGGCCCCTCAAGCTGATCTTTGACTATGTATTGCTTCCCGATGCCAATAGTACGGACCTTCCTGTTCTGGGAGAGGTTAATCCCTCCGTTTTGATTTTGATTTTGGCCTTGTCGATTGTTGGAGTGGCAGGACTGAGTGCCATGTCTGCCTATATCAGCTTGGTCAGTCTATCAGTAGCCGCGAGCCGAATGATTTCTGATATTCGCAGTCAGCTCTATCGTCATCTCCAAAGGCTATCCTTAGCCTTTCATTACCAAGCTAAAAGTGGAGACTTACTCACCCGCATCACCAGCGATATGGATCGCCTACGGGATGTGATTATCAACCATGCCCTGCCCTTACTCATCAATATTTTTACCCTATTCTGCATGGTTGGGGTGATGTTCTGGATGGATTGGGAATTGGCGTTAATTGCCTTGGCGGTGCTGCCGGTTTTTATGTTCTCAACGGTCAGTATTACTCAGCGCATTCGCAAAATTTCCCAGCGGCAACGTCGTCGTGAAAGTGCAATGGCAGCAACGGCTGCAGAGTCCATTGGTGCCATCAAGGTTGTCCAGGCCCTATCCTTAGAGCGAGTATTAGAGCAACTCTTTGTCCATGACAACCGCAAGAGTTTAGAAGAAAGTGCCCGCACCCAACAGTTTTCGGCAGGCCTTAAACGGACGGCTGAGATCTTGGTTGCCATAGCCACCGCATTGGTATTGTGGCGAGGTGTGTATTTGGTTCAGCAGGGAAAGGCGTCTCCAGGGGATCTGTTGGTCTTTATTACCTATCTCAAAACGGCCTTTAAACCCACGCGGGAACTGGCGAAACAAATGGCTAAAATCTCTCGCGGTATCGTATCTGCAGAACGGATTATAGACCTACTCAATGTAGAGCCAGAAGTGCGTAATGCCAAAGATGCGATCGCAGCTTCCCCTTTCCAAGGCTCTATTCAGTTTGAAGATGTCAGCTTTGCCTATCAAGACAATCAGGATACCCTCCAAAACCTCAGTTTTGAGGTGAAACCGGGTCAAAGAGTTGCTCTTGTCGGTCCCTCGGGCAGTGGTAAATCAACCCTCGTCAGTTTACTGCTTCGTCTCTACGACCCCCATTCCGGCCGAATTTTGATTGATGGCCAAGATCTGCGGCGGTATCAACTGGACTCTTTGCGGAACCAGATCAGCATTGTTCTCCAAGACAGTATTTTGTTTGGCACCTCAATTCGCGACAATATTGCCTATGGTTCCCTGGGTGCCACAGATGCAGAGGTGCGTCGGGCTGCCAAGCTGGCCAATGCCCATGAGTTCATCATGGATTTACCCAATGGTTACAAAACCCTCATGAGTGAACGCGGAGCTACTTTATCGGGAGGACAGCGGCAACGGGTTGCGATCGCACGCGCCGCCATCCGCAAAGCCCCTATCGTTATTCTCGATGAACCCACGGTGGGTCTAGACAATAAAAGTGAGCAAGCCGTCAATCAAGCCCTTAAACGCCTGACTCAAGGCAGCACGACCCTATTGATCACCCATGACCTGAGTGTTTCCAAAGACTTTGACAAAATTCTCTATGTCGAAGCTGGACAAGTCCTAGAACAAGGAACCCACCAGGAGCTGATGCACCAAGGCCAACATTACGCAGCCCTCTTCCAACTCCAGTCAGCCATCTACCCTGAACAACCAACTCTGTCCCCTAAGACTCTCTCCGCCTAAAGACTTTCGTCAAAATCGAACTCTTCCCTCCTGTGAAGGATACCCGCAGGGCGGGGTGGGTCATTAGAATTCCGATTCGCTTACCACTGCTTCCTCTCAAAAGGGGAGATCCTCAACAGCTACATCCCATCGATTTCAAGGTTATACCCATGTCAAACCCTAATGTCACGATAATTGTCGTTCCCCGAGAACGGTTTCAGTTTGCCCGTGAATCTCTAGAAAGCCTTTTCGAAAATACCTTTGTCCCTTTCAAGTTGATTTATGTAGACAATAACTCTCCTCATAAACTTCGACAGAATCTTGAATTTCAATCTCTGCTTCGCCGGTTTCAAGTCGTTCGATCAGAGACCTACTTGTCTCCAAATCAAGCCCGAAATTTGGGACTCCAGTACGTCACAACCCCCTATGTGGTCTTTGTTGATAACGATGTCGTTTTTACATCGGGCTGGCTGGAGAGATTAGTGAACTGTACAGAGGAAACAGGAGCCACTGTAGTCGGATCCTTAGTCTGCCAGTATCGCCCTGTCCATACCATCGTCCACTGTGCGGGGGGCACCTATATGGCACCAGCTGCCTACAGTGCCTTTGCCCGAGGTGAACTCAATCCTTCTGGCACCCTGGACCATACAGGGGGATGGAAAATTCAAGAACGCACTCCCTATCAGAATCAGCCCCTTGCCGAAGTCTGCGATCAGCTTTATCGCCAACCGACAGGCTTTGTAGAGTTTCATGCCATGTTGGTGCGGACGGCTATCTTTGATCGAGTTGGCCCATTAGACGAAGGCTTTTCCTGCACGAAAGAGTACCTCGATTTCTGCATGATGGTCACCCGTGCGGGTGGACTGATTTACCTGGAACCAGACTCCGTCGTTACCTTCTTAACCCATCCACCTGCCCCGGCCTTGCAGTGGAGCGACATACCCTACTTTATGCTGCGCTGGAGTGATGCTTGGGAACTCAGTAATCTCCTCCATTACCAGCAAAAATGGGGGCTGCAAGAGAGCAGTTATTTTCAGAAACGGTATCAGAAATTGGGACAACGACGACGCAAAGTGCTAATTCGACCCATTGCTAAAAAGTTCGCTTTTCTTGGCAAACCCGTAACCCGGTGGATTGAGCAACAGCTCTTTAATCTAGAGAAACGGTTCAATCGCTGGTTCTCTAAGCGCCATGCCAATCGTTTGGCTAATGCCCAGCGGATATCTGGCTTTCGACATCCCAACAACGATATCTCGAAGTTACTCCCCCAAACAGGGAGTAATGCTGAAATAAGACAGCAATCTCTATCTGATGAAAGTGGGAATCACTCGTTAATGCAACATTAATTGATTTGTTCGGACCAGTTCGATGGCCCTTCTAATTGCAGAGATTGAGCTGTTTTAAGAAACGAAGGAGATTCATTTATCTGAGGTTTCTCAATTAATTCAACTGTAATTCGAACCCGCGCCCCTTCTTGCAGATTTAGGGGAGCATCAGGAAGAAATACTTCTCCATCAAATACAGCTTCAACAATTTGCATCGGACGCTCCATTGACTCGTTTACAAAAACTGGCGTGAATTCCCTCTTTAAATAAATTTTGGTTTGGTATCGATTCAATAAATTAAGCCACGACTTCTGTCTAGATTGGCTCAACACAATTCTTGCACTGGTCCCCATCTTAGAAGGGAAATAACAGAATCCAGTTTTCTCACCGCAGAATTGGGGACTAGTAGGTTTGAATGCAGCATAAGAAGGCTGCAAAATTTCGAACAACTATTGCTTTGCATCAGTTCTACTTGAGCATTTTTTACAAGCAACCCATTTTCAGTTTCAACCTCACAAATCCAAGGATTAACGAATATGCTCTATCGAAAATTAGGCAACACCAATCTACAAGTCTCTGCCATTGGTATGGGCACATGGAACATCGGCAATCAGTGGGGGCAAATTGATGAAGCCACTGCCTTAGCCACTGTCCGTAGTGCCTTCGACAATGGTGTCAATATCTTTGATACCGCTGAATCCTACGGTATTCCAGCTGGACTATCAGAAGAACGGTTGGGAAAAGCGCTCCACGGGATTCGGGACCAAGTTCATGTGGTCACCAAAATTGGACGATGGGGTCGCCGTAGTGGTCAGACGGTTCCCATGACCACTGTGGACATGGTGCGGCTTTGTACCCATGCCTCCCTGTATCGATTAAAGACTGACTATATTGATGTCATGCTTTGTCATGAAGGCAAAATTGAAGACCCGAGTGTTTATTTAGAGAGGTTTGAACGACTGAAAGCCGAAGGAACCATCCGTGCCTACGGCATTTCCACGGATCGGTTGGATGTCCTGAAACGATTCAACGTCAACCATACCTGTAGCGTGGTCGAAGTGGACTATTCCCTACTGAGCCGCAATCCAGAGAAAGAGTTTCTACCCTATTGCCAAGAACATGGCATTGGCGTACTGGCCCGAGGTCCTTTGCATAAAGGGCTGCTTTCGGGGAAATATTCTTCCCAGACCGTCTTTACGGATACGGTGAGATCGGAATGGTATGACAGCGATCGCACTAAAGCCAAGCTTGACCGTAAGTTAGCCAAGGTTGAACAACTTAAAACAGCGTTGCAGCCTGGATCCGAGATGGTCACCCCAGCTTTGCAATACGTTATTTCTCACCCGGTATCGCCCGTTGCAATACCAGGTGCAAAGTCACCTGAACAAGCCCAAGCAAATGCAGCAACAGGAAATATTTGCTTGTCTTCAGCAGAACGAGAACGATTGGTTCGTCTGACCAAATTACCAGTTGCCGCTTAAAGTCAATGCTCTCATCAAGATGAAAGTTTTCTCATGGCACTTTCACGTTTCCTTGAAAGACAAATTGAAGAATAAACCCTAAAGAACAACACGAGTTCTGAATAACGCTCACCTTTCCCTCTCATCCCCATTGAACTGAATCCATCTGAAAGTCCCCAGCTCCAGCCATTTGCATAATTCTCGCAAAAGCTAATTGAGGGTTGCTCGGGGAAGGAATGCTTTATCTCTACATAAGCCATCACTCCTTGGAGGAGACTATGAAACCACCTAAAGTCACCCTTGTTGTAGGTCCCAGAGAGCGGTTTAGCTATACTCAAACGTCTTTAGAAAGCATCTATGCCAATACGGATTATCCCTTCGACTTAGTGTTTGTGGATGTGTGTTCCCCGGCCTCCGTACAGACCTATCTGCAAGAAAAATCCCAAAAACAGTCGTTCACCCTTTTAACCACAGACCACTATATTTCCCCCAACCAAGCTCGAAATGTGGGGTTGCGGTATGTACTTGATCATACGGATAGCGACTATGTGGTCTTTATTGAGAATGACGTGATCGTCAAGCGGGGGTGGTTAACCCAGTTAGTTAACTGTGCGGAAGAAACGAATGCCACAGTAGTTGGTCCCTTGACTTGTATTGGCAACCCGGCCCATCAGGTGATTCATAACGCTGGGGGCAAATCTTATATCAAAACAGAAGTAAAGGATGGTCAGACCCGTCGCCGGATTAAACAGTCGGCCTATTTGACCGGACGTGCGATCGCAGATGTGTCAGATCAACTCCAACGAACTCAGTGTGACTATGTAGAGTTCCACTGCATGCTGGTTCGTAGAGACATCTTTTCCACCATCGGCTTGCTAGATGAAGGCATGTTGGCAACCCGCGAACATATCGACTTCTGCTTTATGGTCACTCAGGCAGGAGGACGCATCTACAGTGAACGGGAGGCGATCGTCACCACAGATACCCTGGGGCTGGCCTCTAACAAAGCTGGACTGATGGCCTGGTTTGGGCAATTAAAACTGCCCGACTTTAAATGGTCGGATCTGCCCTACTTTATGTTGCGTTGGAGTGATGCTTGGGACCGAGCCAGTTTGGACCATCTACGCCAAAAGTGGAATCTGGCTGAAGACAAATACTTTACGAAACGCTATGCCGGATTAGGCAGTCGTCGCCACGAGCTGTTAATCAAGCCAGTTGTCCGATTCTTAACCCTGGGCAAGGGCAATCCTTGGTTGGAAAAGCGGTTGATTGCCTTAGAGCGTCCTTTAAATCACTTCTGGTTTAATCGCTATGCCCGCCGCCTTAGGCAAGCTCAATTTAGCAAAACGGTTTAGTCTTGGAGGTCTAGAAAAGATGATCAACACTCAAACCCCTGCACCGACTCGGGTCATCCTCCTTCGCCACGGTCGGAGTACGTTTAACGACCAAGGTCGGTATCAAGGGGCCAGCGACGAATCCGTTCTAACCGCGAAGGGGCTTGCAGATGCTCATCAAACGGGTCTCGTGCTTCGTGAGACTGCTTTTTCTGCCATTTATACCAGTCCGTTACAGCGAACCCAGCAAACGGCTCAAGGGATCCAGTCTGCCTTGCACCGTTCAGTACCCATAAAAACTCACCCCAATCTTAAAGAAGTGGATCTTCCCGGTTGGGCAGGACTCCCCTACCAATATGTCCGGGAAACGATGGCTACAGACTACCACTGCTGGATGGAACATCCCCATCTATTTGAAATGGCTGGACCTCAAGGGGTTCGCCGCCCGGTTCAAGATCTCTATGATCAAGCTCATCAGTTTTGGCAACAGATTTTACCGCGGCATTCTGGACAAACCCTATTAGTCGTCAGTCATGGGGGGACGATTCGCGCCCTGATAGGAACTGCCCTGGGACTGTCCTGCCACCATTTTCAAGCCTTGCAGCAATCCAATTGCGGCATCAGCATATTGCGCTTCCCTGGGCAAGGTCAACCAGCCCACCTAGAAGCCATGAATGATACCAGTCATCTGGGAGAAGCGCTTCCCAAGCTAAAAGCAGGCAAACAGGGACTACGGTTGTTACTGGTGCCGAGTGAAGAGCATCGTTATCAGACCGTGGAATCCCTGCGGACTTTACTAAGCCCTCAAGATTTGAGCTTTAGCGTCAGTCAAGGGGATCCAGCTGAGGCACTGAGCAAAGCTATTTTGTCCGAACACCCCCAAACGGTTCAACTGCATACCCATTGTTCTGACTTTCATCACCTGTGGCTAAGGACCCTCAACCAACGCCATCCCTCAGAACAGAGCATGATGACGGGAGTGTTGGTCGCACCGTCCCACCTATTGCAACAGATGATCAGCCAGATTATGGGGGCAGAGCAAGTGCTGCAATTGCCACAGCTAGCTGGCCGAGTCAGCGTTGTTCACTGTCCAACGTCTCAACCCGCACCCATTCTGCAAACGATAAATTTTGCTGGTCCAGCCTTATTTCAACAAGGTATCTTTGCCTGTGCATCCTAGGGGTGTCAATCAGTTAGAGGGAGGGCCAGGTTCCCAATTTCCGGTGTTTGGCTTGACTCGATTATTGATGTGGAGTGGGTTCTTCGGAGTCGTGAGTGGTATGGTGCTAAAATCCCCCAGTGCCCTCGCGGAAACAGCTCCTACCTCAATCCGTGTACCGGAGTCGCAGCGACTTGAGGAACCCGTTATTCCTGTTTGGCAGCTTGAAGATTGGGAAAGCTCTGGGCCAGAGTTACCCGAAGAACCGTTAATCTCAGATTCAGATGAGTCAACTGACTCAATTTCTAGCACTGAATTCAGTGGTGAAGCCGTCTTTTCATGGATTCAGGCAGCCGGTGATCGTCAAAAGTCTAAAAATGCCAACGAACCTAGTTTTGGTAGTCGTATTCGTCTCAATATTGAAACCAGTTTTTCAGGAGAGGATCGATTCCGCCTACGGCTACAAACGGCCAACGTTGTTGAACTCGATGATGTGTTTGACACAGATCTGGCCCGGTTATCGATTCAGGGAGCAGATCAATATCAAGTTTCCCTGAGTCGTCTGGACTACCAATTCCCAGTGGGAGAGGATACAGAAGTCTTTGTCCAAGCAATTGGGGGTTCGATTAGCGATATTGCTGATCCCTTAAATCCCCTCTTTAGTAGCAGTAGTCGGGGGGCAATTTCTCGCTTTGGTCAGCGTAATCCTCTGTATCGCCAGGGGGGAAGTACGGGGATTGGGTTGTCCCATAACTTTAACGACCGCATTAATATCAGTTTGGGATATCTCGGGGATAATCAGGATGTGTTTTCTAATGAAGAATCCATTGCCTTTGCTCAAGTCACCCTGGAACCGGCTGATTCTATTCGCTTCGGATTGCTCTACACCTATGGCCTAAACGGATTGGATACAGGCACCGGCAGTCAGCAGGCCAACGATCCATTTTTGGATCAAAGCGATGCGATCAATTCCCATTCCGTGGGGCTGCAAGGGACGGCTACAATCAGTCAACAACTGACCCTATCGGGTTGGACGGGATATACCCGAGCTACAGCGACGGATCTGCCGAACCAGCTCCAAGCTGACATCTTCAATTGGGCCTTTACACTGGGATATAAGAATTTATTCCGCGATCGCACCTTGGGGGGATTGATTATCGGCCGCCCACCTCACGTATCTTCAGATGCTCAGCCTGCCTGGCATTTAGAAGTGTTTTATCAGGTTCAGTTGAATGAGCATATTACCCTTACGCCTGGCATAGTTGTGATTACGGCTCCAGATCCCAATCAGTCCCCCATCGTGGTGGGGACCCTACGCACCCTGTTTCGTTTTTAAAATGGCTCGATCATCAAGAGGACCTTTCGTGATTGACTCCAAACGTTCCCCCTTGGGACGGCGACAGCGCTCAGTGATCAGACGGTTCTTTCGTCAAACTCGGACGCGTATTCTGTTGCTGTACATTTCGCTATTGGGGATATTCACGGGGCTTGCCATACCGCTCTATAAATCGCTCATTACCAATCAGGTTTCCCTACGGGTTCGAAATGATTTGATTGAAGCACAAGAAGTTTTTCATGAATCCTATATGAACTGGGAACGCCAGCCGAATCAATCTGTGGAAGATTTGGAGAGGTTCGCCGATGATTTCTTAGCCAATCAACTCCCAGAAGACGACAATTTTTTTATTTTTATTATTGGTGGAGACTTTTACCGCGCGAATCCACCTCGGTTACTCAAGCCCATGCGTCCAGGGTCAGACCTCTATGAAAAATGGGAGAGTTCAACCCAATTTGAACGGGGAGAGGAACCGACAGATCTACCTGAAATTGGCACCATTATCTATAAAGCTGAACCACTCATCGTGGACAGTGAACAGCTGGGTGTGATGGTCCTTGCCCATGCTACGGCTGGTGAACAGAACGAAGCTTTAACCAGTGTATATACCTTTGTTTTGATTGAGGGAGCCGTCGTTGTAATCTCCCTGCTGTTGGCCTGGTTTGTGACAGGGCGGTTACTCAAGCCGGTGCGAGAACTTGCGATCGCAGCCCGCTCCATCAACGAATCCGATTTAACTCAACGATTATCAACAGAAGGCTCAGGGGAATTGGCTGATTTAGCCAGAGTCTTTAATGCCATGATGGATCGACTTCAGGACAGCTTTAACAGCCAGCGACGCTTTGTGAATGATGCGGGTCATGAACTTCGAACCCCGATTACCATTGTTCGCGGCCATCTAGAACTGATGGGAGATGACCCCAAGGAACAGGAGGAAACCATTGAGCTGGTTCTCGATGAACTAGATCGGATGGGCCGATTAGTCAATGACATGATTGCCCTGACCAAATCAGAGCGTCCTGATTTTCTTCAATACGAAATGATCGATTTAAACCAGTTTATGGACGAACTGTTCACCAAAGCACAAGCCTTGGCTGATCGAGACTGGCAACTGCAGTTGAACTGCTCTAGCTCCATGATGGGCGATCGCCAGCGATTAACCGGAGCGCTGCTGAATTTACTGAGGAATGCCACTCAGCATACTCCAGCCTCTGGCACGATTGAATTGGGCTGTAAGCAAACGTTTTCCCAGGTTATTTTTTGGGTCAAAGATAACGGCGAAGGTATGACCCTAGAAGAACAGCTCCGCATATTTGATCGGTTTGCTCGATTGGGTAAACGTCAGTCCGACGGCTCAGGGTTAGGTCTTGCCATTGTTAAAGCCTTCACCAAAGCCCACCGAGGTAAAATTGACGTGGAGAGTCAGCCGGGTAGGGGCTCTACTTTCACGATTACGCTTCCCATCTCTTCACAGTTTGGAACGGTTGTCTAACGAGTCATCTTTTTTTCTTTCTCAAGATCATTTTTCTGAAGATCAATTCCACTTCGATTGATCCGATCTGGTCTATCCAAAGGAGGACAGTAACCCTTTGAGTAGAAAAACTCAGCCGATAGAAAAAGATGTTTGATTTTTTTGAAGTTATGTTACAGAATTACTATATAGATATTCATATACTTATTTCTATATAAACGTAGATTTAAGTCTATATAAGTTTTTCTTTTAGCTCTGGAATCAGTTGTGCTGCAGTTTTTAATCCAAACAGCTTGGTTTATCCCTTGCTATCCTCTGATCGGCATGGTGATTTCCCTCCTGTGGACGCCCTCGATCATTCGTCGGACAGGGCCTCGTCCCGCCGGTTACGTCAATATTGTCACGACCTTCTGTGCCTTTTTGCATGGCGTGGTCACCTTCCCCAGTTTTTGGAACCAGCCCCCTCAGTACATCAATATCACCTGGTTGGAAGTGTCGGGGCTGACCCTCGATATCCCCTTAGAAATTTCCTCTATCACCCTGGGGGCAGGCATTGTTATTACGAGCCTTAACTTGCTGACGCAATTCTATGCCATTGGTTATCTGGAAATGGATTGGGGGTGGGCGCGCTTCTTTGCCCTGCTGGCATTATTTGAAACGGGGATGTGTTCCCTGGTCCTCTGCAACTCCCTATTCTTTAGCTACATTATTCTTGAAATTTTGACCCTGGCCACTTACTTAATTGTGGGGACTTGGTTTAACCAATCCCTGGTGGTCACGGGGGCTCGGGATGCCTTTCTCACCAAGCGGGTCGGAGATTTATTCCTGTTGATGGGAGTGCTGGCTATCTTCCCTTTGGCAGGAACTTGGGATTATCGGGAAATGGCGATTTGGGCGCAAACGGCCCAGGTTAACCCGACAGTTATGACTTGGTTGGGCCTAGGTCTGGTAGCAGGTCCCATGGGCAAATGTGCTCAATTTCCCCTGCACCTCTGGCTGGATGAAGCTATGGAAGGTCCTGTCCCTGGAACGATTCTGCGGAATTCCGTGGTGGTATCGACTGGAGCTTGGGTGATCCTAAAGCTATCTCCAGTAATTAGCCTTTCACCCATTGCCTTAACCACCATGATTGCGGTGGGGGCGATTACGGCGATTGGCGGTACCTTGATTGCGATCGCACAAATTGATATCAAGCGGGCCTTATCCTACTCCGCCAGTGTCTATATGGGGCTGATATTTATCGCCGTCGGGACCCAACAGCTCAATGCAGCGCTGCTGTTGATGCTGACCTATGCCCTATCTATGTCCCTGCTGATTATGAGTACAGGGTCAATTATTCTCAACGCCATCACCCAAGACCTGACTCAGATGGGGGGCTTATGGAGCCGTCGACCCATCTCTGGTCTGAGCTATCTGGTGGGAACGGTAGGCTTGGTCGCTTTACCGCCCTTCGGTACGTTTTGGGCACTTTTAGAGTTAATCGATGGGCTATGGACTCAGCATCCAGTCCTCGTTGGGGTCGTATTGCTCGTCAATGCCTTAACGGGATTTAGCATTATCCGAGAATTTGGTTTGATCTTTGCCGGAGAGCGTCAGCAAATGACGGTACGATCTCCAGAAAATCTATGGTCCATCACCTTACCGACCACCATCCTCGCGGGTACAACATTGCATTTGCCGATCATTCTGCAAAAACTGGAACTTCTCCCCCACTGGTCGGTTTTGAACCATGAAGCTGGGTTTTTGCTGGCTGCGTCTAGCTTGATGGGTTGTGGTCTAGGGGCGTTGATTTATGTGGGTAACCGTTTTCCCAAACCGGTTCGCTTGCCTTGGACCTCGGTTCAAGACTTCTTTGCCTTCGATATGTACACCCCGACCCTCTATCGCTCCAGCATTGTTTCTGGCGTTGATGGGATTTCTCGTCTAACGGATTGGCTGGATCGCAAAGTGGTAGATGGGGTTGTGAACTGGATTGCCCGTACCTCTGTCACCACTGGTGAAGTCCTGAAATATGGAAATATCGGGCAAACCCAGTTCTATCTGTTGACCATTATCACTGGGGTGTTCGTTCTTACACTGCTGCTACTGCGGTCTTTGCTTTAAGCCTGCAACTGATTCCTCTGCTTCTGTTTGCTCTCACTCCTCCTGCCGTCTTTTTTAATACCTGAAATTTTCATGCTCAGTGTACTAATTTGGTTTCCCTGTATTGCCGCCATCATTATTGCCCTGCTGCCTCAGCAAGTCACGGGTCGTAAGGTTCGTCTGGCCGCCCTCTTGCTATCGGGGGCAATCCTGGTCTTAACGTTAGCTGTGGGGACTCAATTTGATTTGGGTAACAATGCCCTTCAGTTTCAAGAGACTCGGTCTTGGCTAACGGATTTGGGATTGGACTACCAACTGGGGGTAGATGGATTATCACTCCCTTTAATCGTCCTCAATAGCCTGCTCAGCTGGATTGCGATTTATAGCAGCCGCGTTGAAACCAAACGACCTCGTTTGTTTTACGCCCTGATTTTGCTGATCAACGGCGGGGTTGCGGGGGCGTTTCTAGCTCAAAATTTGCTGCTGTTCTTCCTCTTTTACGAAATCGAGCTGATTCCGTTTTACCTGCTGATTTCCATATGGGGCAGCGCCCAACAGGGCAGTGCAGCCACTAAGTTTTTGCTCTACACTGCCACCTCTGGGGGCCTGATTTTAGCGGGCTTCTTAGGGGTGATTTGGTTTAGTGAGGCCAGCAGTTTTTCTTACGAGGTTTTACTCGGTCAGGATTTACCGATCAATCTTCAGTATGGGGTCCTGATTCTGTTGCTACTGGGATTTGGGATTAAAACTCCCCTGGTCCCCTTGCATACCTGGCTGCCTGATACTTATGTGGCGGCTTCTACGCCCGTGGCTATTTTGCTAGGGGGCGTGCTGGCTAAACTGGGCACCTACGGAATCTTCCGATTCTGTATGCCCCTCTTCCCCGATGCTTGGCAAACCTTATCGCCCGTTTTGGCGACTTGGGGAGTGGTGAGTGTGCTGTATGGTGCCTTGACTGCGATCGCACAAAAAGACATCAAGCGGATGGTGGCCTACAGCTCCGTGGGGCATATGGGCTATATTCTCCTGGCAGCAGCAGCCCATACTGAACTGAGCGTGGTGGGTGCCATTTCCCAAATGTTTGCCCACGGGTTAATTTTGGCGTTGCTGTTCCACCTGGTCGGACTGATTGAGACCAAGGTAGGGACACGAGAGTTAGACGTGCTCAATGGCTTGATGAACCCGGTGCGGGGGCTGCCCTTAGTCAGCGCCCTCCTGGTGCTTGCGGGGATGGCCAGTGCTGGAATTCCCGGACTGGTGGGCTTTATCGCTGAATTTTTGGTATTCCAAGGCAGCTATACTGCCTTCCCAATTCAGACCCTATTGAGCGTGGTGGGAACAGGATTGACGGCGGTCTATTTCGTCATTTTGCTGAACCGAACCTGTTTTGGTCGCCTCGATAGTAGCACGGCCTATTACCCACAGGTGCAATGGAATGAGCGCGTTCCAGCCCTAGTGTTGACAGTGCTGATCATCTTTTTGGGGCTGCAACCGTCTTGGTTGGTGCGTTGGAGTGAACCGACAACAGCGGCACTCCTCGCTGAAGCTCACCTCTCTACACCGACCCCTAAAACCTTTATGGTTGAAGTTGAGCCGACGCCCACTCTGCTAAGTACTGGGGATTCTTCCTCCCTCAGTTAGTCCACCCCTCTTTCCCTCTTAATTTATTGTTAGTCATCCGCAATTCCTATGAGTGCCCCGACTTCGACACCAACCAAACTCCCTCCTTCCCAGCATCAATTCGCTGATATTATTCATCGCCTGGAAGCGGGTGGGGCGATGCTACCGGATACGCCAGAAAACCTTAAGCAGATTATCGGGATTTACAAAGCCTATGCCGTGCCGATGGATTTTTACTGGCGCAACTTGCTCTATATCGCTGAGCAGGTATTCTTAGAGCCGTTGCCTTTTTTCAAGTATTTCTTACCCAAAGAGTACCTGGATCTGCACAATCACTATGCCGGGGATGATGCCGATTTGCGGATCTGGCGAGGCGAGGCCACCGCTCATCCAGAATTGCTGGAATTTATGGAAAAGGGTGAGGTCAAGCGTAAACTGCCTAAGCTACTGCATCACCTGTGGCATGACCGCATCAATATGGAATTTGCGGAAGCCTGTATGCGGGCCATGTTCTGGCATCGCAATATGGGAGGTCAGTTTGACCCCTATTTGGATACGGATGAGTATGTCGCCAATGCCGATCGGGCGATTAAGGTTTACTTCAAAGGCAACCCAGTCATGCTGGGGCTGTATAAGCTGTTTCCCGATATGTTTATAGAGCAGGTGCGGCAGCTATCCTACTACTCCAACTTGGGTCTGTTCTGGGAAGTGATGGCTCCTGTCTTTTTCGAGATGTCGGATCTCTACGATGAAGGCAAGTTGACGTCGGTGCCAGAAGCAATGAACTTTTTGGTCAATGGCATCTTTGCGATCGCAGGTCGTCCCATTTATCACCATGTCTATATTCGGGGTGAGTGCTACGAAATTATCCCCAAATCCAAAGGGTTTATGTGGCTCTATGAAGCAGCCCTTCCTTATGTGGAAGCGGTGTTCTATCGCACCTCTCCTTTTCGAGGCACGAAATCCTACAATGCCCAAGCCAAACAGGTTCCAGAAAACCAAGAAGACTTCCACTACGGTATTCTCTATGCCGATGTGTTTCCCGTTGGCTCGGCTGGTATCCCGCCTACACTGCTGATGCAGGATATGCTCCATTTTCTTCCTCCCTACTTGGTGGACTATTACCAACAATATTGCCGAGGCGAGGACGATACGCTGATTCAACTGGGGGTTACCTTTCAGCGGTCCATGTATTGCGTCACTTCAGCCGTGATTCAGGCTCTTCGCCAGGCACTCCTCTATCCCCTGGATGATGAAGATCCTCAACATCTACAGGCCAATCGCGACTTCTTTGAATCCCAACTGGATCGGTTTAAGCGCCCTGAAGCTCGGTTAATGGATATTCAACGCCAAGACTATCGCTAGGCCTTGTGTGTTTCATCCCTTCTCAGCAGTCATTGACTGCTAAATTTATTGAAATTTGCGGTTAAAGGAGTTTCGAATAATGGCGGATATTGTTGATATTGCGGTTGGGTCTGATGACTTTTCGACGTTGGTTGCAGCCGTACAGGCAGCGGATTTAGTGGACACCTTAAAGAGTCCGGGTCCCTTCACGGTTTTTGCCCCGGTGAATGATGCCTTTGCCCAGCTCCCTGACGGCACTATCCACACCTTGCTGCAAAATATCCCCCAACTCAGCCGAATTTTGACGTTTCATGTCGTCCCTGGCAAGCTCACTCAGGCGGATCTACAAGAGCTAGAGTCAGTGGTCTCCGTGGAAGGTTCCCCTATTCCCATCCGAGCCGCTGAGAAATTTGAAGTGAAAAATGCCACGGTGATCGCCGCTGATATTGAAGCGGATAATGGCATCATCCATGTATTAGATCGAGTTCTACTGATGGGGTAGCCGAAGACCACTTTTAAGCATCACAACTCCTTTTCATCAGGTCTTGGTAAAAAGGCGTACCCTTAAAGTTCGCAATAAATATCCGCCTGCTGGATCAATTCCTGTAACTCATCGCATTCCAAGCCTTCAAATGCCAACGAAAGCCCAGCTTGAACGAGTCCTAATCTTTGTCTGGCTTCTAAGCTGAGTTCATCCGTCGCTTCACTCGCACAATCAAACATTAATTTTGCCAAGAGCAAGTTATCGGAAGTCACGGCTAAAGCTTCGGCTAATATTTCTGTCAACATCATCTGTGTCTGTGAGGATTTGTCCACTAGCATCATCTGATCATTTCTCTAGGAATTGAACAGAGAAATCACGGAATCGTATTTATCAATTTCAAGAATGAAATAGTTGTTCTTACTGACAGCGAATTCTTCAGGCTTGAAATCGATAATTCAGTATTTAAATCCAAATCGGTAGAAATGTTCTTACGGTCACTAGCAAGGCGGAGTGGATGTGAGAAATTGGAGTTGGAGGTTTGAGCATTCTATTCTCAAACTGGGTTGTCTGTTTTTTGGCAGCGTTTATTTATGCGATCGCATGTAGTCCTTTCTTGTCTACAATCGTCAAAAGGCGCATGGCCGCACCACTTTGTTTTTTAACACCTCTCTCCCAATCAGAGACTTGATTGCTAGAAACATTGAGGTAGTGGGCAAACACAGGTTGCGAGGCATGTTCATGCTCTCGCAAAGCTCGAATATCATCAGGAGACATCGGCTGAATAGGTGTGAGGCAAGTTTCGTCAAACTCACGCATGGTTGTTTTGCTAATGGCACCGATTTGGTGCAGGGCTTCCATTGATTCGTGAATAGCCGCAAAGGCATCTGACTTGTATTGTGTGGGTTTACTCATCACATCACCTCTGTCATGGCTTGGTTATCAAGTAATGTGGCTATTTGAGCTTCAGTAAGTGAAAGATACTCTTTTGCTGCTTTTTTGAAAGCGGCTAACTCGTCCTGGGTAATATTGTCGCGTTCATTCTTGGCAAACCCATACATAAAAAAGGATTTATCTCCTTCTTGAAAAAAGATAATGGTGCGTTACCCCCCTGATTTGCCTTGCCCTTTTCGAGCGATACGCTGTTTGATGACGCCACCCAAATCGGCATCAACCAGTCCATGCTGTGTTTGTGCAATTACGAATTAATGTTATGAAACGTAATACAACGTCCTAATCCTCAAGTTTAAGCTTAAAACTAAAAATAGAGCCTACCTTACTGGCATCTAGAATAATGGTCAATGTCCCCGTTAAAATCCCCCAAACTCTGTACGTAACCGATGAGCAATTTTTGGAATTGGTCCGTGCCAATCCTGATCTGCGCATGGAACGGACTGCCCAAGGAGAAGTGATTATCATGTCACCAACTGGAAGTGAGGGGGGAAACCGCAATGCAGAATTTACCATTGACTTAGGGATTTGGAACCGGCGTAAAAAGCTGGGCATGGTGTTTGATTCTTCTACGGGTTTTAAGCTACCCAATGGCAATACTCGTGCGCCCGATACAGCCTGGGTGAAGCAAGAACGGTGGGATGCTTTGACGCCAGAGCAGCGTATGGGGTTTGCTCCTATTTGCCCTGACTTTGTGTTGGAATTAGCTTCAGAAACAGATGATATAGAAGTTTTGCAGGCCAAGATGCAGGAATATCTTGATAATGGCTGCTCTTTGGGATGGTTAATCAATCCCAAAACGCTCCGGGTAGAAATCTATCGTCCTAATCGAATGGTTGAAGTGTTGCACAACCCTAAAACCCTCTCAGGTGGAGAGACTTTGCCAGATTTTGAGTTAAAGTTAAACATTATTTTCAGCAGAAATACTTAAATCCCATTAACTGATAATGCCTAGATTTCTAGAGTAGTTTCGAAGTATTGGCAAATCAGTGGGAACCACTTTACTCATCACTTTGCTTGAAGAGTATTAACTCCCCCCAATTCTGGCAACATCTTTAGCGTTTTGCTCAAAGGCGGCTGACAAGGCGTCATCCCCACTCAAGCCATCCTCGATCGCAGTCTGTATCGCCTGCAATACCCGCTTATAATCCCGAGGCATTACCTTCACAAACTTAGGGACCATCGCCTCCCAATCCGCGAGGACCCTAGCCCCCTTCTCACTCTGGGTATAGTCCACATGGCGCTGAATCACCTCCTTCAGATCCTTGATATCTTCAGGATCTTCCAGGGACTCTAGACCCACCATTTCCGTATTGCATCGGGTCGCAAAATCTCCAGCCTCATCCAGGACATAGGCTACTCCACCGCTCATTCCAGCAGCAAAATTACGACCCGTAGGTCCAAGGATCACGGCTTGACCGCCCGTCATATATTCACAAGCATGGTCGCCAACGGCTTCCACAACTGCTCGCACCCCAGAATTCCGCACGCAGAAGCGCTCTCCCGCAATGCCACGAATATAGGCTTCACCGCTGGTGGCCCCATAGAAGGCGACATTGCCAACGATAATATTTTCTTCGGCCACAAAGGTTGATTCCTTAGGTGGATAAAGCATAATCTTGCCGCCACTCAGGCCCTTGCCAAAGTAGTCATTGGCGTCGCCTTCTAGCTCCAGGGTGACACCAGGAGGCACAAAGGCGCCAAAGCTTTGTCCCGCACTACCCTGGAAATGGAGGTGAACCGTGTTTTCAGGCAGTCCTTCCCAATGGCGTTTGGTGATTTCGTTGCCGAGTATAGTCCCCACCGCCCGATTAATGTTTTTAATGGGCAGGGTGGCTTTGACCTGCTCGCCTTTCTCAATGGCAGGCTGGCACAGATCCAGCAAGGTAGTCATATCCAGGGACTTTTCTAGACCATGATCCTGGGGAATCTGACAGTAACGACCGATATCGTCAGAGACATCCGGCTGATAGAGAATCTTAGAGAAGTCCAATCCCTTGGCTTTCCAGTGATTGATAGCGCGGCGCGGTTCTAAGACATCTGAACGGCCCACCATCTCATTTAGGGTTCGGAATCCCAGTTGGGCCATCAGTTCCCGCACTTCCTGGGCTATAAACTTCATAAAGTTAACGGTGTAGGCAGGATCACCCGAGAATTTCTCCCGCAACTGTGGGTCTTGGGTGGCGACGCCCACGGGGCAGGTGTTGAGGTGGCAAACGCGCATCATAATGCAGCCAAGACTAACCAGGGGGGCAGTGGAGAAACCAAATTCCTCCGCTCCCAAGAGAGCGGCAATCACAATATCTCGGCCTGTCTTTAGCTGACCATCCGTTTCTACCACAATTCGGCTACGTAGATTATTCAGCACTAGGGTTTGATGGGTTTCGGCAATCCCTAGCTCCCAGGGCAGTCCGGCATGTTTAATGGAGGTTTGGGGTGAGGCTCCCGTGCCCCCGTCAAAACCAGAAACAAGTACCACGTCCGCATGGGCTTTAGCGACCCCAGCGGCGATGGTGCCCACGCCCACTTCTGAGACGAGCTTGACGTTGATGCGGGCACTTCGATTGGCGTTTTTAAGGTCGTGAATCAGCTCTGCCAAGTCCTCAATGGAGTAGATATCGTGGTGGGGTGGGGGAGAAATCAGACCCACCCCCGGCGTGGAGTGGCGCACCTTGGCAATCCAGGGATAGACCTTACGCCCTGGCAGCTGACCGCCTTCACCTGGCTTAGCCCCCTGAGCCATTTTGATTTGAATTTCCTTGGCCTGAGATAGATAGAGGCTGGTAACGCCGAAGCGGCCGGAAGCCACCTGTTTAATGGCGCTATTTTTAGAGTCGCCCTGGTCATTCGTCCAGGTAAAGCGTTCCGGGTCTTCACCGCCTTCCCCGGTATTAGACTTGCCACCCACACGGTTCATGGCAATGGCTAAAGACTCATGGGCTTCTTTGGAGATGGAGCCGTAGCTCATGGCTCCGGTCTTAAACCGCTTGGTAATTTCCTCAATTGGTTCAACTTCCTCGATGGGGATGGGTTGGCGATCTTTAAACTCCAGTAGACCACGTAGGGTAAAGAGCTGCTCATTCTGCTCATTTACCAAGGCTGAGTATTTCTTAAACAGGTCAAAGTCCCCGGCACGGGTGGCTTGCTGCAGGGTATGAATCACCTGGGGGCTAAATAAATGGGCTTCCCCTTCTTTGCGCCATTGATATTCCCCTCCCACATCCAGGGTATGGACTTCCACATCGCGCTCAGGGAAGGCATGGCGATGGCGTTGAATCGCTTCTTCTGCCAGGACTTCTAAATCTGCCCCTTCAATGCGAGAGGCCGTCCAGCTAAAGTATTTGTCCACTACTGATTTATTCAGGCCAATGGCTTCAAATATTTGAGCGCCGCGATAGCTTTGAATGGTGGAAATTCCGATCTTGGACGCTACTTTAATCACGCCTTTAGTGGCGGCTTTGATGTAGTTCTTACAGGCCGTTTTCGGATCAATATTCACCATCAGCCCCTGGTGAATCATGTCGTGAATGGTTTCAAAGGCAACATAGGGATTGATGGCACCACAGCCATAGCCAATCAGAACCGCATAATGATGAACTTCACGGGGTTCACCGGACTCCAACACCAGACCTACCCGAGTCCGAGTTCCTTCCCGAATTAAATGGTGATGAAGACCAGAGACAGCCAATAAGGCAGGGATAGGAGCATGGTCATGATCCAAGTTGCGATCGCTCAATACGATCAGACTGGTACCGTTTGCGATCGCATCGTCTGCCTGCTGACAAATGCCCTTCATGGCCGCTTCTAAGCCCTGCACCCCAGCATTGGGATCAAATAAAATTGGCAGGGTCACCGACTTAAACGGATCGCCATTCAGGGCTTTAATTTTGGCCAGCTCCGCATTAGTAAGGAGGGGCGTTTTGAGTTCTAGAAGATGACAGCTTTCTGGTTCAGGTTTGAGTAGATTACGCTCAGAGCCAATAGTAGTCTCAGGAGAAGTGATAATTGCTTCCCGAATCGAGTCAATCGGGGGATTGGTCACCTGGGCAAACAATTGCTGGAAATAGTTGTACAGCAGCTTCGGTTTATTAGAAAGCACCGCTAGGGGGGTATCCGTTCCCATGGCCCCAATCGCCTCTACCCCGTTATTGGCCATTGGGGCAATTAGCATTCGCAATTCTTCAAAGGTGTAGCCAAAGGCCATCTGCCGCTGCAGAACAGTTTCAGCATCATATTCGGGAGCAGCGTCTGCTGCAGGGAGCTGATCAACACTCACCATCTGTTGATCCAACCAGTCCTGATAAGGATGCTCAGAAATAATCTGATCTTTGAGTTCCTGATCGGAAATAATCCGTCCTGCCGCCATATCCACCACAAACATCCGTCCAGGAGTGAGGCGGCCTTTCTTCGCCACTCGCTCCGGCTCAATGGGCAATACCCCAGCTTCTGAGGCCATAATTACCAAGTTATCTTTGGTGACGTAATAGCGAGAGGGCCGCAAGCCATTCCGGTCCAAAACCGCCCCAATCATGGTGCCATCGGTAAAGGAGATGGACGCAGGACCATCCCAGGGCTCCATCAAGCAGGAATGGTACTTATAAAAGGCTTTTTTCTGGGCACTCATGGACTCATGGGCCGTCCAAGGTTCGGGAATCATCATCATGGCGGCATGGGGAAGGGAGCGTCCCGCCAAGAACAGCATCTCTAGGGTGTTATCGAAAATGGTGGAGTCACTGCCATCCACGTTAATCACGGGCTGAACTTTAGCCATATCCTCGCCGAATAGCTCTGACTCAAACATGGACTGGCGAGCTAGCATCCAGTTGATATTGCCCCGCATGGTATTGATTTCGCCGTTGTGGGCAATGTAGCGATAGGGGTGAGCCCGGTCCCAGCTGGGGAAGGTATTAGTGCTAAATCGCGAGTGCACCAATCCCAAGGCCGATTCCATATCTGGATCATGGAGGTCGGGATAATACTGCCCCACCTGAATCGGCATCAACATGCCCTTATAGACGATAGTGCGGGAGGACATGCTGGAAATGTACCAATGTCCATCAATGCCGGTGGGGCGAATGGCATTGTGGGACAGCTTGCGCAGCACATACAGCTTGCGCTCAAAGGCCATATCATCCTTCACATCAGGACTGGATTGGATAAAGACCTGCTCCATAAAGGGCTCGCTGGCCTTAGCCGTGTTACCCAAGGAGGAATTATCCGTGGGTACGTCTCGCCAACCCAGGACCTTGTGGCCTTCTTGGGTAGCAACCTGCTCAAAGGCACGGCGACTGGCTTGCCGCTCTTGGGCATCGGGGGATGCGTAGATCATCCCGACCCCATACTGTCCGGGTTCTGGCAGCTCAAATCCCAAGCGAGCTGCTTCTTTCTGGAAAAAACCATGGGGGATCTGCATCAGCAGGCCCGCGCCATCACCCGTATTGGTTTCACAGCCACAGGCTCCCCGGTGATCCAGATTCACCAAAATGGTCAGGGCCTGTTCAATAATGTCATGGGATTTTTGACCCAACTGATGAACGACAAACCCCAACCCACAGGCATCATGCTCAAATTGTGGATCGTAGAGACCTTGGTGGGCAGGAGTGGTATTGCTGTTCATATTGGGTGATCTGAAGGTTCGAACTGTAACTGGACTAGGCCGCTTATCCACAGCCTAAGGGAAAGAATCCTGAGACCAGCATTATAAGCTTTAACTCTAGTCAATCTAAATTCTCCTACGAAGAAACTAAATTAACCGTAGGTTTTAATGCAAATTCAAGGAAATCAAATCCACGAATGTCCAGGGGGATGGCTATCTAGGCCACTCCTTCAGGGGCTAGGGTCGACAGGGCAATTCGAAAGCCAATATAGAAATTGCTGCAGTCCTGGGAGACATAGTATCGAGCAGCGGATCGACAGTACCGGGCGGAATAGATCCAAGCACCACCCCGCAGAACCCGATAGGAACTATCGTCTTCCTCCCAAGCACTGCCATTATTCGGGGCATTGTGATAGCTGCTGTGCCAAGTATCTTGACACCATTCCCACAGGTTGCCAGCCATGTCATAGAGCCCAAACCCATTAGCGGGGAAACACCCCACTTCCGTCGTCTGTTTTCGATACTGTCCCTGGGGACCAGAATCATGGGCTTGATTGCTATCAAAATTGGCGAGATCGGAGGTGATGCTGGCTCCAAATTGAAAAGGAGTGGTTGTCCCGGCCCGACAAGCATATTCCCATTCAGCTTCACTGGGTAATCGATAGGGTCGCCCAGTTCGATGGGAGAGACGCTGACAAAATTCCACCACGTCTATCCAAGACACTTGTTCTACGGGACGTTTAGGGTCTTGAAAGGAAGATGGGTTACTGCCCATAATTTGTTGCCATTGGGCTTGGGTGATCAATACCCTACCCAAGTAAAACGGGGCAATCGAAACCTTATGCTGTGGACCTTCATCACCATATCGTTGGGGATCATGGTCTGCAGATCCCATCCAAAACTGCCCTGCCGGAATTGCAACCATTTCGATGACGTCATTTCCTAGGTCTTCTAAGAACCGCTGACCCAGATATTGGGTGCGATTAATAAATTTTCCCTGTGGATCCACTTCCAGCCCCTCATAACTAAAGGGCTTTAAAGCAGAAGAGAGAAGAGACACCCTACTTTGCCTGTACCGAGGGGAAATGTAGGTGGAAATAGCTGTGGGCCAGTTGGTTGTGGGAAAGGTTAAATCATTACCTCCACCCTTGGGTGAGACTGTAGCTAAGGCGGCTAGAACCTCATCGGCAGAGGCAAAGCGATCGCATAGTTTGATACGCAATAATTTGTCAATAATGGTGGCTAACTCTTGGCTGATGGGTTGGGGTAAATGGTTTTGCCATTCTTTCACCCAGGCATAGCCTTGGAGGTGCTTGAGATGATCCGGGTATATGCCTGTCAATAAATTAAAGCAACAAACGCCTAAACTGAATAGGTCACTAGCGGGGCAGACTTTGCCATCGATAAATTGCTCCAAAGGAGCAAACCCTTCGGTGCCTAGAATGGTGCCAGATTGCATCAGTTTTGAAAAACTATCTTGTTTAGCAATCCCGAAATCGATCAGAACTAAATGTTGATCAGCATACCGTCGCATAATGTTGACGGGTTTAAGATCTCGGTGAATGATATTTTGCTCATGAATATCCTGCAGAATAGGGAGGAGATCCAGCAGTAGATGGTGGATTTTATCCTCATTAAAAATACCGTCTTGCTCTAGCTCCTCTTGCAGATTTTGGCCATCCACAAATTCTTGAACTAAATAGGGATGTTGATTGTCCTCAAAATAAGCGAGTAAACTCGGAACTTGCGGGTTCTGTTTGAGCTTCTGAAGCTGCCGTGCTTCCCGTAAAAAGAGCTGTAGCTTCTTTTCTACATGTTGATCTTGGGTTGGGCAAATCAACTGCTTGACCACACAAAGGTCATTGAAGTTATCAATATCTTCAGCTAAATAGGTTTTCCCAAATCCTCCCTGGCCTAAAGGTTCGAGAATCTTATATCGATGCCGCAGTAAATTAAGAGATCTCCCACAACATTGGCACTGTTGATTGAGATTGGGATTGACTGGTTTCTGGCAATCCGGGTTCAGACAATAGACCATCTAATCTGGACCATAGAAACTTCCCGTAACTATCAGAGTACCGAGGGTTGCTGATTTATATATGTTCGCAAATTTACAATTCGATTTATGAATTATGTGGATTTAATTTCTGAACATCTCTATAGGTGTTCATCTCCTGATTTTGGCATTTGTTAATCCTGAGGATTTTGACCTGAATTGCACCCTTTAAGCTAGATTTCTCCAGTGAGCACGGTGCCATTCAGGCGATACGAATATTGGCAATATCTTTTTGAGATTAGCTTGCAATGAAGACTGAGTTTGCAGTAGATGGCCCCAGGGAACTCAAAAGTCTGCAGGCATTAGCCAGCGGGAAATAATATTGCTTCCCACTGGCTCCAAACATTAATACCCTCGACTCCAGATGGACTTCTTAGGTTGTGCAGACCGAGGTGCGGTGAATTGAAGCCACCATTCCAAAAGTCTGGGGGCAAATCGGTTACCCAAAACAGCTAAATGGCTTTGCCAACCCACTAGAATTTCGGGAGATTCCTTTGCCAGACTGTTGACTAAGACCTTAGCCACTTTTTCGGGCGTCATTGCTGCAACCCAGCGAAACCGTTGGGTATTGCGAGTCATATCTGTTTCTGTGAGAGATGGCAACAAGGCTGTGACTTTAATATTGTGAGCAGCCAGCTCCGTGCGCAGAGCTTGGGTAAAGCCCAAAATTGCAAATTTGGTGGCGGAGTAGGTGGCCATGGTTGGGGCACCGATTTTCCCCATCAAACTCGAAACGTTCACAATTCGTCCTTCTTTTTTACTGGCCATTCGTCGCGCCAAGACCTGAGTCATGCTGTAAATGCCCATGAGATTCAGAGACAGCTCTTCCTGTACCTTGGGAAGCTTAGTTTGCAGGAAAGGGGCCTGATGAGCCACCCCAGCACAGTTCACGAGTAAGTGGATGGGGCCATGTTGCTTCCAAGTCTGGGCAATGGCGATATTCACCTCTACCGTTTGAGTCAGATCCAGGGGAAGAACAACCGCCTGGGTGCCGATGGCTTCTATTTCTGTGGCGACTTCCTGTAAGCGGGCTTGATTTCGAGCAACTAGGATAACCTTTTCTATTCCTTGCTGGGCTAATTCTTGTGCGATCGCACGGCCAATCCCTCGGGATGCACCTGTAATCAGTGCAGTTTTTCCTTGTATTTTCATGGGATACCTCCCGACACAATGGTCAACGAATGGGGCATTTCGTTCATTCACTGCAGTCCTATCCTTGAAAGCGCTCGACAGAATAGGTGAGTGAATGACTTGAGATGAAAATTTGTTAATAGACCTCAAAAAGCGAGGTAAAAAAAATTAAAATCTTTTCTGAGAAATATAGTTACAAAAATGCAAAACTAATGGCCATTTTTCCTTGAAGCATCCAATCGACTCCTCAAGGTTGAGGTAAGCACAAGATAATTTAGCTTGTGCTGAACACTACATTTTGCATCCTTTTCACGGTGGACAACATATTCAACATGAGGTGCTTTTCACTACATGCACAAGCTAGCAATTAAATCAACTACTTGCAATAATTTTTATAATATTCTTATCGCAGCAACATAAGTACATATATTTCTCAGATTAAATATGAATGGAGCGTCTTCCTAGGAACAGTGATTGCTAACACTCAGGTCCATATCCGGGAGAAGATTGCCCCACTTTAAATCTGAGAATAGAGGAGACCTATCATCCATTTCTGAGGAGCACATTCCGGCTACAATCCGGTGAGGAACTGTAGTCCAGAGAACAAAAGTGCTCCTATCCCCATACAAATCGGTAACGTGAGGCCCCAAGCCCCAGCAATTTGCCTCAGGGTAGCCCACTGAATAGTCTGTCCCCGTTGCGATAAGCCGATACCCATCACACCACCGACTAAAGCATGGGTCGTAGAGACAGGCAGTCCCCATCGAGACGCGAGAAGAATCGTTGTGGCTGCGGCCAATTCAGCACAAAAACCACTACTGGGCTGCAGGGGAATAATTTTTTCGCCAACGGTAGCCATTACGTTTTTCCCTGAGACCGCTAATCCTGCCACAATCCCCAGTCCACCCAAAATCATGATCCACAGGGGAACCACTGCTCCGGCAGTGGGTATGGCTTGAGTCGCAAAAATAGCTGTGATGACGACCAGGGGAGCCACTGCATTGCCGACATCATTGGAACCATGGGCAAAGGCGACAAAGCAGGCACTACAGACTTGAAAAAGGGCCAATTGGCTTTCGACCGTGGCTGCGTCAGTCTCTAGGTTGAAGGAATCAGAAGAATTGTAGGAATCAGCAGACCGATCGAGTTTATTCCAACTCCAGGTCGATAGGGTCAAGATTGCTGCGAGACCCATTGCGATCGCAAGATCTTGCTCAGGTAGTTGCCAGTGCCAACGCGCTTGCAACACTTGGTAAAGGGGATGGGTGACTTGAGGCAGTACAATCACACCAAAAATACTGACTAGGCCCGCACTCAACCAGGGAATCCATTCATTCAGGCGGGAAAGGGGATTCGGTGACTGCAGAATTCCTTGGGAGATAAGGCGGTAGATTAAGGCTGCTATCCCTCCACTGATAACAGGTGTTAGTAGCCAAGATAAAGAAATAATCCCCAACATGGACCACTGCACCGCCGATGGCCCCAGAGCCACGAGACTGAATCCCGCTAGCGCCCCAATGGTGGCATGGGAAGAGGCCACGGGCCAGCCTCGCCAAGTGGCGATCTGTAGCCATAGGCCACAGGTCATCAACACCGACATCATGCCTAAACTCAAGGTTTGAGGCATGTTAGCGAAGGCTTGGGCATCTACCACCCCGCGGGTCAGAGTTTGAATGACCTGGCGGCCAAACACAATAGCCCCAGTAAATTCAAGTATCCCAGCAATCACCAGAGCCTGTCGTAGGGTAACCGCTTTGGAACCCACCGATGTCCCCATGGCGTTCGCGACATCATTGGCCCCTAAATTCCAGGCTAAATAAAACGCTAGTCCACTGACAAAAAGAATAAAAACCATTGCCCAACCGGTAGAAGATTCTTTGGGGATGCTCCAGTAATCGCAAAATTGGAGGATACATACCCCACCCCGGTATCCATCCCTTTTACCCAAATCCATTGCATTTGCTGATTTAATTTAGACTTAACGTCATTAGCGATATACCATTCGATTGATAACGGAAAGACTCTACCGGGTGAGGATCAAAAGAATACATCATGAATAACCCAAAAGCACTGTTTCAAGCCCTAAACCCTCGCCAACTGCGTCGGTTTACCGCTTTAGCCTCTGTTTTATTGTTAAGTGCCTGTCAAGTCGGCGGCAATGCTCCCGGATCAGGAGAAGATGAGGGCTTAAAAATTGGCTCTCTACTACCCTCAACAGGAGACTTGGCACCATTAGGTGTACCAATGATTGATACGGTACCTTTGCTGGTGGAAACCGTAAATGCCTGTGGTGGCGTGAATGGCAAGCCCGTTGAGCTAACGTCTGAAGACGATGAAACCGATCCGACTAAGGGCAGCCAGGCCATGACCAACCTGGTAGAGGTAAAAAAAGTGTCTGCAGTGGTTGGGTCCTTTGCCAGTAGCGTCTCCCAAGCAGCAGTTGATGTGGCGGTTCGCAACAAAGTTCTGCTCATCTCTCCTGGCAGTACCAGCACAGAATTTACGGATCGTGCCCAGAAAGGCGATTTTAAGTCCGGTGAAACCCAATATTGGGCACGAACGGCTCCACCAGATACCTACCAAGCCCGAGCCTTAGCAAAGTTGGCCCAGGAAAGAGGATTTCAGAAAGTCTCTACTGTCGCTATCAATAACGACTATGGCGTCAGCTTTGAACAAGAATTTATCAAGTCTTTCAAAAAGCTAGGGGGTACGATTCTCAACGAAGCCAAACCGACCCGTTACGATCCCAAAGCAACCACCTTCGATACAGAGGCTGCAGCAGCTTTTGCTAATAAACCTGATGCTGTGGTGGCCATTCTCTATCCAGAAACCGGAGCACTACTCTTAAAGTCAGCCTATGAGCAAGGATTGATGGAAGGGGTACAGGTGATGCTCACGGATGGAGTTAAGTCTGATGAATTTGCTGGCCAAGTGGGTAAAACCAGTGATGGCAAATTTATTATTACCAAAGCGATTGGAACCGTCCCCGGTGCTAATGGAACCGCGCTAGAGTCGTTGACAGAGCTATGGAAGTCTAAAAAGAATGAAGCCCCCCCGGCCTATGTTCCTCAGAGTTGGGATGCCACTGCCCTGGTACTACTGGCAGCCCAAGCCGCCAAGTCCAATTCCGGAGATGCGATCGCAGCCAAGCTTCGTGATGTTGCTAACGGCCCTGGAACTGAAACGACTGATGTTTGTGAGGCCTTAAAACTCCTAGAAAAAGGTGAGGAGATCAACTATCAAGGAGCTAGTGGCAACGTCGATATTGATGAGAATGGAGATGTCTTAGGGGTCTATGATGTTTGGACCGTTAAAGAGGATGGCAAACTCAATGTCATCGGCCAGGTACAACCGTCTGAATAATCAATCCTGATAATCTAACCGTTTTTTTCAGCCATAGTGATAGAAGAAGATCAAGTCTTTTGTCACTATGGTGTCGTCCCTATAATTGCCTAGCCCAATAATTTAATCCGAAGATTGTTTTTTTTCAGCTTTGGAAAAAATTGACTTGAAGCTGAGGGGCTCATTCAATTTAGCCATCACCGTTTTCATGTTAATCGGCTCATTGAGCTTGGTCATGATTTGCTTGTAACTCCAATCTGCTGAATTGGTTTCTGCCTCATTCGGATGGGAGGACTGCGTGGCCGACGAAGATGTACAGGGAGATGGCGACTGCTCAGATTCCACCCAAATTGTGAAATGGCTTTGATAATTTACAATTAAGCTCATCAAACCATCGTCCAGCATTTGACGACAGGAAGCAATGGCCCTTTCCCGCTGGGAGTTTTCAAAGGTTTGTCCCTTCTGAAAACATTTATCTAAAAAAACAAATTCGGTAACCCCTTGGCATGTAATTCCTCTTGCTTCCAGGTCTACCTGATCAATTAGCAACATACTGAATATTGCCCTGTGACTTATCTTCCTTACTTAGGATGCCCATTATTCAGCCAAAGTGTACGTTTCAGTCACTTCGAGTTGAGGTGAGTATCAAACACATCAAATGAGTCATTATGGTGACTCAAACCATTATGAACGCACTCATTACAGGGTTCATTTCATTACTCATACAAATAAGACATGAATGGGATTAAAATCACACCCTATTATGACGTAGTAGACAGACTAGATTGATCAATTATTTTCTCCATCAATGCATAGTTTGACGGATAAAAAATAAGCTAAATGCATAGCTCTGATAGATGAAGGTTGAATTGTTGATAAAGTTAACGTTTTGCGCCCTATTTGGTGTTAAATATATCCTTTTTTGTGATTACGGTAGAATCAGATAGATATTGGGAATAATAGATTCGCCCCAAGTGAGTTTAACAACTTTCTTTCTCAGCTAAAGCTACTTCTAATCTGTCTTATTTTATTTCCATGAGAGTGTTGGTGCTATATGGTCCAACTAACGTGCAGGTGATTGGTTCAGGGAAATGTACAATCCAGATGATAGCCTCATGCCTGATGCACCTATCTTTGTAATTGAAGACGACCCGAGTGAATGCATCGAACAAGCCAACGCTTCTATTTTGCCTGCGTGGAAAGTCCTGATTGTTGATGATGATCCAGAGGTTCATGAAGCAACTATTCTTGCTTGTGGTTCCTTTGAATTTGAACATAGACCGTTGAATTTGCTGTCTGCCTATTCAGGGGCTGAGGCAAAAACAGTTTTGCACGACCATCCTGATATTGCTTTGCTACTCCTGGATGTTGTGATGGAAACCAGTCAAGCAGGTCTAGAGCTGGTGAAGTATGTTCGCAAGACTTTAAATAATCAGATTATCCGAATTATTTTGAGGACGGGGCAACCCGGTGAAGCGCCTGAACTAGATGTGATCAGGGATTACGATATCAATGACTACCGTTTAAAAATCGATCTCACGCGACAGCGGTTACTCACAACCGTAATTACAACCTTGCGCTCCTATCGAGATTTAGTGACTTTAGATGCAACAAACAAAGAGTTGGACACCCTCTACAGTCAACAAATCGTCGCGAACCAACAAATTGAACGACAACAGCAAGAACTGATTGCTCAAAACCAGGCTTTAACGATTGCTAAGCAGCAGGCGGTCAAAGCAAATCAGGCCAAAAGCGTTTTCTTGGGGAATATGAGCCACGAGTTGCGGACCCCTCTGAATGCAGTGTTGGGCTATACCCAATTGCTAGCCCGAGAACCTCAGCTCCAGTCCTTTACCAAAGAATTAGAAACCATTAATCGCTGTGGCAAACACTTGTTGGCACTGATTAATGACGTTTTGGATTTATCCCGCATTGACTCAGGACAGGTGGTTCTAAACATTGATACATTTAATTTTCATGAATTACTGAAAACGCTAAAAGATATTTGGACGACCAAAGCTCAACATAAAGGCCTGGATTATCAGTTGGAATGGGGATCAGACTTGCCCCATTATGTACGCACAGATGAAGGTAAGCTTCGCCAAGTTCTAATGAATCTGTTGAGCAATGCCATTAAGTTTACTGAGCAGGGGCATATCACCTTTCGAATTCATCAAACCACTGTTGAGTCAAAGCTAAATGAGGAACCTTATCTTCCTCTCACCCCTCACTACTGGCTAAATTTTGAAGTTCGAGATTCTGGCCCTGGCATCTCAGTGAGCGAGTTAGAGCATATTTTTCACCCTTTTATACAAGGAGAACAGGCCCGAAGCGTCGTGGATGAAGGGACAGGCTTGGGGTTGGCAATCAGCCATCAATTTGTATCTTTGATGGGGGGGAATTTGTCTGTTTCCAGTTCCCTAGGTGCTGGCAGTTGCTTTAAATTTTCGGTGCCCGTGGAGCGGGCTCAGGCTTGTGGAAAGAAATCCCTAGTCGAAAAAGCGAAGGTAACCGGTCTGGCTCCTAATCAGCCAGTCTATCGAATTTTAATTGTGGATGATCAGCCTGATAACTGTAGTTTCCTGACTAAGCTGCTGAGTATGGTGGGATTTGAAGTTCAGGCTGTCTATAGTGGAGAGGCCGCTGTTTCGAAGTGGCTAGATTGGCATCCTCATCTAATTTGGATGGATATTCGTATGGAAGGGCAGGATGGCTATGAGACGACGGAGCAGATTAAAGCAAATCATTCCGCACCCACTCCAGTGATTGTTGCACTCACAGCCTTTGCCTTTGAAGAAGATAAAGAAAAAGCGTTGGCCTTAGGCTTTGATGACTTTGTCCGTAAACCGTTTCAAGAATCCGAGATCTTTGAGAAACTGGCCCTACATTTAGGGGTTGAATATCTCTACGATGGTGAGGGTCCTCCACAGCCTGAAACGTTGTCTCCCCTGACTTCAGAACAGCTAGAGTTCATTGAGAGTGACCAACTTCAGTATCTTTATGATGCGGCTTTGAGCCTTGACCCTAACCGCACCGCCAATCTATTAGCCGAATTACCGACAGAACATGAGGTAATTCGCAAACAATTGCTGTCCCTTTCAGAAAATTTTCGGTTTGATATCATCATTCAGTTAATTGAGCCGCTGGTGGGGACCTCAGTACAATGACCCTAAATTAGTAATAATTTTATGGGTTCAGCTTCAATATTCTCTTTTTGCAAGTTATTCTGCCTGAGAAGCAAAATTTCTAGACGTGAGGGCATCTCAAATCATAAGGGTATGCTGGAGTGAGTAGCTCTGCCAGGGGAAGGATGATGAATCTAAAGGGCAATCAACAACTCCTCAGCACTTTAACTCAGGTTTTGGTTGAATCGGACTCTTTGCACCAGGAGCTAGTCGAGTATTGCCATCAATTAGAACAACAAGTTGCCCTCTCAGATCCAGCTCATTCAGCTTTGGTCGGAAACAGCTTAGATGCGCATCCATATTCTATTTTTGATGGTGCACCGGATGCGATCGCACTATGCGAAGCCGGATGTATTACCTACGTTAATCCCCAGCATTTGAACCTATTTGGCTATTCAACCCCAGAGCTATTGTTAGGGAAACCTTGGCAAGTCTTCTATTCCCAAGAAGAAGCCCGGCGAATAGAAACAGATATTCTTCCCAAATTATTGCCCAATCAGGGCTGGCAAGGTGAAACATATGCCCAACGCCAAGGAGGAGAAGCCTTTATTGCTGAAATGTCTTTCTCTTTGGCCCAACCCACTCAAATGCTAATGGTGAGTCGAGATGTGACCCAACAGGCCTACATTGAGAGCTGGCAAGATGCTCAGACGACTATTCTTAAACAACTTGCTACCGGGACCCCGAGTCTAGAAGTATTAGAGACAATTATGGATAGTCTTGAATGCCATCTGTTGGGGGGTAGAGGGACAGTTCTGTTGGTTGATGCCTATCATTATTTACGTCTGGGGGTTGCCCCTCATTTACCACCCGAGATGAGCAATATCGTCGAGGGGATTAAAATTTCTGATACAGGTGGCCCCCTGAGTCAAGCGGCTCATTCGAAGGAACCCGTGATCTCAGAACTCAGTACCTATTCACCTCTGACCACCGCAGAACAAATCGCCATCGACCAAGGGTTTCAGTCCTGTTGGTCTTTCCCAATTTTAGATAGTCAAATCCAAGTCCTAGGGATAATGGCAGTTTATTTCAAAACCTCCAGAGTCCCCACAGAATATGAGCAAAAATTTCTTGATATTGCACTTGATCTCGCCGGTCTTGCCTTAGAACAACAGCAAAGTCGAGCACAACAGGAGGAAAACTCCTCTGATATCCTGCGCTCCAATGCTGAATTACAGGCCATTTTTGATACATTCCCTGATTTGCTGCTGCGGGTGAATAGCTATGGCACATTATTGGGCTTCAAAGGAGGACATTATCAAGATGACCTATTTGATCAACCTGAAGCCTTTTTGGGGAAACAAATTCAGTCAATTTTGCCTGAAGAAATCTCGAAACAGTTCCTGAAGGTTTTGACGGAAGTCTTAGAGTCACAACAGATTCACCAATTCGAGTATTCTCTTGCCAGGAATGATATCACTCAATATTATGAGGCTCGCATCCTTCCATCTGAACAAGGACAAGTTTTAGCTTTAATCCGAAATGTCAGCGATCGCAAGCGAGCCGAGCTGGCTTTGTCAGGGTTATTTAAAGGAACCTCCAGAGTCACAGGGGATGATTTCTTCCAAGTCTTGGTCCAAGAAATCGCTTCAACTCTCAATATGTCTGAAGTGATGCTGTCTCAAGTGGATGGAGAAGACCTTTCCACCCTGGCTTTCTTCTCCGATGGCAAAATGCAGCCCAATGTGCTCTACCCCATCTCACATACTCCCTGCGAAATAACTCTGAGGGATGGTGCCTACTGCTGTGAAAGGGGGGTGCAGGAGACCTTTCCTGAAGATCCAGATTTGGTTCACCTGAACGCAGAAAGTTACATCGGCTATATTCTGCAAAACTCTGCAGGGAATCCCATCGGAGTCTTATGCTGCTTAAGTTCTTCTCCCATTCCTGATGGAGAATTTGCGTATTCCATTTTGCAGATCTTCGGGGCTAGAGCGGGGGCAGAACTAGAAAGATTACAAGGAATTAAAGCGCTGGAGCAGCTTAATTCAGAACTAGAAGCACGCGTTCGTAGTCGCACTCTGGCCTTGAAGCAGTCTCAACAAGATTTAAGGACCATCTTAAACACAGCCTATGACGGTATATACATTCATACCCTTCAAGGGCAGCTGCTAGATGTAAACCAGCGGACATTGGATATCCATGGTTTAACGCGAGATAAGATTTTGCAGATGAATTTAACGGATTTAGTTTCTGAAGATTCACTACAGCTATTCCAAAAGCATTTTCAACAAGCGGAACAGGGAATTAGCCTCCAGTTTGAAGATGTTGCCAAAAACTTCCAGGACTCGATGGTCTCTCTTCCAGTAGAGATTCGAATTAGAAAAGTAGCTCTCAAACGCAACCCAGTTTTAATTACAACTTTGAGTGATATCTCCCGCCGCAAACAGCAACAAAATGCAATTGAATCGATCGTTAAAGGAACTGCAGATAAAACCGGTTCAGACTTTTATCAATCCTGTGTCCAGTACCTTGCGAAAATCTTTCGGGTGCACTACGCATTTGTTGCCAAGGTAAAGGATGACACCTGGACCCAATCCCGAGTCTTGGCCATGTGGACTGGAGATAGTTTTGCCTCTCCCTATGATTTCGACTTAGCTGGCACCCCTTGTTTAGAAACCTATCGACATGAGTGGTGTTGTGTCCCTAATGCTCTATCAGCTAAATTTCCCACTCTCTCAAAGCACTTATCTCCCCAGGGAGAAAGTTATATTAGCTGCCTGATTAAAAACTCCCAGGGACAAGTCATAGGAAATTTAGGGATTATTGATACAAAGCCTTTACCCGTTGATACCAGTAACTTGGAATTTGTACTCCAATTGTTTGCAACTCGGGTCGGGGCGGAAATGGAACGGCAAGCTTCAGAAGACGCCCTCCGGCGAAGTCAAAAGCAGCTGCAAGCAGTGATTGATAATTCACCCGCTGCAATCTACTTAAAGGATTTAGAGGGGAAATACCTCATCTTTAATCGAGTCTTGGGAGAGTTATTTGACATTGCTCCCCAAACTTTCCTGGGTAAGACCGATTTCGACTTATTTTCCCGGCAGATTGCGGAAAAATTGCGAAAAAATGACATTAATACTATAGCTGCAGGTCAGGCTCAAACGATAGAAGAAGTCGTGACCCATGCAGATGGCAGCCGTCACACCTATATCGCCAATAAATTTCCAGTCTTAGACCCCCAAGGCCATGTGTATGCCATTGGAGGGGTTTCTACGAATATCAGTGACCGGAAACGAACTGAAAATCAATTGCGAGAATCTCAACAGCTGTTGCGCCTCGTGATTGACAACATTCCCCAGCTTATCTACTGGAAAGACCATGATTCCATTTACTTGGGATGTAACCAAAATTTTGCTGCATCTATGGGGCTCGACTCTCCCGAGCAGGTCATTGGCAAAACGGATGATGCATTATCCAAGCCCCACAAACACCTTGCCGCTCGCCAACAAAATGATGAGCGTGTAATATCCACTGGCATTCCTGAACTACATGTACTGCAGATTTTCAACACAGAGCAAAATGACACTGTTTGGGCGGATACCAATAAAATCCCCTTAAAAGATCCGTTTGATAATACGGTTGGTATTTTAGGGACTTACGAAGATATTAGCGATCGCAAACAAGCTGAACAAGCACTGAAGCAGGTCAATGAAGAGCTTGAACATCGGGTTGTCCTGAGAACGAAGGAACTCCAAGTTGCCAAAGAAGCAGCTGATGCGGCCAATCGAGCGAAAAGTGACTTTCTCGCCAATATGAGTCACGAATTACGAACACCTCTGAATGGAATTTTGGGGTACGCTCAGATTCTCAAACGCGATCACAATATATTGCCCTGTCATCAACAAGCCTTAAACACCATTCATCAAAGTGGTGAACATCTATTAACACTCATTGATGACATCCTTGATATTGCCAAAATTGAGGCCAGAAAACTAGAGCTGAATATCTCAGATATTCATTTTCCATCCCTATTAGAGAGTATTGTGAACCTCGTTCAAATTCGGGCTCAAGAAAAGAATATCCAGTTTGTCTATCGGCCTGCTGACTCTCTACCTCAAGGAATTCAGGCTGACAAGAAGTGTCTTCGTCAAATTCTTCTGAATCTGTTGAGCAATGCCATTAAGTTTACCGATCAAGGCCAAGTCACTTTATCTGTAGAGATCGAGCAACAAACGTCCCAGCAAATCAGACTTAAGTTCACCATCACCGATTCAGGTATCGGAATTTCTCCAGACCAAATTGAGCAGATTTTTCACCCTTTTGAGCAAGTTGGAGACCTGAACCGGCGAGCTGAAGGTACAGGGCTGGGGCTATCCATATCTCGCCAACTGGTGGAATTGATGGGAGGAACACTTCAAGCGGAGAGTTGTGTAGAGAAAGGCTCTACATTTTGGTTCTCAGTTCCATTTAAATTCTCGGAACAATTTGTCCCCGCTCAGACAATCGGTGGTCCCATTGTTGGGTATGACGGCCCCCCACGCCGGTTATTAATTGTTGATGATAGTGCGGTCAACCGAACCGTTTTGGTGGCAATGCTAGAACCTCTAGGTTTTCTCCTTGAGTTGGCGGAGGATGGACAACAAGGTCTAGAAAAAGCGATTGAATGTAAACCAGAGCTTATTTTAAGTGATTTAGTCATGCCTAATAAAGATGGCTGGGCAATGATCAAGGAAATCCGGCAGATTCCTGAATTAAAAAACATTCCTATTTTTGCGATTTCTGCTAGTGTGCAAGCAGTAGATCAACAACAAAGCCAAGATGCTGGGTGTGATGCTTTTATTCCTAAACCTGTAGAAGATATAACTTTGTATGATCTGCTAGCTGAGTATTTACAGTTGGAATGGAATTTTGCGTCTAGTTCGGCGGCTCAAACCACTAACGACAGCGGTTTAACAGCACTGATTGTCCCAGATCAAGGCTGTTTACAGCGGCTGTTCGAGCTTGCCATGCTTGGAAACATGACTCAAATACGTCGAGAGGCGTCTGACCTGGTGGCCTCCAAACCACAGTTAGCACCCTTCGCTAATCAATTAATCTCTCTAGCTCACAATTTTGAGGATGAAAAAATCATGGTGTTTCTCCAACATTATTTACCCCATGAGTAGCTTCAATACTATTGTCTTGTCTAAGTTGGTATTGGGAGGGCTAGCACTCAAATTTTGATGATGGTTTGCCAAGGGCTGATGATGTTCTTGCTCTCAATAGACACGGAAGGCTGAACAACGAACATCTTCAACTATGCCATTTTCTCTGAATGATTTATTTTATCTGGTGTGTGTCTAATGTCTGGCGATATTGATTTTCGCAACTACACCGTTTTAATCATCGATGACAATCCTAATAATCTAGGGGTTGCACTATCGGCTCTCGAAGGGTTTGGTGCCACTGTTTTAGTCTCACGTTCGGGGGAGAGTGGTTTACAACGGGCTGCCTTTGCTCAGCCCAACATCATTCTCTTAGATGTTTTGATGCCAGATATTGATGGTTATGAAACTTGCCGACGTTTAAAGGCTAATCCGCAAACGGAACCAATTCCAGTTATCTTTATGACAGCCCTGACTTCTAACAATGACAAAGTTAAAGGCTTAGAAGTCGGAGCTGTTGACTATATAACAAAACCAATTTATGTAGATGAGCTTCTGGCAAGGGTTAAGGTTCACCTTCAGATATATGCGTTAAATCAAACCTTACAAGCTCAGAATCATCAGCTGAAAGCTGAGATTGCACAGCGCATCTCCACAGAAAAAACCCTGACTGAAACCATCGACCAACTCCAAAATGCCCAGAACCAACTGATAGAGTCCGAAAAGATGGCGGCTTTAGGGAATTTAGTCGCCGGTGTTGCCCATGAGATCAGCACACCTATTGGCACCAGTATCACGGCTGCCTCAACCTTAGCCGATGAAACCCATACGTTTCTAAAGGCAGTGGAGCAGGGACAAGTTAAACGATCTGTTCTTAGCCGTTATATCCATGTCGCACAAAGCAGCTCCAAATTGGTCCTCAGCAATTTACATCGGGCGGGAGATCTAGTTCGTAGTTTTAAGCTTGTTGCAGTTGACCAATCTCATCAGGAACAACGGGAATTTAATGTTAAAGCCTATTTACATGAAGTTGTAAATAGCCTGCGACCACAGCTCAAAAATAGCAAGCATCAATTACTTTTAACTGGAGATGATTCGCTTGTAATCACGAGCTACCCTGGACTCCTTGCTCAAATCGTGACCAATCTGGTCACTAATTCTTTAATCCATGCCTATCAACCCTCTGAACCAGGGCTGATGAAGGTGGATATTCAGAAGGAACCTGATGGAATACAACTTATTTATAGTGATGATGGTTGTGGTATTTCGTCGGAAAAACAACGCAAAATTTTTGAACCCTTTTATACGACTGCTCGCGATCGGGGTGGGACAGGGCTTGGATTACATATTGTCTATAATCTCGTTACTCAGTCCTTTTGCGGCAATATTAAAGTGGACAGCAAGGTTGGGGAAGGGACTAAATTTCTGATTTCTTTACCTCAAGAACTCATTAAAGCTGAATAATAAGCGCTCATCGATAATGTAAAGGCAACAGGATAGGCGAAGGCTGATGTTGACCGTGATGGATTGGGTCTAGTACTGTTTCAGATTCTGCTCGATTTAACTTCATCTTTTCGTTTCATGCGAACACCCTGTTTTGCAGGGTTGTTTTACGTTCCTCCTAGAAAAAATAGGATGGTTCTACTGACCAACAGTAGAGAGACCGATGAGCCATCTAATCGATACTTTGAAGCAAGTCCCGGATTTCCGCAGTGCCCATGGCCGTACTCATCCGTTATGGCTTCTGTTGCTGTTGATGGTGATGGGTATGCTTGCTGGATACCAGGGATATCGCCCCTTAGAAACCTTTACGAGCGATTATCGCCAGCCTTTAAGTGAGCTATTGGGACTTGAGAGCCTTGAAGTTCCGTCTCACTGTACCTTTCGTCGAGTGATGAAGGGGCTTGACTTCCAAGCGTTGAGCCACCAATTTGAAGCATGGATGCTCTCGAAAGCCCAGACTCACTCTCCCGATAATTATGCAGCCTCCATTGATGGCAAACGGATTCGTCAGGGGCTGACAGATGCCAAGGGGAAGCAGCGTTTTGTGGGCTTGGTGAGTTTATTTGCGGTGGAAGCAGGCATCACCCTCAAGCTCGAAGCCCTCACTCAGGAGGATAATAGCGAAATCAAAGTCGTGCAGGCACTGTTGGAAACCCTTCAACTCGATGGCTTACTGATTACCATGGATGCCTTACACGCCCAAAAAAACACTTGAGAAGATTGTGGCCTCGGGTAATGACTATCTCGTGGCGGTCAAATCCAACCAGGGAAGACTTTACGACCACCTCCAGACTTACTTTGAGTGTCTTAAACCCATGGCTGAGCACATCCACTCCGCCCAAAGTAGAGGACGAGATGAACATCGGTGTATACAGGTTTATGAGCCTGTCGGCATAGCCCTACAAGAATGGACAGCAATTCGCTCTGTACTTTGTGTCCAACGATGGGGTACTCGCAAAGGAAAGGAGTATCACAATACGGCCTATTACATCAGTTCAGCTGCCACCTCACCCCATCATTGGCAATCTCTGGTCCGAGAACATTGGGGCATTGAAAATCGGTTGCATTGGCCGAAGGATGTTGTTTTTGGCGAAGATGATTATCGACTCGAAGATGAACAAGCACTGCTCAATTGGTCAGTGCTTAGAACTATTGGGATTAATATCCTGCGGCTAAACGACTATCAATCCCTCAAAACCGCGATGACTAAGCTTGCTAATCGGGTCGATATTATTTTTTCGCTGCTAACTTAAAACAGCCCTGCTCTGTTTTGCCTGAAACACATGTTTCTGTTGGTGTAATCGCTTACATCTTGAGACTTAGGCCACCCTTTTATAAGAGGCGATCTAGGAAAAATTGTGATCTTATGTCTCGATTTAAACTATAGGGATTAAGTTGTTGAATATAAGTCCTCCTCTTGACTTTGCAGAGGTTTGGAGAAAAAAATAAGAATCTTGGCATCCTGGTTCGCTAGTGAAAGGGGGAAAGCTAGGGTTTCTGTGGTGCTGACTTAGCTCAAGACTAATTGGTAAAGATACGACTATGGGTAAACCGACTGGTTTTATAGAATTCGTCCGCGAAATTCCAACAGATCGTCCCCCGTTGGAACGGATTAAGAACTGGGATGAATTCCATCAGCACTTACCTGAAGAAAGGCTCCGAAACCAAGGGGCCCGTTGTATGGATTGTGGGACACCGTTTTGTCATACAGGCACGGTCATTAGCAATATGGCTAGTGGGTGCCCCATTAATAACCTGATACCAGAGTGGAATGATTTGGTTTATCGAGGACTGTGGCGAGAAGCCCTTGATCGGCTCCATAAGACCAATAATTTTCCAGAATTTACTGGACGTGTCTGTCCAGCCCCCTGTGAAGGCTCCTGTGTATTGGGAATAACGAACCCTCCCGTAACCATCAAAAATATCGAACAGACCATTGTTGATAGAGGCTGGAAAGAGGGGTGGATTACCCCCCAACCGCCTGAAAAACGGACGGGCAAGAAGGTTGCCGTGGTGGGGTCGGGACCCGCGGGACTTTGTGCTGCCGCCCAACTCAATAAGGCAGGGCATTGGGTGACAGTGCTGGAGCGGGCCGATCGACCGGGTGGGCTGCTGACCTACGGCATTCCCAATATGAAATTGGAGAAGGAACAGGTGGTAATGCGCCGTCTCCAACTTCTAGAAGAAGAAGGGGTGAAGTTTGTTTGTAACACTGAAGTGGGTAAAGACCTCCCGGCTGACTCTTTGCTAAAGGATTTTGACGCGGTTGTTCTCTGTACCGGGGCCACTCGTCCCCGGGATCTCCCCATTGAAGGTCGAGATTTGCAAGGGATTCACTTTGCCATGGACTTTCTAACAGCCAATACTAAGGCGGTTATGGATGCTAGCCTGAATGACCAGGTGATCTCAGCCCAAGGTAAAGATGTCGTCGTGATTGGGGGCGGAGATACGGGGACAGACTGTGTAGGGACTTCCATTCGCCATAACTGTCAGAGTTTAGTGCAGCTAGAAATTATGCCCAAACCTCCCCAGGAGCGGGCTGCCAATAACCCTTGGCCCGAATGGCCGAAGGTCTATCGACTCGACTATGGTCAGGAAGAGGCTGCTGCTGTCTTTGGGGATGATCCAAGGGGTTATCTGACCATGACTACCCGCTTTGAAGGGGATGAACAGGGTCATGTTAAAGCTTTGCACACGGTTCAGGTAACTTGGGAAAAGGATGACCAAGGCCGCTTTACGCCGGTTCACGTTCCTGGATCTGAAAAAGTGATTCCAGCTCAACTGGTTCTGTTGGCCATGGGCTTTTTAGGACCGGAACAACCCCTTCTAGATTCGTTGAACTTAGATCTTGATCCCCGGGGAAATGTCAAAGCTGAGTATGAGCAATACACGACGAGTATCCCAGGGGTATTCGCAGCGGGAGATTGCCGACGGGGTCAAAGCCTGGTGGTGTGGGCCTTTAATGAAGGGAGAGGCGCAGCACGGGAATGCGATCGCTACCTGATGGGGCAAACGGATTTGCCTTAGCTATAATATTTGCTTTAGAGAATGACTGTCCTTAACCATTAACACGACATGAAACCTTCTCCACAAACTGTTTACGACAATCTCAATTTGCTTGAGCAAGTCGACAAAGTGAGTAGCGCCCAATATCGTCAGATGGCCCAAGATATTTTGGCGGACCCAGAGGTAAGTTTGCAATGGCGAGAAGCGATCGCAGAACGTCTCAACCAAGCCAATCGTCAACTCGGACTGCAAACTGCAAACGACGGGGATAGCTACTAGCCATTAATCGGGGTGGGCTTGGATCAGATCAAAAATGGTGCTGTCCAGTTCATAACCAAACATCTCCGCCATTTGGATAACTTTGGCATTACTATCCTGTCCTAAAGAGCGCAGCCAACGGGTAATCGTGAAAACTTTATGCATGATCAGGATGTCTAAGGCCTGGGGATTGAAGAGGATACCTTCTCGCTCACTGAACTGGTGAGGGACAAGCATGGCAACATAACGGACCAGCTCACCCGAACGCCAGTCCAACAGTAACGGTAACCAAGGATAGAGACTATCTAAGCGAATAAACCATAAACGTACCTCCGGTATCTCGGACCATTCTTGCTGGGCATCGGCTGGTTGAGGATAGTTGATCTGAAAGGTCAGTTCTTGCTCATGGGCCAAAATATCGCTAGCCAGCCAAGCATCCAGGAGGGGACGAATGGGGGATAAGTCTAGGCTATCAATATGAGTAGCGTTGATGGCAATCGTTTCGGTCATGATTCTGGTTCAGTTTGCAAAGGATGGGGGCGGTCAGTAAAACGGAATCGGTTCGGGTTTAGGTATGATAGAGAAGAATAGCAATGCGGCTCTGTTCCGCCTGTGCTATTGAGCTGGGGTTGAGTATGACTGGCTGTCAAACACAAGTGATATTCAGCTTGGTTTGAACTTAATAAATTTTGATTAGGTTTACCTTGACCTATTAAAGCTCGAAACCGTTGTTTAGTGTTGGGATGTACCGAGTGTTGGACGTTGAGCCTGAGACCCCCACCGAACCAATCACTTCCTTAGAAGACGCGATTGACCAATGCCAAGCTTTGGGAATGCGGCTAAGCCGACAACGGCGATCGATCTTAGAGCTGCTTTGGCAAGCGGAAGAACATCTTTCTGCTCGACAAATCTATGATCGACTGAATCAGGCGGGTAAAGAGATTGGCCATACCTCGGTTTACCAAAATTTAGAGGCTTTGTCCCAACAAGGAATTATTGAATGTGTAGAGCGATCAGATGGACGCTTATATGGCAACCTAAGCCATTCTCACAGCCATATTAATTGTCTAGATACAGATCAAATTATTGATATTCAAGTTGAGCTACCGCCAGAGCTGATTGCTCAAATCGAAGAGCAGGCAGGCGTAACCATCTCAGATTATCGAGTGGACTTCTTTGCTTATCGCCACTCAAATCCAAAAATGTAGCCAATTAATCCTAAACTAGATCCAGCAAGCAGATTGAAGCGGTAGGGTGCCAATTGCTTTCGGATTGAGCGATGGATGCAATTGGGTTCCCTTGTTTTTGACTAAGTTAGGAGTAAAACGTACAGATGGCTGGATCTACCCAAGATGTCCCACGTCTTTTGCGGGCTGCCCGTGGGGAAGTATTGGATCGTCCCCCCGTATGGATGATGCGACAGGCGGGTCGATATATGAAGGCCTACCGAGACCTACGGGAAAAGTACCCTTCTTTTCGGGAGCGCTCTGAAATTCCTGAGGTGGCAATTGAGATCTCTCTACAACCCTGGCGTGCCTTTAAGCCAGATGGCGTCATTCTCTTTTCGGATATTGTGACGCCCTTGCCTGGAATCGGCATCAAAATGGATGTAGCAGAAGGCAAGGGGCCGATCATCGAAGAGCCGATCCGAACCATGGAACAGGTAAATAACCTCCATGATTTGGAGCCAGATGAGTCTCTGCCGTTTATTCGCCAAATTTTAACGGCTCTGCGACAAGAAGTCGGTAATCAATCGACGGTTTTAGGGTTTGTCGGCGCGCCCTGGACGTTGGCAGCTTATGCCATTGAAGGTAAAGGCTCCAAGCATTATTCCGTTATTAAGGGCATGGCGTTTGATGATCCGACGATTCTTCATGCCTTTTTGGAGAAGATCTCGGATGCGATCGCAACCTATGTAAGGCACCAAATTGATTGTGGCGCCCAGGTGGTTCAAATGTTTGATTCTTGGGCGGGGCAGCTGAGTCCCATTGACTTTGAAACCTTCGCGCTTCCCTATCAGCAGCGGGTGTTTCGTCAGGTGAAAGAAACGCATCCCGATACCCCACTTATTCTCTTGGCGAGCGGCAGTGCGGGCTTGTTAGAACGGATGGCTCAGTCTGGTGCAGACATCATCAGTGTAGATTGGACGGTCGATATGGCCGATGCCCGTAAGCGTTTGGGACCGAATCTACATGTGCAGGGGAATATGGATCCAGGCGTGCTATTTGGGTCCCAGGATTTTATTCGCGATCGCATCCTAGATACAATTCGCAAAGCTGGCAACAAAGGCCACATCATGAATTTAGGTCATGGTATTTTGCCAACAACACCAGAAGAAAATGCCGCCTTTTTCTTCGAAACGGTCAAGCAAGCTGATCAATTATTAGCAATTCCTGCTTAGAACCTAATTTTCTTATAAAAAGCTCGCATTTGAGCTTATATTCACCATTTACAAAAAGAGAGCAAGAATAAGTATTTGCTCTCTTTTTTCATAAAAAATAGAAGTTTTGCGTCATCCAATCACCTTTGATGAGGCTAACTTTGGTGTGCACTTCTTGCTGTAAAAAAGCAATTGGATTGTGGAAGCCCCCCAGATAACATAAACAGCTTTAACCAGAGCAAGCACTAAATTCTAGACATGATTGATCCATCTCCAAAATTCTAGGAGACTTATACTGCCAACGGCTGAGGGCTTAACATTTCAGATTGAGCTATAACTCTCTCTACCAAAGAATTTGAAGCTCATCTAAAAAGTAAACTTTCAACTCGTTCGGAGTATAATTTCAAGACTTGATCACAAATTATTGAGTAAGTTTCAATACAATTAATGTAAATTCTGTGGATGTTGATTGGCTCCCTTTGCACCTAGAGGTCATAGATTAAGGGTTTAAGTTTGTACCCCTGTCCTAACTTAAAGACTGAGAGCTGAAATATCTGCTTAGTATGCGTTAGGGCTGAGTATAAATTTCTACCATTCTTTTTCTTTATCCTTCAGGTTAAGAATAGTCTTTCAGCTAACCCCTCAGCGCCATCTGGGTAAACTACGGCCATGAGCGACATTGAAAATCTGAGAATTCACTTTTATGGTGTGCAAGGAAGTGGATCAATCTATCCTTCTTTTCAAGAACGAAGAGCATATCAAGCCCTGACGGATCAAGATTTACTTAAGCAGGTATTTGAAGATCTACAGAAACGGGCTGGTCCTGATGGTCGCTTAAATACAACGATAGAAGAGCTACTGGGTGGCCCCTTCAATAAGGCAACCCTTGCAGCCTATCGAAACCGTTTGGAACGTTCGCAAGCACGCATTTATGGGGGATGGACCACCTGTATCCGAATAGAAACCGCAGACCAATACGATATCGTTTTAGATTGCGGAACTGGATTTCGGATTTGTGCCAAGGACATCATGCAAAAGTGGGGAACAGAGGAGCAAGCAAAATCCTCACTCCCCTCAGAACATCCATCAGGAATAGGCCGTCACCTATACATCTTCGGTAGCCACTCCCACTTTGACCATACAGAAGGATTTGACCAGGCTGCCGTTTGTTTTGACCCTCGCAACCATATTCATGTGTATGCCAACCGCCAATATCTCCAAGCCCTCGATCAAATATTAGGGATCTTTTCCCACCAGGTGGATTATCGGCTCAAGGGGGTACAAACTCCCTTAAGTTATGAATTAATGCCTGCCCAGTTCCATTCCTGCGAGATTCGAGACTTTCAAATTGATCCGCCTCCGGATACTCCAGATAAATTCGTTGATCAATATCAAGATCTAGATCATCCCATCCGCCTGGGGGAGACGATTTTACAACCCTTTGAAGTATTTCACCCCAGCCCTTGTCTAGCCTATCGAATTGAGCGGGGTGGCAAAGTCTTTATTTTCTGTACGGATCATGAACTCCGCCGAGGTCAGGAGCCTGAACATCCCTTACAAATTGCCAGCCTAGAAGCTGAAGAACGATTATGCCAACACAGCATGGATGCGGACATCCTGTATCGAGATGGTCAATTTTTAAGAATTGAGTATGACGGCGACTTAGGAGTTGGCTCTCCCCATGGTGTTTCACGCTTGGACTGGGGACATAGTTGTATTGAAGATGTGTTGGATATGGCCACACGCTGTCGGGTCAAACAGACCTACATCGGTCATCATGATCCCAATCGTGATTGGTCGGAACGAAATTGGCTGGATGAAACATTACAACGCAAAAGCAAACAGACAGGGCTTAATTTTGAGCTAGCTAGAGCAGAAACCGTTATTGATCTCTAGACATTTTTTACAAGGCTCGAGCCAATTCAAGAAAGGCATCTTCAACCTGATCTCCAGTTTTGGCACTACTTTCAAACACTCGCCTCCCTTGACCAAAATGAAAAATCACCTCATCTAAGCTCACTTCCCAAGTTAAGTCAGATTTATTGATGATGGGTACATAAGGAACCTTGCCTAAATTTTCTTCAACGATTCTTACAAGTTCCAGAGCACATTCAAGGGAAGCTTTTCGTGTCCCATCGATCACAATTAAATATCCTGATGCTCCATGCAAATAATGAAGCGGGACTGAAAACTGATCCTCTGCTCCTGCAATATCCCAAAGCAAAAGTGTGACCTGTTCTCCGCCCAGTAAGATTACTTTTTTATCTACCTTAACCCCAAGAGTTGAGTGGTATCTATCATCATAAATGCTATTGACAAAACGTTGGACCAAACTGGTCTTACCAACGCCCCACATTCCTAACATTACGACTTTATGCTTGATCATTACGGCCTAGACTACTGCACTCAGATCTTAGATTTACTATATCGCCATTGAGGCAGCATATCATTACTCGATCCGGCTAGAAAGCATCAAATAAGAATGTAAAAATCGGGCCGACAGCAATCCAATCAATTAAGTAGGTAAGGCTTGAAAAGTTGCTGTAGATTTCGAAATGTAAATTCAATCAAACCTCATAAAGAGAAAGGTTTTCAGATTAGTGCATAAAATGAAACTTAGTTGATCTTTTTAAGCCAACTCTACTTACTATTGATATTTCTGTTAGTTAAAGATTCTAGGATTAATTAAAATCAATAATTCAGTACTATTTATATGCCAATTTTTAGACTTAGTTCTATTCTTAACAAGAACAAATGACGATGCATCACCCAAGGTATGCCAAGAAGGTAAAATCAGGAAAAATTGATACTTCAAACACAAAAAAATAAAACTATAGGATAGTGCCAGACTCTCTACATCCATTCCGGTGTATACCTAACAGACTTACTACTGGCCACTAAAGAATGAATGACATGGAGAATTATTGCCTGATCATTTGCAAATTTTTCAAAAACGGGGTAGATAGCTATAAGGGGGGAATAGGTCCTAGATTCTGATTTGAATGGGCCTAAAAAAACTGAATGAATAAGGTAACGATTGAGACATTACTGAACGACTTTGTTTCTGCCTCTACTGAGATTCAAGGTGCAGTAATGGTTTCTCCGCAAGGGCAGCTCCTAACCCATCCCATTGGCCTCTCTGAAACCTCAACTAGCATTATGGCGGGCTCCATGCTGCAGTTAGCAGGATGTGTAAGTGAGCAATGCCACTGGAATGCGGTGGATTGGGTAACGATTCAAGCCCTTGAAGGATACTTAATTTTAACCCAATGTCTTCAAGACATTTTTTTACTCATTCGATCCCAAGATGTTCCTTCTGGCTATTTATTGCATTACATTCATCATTATTTGGACAGGCTAAGGACATCCCTCAGAGCCCCTGACCATGATGCAACAGTTGTGCAATTAAGCTACCGACCAACGGAGCTAATTAATCAGTCCTCGGTTGGCACCCTTGTGCCGCCCGCAACCAATGGAGCAGATGCCTCCAGCCATGCAGCAAACCATACCAACCCTCCTCATCCAACCTCAAATGGGGCACAACCCACCCCGTATGTTCCATCCATTTCATCAGCACCCACGCTGCCCATTCATTTAGATGAATTTGAAATTGCCTATTGTCAAAAAGAGTTGGCGGAAATCATTGGTCCCATTGCATCCTTGATTTGCGATCGCACCCTCACTCAAAACCCAAATTTACGGCTGATGGATTTCGTCAATGCCTTGGCCCAACAGATTCCTGATTCTCAAAAAGCCTTAGACTTTCAAAAGCGAATCTTATCGGAGTAACCATAGGGATTCAAGCTTGAGTTCTTCAGATATCCTGCAACTCATTTCGGGTTTTATTCCATGGTTCAGATCACCTAAAACCCATTCCCTGCATAGCCTTCCATCGTTAAAGACTAAAATGACGCCAGTCATTTAGTTTACCGTTCGTTAGGAGTGCAGATGCCTCAAACTAAGTCCCATAAATAGACTTGTCCGAAAATTTACAGCCCATAGTGTGTCTGGTTTTGAGCATGGTTGCTTTGACAGCAGACTCAACGACGGAATGGGGGTCGGAGATAGTTCCTGTTAGTTTAGCCCCAAAAGATAGCGTCGGCTAATTCATCGCATCCTCCCTTTTTAAGGCTGAGATAAACCAGGCAAAACAATCATGCCCAATCGCAATCGAACTAAGCCACAAACGGTAAGAATCACTTGTTCATAAGTCTCATGACGCAGACGGAATCGCTCTTGAGCAACTCGGAAAATCCGCACTACGCGGATCACATGCTCGACAAAGATGCGACGAGTACTGGAAAATTCCTTGTTCTGTGCCTTTTGTTGCGGTGTCAGCTCTTTGCCCCGTGGCTTTTGGTGTGGGGTTTGTACATGCTGTGCTCCCACATAGGCTTTATCGGCAGCGAACCCCTGTCCTGGAGCAAATTGCGATTGTCGCTCTCGAAACACAGAAATGTCACTGGTGGGTCCCGTCTCGCCTGCTGTAGCATCGACGATATCTTTGCCGCCAGGCAGGGTCACAATCTGCGACTTGAAGGTGTGCTGTTTCTTTTGCCAGAAAAATACAAGCGTTGCTCTTCGTTGTCGCTGGGGCGTTCTCTGGCTTGCTCGAAGCTATCGACAATCAACTGGAACTGAGTTAACCACTCCTGGACAATGGCATAATCGCTCGGGTTGGATTCCACTTGCTCAAACAAACTCGCAGGGAGCAGTGCTCGTAGAATCGCCAGCCAGTAGTGAACCGTATCATTTGCCTCACTCTTGGACACCCCAAACTGGAGTCCTAACACCTCAAAGGTGGGATAGTGCCGCAAGTAGAACAGGCACAGGCAAACCTCCTCTGCGACGGATAACAGCGGTTTGCGTCCTCCTCCTTTGGCATTGACCCGGCTTTTATGTCGCTCTATCTCGGCTTTTTGCTCGTTGTGCTTCAACTCGGCTTGTTCCAACAGTTGGAGAAATTGAGGGTATTCAATGCCCAACACTCGCTTGCTGCGATGGGGATATTTATGAATATAATCAAGGGGATTTTTGATCATTGGTAGAGCGGTAAAACTCCGTTCTACCATCTTTTTTCTCCACCATTTATATTTCGGACAGGTCTAATGGATTCCAACATTCTTAACCCTTGAGCAGTTTGAGACATTTGTCTTACCCCATTTGCACATCAGCACTCGGGGACCTCAACCAAAGCTCTCTTTGCATGCCATCTTCAACTACATTTTGAAGTTGCTGCACTTGGGATGTCAGTGGAGTGAGCTACCCATTGAAAAGGATAAAAATGGGCGGCCAGAAATTCACCACTCTAGTATTTATCGAGCCTTTCGACGCTATGAAACCCATGGTTCAATGGCACTGACTTAAGCTCAATCAAATAGCTAGCTTAGCTTTGAGAGCAGAGCGAGGTTGTCGCATTCGCGAGAAAGATTTGGGTCTGCGTTTGACGACTCTCGGTTCGTGCCGATTCGGTCGAGAGGGTAATAGATCGGCTGCCATGGTCTCAAGTAGATGAGTAAACAACCGCTTTCTGGTCGCACGGTTGGCTGTCGCCAACAAAGCAAGCATCTGATTGAAGTGTTGTCGTGCTCCTTGCACAGACAGTTGAGTTCTAGCATTATCTGCTAGCGGTGCTGCAAGTTCCATGAGACTTCTGAGTAGGTTATAGCCCAACAAATGTACCCAAATGTCCTTGCGCACCATATCCGGAGTTTTGGCACTGAGCATCTCCATTTTTAAGGTGGTTTTGAGATGGCGCAGATTGACTTCCGCCACTGGCCAACGCCAGCCATACAAGCGAGTCAGTTGCCCAGCGCTGTAGCGTTGAGCATCCAGCAACGTCGTCACCACAATAATATGCTGGTCGCGAAAGCCCTTAAGGGATAAGCGTAAACATACCTCTCTAACGACCAATGTCTGAGGAATCAGGGCAAACTCCTGCTCACTCATGTGCTCAGGCCGTTGGGCTGGCTTGTGCCATGTCACCTGATGATCACCAATGCCATGCTTGTTGCCTTTGCGGAAATCAGTCTTGCGGGCATGATGCTTACGCAACACTCCATCAGCCCTGTGTGGTTGAATGATGGCTAGATCAACATAGCTGCCATAGGCTTCACATCACCGACCTCAAGGTCTTGATAGAGCAAACGACTCATGACAATTTCACTGGTGTCCCATGGGGCAATACAGGCTGAGACCACTGCCCCGGTGACCAGACAGAAGAACACTACCAATCGGGCAATGGGAAACCCACAGCCTGCTGTTTGATTGCCATGTTGTGGGTATGACGCTTGGTTGGCCTCACTATCAGCCATCAACACGGTGGTCCCGTCGTAGACCTTAACAGGGCGACCACACCAGAGGTGCTCTGGGGAGAGGGTTTGCGCTAAGCACTCAGCGCTTTCAGGAATTAAACGTTGCAACAGTGACTCTGGAAAGCGACTTCTGGCTTTGCTGTAGGCTCCGGTATCAGATGAGGGCGGTTGGATGCCAGCCGCTGTGAACCAAGTCGTGATGCATTTGACTGTGTTACGAAGGCTTTTATCGGCTGATAGCACTTGGTAAAGCATGGCCCACAGCGTAACGATGGGGCTATATACCCGGTTGCGATAGGAGAATGCTTCTTCTTTCAGGAGTTCATCTAACCTTGAGGCTGGAAGGATATCTGTCCACGGTAAACCCAGGCTTTGGGAAAATTGCTGCTTGAGAGTTTCGGCTGACTCAGACATAGTGAAAGGCAGAATATTTATGGCTTGCAAGTCTTGATTATATGTCTATCAGGACTTGTAGCCCTTTCCTTACTGCTTAAGTCAGTGCCATTGATCCTAGAACAGTGCCATCTGGCAACAAATGACCTTCCAAAATTTCAACACCACGTTGTTCCGCCAGCTCCCGAAATAAAATGCCTAAACGACTGCGAAGACTACCATATATAACTTTCCGACGACGCTTAGGAATGAATACAATGTGATATTTGCAATCCCAAGTCGTATGATTTAGCTTCTTAGGTGACATTTCTTTCTCCTTGCGAGAAAACTGCAAGGAGAATTTTCTACCGTTGCACCCAGTCAAACCTACGAGAGTCTCCCCGGCAGAGCCGGGGGCTTACCAATATTTAGTTATGCTCTCCGCGACCAGCAAATTCAAATGGGGTATGGCACCCCCAAACAGCCCAACGTGACCCTGCGACTCATTGAAATCAAAGTGGGCAAAACCTGGCATTCCTATCTCACCTCAGTTCTAGATCCAGAGATTTTACCGCCCTATGTCGTTGCTGATTTATATGGCAAAAGATGGCGAATTGAAGAAGCATTCAACACGGTAAAGCGATTACTGGGACTGAGCTATCTGTGGACAGGATCTATCAACGGGGTAAAGCTTCAAATCTGGGCAACTTGGTTGTTTTACGCCGTCTTAGTAGACTTAGGCGATGCTATTGCAGACGAGTTGGCTTTACCCTTTGACCGGATTTCCTTGGAGATGGTTTATCGGGGACTATATCATTTCTCTGTGGCGCACCAAAAGGGGTTAGCAACCGCCCCAGTCCAGTATGTTGCGGCTCCAGAAAATCAGGATTTAGGGATTGTCAAACGTCTACGAAAACCTAAGGTCAAACTGATTGTTGCTCCTTTTCCAGATCGTCAACGAGGGTCTGAAAATTTCTTCTTTAAGCCAACTGCTGAAATACCCTTGCAAGCTGGGGTGTAGCTTTAACTTGTTGCCAATGGGTTCCCAGTGAGTTCTCCCATCATTTCCTGACCTTTTCCCTCCAGATTTTTGACCGTGGCGTCAATTCTATCTTCAATACTCATTGTTGAACGCCTTTATGATCGGTGGTTTTGGAGACATTATTAGCCTATCAATCGGCCCACAGGTTGCGTCTCTATCGCAAGATAGTTTGCTGGATCTACCTAAAGAGAGAGATCGAGCTGAAGTGAATCTAATATCCTCAAACTCTTCTCAGTCAGAACTGAACGAAGATGATAGGGCGTAGCTAATGGATCGGGGATGCCTTAGACTTCGGAATGGTTACCCCTGGGAATAGGGAGTCAAACCGTTGATTGACCCAGGCAAGCCGCAGCATGAGTAGATGATTGAAACCATCCTCACTCCAGCGCATACCAACCCCCTTAAAGCGCTGTTGAATCAGCCACTTACAAGCACTTTCGACCATTCCTGACCCCAGCGGTATCTGTAGTTGTTCAAAGTGGCGATATTGGATGTGTCGCAGATAGCGCTGGAAATAAGCCTGTACCTGGAGCAACGTCGTAAAAGATTTGCCCGTAAACAATTGTGAGTGAATCAACATCGTCAAGGACCGCAATACTAATAGGTGTTGCCCATGTCGCAATTGGTGTCGCCAGCGCCGAAACCAGGCTTGGGCTTGAGCAGAGCGAGCATCCCCAAACATCGCTTTTGTTGCTCGTGCAAGATGGCCTGCTGCATGAAAGAAATCGAGAACTGCCACAGCACAGTGAGAGAACAAGGTGCGGTAGACTCGCCAGAAGCCTCGCCCCCCATCACTCAACCAGATGACGCTTGGGGCCGATTCAAAGTCTTGTTTGCGGGCTTCGAGGTGCAGTAAGGGGATGAACTGGTCGATATCGCCCAATACTGCCACCAGTCTTCGACGTAGTAGTTGGGGGACACGCTTTTGTGCTCGGGTGCCCCGTGTTCCTAGGCGGGCTAAGATAGCAACTTTGACTTCTCGCCACTGGATTTTTCCCTTGGGGGTTTTCGGGGTGGGGCGAAAGGGCACCATCACACCGTCAGCAGCAATGGCCAAAGGTAGAGCAGACAACACCTCTGAAATCGCTTCACAAGGAGTCTGGTCACCTGAGGCTTGAGCTTTGAGTTGAGTCTCTAGCTCCTGATAAGCTTTGTTGCCCATGACTTGCACCCAACTCCACAAGCTTGATGAGCTGACGGATAAACCACTCCACTGACTCAGCATCCAACTGGCCAGTTCATAGGGCATAAATAGACTTAACAAGCAGCCTAGACGAACCAATTCTTCACTGCTGTGCTGATAGGAGGTAATCCCAATGGATTGATCCAAAGGAGCGGATAGACTACCTGGACACCTGTGGGGACAACGACCCACCCGTCGCTTTCAGGCAATATTTCCCACCAGTGTCTGCATCTGACGAGATTCCCATCCCTTCGAGTGCAAGCGGGTTCCGCAAGTGGGACACCTCGGCCATTCCAATACTGTTTTGCTCGCCGTGAGAGTTCATCCTCCAGAAGCCAGCGAGCCAAAAACAAACCCATTTGCAGAACGATATAAACCATCTGACTCAGGCTGGGTGCTTCTTTGAGTGCTTCGACCTGTTCTAGAAATTCGTGATGCTCTAGTACGGTTGGCAATTGCGATGTTAGGCTCATGACAAGTTTTTGATTCGGGTACAGGATCTATTGTCCTTGACCCGTTTTTCTTTGAGCCATACATCCCCGATTCTGTGCTTACGCCCAAGATGATAATGTTGTTTCTAAGAACTAAAGAGGAAATACCTGAGAAATGTGCTGTGAAAGCCAGTTATATTCTGACTCTTAACCTGCTCCAGAGGTACAATGGTAATGGCATCCGACACCCCCACAAAAGGGCAGCTAGAACGTTCGCTTTCTCAAAAAGTGCAGGCATTATATCGTAATGAATTAGGTCAGCAACCTAGTAAAGTGACCTGCCAACTTTGCGGAGAAAAATTTATTATTATTTTGGAAGATTCCCTAACTCAGCCCGAACAAGTTTTAGCCCAAGAGGGACAAGGGGACTTAGCTGAAGAGGTACGGACAAATCTAGACGATTTTATGAAACCGCAGCTTAAAAGTCTAGTTGAAGAAGTTGCAGGAGTTAACGTGACAGAGCTGCTGAGCGATGTAACTTTGGAATCAGGTCTAACAGGCATAATTGCGGTATTAGAAGAGACTCCAAATGTGCGCACTTCCAATGCATCCTAAAAGTGGGTTGAATCAACACTGATAGTTATGCACTAGCTGGTAATCTTGTCGGTTTAGTGAATTGAGGTGGAGATTGAATTGATGCATATTTACAAATAAGGGATTCAAGGACGTCAATCAAATAGGGTTTACAAACATAGTCACAACAGCCTGCCTCTAACAGCTTTTGTTTCTCTTCCGAAGTTGCCAAGCCTGTGACTGCAACGACAGCTACAGACCGAGCCTGAGGTAGTTGCTTTAGACGCCGTAGGATATCAAATCCACTCAGGTGAGGCATAACAATATCAAGAAGAATCAGGTCCGGCAATGTATCTTTGACCATGGCCAGTCCAGCTTGTCCTTCCCTAGCCAGCAATACATCACACCCCAGACTAGTTACTAAGTGATACAGTAACAAGAGATTGTCTTGGTCATCTTCAATTACTAAGACTAACGGACGTCGGTTCCGTTGAGTATGCTCCCCCGAAGGAGTAACGATATTTTGACTATGAATTAATGAAGAAGATTCCATATGCTTCACCGAGGTCAGTACCCAGAATGCCTATCTCCTGAAATTGGAGAACGAAGCATTCCACCAGTGGCAAAGCGGCACTTGGAGTAGATTGGTTCGCTTCACGCTCTACTAGATACACGCTCTTTGTCCTAACAGGTACTGAATAGAGAAAGAGCGTCTCAAACCGGCAAAGCTACAGCTTTATACGAAATTATTATAAATTAAATATAAAGAACTGGGAACCATTTGGTGCATTTGTTGGCCGAATTTATCATTTCGCAACTAATAAAACAATAGGCGACTGTGATTTTCTATGGGGGGTAGTTACGATGTAACCGAGAATGAGAGAGCGTTAAATAAGCTGAAGTGGATTACGCTATGCTTCATGAATAAAGTTACAAGGTTTGAGATCGCCACCTTTCTTCACCCCAAGAAAAAACCACAAGCCCTCTTAACGAAGACTCATGGTATTCATCCTATTTGCAGGATTGATCTTTGAATTAAACGGCTAAGATACCAGCACCCGCCGCAGCCCCCGCAGAAATTAGAGCCGTTGCAAACAGCCACCATGACGCTAAAGCCGCAGCTTTACATGTGGCCTCATATTGCTTCTGAGTTTGGACCTGTAGATCGCTAATGCGGTTGTTTAACTGTTGTTCTAAGCGTTGAGCCCGGCGAAGAACACTATCTCGGGCCGCCTCAACTTGATCGATGATTTGATGCACGTCCGCTTCAGAAATTTGGTCATGGGAGCTGAGGACCGCCACCAAGGTTTGGCGATCAAACTGAGACAATCGATCCTGGAGTGCCTGTAGGCCCGCTTGCGGATCGTCGAACAGCTGGCGAACGTCTCGCTTAATGCCTTCGTATTCAAGCTCAGGGCGATTGAGGGAGTTGAGGTAGTAGCGAATCTTAGCCAAAATTTGATCAATAACAGACTGGATTTGAAGCTGCACCTGCTGTATTTGGCTGGCGATTTGGTCACGAACCGCCAGGACTTGATCAATCGTCTCCCTAGCTTCTTGCTCCGACATATCTTTTCGCTGTGCTAATAAAGCCACGAGGGTGGTCCGGTCCACTTGAGCCAGCCGATCACTCAATCGCTCAGCACCTAATCGAGGGTCATTAAGCAGTAAGGTTAAATCCCGTTGAATGTCATCCGGGTTCAGCTCGGCTTTATCCGTTCCTCGCAAATAGTCTGCTAGAGCAGTCTGGAAGCTTTGGACTTGGACTTGGGTCCGTTTCGCAAACCGTCTGGGTGTGCGGAGAACCTCCTGGATGGATTGGAGCATATCATCAATAATGCGGTTCACCTCCTGTTCGGACAGATCATCTCGCTGGCTGAGCAACTGCACCAAGGTTTCTCGATCCATGCGGGAAAGGCGGTCTCTCAGGGCGCTCAGCCCCGCAGATGGATCATTCAGCAGAGTTTGCAGATCCCGCTTAATTCCATCGGGGTTGAGTTCAGCTCTGTTGGTATTGCGCAAGTAGTTTTCTACCGCACTCGTCGCTTGGTTAAATTTGTCTTGGGCCTTTGTTGTCAGGTCATCGGGAGCGTTAACCAGCCCGTACCACTGAGCCTCCAGGTCATCGATAACTGCATTGACCTCTCCTTCAGACAGATCCTGCCGCTGATTCAGAAGTTGGACGAAGGTGTCTCGATCAAACTGAGCCATCCGTCGACGTAATCGGCGTACCCCGACTTTAGGTTCATCCAACAGCTTTTTCAGATCTCGCTTGATGCCTTCAGGATTGAGGGCAGCCTTATTGGTATTGCGGAGGTAATCTTGCAGGCTCTGGGACTGCTTTTCCAATGAGCTTTTGCTGGACTGTAGGTCTGCATGGGTTTCTGCAACCACTCGCCGGTGAATTTGTTCCAGGCGATTGACTAAAAGTTCAATTTCAGCCGTTGTCAGATCGCTTCGGGTGACCAAAGGCTGGAGGAGCAGATCGCGATGGATTTGTGCGATCGCAGCATACCGTTCATTCGGATCAAATTGTTCATCTTCCAGAAGGGCTGTAAACGCTCGATCTCCCATATTGGACAGCATCTCAGTCTTGGGGGTCAACTCCAGATAGGTCTGGATGCGTCGAAACAGATCAACCCGAACCTGTTCCTTAATCTGGGTGGACAATTCCTGGATCACTGCGTGGCGTACGGCATCAAGCTGTGATGCTAAAGCTTGTATTTTAGTTTGGGTAAGGATCCCGCGGGATTTCAGGTATTGTTTAAATTGGGGTCGGTGGAGTTGTCGAAGATGCTCTCGCAAAACAGCCGGATCAGCCGTGGGGTCATAGAGCACTTCTCGAAACTCATGTTCTAAACGTTCTGGCTGCTTCTGCCAGACATAGGTGTTCAACAGGTAGTTCTCAACGTCTCGCTGAACGACACTGCGGACGGTCTGGCTTTGGTTGGGGTCAACCGCTGCCGCCAGTTTGTTGGCCTGATCCGTAACATGGTTTTTGGCAGTTTGCAACTGTTCTGTAATCCGATCCACATCCATTTCGGATAAATCCGACCGACCCATGACAACGCTGGAGAGCATGCCAAACGCGCCTGCGGTAGAGGCAGGGTCCTGTTGCTGATCATCCTGCTTAAGTTGAGCGATGAGTTTATCCAGGCGGGGGCCAATTTCCGTCGCAATCAGCTGTTGGGGCTGAGCAGACTGTAAATAGGTCACCAGTTCCCGCATCGGGTCACCTTGCGGCTGATTGACCAGCAAACGTTGCCAAGTTTGGTACAGTCGATCAGTCACTTGCTTGGCTTCCCGCCGGGATAAATCGGTGCGGGATTGCACCAACTCCGCAAAGGTCTGCCGATCGATGGCCTTAAGCGCCTCTCGATCTGCCATTTGAGAGAGATCTGAAGTGGTAATGATCTGCTCAAATTCCTGCTCGATGCCTTGCAAGTCAAAACTAGGAGAGCGGAGGGTGGCTAAATAGTCCTGTAAATTCTCCCGCAGGGTTTCTGGATCAACATCTGCCATGAGTTCCCTGCGGACTGCGGCAGCAGCAGCCTCTGCCGTAGCTACGACCGTATCACTTGCCCCTTTGGCAGCGATCGCAGAGGTGGCGGTTCCTAATATAGACTGAAAGCCTGAGGTGGCTGTTTTCACAACCGAGCCGATCAAGGAACCGACGGTGGTGGAGCTAAACCAGACCAGCAAGGAAAAGTAGGTGGCCCAAATGACCAGGCCAATGATGGCCCCCAATAGAATATTTTCTTGAAGAAGGCTGAGCTTAATCGCAAGCAGACAAGCGGCAAATAGCGCAATCGTCACACTGACCAAAGTCCACAGTCCCATGCCCAGGGTAATGGTGCGGAGGCTAAGGCCGCCTTCATCAGAAGAATTAGAGCTGGACCCAGCCTGAAAGCTGAGGTAAGACACCCCTGTGGCCACGGACAAGTTGGTCAGGAGCATCTGGAACCCGAAGGCGAGTAATACACCTGAAATAATGGTGACAATAAACTGAGGACCAGAAAAAACAAAGGCTGCTTCTGCTGCTGTCTCTGCGGTCGTCTCAGGGGATAGTTGAGCGATAAGTAACGGGCTACTAGCTATCGCTAGAATTCCTCCGCTTGCCATAACGATTTCTCCAGAAAACACTGCGATCTTTCCTCCACCCTAGAGACTCCACCCCCGCTTTACATCCTGCTAAAGGTATAGTGATTGGGAGCGTAGAGCAGCTGATCTCTATCTCAAGAGGTACCTGAAGTGAGTCGCTTATGCGAGATATCCTGTCCAAATCCCTCTAATAATTCCGAACGATTCGACACCGAACCTTTGAGAACAGCCATAATTAGCAGGACTAAACGAACGTCATGGGCAAAACCAGAAAATGGCTCGTAGGTTGGATTCGATTTGGCTTTTTGATTAAGGGTTTTGTCTATATTTTGCTCGGTATCCTGGCGGCTCGAGCCGCGTTCATCTATCACCAACAAGCTCAGGATATCCAAGGAATCCTGCGTGCGATCGCACACCAGCCAGCTGGTAATATTTTGTTGATCACCATTACAGTGGGTCTAGCGGGCTATTCTTTTTGGCGGATCGTTGAAGCAGGATTGAATCCTAATGCCCACCCCCAGACTCTGAAAAACGGGTTCAAACGTCTGGGCAGGGGCCTTAGTGGGGTTGCCTATGGAGCCTTGGCCTTTACCGCAGTACAGATCCTTCAAGGCAGCCAACAAGACTCAGAAAGTTTTGAATTCTGGACTGCCCGCGTACTGTCTTGGCCCATGGGCCAGTGGCTAGTGGGGACCGTTGGCGTCGGCTTTTTAGGGGTAGGGATTGCCTTCTTTTACCGCACTTGGAAAGCAGACTTTCGCCAGTGCTTACAGCTCAATACGTTGAATTCTCTGCAAAGACAGATGATTGTGGCCATCGGTCGAGTTGGGTACTGTGCGAGGGGAATTATCTTGGCCATTATTGGTGGCTACGTGATTAAAGCAGCTCACGAGTTCGATGCTGACACGGTCCGTTCCTCAGAAGAGGCTCTGGAGACCATCAAACAACAACCCTACGGGCCAGGGCTGTTAACACTGGTGGCCATAGGGTTGATTGCGTATGGGATTTATATGGGGTGCCAAGCCCGGTATCGGCGCATTGAGCTGCCATAAAAACCTAAGGGGCTTCAGGAGTCGTCGTCTCAGTCGGCGGCACATTCACTGGCTGGTCGGGAGCTGCAGAATTCGTAGGTTCTGATGCAGAGGCTTCTGGGCTAGCCGGGGGAGCCGTTTCGCTGCTAGGAGGAGTTGACACCGAGGGCTGCTGAGGGGGAGCAGGCTGGGTTTGAATGATGGTCGGTGGGGCAGGTGCGGTTTCAGTGGTTTCGGCTGTCGGGGGGTTTGGTAAAGTGATATTAATATCGGGCGGTGTTGAGGGTTCAGCAGGTTGGGCAGGCACCACCACTGGATTAACCTCTGTCTCCTGTTGATGGGTGAGGATATACCAGGCTAAAATTCCTAATCCAAGGAACGTCGTAGCGATGACGCCCACCAAAAGTCCCCGTGCAGCATTGTCGTTATCTCGAATCTTAAGCTGGCGATCCATTTCTAGCCGGGCACGCTCGATTCGTGCTTCCGCTGCTGGATCATTACTGCTTAGCTTTTCTCGATGCTTCTGCACGGACCCATCAGCGTAGCGAACTTCTTGATCAACAATGATGTCTTTATCTGATACAGGGTTAGTACGGGTACGGTCTGAAGATGAATATGTCATGAGTTTTATTTCCGTTTGCTAAAGGGTAATGCGTCACTCGGCGGGGAACACGGTGAGGAATTACGAACCGGACTCGCTACTGGAGCTTGACTCGGAAGTCCCATTTTCGGGACTCGGAATATCAATGTCAGGTTTAGGAAGGTTGATTTCTGGTTCAGGGACATTGATGTTAACTTCTGGCGGTTTGGGGGCTTCTGGAGCTGGAACGTTAATCACATCGGTATCTCCGGTTGGTTCTTGACTGGTTTGAGCAAAGACAAACCATGCGCCAACACCCAGTACAGCAACAGCCAAGATGCCCACAATAATCCCTGTTGCGGAATTATTATTACCGGAGCGGCTTCCTGCCGCATAACCTTGCTCGTAACGAGCTTGTTCTCTATCTAACTGACTCATTTTTTTTCCTTGAAATTCAATCCCAGTGTAGGAAGGCTACGAGGTAAGAATCATCCACCTTAGGTGAGAACTGTCGGTTTTGTATTTCTCCCCCTAGGGATAGAGGCAACACCGATACGATAAGGCCGTGTTAAAAGGAATCCAGGGGATCCACTAAACCCTCCTAGTTAGGCCAAATAAAAAGGAGAGGATAAAAAAGGCGACGAAAATATAGAAAAGGATTTTTGCGATCGCAGCTGCACTAGCGGCAATACCGCTAAAGCCAAGAAAGCCTGCAATTAAGGCGACTACTAAAAAAGTAAGTGTCCAGTTAAGCATGGGGAGTTCTCCTCTGATTAAATTTAGGCAGCAAGATGAACTGAAGATATCGGTCAACCGTTTGGTGTCCGACTAGAGATCCAAATCGCTCCCCCTGCTGATATCAGTCAGCGCTGGTACTCCCATCGGTTCCCTTCATTGATAGGAAATGGTTCGTCCCCAGCAATTCACTCACGAATAGGGATGAATTCTCAATCTCGGTATGAGGATTCAAGAACCGACCCCTTCTCGAAAGCTGAATATCCCTTCCGAAGGAACCTAAATTCTGTGCCAGTAGATGAGATTGTTTACTTGGCATTCGCGTTATCCAATTCTGAATAAATGTCTTGCTTCATCCTCCTGTAATTCAAGCCTCATCAGTACTTGACTCAAGACTGGAGTAGATATCAGGGGCCAAGCCTAGAAGTTCTAAGATGCTCTGTTGCAGTGAAGTTAACGGGGAGACATGTCCATATTCTTCGTCTTCAGGACTTACGCATTGACACGGGTTTTATTTTGTGGGTTGAAAGATAAAGGCCGTTAATGTTCTCCCTCTGTTGCGAATACCCAGCAAGCCTTCAACTGCTCAGTGCACCCAAGACCTTTATGTCCGCTATCTCCTAGCTCAACCCCAAGGAGATGGATGCAGCCATATGGCAGAAATCCTCAAAGATGTTTCTCACGACAGCATCAACCGCTTTTTGCTTCGAGAACGCTATGAGCCCAAAGATCTATTTGATTTACTTGCAGACAATGAATGGATTGAGCTGACCGGAGGCGTTTTGAGTGCTGATGATACTGTTCTGAGAAACTCTACAGCAACCCCAAGAAAATGGACCTGTTGGGATATTACTGGAGTAGCAAACATAGCAAACCGATTTTGGGAATCCCCTTAATCACCCTGTACTACACCAGTCCCAATGGCTTGAGAGTCCCCATTAACTATCGTATTTATGACAAACAGGAGGGCAAAACCAAGAATCAATATCTCCAGGAAATGCTCCAAGAGGTTTTAGCTTGGGGGCTTCGACCGACGACCTTCACCAGCGATGCTTGGTATGCATCCAAGGCCAATCTCAATTTACTCAAAGACGTGCAATTGGGATTCCTGGTTGGTGTTGCCAAAAATCGACAGGTGCGATTGGGCCAGAGCCAGTATCAACGCGTGGATACCCTTGTCATCCCTGAACAAGGATTACATGTTTACCTCAAAGGGGTGGGCATCGTGAAGGTTTTTGCCAGCGATTCAAAAACGAATCGTGTCGCTATTACCTTCTGTATGCGCCAGACCCGAAGGAGCTTGCTATTGCAGGTAAAGCTGAGTTTGAGCATTTACACACACTCCATTGGGGCATTGAATGCTTTCATCGTGCAGGCAAACAATTGTGTGGACTTCAGCGGTTTCGTGTGCGTTTAACTGAGGCTGTTCATACCCATGTGTTTTGTGCTCTTAGGGCTTTTGTGGAGCTGGAATTACAAGTTTGGCACCAACAGATAGACAACTGGTATGCCCTACAACGCAAGTTATATCAAGAGGTTGCTCGACAATTCATTCTTGAACAACCACTGCTGGGATGGCTCTCTTGAACATTGGGGGTAATTTCTGTCAATGCGTTAGTCCTGGTCTTTTACGCCAAGAATGGTCAGAGATATGTCCTTAAACGCCCTTAGAATTCTTTCCGTAGTGGGTCGGGTAGTGGCGCGTTTTGGATTTCCCGGGAAGAGTCCAAACAATTTCTCCTTGTGTTGCTTTAATCGACGTTGAACAACGAATTCAATTAACGTCAAGATCCGCAGTCCCAGACTCAGTAAATGCATCAATCCTTTGGCTTGGTCATCCCTTTGCACAAAGAGTGGAGATGCCCCGAGAGGTCTACCTTTCAAGCGAGAGAACCCACTTCCTTGAATCCAAGCGTCCCGAACAGTCAAGACAGCTTCCTCAAATGACAACTCTTCAAGGGAGCATTCGTGACGTAAACCCGCCAGCCAAAGCGTTGTTGTGTTGTCTCAACTGCGGCTTTTATGAGTGTAACTTTGGTGATTTGGTAGCGCTCTTTCTGTTGCTTTACCGCTAGGTGATACTCACAGCTATATTCAATCAATCCCTCAACGCGATGGGCTTTAAGGATGGCGTTAGCCTTCCGCTGAAGCTCTGAGAGGCTGCGAATTTGTCGCTTACCGCGTCCAACGGCAGGTGTCAGTGCGTTTAACTTTTGGGTTGCTCGTTTAAGTCGCTGTTCAAGACCTCGCTGTTGCTGTTGGGCATGGGTAGGAGAATGGACTAACAATACCCGTTCGCTCCACTCTATTGTGGAGCCATCCGCTTGATGATGCTCCTGCTTTCTGGAGAACTCATATCCCGTGGCAATTTCCTGGGGGTGTCCTTTCTCATCAAGACGATGAACTCCTAATAGAGGAGACTCGTTGGCAACTGCAGCGATGAGTCCTTGTTCCAGTAACTCTGGCACTGAACCCACTCTGGCTAAAGGTGTCAGGTAATAATGTTGTTGCTGATGAATCTGTGCTCGGGTCGCTTTAGCACCCATCTTACAATCGCCTACCCACAGTAACCCTACCCGAGGAAAGCTTTTGCGGACTTGCTCAAAAATCGGGAGGTACAGTCCGTCATCCGCTTGCTCCCCCGAAACAATGTGAGTTGCCAATGGCATACCGAGTGGGTCTAAGCTCGCCAGCATGGCTTTGAGATGAGGAAGGCTCGGATCATCTTTGCTATGGCCAAACTGGAAGAGTCCGTCCTCATGGACCAGGTGGACACCCGAAACAGTGGTCGCATCTAGACGAATGCAATGACGGTCTAACTCATAAACACGCAGAGTTTGACTGTTTAGGTCGCCCTCGATTTGCTGCCAGTAATCTGGCTGGCTCAACTTACTCAAGACGATGCCTAAACGGTCGTCTGTAAAGTCTGTCTCTCTTAACGTCAGACCACAGACTTGGGCAATCATCGTGCTGCGTTGCTTGACCCAGTCTCGAACGACTACTTTGCGGTGGTCGCCTTCGGAAAGGATGTAGGAAAGCCAGATCACAATCACCCAACCCCAATCCAAGCCTTCCTGTTTCCAGTGGCGGGGAAGATGTTTGTTGAGCACTTCTGGTAAACCCATTTGCATCATCATGTGCAGCAGGAGCACTACATCATCAATACGCTCAGTCGTAACAGTAAGTTGATCCGCCATGCCGCTGTCCTAGCTTGATTGCTAGACGAGCATACGCTGAATATCTTTATGCGATCCGATTACGCGAACGTCAAGATTATAGATAGGTATCATTAGCTCCAACAATTAGATTGACTCAGGATTGGTGATTACTCTTATTAAAGACGTTTTGGATAAGGTTAGATATTTCTCTATTACCTAAGTTGGAATGGTTACGCTTGTAAACAAGAAATTAGACCTTATCGGAAATAGCTGAAAACCTTACTGGGAAAGAGTTTTATTTTTGGATAAAAATCGACCTCAAAGACTTGCGACATAGACGTTTGAAGTTATTCTCACCCATTTTATTTCCGATAAGGTCTATTGAGCTTTGAATCCCCATAAGCTATGAAGCAACCCAAAATTTGTCCTGTCATTTTCCCTCGTATAAGGCGTCGGGCTTTTCTCACGATGGTGGGGGCAATGGTCAGCACAGTCGCCAGCGGTCGCCTTTGGAGTCCTGTTGCCCATGCCTACGAGGTGACCCTCTCGCCAACGACCCCCAGGTTGGGCGATACCATCTTGGTCGTGATCTCTAGCGTTTCAACGGCTGGCACTGCCCCGGTTGTTTCCGTCAACGGCACCGACTATCCCAGCTTTTTGGTATCCGGCAATCGTTATCGGGCGTTGATTCCCACTAGTCCTCTAGATACACCTGGACAGCTAACATTGAATGTTTCTGGCTCAGACATATCGCGTCGCTTAACCGTAAACCTGGCAGGCCGCTCCTTTACCACCTAGCGCATTTGGCTCCCCTCAGGCAGCAGTGATTTGGGGACCGATCACGGATTTGACCGCGTCGACAAATTCAAGCGCATCGTTATTCCAAAGCGTCACTGGAAAGGCGCACTGGTCCGCCCTAGCCAGGGCTACGTCAGCACTGAATTTGGTGTCCGGCGATATTACAACGGCGTGTTTGCTAAAGACTATTACCACCGAGGCGTAGATTACGCTGCCGCTACGGGGGCACCCGTTGTCGCTCCAGCGGCAGGTTATGTCCGGCTAGTGGGAAGAGTGGTTGACGGTTTCGAACTCCACGGCAACACCATAGGTATCGATCACGGTCAGGGCGTGTTGAGCATTATGATTCACCTCAACTCATTTCGGGTTTTTAACCAGCTATACTCCGAACGAATTGAAAGTTTACTTTTTAAATGGGTTTAAAATTCCTTGGTAGAGAGAGTTATAGCTCAATCTGAAATGTTAAGTCCTCAGCCGTTGGCAGTATAACCTAAAATATTGACTTTTAGATCTAATATGAACAACTGAGAAAGTAGAAACTAGCAATTGAATCGCTTTACTTTGAGAATTCTCCCTTTGGGGATGACAAGGGTTTTACAACATAGTCTGAATCAGTGATAGCGCCCTCATGCCCCTCTGATAATTGAGTCGTTTATGGGGTATCAGTTGCATTAATTCAGTGGCGAATGAGGTCCAAATTTCCATGCCACAACACCATAAATGTCCAAACAACGCCGTGCCAAAATCACTGTGTCGAGGCCGCCGCCGAGAGTGCTCATTGAGCCGAGCAACATAGTGGTTGACTTTCAATTTTTCAATCCATAGCCAGCGACTATTGCTAAACAATAGGCCATCGCCATCACCAGTACCAAAGCAAGGAAACGAGCATCATTGACTTTCGTTCGTTCGAGATTGTATCCCCCACTCTTGCAGTCTTTGAACATCATCTCTATTCCCCATCGGCAAGCGTAAAGCGAGAGAGCCTGCTCCAGTGTCGGTAAACTCGTCATGATAAACCAAGGATCTTTTCCCCCCTTGCCTCGATACTGTCGCTTCCAGTAAAACGCGAGGTTAAACGGTCCCAACTGGTCTCGCTTTCCCCAATAGACATCGCGAAGGAACCCTTTCTGGCCTGGGGTAAATCCCCTCTGTTTGAGGGGTTGATAGTACTTCACCCTGGAGTTGAACATAAGCACTCTTCTTTTGCCTGAGCACAAACTCAACCTGTCGTTGGCTCAACCACAGAGCCAGTTTAGGACTGTGGAATTCTCGGTCTGCTAGTACCACAACTGGATAGGGTTTGAAGATTTTTAGAGCCGTTTTCAACAAACGGAGTTGCTGTTTGAGACTACTACTGCCTGATTTAGGCAAGGGTTCCCAGTACACAGGCAAGGCATGTTTACCCCATACCACTGTCACCATCATCAGATTACGTCCCTTCCATTGGGTGCGGTCAACGGCCATCACCACATAGCCATTAACGGTGCGTTTGAGGCGGGCTCGGCGATAGGCTCGATTGCCATGGCCTGTCTTGAATTCTTCTGAAAGCCAGTGCTTAAGAATGGGAAACCATAACAGACGTACACTCAACTGGGGTAGGACTAAGAACCGCTGCAAGTTGCGGATGCGACTGCTGTAATGAATCGGTTGAGGAAACATGCTGGCTAGCCGAGCCAGTTGGATTTGGCGATGACTTTGCAATAACAGTATCAACAGTTGCAAGGTCAAATATTGGCTTTCGCTCAGGTGAGCACGTAGTACTTTTTGGTAGCATGTTGGCAACATATTTTGGATAGGGTAGTCGTTTCGACCACCCTATTTTCTTTGAAATTAGACTGCTACATCTACTACTGACTCTAGATTTGAAGCGCCTTGTCATCTCCAAAGATTCTCCCCATTATTCCATTTTATAGGCATGAAAAAATCGGTCACTGTATTAGAGACCTCTGGAATGATTAGATTTCAAATCGATCCTAACCTTGGCAAAAATGCCGAAGATTGATCATCGTATATGCCAAGCTTTTCAAGGCATAGTGCAGTTTGCTGATCCGTTTGAATCACAGCAACAAGCGCTTGAATTTATCCTCCCAGGCAAAGACTCGCTCAATGGTATTGAATCTTTCTTGGAAGATGGATGAATCGAACAGCCTTTTGGACCTGGCTTTGGCGTCTTTCTCCCACGTAGATTTTATTGATATTCGGCACCATACCCCGATTAAAAATGGCCTTGCGATTCTCACGACTATCGTACACGCCATCCAAGCTGACGACAGTCCCAATCAAGTCTATGCCTACTGTTCGGGCCGTACTCATCACTTGCGTCAGTGCCGTTTTGAATAGAGGTGACTCGTTCCGGTTACCTGGGGCACTCACAAATGGAGAGATGATATTGCAGTTGCGATGACCGAAGGTCGGTCTTCGACCATCACAGAAAGCAACCACTTTGTCACCCTTCATGTGCTTGTGTCCACTAAATCCCAGATTGTCGCCCCCTTTTTGGCTGCAGTGGTCGTCCCATCCCCATGAATAACGCTGGCATCCAACTTCCCTTTTTCATTAAGCATTGAGACTGACGCTTTGAAAATGTCTTCAAAACACCCATGGGTTTCATAGCGTCGAAAGGCTCGATAAACACTGGAGTGGTGAATTTCCGGTCGCCCATTTTGTCCTTTTCAATGGGTAACTCACTCCACTGACATCCCAAGTGCAGCAACTTCAAAATGTAGTTGAAGATGGCATGCAAAGAGAGCTTTGGTTGAGGTCCCCGAGTGCCGATGTGCAAATGGGGTAAGACAAATGTCTCAAACTGCTCAAGGGTTAAGAATGTTGGAATCCATTTATGGGACTTAGTTTGAGGCATCTGCACTCCTCACGAACGGTAAACTAAATGACGCCAGTCATTTTAGTCTGTAACGATGAAAGGCTATGCAGGGAATGGGTGTTAGCTGATCTGAACCATGGAATAAAACCCGAAATGAGTTGAGAAGAAATCTGACGGCGATAATAAAGGGTATCAAAGGTCTCACTGAAGGTTTGGTGACAGTGGGGGCAACGGTAACGTTGGCTGCCTTTACTGGTTTTACCGTGTTTGTGGGTCTTTGGATGACCACATAGAGGACATTGCATCAGAAGATAGGATAACTCAACTCCCTATAGGTTTAACAAACCCACACTTTTTGATGCACGACCCAAGATCATGCTTTGGAATCTAGCTTGATTGTAACTGAGGGATGCCAACCTCCCGGTAACGTAGGTTGTCTATCGTGTTCTAGACTACATTGGTTTCAAAGATATTGCTGCTGTTGGCTTGGAAGAAGATTGGCCTGAGAGGAGATAAGCTGGCTGAATGCATCCTCTCCTCAAAATGAAGTACTCTACATTTCTGGTGTTTGTTTCTTTATGGATACCAGCCAATAAAAAAGGGTCGAGGCCCCACAGGACCCCAACCCAAGTAAACTAGGCAACCCGGCAAGCACTGGGAAATGCATTGGACAACTCCAGCAACACCGACCGCTGAGCCTGGCACCGAATGACGCACAACTGAGGGCCAGAAGACACCACAGAGACCCGAGACTCCCCATGGCCTGGAGCTTGGCCACCGCCGGATCGACGGAGGCCACGGGAACCCCCGCTAACTCGGCCCAGCCCGACCCGGACAACCGCAAGAAGCAGCAAGACCAAGCCCCAGAAGGCATGGCTGAAGGCAACCAACTGGACGGAAGGGCGCGGGAGAACGAAGCAAAGTCAGCATGGTAACCCCTATAGAACCCATTTGAGATCTCAAGAACTAGCCGCAAGTCTCTTCAGCATAAGCCTGACGAAGCACAAATCCATTTGCGCTTTTGCATTCACAAGCGTTCGCTCAAAGTTCTTAGTCAGGCTTTTACAGCGCTCCATCCAAGCGTTGGAACGCTCAATGACCCACCGGGTCGCAACTGGAACAAATCCCGTTTCCCTTGAGCCGCTTTGTCTGCTTTTGAAGGCTTCGGCGACAGCTCAAATCGGATCTTTCTCATGATGGCTGGATAGATAGCCTCAAGCTTCTGAGTTAAGGTGTCCACGTGATAGCCGTTGTCCAACAAAAAGGTGATTTTAGGGATATTGACCGGCTTGGCTTTGAAGTACTCAATATTGAGGGTCAACATCATCAGTAAGCCCATATCGTCTGAGACATTTGTGGGTGTGCAAAGGGTAAAGAATGGAAAGCCAAGGGTATCAACAGCTAGATGTCGCTTGATTCCATTGGTGGCTTTGTAGAAACAGAACCCTTTCGACTCCACCCTCGCATTGCAGGTGTTCTTCACCGCTTGCGAGTCTGCCATTATCAACGTTGTCCATTTGGACTTTTTTTACCTGCTCACGAACCTGTCCATGCAGCAGCGTCATCAATGTCTCAATCGAGCCTGCTTTGCGCCACTCGTTGTAGTGCCAAAAGACCGTTGAGGAGGGAGGAAAGTCTTTGGGCAAGTCCTCCCAGTTGCAGCCATTTTGAGTCGATAAAGCATCCCATCAATCAGCTCTCTGTAACTCCAGATCAGAGGCCTTGTCTTTTTCTTGGGTGGTAGAAATTCTGGTAACAGTGGTTTGAGGATGTCCCATTCGGCATCAGTCAGACTGCTTGAGTAGGCCATAACAATTGAAATAGAACGCTTCTAGCAGTTTCGCGTATTAGGCAAAAGATCTCAAATGAGTTCTATAAAAACGAATAGAAACAACTGAAGAAGCATGGCGAATAACCAGCAACAACGCTTCTCTGGAAACCACATGTTGCCCGGCGTTGCCACCCCGGTTGGGTCGGGGGTATGGAGTGCCCCCAAGGAAAAAGTGCGATCGCACATCGATATCGGCCCCCAACCGCTTGCGAGGACACGGACTAAACGCAGCGGAGCCAGTTACTGAAATGCGATGGCCGAAGGCCGGTCGAAGACTATCGCAGAACTATTACCTAGCGAAGCGGAGAGCAGGAGTACCGGAGGGGTTGCAAGAAAGCCGCTGTGTGGTACCTTTATCGGCGCTGTTGTTGGTAGCCGCGCGGAGCGCACTGCTGGAGCAGGCCCCCGAGGGGCAGAGGTGCGAGGGGGGAACGAGAGTATCAATCAGACCCATGATGCCCCTTCTCGGTGCGGAGCACGGAAAAGATCAGCCCGATGCAACGCAACGATTGGAGCAGCCCCCTGAGAGCGCGGGGGGAGGACGACGGGATCGCGAGGGGTGTGCCGAGGGTGGCGGGAGGATGTGGCGAACCTCAGAATTAAAAGCTTGCTGAGCAATCCCCTTTTGACTTACCAAGTTTGAGTCCAAAGGGGCGCAGCAATAGGATTGGGTTCTAATAGAGATAGATCGACTTCAACGAGGGCTTTAGAATCCTCGTTGAGGGTGTCTTCAGCGCAGCCTTCGGTCAAAACGGGTGGATTGGCTGACTGGATTTTGGATTCATTAGCGGCATCATACAGGAAGACCGTGAGGCCATCGTTATAAACTGAAACAGTTTTCGCCCCTGCCCGAATAGGGCTTGTATAAGTCCAGAATCGTTGATGCATAATGATTTTGCCCCTCTAATTTGAGTTGGGAATACAAAGTAACAAGGAAGGTTACAGGTCTTTAGGCTGGATGGTACCTTCGTGGTATCTAACGTTGATTAGCAGTGAATTGATTTCTCCATAGGATCACGGAATCATCCAAGGACTTATATACTTCACTGACCGGGAATTGAGTGTATTCCCGGTCGCCAGTGGCAAACGGATAAAGCCACGATTAAGAGAGTGTTGTCTTGTATTGCGTGGTCCATAAGCCTACTTTGCATTGATTTTTTCCAAGTATCACTAGACCTCTTGCATAATTCAACTAACGATATGGTAGAGGACTTAAAATTCGAGTCAGATCGCGACATTTTTACGTAAGTAGCACATCATGAAACGAATATTGCAAGAGGCATACTATGCAAATAGCTTTTTCTCATAAAGCTTGGCTTTTATGCACCCGTTAAGACAGGAATCTTGATACTGATGCTGTTTGGAGGCTCACTCTTGGCAGGCGCAACATTGGAAGGAAGACATTGTCCACACTGCTCTATTACTTAGTTATCCATCGTTCTCGACGATTGAAGTCCAAACAACAGGAACAGGGGTTTGCGTTGCCCCTTGCCCTTGGTTTGGGCTTTGTAATGGTCATTTTGGGATTATCGACGATGATGATTGCCCAAAGCGATCGCATCTCTGCTTTTAACCGCAAAGAAGCCGGGGCGAGTTTAGCCATTGCTGAAGGAGGAATGGCCCGGTCCTTAGCCCAATTAACTATCCCCAATAATGCCGTATTGCTCAATCGTAACTACGATACAATTAATCCCAAAACGGGCAAGACCTATCTTGGCCCAGATGGCATGTTTAACAACGGAGATGAGGAAACCAGTGCCATTGATGAGTGGACAGGCTATGACCCTAGTAGTCAACCCTGTCACCAATCCAAAGGATGGGGAAGCCCCAATTTTGCTACAACAGGGGCTATGGGTGCAACGGGAAGCTACACCCTCAGGGCCTATCGTTTTAATCCGCAAGAGCAGAAAGGCACCCTATTTGTTGAAGCAAGTCGAGATGGGAAGACCACAGGGGTTTTAATCACCATTGCGGTGAAACCTGATTTAGAGGGTTTTCCAGGGGTTGTCTTGCATGATCCGAATCCCGGTAGTGGAGGGGCAGTTGGGGTGCTAGCCCTTCGAGGTAGACAAATTCTTGGGAGTAAAGGTAATGTCTACTATTATCCCCCATCTTCACCCGATCCCTCTTTGACAGGCAGTTCAGCACCTGGAGACTCAACGCGTTCGGAATATCTCAATGCAGTATTCTCTTCAGCAGTATCCGACGGAGCTAGTGGTGACACTGTTTCCGGCACATTGTTTGCCTGCTTGTTGAGACCTAACATCCCGGATGGGATCAAGGGCACTAACTTCGGGAAAATCACCACTAGCCAGACCCTCAATGGCGTTAGTGCCACATCGCCAACGCTATATCAGATTGAGCAAATAGATCTTGCCGGTAATGATGTGTTGACTATTGACACTACCAATGGCCCAGTTGTTCTAGATTTTGTCAAAAATAGTGCCCCAAAACAAAGCATTAGCTTACGGGATTCAGCCAAAATCCTTAATATTCGTACCGATGGCGAACCGCCTCGGGTCGGAGGCTTACGTCTGAATTTAAGAGGAGGAGAGGACACGATTCTGTTATATGACCAAACCTGTATCCAAAATGCCTTTATTTGGTCCGCTCGGGATGAAATTCAATTGCTCACCTCTGGCCCAGGTTGTCCAGGCGGTCAGAATACCAATATTGAGGGGGTTGTCTGGGTTGAGGATATCCTCAGTTCTAAAAATGCTGCTAGCAATCGAGATGTCAACTTCATCGGGGAGGTAGGGGAACCCTATGACACCATCATTACTCCCAATGCGACCTCTGGTATCGCTGTTCCTGAAGATGTGAGTAGTCTAATCGATATTCTCAAATATGTGGACTGGCCAGCCCGCTATCGATTCGGTGGTGTATTGCAATGGCAACGGGTGAGGTTGTAATGATACATCAGTGGTTAAGACTGTTCATAAATAGCCCTACTAATTCCCCATGGCTAGATTCTTCAAAGTCTTCCTCCATGGCTAATAGAGGGTTTACCTTAATCGAAGTGTTGGTGGCGATGATTGTTGCCGCTGTGTTTGTGTCCATGACCATGCAGGCCATCGTGACTTCAGCGGCCTTTCGGGTAGTTGCCACTCAATATGATGAAGCCGTCAGTTGGATCCAGGAAGATTTAGAAACCGTCGTCAATCAAGCGGCGCAATATGAGATGACGACCCAGCCCTACTCCTCTCGGTGCCTAGCCACCCTCAGCAGTGATGGGTTTGCAGCAGGCTTTCTCAATGACTCGGTCACGGGGTTAGGGGGAGCCTCCACAACCATTGGCCCGAGAGCATTAGGTGGGAAATACTATACCCTTACTCGAACCGCCAATTATACAAGTTCTTCTGACCCGTATCGGTTGTTAAACATCACTTATCAAGTGACGGAACAAGGAGGCAGTAAACCGATTGCCACAGTAAATACTGAGGTAATTCCTCACGCCGTCTTCAAATGCCCCTGAAACCATAGTTACAACTCATTTCGGGTTTTATTCCATGGTTCAGATCAGCTAACACCCATTCCCTGCATAGCCTTTCATCGTTACAGACTAAAATGACTGGCGTCATTTAGTTTACCGTTCGTGAGGAGTGCAGATGCCTCAAACTAAGTCCCATAAATGGATTCCAACATTCTTAACCCTTGAGCAGTTTGAGACATTTGTCTTACCCCATTTGCACATCGGCACTCGGGGACCTCAACCAAAGCTCTCTTTGCATGCCATCTTCAACTACATTTTGAAGTTGCTGCACTTGGGATGTCAGTGGAGTGAGTTACCCATTGAAAAGGACAAAAATGGGCGACCGGAAATTCACCACTCCAGTGTTTATCGAGCCTTTCGACGCTATGAAACCCATGGGTGTTTTGAAGACATTTTCAAAGCGTCAGTCTCAATGCTTAATGAAAAAGGGAAGTTGGATGCCAGCGTTATTCATGGGGATGGGACGACCACTGCAGCCAAAAAGGGGGCGACAATCTGGGATTTAGTGGACACAAGCACATGAAGGGTGACAAAGTGGTTGCTTTCTGTGATGGTCGAAGACCGACCTTCGGTCATCGCAACTGCAATATCATCTCTCCATTTGTGAGTGCCCCAGGTAACCGGAACGAGTCACCTCTATTCAAAACGGCACTGACGCAAGTGATGAGTACGGCCCGAACAGTAGGCATAGACTTGATTGGGACTGTCGTCAGCTTGGATGGCGTGTACGATAGTCGTGAGAATCGCAAGGCCATTTTTAATCGGGGTATGGTGCCGAATATCAATAAAAATCTACGTGGGAGAAAGACGCCAAAGCCAGGTCCAAAAAGGCTGTTCGATTCATCCATCTTCCAAGAAAGAGGCTCTCTGGGAATTAGCGTGTAGCAGCCCTACATTTAGTGTGTGTCCTTTTCCATCCCTATGGAATGATCTGAGGTAGTACTTCAGAGCAATGGCGTCATGGATAACTCAATTCACATCCCGCTCAACCTTCCTGATGTTCGAGTTCTAGAGCTAACGAAGACTGAGAGAGGGGATTGGCTCATCAAGATTGAGAGTACGCTTCAAGGAACAACCTGTCATCAATGCGGACGTGAGATTACTGACCTCCATTGTCATGATCAGCCTTTTCGGATTCGTCACCTGCCATTATTTGAAGTCCCCGTTTACTTAGAAATCCGGCCCAAGCGTTATCGATGCAGGTATTGCGATGACCATCCCACGACCACTCAACAGTTAGAATGGCACGAACCTCGCAGTCCCAATACAAAAGCATATGAGCATTGGCTTCTGCGAATCCTGATCAATTCAACGGTTTCAGATGTTGCTAGAAAACTAGGCGTTAGTGAGGATATCGTCAGTGGAACCATTGATCGTTGGATTGACGCTCAAGTTGACTGGAACGAATATTTAGACCTCAAAGTCATTGGAATTGATGAGATTTCTCTCCAACGAGGCCATCGTGATTTTGTGGTTTTGGTCACGATTCCTACGACGGATGGAGTGGACATATTGGCAGTTCTATCCGACCGTAAACAGCAGACAGTGGCCAATTTCCTTGAATCAATTCCCATCGATTTACGCCAAACCATTGAGCGCGTCTGTACGGACATGTACCAAGGATTTGTTAGTGCGGTCCGTGAACATCTCCCACAATCCAAAATTGTCATTGACCGGTTTCATGTGACCAAAGCCTATCGTAATTGTGCTGATACGGTTCGTAAACGTGAGGTCAAACGACTACGACGAGAACTCTCTAAGCAAGAGTATGACAGCATCAAAGGCGCGATGTGGCCTTTTAGAAAACGACCAGAGAATCTGAAAGAGTCAGAGCAACAACTCCTTGAGCGATTGTTTGCTTTTTCTCCACTGCTGAAGCAGGCGTACAACCTCCGAGAGAAATTCACGTAGATATTTGAGGGCAGGTACACCAAGCACGGCGCTAAATGCGCCATCCGAGCCTGGTGTAAACAAGTAATCAAAAGTGATATCAAGGAATTTGATAGTTTTCTGACTACTATCAATAATTGGATGGACGAGATGACCAACTATTTCCTGGAAGGGTGGACCAGTGGCTTTGTGGAAGGATTTAATAACCGAGTCAAGGTCTTAAAAAGGCGATGCTACGGTATTTTCGATATTGAAAGACTCTTCCAAAGGATTTCTCTTGACCTCAATGGGTATCAGACATTTGCTGTGACCTAAACACTATATCTAGCGGTTACCACGCTAATTCCCGGAGAGCCAAGAAAGATTCAATACCATTGAGCGAGTCTTTGCCTGGGAGGATAAATTCAAGCGCTTGTTGCTGCGATTCGAACGGATCAGCAAACTGCACTATGCCTTGAAAAGCTTGGCATATACGATGATCAATCTTCGGCATTTTTGCCAAGGTTAGGATCGATTTGAAATCTAATCATTCCAGAGGTCTCTAATACAGTGACCGATTTTTTCATGCCTATAAAATGGAATAATGGGGAGAATTCTCAAAGTAAAGCGATTCAATTGCTAGTTTCTACTTTCTCAGTTGTTCATATTAGATTTAAAAGTCAATATTTTAGGTTAGCTGGTTAAAAACCCGAAATGAGTTGGTTGGATAAAACTCATAGATTTCAGGGGGTGTCTTAGACGAGTTTGACGCTCCAAATAATCTCTCGGCCCGTAGTGGGTTCATGAGATTGTCGAAACTCCTCTTTAAGAAGCTTGAGCTGTTTCTCTTGTTGCGTGATGTGGTCTGGATAGGCCCATTTACCGGGTGTGAGCCGTCGTGTGATGATTGCTCGTTCCAGTTCAACTTGGTTATTGCTCTGTTCCGCACAGGCAGCAAAGAACGCAGGTTTGAGGATATCGATTTGGTGCTTTAGATCTGCGAGTTGAATTCGCAGATTAATCATTTGATTGATCACGTCCACTGATGTGAGGCTATCTGTAGCCATGGGCTGTTCCATTGTCCGTCTGGCGCTACCTTACGGCATAGAATACTGGCATATTCTTAGCAACTTCTCCACCCATTTGGAGGGCAACCTCTGCCTTGTTTAGCCCTTGAACGTTGAGTGATATGCCCAAGAAATACATACCTAATGAAAATAAAATAGGTGCAAGATTGAGAGCTTAAAAGCTTTATATAACAGTAGTTTTGCATGTCAAAGTGATTCCAAAGCGCAATACGGTCCAGGGTTGTTTTACGTTCCTCCTAGAAAAAATAGGATGGTTCTACTGACCAACAGTAGAGAGACCGATGAGCCATCTAATTGATACTTTGAAGCAAGTCCCGGATTTCCGCAGTGCCCATGGCCGTACTCATCCGTTATGGCTTCTGTTGCTGTTGATGGTGATGGGTATGCTTGCTGGATACCAGGGATATCGCCCCTTAGAAACCTTTACGAGCGATTATCGCCAGCCTTTAAGTGAGCTATTGGGACTTGAGAGCCTTGAAGTTCCGTCTCACTGTACCTTTCGTCGAGTGATGAAGGGGCTTGACTTCCAAGCGTTGAGCCACCAATTTGAAGCATGGATGCTCTCGAAAGCCCAGACTCACTCTCCCGATAATTATGCAGCCTCCATTGATGGCAAACGGATTCGTCAGGGGCTGACAGATGCCAAGGGGAAGCAGCGTTTTGTGGGCTTGGTGAGTTTATTTGCGGTGGAAGCAGGCATCACCCTCAAGCTCGAAGCCCTCACTCAGGAGGATAATAGCGAAATCAAAGTCGTGCAGGCACTGTTGGAAACCCTTCAACTCGATGGCTTACTGATTACCATGGATGCCTTACACGCCCAAAAAACACTTGAGAAGATTGTGGCCTCGGGTAATGACTATCTCGTGGCGGTCAAATCCAACCAGGGAAGACTTTACGACCACCTCCAGACTTACTTTGAGTGTCTTAAACCCATGGCTGAGCACATCCACTCCGCCCAAAGTAGAGGACGAGATGAACATCGGTGTATACAGGTTTATGAGCCTGTCGGCATAGCCCTACAAGAATGGACAGCAATTCGCTCTGTACTTTGTGTCCAACGATGGGGTACTCGCAAAGGAAAGGAGTATCACAATACGGCCTATTACATCAGTTCAGCTGCCACCTCACCCCATCATTGGCAATCTCTGGTCCGAGAACATTGGGGCATTGAAAATCGGTTGCATTGGCCGAAGGATGTTGTTTTTGGCGAAGATGATTATCGACTCGAAGATGAACAAGCACTGCTCAATTGGTCAGTGCTTAGAACTATTGGGATTAATATCCTGCGGCTAAACGACTATCAATCCCTCAAAACCGCGATGACTAAGCTTGCTAATCGGGTCGATATTATTTTTTCGCTGCTAACTTAAAACAGCCCTGCAATACGGTCTTGCATTTTAGGTGTATAAGCAATGGAGTGGTATTGTGAAGTGTAGTAATTTTAGGTGTGATATATATAAATAGGTATGATATGTGCATGAATAGGTATAAGAAAAAGCTGAATGGTTATGTGGAATTTGTTGTGCAAGTCGTTAAATTCTATAAGCTATATATAGAAAGGGGTTTAGAACTCTATTTATGAAGTTTTTGAGGAAAGCATTGTTCTGATCCGCGATCTTTGGCAAAGGATCTGCGATCGCATATAGAATATACATGATTTTAAGTGCAAGTATTTTAGGTATGAGATAAATAGTATTAATGTCGTGTCTCACGCTATTTGTCACTACGTCTCACGCTATGTGTCACTAAATCTCTAAAAGCCTTTATTCGTAGATGTCCTAGTAGATCTATCGCTTACCCACAGAAGCAGAATGGGAATATGCCTGTCGAGCAAGAACAGCAACCCCTTTCCACTTTGGTGCCACCCTCTCTGCCCAGTACTCTAACTACTATGCCAAAGAAACATACGGCCCTGGAGAAATTGGGGAATTCAGGGAGAAAACAACACCTATTGATTACTTTCAGATTGGTAACGCCTTTGGTCTAATCGATATGCATGGCAATGTTGGGGAATGGTGTCTAGACCATTGGCATGAGAACTACGACAAGGCTCCAACGGATGGTAGTGCTTGGTTGACGAATGACGAGAAAGCAAATCGTATCCTACGCGGTGGGTCTTGGATCAGCTATCCGAGGGGCTGTCGGTCTGCCGCGCGCGACCACTTCGATCCCGACCGCACGATCAACTACTTCGGTTTTCGTATTGTTCTCGCGTCCCGATGACTCCTGTGCCCTGTGCCCTTCTTGCCCTCTGCATATTTGCCATGGTGGCGTTGCCTGATTGATGTAGCCACCAATAGGCTACTGGGAATCTCGAATTTATAGGTATGAAATTTATTTAATAGGTGTATTATCTCGGCATTGAGTTGGGCTGGAACATTTCGATAGAGACTGTTTTAGTCAATGAGCTTGCCTAGATAGCTTGAGCATAGAACAATACGCAGTTGTTTTAGATGATGTATTTAATAGGTGTAAAGAGCGCGATCTCTATTCTGATACTTGTATTGAGGGACATTAGACCTTATTGGAAATAAAATGGGTGAGAATAACTTCAAACGCCTATGTCGCAAGTCTTTGAGGCCGATTTTTCTCCAAAAATAAAACGCTTTCCCAGTAAGGCTTTCAGCTATTTCCGATAAGGTCTATTATTCTTTTGAATATTGAGCCAGCTCTACGGAGTGCGAATGGGTTTAAGTCTTTGCCTGTATTCCCTTATGCCAACCCAGAAGCTAATAATGGTACATCTTGTTCTGCTCAATATTCCTATGTCGATATTGTCGGAATGGCATGGCTAATTGTATACCTAATATATGATTTAATATATGATTTCACACCTAAAATAAATTCCATGGAAACGACCTAATTTTAGGTACATTAATTTATGACAATCCTATGCAAGTTTGTATTTTAAAAGGGAGATAAATTGCTTCTAAAATATAAAATTTTCTCAGTAAAGATCTATTGTACATATCTTATTGAAGGTAAATATAGACTTGTAAGCCTTTCATAGAAAGAGTTTTAGCTGGAATGCCCTGTAAGTATTTATTTAGCCTTATTGACATACGAATATTTATAGAGAGTTTAGGAATGTTATTTTTAGGCGCTGTTTTCTATAGCAAAAAACATAGCCTCTGCGATAAGTCTAATTTTAGGTGTAATAAATAGGTGTAAAGCCATAAGAATTTATAGGTGTCATAAGCAATAGTATTTATGTCATGTCTCACGCTATTTGTCCTATCGTCTCACGCTATTTGTCCAGATATAGCTAAAAAGATTTTACAGTAAGCATTACAGCGACATCTTTAATTGATTGATCTGTTCATTTCTTATCAAAAGTATTCTTCTTTAATCAAGCTTTACTTTGCTGTATTTATTTCTGGGTAAAGGCTATAGGAATTGTGGACAAATAGCGTGAGACACTTTGCTTAACTATTTCGGACAAATAGCGTGAGACGTTTTATACTTTGTCTGAGCTGCATCTATTTCTTTTTCGATGAAGGTTTCACCGCTTTTTGTCTCGTAGTCTTAAAAATGAGTTTCGGACAAATAGCGTGAGACGTGCTCGGGCTAAAAATGTTTGAAAATTGTCAGTGGTTTAGTGCGACGTGTCTGACTTTTTACCAACTATAGAACAAACATCGGAGACTCCTTTGTCAGAAGGATTAGCTGACGGGGTAGAACAGAAGATTCTGAACAATACAGAACCGCTTCCGTATCACTTGCAGCGCCGTCTAGAGGTATTGCAACGGTTAAAGAGTTACGAAGGGTGCAAGAGATATGTCCAAGAGCGAAAAAGGCCGCTCAAGAGTTAAGCCTCAGTGATCGTAGTCTGCGTCGCCTGATACACCAATTCCGTGAGCAAGGTATAGAAGGAATCATTCGTCAGTCTCGTTCAGATCAAGGGCAACTCAAAGTGAGTGAAGATTGGCATCAGTTTATTGTGCAAACCTACCGTAAAGGAAACCGTGGGATGCGTCATACAGCTCCTGCTCAAATTGCTAATCTTGTGCAAAGTAGGGCTGCAAAACTCGGTCAGTCGGAATATCCCAGTCGAGCTACTGTCTACCGTATTCTAGAGCCAGAAGTGAAGTCACGATCGCTCAAGAAGAAACGTCGAGCGATTGGTTGGAATGGAGAAACCTTAAAGCTCACCACTCGTAAAGGGATAGAGCTGAACATCGAATATAGCAATCAGGTGTGGCAATGCGACCATACCCCTGCCGACATCCTAGTTGTGGATCAGCAAGGTGATATCCTGGGTCGTCCCACCCTGACTACCATTGTTGATACCTATTCCCGGTGCATCATGGGCATTCACTTAGGTCTGTCCTACCCTAGTGCCGCCGTCACCTGCTTGGCCCTGCGCCACGCCATCTTACCCAAGCAGTACGGAGCTGAGTATGAGCTAATGAACCTCTGGGGCACCTATGGCGTCCCCCAATACCTCTATACCGATGGCGGCAGTGACTTTACGTCCCATCATATTGATCAAGTCGCTGCCAGCTTAGGCATCGTTTTATGTTTACGTCGGAAACCCTCAGATGGCGGGATCGTTGAGCGGCCTTTTGGCACCTTAAATAGTGAGTTTTCTCAACCCTTCCCGGCTACACCACTAATTGCCTCAAGAACCACCGCAAACGGGCTGAAAGTGAAGCCCGTCTGACCCTCCATCAACTAGAGCGTTTACTCGTGCGCTACATCGTGGATCGGTATAACCAACTCCCAGATCCGCGTCTAGGTAAACAAAGTCGTTTAGCCCGTTGGGAAGAAGGCCGTATTGCCCAACCCCCGTTGATTGAAGAGCGAGACTTAGACCTTCTCTTGATGCGTCAGGATCGTCGCCGAGTCTATCGAGGTGGGTATATTCGCTTCTCCAACCTTATTTATCGAGGTGAATATCTAGCAGGCTATGCCGGACAACAAGTCGTTCTTCGTTATGACCCGCGTGATATCACCAGCTTGCTGATTTATCGGCAAGAAGGCCCCAGAGACGTTTTTCTGACCCGAGCCCGCGCTCAAAACTTAGAAACGGAGCGTCTGTCTTTATCCGAAGCGAAAGCTATCAGTCGTCGTCTGCGCCAAGCCTCAGAAGAAGTCACCAATAAATCCGTCTTAGCTGAGGTACGAGATCGCACCCAGTTTATCGACAACTTGCTAGAGCAACCTTTCCCCATGCCTGAAGAGCAACCTGACCTGCTCCCTCAACCATCGACCGAAAATGAAGAGGAAGCGCCTGATGAACCCGTTGTTACCCAGCCATTGCCTAAGATTCAGGTGTATGACTACGACACACTACGTCGGGAACATGGCCTCTAAGTCCACTGAACATATGGAGTGACCCCTATGGCATCAGAGCATCTGAATGAGTCGTCCACTAAAGCGCTCCCTATCGAAGAGCAAGCTGAACCCATCGATGTGGAAGAGCAAATTAGGCAATTAGGTAAACGCCGTATTCTTGAGCTGCCTCAGATGACGCGATTTCATACCTGGCTAGATGCCAAGCGTTTGACCCGTCAATCCTGCCGAGTGGTTGGAGAATCACGAACGGGAAAAACGATTAGCTGTGATACCTACCACTTGAAACATACCGTCACGCAGAACCCAGGCTATGCGCCCATCATTCCAGTCGCCTATTGGCATTGTCCAGAAAACTTGTCAGTGAGTGGCTTTTTACAGGTCTGTTGCAACTCCTCCAATATCGGGCAACAGGGGGCCGGATTCCAGAATTACGAGAACGGCTGTATAACGTTCTCTCCAACTGTGGTGTTGAGATGCTGATTCTGGATGAAGCGCAACGTCTGACAGAACGGGCCATATCTGAGGCCCGTGATATTTCCGACAAGTTGGAAATATCAGTTGTGTTAGTGGGAACCGATCGTCTTAATGCTGTACTGAGCTGGGATGAGCAAGTTAAATATCGATTTCTGTTGACCTATCATATGCCTCGTCTAAATTCAGAAGAGTTACGAGAGACCACGGCCCTTTGGGAAGAGCATATCCTGCAACTACCTGAACCCTCAAAACTCACCAGTGCTAAAGCTCAAGATCTGCTCCTTCAGAAAACCCAAGGATATATAGGGCTCTTAGATCAAATTCTCCGAGAAGCAGCCATTCAAACTTTACTGATGGGGCGAACTCGCATTGAATATAGCCTCCTGAGGCAAGTGGTCAAATCCTGTTCATTATGATGGCCTTCGCTGTGGTTCGAGTGTGATGCCCCCATCGATTGCCTCATTACAACCTTGGATGTTTCAGGTTCAACCCTATCCAGACGAAAGCTTTGGACATTTTTTGGGCCGCTTTCGTCGAGCCAATTGTCTGAGTAGTGGTCACCTGTCTACCATGCTGAGACTTAGATCCTATATGGTTGCCTATTGGGAAACGCCTTCTCGTCGTCGAATACCGAATGCTGCTGCGCTCAATATCCTGTCTGATTTGACGGGGGTGGAAGTAGCTCGGCTGTGCCTAATGCTGTTTTCAGAGGAGACCCAGCTTTATTTTCAGACCCGCCTTTGTGCGCTATGTTATGCCGAAATTCCATCCCATCAATTGACTTGGCAAATGGCTGAAATATCGCATTGCGATCGTCATCAACGTCAACTGTTGTCTGCTTGTCCCCGATGTGGGAACGCTTTCCAATTGCCAGTGCATTGGCAGGTTGGTGAGTGTGAATACTGTCATTTACCGTTTGCAGAAATGGCTTCTGATCAGCTACCGGTAGCGGCAAAATCGCCTTGATTGGCCCAGCGACGTTCAATATTGATCTGCCCAAGCTAAAGTATCGGAGCAGTCTTTAAGGGGAGTCTGGATGCCCACTTCAATAGAATCCCACACCCCTGGAATGGAGTTGAGATAGAGGGTTTCTTGCAATGCGTTCCAAATCTGTTCACTGACTAAAACGGCATTGCCTTGCGCGCTTGCGATCATAATCGGTTCATGAGACTCGTTCACTTGATCGACGAGATCGGAGAGCGTTTGGCTTGCTTCAGTGATGGATAGGATTGTGGCGTCTGGCATATCAATTGGTTCCAGTGTTATTGGATAAAACGCATAGATCAAAGGGGAGGTTCTAGAGGAATTTGATGCTCCAAATAATCTCCCTGCCTGCTGTGGGTTCGTGGGTTTGCCGAAACTCTTCCTTGAGAATTTTGAGCTGTCTCTCTTGGACAGTGATGTGGTTAGGATATATCCATTTGCCAGGTGTGAGTCGTCGCGCGATAATTGCCCCTTCTTGCTCAAACTTGTCGTCTCCTTGTGTTGCACAGGCTGCAAAGAAAGCCGGTTTGAGGGCTTCGATTTGGTCTTCTAGTTCGGCGAGTTGAATCCGTAAATCAATCATCTGCTGAATGACTTCGGTCGGTTGGGGATATCTGTCGCCATGAATGCTGCTCCAGAAATGATGGTTCTGAAGCCACCTTACGACATGAGGGGTGGAGAGCATGGGAGGCTTCACTGAGATCGCATCTGCCCTCAACAACGTACTAGAGGTCTGGAGGGTATTGGAGATAAACATTAGGTGCTCTTTGCCCCTCTGTTTATGAATTCACAGGAGCTTTGATAACCTCATCGATCATTATGCCTGCATGTCCATGGGGAGATTATGGTACTTTCCTAAATTATGCTTCTCATGATGGGCATCAATATCTTTTCCCTTTGCTTATGTACTCTTTGAATGACAGATTGTGACGAATGAGTCAGCCTTTTAAGTGAAGAAATCCCAATGCGCCACATTTCCTCATGAGACCGGTTGGGAGTGTTGTTGAAGGCCATAATGGCATCTATGGCGCGGTGAATCTTGGCGTTTGCTTCTTCGGGATCTAGACGCCCCCTGCCTCGCTTTTTGATAGGGGGTGCAACTTGTGGCGGTGAAGGGCTGGATACGCGCTTAGAAATTTGCTGTTGCTGAAGCAAAACGAGACATAGCTGAGTGAGAGCAGCGATTAAGGTATCTATTTTCTGCTCTAAGGGGCTGGGCACGATATTGTCATGAGACTGTTGTGGTTGGAGCAAAGTCTGACATAACTCAGAGAGAGTATGGGAAATGGTGTCTAAGCTCTGATTCGCGGTGGTGGGTGTAGTGTGGCTTTTTAGAGGTGGAGTTGAAACCGGATGAGGTGGAGATGGCGTTGCAATAGGTATGTCTGGGTTCGTTAAAAAGACCAAGGCATAATGTTGTCGTTCCTCGTAACTTATCCCTTCTTTGGTGTAACGCTTCCAGGATGCAGTCTTACTGTCAATTAGAGGTAAATCACCAGAGTGGACTGCTGCTTGAATGGCACTTTGATAAACGCCAAAAAAATCAGAGTAATGCTTGAATTTTGAAATCTCGCCTTTGACTAATTCTCTGATATCTTCAGGAGTTTCAAGCGTTGCAAGTGCAGAAAGGAAGTGTTGGATGGCTGCTTGGAGGTTCGGAGACGGTTCGATCCTTTGTTCTAGATCTGGAAAATCTGATGCTTGGTCACTCGGGAGTGATTGGGGTGGAGGTCCATCATCCGGGTGTAAGCCTACTAGCACACTTACATTTGGATCGTGCAAACGAATCCCTTGTTGTCTATTGATTTTGCCTATTTCATTGCCAATGAAGTAATCAAAATAATGCCGCTTCTTAGCGAGGGATTTCTTCGTTTCCACGTCTTTCGTTTGCAGGATGATGAAGTGTCCCTGAATGGCGGCCATAAAGTCAATGTCTAGAATTTGGGGAGGGGCATACCAATGGGTTGCAATGCGAGCATAGATGGTTCTGGAGAGCTGGGTGTATAAGTTTCCCTCTACTGATTGGTAATCGATGAGATCGGCGAAATTGAGATCGCAAGCTAGAGCAACATCATTTCCATAATGACGATTGATCTCCCGGTTATCCATAAACTTTGTATCTAACAGATCTCGGATCTGTGTAATTGAGTCCATGACCTGTTCAGCAGGTACAAGAGTCGGCAACTCGAAAGCAGGATGAGGTTTAGTTGGATGAAGTTTTGGTGTCCCTGTAAACCAAAGACTGAAAGGAGATTGGTAAGAAAAGGTGGCTGTTTTGAGCAGTTCGGCGCATCTGCGGCCTGTAATGACTGTAAGTCCCGCGATGATATTTGCCCATTGGCAGCTCTTGAGCAGTTGTGATGCCTTAGCAACGATGGCATCAGGATTGGTGATGAGATGGATGCTGCCTTCACGAGGTTGAGAGCCTGCCTGAAGGTTGATCTCCGTCCACTCGTCAGTGGTGAAGCGCATATGCTCAAAAATGACGTGATTCTCTGCAAGCTCTTCCTTTAGAGCTTGTCGGACCTCGACCATCAGATTCTTTTGCTGATTCAAGGTTTCCAACCCATGGGTTTTCCATTGCTGTTTCATCCAGGCTGTCCAATGGTCAGCTATTTCATGGTCCTTTGGTGTGTCCTGTAGGGATGCGATCGCAGGAAAAAACGTAGTGTTGTAGATCTTTTCAAGCCATAAACGCATAGCTATAACGTACTAGCAATTAGCACTATTGAGCTGTGGAAGTAGGAAGGTGTAGATAGTCTTTGTGTTCATCTTTGATTAAACCACTTAGGGCCATAGTGATCCTTGGGAGACCAATTAAGACTGCAACATAATATTTGTTTTTTGAGGAAGATATTAACTTTATTCTTTCTTTTCACTTTTTCGATGGAATAAGTTGTTGATAAGTAATTTAGAGGGAATCCTTTGGAAGAAATAGCCTGTGTGGTGACGTATCTTGATTGCTAGTGCTAGAGTTTTTCCTAATTCCCAACAGCAAAAAATTATTGGCCATACAAATGGTCCGGTTTTAGTTTTAGCTCCAGCGGGAACTGGGAAAACTTCTGTTTTAGCAGCACGAGTCGATCAGGCTATCCGAATGGGAGTGCATCCCCAACAATTGCTGTGCCTGACTTTTACAAACCGTGCAGCGCAGCAAATGCAAGATGGTCTCAAAGCTTGTGATCAACTGAACCAATTGACGGTCAAAACCTTTCATGGATTATGTGCTCATATTCTTCGTCAAGAAGCATCAAAAATAGGTTTAAGCCAGGAATTCGTTATTTATGATGAGCAAGATTCATTAGATCTACTCAAAGAACTATCAGGAATTTCAGATAGTAAAAGACTCTCCCCACTCACTCAGAAAATCCAAGCCTGTAAACTGAGCTTACCTCTGGAGAATATGGAGCGCTCTTTAGAACGGCCTCAAGGATTACGAGTCTTATTTGATGAGAGGATGACTGAAAAAGGCTTTAAAATTGCCTGCCAATATCAGTATGAATTGCAACAACGGCAGGCGATTGATTTTGATGATTTAGTCTACTACGTGCGTGCCCTGTTGGTCTGTGAACCTGAAGCTAGAGAGCGATGGTGTAAGTGTTTTGAGTTCATTCAAGTCGATGAAGTTCAGGATACTCATTGGTCGGAGTATGAAGTGATATGGATGCTGGCCAAACATTCGAGAAATCTGGCCATGATTGGCGATTTGGATCAAACCATCTATGAGTGGCGAGGATCTGAACCCATCAAGTTAAAGGAGTCCTTTGAGAGTTGCTTCTCCCCTCAAACCTATCATTTGACGAAAAACTACCGGGCAACGCAGATCCTGGTTAATGCTGCCTCCGCTTTTGCTGACTGTTTCTTGCAGCGTTATACGCATTCTCAACCTGCCCAAGATCGCCCGTTAGGTACCCAAATTCAGGTTTATGAAGGCTATACAGAAAGAGACGAGGGCCAATGGATTGCCCAGAGAATTCAGGACTTAGCCGCTGTAGATCCTGACTTCGCCTATTACCGAGTTGCAGTCCTTGCCCGTACCCATAGAAGAGCGAGTGCCGTGTTTAGGTGTCTTAGCCAAGCACAGGTGCCTTGCGTCACGGTTGAGGAATTTGCATTTTTCCGACGTCAGGAAGTGAAAGATGCGATCTCATATCTAAAACTCCTAAGCAACCCATTTGATACTGGTAGTTTGCGACGAATATTACTTCGCTTTGTCGAGAAGGTTGGATCGGCAACCGTGGGCAAAATTATTGCGTCTGGCAGCTCTTGTGGCTTGAGACTCACGGATTTTATCCAATGTCATACGTTGCAGGATGGAGACCCATTTGCGCCGTTATTGAAGGCATGGTCCTCTGGCACAGTTATCGTCTTTGATGTTGAGACGACAGGATTGTTGGCTAGTAGTGATGAGGTGATTGAGTTAGCTGCAATTAAGTTGGAGAATGGCCAGTCTTCGCCACAGTGTTTTCATGCTTACCTCAAAAATACAGTACCCATAGGAGAATCAGAGCGCATCCATGGCATTAGTGAGCAGGACTTAGCGCTTAAAGGACGTTCCGCAGTGGTTGTGTTCGAAGAATTTATCGACTTTGCACAAGATGCTGTGTGGGTGGGACATAATGTCGGCTTCGATATCAAAATGTTGAGGTCTCATGCTCGACGTTTGGATATTGATATTCCTATCCCTCCGTATGCTGACACCTGCGAGATTGCCCGACGGTTTGTTAAAGGAACAAGAAATTTCAAGTTAGAAACCTTAGCGAAGGTTTTTGAGCTGCAAAAAAGGCGGGCTCATAGTGCGCTTGAAGATACGAAAACTACAACCGATTTACTCGTTCGTTTGATTCCCTTGGTGCAGCATGATATTGCAGAACGTTGCCAAGTTGTTCAAGCCTATGCGCCTTTGTTTGATGACTTGGCCTTAGACATGAATCGATGGAAAAGTGCATTGTCGGTCACTCGCCCTCCTGAATTCCTACGACAAATCATTAGGGAGGCTGGGATAGATGCGTATTATCAGCGAGAACCTCACCGAATCGTAAATTTATGGAAGTTAGTGAAATTCTTTCGCGATCACGATCCAATCACTCTTGATTCTGAGACAGCCTTGAGAGAGTTATTGGTGCTTTCGGCCTGCTCCACTAATGTTGACATGATGTCTGAAGAGGATAATTTGGTCCCGATCATTACAGTGCATCAATCTAAAGGGCTGGAATTTGATACCGTTTTCATTGCTGGAGCAGTAGAAGGAGAGTTCCCCGATTTTCGAAATTTAAAGGGGCCAAAATTAGAGGAAGAAAAGCGTGCCTTCTATGTGGCAATGACGAGAGCTAAGAAGGCGTTGTATCTCTCCGGCTACCAAGTTTGCGATCGCGGATATCCGAAATCACCAAGCCGCTTTCTGGATTGCATTCCCCAAAGCTATAAAACTTCAGAGCCATCAGAGGCTGAAGCCCTCTATGAGTACTTCTGACTGAATAGATAAAAATAGAGTGAATAATTCTATTTTGTGGCGAATAGCTGTGTATTTTGTGTCCAAGGCTTTTTGAAGTAAATAAATAGTTCAAAATAGCTGAATCTGAGTGCAAGGGGGTAATTATGGTTGAGGCTGTACAGAAATCTGTATTTTCTAGTCAAGCGAATCCTCGACAACTTGAGGCGATTCAGAAAACGGATGGGCCACTTTTGATTATTGCTGGCCCTGGTTCTGGGAAAACCTTCACCCTGGTTGAACGCATTGTTTACCTGATTACTCATCGGCAGGTTGCACCTGAAAATCTTTTTGTGGTCACGTTCACGGATAAGGCTGCTCAAGAACTAACTACTCGAATTGCGAGTCGCTTATTGAAGCTGAATATTCGCTTCAATCTCAATGAGATGTATTTAGGCACCTTCCACTCAATCTGTTTACGTTGGCTAGAAGAATACCGAGAGTTTACTCGTCTCAAACGGAACTTCACGTTGATGGATCAGTTTGATCAGCAGTATTTTCTCTATCAACGTGTTTCGCACTATCAGAATTTACCTGGTATTGAACATATCATTGACCCTGACTCCAGACAGAAAACTTGGGATAGAACAGCTCACCTTTTGCGATGGCTGAATGTAGTCAGTGAAGAGGCGCTTGATCCTCAAACTCTAGTGCAGGCTGAACATAGTGAGATCAAAGCGTTGGGCCATGCCTATACTCTTTACCAACAGCAGCTTGATGAAGAAAACGCTCTGGATTTTTCAACTATTCAATATGAAGCTTTAAAACTCTTGAAGAGCCATCCGCAGGTGTTAGCAAAGCTGCGTCAGACCATTACCTATCTCATGGTTGATGAATATCAAGATACCAATACGGTTCAAGAGCAATTGCTCAATCTTTTAGCTGGAGATCAGCCGAATCTCTGCGTTGTTGGAGATGATGATCAAGGGCTGTATCGCTTTAGAGGAGCTACTATTCGCAATATCTTGCAGTTCAAAAATAAGTTCTCCCCTGGCCAGTGTGAACAAGTTACGCTCAAAACCAATTATCGTTCCCACCCTGATATTGTCCGTTTCTATAACCACTGGATGAATGATCAGGTTTGGAGTGTTGATGGCCAGGATTTTCGCTTTGATAAGCAAATAGAGGCTCGTGATGATGATTTTACTGATGTCCCTTGTGTGATTAAGGTTGCGGGTCCCACACCAGAAGACTGGCATCGAGAAATGCTGGACTTTCTATCTCATCTTCGCAATCAAGGGCATCTTACTGACTGGAACCAAGTTGCATTTCTTTTCCGGTCGGTCAAGAATGACAAAGTTGTTGCCCTGGCCCAGTTCCTAGAGGCCAATGGTATTCCCGTCTATTCACCGCGCTCGAATCAGTTCTTTGATCGTGAAGAGATTAGGTTAATGATAGGGGCGCTTATCTTTCTATTCCCCCAATTTCCCCAGGCCAGAAAGTGGGCTGAAGATGCTCAGCTAGGTATTTGGCAATACTATGACCAAGAATGTGTTCCCCTATTTGCCCAAGAACTGCGCAAGCCGGAGAATGAAGACTTGCTCAAATGGGCGAGATCGCTGGCCAAGCAACACCTGTATTTAACGGACAACACTAACTATGCCTTCTCTGGGCTGTTTTATCAGTTATTACGCTTTCCGTTATTTAGCCGCTATTTAGATGAGAGTTTGATGGTGGGTGGGGTCCAGGATGGCCGTTCCATGAGAAACCTGGCGATTTTTTCTCAGCTTTTAGTTAAGTTTGAGTATTTGCAGCATCTTAGTGTTCTGTCTCCTCAGTCCCTTGATAAGAGTCTTCGTAATCTGTTCAACCAATTTTTTCGATTCCTGTCAGAGGGGGGGATTAATGAGTATGAGGATGATTCTGAATATGCGCCGAGTGGTTGTGTCTCCTTCCTGACTATTCACCAATCCAAGGGGTTGGAGTTCCCTGTTGTGATTGTGGGATCGCTCAATGCTGCTCCGCGTAGGCAACATTCGAAGTTGGATGAAATCTTAGAAGAGGGGTATCTTTCCCGGCCTGTTTTTGAGCCGTTGAACCATACTAAGTTTTTTGATTTTTATCGACTGTATTACACGGCCTACTCCCGTGCCCAAAATCTTCTGGTGCTCTCTTGTGTAGAGAAGGCAGGGCGTGGGCGTACTCCCTCTAAGTATTTTGCTGACTACTACAATGAGCTACCTGCTTGGCGCGATCTCAGCTTTGATGTAACATCACTGCCTTTGGCACGAGTTAAGGATGTGAATCTTAAGCGAGATTATTCTTTTACTTCACATTTGGTGTTGTTTGAGAACTGTGCTGAACAGTATCGATTCTTTAAAGAATTGGAGTTTGCTCCAGTACGTAAGAGTCCAATCTTATTCGGGACGTTGGTTCACCAAACGATTGAGGATATCCATAAGACGGTTCTCCGGGGCCAGGAGCATAAATTATCGGTGGAGCAGATTGAGTCTTGGTTTGATACGAATTATGCCTATCTCACTAAGCGGGAGCGGGTATATCTGTCACCTGTAGTTAAGAAGATTGCTCTAGAGCATGTTCTGCGCTATTACCGCCGCAATGGTAATGATTGGAACCGGGTTAAAGAGGCTGAGGTAGATGTGTCTTTGGTGAAGGATGAATATATTTTGTCCGGGAGTGTGGACTTAATTCAGGGGGAGGGTAATACGGTTGAGATTGTTGATTTCAAGTCGGAAAAGAAACTTGATGTGAATGATCCTAAGGATCGGGATAAGCTAGACCGCTATCGGCGTCAGCTTGAAGTCTATGCTCATATTGTTGAAGAGCGCACAGGCTCCCCAGTAAGCAGAATGCACCTCTATTATACGAGCGAGGAAAATGGTAATCCCTACATCAGCTTTACGAAGGATCGGCGATTAATTGATACTACGATTCAGACGTTTGGTGAGGTTGTGCGTCGGATCGAGGAGAAAGACTTTAGTATTCCTGAACGACCTGAGAAGGCTTGTAAGGAATGTGATATGCAGCCTTATTGTGATGCTAAAAACTGGAATTTTAGAGGTGGTGAATGAACGATAGTCAACAGTTGGGGATGGATTTGCCAAAGACCCGTGAGATGGAGCGGGTTGAGGCTTTTGAGTTTGAGCCAATTAAGGGCTATCCGATGTTGAACTGGCGTGGGAAGCGGCCATTTGCTTCAACGTCTTACTATCCAGCTCAATTGAGAGAAATTCATGGAGAGGAAACTGATGGTTGGCTGAATAAGATTTATTGGGGTGATAATCTTCAGGTGATGAGTCATTTATTGAAGGATTATCGCGGCAAGATTGATCTGATTTATATTGATCCTCCATTTGATTCGAAAGCGGATTATAAGAAAAAAATAAAATTAAAAGGAGCTAATGTCTTAAATGACATGAATAGCTTTGAAGAAAAGCAATATACAGATATTTGGACTAATGATGAATACTTGCAGTTCTTTTATGAAAGATTGATATTATTGAAAGAGCTTTTAGCAATAAATGGAAGTATTTATATTCACTGTGATTGGCATAAGGGACACTATATTCGCTGTATATTAGAAGAAGTATTTGGCGCTGAAAATATAAAAAATGAAATTGTTTGGCAACGCACGTTTGCAAGAAGTGACTCAAAGACTTTTAATCATATTCATGACGTAATCTATTTTTGTCTAAAGAGTTCTGAGCATACCTGGTTCCCACAATATGAAAAGCATAGTGATGAATATATAAAAAGTAAATATATACATAAGGATGAGAATGGGAGAGTCTATCGTTTAGCTGATATGACTAGTCCTAACCCTAGACCGAATATGAAGTATGAATGGATGGGGTTTTTACCGCCAGAGAATGGATGGCGATATCAGAAAGAAACAATGCAGAAGCTTCACGATGAAAATAGGATTTGGTATCCAGAAAGTAAATCGAGGAGGCCTCAAATTAAGAAATTTTTGGATGAGTTGAAAGGCCGTCCATTGCAAAGTATTTGGACTGATATTAATCCTGTAAATAGCCAAGCAATAGAACGTGAGGGCTATCCTACTCAAAAACCGGAGAAATTGTTGGAACGAATTATAAAAGCTTCATCAAATCCTGGTGATTTGGTTTTTGATTGTTTTATGGGAAGTGGAACCACTCAAGTAGCAGCAATGAAGTTGGGGCGTCGATTTATTGGCTCAGATATTAATCTTGGGGCAGTTCAAATTACGACGAAGCGCTTATTGTCTATCGCTAAAGAACTTAGGCCCAAAACTATTCAACAAGAAATTCAGGTCAATACATCCTCCAAAAGACCATATTTTACAGGAATTGAGGTCTACAACGTTAATCACTACGATATCTTTCGCAATCCTTTAGAAGCGAAAGATATTCTTATTGAAGCTTTTGAGATCAACCGATTGGAGAAAGGTCGTCTCTTTGATGGTGAGAAGGATGGTCGGATGGTAAAGATTATGCCGATTAACCGAATTGCTACGCGGGTGGATTTGAATGAGTTAATTGCTGGGTTTGACTATAAAGCATTTGAGCAGCGTCAGGCGGAGCATCCTAAAAAGCCAGTAGAGTCTATTACTCTGGTTTGTATGGGGCATGAATCGGATTTGAAGGCGGTGCTTCAGAGAGAGGTACAGCCCTATGAGATAGATGTTGAGGTGATTGATGTATTGCGAGATCGCCAGGACCTTCTGTTCAAACGTGATTCTGAGGGCCAAATCGAAATTGAAAATGGCGAGTTAGTTATTAAGCAGTTCTACCCGATGAACTTACTTGGAAAGCTTAGTCTTCAACAAGAAAATGTTGAAGATTGGCGAGAGTTAGTGGAGTCGGTAATGATTGACTGGAACTATGATGGGGCGGTTTTGGAGCCTAAGACGGTAGATATCCCCGATAAGAGTGAGTTGGTTGAAGGCCACTATTCTATTCCTGACGATGCAGGTACTATCCGTATCAAAATAACTGATCTACTTTCAGAATCTTTAGAGATGGCGATTGTTTATGGCTAAAGCAAAGCGGAAGTCTCAGGCAGTTAATATTGATTTTGCGTTTTTTACCCAGCTCTGGCAGTTTTACAGTGCTAATCGAGGGCGAATTCGTACCTATTACCGTGGCCTTACTAAGAAATTTCTTGACTTTAATGATCCAACTAATGGTGATACCTTCTTGCGTCAGCCTCAATTCGAGGCATTAGAGATTTATGTTTGTCTCAAAGAGTTTCTAGAAAATGCGCAAGTTCATCAGCTTTTCAAGGATTGGGCTGAGAGCAGTGGCCGATTTGAAGGGCGAACTGTTAGCGATCGTATTGGTCAAACCCAACTAGATATCTTTCAGACAGCGACTAAGGAGCAGTACGACACGCTCTATAGGCAGATGCGTAGTAATGCTCGTGCCTATTCCAACTATATCTTTGCTTTAACGATGGGAACTGGTAAAACAATTCTCATGGCCACATGCATTTTCTATGAATTTATTTTGGCCAATAAATTCCCCAGAGATGAGAAGTACTGCCATAACGCTCTAGTTTTTGCCCCAGATAAGACTGTTCTACAGTCCTTGCGTGAGATTCAAACCTTTGATATGCGTCAGGTTGTTCCTCCTGAGTACGTTAACTTCCTTGCCAGTAACATTAAATTTCACTTTCTTGATGAAGCAGGAGCTACCCTCAACATCCTTGATCGCTCACGCTTTAATATCATTATTTCCAATACTCAAAAGATTATTCTCAAACGCCAAAATAAGGACAAGACTCATGTAGAACGGCTATTGGGCAGTGGTAAGCAGGTTTATCAACGAGGTGATGTCTATAGCCAATTTGAAGATCTCTATGCTTTAGATGAACCGGATGATGAAGACTCTCTGATTACTAATCAACGCTTTGATAACCTCCGTCGTATTGGTCAGCTTGGTATTTATATTGATGAAGCCCATCATGCCTTTGGTTCCAAGCTAGCTAACGACATGGGTATCAAAAAGACAAAGCTTAGCAGCCTCCGTCGTACTGTAGACGAGCTAGCAGCTAGCCTTAAGCACTCAGGTACCCGAGTCGTTGCTTGCTATAACTACACGGGTACTCCCTATGTGGGTAAAACAGTTCTCCCAGAAGTTGTTTATGCTTTTGGCTTACAAGAAGCTATCCAAAAAGCTTACTTAAAGAAAGTCAAAATTAGTGGATATACCAATCCCAAGAATACAGAATTTGTTGAAATTGTCATAGATGACTTTCTAACTAAATTCCAAAGTCAACGTTACGAGGGAATGCTCC